>CAWGLT010000011.1:0-142731 GCA_963823445.1 uncultured Acidobacteriota bacterium
GCGAGGCAAACCTCGAACAGCAGAATCCTAAGATGAGCGATTCTCACCGGCGATCTGCACCAATTCCTTGCGCACCGGGCACGTGCAAAAAGCCTCAACAGACCACTGGGTATGCCTGCGTCTTTTGCAAGCGCCAGTGCATCAAGGCCTTGGCACATCTCATCCGCCAGAATCGCTCGTCTTAGGATCGTGAAGTGAGAGGAGAAGTCGATGTTGCGCAACTGGATCAAGGTCGTCTGGCACCAAACCAAGAAGCATCCCGGGTATGCCGTCATCAACATTACCGGCCTCGCCATCGGCCTCGCCTTCGCCCTGCTGATATTCCTGTGGGTGCGACTCGAGTTCAGTGTCGATCGTTTTCATGAGAATCTCGACCGGCTCTATCTTGTGGCATTCTCCTGCGAAGGTGACCGCTACTATGGTGACGTCACGGTCGGCGCTACGGCCGAGTACCTGCGGCAGACCTACCCGGAGATTTCCCACGCCACCAGGTGGTCGTTGAACCCCATCCGGCAGCGGCTGCTGAGCACGGGTGATGCTCCGTTCAGCTGCTCCGGCAGGTACGCCGATCCGGATGTCTTCGAGATCTTCAGTTTCCCTGTTGTTGCCGGCAACTCGGCAACGGCTCTGATCGACCCCTCGTCGATCGTCATCACCGAGAGCCTCGCCGACAAGCTGTTCGGGAAAACCGATGTGGTGGGTGAAACCGTGCGCGAAGAGAGTGGTTCGGTCTATACGGTCACCGGGGTCATGGCCGATCCACCGCTCAATACCCAGCTGACTCTCGAGTTTCTGAGGCCGGCTGAGACCGGTGGTGAGATCTTCAATCAGTGGGACGTCAAGTGCCTGCAGACCTATGTCAGGCTCGCAGCCGGCGCCGATCCGCAGCAGGTCAGCGCCAAGATTCGTGATGTCTACAACGACCACAATCCAGGCGCCTATGCCAACGACTACTACCTGACACCGCTCGAGGACCAGCATCTGTACGCTCTCGGCGGCGGCGGTCGTATCGTCTATATTCTGGTCTTCTCGGCACTGGCGGTTGCAGTGCTCCTCATCGCTTGTATCAACTTCATGAACCTGGCGACCGCTCGGGCCGAGCTGCGATTCAAGGAGATCGGTGTCAAGAAGACCATCGGCGCCACCCGGGGTGAGCTGATGCTGCAGTTTCTGGGAGAGTCGCTGCTGCTCTCGGTGGTGGCGTTTTTCCTTGCTGTGGTGTTGGTGGAGTGGACCCTGCCGTTGCTCGCCGACCTGGTCAGGATGCCGTTGCAGCTCACCATGGTGTGGAGCAACCTGCCCGGCCTGCTGGCCATCGCCCTGGCCACTGGCGTCATCGCCGGCAGCTACCCGGCCTTCTACCTCTCCGCGCTCCGACCCCTCGCCGTGCTCGGCGCACGCCGGCCTGGGCGGACCGTCGCCACCCACTTCCGAACCACCATGATCAGAAAGGTGCTGGTGGTCGGCCAGTTTTCGGTTTCGATCATCTTCCTGGTCGCGATCGTGGTGATCATCCGGCAGCTCGGCTATCTGCGCACCATGGATCTCGGGTATGACCGCGATCACCTGGTCGTCGTCGACCTGCCGAGACCGCTGGTGTCAATGGCGCCGATCGTCAAGACCGAGCTGCTGAAGCACTCGAGCATCTCGGCGGTCTCGGTATCCAGCGTGAACGTCGTTGGTTGGAGCAGCTCCTTCGGCATCGACTGGCCGGGCAAGCTGGAGGATCAGATCTTTGACGTGGGGTACAACGAGGTCGACTACGACTTCCTCGAGGCCTTTGGACTCGAGATGACGGCGGGACGGTTCTTCTCGCGCGAGTTTTCCACCGACGAGCGTGATGCCTGTGTGGTCAACCAGGCGTTGGTGCGATCCATGGGGGTCACTGATCCGGTCGGCATGGAGATCACGATCGGACCTGATAGCTCGTTCGAAGCCAAAGCAACCATCGTCGGCGTCATTGAGGACTTCAGCACCGAGTCGGCGCACTCTCAGGTCAGGCCGTTCATGATGGGGCTGACCACGACCGGCAGCTACCTGTGGCTGCGAGTGTCCGAGCACGATCTCAACCAGACCCTGAGCGTCATCCGTACCACCGTCAAGGGCTTGGCTCCGGACAGTCACGTGAGTAGCCGGCTGCTCAACGATGATCTCGACCACCTGTACGCCGTCGAACGGCTCACCGGGCTGGTGATCGCTCTCATCGCCTCCCTGGCGGTCTTCATCTCGTGCCTGGGTCTGCTTGGCCTGACCGCATTTACCGCCGAGCAGCGGACCAAGGAGATCGGGATCCGCAAGGTTCTCGGCGCAGAGGTGCGGGATATCCTGCAGCTGCTCATGCGGGAGGTGGTGATCCTGGTCGCGATCGCGGGCGCCATCGCCTGTCCCATTGCCTACCTCGTCATGAACCGCTGGCTCGAGACCTTTGCCTTTCGTACCACGGTCAGCCTGCCGGTACTCGCGACCGCCATGACTACGGTCCTGGTGCTGGCCCTGCTGACCGTGCTCCATCAGGCGCGGCGGGCAGCTCTTGTCAATCCGATCGACGCCATTCGCCACGAGTAAGGAGGACAGTCATGATCAAAACCAGAGGTCTGACCAAGGTTTTTCGCACCGAAGATGTAGAGACAACACCCCTGCGCGAGATCGATCTCGAAATCGAAAAGGGAGACTTTGTGTCAATCATGGGGCCGTCAGGTTGTGGCAAGTCGACCTTGCTGCACCTGCTGGGCCTGCTCGACAGCCCGACAGCCGGCGAGTACCAGCTGTTCGGCGAGGAGGTCTCGGATTGCTCGGAGCGGCAGCGGAGTGCGCTGCGCAAGCGCAATATCGGCTTCGTCTTCCAGAGCTTCAACCTCATCGACGAGCTGACCGTGTTCGACAACGTCGAGCTGCCGCTTGTCTACCATCGGGTGGCGGCGAACCAGCGACGGAAACAGGTCGAGGAGCTGCTCGAGCGGCTCGGACTCGGTCCGCGGCGCAACCACTACCCACAGCAGCTCTCCGGCGGCCAGCAGCAGCGAGTCGCAGTGGCGAGAGCGATGGTCAGCGGCCCGCGGTTGATCCTGGCAGATGAGCCGACCGGCAACCTCGACTCGGTGCACGGGCAGGAGGTCATGGACTCCCTGGTTGAGCTCAACGACAGCGGTACCACCATCGTCATGGTGACTCACTCTCCAGCATTCGCAGCCTTCGGACGACGAACCGTCAACCTCTTCGATGGGCAGATCGTCACCGAACAGTCCGGCGTCGCAGGTCTGGTTTGAGAACAGCTGAAAACAGTGTCGGGTAGGCGCGGGCGGTTTCCCGTCCGCGCCTACCCGACACCCATTCGGCACCCATTCAGGCAGTGTCCACCCTTTCACGCTCACGGATGGGTGCCTCTATAAAGAGTCAAGTCTGAAATGCTCGTCGTCGAGGCTGTGAGTCTGTGGGAAACCCCATAATAGTGCCAGGTTCATATATTTGTATATTCTGATCAGCACACCAACAGAATGTACGAATGTGCGAACCTGGCACGGTTTTGCGAACCTGGCACGGTTTTCGGATGCGCCGGAACGTTCAAAGGAAGGCGCAAGCGAGCCGGACGGCCGTGGCAACGGTGCGATTCAGTGTGATTCCTCGAGGGAACACACCACCCGGGAGATTTCGGCGGCCACGATCCGGTGGCCGAGCTGATTCCAGTGCCCATAACACGGCACGGCGTTGTCGTACCCGCTGAGACACTGGCCGGTGCGATCAGCCTCAGCCCGCATCGTCTCACCGAGTGGGACGAAGGGCATGCCGTGGAAATCGGCGAGAGCGTGGAGCCTTCGTTCCGAGTAGTCGAGATCGTCCACGCCGTAGAAGTCTTCGACCTGACGGCGATAGCCGGTGTCCGGGTGGACCGCGTGCGGCGATGGGGCGTTGGCGAGAACGAGGGCGGCGCCGTCCTCGCCGACCTCGCGATCGAGCTCGACCACCAGGTGTTCGAGGAGCTCCCACCCATGGATGGTCCCTTCCTCGGTCGGGGGCGCAAAGGTGCCGTCGGGGTCGATGAACATGGGCCCGTTGCCGGTGGGCGTAAGCGGTCCGGGCGCCGTCAGATTCCGATAGACGCGCAGCCCCGCTCCACCGAGATGGAGAATCCGGAAGACCCGTTTCGCGTTCTCGTAGCTGCGAGCGACAAACGATGTCCGTCTGCGGAAGTTCGAGCTCGATTGGAAATCGGTGTTGAGGACCAGTTCGCCGCCATGGAGCTCGAAATACGGTTGGTGGCGTTTCCGGGCGCCGATGGTGTTGTCTTCGATGTCGTTCGGGGCGTAGACCATCAACACGACCAGATCGGGCGACCAATGTCGCACACGGTGGCGATACGTCAGCAGCTCCTGGGCCGTCGAGTATCCGGCCACACCGAAGTTCAGCACCTCGATCGCTCGATGGCCAAAGGCCGCACATCCGGCGAGCTCGCGTTCGAGGATCGCCGAATAGGTCTCATCCTCGCCGACCTGTCTGCCTTCCGTCAGGCTGTCGCCGAGTACCGCGATTCGGAGCACACCCGGCTGCTTGGCTTTGGGGTAAGGATGGCCGCGAAACCCGTACTCGTTGACCTCGATCAGCGCCTCGCCTTCGAGATTCTGATGCTGGGTCAGGCCCGGGATCAGCGAGTACCCAAATAGCGGGTCTGGGCGCGTGAACACCTGGTCGTTGAAACCGGAGAGCCGCAAAACGACTTCCACCAGGAAGAGTGCCAGCACGGAACTCACCGTGAGTGCAGTCAGTTTCCCGCGAAGAGTGACGGCCATCAGGCGACTTCGATCAGCCGGATCGCGGCGCCGGTTGCGTCGGGTGTGGTTCGACCGGCGCAGCACTCCTTGTGTTCGGTGATTTCATCGCGATCCGTTCCTTTCTGCGCGAGGATCTCACGAATGCGGCTCGGGTGATCATACAAGCACGGGAAGGTGTCGGAGCGCCGCCGAACGACCGATCCTCAAGCTCAGCGCCTCCGGGACAGGTGTCGATAGCCGCCTCGGCCATCGAGCGACGGGGGGTACGGACAAGGGAGATCGGGTGGTTGCTGGCCCGCCGGCTCGAGGTCGTGTCGAGATGGGCGGCGCGCGGTGCAGAGAGTCGGCTCGACGACGAGTCATTCCGGGCGGACTATGCGCCCCTCGATCGGATGCTGGCAAAGGACAGAACGCTCAAGCCCGACGAGCAGAGTGAAGATGCGAGAGTCGGTGGGTCTGGGCCTGGCACCCATCCCGTTTACAACTCCGCCGCTGCTGGTTCGGCCTCGCTCTACTCGACGCTGAAGCGCTGCAGTTCGACCGGCACCACGCCCACCGCGAGGTTGATCTGATGGCAGCTGACGCCGGTAATTTTCGAGTTGACGAAGGTGCTTGCCCGAGTGATCTCGTGGACGCCGGTCCCGTTGGTCACGAGGAAGTTGCCGTTCGGCAGCTCGTACACACCTCGCGGGGCGCTGATTTCCGCGGTGAAATATACCCCGACCACGGTGCCGTCAAGCTGGACCTCGATGATCCCCACCTGGGTGCCGCCGAACTCGGCGATCAGGATGTTTCCATTCGCTGCCCAAGCGACCTGTTCGGGCAGCGAGTCGAGCGAAATCAGATTGCCGATGAAGGCCCCGGTCGTGGCGTCGTAACGGTGTACGGCATCGCTGTCGCTCGCCGGCACAAACGCTTCGGTGGCGCTGAACAGGATATCCCAGGGACTGTCCAACCCGCCTGCGCCGTTGGCGATGAAGTTGCCCAGATAGGCGCCGGTGACCGGGTCGAACGACGCGATGGAATCGGCGTTGCCGCCGGCGGCCACGCTCACCAGCAGATTGCCGGTGACCGGGTGATAGTCGACGCTGCGGCAGTTGTCCATGATCGCGGTGTTGACGCCGCCGGCGGGCGCGAAGATCCCGACGTAGGCACCGGTCAGATCGTATTCCTGGACGGCATCATCGAGCTGATCGACCACCAGGAACCCGAGACCGTCACTCTTTTTGATCGCAGACTTCGGCGTCGACAGGTTGTCAGGGTCGGCGGGGATGAAGTCGGCATCGATCAATGCGCCGGTGACCGGATCGAAGGCCATGATCCGATCGTTGGTCGAATCCGGAATCAGCAACAGGTCCACCTGCCGCCCACTCAGGTCGAGCGTCCGCGTTCCGACGGCGACCGCAGGAGGCATCGAACCCTCGAGGCCCAGCTCCTCGGCCCTGACGGCGGCCGGGTCGCCCGCGGAGGCGGAGACCAACGGGAAAACGACGGCGATTGCAGAAACGAAACAACATACGAAGCCGCTTTTCAGACTCATGGTTTCTCCTCAATCCCAACCAAGCACCGAGCGGCGGGCTGGCAGGTAGTTTCCGGCTCCCTCAACAATCGACATGATCCTAGCACTTCTCAACGTGCGACATCGCGCTGCGACGAAATTCGTTGACACCCACTCTGCAAGGGCGAAGCGTTTCCGGAGACCCGCAGCTCGTTGACAGTGGAGGTTCGGATGACGTACCTGAGTCGCATCGCGCTGCCCGCTGCACTGCTTGCCGCTGTCGCCACGAGCCTTACCGGGGCTGCTCAGAACCTGATCGAGAACCCTTCTTTCGACAGCAACGGTGGGAGCTGGACCGAGGGCTCCCGGGTCGACGCCGTCCACCGTGACGATGTCGGCAGCACGCTTGTCGGTGGAAGCGGGCCGGGAGCGCTCGAAATCCAGTTCAGATACTGGCATGATGGGTGCCGCGTACCGCATTTCTGCAATCCACTTTGCGTGCCATTTGGGCGCCAGGCAAAACATCCATTGCATTTCCTGTTCTTCACCCAACTTCAGTCCGGTGAGCCCGAACCCTAAGAGTCGTTCAACGTCTCGAAAAAGACAGGACGGCCGCTGGACCTACGCGGCAGCCATCCTCCCCTGATTGCAGAAGGTGCCATTGGCGGACAGCCAGGGCTCCCCCGTCGGCACCAGCCCGCACCGGGATTTCCAGAAAAACGCCGGTCCGGCGCCTCCGGTGCAACCGGTCTTCTGAGAATGCGTGCCACTCCCGGCGTTTTCAGCAATGTTGGATTCCGTGGCCGGGCAATTCATGGGTGGCACCCTATTGGCGACTTTTTCGGCAATTGCGTATGAAACCTCATCGATACGGCGACCGTTAGAGAGTGTGCAAGAGAAACATCGCGTACCGGTCCTGGGAGGATTGGGCCCATGAATATTCGCCGTATCGCCGCCGTGGTCGCACTGTTCCTGATCCTGGTTCCGAGCGCACCCAACGTGCGGGCCGATGAAGGACCGCTGACCGACAAGGAAAAGATCTGGGGGCTGATGCAGGTCTGGGCCGAAGCAAAATTCAACTTCCCGTTCTTCGACCAGGTGCCGGACCTCGATTGGGACGCCAGCGCGCAGGCCTACATCCCCAGGGTCATCGCCGCCCGAGACACCGAAAACTATTTCGAGGTGCTGATGGAGTTTGCCGCGCAGTTGAATGACGGCCATACGGCGGTCATTCCCCCGTGGAGATTGGTCAGACCTGGCTGGGACCAACCACCGGTGGAGGTGCAGGTCATCGACGACCGGTTTTTCATCGCCCGGGTGGGAGTCTCGGAGGAGGTTCGAGATCAACGGGTCTACCCCGGACTCGAGATCTTGGAAATTGGAAACGGAACTCCCATCCGAACCTTCTTCACCGACACCGTGGTCAGACTCGGCTCCCGAGGAACCAAACAGGCCGACGAGGCGGTGGGGCTCATCTCGCTTCTCTACGGTCCCAAAGACAGCCTGGTCTCGATGAAAGTGAGGGATATCGACGGCACCGAACGGGACATCGTGATGACGCGACGGTCGCTGCAGGACGACGGCGAAGTCTTCCAGTGGCGACTCCTCGATTGGTATGCGGCTGATCCATCAGTCGAGGCAGAGAGCCTGACCGACGGCATCACCTACATCCGACTTTCGAACTTCATGAAGGATGAAGGCAGGGATCAATTCCGAGAGGTTTTCGATCACCTCGATCTCCGCACGACAAAAGGGATCATCCTGGACATACGCTTCAACCCGGGAGGCGACAGCTCGAATGCCAATGAGGTAGTCAGTTACTTCATTGATGAGCCTGTCGAGACATCGATCTGGAGGAGCAGAAGGTATGTGCCGGCCTACCGATCCTGGGGCAATGAGCAGGAGTGGGAACAGTCGGCCCCCGAGTTCATCCAGCCTCGCGACGGGACGAAGTATCTCGGACCGTTGGTGGTCCTGACCGGGCCCGCTACCTACAGCTCTGCAGAAGATTTCCTGGTTCCTCTTTCCCACTCCAAACGGGCCGTTTTGGTTGGCGGCACAACGGCTGGGAGCACGGGGAATCCGATCTACGTCGATCTCCCCCGCGGTGGGAAGTTCCGGGTGGTCTCGAAGCGCGACGTCTTCCCCGACGGGACCGAATTCGTTGGTTACGGGATCGCGCCGAACGTGGCAGTCGCACCAACCCAACTGGATCTCTTCGAGGGGCGAGATCCGGTACTCGACGCCGGCATCAAAGCGATCAAGACCTGGACATCCCACGGCTGATGACGATGGGCGCCAGATGGGTCCCACCCGTCGCATTGTTTCGCTGTTGACCCTCGGGAACCGATTCTCCATGCCTTGAACAGCGGGTGAATGTGAATGGTGGCGCCCATCGCACCTCACCAACTTCGCGAAAGCTGCCGCGAGGCGGCTTCAGGGGTTGCCGCGCGTGGCTTCAGGCCCTATAACAGAAACAAGAGAAAAGCTGAGAATCGAATTGAGCGGGCAGCGAGGAAACTCCGACCACCGGCGTTGGGACGCGGTGGCCGGGCACGGCACCGCCGACAAGGAGGAGACGTATGTGTGGGATGATTCTGCGACAGGTGTTCCTCGGGGCAACGATTGCGCTGGCTGCGGCGGCTGCATGGGCGGCGGAGCCGCTCCAGGTCGGCGACGCCTACCCGATCTCCATCGACTCGACGGGCCAGACCGGCCTGGCGAACCAGCTCACGGCGACCAAACGGGTCTGGGAGGTCCACCACCCGGGCGCCACCTACATCGCGCTCCACTTCTCGACCTTCGCCCTCGCTCCGGGCGACCAGGTGTTCGTCTCCGATCCCAAGGGTGCGCAGCGCGCCCTGGTCGGAGATCGAGGCACCGCGGAGGACAGCTCCTTCTGGTCGCGGCACGTCAAGGGCGACACCCTGGTTCTCGAGTACGTCTCGACCACTCTCGCCCCGACCTCGCGCCTCGCCGCGTTCACCGTGGACGAGTACGCCGCCGGCTATGTCGACCTCGGCGGCGAACCCGAGGTCATCTGCGGCGCTGACGACTACGAGAACGCGGTCTGCTACTCCGGCACCGCCGAATACGAGAGCGCCCGGGCCGTGGCCCGTCTGCTGATCCGGTCCCGTTGGCTCTGCACCGGCTGGCTGGTGTCCGAGGACAACCTGCTGCTGACCAACGAGCACTGCATCACGAGCGAGCGGGACGCGCTCAACACGGACTACGAGTTCGCGTTGGAGGCGCCCGAGTGCGACAGCCCGAACACGCCGACCGCCTGGAGCGGCGTGATCTACGATGGCCTGCAGTTCATCCGCGACAACCCGGCGCTCGACTATGCGCTGATCCGGCTCGCCGGCGACCCTGCGGGGATCTACGGCTGGCTCGAGATCGACAGCCGGATTCCGGAGCCGGATGATCTGATGTACATGCCGCAACACCCTGCCGGCCGCGCCAAGGAGTTCGGCATCATCGACTCCTCGTACGGCGAAGGCGAATTCTGCAGGATTGCCTCGATCGACGCGCCCGCCTGCACG
This sequence comes from uncultured Acidobacteriota bacterium, assembly GCA_963823445.1. Lineage (GTDB taxonomy): Bacteria > Acidobacteriota > Thermoanaerobaculia > Thermoanaerobaculales > Sulfomarinibacteraceae > JAHECW01. The sequence goes on from CAWGLT010000011.1 coordinate 9,807, forward strand.
GGGGCGACGACCTACTCGGACTTCAGCTACTCGTGCGACACCGAGGGCGGCAGTTCGGGTTCCCCCGTGTTATCGAAGACCAGCCACAAGGTGATCGCGCTGCACCACTGCGGCTACACCTGCTCGAACACGGGCGTGCCGATCCACCTGATCTACGACGAGATCGCGCAGTATCTTCCGCCGCCGGTCGACGACTGCGGCGACGGGATTTGCTCACCTCTTGAGGACTCGTGCAACTGCGCGGATGACTGCGGCCTCCCGCCGTCGTTGGAGCTCGCCTGCAGCGACGGCGCCGATAACGACTGCGACGGGTTCACCGACTGTGACGACGTGGACTGCGACGGGGATCCGTTCTGTGCAGCGAGCTGCGGAGCGCCGGGAGACCCGTGCACGTTGGGGTCCGACTGCTGTTCGCTCAAGTGCTTCGGCAGGCCGGGCAGCAGGGTCTGCAAGTAGATCCTTCTATCTCGACCGCGACGACGGCCGGGGCCCGTGGCCCCGATAAGGGCCGCACTTCGCACCCACGCTGTATCGGTGCCAGGGTTTTCCCCTGGGGCCCCTGCCGTTTCGCCGTCTATTCGATCGACAGAGGCGAGGAGAGATCGAGGCGATTCTCCTTGCGACGTTTCAGTACAGCGTCCGCTCCTCGCCGTAGTCGGCGACGAGCTGCTGAGTCCGTTTGAGGATTCGATTCCTGCGGGCCCAGAGGCTTCCGAGCTGGTCTTTGTGCAGCCACGGCTTGAGCGTCTCGTTCATCGCCTTTTTGTCGAGCCCCTCGAGACCTTCGATGAGGCGCCGCGACAGGCGTGATGAGTAGAGGCTGGTCAGTAGATCTTGATCGGTGTCGAAGGCCATGGAGGAATCGACCTTGTAGATCCGCAGGTTCTCATCGACGATGAGATTCCGAAGATCCGAGTAGTCGAGATCGGCGATGAGCTGCTGAAAGAGCTCGATCTCGCGCAACTGGCCCTTGTACATGGCGGGATCGGAGGCTTGCAGCCCCCGCTCCCGGCGCTCGGCTTCGGTCATCGAACCCTCGACCCAGAAGCACAGCGAGCCCTTCTTCGAGTCAATCTCTCGCTCCACGCACGGCGGCACGAAGTCGAGACCGAGGAGGCGAGCCAGCTCGTACGCGGCGATCTCGTGCCGGAACGAGTCCCTGGCTTCCTCGACCACGCGGCCGTCGGAGAAGCGAAACTCCTCGTACTTCGTCTCCTCGTGCTTGAACACCGCACGCAGGGTCCGGCTGCCATCGGTCAGGGTGATCCGGACCGGGCCGGTGATTGCCGCCTCGTCGAAGCGCTCGGGATCACCGGCGATCTCGGCGTCGGTCAGGAACGCCACCGCCTCGTCGCCGGTCAATGGCACGCCGACGACCTCGACCGGCTCACCGGCGTCACCGGCACCACCAACCAACCACAGAGCACACGACACCACCCAGGCAAGTCTGTTCATGAAAGTTATCCTCGGAGAGAAGGGTAGCAGGACCGAACGGTATGGGTTGATGGATTCGATGGGTGACGCGCGTCCGTGCCCGAGTCCGACTCGCACCCCTCCCGCTCCGGGATTTCACCCGCTCCCGAAACGCGCGGGTGAAATCTCGGAACGGGGAAAGGAGAGTTTGGCTGCACCGTTTGGGCGCCATGCCCGACACCGTCTGCATTTCCTGATCTTCACCCGACTCCGGTTCTGCTCGTCCCAAACCGAAGAATGCAAGACATGTAGGACGGCACCAAAATATAACTCTTGCATTCGGTGGCAAGACGCCCGACATTTGGGGGTGGGTGCTCCAGGAGGTATGGCGATGGCTCGTTCGAAGATCATCGTGGTCGCCCTCGCTGCAATGGTGTCAATCGCCGGCCCGGCGAGCTCGGAAGAGGTGCGGCGTGGCGCCTCCCGGCGGGTCGCGGCGGACGCCAGGTTGACCCATCCGGATGCCCTGGTCGCGGTCGAGGGGTGCGAGGAGCTGCGCTCGTTCGCGACCGGCCTCGCCGTCGAACGGCTGGTCGAATACCTCTACCTGTGGTTTATTGGACCGTGGTCGAGCCCGGGTGGGGGTCTCGGCAGCGGCCCACGCGACTACAGCTCAACCAACGTCCAGGAGCAGGGTGTGGACGAACTCGATATCGTCAAGACCGACGGCACCCACATCTACGTTGCAACACAGGGCTCGCTGCGAGTAGCAAGCTCGTGGCCCGCAGAGACGACCTCCGAGATCGCATCGCTGCCCATCGGTCTCTGGTCACAGGGGTTGTTCATCTCCCGGGACAGGGCGCTGACGGTGGCGCTCGACGAGATCGACGACCCTACCCATCCTTTCCGCGGAAGATGGTTCACCAGGCTGCAGGTTGTGGACGTCTCGGATCCCTCCACTCCCTCCATCGAGCGGACGCTCGAGGTGGACGGCTGGCTGGTCGATGCGCGGCGCATCGAGGGTGACGTCTACCTGGTGGTGCAGACGTGGTTCTCGGAGCCCACGGAAATCTGGACGGTCCTCGACGACCCCGACCTCGATCTGCCGGAGCTGCCCGACGACGCGACCTGGGAGGACCGGCTGGCTGCCGCCGAGATCGCGCGCGGGATTCTGCGGCCACTGGTGGCCGCGATCATTGCCGACCTTCCCGACTCCGTCCTGGTGCCGAATGTTCGCGACCGAGTGGTCGGCTCACCGAACCAGAACCCGGTGCCGCTGGTGGAGTGTGAGGACGTGCTGGTGGACCCGAACTCGCCGAACCTCGTGTTCAGCTCGGTCGTTCACCTCGACCTGTGGGCGGACGATCCTCCCGGCGGCGCGCTCTCGGCCTCGAGCATCGCGGCGTGGACCTCGACGCTGTACGCCTCGGGCGACACCTTGTACCTGGTGCAGCCCGGCTGGGCCAGGACCTGGCAGTGGAACCACCAGCCCGAGCTGACCACCGTCATCCACGCCTTCGACCTCGACCCGGACGGAGAGCATCCCGTGAGCTACGCAGCCGTTGGAGAGGTTCCGGGCTTCACCTACGACCAGTTCGCCTTGAGCGAGCACGGAGGCTACCTCCGGGTGGCGACCCAGGACGGCGGGTGGTGGCCGGGCGACGACGGTTCGCGGGTGACGGTTCTCGCCCGCGCCGGCGGCAGCCTCTCCGAGGTCGGTTCGCTGCCCGGAATCGCGCCGGGCGAACAGCTGTACGCGGTCCGATTCGTCGGCGATGTCGGCTACGCGGTCACCTTCGAGCGGATCGACCCGCTTTACACCATCGACCTCTCGGATCCGACCGCCCCGAGGGTCGCGGGCGAGCTCGAGGTGACCGGGTTCTCGACCTACCTCCATCCCGTCAGCGGCGACCAACTCCTCGCGCTGGGCCTCGAGATCGACCCCGACAGCAACACCGTGGAGGGGCTTGCGGTTTCCTGGTTCGACGTCTCCGACATCGGATCGCCGACCCTCTTCGACCGGCTTGTGTTCCGCGGCAACGGCTGGAGCTGGTCGGAGGCGCTCTACGATCACCACGCGATCACCTATCACCGAGACGTGCTCAGCTTCCCGCGCTACCGGTGGTCGCCACCGGATAACTATGAATCCTCGCTGGCCGTCGTCGATGCCGTTCCCGGACAGCCGCTGCTCCACCTCGGCGATGTTCGTCACGACGACCTCGGGCCGGCCGGCGCGTGGAACCAGGTGCGCCGCAGCGTCGTCATCGAGGACTGGCTCTACTCGATCTCGGACGCGGGGATCAAGGTGACTCCACTGCGCGACCCGGGCAACGTGGTGGCGACCGTCCGGTTCGGCCGGGATTAGCAGGCGATCGGGTGCCCATCGGTGCCACTCATTAGCAGCTCCCTGTCAAGTGGGCAGGGAGCTTCTGATGGGCGGCACCATTTCGGCCCAGACGTGTCGCCTCTCGGTGACGTCTGAGACCTCGGAGATTGGTCATCCGCCAGCGGGGACGGCAAGGGGTGTAAAATCGGCATACCGCACGGCATCTCCGGCCGCCCCGCGGCGCGCCACCGATCCGCGACGGAGGAGGTGCTCCGTGATCGGCTCGAAAACGCTCGTGTCCGCGGTCGTGCTCCTGAGCGCCCTCGCCGCGGCGGCGCCGGCCATCGCCCAGGAGATCAACCTGCTCGCGGTCGGCAGCGGCACGCTGCCGGTCGTCGAGCCGCCCACCTTCCGCCGCTGGCCGGTGATCAATCTGCTCGACGATGCACCGGGCAGTGGCTGGGCGTGCCTCAAGGGCAGCATCGCCGACAATGCCTTCGTCTTCGAGATGGTGGTGGCGGCGACGTTTACCGCGTTCGAGTTCGATGCCGCCTGTATCGACACCCAGGGAGCGGGAGGCAAGGACGTCGTCGTCGAGGTCTCGGCGGCCGCGAAGGACTCGGGATTCCAGCCGGTGTTGCGGGCGACTCTGAAACCCGCTGCGGACGGCCAGCGTTTCCCCGTCCAGGGAAGCGTCGCTGGCCGCTTCGTCCGCTTGACGATCGTCAACAACCACGGTTCCGGCGAGTGGACGGAGCTGTGCGGCTTCCGCGGCTACGGCGCCGCGGGGGCGGAGAAGCCGATCGCTGATATCTCCGGCACCTACGACACCAACTACAACACGTTTCACATGCGCCAGCAGGGAACCGCGCTGCTCGGCTGCTACGAGTACAAGCAGGGGCTGCTCAACGGGACGAGTGAAGGCCGCGTCATGAAGCTCGTCTGGTCGGAGGGTGCCAGGCGGGGACCGGCGGTTCTGGTCTTCGCTCCCGATGGCAGGAGCTTTCGTGGCTTCTGGTGGAATGACACCGACAAGGGGAACCCGCCGGCTGGCGTGTGGGACGGCACCCGGACCGCGCCGGGGGTCGGTAGTTGTCCGCACTGGTCGGGCTCGGTTTCCGGCGAGCTGCACAAGGAACTGGCGGCGGACGGTCGCGCCCGCCTCCACGGCATCCTATTCGACACCGACAAGGCCACCATCAGGCCGGAGTCGCTGCCGGCGCTCGACGAGGTCGTGACGCTGCTCGCCGGCGAGCCTGAATGGCGGCTCGTCGTCGAGGGGCATACCGATGCGACAGGCGCCGCCGACCACAACCAGACGCTGTCGGAGCAACGAGCCGCCGCGGTCAAGGCCTATTTGGTGGCGAAGGGTGTCACCGAGTCGCGCCTGACGACCGCCGGCTTCGGAGCGGCCAAGCCGGTCGCCGACAACGCGACCGAGCTGGGCCGCGCCCAGAACCGCCGCGTGGAGCTGGCCCGCACCTAGGGGTTTCGTTGCGAGGTCGGTGAGGAGTTCGGGCTGACGTCGTTTCCAGCGGGCTGTCGCGTCACCCCGGCCCCGGTTTCTGCGGACACAGCACCGCCAAGTCCGGAATCGGCGCCTTCGCAAAGTCGCTGAAGCTCGACCTCGGGCAGCTCGGCATCCAGGCCGAAGTGGTGGCTCCTGGCGAGACCGTCACCGACACCACCGTGCAGGTGGAAGAGGTCAAGGGTCCTGGCGTGGTCGGCGATCAGGCCGTTCTCGCTCCCGGCGAGTCCGGCGAGTACACCTCGTTCTGCCCTCTGACGCCGCCTTTCGGGATCATGGAGGACAGCTCCGAGACGGTGACCGAAGACGAAGCGTTGTTTCCCGCCGCCATCGCCCGGTACGCCCTCAGCGGGCCGCTGGCGGTCAACCGGCCCACGCCTCCGATCTCCCGGTTCTTTCAGATCAGTTTCCGGACCTCCAGCGACCGGATGATGACCTCGACGCAGGCGTCCACACCGAGGGTGCCGGCGCTCACGACGAGATCGTAGAGCGAGGCGTCGGTGACATCGCTGCGGAAGTTGCGCCGGACGAACCCGAAGCGATCGGCGTCGATGGCGTCCATCCTCTTCTCGGCAGCCGGCAGCTCCAACCCTTCGGCCCGCGAGATCGCTTCGATCCGCGATTTACGGGGAGCGGTGACGCGGACCCGAAGACCCTTCTCGGCCGGCAGGATGAGATGGGCGCCCCGGCCGACGATGACCACCGGTTCGGTCGCCGCAGCGAGGGCGACGACCTTACCGAGAAGCTCGACATAGGCCTGCTGCGCGACGAGACGCGAGTTGAAGAGATTGAGCAGTGTTTCGGAAAACCAGTCGGCGCGGGTTTCGTCCATGAGCCTGAGAGCCCGCGGTTCGAGCTTGAGATCGTTCGCGAGGTGGTCGACCAGCTCCTTGTCGAGCACCGCCCAACCGAGTCGTGCGCCGACCCGCCGTGAAACCTCGGCGCCTCCCGACCCCGCCTCGCGGGAGACGGTCAGGAACGGACCGACGGTCCGTTGCTTCTCGAACTCGGATGCTGGGAGGGCTCCGGCGCGGGCGATGAGGTCCCGGAACCTCATCTGATACTCGACCTGGGTGGTCGCAACCCCGCCGAACTGCCGTTCCCCGGTAGAGGTCGCCATAAGATCCCCCTTTCTCGAGAAGGCTGCTTTCCTGCAAGATATGGCCCGGCGACCGAAGACGCCAGAGGCGCCTCTCGAAACCGAGACGTCAACCGGGTCGCGATCCCGGTCATCCCACGCGCGACCTGGGGGCCTGCACCGCATAGAATCGGCGGCGCCTTTCGGGCGGCATTTGGCCCGGTTGCGCCAGCGGGGGCTACCGCAGCCCTGCGACGCCGCTCGGCGTCATCATGGCGCCACCCATCAGATGCTCCCAGTCTCAAGTGGGTATGGCTTCCCCGGGGGTCGCGCGGGAACCTTGTCGCCCGAGGCGCAACCAGGTCGACGACAGCGGTGCCAGGAAAAACAGAGTCAACAAAGTAGGCGTCCGACAGGTGTCGGGATTCCCGACCGCTCGTGTGTTAGAGTCACTCGCGCTGCTCGGATCGGGGTGCGTGCCGGAACGAGAGAGGGGCGCCGAGCAGCGGCCGACCGGCAGGTCCGACGCCCAAGTGGAGGGGTGCGCGCCCCTGTAGATGGGACGCGGCGTCCCGAACGCCGCCGGACCGCGACCAGCGGTGGGTTCTCCAGGAGCCGACAGGTGATAGTCAATGACACGACGGCCTCGTTCACATGAATCGAATCGACCGGGCGAGACCGAGGAGCACCCGGACCCGGAGACCACTCCGGGTGGCGGCGCGCACGCGTCCGAATGCAGCCACGCCGAACCCCGGGGTCCGGAACGGGACCGAGAGGCCCGGAACCTCGTCGAGCTGGCGCCGGTCGGGATCTTCAGAACCGAGGCCTCGGGCGCCACTACCTTCGTCAACCGCAAGTGGTGCGAGATCTATGGCGTCACGGATGTGGAGGCCCTCGGGGTCGGTTGGCTGACTGCCGTCCACCCGGATGATCGGCCCGAGCTGGAGCGGGTCTGGACGGACGCGACGCGGTGCCACGAAGCGTCGAGCGCGGAGTATCGGATCGTCCATCGTGACGGGTCCGTCATCTGGGTGACGGGGCACGCGATTCCGGAAACCGACGCGGACGGACGGGTCGTGGGCTACATCGGGACCGTGGCGGACATCACCGATCGCAAGCGTGCCGAAGCGGCGCTGCGGGAGAGCAACGACCTGCTGTCCGAGTTCATCCGGCACTCCCCGATCTATGCCTTCATCAAGGAGGTCAAGCCCGACGAGAGCCGGGTGCTGCGGGCGAGCGAGAACTACAGGGAGATGGTGGGGATTCCGGGCTCCGAGATGGCCGGGAAGACAATGTCCGAGCTGTTTCCGCCCGAGTTCGCCAGCAAGATCACCGACGACGACTGGGCGGTCGTCTCCCGCGGCGAGGTCCTCAAGCTGGACGAGGACCTCGACGGCCGCACCTACACGACCATCAAATTCCCCATCGCTCTCGAGGGCGCTCACTTCCTCGCCGGCTACACCATCGACATCACCGAACGAAAGCGGGCGGAGGAGGCGCTCATGCAGAGCCGGGCCCAGCTCCTGCAGGCGCAGAAGCTCGAGGCCGTCGGTCGGCTCGCCGGCGGCGTCGCGCACGATTTCAACAACATCCTGCAGGCGGTGCTGTCGCTGGCCACCGTGCTCCGCCTTCGGGTCGGCACCCCCGAGCTGGCCAAGATCGTGGCGGAGATCGAGGCCCACGTGATGCGGGGGGCGGCACTGACGCAGCAGCTGTTGCTGTTCTCGCGCCGGCAGAAGCCGCAAACAACGGTGGTCGACCTGGGAGGTCTCGCCTCCGACTCCGGCGCTCTTCTTCGCCGACTGATCCCGGAGAACATCCTTCTGACCGTCGAGCCGGCGCCGAGGCGGCTGTGGGTCGACGGCGACGCCACCCAGCTCGAACAGGTGCTGATGAACCTGGTCGTCAACGCCAAGGATGCGATGCCCGACGGCGGGTCGCTGACCGTGCGGGCCGCGGAAAGCTCGGGTGAGGCGGTCCTCGAGGTGACCGACACCGGCCACGGTATCGACGAGGCGACCCTTGCGCGCCTGTTCGAGCCCTTTTTCACGACCAAGGAGACCGGTCGGGGAACCGGCCTCGGCCTGTCGGTGGTGCACGGCATCGTCGAGCAGCACGGCGGTCGGATCGAGGTCGAGAGCACACCCGGCGGGGGCAGCGTCTTTCGGGTCTTTCTGCCCGTGATCACCGCATCGGAGGCGCAGGCGGACGCGCCTCAGGTACCGGCGGACATCCCGATGGGCGCCGGCGAGCGGCTGCTCGTGGTCGAGGACGAGCCCGGCGTACGCGCCGGGCTCGAGCGCCTGCTTTCGATTCTCGGTTACACGGTGACAGCTGTCGCCAACGGCGAGGATGCCATCGCACTCGCGGCCGATCCGGCGCCCGACCTCCTCCTCACCGACCTGATGCTGCCGGGGATCGACGGAGCGGCACTGGCGTCGGTCCTCCGGGAACGCTGGCCCTCCCTCGACGTCATGGTGATGTCCGGCTACGCCGAGAGCGAGGCCGTCCGCAGCGGGGTCGACGACGAGACCTTGCACTTCCTGCAGAAACCGTTCGACATCCGCACCCTGGCCTGCCGGCTGCGAGCCGCGATCGAGCCCTCTCCTCGCGGGCGCCCGTGAGGAACGTTACCGGATTCGACCTGGCGCCGCTCGTCTCGATCGGAACCCTAGTCGGCCGCTGCTCGTACTACGCGACATGGCGGGCATCCCCCGCCTGAATGAAGGAGGCCAGTCATGGAGAGAATCGACCAGCTCGTGCGTCAGCGGAAGTGGGCCAACGGCCGGCTGATGAAGTACGACTCCAAGGTGTTCAAGATCATCCAGCAGCTCGAGGAGGCGGCGTTCGCGGACGGCGCGCTGCCGAAAAAGACCAAGGAGCTGATCGCGGTGGGGATCAGCGTGATCACCAACTGCGAGTCGTGCATGCAGTGGCACATCGACCAGGCTGCGAAGAGCGGCGCCACCGAGCGGGAGATCCTCGAGGCCGTCGAGGTCGCCTTCGAGATGGGCATCGGCCCGGCCACCGTCAACGGCCGCTTCGCCCTCGAGGTGATGGACGCGGTCTTCAGGGACGAAGCACCGCAGTCACGATGAGGAGGGATGTCGGGGGCTGCCACCTGTCATCCCCGGCCAGGTTGCGAAGGTGCCACAAGGGTTCATGTATTCGCACATTTGCGATTGGCACGGCAACCGAATGAACGAGAGTGCGATGCTCCTGGCGCCGTTTCGGCACGATTTCGATCAACGAGGTGGTCGTCCTCGGGTACTGGCTGGGGTTCACTCCCACGCGCCTTGCGACGCAGCACGGCCGCGGCACCCGGGGGGGGGCGTAATCGGGAGCGGTGCGCGGATACCCTCCTTACGGGTGCCCACAGGTGCCCGTGAGCACCCGCACGACCGTTGAATCAGCGTCTCGTGTAGGTCATCTCCATCATCTTCACTTCGACGCCGTCTCGACCCGGGCCGTACATCGCGAAGTACTGCTCGTCGGGCGAGTTCCACTTTGAAACGTAACGGTTGGTCACGGGGCCTTCCTTGATGGGATCGTTGTAGGTGCCGACGTAGGTGCAGTTGAAATCCTCGTCGCACTCGCCCTCGGAGACCATGATCCCGGTGGACATGCTGTCGGTCCACGTCGACCAGTACTTGCCGGACACGTTGTCGAAGCCGCTCCGCGAGAGCCCGGTGAACGGCATGCCCATCATGTCGCCCTGGAACTCCTCGTGCAGCACCCGGCCACCCATGTGCAGGGTCCGGATTGCCACTCCCGTCGACTCCATCGGCGGCGCCGCCGGGTCCATCCAACTCGTGATCGCAACGTCATAGGTGCCGACATGCTCGGCCATCAGCTCGTGCTGCGGCCCGAGCGCGCCGGCCTTCATGTACGCCTCCATCTCCGCCTGCTGCTCCGGCGTCATCTGCGGCATCTCGCCCTCCTGGGCGAACGCCGGCGCCGCGAGCACAAACCCCAGGACCCAGATCGAAACCAAGAACCTGATTCGCGTGATTCCTCTGCTCATGATGGGTGCCTCCATTCGAATCGTGTAATTGTGACCGAGGCTCAGTATACTAGAATCATCCCACCCACGCGCGACCTGCCAAACCCGAACGGTGGCCCTCCCCCTCCCGCGCGGCATCAATCGTGAAATTTGCGCGGTTTTGGAATCGGCTCACGTTACACTCGGGAGGATGGCCGGGCTTGAGTTCCTCCGGTGTTGCAGCCGCGTGGCGGCACCCATATGGTTGGCCGCCGTTGTGGCGGCGGGGACTGCAGTCACCCGATCCGCCACGGCGGACTCGCCGGCGGGCACCCGCATCACCGACGTCTCGGTCGAGCACCAAGACGGCGAAACCTCGGTGATCGCGGTTGGCTTCGACGGGCCGATCAGCTCTCACCGTTGGTCCCACATCGACGGTGAGCGGCCCCGCGCTGTGTTGAGAATCGCCGGCATCGTCGAGGCGTATCGACCCTACGAGGTGGCGGTCGAGGACGGCCGGGTTCACCGGATCCGCATCGGTCACCACCCCGAGTTCGACCCGCCCGAGGAGCACCTGGTCTTCGACCTCGTCGACGACCGGGTGGCCATCACCCGGGTGACGAGACAGGATCGGCGCTTGATCGTGGTTCTGCAACGAACCGAAGCCTCCGGTGAGCCGCAGCACCCGGCCCCGACCCAGCCGGCTCCGACCGCCCCCGCGCCGACAACCGTACCGGCCACGCCGACACCGACGACGACTCCGACGGCGACCGTAACGCCCACACCGACGGCGAGGCTGGCGCCGACGGCAACCGCAACCCCCGTCCCGGCCACGCCCCGGATCTCAGTCTCTCCGACGCCCACGCCGGCGAGCCCGGTCCCTCCCGGGCAGCCGCAGGCGATGCCGCCGGCGACACCGACAAACCCTCCGCGGGAAACCGCACCCGAACCACGGGTCGCGGATGTCCCCCACCACCCCGAGGACTCGTCGGGCCCGCTCCTGACCGAGCTGGTGATCTCCCACCGCGAGGACGGCTCGGCCCTGGTGCGGGTCACCACCGACGGCCCGATCGAGGGGTCCGACATTCGCTTCTTCGGCGTGCGGGTCGGCCCTCCCCGCAACCTGCTCGTGATCCCCGGGGCGGGGCTGCCGGGAGAGAATGCCTTACTGCAGGTCCGGGACGGGTTGCTGTGTGAAATCGGGGTGGCGTTCAGGCAGGACGATGGGCCGGCTCGCACCGAGCTGATCTTCTATCTCGCCTCGCCCGAAGTGAAGTTCGAACAGGCGGCGGTCAAAGGAGTCCACGCGGTCATCCACTTGCGCCCGCCGGCCGATGCTCACACCCCCCTGGGCTGCGAGATCGAGAGCCGGACGAGGATCAGGACGTGGCGGTTCCCGGCGACGGGTCCGCCCCAGGAGTCAACCATCGGGGCCGGATCCGGAGTTCCGTAGTCGGACGGGTGCCGGCGGCGATGCTTCGGGTTCGACCTACCGCCGCACGGTCGCTATGATGGAGCGATGGACAGCTGCAAGAACATCCTGGTTGTCGGCGTCGAGGAAGACACCTATGGCGAGATCGCGTCCGTTCTCACGCGAAACGACTTCGCGGTCGACCGGATCCCGACCCCCGCGGCCGCGCTGGAGCTGGTGACCCTGGTCGGTTTCAAAGCGATCATCGTGAATCATCCCCTCAAGACGATGCAGCTCGACGACTTTCTCGCTGCGGCAAAGGGAACCGGGTCGGCGTGCCGCGACGCCCTGGTCGCGGTCTTCGTGTCCTCGACCAAACCGGCCGACGATCTCAGATCGACCCCTGACGGCGTCGATGTCGTGATCGGACCCTTCGGGGGCCAGGCGGTGCGGGATCAACAGCTCTGCAGGTTGCTCGGCATCGTCCCCAGGGCTGCAGTCAGAGTCCAGGTCAACACCGAAGTGACCCTTGTCGACGCCCAGAACAACCGTCTTCCGGCGCAGACCAAGGACCTCTCCACGAGCGGTTTTTTCGCCATCACGGACCGGCTCGAGCCGGTGGGCAGCCACGTCAGGGCGATCTTCAGTTTTCCCGGCGACCGGTCACCCTTCGTGGCGGACGCCGAAATCGTTCGCCACGCGGGCGCTTCGACAGGCGAAACCCGGGGCATGGGTCTGCGTTTCACCTCGTTTGAAGACGGCAACCTCAACCGACTCGGCCGCTTCCTCGAGATCTTGTACGCCTGATCGAGAGGAGCAGCCAAGGGGCGTATGATGGGGCATTCCCTCGGGAGGTTGTCAGACATGGAAACCCAGGCGAGCGATGTCCTGGCGATGGGTCACCTCATCGCGCTGTCGTTGTGGGGCGGAGTGGTCGCGACCGAAGCCGTGATCGAGGTCTACCCCTTTCGCAAGCCCGAGCTTCACCCGGCCGCGGTTCGATTCCATTACTGGATCGACCTGCTCGTCGAACTGCCGCTGGTCCTCGTGGTGATCGCGACCGGCGTCGCCCTCGCGCTCTCGGTCAGCCCGCTGACCGGGCTGCACGTGGTCAAGTTCCTCCTCGCAGGCGCTGCGGTGGCGGTCAACCTGTTCTGCATCGTCGTGGTCGTCAGGCGGGGAAGACGATTGGAAGCCGGTGACGCCGGAGAGCCTCTCTGGCGGGACTCCCGTGTCGTGCTGGCCTGTTTTGCCATCGGGTTGACGGCCGCCGCTGGGGCAGCAGTCCTCGGATTCCGTTTCGCCGCGGATCGGATCGGCTGACAAGGGAGGCGGTCCGGGCAAGCCCGGCCGTCGCGGCCAAGATCGTCGGTGGGCGTCTCCTGAACGCTGAGTATCGTCATGCGAAGTGCGGTACCCGAAGAGCCACGGGCGAAACGTCCGGCCTCGAGCACATGGCTGAAGTTGAGCTCGCGGTTGTTCTCGGTTATCGTCGACCTCAAGGAGAACAAGGTGAAAAAGCTCAGTTTCCGCTTCGCCGCTGGATTCGCGCTCGCAGCACCTGCTCTGTTTCTGACCCCCGCAGGGCAGGCCGCCGAGTCCGATCTGTCGGTCACCAACACGACGCCCGGATCGATCTCGCTCGGGGTTCCCTTCACGGTGGCGGTCGGCTACGCCAACGCCGGCCCCGACACCGCTCTCAGCGCCTACGTCAACTCCAGTTTCATCCCCCCGATGGGGCTCGACGTCTTCCTCGACAACTACTTCAACGGCGACGGATCGATCTTCACGGCTATCAAGGACTCGGCCGCCGGCACCGACACGAACGGCAACTTCCCGTTGCTTTTCTGGGATGACTACTACTGCGAGAAGGCCTTTTTTCAACTACAGGGCGACGACACGCCGGAGGCGACGCCGATTCAACCTCTCGCGGCCGGAGCCGGCGGCGCCTTCAGCTACGAGCTGACCCTCCCGATGGAGGCGCCGAGGACGGGCACCGTGGAGATCATCGAGCCTCCCGGCCTCGTCCACGCGTGGACCTTGACCCCTCCGGGGAATCTCTGGGTCGAGCTCGGGTTGGCAACCCCCTACAACAGGTACGCTTCGACCACCTGTTCGAAGCTGGTCGGCACCGTCGGAGGAGGACGTCTGCGAGTACATCGCCGACAACTGCTGGGGCGCGAGAATTTCGCAACTCGACGCCCCGGTCGAGGCTCAGTTCGAACTCGTCAACGACGGCTCGGCCGACCCGACCCTCGGCTGCGGCGCCTTTATCGACTTCACGCCGGGCACGATCGCCGTCCTACGCCGCGGCGCATGCGAGTTCGGCGTCAAGGGATTCAACGCCGAGCAGGCGGGTGCGGTCGCGGTTTTCATGGTCAACGACGGACGCTGTTTGGATTTCCCAGCCAACAACGACTGCGTTCTCAACATGGGCCCCGGCGCGCTCGGCGATCTGGTCACGATCCCGATGGCGCTTGTCTCGGTCAACGACGGTGAGCCGGTCATCGCCGCCATCGCGAGCGGTTCCACCGTCACCGGGGTTTTTGGCGGCACGTCGACCTTCGCCACCGACTCGGCGATCTTTCTTGCCGATTCCCTGGACGACGATCCCGACCAGACCAACGACATCACCGCGACCACGTCGATGGTGACGGACACTTTGGTTCAGATCTTCGCCGACGGATTCGAATCCGGTGACGCCGGGGCGTGGTCGCAAACCACCCCGTGAGCCGCTCCACCGATCACAACGATTTCTGGAAGTTCCGCAGCCCCTTGAGATACCGCACATAGTTGATCTTGACGTAGTAGAGCGAGCGGAAGGGTTCCACCGCCGTCTTCAGTTCCGCGATGATTTCTTCGCGTCCCTGATCCTCGAGCCCGGGGACACGTTTGAGATGGCTGACGAAATCCTCCATCATCACATCGCCGCGGAGACCGGCGCTGATGCCGGCAAAGAGCTCCGGATCCGACTTCACGAACTCCCAGCGGGTCTTCAGGAGCCGTCGGATGGCGGCGATGACCTCACCGTTGATCTGCTGCCGGTTGAGCCTGGTTTCGAACTCGGCGACCGCCGTCGTCGACATCTTGATCTCTTCCCTGATGAGCGCGCCGAGATCCCGGCCGGCGGAATTCTGGCGTTCGATGGCCGCTCCGCCCTTCTGATTCCTCTTGACTTCGTGCTGGAAGCTCTCGTACACCGTTCGCATGACCCGTTCGATGGCGAAGTAGAGCAGCTCACGGATCCTCGCCTGGTCCTCACCCAGCCGATTGTTCATGGCGGTGAAGACATAGCCGGTCATCGCCCCGATGAGATACCAGCGGAGTTGGACGACGGACTCGGCGTCCTTCTCCCACCCCAGAGCGTCGATCAGGATGCTCCTGAACTCCACGACTCCGAGGTTGATCTTGTCCTCGGTGTCCTTTTGAACCCGCTCGAACTCCTTGGCCAGCGACTCCTCGGCACCGGCCCGAGCCCGCGCCTTCTCTCCGGGGTCGGTCGTCTGGACCTTGCGTTTAAGCTCCTCCAACTGCCTGTTTCTACCTCCGGCGTAGAGCGGGTAGCTCATCCGGGAGCCCCACTTCGACCTCACACCCTCGAGCTTGGCGAGGAAATCGTCGAGGGTCATCGTGTTTTTCAGCGTCGCCTTGAGCTCCTCGATGTAGAACTCCTGATGAGAGAGCCCCGGCGCGAGCGAACCTGCGTCCTCGATTTCACGGATTCCGTCGATCGCCCGCAACGCCCAGGAACGAGCGGCCCGTTCTTCCACCCTCTCGGCGGTCCGGTCGAGCTCCGCCAGCCCGCGGCTGATCGAGTCGAAGATACGGACCGCGATATCGGCGACGATCTTGGTCACCTCGGCGACAAACTCTTGCCTCTCCGGCCCGGCGCGAAACGCGTCATCGAGACGTTCACGCGGTGTTTTGAGATCCAATATTCGGTCCTCCAACGCATGTGGGATGACGGCTGAAAAGATCTTGAGGTAGCGCGCTGCGGTCCGGCAGCAGTTCGCGATGGTGCCCGCCCTTTGCAACCGAAAGCGCGGCGCTGAGCACGACCAGCCGCCGAATCACTCCGCGAAAACGAGAGTACCACGCGTCGACCGACATCCCATCACAGAGGACCACTTCACCGGGTCGGTTGATTCGACCCGCCCGAGTCCTTCAACCGTATCAATGAGGAGGACGCCGTGGAAGATCACGGCGCAAACCGTAGCGCTGCGTCCGCAACGCGGCCACGACCACGTTTTTGCAGGTACCGGTTGCCGAGTAGTTGCAGCTTGATCATCACATTCCGTCACTCCATCTCGCCGGCGACGGCCGGCTCGAATTTTCGCAGTTCCTCGCAGGCGCGCGGACCGAGCGCTTCGGCAACCGAACCATCGGTCCCGGTGCGAAGCAGGAACGCGAGGTGCCGCAGACCGTGCGCCAGCGGGTCGAGCTCGCCGATCTCGGGCGGCCGCGGGTGGAGCGGGTCGGTGGGTCCCGGCGGCGCGAGCTCCGGCAGCTCCCGCGCGCCCGGCGCGAGCGTTCCGTCTCCGGCCCACGCCAGGTAGGTGAGCACGATCCGGCCGTCGGGCTCCCACCGCCAGCTCGTCGAGTGGATCAGCCGGAGCTCGCCGGTGGCCTCCGCGGCGAGCTCGCGGGCCCGCTGGTCGGGGTTGCTGCCGCCGACCAGCCACCCCGCGGCGCGGGTGAACGCCAGCCCGGCGCGATCCTCTCTCGCCAGAGCGACGGTGAAGACCTCGACTGTCACCCCGGTCTGCGCCGGCCGGTCGCCGACGGCGCACCCTCCGGCCACCAGCAGCAGCGCCGCGGTCACGGTCCGAGCCGTCACCGCAGCCTCACACCGACGGTGAACAGGAAGTTGAAGCCGGGATCCTGGAACTGCCACGGCATCTCGTAGCGGTCGTCGACGAGGTTGTTGAGGTCGAGGGCGAGCACAACCTCCGCGCCGGCCCCGGCACCGATCGCCGCCTGCGCCCGCAGCGCCGGGATGAGGTACTCGCCGAACGACCGGCGGCCGGCCAGCGACGTGCTGTCGTAGTAGGTGCCGACGGCCCGCAGGAACGGCGAAATCACGATGCCTTGGGGGAGCTGGAAGCTCGCCCCGAGGTTCGCCATCCAGTCCGGGACGAAGGGGATCTCGGCGCCGTTCTGACCCGGGTCGAACGGGTGGTCGATCTCCGAGCTGGTGTAGGTCGCGTTGGCGAACCAGCTGATGGTGCGGCTCACTGCGTGGTCGAACGCCAATTCGAAACCGTACGAGGTCGCCTGACCGGCGTTGACGGATCGCGTCTGCGACGGGTCCTGGCTGACGACGTTGTCCACGATCACATCGTCGATCCGGTTCCAGAATCCTCGGGCCTCGAACCGCCCCGCCGCCACCGGCAGCAGATCGAGGCCGATGTCGGCCCCGAGCCCGCTCTCCGGCTGCAGGTCGGGGTTCGGGAGCTGGCCGTGGCGACCGGGCACGCCGAGGTCGCCGAGCGCCAGGGTCCCGCCCACCGCCTTGGGCGTCGGCGCCACGAAGCTCGAGCCGGCGTTGGCAAACACCGCCGCCACGGACGACAGGTTCCACCGGACCCCGGCGCTCCACAGACCTTTGGACCACGAGACCTCGTCGAT
The DNA here is from genome assembly GCA_963823445.1 of uncultured Acidobacteriota bacterium. Lineage (GTDB taxonomy): Bacteria > Acidobacteriota > Thermoanaerobaculia > Thermoanaerobaculales > Sulfomarinibacteraceae > JAHECW01. The sequence continues at coordinate 27,173 of CAWGLT010000011.1, forward strand.
CCCGGGGGCGGCGCCCCCGAGCCGGTCGTACGACTGCTCGCTGCGGCTCCACCGAAGCCCGCCGCGCAGCACCACCTCGCCCAAGGTCAGACGCTCCTCGGCAAACACCCCGAGTGCGTACGCGGTCGCGTCGTTGCCCGTCGCCTCCACCCCGTCGGCCTCGGCATAGGTCCGGTAGGTGGCCACCTGAGCGTCGGCGCCGAAGGTGAGCTGGCCGGATTGCGACTGCGTCCAGGTCAAGGTGACGTCCCCGGGGTAGACCGCCTGCTCCACGCCGTCGTGCTCGCGCAGCGCCAGGCTCGTCGGGTACGAGTCCTCGCCCCATCGGCGGTCGTAGGTCCGTGCGCCGGCCATGATCCGCAAACCGACCGCCGGGCTGATCCGGTCGCGATAGGCGATGTTCACCGTGCCGTACTCGTGCCTGTAATCGCGATTCGGACGGCCGACGTCGCCGCTGTGGCCGGTGTAGTCGACGAAGAGCGAGACCGCCTGGTCGTCACCGTCCAGCATCGCCGTGGCCTTGCCGTACAACCTCAGCTTGGTGTAGGCCGGGTTGTCGAGCATGTTGAGCCACGAGCCCGGCGCACCGTAATCGGTGTAGTCCGACCACTCCCCGGTGCCGCCGAAAAAGTAGTGCAATGCGCCGGTCCGGCCCTGGCTGTAGGCCTGGGCGACCACGGTGTCCCAGGAGCCGTAGCTCGCCTGCAGGCGGGTCAGCGGCGCGTCGACCCGCTCGCGCAGGACGAAGTTGGTGATTCCCGCGAGGGGCGTCTGGTTGCCGGCGAAGTCCATGCCCAGGTAGTTGGAGTACATGACCGCCGCCGGCCCGCTCTGGATCTCGACGCGCTCGAGGGCCATCGGGTCGAGGCTCATGCCGTCGATGAAGGAGTCGATGGGGAGACCGTCGAGCAGGAAGCTGTTGTACTTCGGTCCGAGACCGCCGTTCGACCCCCAGTTGGCGTCGTTTCGCGACAGCGGGCTGGCAAAGATCCCCGGCTGGTAGGCGAGCACCTCGGAGAGGTTGCGGTTCGGCGACATCGGCAGCTCCGCGATCGCCCGCTCGTCGATGACCCGCACCAACTGGGTCACCGCCTCCTGCGACTGCGGCGTCTTCGACGAGGTGACCGTCACCTCGCCGCGGAACGTCGCCGACGGTTCGGCCGTGCCGTCACCGGGCGGGCCGACGGTCTCTTCGGCGACGACCTCCGGCGCCGGGACCGCCGCCGATTCCGAACCGATTTCAGCGGCGAAGAGCACCGGAACGGCGAGCAGAGCGATCGCAACGACAATGTGCAGCCGACAAACCCTCATGATCATTCCTCCACGCAGTGATGGCGGCGCCCCGGTCGCTGGTCGACCGCCCGGAGGCCTCCTCTTTCCGCGCCCCGCGACCGGTCAGGCCCCGAATCGAGGTCGCGACCGGCCTCGATTCGGGTTCCCAATCAGAGCGTTCGAGAAGCACAACTGGTCTCTCCTGGACAACGCGGTCTCAATAATGCCGTCTAATAAGGTTAATATTGCTCAAATTTAAGTATAAAAATACTTTTCCTAATTTCGTAATACTCGATCATCGAAACGATGTCAAGCGAAGCAAGGTCACAAGCCTCCTTGCGGTGGAACTCTGAGCTTGTGCGACACATCGGCGAGAACGAAGAGGAGGAGTTCTACGCCGAAAGGACGAGGACAGCCCCGAGGTGAAATCAGCAGGAAACAGGAGAGAGTTCTTCCGGATCGGAGTCGTCAGCGAGTTCCTGAGTTGATTCCCGCGCGCGACCCGGTTATCGTCCGAGTCAAAGCAACGACTTCTTACAGATCCATCAACGGGAGACGGGAGGCAGGATGAACGGGACAAAGCTCACTATCTGGGGCGCGGTCGCGGTGTCCGTCATGGTCACGTTTGCGGTGGCGGCCATGACGGCGACCGAGGCGATCAAACAACGGCAAATCGAGATGGAGGGGGTCCGAGACGGGATGACGGCCCTCGGCGCCATCGCCAAGAAGGAACAACCGTTCGACGCAAATGTGGTCAAGGACAACGCGGCGAAGATCGCCGAGCACCTGGCGAAGGCCGCCGAACTCTTCCCGGCGGGCAGCGACGCAGGAGAGGTTCAGACCTGGTCCAAACCGGAGATCTGGACCGACCGCCAGCATTTCGACGAGGTCCTCGAGAGCACCCGCCAGGCGGCGGTCGAGCTGCAGTCCGTGACGGACGAGAAGGCGTTCCCAGCCGCCCTCGGCAAGCTCGGAACAGGCTGCAAGAGCTGCCACGACCTGTATCGACTGCCCAAACAGTGATCCGGTCCGGACTCGCGAGGAGAACCGCGGCGGCCCTGGCGGTCCTGACCGCCACCGCCGTTGCCGCGCTTCTCGTCCTCACCGCGGCCGGTCCGAGTGGACAGACGCTGCCGGCGCACGATCCCGATCCGGCGCGCGGCGAGGTGCTGTACCACGCCGGCGGGTGCATCTCCTGCCACCGGACGTCGGCCACCGCCGGCGTCACGGGGCTGCCCGCCGGCGGGGCGGAGTTCCCGACGCCGGTGGGGACGTTCTGGCCCGGGAACCTCACGCCCGACCGTGAAACCGGGATCGGAAGCTGGACGGCCGGGCAATTCGTCGACGCCATGACGAGCGGCGTCTCGCCCGACCGGCGGCACTACTTTCCGGCCTTCCCCTACCCGTCGTACCGCAAGATGCCGACCGAGGACGTACTCGATCTTTGGGGGTATCTGAACACCCTCGAACCCGTGCGGTCTCCCGGGCGCAACCCCGATGTGCCGATGGCCGGCCTGGCCAGGCGCGCCGTCGGGCTTTGGAAGCGGCCGGCCCTGGCCGACGCCGGGTTCCATCCGGACCCGGACCGCACCGAGACGTGGAACCGCGGCGGCTACCTGGTGAACGGTCCCGGGCACTGCGGTGAGTGCCACACGCCGCGGAACTTCCTGATGATTCCCGACACGAGCCGGGCGTTCGCGGGCGGACCGCATCCACGCGGCGACAAGGGCATGGTCCCGGGGCTGCTCGATCTCCAGGTCCGCGGACGGTACTCCGATGTCTCGGACCTGACGTTGGCCCTGCAGTTCGGCGAGACGCTCGGTTACGACAAGCTCTCGAGCGGCGGCATGGCCGATGTCCAGATGAACCTCGCCATGCTGCCGGAAGGAGATCTGCGGGCGATCTCCGAGTACCTGCTCAGCCTCGAGTGACAGGAACGAGGGCGACGGACACAGCCGCCCTATGAGCCTGCACCGCATAGAATCGGCGGCGCCTTTCGGGCGGCATTTGGCCCGATTTTCGCCTGTTTCTTAGCCCATACCACCAGTATGAACCGGCGAAACAGGCGAAAATCGGCCTCAAATGACTCTCCGAAATCCATCCACCATCTATGCGGTGCTGGCTCCTAGCCGATCCGCCTCGCCTCGGATCGAGTCGTGGTAATCTCGATGTTGATTAACCCTGAGAGGAGCGCGAACTTGAGGCTATCGCTGTTCAAACGCCTCGTTGTTCTGTCCGGCGCGCTCGCAGCCGCTGTGTCGGCGGGGGCGCAGACCATCGAGTGGCGCGTCACGACCGACAGGCTCAGCTACTGGACGGGAGAACCCGTCACCTTCCACACGGAGGCCTGCAACCTCGGATCCGCGGTTCAGACCGTCGACGTGAACGTCGCACCCCTGGTCATCGACGCCGCTGACAACCCGATCTTCTCATTCGCGCTCGTGCCCTGGGTCAACAACGTCGACATCACCCCCGGCGAGTGCCGATCCGCCTCCGACCGGGTTTGGAACCAACAGAAGATCTTCGGACCCGACCCGGTCGATCAGGTTCCTCCCGGCTGGTACCGGGGCGAGCTGGACGGCTTCGTCTCCGCCCCGTTCGAAATCCGCGCCCAAGCGCCGGTTCCGCTGACACCGGCCATGGCCCTCGTCTTCGTCATCTCGGTCGCCGTCGCCGGATCGGTCGTGATTCGCAGACGATAGGAGGAGTGTCACGAAGCTACCCCCAGCCGATCCGCCGAACCACCTTTCCCTGGCGAAGAACGAGGCGAGGCTCCGGCGCGCCCAGCGGGTCGCCCGCCTCGGCAGCTGGGAGCTCGACCTCTGCACCACGGTCGATCTCGGGCTCTTCCCCGGCGCGTTCACCGTTCTCCACAAGCCGTATCGCCTCGCGACCCTTTTCGACACCATCCGCAACGCCCTCGACGGCTTGAACTTCGGGCGGAACTCCCTCCCGATCCCGGAACAACGGTATGGTATGGGGAGGTTGAACCGCTGCTGGAGGATCGATGCCAACCACCCATCGCACCGACGTGGTCATCGCCGGAGGCGGCCTCGCCGGCCTCACCGCCGCACACGAGCTCATCGACCGGGGTCTGCGGGTGCTCATCCTCGACCGCGACGCCGAAGACCGGCTCGGCGGTCTCGCGAGACGCTCCTTCGGCGGGGTGATGTTCGTCGACACGCCCCACCAACGCAAGCTCGGGCTTGACGACAACCCGGAGCTCGCGTGGTCGGACTGGCAGAGCTTCGCCGATTTCGGCGACGACGACGTGTGGCCGAAACGATGGGCCCGCACCTATGTCGAGCGTTCGACCGAGCTCGTCTTCGACTGGCTCACCGGTTTCGGCGTCGAGTTCCTGCCCCTCGTCAACTGGGCCGAGCGCGGCCTTTTCCGCCCCGGCAACTCGGTGCCGCGCTGGCACATCGCCTGGGGCACCGGCCACGCCATCATCGAGGCGGTGGTGGCGGCGCTCGACGGGCACCGCCACCGCGACCGTCTCGAGATCCGTTTCTCACACCGCGTCGAGCGGTTGCTGGTCGACGCCGGGCGGGTGGTGGGCTGCGCCGGTGTCACCGAGGGAGGCGGCGCCGAGTTCGAGGTTCGGGCCGATCACGTGGTGCTCGCCTCGGGCGGCATCTGCGGCGGCGATCTGAGCAAGGTCAAGGCCAACTGGTACGGGCCCTGGGGCCGGCCGCCGGCGACGCTGCTCAACGGCTCCCACCGCTTTGCCGACGGTCTGCTCCACGACGAGGCCGCCGGCCACGGCGCCGCCCTCACCCACCTCGACAAGCAATGGCACTACGCCGCCGGCGTCCACAAGGCGGACGGCGACTCGCCCCTCGACGGCATCAGCCTGGTGCCGCCGCGATCCGCGTTGTGGCTCGACGGTAACGGCCGCCGATTCGGCCCGGTGCCGCTCATGGGCTACACCGACACCCGCTGGGTGGTGGAGCAGATCTGCTCGAGCCCGGCGCAGTACTCCTGGCAGCTGCTGAACTGGAAGATCGCCATCAGGGAGCTGGCGGTCTCGGGCTGCGACTACATGACCGCGTTCCGCAACAAACGCAAGCTCGAGCTCGTCAAACAGGTCCTCTTCGGCAACAAGGATCTGGTCAATCGGCTCATCGAAGAGTGCGACGACTTCCTGGTGGCGGAGACGCTGCCAGAGCTCATGGACAAGATGGAGTCCATGTCGCTCCACGGCGCCGTCATCGACCGCAGCGGGATGGCGGCCGACATCGCCGCCTACGACGCCCAGATCGCGCGCGGACCGCGCTACTTCAACGATGATCAGCTGCGCCGGATCGCCGCATCGCGGACCTACAGGGCGGACCGCCTGCGGACCTGCGCCTTCCAGACCATCGACGACCCCAAGGCGCGCCCGCTCATCGCGATTCGCGAGTTCATCCTCAGCCGCAAGAGCCTGGGCGGACTCCAGACCGACCTCGCGAGCCGCGTGCTCGACCGATCCGGGAAACCGATTCGGGGGCTTTCCGCCATCGGCGAGACCGCGGGTTTCGGCGGCGGCGGAATCCACGGCAAGGGATCCCTCGAGGGGACCTTTCTCGGCAGCTGCGTGCTCACCGGCCGGCTCGCCGCCCGCGCCATCGCCGACGGGCCGTGACCGCCGCAGGACGGGCGGAACTCAGTTGATTGACGAGCGCAGGCGCGCGGTGACGATCTCATCGAGCACCGTTCGCAGCTCAACCGGCGAAACATCGTACGACGCGCGACAGAACTCGCAGGTCATCACGGTCGGCGTCCCCCGCTCGGCATCTCGCAGCAGGCCGCCGACCTCGCGAGCGCCGATGAGCTTGAGCGTCGAAAGCACCCTCTCCTTCGAGCACCCGCACCGGAACTCCACCCGAGTGGTCTCGAGATCGTCGAACCCGCCGGGGAACAGGGTCGCCAACCAGTCCGCCGGCCCACCGCCGGCCTCGGCCAGCGATCCAAGCTCTCCGACGCGATCGGTCAGCACGCGCGCCTCGTTCTCGCTGACGCCGGGCAGCAGTTGCAAGAGCAGACCCGAAGCCGCCGACACCCCGCCGTGACGCTCGACCGACACGCTCAGGACGACTGCGGCCGGCGATTGCTCGGACTCGGAGAGGTACCACGCGAGGTCCTTGGCGATCTCACCGGTGAACAGCGGCACAACACCGCGGTACGGCCGTCCGCTGCCGAGGTCGCGGGTCACGGAGAGGTGACCCTCGCGGCCGATCACCGCCCCGACGTCGAGTCGGCCGTCGGCGGTGGGGGCGGCGGTCGCCGCCGGATTCGCGACGAACGCCCGCACCCAGCCCGCCGGCGATGCCGTGGCGAACATCCGCCCGGCCGGCCCTCCCCCATCCACCTCGAGGGTGAGCACGGGCTCGCGGGCCGTCACCTTCTCCAAGCCGGCGGCCAGCAGCAGGGCGCCGGTCGCCAGCCGGCCGAGGGCGGTCGTCACCGTCCGCGTCGGCTCATGGATCCGCCGCAGCTCCCGCACCACCGTTGTCGTGTCCGCCGCGACTGCGCGGACCCTCCCGTCGAGACCGAGCCCGCGTGCCAGGTGATCCCCCATTGTCGAGATCTCCTCTCCTCGTTGCGCAACCGGAGATTTGGACCTCCGATTCCAACCGGCGGTGTTAAACTCCCCAACCGATTCCGGAAGAAGTCCATCGCGCGCCGTTGTTACAGAGTATCGGGAGGCCCTTTCCAGTGGGTGACAGCAAGAAGACACACAAGCTCTCGGACCTTTCCATCGATGACGGGTCACGCGACGCCGACTCGCGCCGGCTCTGGCTTCCGATTGTTCTCGTCATCGCACTGATCGCCATCATCGCGGTGGCATTCTTTGCCACGCGCGCCTCGGGTTCGGTCACCGTCGCCACCGCCGCGGCCCGTGTCGCCGAAAACGGCGTCGCGGCCACGGTGCTCAACGCATCAGGCTATGTCGAACCCCGCCGGAGGGCCACGGTGGCCGCCAAGATCACCGGCCGGGTCACCGAAGTCCTGGTCGACGAGGGTATGGAAGTGGCAGCCGGCCAGGTCCTCGCCCGCCTCGACGACGCCGACGCGCGCCGAAGAACCGACGCCACCCGCGCCGGCCGCGATGTCGCCCGGGCCGCCCTCGAAGAGATCAGGGTGAACCTCGCAGACGCCGAACGGCGGTACCGACGGACCGAGAAACTCCATCAAGACGGGGTTGCCTCGGAGCAGGATCTCGACTCGGCGACCGCCGCCGTGGATGCGCTCGGCGCCCAGCTTGTGGTGGCGCAGCGAAACGTCGACGCCGCCGAGGCGCAGCTCGCGGTGGCGGTACAGGATCTCGAGAACTACACCATCCGTGCGCCGTTCGCCGGGATCGCGGTTTCAAAAGAGGCGCAACCCGGTGAGATGGTCGCCCCGGTATTCGCCGGAGGCGGCGGCATCTCGACCATCGTCGATATGACGTCGCTCGAGATCGAGGTCGATGTCAACGAGAGTTATATCGCGAGGGTGACGCCCGGGCAGCCGGCCGAAGCCATTCTCGACGCCTATCCGAGTTGGCGGGTCCCGGCCACGGTGAGAACCATCATCCCCACCGCCGATCGTCAGAAGGCCACCGTCAAGGTCCGGCTCACCTTTGACGATCTCGACCCCCGGATCCTCCCCGACATGGGGGTCAAGGTGGCGTTTCGGGAGACCGCCCAGGAGATCGACGACGCGCCACGGTCCCTCTGTCTCGTTCCTCGGTCGGCGGTAATCAGAGAAGGCGACCGCCGGGTGGTTTTCATGGTCAACGGTGAGGTTGTCGAACGAAGAGCCGTCAGCATCGGCCGTGAGCTCGGAGGCGATATCGAGATCATCGCAGGACTCTCGCCGGGAGACATCGTGGTGGTCGAGGCGCCGGCAGATTTGCAGGACGGACAGAAGATCAAGATCGAAAATTGACGGCGAGCGCCGTGCGCGACGCCGACCCCCCGGAGGATTGACCATGGTACGAGTGGATGGAACCGGCAGCGCCAACGCCCTGATTCAGGTTCGCAGCCTCAACAAGAAGTACAAACGGGGTGCGGAGACCATCGATGTGCTGCAGGGCCTCAACCTCGATGTCGATTCGGGCGAGTTCGTGGCGTTCATGGGCCCGTCGGGCTCAGGGAAGACGACCCTGCTCAATCTCCTCGGCGGTCTCGACGTCCCGACCTCCGGGACCGTCACCGTCGACGGCGACGAGATCACCCACATGTCGGGGCCCAAGCTCGCCAAGTGGCGCGCCCGCCACGTCGGATTCATCTTCCAGATGTACAACCTGATGCCGGTTCTGACGGCTCGGCAGAACGTCGAGCTTCCCCTCCTGCTGACAAAGCTCTCCAAGAGCCGACGACGGCTGCAGGTCGAGACCGCCCTCTCCCTCGTCGGACTCTCTGATCGCATGGACCACTACCCGCGCCAGCTCTCCGGCGGTCAGGAACAACGCGTGGCGATCGCCCGCGCCATCGTCACCGACCCCACGTTCATCCTCGCGGACGAACCCACCGGCGACCTCGACCGAAAATCGGCCGACGAGATCCTCGATCTCGTCACCGCGCTGTCCAAGGAACACGGGAAGACCATCCTCATGGTGACCCATGATCCGCGGGCGGCTGAACGAGCCGATATCGAGCTCCACCTCGAAAAGGGAGCGCTCGTCGAGGCCGGTAGGACCGGGGCCGTGTCGTGAAGTACCTGCCATTCATTCTCCGCAATCTCAAGCGCAAGAAGACCCGCACCATCCTCACGGTGGGTTCCATTGCGGTGGCGCTCTTTCTCTTCGGGCTCTTGGTCACCATCGAGACCAGCCTCAACGCCGGCGTCGATGTCGCCGGGGCGGATCGGCTCGTTGTGCGCAACCGGATCTCGCTCATCCAACCGCTGCCGATCTCCTACCAACAGAGACTTCGCCAGCTCGACCACGTTTCCGAAGCGACCTTCGCCAACTGGTTCGGGGGGATCTATCAGGACGAGCGGAACTTCTTTCCGCAGTTCTCCATCGATACCGAAACCTATCGCGACGTCTTCACCGAGTTCGTCATCCCGGACGACCAGTGGCAGAGCTTCCTCGCCGACCGCGAAGGCGCCGTTGTCGGCAGGGCCACCGCCGAACGATTCAACTGGAGTCTCGGCGACCGGATCCCCATCAAGGGCACTATCTTTCAGGGGGCTTGGGAATTCAACATTCGCGCCATCTACGAGGGCGAAACCGCAGAAGCCGACGAGACCCAGTTCTGGTTCCACTACGACTATCTCGAAGAAAGCCGACAGTGGGGCAAGGGTTTGATCGGTTGGTACACCGTCAAGATCGACGACCCCGACGCCGCGGTCGAGGTCGCAGATGCCATCGACGAGCGGTTTCGGAACTCGGCGTGGGAAACCTCCACCGAAACCGAGAAGGCCTTCGCCGCAGGCTTTGCCAAACAGATCGGCAACATCCGGCTCATCGTCCTTTCCATCGGCGCGGTGGTTCTCTTCACGCTGCTCTTGGTCACCGGGTCCGCCATGGCCACCGCCGTACGCGAACGGATTCCGGAGCTCGGCGTTCTCAAGACCCTCGGCTTCGGCGACGGCACCGTTCTCTCACTCGTGCTCGCCGAATCGGTGCTCATCGCTCTTGTCGGTGGAGGACTCGGCATCGGGATGGCCAAGCTCTTTACCTTGGGGGGTGATCCCACCAACGGAATGCTCCAGTCCTTTTATCTCGGTCCCGATTCCATGGTCCTCGGTCTTGTCCTCGCCCTGTTTGTCGGGCTCGTGGCCGGACTCATCCCGGCGATGACCGCCATGCGCCTGCGAATCGTCGATGCGCTTCGGAGGGTGTGATGACGATCCCGATTTCCTACAATATCCGTTCGGTGGGCGCCCGCTGGGCGAACGCCGTGGTCTCCGTGCTCGGCGTCGCCGGCACCGTCGGCGTCTTTCTCGCCATGCTCGCCATGGCGCGCGGGTTCCAGGCCACCCTCATCTCGTCGGGCTCGCCCGACAACGTCATCGTCCTCCGCGCCGGGGCCGACTCGGAAATGACCTCGGCGGTGAGCCTCGATCAGGTTCGGATCATCGGCGATGCCCCCGAGGTCGCCCGATCGGCCGACGGCGCCCCGCTTCTCAGCCCGGAGGTCGTCGTCATCGGCGCCTTTCCTCTGATGACCACCGGCACCGATGCCAACGTGCAGATCCGAGGCCTCAGTGATCGGGTCCTCGAGGTTCGACCGAAGGTCCGCGTCACCGAGGGGCGGTTTTTCCAGCCCGGGCTGGCCGAGCTCGTGGTCGGCAAGAATGCCGTGACCACGTATCGAGGATTCGGTCTCGGTGAGACCGTCGAGATCGGTGGTCAGGACTGGCGGGTGGTGGGTATCTTCGACACCGGCGGCAGCGCCTTCGATTCCGAGCTCTGGTGCGATTCGACTCTCCTCAGCCAGACATTCGGCCGATCCGAGAATGTCTACCAATCGGTGACCGCCAGGCTCGCGTCGCGCGATGACTTCACCGCACTCAAGGACACCCTCACCGCGGATCCGAGGATGACCGTCGACATCACCGGCGAGCAGACCTATTACGCCAAACAGTCGCAGGCCGTGAGCATGCTCATTCGGGTGCTCGGTTTTCTCGTCGCCTCGGTCATGGCCATCGGCGCCGTCTTCGGCGCCCTCAACACCATGTACTCGGCGGTCGCCGCGCGTTCGCGGGAAATCGCCACCCTTCGGGCCCTCGGCTTCGGCGGGACGAGCGTCGTCGTCTCGTTTGTCGCCGAGTCGGTTCTCATCGCTCTCGTCGGCGGGGTCCTCGGCTGCATCGCTGTCTTGCCTCTCAACGGTTTCACGGCGGGAACCATGAACTGGCAGACATTTTCGCATCTCGCGTTCGCCTTCAAGGTGACCCCTTCACTCATGTTGTGGGGGCTCGGCTTTGCGGCTTTGATGGGATTCGTCGGCGGTTTCCTCCCTGCCCTGCGGGCGGCGAGGATGCCGGTGGCGACGGCGTTGAGGGAACTGTAGGAGAGTAGGTTAGAGGGTTAGCGCTCGCTTCGCTCGCTGTGAGGGGGTTAGGTGTCAGACGTCTCACATCTCACAGCGAGCGAAGCGAGCGCTGACAGCGAGCAACGCGAGCGCTCACTTTCTTACCTTATTGCGTCTACTCATCCGCCACGCACCTGAAACCGACCGACCGACCGCCACTGTCGGCTCGCCTGCCACTGCGCCAGGAGACCCTCTGTCTCGGCGGTGGATCGTCATAGCCGCCTCCGCGCACGACCCGCCGCCGTTCGCCTGCGAGGCCGGTTTCCTGATACCAGGCTCTGCCGTCCTTCGGCGCTCCGACGTAGGTCTCGTTGTAGACATCCTCGGTCCACTCGGAGACGTTCCCTATGAAATCGTAGAGGCCCCATCGGTTGGGTTCGAAACTCGCCACCGGAGCTGTGCCTCCCCAGACATCGTCCCGGTAGACACCCATGGCGTTGGCGCTCCCCGGAACCCAACTCGCGCCCCACGGGAACGCGGTCGCCGTTCCGCCGCGAGCCGAGGCCTCCCATTCGGCCTCCGTGGGAAGCCGCTTCCCGGCCCAGGCGGCGTACTCCTTCGCCTGGAACCATTCGACCCAGAGGACCGGGTGATCCCCGAGGTTGTGGCTGTCGAAAAACTCGGTCCGCCGCGGTGGGGTGCAGGCCCGGGCCTGGACGCAGCTCCGGTACTCGTCGTTGGTGACCTCGGTCCGATCGATCCAGAAACCGTCGAGGGTGACTTCGTGCTCGGGGTGTTCGTTGCTGCTGGCCCCGAGATCGCCCGGGCTCCCTCCGATGTGGAGCCGGCGCGCCTCGATCCAGACCATCCCCTTACCGTCTTGGGGCCACACCCTGGTGGTCCCGGTCCTGCGGGTGAGTCGGCTCACCGCCGCCGCCAAGACCGCATCATCCGGAGCGATCGTGAGACCGAGATTTGCAGCCATCTGGGCGGTTTCGCGGTCACCTCTGCGTTCATGGTTGGTGACAGCCTGACGCAGCACGACCAGCACCTGGCGCTGAAGGGCCGCAAATCGACCCGCTACCCGCGGGCTCTCCACGGCCACCGACCGGTAGGCGTCGAGCCGTTCTCCGAGGCCGGCTATTCCGTCCCCGCTCGCCTGGTTGAGCAGTTCGGTTTCGAATCGGGTGAAGAAGTCACCCGCGACCGGGTCGTCGGGTTCGCTACGGAGCCGGTGGGCGGCCGGAATCAGGGCCTCCTCCATCCGGCCTTCGATGACGAAAAGGGTGATGGCCCGCCGTTCGAGATAGCGCCGGTCCTCGGCTTCGAGATCCGACTCCTCGAACTCCCGCCCGGCCGCGACACCGAGGGGAAAGGCCCGCTGCGCGGCGCGGACGAGATCGCCGGCCGAGGTCCCCTGGTCGTGATCCGCCACGCAGCGGAATCCAAGATCGTCTGCGAAGTATTCGGCGTCGAACCACGATCGGGTCGAGACACGGGCCATATCGATGGCGCGCCGCCACGAACCGCCGCGGACCACTCGTCCCCACCCACGGCGGGCGGCGGATCCGTCAGCGGGCAGCTCCGAGAGCTGAGCCAGGTATCGATCCTGACACCACTCCCAGACGTTGCCGGCCATATCCGCCGTCCCATAACCCATGGATGGAAAGCTGCCGACGGGCCGGGTCCCACCGGCGACCGCGCTCCGAGGTTCCAACCACAGATTGGCGAGCTCCCTTCGACGGGCGTTGCCCCAGGGAAATCTCACGGTGTCGATCTCGCCACGGGCCGCACGTTCCCACTCGGCCTCGCTGGGCAGGCGCCGGCTCGCCCACAGCGCATAGGCCCTCGCCTGCCGCCAACTGACACCGACAACGGGAGCATCGACGCGATCGAGATCGTTGAATTCCCGTGGATCCTCGGGAGGGCTGCAACCGCCCGCAACCACACACAGGCGATACCTGCGATTGCTCACTTCGTGGGCCTCGACCCAGAGCGCCGGGACCTCGACCTCCCGCGTGGCCAGCTCGTTGTTGAGACAGGCACTGTCGTCAACTGTACAGCCGATTCGGACTGCCCTGGCCGGGTGGAAGACCAGTTTCGCTCCGTCCAGCGGCGCTTTCCACACCTGACCCGGTCGGGCGTTGACCGGCGGCAGCAGGACCGTGCGCAACCGGGCGACCGCCTCCGACTCGGGGTCGAGTTCGGCGGCAAACGCCCACAGCGAGGAGGCCCGCAGTAGGTCCTTCGATCTCTCCTCATCTCCGACCTTGAGCAGTTGATCGGCAACCCGCCGTTCGATGGAGGAGAGACGGGTGATCCCATCAGGCAGGTTCGGCACTAGAGATGCGTAGGTGTCGAAGAGCGATCGGGTCACACCCATACGCCCCTGCCGCGCCTCGCGAAGGATCGAGGTTTCGGCCAATCGGAGCACCCGCTCGGCGTCTTCGTCACCAGGACGCTTCATGAGACGGTCGATGGCATCCGGCAGCTGGCTCCAGGGTCCGGCCCGGGCGGTCGGCGCCAACAGCCAGACGATCCCGACGACGAGCAGGAAAACCCGTCTCATGCGGACGCAACGGCCCGCCACGCCGCCGAGACGGAGAACTCCGAGCCGGCGACGACATCGCCCTCGAAGGAGGGTTGGGCCGGGCCCGTCATCTCGCCGGAAAGGTGCCAAACCACCAGGAACATCCACATTCAGTCTGTGTATTGTAACCGCTTCGTGCGTTGGGGTTACACTGAACCGATGGATGGTGATGGTCAGGAACTCAGCTTCTATCGCGACGTCGAAGACCTCTTCGCCTCGCTCCGGGGCACGCCCCATGTTCTGTCGCCACGCGATTTCCAGATCCTGCGGTCGTGGTGGCGCGATGGCATTCCCTTCGCGGCCGTCGCCTCCGGGCTCACCGAGGTCTTCACGCAACACCGCGAGCGCGATGATGGGGATCCCGTCGTCAGCCTCTCCTATTGTCGGCACGCGGTCAAACGGAATGCGAAACGGCTCGCCTCGATGCGAACCGGGCAATCCGAAGAGGCCCGCGGTGAGAAGATGTCCGGGACCGCGGCGGATTGCGACTCGCTTGTCACCGCGCTGAGGGACGCCGCGAAGGCTCAGCGGAAAGACCGACCCGCGGTCGCCGAGGTGCTCACCCGAATTTCCGCGCTGGTTGAAACGGCTTGTGCTTCGCTTGCCTCAGCGCTGCTGGATGAACACCTCTTCAACATCGAGGCGGAGATGTTCCTCGAGTGCTGGGCGGCCCTGCCGGAACCCGAGCAGAGGAGGATCGAAGCGCATGTCGAGAATGCGGTGGCGAGCACCTCCGCCACCGACGAGGCCAGACGGCGCAGCGCCAGGGCGCTGCGTGACCGGGAGATCCGACTCCTTCTCGCCCTGCCCCGTTTGGATGTCGGATGATGATGCCCGCCGTTCTCTCGGGTGCCTCGTGCTGACAACGATCCCCCCCGGCGCGAGGAAGATTCGGGCCGTCAAACTCATCGGGGGCGGGCGCGTCCTGGCCCACGCCGACGGCGCCACGTGGATGATCCGCGGCGGGCTGCCCGGGGAGTGGTTGCTGGTTTCGCCGTCTAGACGGCGGGCCCGGATCATCGAGGCCGATGTCATCGAGGTTCTCGGCGACCGTCACCCCGCCCGTCTCGAGGTTTCGTGTCCCCACGCCCCGGACTGCGGCGGCTGTGATTGGCCCGAGGTGGATCCACATCAGGGGGCGGACCTCAAGATCGCCGTCGCCGCCGAAGCGGCCGGGCGTTTCCCCGAGATCGCCGATCGGATTCGCGGCGCCTCGATCACCGATTCACCGTCCGGCTACAGGCTTCGCAGCCGTCTTCACTGGGATCCGTCGAGCCGGATTCTCGGCTTCTATGCGCCCCGGAGCTGGCGGGTCAGCCCAATCAGCCACTGCGGCATCATCTCCCCCACCCTCGCCGCCGCCCTGCCCGTGCTGACAGAGAACCTCGTCCATCACACCCACATGCCCGTCGATCTCGAAGTCCTCGAGGGGAGCGGCGCCATGGTGGCGGCCCTGCGGCCGGGTCGCGGCGGACCGAAGTCCATCCCAGAAGGGTGTGTCCCCCCGGCCGCGGAATGCCCCGGCATCGATGGGTTTCACCGGCTCACAAGAGCATCCGGGATCATCCCGGGCTGGGGTCTGGAACACGTCACGATGGATCTCCCGGTCCGACTCGAGGTTCCCATCGGGTCTTTCTTTCAGGGCAACCGGCATCTCGTGCCGTGGCTCTTTGCCAGGGTTGCCGACCTCGCCGGCGCCGGCGACGAACCGGTGGTGGATCTTCACGCGGGCGTCGGCTTCCTGGCCGCCGCGGCGCGATGGGCCGGGCACGAGAATCTCACCGTGGTCGAACCTCACCGCCCGGGGGCCGCGGCCGCACAGCGCAACCTGCCGGACGCGCGGGTGATCGCCGGATCGGCCGAGGACTTCCTCGAGGACAACCGCGAGCTCTTCCCCGGCGCCCTCGCCATCACGGATCCACCGCGCACGGGGTTGACGCCGGAACTCCGCCGCCGCCTCATCGCCTGGCGACCGCATCGTCTCTTGATGCTCGGCTGCGACCCGGCAACCTGGAGCCGGGATGCCGCGGACCTCATGGATCACGGATACGTCCTCTCCCACCTCGAACTCGTTGATCTCTTCCCCTTCACCCACCACGTGGAGATCATCGCGGTCCTGGAATCCGGGTGAGGGACGTCGACGGCGAATCCCGCGCCCTCAAGCCCCTGTGGGGCCTGACCCTGGGCGGGGCCGCCGGGAGCGG
Source organism: uncultured Acidobacteriota bacterium (assembly GCA_963823445.1). Taxonomy (GTDB): domain Bacteria; phylum Acidobacteriota; class Thermoanaerobaculia; order Thermoanaerobaculales; family Sulfomarinibacteraceae; genus JAHECW01. The sequence goes on from CAWGLT010000011.1 coordinate 43,192, forward strand.
AATCGCCCTTGCCCTGCGAGAAGGCGGCCCGGGCTGGCTCTCGATCCTGCTCGTCTCGTCCGGTTTCTTCCTCTTCGCCATCGCCGTACGCCACGGCGCCAACGCCCCGATCGCCCTCTGGCTGACCGCCGGACTCGCCCTGGTAGGGGGCCACGGTCTTCACGACGCCGAAAACCGGCTCCGACTCGCCGCCCTCGCCGACCGCGAGGATCCGGTCTCGGTCCGCGCCCGGATTCTCGTCACCGAGGGCTGGGAGGAGAGCAGGTGGGGATGGCGGGCGCGATGCCGGGTGTTGGCCGCGCAGCATGAAAACCTGCCGATACCCAGGCTGCGACGTTGTCGCCTCGAGATTCGTGGAACCGTCGATCCCGGCGAGCTCCCTCGGCCGGGAGAGATCATCGCCGCCCTGGTCTCGATCCGCGGTTCACCCCAATCCCCCCTCTTGGTGGCGAGTTCCGGCCGACTCATCACGAGGACCGCCGATCGTGGACCATTGTCTGCGCTGCGCGGACGGCTGTCCGACGAACTCCTGGCCGCGGCCCGAACCGATGTCGATCGAATCCGGGCAGCCGAACTCGCGGCGGCGCTCTCTCTCGGGCGCCGGGATCTTCTCGCGCCGGCCCGAAGAGACGGCTGGCGACGATCCGGACTCGCTCACCTCCTTGCCGTCAGCGGCCTCCACGTCGGCCTCGTGGGTGGGATGACCTGGCTGCTGCTCGCCTTCGGCGGCGCTGCACCGAACACCACCAGAGTCGCAATCCTCTTGGTGCTTCCAACCTACGCTCTCCTCGCGGGCGGGTCGCCATCGGCCGTTCGTGCGGCGCTGATGGGCGCGATCTTCCTCGGCGCCGGTCTCCTCGGCCGGGCGATCGTCCCCATGGCTGCGGTTCTGCTCGCCGCCTTCCTGCTTCTCATGGCCGATCCGTCGCTTGTCGCCGAAGCGTCGTTTCAACTGACCGTCCTGTTGACCGCGGCGCTGGTTCGTTGGGCGCCCGCGTTGACATCGGCAATACCGCTCCCTCGTTGGCTGGCGGCGGCCATCGCGGTTCCGTTCGTGGCTCAGCTCGCCGCGGCGCCCCTCGTTGCATACCACTTCGCCTCCGCAATCCCCGGCGCCGCCGCAGCGAATCTCCTCGTTCCCTGGCTGCTCGCCCCGGTGGTGCTGGTCTCGGTGGCGGCGACCGCGGTGGCGCCGATCTCGGCGCCCGCGGCCGGCTGGCTTCTCGAGGGCGTCTCACTCGGGAGCAAGGCGCTGTGGATCGTCGGCGCGCCGGGCCGTGCGGCTGAGCTGGTCCCTCCTCCGCTTCCGTCGTTCCTGCTCGCCCTCATCGTGGTCTTCGGTCTCGTCGCGCTGCTCCCCGGCCGACGGGCCGGCGTCGGGGTCATCGCCTATGCCGCCGCCATCGCAGCGTTCGCCATTTGGTGGCGGCTGATTCCCCCCCGGAACCGACCCAGGTGGAACTTCTGCCGGTCGCCGACGGGCTCGCCCTCGTGGTCGGCTCCGGCGGCGTCAATCTCATGATGGATGGGGGCGGTCGTCTGCTCGAGGCGGCGCAACTGCTCGCGCCGGCTCGCCTCCACCACCTCGATGCAGTCGTCGCCTCGCACGGCGACGAGGATCACATCGCCGGTCTTGCTGCAGTCCTCCGAATGACAAGGGTGCGACAGGCTCATCCTTCCGACCTGGATGCGGTCGAAACCGGAAGCCGTGCCGCTCTTGCGAACAGCACGAAGGCGGGGCGTATCGGTCGTCCCGGTCGCTCGCGGTTCACGGATCGATCTCGGCGCGATGGTGCTCGAGGTCCTCTGGCCTCCGGCCGCGGGCGCGCCGGCGGCCGAAAACGAACGCTCGATCGTGGCTCGGCTGCACACCGCCGGAGGACCGGTGCTTCTCACTGCCGACATCGGCGCCGCCACCGAACAACGGCTCGCCGCGTCAACCAACGTCGAATGCGCCGTGATCATCGTTCCGCACCACGGCAGCCGCCACTCGGCGACGCCGGGGTTTCTCGACGCCGCCGGCCCCCGCTTCGCGCTCGTCTCCGCCGGACCCGAGAACCTCCACAACCACCCCCATCGGGAGGTCATCGAACGCCTCGATCAACGAAAGATCGAATATCGGATGCCGGTCCGGGACGGGAGGTGCGGCGCGCGGTGGGAGGACGGCGAGTGGACGCTATATCCGTAGGACTCGAATTATGAATTATGAGTTATGAATTATGAATTGCGGACCTCGTACTCGAGCACCAAAGGACTATCGTACGAGACGTGAACTGCTCGAACGGCTCTGAAGAGCAGGCTGGAAGCCCGCCCCTACAACCATCGCATCATTGTGTTGAATCAAGTGCGATGGTGCGATGTAATTCATAATTCATAACTCATAATTCATAATTCATAATTCATCGCGGTCACGTATCCTCTGAATGTGACTGAGCATTCTCCCGCTGATCACCGCGAACCTCTTCTGCTCGTCGTCGGTCCGACGGCTTCGGGAAAGAGCCGGTTGGGGCTCGAGGTCGCCGAAGCCCTCGGCGGCGAGATCGTTTCCGCCGACGCGTTTGCGGTCTACCGCGGACTCGACATCGGCACCGACAAACCCGATGCCGATGCTCGGCGGCGGGTCCGCCATCATCTCGTCGATGTCGCCGATCCCACCGAGGTCTTTTCGGCGGGTGCGTTTGTCGAAGCCGCAGGCGCGGCGATCAGGGAAATCCGCGGCCGTGGGATCACCCCGATCGTCGTGGGTGGGACCCACTTCTGGATCCGCGCCCTCCTGCTCGGGCTCTTCCAATCCCCGCCCCGCGACCCGGTCCTCGTCGCCCGCCTCGCCGCCGAGTGGGATCACGACCCCGCAGCGACCTTTGTCCGCCTCGAGGGGATCGACCCGACTGTTGCGGCAAAAATCGGGCCCCACGACCGCCAGCGCATCCTCCGCGCACTCGAGGTTTTCGAGGCCACCGGAACGCCGATCTCGGAGCATTGGGCGGCGCACCGGCGATCACGCGAGTTCGACGCTTTTCTCATCGCCCCCGAGCGCCCGAGGCCCGAGCTTTATGCTAAAATCGAGTCTCGCGTAGATATGATGTTCGCATCTGGTTTGAGGGAGGAGGTCCGGCAGATTCTCGCCTCGGGAGTGCCAACCGACGCGCACGCACTCAAGGCGATTGGTTATCGCCAACTGGTCGGTCATTTGAACGGTGATTGCGATCTGGAATCTGCCATTGACAATACGAAGGCGGCGAGCCGAAGACTCGCAAAACGCCAGTTGACATGGCTGCGGACTCTGACGGAGGGCACGCTGCGATGGCTCCCACCCGCCGATGCCGGCGGAACGGAGGCGGCGGTTCGCCTGTGGTCCGAAGAGCTCAGGGGAAGAAGGCAGAAATGAGCAAGCCTGCGAGCAGTACAATCAACATCCAAGATCCGTTTTTCTATCAGCTTCGCAAGGACTCACGCCCGGTTCACATCTACTTGATCAGCGGCAAGCGCCTGACCGGGATCCTCCGGCGGTTCGATCGCTATGCCGTCGTCCTCGAGAACCACGGTCAGGAGCAGCTGGTCTACAAGCACGCCGTGGCGAGCATCTCCCCTGCCGGGGCCGGGGGTCACTCGGGCGCTCCGCTGCAGGATGAAAACGGCAACGATTGATCGCCTCGATCCCACGCGCCGGGACACCGATCGTCACAAGAACCGGTTTGGCACGATGAGGAATCCACGTCGACCCGTCGCGGTGGGAGCGGTCGTCCTCGGTCTGCTGTTCTCGTCGGCGGTCTTTTCTCCATCGCTCGGGGCCGAGAACCGACTCGATCTTCCGTCGCCGCTTTCAGGTCCCGGGGTTCCCGTGGTCAAGAAGTCGCAACAGAAGAAGATCGATCGGGCATGGCGTGATCTCGCGGCCGGAGACCTCATCGGGAGTTACAACCGGGTCCAACGCGCGGCCGACGCCGCGCCGGGCCAACTTCTGAAGTATCAAATCAGGCTCATCGGCGGAAAAGACGACATCGTCGACGAGCTCGCCTCTTTCTGCGGGTCCTACCCCGATTACGCGGCGGCATGGTTGACGCTGTCGATTGCCGCTGAAGGTTCCGGACTCGAGTCCGTTGCGCTGGACGCCGCTCGGCGCAGCGCGCTGATCTGGCCCACTCCGCCGTGGGGTCAACGCGCCGCCGACCTCGAACGACGCTGGATCGACGAGCGAATCGCCAACGCCGAACGCTTCCTCGAAGACGGGGACTCCGCGGCGGCGATGAGTGAGCTCGAGTCCGCCAAAGCGCTCGATCCCGAACGCAGCGACACCGCGCTGATCGAGGCGAAGATCTACATCTCGAACGGTCAGCTCGACCAGGCCGAGGCCCGGCTCGCCGACATCTCGACCCTGCCGGAGGCCGCACTCCTGCAGGGATGGATCGGCGAAGAGCGCGGCGACTGGCAATCCGCCATGGAGAGCTACTCGTCGCTCCCCGAAGACCACCCCGGGCGCGACGTCGCCCTCATCCGAGCCCAGACACGTTGGCGCATGACCCTGCTCCCGAACTATGCCCGCGCGGCCATGGCATCGGAGAATCTCTCACGCGGCGACCTCGCGGTCGTCCTGGTATCGGTCCTGCCCCGATTGGAGACGATGCCCGGCGGTGCAGTTCCGGTCATGTCGGACATCGTCGACCAGCCGGGTCAGCGCGAGATCATCACGGTTGTTCGCCTCGGGATCATGACCGCCGACAGGCTTGGCCACCTTTTCTACCCGGAGTCGGAGGCCGATGTGGAAACCGTTCGTCAGGCGGTTGTCAAATCCAGGTCGCTGCTCGGTCTGCCCACCCCGAAATGGTGCAGCGAACGGGACGTGATAGGCTCTGATTGTATTTCCATACCGTCGCCCGCCAGCGGCGGATCAGTCGTCGACGCGGTACTCGATCAAACGTCGGGAGCAACTCCATGAGCGATCGCATCCGTGAGCTTCTCGCGAGTGTCGAACTCTTCGGCGAGATGATCGAAGAGGAGATCGACGATCTGACGGCCCTCGCCCAGGTCAGGAAGCTCCCCAAGGACACCACCGTTTTCCACGCCGGAGATCCCGCCGACGCGGTCTTCGTCGTGGCAAGCGGCCGGGTCAAGGTCGTCATTACCTCATCCGACGGCAAGGAGTTCATTCTCACCGTTCTCGGCGCAGGCCAGGTCTTTGGCGAAATGGCCCTGCTCGAATCCGCGCCGCGATCGGCATCGGTCGTGACATTGAGCGCGGTCGAGGTCCTTGTCATCAACCGGGTTGATTTTCAGCGCCTCTTGGAATCGAATCCGCGGATTTCGCTCAGGCTCATGGCCATTCTCTCCCGCCGTCTCCGGCGCGCCAACTCCAAGATGGAGTCCCTCGCATACATGGATGTGGCCGGACGGCTCGCCCGCTACCTCCTCGACCTCGCCCGCGACCACGGCCAACGCCTGGGCAACGGCTGGGTGGTTGTCAGGCGGCCGACCCACTCGGATATCGCCCATTCCATCGGCACCAGCCGCGAGACCGTTTCTCGCCTCATCAACGAGTTCGAAGAAGGCTTCGGGCTCGTCAACAAGGGTAAGTTCACTTATATACGCGAGAACCTGCTTGAATGAGCTCTCAGCTTCGGAAACACCAACGGCCGCCTTTGGGCGGCCGTTGGTGTTTCCGAAGAGTCGATTTCATTCTCGGTGCCAGACCGTTCCATGAGGGGTGTCCTCGAGGACAATGCCTTTTGCTGCCAGCTCGTCGCGGATGGCGTCGGCTCGGGCAAAATCCCGGCTTCCTCGTGCCGCCGTGCGCTCCTCGATGAGGGCATCAATCGCCGCGTCGGCCCCTGCCCCTGACCCGTCGATGGGGAAGATCCCCAACACCGAGTCGGCTTCGGCGAACGCGGCCTCCACCGCGCCTCGTCCGGCCTCGTTGATTCCCCCGCCATCGAGGGCGGTGTTGACCAGACGCAGCATCGTATGGAGGGCGGCGAGGGCCCGTGCGGTGTTGAGGTCGTCGCCCAAGGCCGCACGAAAATCTGCGTGGAACTCGTCAACAGCCGCCTGCCGAAGATCGCCGTCGCCTTCCGCCGCCGGCGTGTTTTCGAGCCGCCGCAGGGTGTTGGCGATTCGGTCGATGGCCTGTTCCGCCGCGTGCAACCCGTCGAAGGTGAAGTTCAAACGCTGCCGGTACGGCACCGAGATCAACAGATAGCGCACGACCATCGGGTCGAATCCCTTGTCCACGAGATCCCGCAGCGTGAAGAAGTTCCCCACCCGCTTGGCCATCTTTTCGCCCTCGACGACGAGGTGCTCGGCGTGGAGCCAGAACCGCGCGAACTCGCACCCCGTCGCGCCTTCTGATTGGGCGATCTCGTTCTCGTGATGCGGGAAGATGTTGTCGACCCCGCCGCAGTGGATGTCAAAGGTCTCGCCGAGAAGCGCCATCGCCATCGCCGAGCACTCGATGTGCCAACCGGGTCGACCGGGACCGAGATCGGTCTCCCAGACCGGTTCGCCCTCTTTCGGCGCCTTCCAGAGCACGAAATCCCGCGCGTCATCCTTCTCGTAGTCATCGACGTCGATTCGAGCTCCGGCCAGGTTCATCTCGGGTTTGATCCCGGAGAGCTTGCCATAGGCGGGAAAGGTGCTGATCCGATAATAGATCGAACCTTCCGACCGGTAGGTGTGGCCCTCGGCCTCCAGGCGTTTGATGATCTCCACCATCTCGGGCACGTATTCGGTTGCCCGCGGATAGTGCTCCGCGGGTTCGACTCCGAGGGTCTTCAGATCGTCAAAAAATGCCGTTGCAAAGTGATCGGTAAACTCGCGGAGGGAGATTCCCTTCTCGTTGGCCCTCTGGATGGTGCGGTCGTCGACATCGGTCAGATTCTGCACCTGGGTCACCCGGTATCCAAAGAGCCTCAGGGTGCGACGGAGGACATCCTCGAAGAGAAAGGTCCGGTAGTTTCCGATGTGCGGATAGTCATAGATCGTCGGACCGCAGGTATAGAGGCTGGCCCGCCCCGACTCGATCGGCTCGAAGTCCTCGAGCTGTCGGTTGAGTGTGTTGTAAAGACGCAGCTTCGGGGCCATACCTATCCTCCGGATTCGGGATTGTACCCCCACCCTGCCGGGCGTGGGTTTCGGGACTCGAACCGGAGCGGATGCACGAACCGAACCGCTCCGACCCGGATCACCTCAGGAGCGCGGTCGGTCGCGCCAGAACCACGCCCCGTTCGGCCAGAGAAGGAAGCTCTTCGACGAGAACCGCAACGGTGACCTCGTTGAGGTGGCCGATGGCGATGATCTCCCCCTCCATCCGGGAACGGTAGACCGCCTCGTCGAGCTGTGCCCGAATCGCGTCACCGGTGCGCTCGTTGTCGAGAAAAACGTGTCGTCTGCCGGTCTTGACGCCCTGAGCCCGGGCCGCTTCCTCAGCCACTGTGTCGACCGTCGTTCGCGAATCCAGAAAGGCGAGATCCATGGAAGCAAGCTCCTGCATGACCCAGGACATCATCCGCAGGTTGGCGGTGGCCTTCGAGCCCATGTGGTTGTTGACGCCGACGACGTGAGGGACGTTATTGATGGCCATGAAGACCGCGTCACGAAGCTCCTGGTCACTCATCCCCATCATCAGGGCGCCGGGGCCGGGGTCGCTGTCGCCGACGGCTTCCATGGGGAGGTGAAGCCAGACCTCGTGACCGGCGTCGTGCATGTCGACGGCGGTCTGGGTCGAGTTCGGCAGAAACGGAAGCACCGCGATGGCGATCTCCTTGGGAAGCCCGACGGCTGCGGGGACCATGTCCATTCGTTGGCCGGCGTCATCGAGCAGGATCGCCAGACGCCCCTTGGCGCCGGCCGGGGGCGCCGGTCGCGGCGTTGCGGTCGGCGCCGGTTCGGTCGGGACCGCGATGATCTCGGGGCTCGAATAGGCCTGCGCCTTTCGCTGGATCTCCAGCTCGAGATCAAAGGCCTCGACGCCGTGGTCGATCCGCAGACCGATCATCCTCCCGACGTTGTTCACCGGCTCCGCGACCTCGACACCGTCCTCATCGTCGAGAATCAAGACCTCGGCGATGAACTCCTCGCGCGACGCCGTCGATGGAAACCTGAGCCTCCAGGTGCGGACAAAGGCGCCGTCGATCTTCCGGATCTCGGTGTCGATTTCGAGCTCGTCGGGCGTCACGCCGTGGTCGGTGGCCATGGCGCGGAGTTTCAACTCGAGCCCCTGGTCATCCAGCGACGGCGACGGCTGGCCCGGTCGGAACACCCACCAGAGAACCAGAACCAGAGCAACGGAAACCACCGCGATTCCGATCGTCGAGGGCGACCAACCGGCCGCCTTCGACCTCCTCTTCCGGGTCGTCTTTTTCCTTTTGTCGGAGGCCGCCGCCATGACTCAGGCGGCCTCGGCAAGATCGGACTCAGAAGCTTCGGGCCGGAGCCTCTCGATGGCGCGTTCGAGGATCGGATCCCCCTCCTCATCCTCGTCTGCCGGCTCGATTTCCTCGTCGGGGGTGAGCCCGGTACCGTGCAGCGGCTCATCGTCGGGGCCGACCCAACGCCCCACCGGGATCCAGAGGTTGAGGCCGCCGCGGCGGACGATCTTCATGTGGGGTGCGTGTCCCATGGTCGGTTTCCCGAGCAGCACCGAGCCCGCCCGCTGCAGAGCCGAGGCGAGGATCTCACCTGCTCCCTCGGTCTCGGCGTTGACGAGGACCAACGGAAGACTCAAGGATGACGCATCGGTCGCCGCGATGGTGGCGCTTCCGGCCTCGCGGCCCTTCCAGGCGGCAAGGGTGCCCTCACCGACAAAAAGATCCGCAACCGCGATCGCCTCACCTTCGAGGCCCCAGACGAGGCCCCGCAGATCGAGGATCATCGGACCGCCTTCTCCGACGAGTTCTTTGACGGCCGACGCCGATCCCGTGGTGAGGCTCTCGATGGTCAGAATCCTCAGACCGTCGACGACTTCCACCCTGGCGTGGGTGGGGACCCATTCGGCGGGGATGAGGACGACATCTCGACGTTCGGCGACCTGGCGGTCCATGACCGTGAGATTGACGCTCTCGCCCCGCTCCTCCCGCTGCGCCAGATCGAGGGCGATCTGCCACAGCGGCCGACCGCGGGTGTAGACACCGTCGATCTTTTCGATGACTTCCCAGGTCACCAGACCGGACTCGGCTGCTGGCGAACCGGGAAACACGACGCGAACGGCTGCCGAGCCGATCCGAAGCGAGAGCCCGAGTCCATAGGCCGGCGGGCTGGAGAAAACCTCTCCATATCGTTCGATCTGATCATCGGTCACGACCGCCGCCCACGGATCCACCGACTCCAGGATCCCCGCATCGAGGGAACTCGCGAGAACATCCGAGTCGAGCTCGTCGACATACTCGGACTCCACCAGGTGTACGACCTCGGCCAGATTCCCCAGCGCCTGGAACAGACTCTCCTTCGAGGTCAGACCGGCGGTCAGCAGACCGGCAAAAAACACCATGACGCACACCGACGTCACAAGCAGCGCGATTCGAAAGCGCTTCATTTGAAGGCGACTCCTCTCTCGGATCTCAACTGTAACCAACTCCGGGGATCCTGCGGCTTCTTCCCCACTCGAATTTCAAAATAGGTATTGCCGTCCTCGGTGGGAGGTGACGCCAATCCGAGTCGTAAACCCATGTCTACTCGCTGGTTGACCCGGACATGGATTGTAGCAAGGCCGGCTGCCAGCGAGTACACATCGTTGCCGTGATCAATGACGACCATGTTTCCATAACCCTTGAAGAAGCGCGCGTATGCCACCTCACCCGGAAACACCGCGGTCACTTCCGCCCCGCTGGGGGAATCGAAGCGGAGACCGTTGCACACGGTGTAGTTCGAGTACTTGGGAAGATAGTGCTTTCCGAAACCTCGAACGATCGGACCGGCCACCGGCCAGGGCAAGGCACCGCGGAACTTGCGAATGTCGTCCCCTCCGGTAAATCGCCGGCGATCACCGAGGGTCCCGAGCAACCGTTCGAGGGCCTGTTCCCGCTGCCGCAACTCCTCGAGCTCCGTCTCGGCGCTTCTGGTCGACTTCGCGAGTTGCCGGATCTCCTGATCCACGGCTTTGCGAACCTCTTCGAGCTCCTTCTGCCGGGCTTCCAGAACCGCCGCGTCCTGGCGCGCCCGCTCCAGTATCTGACTCAAATCGGCGAGCCGAACGCTCCGCCGCCGGTGGAGGTCGCCGTACTCCTCGACGAGCTGCAGTTGGCCGCTCGTCAGCACGGCGATGGTGCTGATGGCTCCCTCGAGATCGCCCCCCCGGGCGCCGTCGTAGAGCAGCTGCATGGTGCCCGGCCTGCCGAGCAAAGCCATGATCTCCACATGACCCTGCAAGAGCCGTCGGTGTTGCTCGAGTTCGTTCGCCAGCTCAGCGGCGGCCGCGGCGACTTCATCAGCCTCTTCGCGACCCTGTTTGAGGACCAGTTCGACCTCGCGGACCCTGGCCTCGGCGAGCTCGAGTTCCGCGCTCAGTCGCTCCCGCTCCTCGATACGGCTTCGGTTCTCGGCATCGAGTCCGGCCAAGCGTCGCTCCAGGCTGGCGATCCGGTTGCGGACCTCACCGAGTTGGTCCGTTGCGGTCGCCTCCTGGCCGGCCGCGGTCGCTGCCGTCAAGAAAACCAGCAAAGCGACGACGGTTGACCTCGATCTCATCGAGGCACATTGTACCGTCTCGAATCTCCGAACATGATGGGTCGTTGACGCGCGGCTCAAGCGCCGGATCGGACTCGAACTCGTGGAAAACGCCGGATTCGGATGAGGAGGGGCTAAACTAGGGTGGAATTCCGTTCGGCGGTCGCTGGATTTTCACCGACCGTCGGCGACGAGTGAGGTCAAGAATGGAAACCCCCTACTCGTTCGACATCGCCTTCCTCGGTCTCAAGGACCCGACCCCTGCCGGCCGCGCCCGCATGGTGCTCGCCATGGAGCGTCTCACCGGCCGGTCCACGGCGGAGTGTCAGGAAGTCCTGTCAAAGATCGGCCTCACCATTTTCGACGCGCTCCCCGCCGACCAGGCGCAGCTCATCATGTCGGCGCTGGACGACGCCGGTGCGGTGTGCGAAGTCCGACCGAAAGAAGAGGTCGCCCGATCCGTCGTCGAAACCATGGGCGGAGGGATGACCCAGTGCCCGGCCTGCAAGTTCGTCCAGCAGGCCGGCGCCGACGAATGCTCCCGCTGCGGGGTGATCTTCTCCAAGATGGAGAAGGACGATCTCCGCAAGATGAGGGACGACCAGACTCTCGAAGAGGCGCAGCAGCGGGCGGAGCAGATTCGACAGGAGTGGGACGAACGGGCAAAACAGATCCTCGAATCGCGCCCACTCTCCGACACCGCCGTTCAGCCGTTCCGGGAAGTCCTGACCCAGGAGGAGATCCCCTTTCTGCTTCTCGAAACCGTCGAAGGTCCGCTGCTCATGACCTCCCGACAGATCTTGGGAAAGATCGAGGGCGTGTTCGCCTTCCTGCCCTATGAGATCATCAAGGACGTGGATTTCGGCGGCGGCCTCGTGGTCAAGAAAAACCACACGCGGCTCGTTCTCAACTTTCACCTGCCCATCAACTTCAACGGCAAGAACGTCCATTCGCTCTCATGGCAGTTGACCGCCGAATCGGCGAAGAACAAAGAGGCGATCATGGACTGGGCCTTTGCCCGGTCGTACCTCTGCGGCGCGTGCGGCGCACGCGATCTCGACTTCCGCAACGTCAAGGGCGCGACCCACGGACGATGCATGCACTGCGCAACCGACCACGCCATCGATCTGAGGCATCACAAGATCACGCCGCTGATTTCAAAGTGAGGCGATGAGCATGAAACACCCTCTCACCCGGTTTGTCGTCGTAGCCGTGTTCATCGCCGCATCTTCACTGCTGATCGGGTCGTGCAACCAGCGGTCGCGACCCGAGCTTGCCGAACCGACACCGATGGTTGTCGAAAACTCGACGCTGCGGCTTCGGCTCGCCGGCGTCCCCGGCGCATTCACCACCGTGACCAACGACGGCGACGAGCTTGTTCTCCGCCCTGCCGATCGAGCCGTCGAGGGTGAGATCCGATTCGCCAACAAGGCCCCGGAAGCAGGCCAGAACCTCCCCGCCGAACTCAAGGTCCACGAGGAAGCCGTCGCGGCAAAGGAGGGCGGCGACTATCTCGGCGCGCGGGAGCTCACCAGCCAGCTCGGCACCACCTATTACTCACGCGGGCGCTACGTGGCGGACGGCGCTCTCATCGAAGAGACAACGATCTATGCTCTCCACCCCTACGCCGACCGGATCATGACCATCACCTATCGCTATCCGGCGGGAAACGACTCCAGCGATCGCGTGCAGCAGCTGCTCGAGGTCCTCGCGGTCGTCGAAGGGCTCGGTGAGGAGGTCAGGAGTGAAGAGTGAGGGGTGAGGAGTGAGGAGTGAGGACTAGTCTCCCGCGGCGAGCTCGCGGGCGATGTAGCGGGCAACCTGCTGCGACATGGCCTTGTCGCCGAACGAGCCGATCTTGATCTTGAATCTGGTGGTCTCGAACTCCATCGCCTTGAGCTTGACCCTGACCGAGGTTCCATCGGCGGTCTTGGCCGTCATCCTGCCCTTGAGACCGTCCACCGTCTGATCGACGGCCACCAACCTCAGATCGACGAAAGCCCGCTCCGCCGCCGCCGCAACATCGAGCAGCGATCCCGCGAAGTTGCCGCGGAGCTCACGCTGCTGCCATCTGTAGGTCCCCGAGCCGTTCTCTCCGGGATCGACGGTCGATGCACAACCGAAGACCAGCACCGACAGACCCGCGACCGCCAGGCAATTGAACCATTTCATGACGACCACCCTATCGGTGTTTGAGCCTGGTGTCGATCCCTCTTGCCCGAAAGCCCGGCGAGGAGTAATCTCACGAGTCCGGAGGTGCGAATGAGACCATCCATCGGCGTCCGCCGAGAAACCAAGAGCGCCTGGGAGCGCCGTTGTCCCGTGACCCCGGACCTGGCACGTCGTCTCATCTCGGCAGCCGATATTGATATCTATATCCAGCCCTCGGCCCGCCGGGTCTATCCCGATGGGGACTACACCCGAGCCGGGGCGATCCTCAGCACTTCGTTGGACGATGCCAACATCGTCCTCGGAGTGAAGGAGATCCCACTCGATCTCCTCAGGCCCAAGACGGCCTACCTCTTCTTTTCTCATGTCATCAAGGGTCAACCCTACAACATGCCCATGCTCAAACGACTCATGGAGCTCGGATGCACGTTGATCGACTACGAGAAGATCATCGACGACGACGGCCGGAGACTCGTATTCTTCGGCCGTTTCGCTGGTCTCGCCGGGATGATCGACAGTCTCTGGATTCTCGGTCGGCGTCTTGCCGCGGAGGGCCTGCGAACGCCATTGGCCGATTTGCAGCAGACCCACGAATTCGATCATCTCGATGCGGCGATGGCCGCCATCCGCTCGGTCGGCGACCGGATCGCGTCCCACGGTCTTCCTGCCGACGTCCCTCCCCTGGTGATCGGCATCGCCGGTTATGGCAACGTCGCTCGAGGATCGCGGGAGGTTCTTGCCGAACTCCCCACTCGTGAGATCGAGCCTGCCGATCTGCCGGCGCTGCACGCCAAACCGTCGGGCAACTGCATCTATCAGGTCACGTTCAAAGAGGAACACATCGTTGCCCCGATTGACTCTTCGGCCAGCTTCGACCTCCAGGACTACTACGAGAACCCTGAGAACTACCGGTCCGACTTCGCGCGGTACCTCCCCCACCTGACGGTCCTCATGAACTGCAACTACTGGGATGAACGCTACCCGCGACTCGTCACCATCGATGAGCTCCGGACCCTGCACCAGGGGTCGACCGCCCCTCGGCTCCGCGTGATCGGCGATCTCGGTTGTGATGTCGGTGGCGCCATCCAGTGCACGACCCGGTGTACCGAACCATCAGACCCTGTCTACGTTTACGACGTCTCGACGGGTGAAACCACCTCCGGGTGCCAGGGCAACGGGCCGGCGATTCTCGCGGTCGACATCCTCCCGGCCGAACTCCCGCTCGAGGCTTCGGAGGAGTTTTCCAAAGCGCTCGCCCCGACGCTTCCGGCCCTCGCCCGGGCCGACTTCACGCAGCCTTTCGGCGCCCTCGATCTGCCGTCGGAAATCGCTCGCGCGGTCATCGTTCACCGGGGCGAGTTGACCCCGGATTTCGCCTATCTCGCCGATTTTCTCGCAGAGGATTGATTCGTGGTTCCGACCGAGGTAAGCTACATGACCCGACGAACCACCAACGACCAATCCTCGGGTCCGACCTTCGGGATCGCGATTTGAAGTCTTTCGTTCGTTGTTGGGAGCTCCGGCTCTCAACAGCCAAATCTCATTTACCTTGATCTTTCCGGGTCGCCAGACCCGGACCTTTTTTTGTCCCCGGTTGCCATCGCCATGTCCGACCGTCATGGGATAAACTCCCGTCGGAGGGCGCGTTGTCGAACAAGAACACCACACCATCACCGGCCGTCATCCGCGTCCTCATCGCCCTCCTCTGTTTGATCTGGGGCAGCACCTGGCTGGTCATCAAGGGCGGGCTTCGCGATCTCCCCCCCTTCACCTCCGCCGGGGCGAGATTCGCCGTTGCCGCTCTCATCATGATCGTCGTCGCCGCGCTGCTCGGACGCCACGAGGGTGGCGAAAAACCACCCGTGTGGCTCTGGATCGTCCAGGGAACGACGAGCTTCGCCATGTCGTACGGCATCGTCTACCATACCGAGACGATTCTGCCGTCGGGACTCGTTAGCCTGCTTTTCGGCGTTTATCCGATGTTGCAGGCCCTGGCGGGGCACTTCTTTCTCGACAACGAGCACTTGAGGCCGAACCAGTGGATCGGTTTCGGCGTCGGGCTGCTCGGATTGATCCTCCTCTTTCGCACCGACCTCCAGGGATTTGGCCCCGAGGGGATCCCCACCGGGCTTCTCCTCATGCTGAGCCCGATCTCGGTCGTCATCGGCACCACCGTCGTCAAACGATTCGGCGGCGGCGTAAACTCGACCCTTCTCAACCGCAACGGCATGTTTGTCGGCGCCGCTCTGCTGCTCGGCGCCGCCCTCGCCCTCGAACGCGATGCCGCCGTCAGCTGGACTCCCGCCGCGATCGCGAGCGTGCTCTATCTCGCGATCATCGGAACGGTGGTGACCTTCAGCCTGTTTTTCTGGCTCCTTCGTTACGCTCCCGCCCACAAGATGGCGCTCATCGCATACGTCACCCCGGCCATCGCCCTCTTTCTCGGTTGGGCCTTTGCCGGCGAACCGGTGACCGTCTGGACCCTCTCGGGGGCGGCCTGTGTCCTCTCGGGAGTCCTCCTCGTTGTCCAGAGAAGACACCCGGTGAGATCAAGATCCCTCTAGAATCGACGCTCGAATTGGCGCGGTTTCTGCAAAAGGCTCATGGGAACCGCGACGGTGAGGCGCCCGAGGCCCTTCACCACCCGATGTGAATCGCTGAAAATCCCGGGTCGCCGCTCTTGATCCGGACGAGGTTCTCAGGCCAATATTGTCGCCACGAAAGATACCGGAGGTGTTGAAAATGAGAAGACTCGCTCTGTTGACCGCTATGCTCTTCCTCGCCACTGGCGCCGTAGGTGCCCAAACCGACGCAAAACCGGTGGAGGTCACCGGCGCAGACGATCTCGTCAAGGAAAAGAGCAGCCAGTTTCAGGATCTCTGGGTCCACCCGGATGCGGATATCTCGAAGTACGGCAAGCTCTATCTCTGGAACTCGGTCTTTCAGTTTCGCGACGTGAGCGAAAACAAGGTCAACCGGACCGCCACCGCGATGCTGCGCGACGATCAGGGCTACTTCGCCATCGAGGAGGAGGATCAGGAGAAGTTCAAGGAGCTCGTCGTCGAGGTCGTGGTCAAGGAACTCGGCCGCAGCAAGCAGTTCGAGATCGTCGACACCCCCGGCCCGGGAACCCTGTTGATCCGCGCCGCGGTTCTCGACATCGTCTCCAACGTCCCGCCCAACGCCGGCCGCCTCGCCAACGTGCATCTTGCATCCGTGGGGGAAGCGACCTTCGTCTTCGAGCTTATCGATGCCGAAACCGGCGTCATCCAGGCACGCAGCGCTGATCGCCGGTACATTCAGCCGCCGTCCGCCATGAACACCGTCAGCGCCGCCCCGACCAATTCGGCGACGGTGTGGAACTACGTCGAGCTGTGGGCCCGGGACCAGGCCATGACCCTGCGCAGGGAGCTCGACAAGGACGCGAAGAAGGCCGCAAAGGAGTAGACCGCGGCAGCGGCAGGGACAGCGTCCGGGTACCGCGTTCGGGCACGTCACCGACGACAGCCAGGATGGCTGTCGCTACACAATCAAGAACGGCCGCTGTGTAGCGACAGGCTTCCAGCCTGTCGGGGGCAGAGGCAGCGTCACGGGCAGCGTCCGGGGCAGCGGCCGGGGCAGCGTCCGGGACAGCGGCAGATGCCGCCCCGGGTCGGAGGGAAAGAACCGTCCCTCGGGGTGCCGGGTTCGGCATTGTGCCGGATCGACCCCCCGGCACGCGGTGCGCTGAGCACAATGCCGTACCGGGCTCCCCCGGGGAGCGCGATGAATTCTAATCTTCCGGCCCAGAAGCAGGCCGCCGGCGTGCCATCGGCGGGGTCGCAACCCTTCCAATTCACCACCGACGCGACCCCGCCGATGGGGCGACGCCGGGCCGCCGAAGGCGGACCGGAAGGCCGGAACCGTGAGAACCGGGATCAGCGACAGCGGCCGGGGCAGCGGCCGGGGCAGCGGCCGGGGCAGCGGCAGATGCCGTCCCGGGTCGAAAAGAACCGTCTGCGGAGGGTACGTAGAGCCGGACGACTCCCCGGCCGCGGTCGCGAGCACAATGCCGTCCGGGCTCCGCCGGGGAGCGCGAGACAACGTCCGGCGCAGAGCAGGCCGCGGCGTCCAGCGGCGGGGCAGCGTCCGGGGCAGCGGCTCGGGGCAGCGGCCGGGGCGCCGCCGGGCCGCCGAGCGGCCGGGGCAGCGGCCGGGGCAGCGGCCGGGGCAGCGGCCGGGGCAGCGGCCGGGGCAGCGGCCGGGGCAGCGGCCGGGGCAGCATGATCACCTCCTGGTTGTTCTTGAAAGCACGCGTAGCCGCTGAGATGGCCGATGTCAAGGGCAAGACGAGTCGCCGCGGCGGCGACCCTTGACATCGGCCATCTCAGCGGCTGGTGGAGGGCGCATGAACAACCAGGAGGTGATCATGCGCAACGCCCTACCAACCACCGGCCTCATCGCCCACTCGAAGGCCCTCGAAGCAGCCGGCATCGCAATCTCGCTTGTCCTTGGCGTGCCGGCACCGCTCAAGAGCCTCGCCGATCAGGTGATTCGATCCGCATCTCGGTACCTGCGAATCTCTCCGAGGGCCACGGAAGATCCGGTCGCGATCGAAACCACCACTGGCGCATCGCCTATGCATCCGCCAAAGAGGTCGACACACATCTTCGCCTCCTCGTCGGCGCTGGCGCGGTCAATTCACCGCAGGCCGATTCGGCAATCCGTCTCTTCGACGAAGTCAGAGCCCTCACCTGGCGCCTCCTCCACGCGAAACAGTGACGTCGAGGTCACGCGGGAAGGGGCCTCCCTCGGGGTGCCGGGTTCGGCATTGTGCCGGATCGACCCCCCGGCACGCGGTGCGCTGAGCACAATGCCGTACCGGGCTCCCCCGGGGAGCGCGATGAATTCTAATCTTCCGGCCCAGAAGCAGGCCGCCGGCGTCCCATCGGCGGGGTCGCAACCCTTCCAATTCTCCACCGACGCGACCCCGCCGATGGGGCGACGCCGGGCCGCCGAAGGCGGACCGGAAGGCCGGAACCGTGAGAACCGGGATCAGCGACAGCGGCCGGGGCAGCGACCGGGTGCCGCGTTCGGGCACGTCACCGACGACAGCCAGGATGGCTGTCGCTACACAATCAAGAACGGCCGCTGTGTAGCGACAGGCTTCCAGCCTGTCGGGGGCAGGGGCAGCGGCCGGGACAGCGGCAGATGCCGCCCCGGGTCGGAGGAAAAGAACCGTCCCTCGGGGTGCCGGGTTCGGCATTGTGCCGGATCGACCCCCCGGCACGCGGTGCGCTGCGCACAATGCCGCACCGGGCTCCCCCGGGGAGCGCGATGAATTCTAATCTTCCGGCCCAGAAGCAGGCCGCCGGCGTCCCATCGGCGGGGTCGCAACCCTTCCAATTCACCACCGACGCGACCCCGCCGATGGGGCGACGCCGGGCCGCCGAAGGCGGACCGGAAGGCCGGAACCGTGAGAACCGGGATAACAGCGGCAGCGACCGGGTACCGCGTTCGGGCACGTCACCGACGACAGCCAGGATGGCTGTCGCTACACAATCAAGAACGGCCCCTGTGTAGCGACAGGCTTCCAGCCTGTCGGGGCAGCGGCCGGGGCAGCGGCCGGGCCAGCGGCCGGGAAAGCGCATCGAGCACACGTAAAAAAAGGCGGCCCCGAAGGGCCGCCAAGATCACCGAAGTGAAGTTGATTAGAAGTTGAACTGGATGCTGCCGAAGATGTAGCGGCCAACCGGGTCGTAGATACCGTACATGTTGACGCCGGTGTCGTCAGCATAGTCCGGAGCCAGCGGCGGCTCTTCGTCGAGGATATTGTTGATACCCAGGGTGAACTTGATGCCGTTGCGGAAGGTGTACGACGCGGCGAGATCGAAGTAGTTGAAGGCGTCGATCTTGTCGATGTTGTTGGTGATCCAGAGCTCCTGGTTGCCCTCGTTGACGAGGTCGGAGTCGGGGTTGAAGTCGTCGTTGGTGACCTCACCGACATAACGCCACGACAGCGAGAGGTTGAGACGGAAGTTGGTCTCCCAGGTGGCGCGGAAGCGGTGCCGCCAGTCGGGAATCGGCTGACCGCACTGGAAGCCGAAGTAGCCGGCGCAGTCGTAGTCGACCAACGGGTTGCTGAACTGGTTCTTGAGCACGTAGCTGCCCATGAGGTCCATGGCCAGGTAACCGGAGTTGCCGAGACCGAGGAGGTAGTTGAAGTTGAGGTCGACACCTTCGGCCTGGAGACGGCCGATGTTGTTGTTGGCGGTAAAGGTGAAACCATCCGGGGTCGCCCAGAGGGTGCCCTGCGAATCACGGTGGATGAGTGCGCAGAGGGTCGGGTCGCCGGTGTTGGCGCAGGTCTGGATGATGTCGTCGGCGCCGAGCGATCCGATGACCTCGGTGATGTCGATGTCATAGTAATCGAGGGTGATCGACAGACCGCGGATGTTCTGCGGGGTCCACACGATGCCGGCGGTGATGGTGTCGGCGGTCTCGGGATCGAGGAGCGGGTTGCCGCCCTCGACGGTGTTGTACTGACCGGCGGGGTTCGGCGCGATGTTGCCGTACTGGCCGGGGAGCACGCCGGTGTTGGCGCACTGCGCTGCAGTGGCGTTCGGGGTGGGACCGGAGCAGATGTCGGTCGAACCGCTCAGGTTGTAGCCCTGTACCCGATAGAGTTCAGAGATGTTCGCCGCGCGGACGGCGCGGTTGTAACCGCCGCGGAGCCGCCAGCTCTGGGTCGGGGCGTAGCTCGCCTGGATCTTGTAGCTGCTGACGCCGCCGGAGGTGGAGTAATCGGAATAACGATAGCCGAGCTCGAGGGAGAGGTCCTGGGCGCCCTTGACGTCCTGGACGAGGGGAATGAGGAGCTCGAGGAAGGCTTCCTTGACGTTGAGGCTACCGATGATCTGCTCGGTCGCGCCACCGAAACCGGCGGCGTTGGCGGTGCGGTAGACCTCGTCGGGGGTGTTCTTCAAGTACTCTTCGCGGTACTCGAGACCGGCGGCGAACTGGACGCCTTCGCTGGCGGACGGGATCGCGATACCGTAGTTCTCCCAGTCCGAGGTGAAGGTGAGGTTGAAGACATCGATGGAGGTCACCGCGTACTGCACGGCCACGGTGGACATGTAGTCGATGGCTTCAGTGGTCGCGCCATCACGGTAGTTGTCGACCGCTACACCGCTGCCGTTGTTGGTGAAGATGTTCCAGGGCACGCAGCCGTTCTCGGCGTCGTTGCGGCAGACCCACTCACCGGTGTCCGGATCCTCGATGACGTCGAGGGCGTAGCCGATGCGGGTGATGTTGAGGTCGTTGTTGTAGGAGTCGTACTGGTTGTTCTGACCGTGCATGTAGTAGAAGTCGTAGTTCCACTCGTCGTTGATCTCACCACGCACCCCGCCGAGCATGCGGATGTTGCTGTGGCCGATCTCGTTGGACCGCGGGGCTCCCTCGACGTTGCGGCGGAGGATCCACATATCGGCGATGTCGGTCGGCCCATAACCGCCCTGGACGCAGATGAGGTCGCGCTGCTGGTCGGAGAGCATCGGGTTGTCGCAGTTGATCTGGGTGACGACGTTGAAGTTGCCCGACGGCGCGATCTGCGCGTCGGTGTTGTTGTTCATGTACATGACTTCCATGTACACGTCGAAGTGCTTGTTGATCTCGTAGTTGGCGAAGGCGCCGGCGTTCCACTTCGTGTCCGGCCGCTGGATGTGGTTGTAGGGGCCGTAGTTGAAGACCGGGAAACCGGAAATGAACTGGTCGCCGTTGGGGCCACCGATGGTGTAGTCACCCTGAGAGGCGCCGGCGGCGGTGAAGGGGCGGAAGCGACCCATGGGGCTGGTCGAGGAACCACCGCAGAACGGGCCGTCGTCACCGGCGGCGACGGAGCAGTTGAGATAGTCGCGCGCGCCCTTGGTGAGCTCGTCGAGCTTGCGGTAGTCGAGGTAGACGGCGGCGTGGCCCTTGCCGTCGGCGAACTTGCCGCCGAGGGCGATGTTGGCGTTGATCGCTTCGCCGTCCCAGGTCGATCCCGTCGGCACGTCGAAGCCGCTATCCACGTTGATCTCCTGAGCAAGCTTGTTGTTGTTGTCGTGGTTGTACCCGGAGTACTGCACCCCGCCGCGAACGCCTTCAAAATCGGTGTCCATGACGAAGTTGACCACGCCGGCCATGGCGTCGGAACCGTAGGTCGTCGACGCGCCGCCGGTCAGGACGTCCACGCGCTTGATGAGCGGCGCGGGGATGACGTTGAGGTCAGGGGCGTACGAAAAACCGTCGCCGTTGCCCGGGGGCATCCGGCGGCCGTTGATGAGCACGAGGGTGCGGACCGTGCCGAGCTGACGCAGGGAGATGGTGGCCGTACCCGAGGCGCCGTTGGCAACCGTCGAGTTCTGGCCGGCAAAGGCCTGCGGCATGGTCTTCACGAGGTCTTCGATGCGGACCGTACCGGAATAGGTGAGCTCCTGCGGGACCTCCATGACGGTCACGGGGCTCAGCGCCGTCAGGTCGGCGCGCGGAATGAGCGAACCGGTGACGGTGACTTCGCCCTCGAAGGAGCGCTCCATCGCCTGCTCGATCATCTCGTCGGTGAGTTCATCGGTTTCCTGCGCCATGACGGGCAGGGCGGCAAGTCCGACGGCCACGAGGCCGATCAGAAGCGCCGAGCGAAAGTTCAGATTCCTGTCAAACATATACTTCCTCCTCCTAATGGTTTCTCATACGTTTCGGAAGAATTGATGTGGGTCCCATGGTCCTCCTACACCGTGGTTCCCGAACGAAATGAAATTCACTGTCGGTTTGCGTGGAATCACCGAAAAAGGCCGGACCCACGGGGCGTCATCCCTTCGATCCCGATCGAGTTTCGGTGACTGGAAATCGCAGCAGTACATATAGACATGAAAAGAATTGCAAACAACATGCCAAGGTTGTCAAAGACCCAGCATCGAATCAACGATGCCGAGCCTTTGTAGCACATCCTTGGTCGGTGCGTCTCGATGAACCTATATTCACGACTCTAAACGCAACTAAACAGTTGACTTCAGCACCATCGCCCGAGTCGTGAAAACAGCGCAGAGAAACGCTGCCCAAGGGTTTTCTGAGCGCCGTTCGCCGCACCTTCGAGGATTCCGCGTTTCCGCCCTCCGGGTAAACGCACGGAATTCCGGACAAACTGCCCGGAATTCCGTATCCCGCGATGGGGCGACTACAGAGACGTCGTCTCTACAACTATGCCGATCAGCTGCTGCCGAGATACGAGAGAATCTCCTGAGCCGATGGCGCCTCGGGGTCGTCCGGCGCCAGCGCGAGGAACTTCTCGAGGTGTTCCTTGGTCTCCTCGTTGGCCCCCTCACCGAGGTAGACGAGCCCGAGGAGATAGTGCGCTTGAGCATTTTTCGGATCGACGGTGAGGACCTTGCCGAAACGCTCCTTCGATTTCTCGTTGTCATTGGCGTTGTAGGCGGCCATGGCCAGGATCCAGAGGTTCTGTTTCGCGGCCTCGGGTTCGACCGGCGCGAGGCCGACGAGCGCATCGATGAGCATCTCGTCGTCCTGGAGCTCCAGCGCCGCGTTGTAACGGAGGCGCAGGGCGTCCTCGTTGCCCGGGTTGTTCATCAAGATCGTCTCCGCCGCCGCCGCCGTCACCGCCGGCTTGCCGATCTCGAGACCGGTGGTCGCAGCCGCGAAGAGGGCCGGTTCGAGATTCGGGTCGGCGCTCAGGGACTGCTCGAACTTGACGAAGGCGCCCTCCTTGTCGCCGGCTTTCAACAGGGCGATTCCCTCGTTGTAGATTCTCTTCGCCTCTTCCGCGAGGAGACCGAACTTCTCCAGATCGGCCTGCGCTTCGGCGGTCATCGCCTCGTCGCCCGAAAGCCGATAGGCCTCCCACCGAGTCCGAAACACGGCGACGTCGGTCGATCCCAACTCGATGGCCTTCTCGGCGGCCTGGGTCGACTCACCATAGTGCCCCTGCTCGAGTTCGACCACGCTCAGGGCCTCCCAGGCCTGCCGGAGATCAGGATCATGCTCCAACGCCTCTTCGATCTTGATCTCCGCGGTCACCCAATCCTTGACGCCAAAGGCGGCGACGGCCTCCTGGTAGGCACTGGCAGCCTCGCTCGTCGTCACGACCGGTGTCTCACCGAGAGCCCCCGTTCCCGACCCGGAGTTCCCCGGGGTCAGCGTGAAGTAGTGTCGGGCCGAGCCGTCCTTGCTCCACAACTGCTCGGTGAGCAAAGTGATGTAGCCGTTCTTCGAGAACTCGTATTTGTAGGTGACGTTGATATCGTCGAAATCGAGCTTGAAGACGCCCTTCCTGTCGGTGGTTCTCGTCTCGTTGAAATCGGGAACGTCATCCGATGTCGCCCGCACCGTCACTCCTTCGATGGGATTGCCGTCCGGGTCCTGAACGACGCCGAGAAGCCTGCCCTTGTAATTACCGGCGGCCTCCATCCCAGTGGTCATCACAAACAGAACCAGAGAACACATCAGGGCGATTTTTTTGGTCAACATCGTGAACACCTCTCCTTGGGTATCGGCGGGCGATGGTCTCCATCGGCGCGCCCTTTTCGGAACCACGGATCCCGTCGCGACCTTTGGCGGGCGGCGAGGGGCTGTTGTTTCGCGCGCAGTATAACGCGACCCGGGGAAACGGGACCTCGGTGAATACATTTTCTTGACATCGGACGGCGGGCAGGTGAGCGCTCGCTTCGCTCGCTGTTTGGTAGTCAGCGCTCGCTTCGCTCGCTAGTTAGGGGTGAGCGCTCGCTTCGCTCGCTGTGAGGAGGTCAGGACGTCCGAACTCCTCACCCCTTACTCACGTCTCAGCTTTTTCGTCGTACGTCTCACGTCTCACGTCTCACCTGAGCCTCTTGCAAAATTCGGGATTCGGACACCTTGGCCTGCTGACCCTCGTCACCGTCAGGCCGGCGAGACGCCGGCCCTACAAAGGACCTCGGCCCGTTGTGGTGCTGGCGTCTCGCCGGCACAAAGACCACGAACCATCAAGTACGGTGGGTTTCTGCCAGAGGCTGGGTCGAAAGTTAGATCGCGGTGGTTTGTGCGGCTGCGGGTTCCCGAAAATGACCTGCATGCCGGAACGCAACATCTGAAACACGGAGGACACGGAGAACCACTGAGTTGCCACGGAGTGATCCAAGAGTGTCTCTTCCTGTTCCGTGGGAGCGGGGGACGTGTCATGGCCATCGATGGGACGGATATCAATCGAACGCGCCGTGGATTCGCCGTGGTTCTCCGTGCCCTCCGTGTTTCAACTCGAGCTTCCATGTGGCGAGCACCTAAGAAGCAACCGGCGATTCACCGGCTCGCCTGCGATGGTTCTGGCAACCCATCCCCTTGCAGGAACCTGCAAGACGACGAGGCGCCAGCCTCACCACGGTGGGCCATCGCAGGCGGGGACGCCTGCGTTACGAGGTTTCTCGGGGTTTTGAAGCGCCCGCGCTCCCGCGTGCGATGGGTCCATCTGCGTCGGCTCCTGCCGCAATCCCGAGTTTTGCGAGAGCCTCAACTTTCACCTCCGACTCCTCACCCCCTGCCACCTCAATCCACCTTCTCCGACGCCGCCCTCAAGGCCTCGATCTTGGTCGAGTATCTTCTCCGCGCCTCATCGGTGGCGGCGACCTCTTCGGCCTTGATCGTCCACTTGCGCGCCTCTTTCTCGTCGCCGCTCATGAGGTAGCAGCGGGCGAGGAGGAAGTAGAACTCATCGTCGTTCTTGTGCTCTCTGATGGCCACCTTGAGATGCTTGATCGCGGCTTGGTAGTCATGGTCGAAGAAGGCCTCGCGGGCGAGGCTGAAGCGGAAATACGGGTTCTGCATCCGGTGCTCATCGACCCGTTTCTGGTAGATCTCGGCCTTTTCCGGATCGCCCATCCTCTCGTAGAGGCGGACGAGATTGCTCATGGCGACCGCGTCCCTCTTGTCGGCCTTGAGGGCCTGGAGATAGGCCGCCTCGGCGTGCCTGAAATGCCCGTGCTTCCGGTAGAGGGTGCCGAGATTCGTCCACGCCGGGGAGAAGCTCCGATCGGTCTCGATGATGGCGGCACGGAAGAATGCAACCGCGCCCCCAGTGTCGCCGTCCTGCATCCGTTCGACCCCCAGGTTGTTGTAGAAATACGCGACGGCGCGCCGGTCGGAGATCGTCTTGACATCGTACGTGCTCTTGAAATCGCTGATGTTGAAGTCGACGACGTGGGTTCCGGCGGCGCCGAGAGAGACACTGACGTTGACATGCCGGTTGAGAACGAAGACGTCCTTTCTCATGGACCAGTCGGGGGGAATATCGACCTCCTGGAACTCCGCATTCAAGCCCACTCCGCGGGCGAGGGCGACAAACATCGTCGAGAACGACAGGCAGTTGCCCAACTGAAGCCTGAAGGTCTCCGCCGCGCTGCGGGTGTTTTCGTCGTACTCCAAGCCGAAGGTCGTCGTGCCCATGATCGCGTCGATCAACTGCTGGAGCTTGAAGACATCGGTGGCGCCGGGATTGACGTTGTCATCGAGGAACCGGCGCATCCCATCGCTGACGGCGAGGATCGACCGGCTGTCCATCGGCGGAGTCGTTTCGCCGGTGGCGCCCAAGAGCGCTCCCACAAGGACCTCGTCGGCCGAGGGCGTCGATGGCTCGGCCAAGCCGAGCCGCGCTCCGAACGAGAGCACGGCCGCCGCCGCCGCCAGAGTGACGATCCTTTTGAACATCTCCCACCCCTCTCGATCCGGTCGGGCCGGCAGGTCCATCCACCCTCACCGATCCCGCCTCACGATCGCCGGGTTCGGCGCCGTCCGACGGGATCCCTCATTGATACGAAAACGGGCGGCGCGGGTTGTCGGCGGTTCGGCCATAATGCGGGAATGGAGGACCGATGACAAGCACCACCCGATTGCAGGTCAACCCGAAAATCAAACGCCTGGTGTGTTCCATGAGCGGTCGCGAGGTCGATCCGCAGGGCTTCTCCAAACCCATCGGTCTGTGTTCCTGCTGCCCGCCGCCGGGAAAACCCGTCATCGTCGAATACGATCTCGATCGGGTCGAACTCGGGCCGCCCCAACGATCCCGCGGCATCTGGTCCTTCTCCGATCTCCTTCCGGTCATCGGTCCCGACCCGTCCTTCGCGGCGGATGTCGGCCTCACCGCGACCGTCGAGATCAAACCGTGGAGTGAGGAGCTCGGTGTGACGGTCCTCGCCAAGAACGAGGGCACCAACCCCTCCGGCAGTTTCAAGGACCGGGGGCTTGCGGCCGGTGTCGCTTTCGGCCGTGCCTGCGGCGCCCAGCGATTCTGTTTGCCGACCCAGGGCAACGCGGGCGTGGCGGCGAGTCTGTTCTCGGCTCGGCTCGGTCTCCCCGGGTGCCTGGTCTACATGCCCGAAGGGTATGAGGACGGGCTCTACCACCGCGAAGCCCGGTACTTCGGCGCCGAGGTTCGTTTTCACGGCCGCAATATCGCCGCGGCCGGCAAGAAGATGCGCGACGATGTCGCAGCCGAACTCGCCTCCGGGGCGTATGTCGACATGTCGACCTTCTTCGAACCGGGCCGCCTCGAGGGCAAAAAGACCATGGGTCTCGAGATCTTCTCGGACCTCGGCGCCGACGAACTCCCGGACTGGATTCTCTACCCCACCGGCGGCGGCACCGGTCTGGTCGGGATCTGGAAGGCGATACAGGAATTGATCGGCCTCGGTCTCATCGACCCCGAGAGCCATCGCCTGCCGCGGATGGTGGCCGTCCAGGGCAGGAACTGCGCCCCGGTGGTCGAGTCCTTCGAGGCGGGTCTCGCCGAAGTGCGTCCGGTGGAGTCCAGGGGAACCATCGCCGACGGTCTCGATGTCCCCGGCGCCATCATGGGCCACGGCATTCTCAGCACCATCAGGGACTCCGGCGGCACCGCGGTGGCCGTCGCCGAGGAGGAGATCCTCGCAAGGTTTTCCGACTGCGGTCGGATCGGGATCGCGGCCAGCTTCGAGAGCGCGGCAGTGGTCGCCGCGCTCCACCGTCTCATCGCGGCGGGGACGATTTCCAGCGGCGAGCGCGTGCTCCTGCTGCTCACCGCCGGACACCTGATCCCCATCGGTCAGCGCCGGATCCCGGGATGGGACTAAATCGACCCTTTGCTGTTGTTTCGAAATACGAACAACCGACAAGGAGTCAGCGATGCACGAATTGAAACTCGCCACTGCGGTCCTCACCGCAACCGCCATCGTTCTCACGGCGACGCCCGCGTTCTCCGAGCTTGCCAAAGACACCATCGCCATCGAAGGCGGCGAATTGACCGTTTTCCCCATCGACCACGCCACTTTCGTCATGACCGGTGGCGGCAAGATCATCTATGTCGACCCCGTCGGCGGCGCCGAGGCTTTCGGCGATTTCGAACCACCGGACCTCATCCTCATCACGCACATCCACGGCGACCACACCAGCGCCGAGACCATGCAGGCGATCAGCGCCGATTCCACCGCGGTCGTCGTGCCCGCCACGGTGGCCGAGAAGCTCGGCAAGGACGTTCCCGGCACCATCCACATCCTCGCCAACGGCGAGAGCCTCGACTGGGCTGGAATCAAGATCGAAGCGGTTCCCGCCTACAATCTCGCCGAAGAGCGGCGGGGCTTCCATCCGAAGGGCAGGGACAACGGCTATGTCGTCACCATCGGCGGCAAACGGGTCTATATCGCCGGCGACACCGAGGACATTCCCGAGATGCGGGCGCTCGAAAATATCGATGCGGCCTTTGTCTGCATGAACCTCCCCTACACGATGACCGTTGAACGCGCGGCCGACGCCGTCCTCGAGTTCGCGCCGAAGATCGTCTATCCCTACCACTACCGCGGGGCGGAGGGGATGAGCGATCTCGATGCCTTCAAGAAGGCCGTGGCCGGCAACCCGGAGATCGAGGTCCGCCTGCTCGAGTGGTACTGAGGTTTTCGGGTCTACGAGGCGCAGATTTCTGGTACGCTCAATCGATGAATCCCGCAGATCATCGGCGTGTGATCGGGCCCGGCGTTCTCTTCGGGCTCCGCTGTGTTCTCGGCCTGGTCGCGGCAGGCGGCCTGCTCGCGGGTTCCGTCGCGGCCCAGTCCACTCCGCACCCTGCCGACTACCGTTACCTGGACATCGACGGCAAGCCCCTCCCCTTCCAGGACAAAGCGACGATTCTCAGGGCTCTGCGCACCGGCGAGATCATCGAGCGGAAGCAGATGAGCCGAGGCGTGGCGAAGAACCTCAAGCTCGTCCTTGAATTCAAGGACGATCGGTTCGAAGGTCCCGTCCGGTTCCGTGCGGTCATGCGCCTCATCAATGCCGCCGAAAAAGAAAAGACCGGATCGCCGAGAATGTTCGTCGAATACCGCGATTCCCACATCTTCGAGGCCGCGGCCTACGAGCTCAGCGAAATCCTCGGTATCGGCCGGGTGCCGCCGACGGCGATGCGGGTCTTGAATCAGGTCGGCAGTACGGTGCAGATCTGGATGGAGGGGACGACCCCCGAGGACATCATGCTGGAGGAGGGTCGCCTCAGACCGCCCGACAGACCGTCCTGGTGGAAGCAGAAGGGCATCATGTGGGTGTTCGACGCCCTCATCGCCAACACCGATCGCAACCAGGGCAACCTCCTCGTCGACAAGGACTGGAACCTCTGGCTCATCGACCACACCCGCGCCTTTCGGGAAACCTCGGTCCTCTTCGACGTCGAACACCTCGAGCTGTGCGAAAGAAGCCTCTGGAGGGCGCTGCAGGAGACCGATGACGAGACGATCCGCACGCGCCTCGGGCCCTACCTCACCTCCGCCGAGATGACCAAGCTCTTTCTGAGAAAACAGAAGCTCATCAAGCATTTCAAAAAGAGGATCAAGAAGTTCGGCGAGGAGAAGGTCCTCTACGACTACCAACTCTGACCCGGGTGCCGGCTACTTCTGCACCCGGGTGATCACGAACGGATCGTCTCCCTTGATAAAGCTCACCTCGACGGTCGTTCGCTGGCCGTCGACGATGAGCACCGTGGTCGTCAGCTTCCGTCCGGGGACCATCACCATCATCGGATACTCGCCCGCCGGGATCTTGGTGAGGTTGAAACGGTCGTAGGCCTTGTCGTGAATCTCGTCTCTGAACCAGATGGTGCAGCGGACGGGTTTGGATCTCACCTGCAGCGACCCCATTCCGAGATGGACGACCTCGACCTTTGATGCCTTGAGATCGCCGTGGACGGTGTTCTCGGCGCCCGGCTCGATGGTGATGACCGATTTGACCGTCTGGTATCCGTCCTTTTTGAAGATGATGGTGTGCTCGCCCACCGGAATCCCACCGATGGCAAGCTGCGGGGTGGTCTTTTCTTCGACCCGGCCGTCGATCTCCACAGTGACGTTCTGCGGCGCGGAGGTCACGACCAGCGATCCCACCTCCTGAATCGCAGGCGCCGCCGCCAGCGGCGTCGTCGCAGGCGCGACGACGATCGGAACGAACTTCCCGACCTCGACCTCGACCGGCCGATTGAGGACGTCGACCTCGAACTTCTGGGGCTGGAAGCCGTCCTTCTCGACCCGGATCGTATGGCGGCCCCGGCTGACCTCGGTGAGGAAGAGACCGTCCTCCCGCGCACTCGTGGTCCCCACGAGCTCGCCGTCGAAGTAGATCTGGAGCCCCGGTTCGGCGGAGACCTGGATACCGCCGGCCGACGAAACCGCGGTCGCGGCGACGGCGGTCTCGGCCTTGACTTCGGCCTGCGGTGCCGCGGCCGCGCTCGCCTCGGTCGGCGCCGGCACCGGATCCGATTCCGAAACAACCGCGCCGCCGGCGACCGCCGCACCGGTCGCGACGGCCTCGGGCACGATGTCTTTCCTCGCGGCGGCGAACTCGATGCTCGGGAGGACGAGAGAAGACCCGAGACGCCAGTGGGGCGCGGCATCCAGGCCTTCGGGCGGCCACTCGAGCCGGCCGGCGAAGTCGATGACGGCGTCGGCATCCGCCTTGAGCAGAATCCGATCCGTGGCGAGCTCATCCGCCGCCGCGGCGACGCGATTGACATAGTCCTGGTGGCTGTCGTACCTCGCGGCGATGGACGGTCTGGGATCGGCGGTCGCGGTTCGTTCGTCTTCGGTGGTCGGGAAGAACCAGAATGACCCGTCAAACCGGCTGAGATACTCGGGGGCGCCGAACTCGGCCGCTCGCGGATTCCAGCCCTGATAAGTGCCGAGCGGAACCGCCAGCTCGGGGAGCCGGATGCCGCCGACACCGTTCCCATCCTTGTCAAAAGTCGGAACGAGGGTCCGGTAGGGCTCGCCCGTCTCGGGTGGCACGACCGTGAACACTCCGGTCGCCCAGAAGTCGGCACCGTAGTCGACCCGGGGAGGCCGCAGGTTGCGGCCCGGGTGACGCATCCCCGGAATCGCGGGGAATCGGCGCGCGTGTTCGGAAGCGGTGATGAGCTCGCCGGCATCGATGCGCGGATACCGGCTCGGTGGCGGCTCGACACCGTCGCTCACCCAGCGATCCAGATTGACCAGCATGGCGCGCTGCAGCCGCGCCACATCGAGGGGATTGCGCTCGTGCTCGGTGATGGTCCGGGCGCGGGTCGCCGCACCGCCGTGGGGTGCGCCGTTGGTCATGTAGTAGCGGACGAAGGGGTGAATCTCGGCATCAGCCGTTCCCTCGGGATCGGTGTGGACGAGCGACGCCGAGCGGGCCCAGTACTCGAGAGCGTTGTTCATCATGATGATCTTGGGCACGGCGCCGAGCCGCTTGGCTTCGGCCAGGACATCGTTGTCGGCGGGAGAACCATCGGGCAGGAAATTGAACGGCGGGTGGTCGGCCGGAAAATAGTTGCCTTCGAGATCGCTGGGGTGGTGCGTGGTCTGGGCGAAACGGTGGTTGAAACCGCCCTTGCCGCCGCCGGCCACGTGGATTCTCGCGCCCTCGAAAACCATCCTCTCCCGCTCGTCGACGTGGAATCCCTGCCACAGCATGTGGACGATGAATCGGCCCGATTGCGAGACCCCGAAGACATAGGCGAGATCGACGGCGGTCTTCCACGACCCGTCCGCGACCCGGACGGCGAGAGGGCTCGGGTTGCCGTAGCGATCCCCGCCCTCGAAATGAAAGAACGCCATGGCGTCGCGAACCGCCGCGAGCCCGAGACCGACGACCCGCGGGTTCCGAACCTCGTAGACGAGCTCGTAGATCTTCCCGGGAAGGAGACCGCCGTCGACGGCGATCCGGGTCGGGTCGGGCGCTCGTACGCCGTTCTCCACGCGGGTAAAGCTCCACTGACTGTTGGGGATCGTCCGCCGCTGTGCCGTCGGAGCGTCGCGGACGGTCAACACCGCACCCGAGTTGTCTTCGGGGTCCGCCGCGGGGTAGCACCGGCTGTCCCCCCAGGCGAGCGGCATCGACGGCGCCGGCTCACGATCGAAGCTCACGACGATCTCGGCGGCGATGCGCTGCCGGATGGGTTCCCCTCCGTCGGTGGCGATGGGAAGCTCGATCTGGAGCCGGTCGTCGCCGGCGGCCACGTCCCAGTTCCACGCCGACCACAGCAGCGAATAGCCTTCTTCCATGAGGAAACCGTTGCCGGCGTCCTCAGCGGTCGACGGATCGTTGCTGCGGGCTCCGCCATTGATGAGGCGCAGCATGTAGAGATTGCCGCGATTGTTGACGTCATAGAGGAGACGGCCGTTGCCGCGCGCCAGATCGACCGGTTTGAGCAGGAGGAAGTCGCCTGCGAAACGCACCTTGCCGTCGGCTCCCCGAGGCGCGAACTCGAGATCGACAATGGCGGCGTTGGCGGGGTTCGCCGGATCCACCGCATAAAAAAGCGTGCCGCGGATCTTCTCGTAAGCGCCGGTCTCGCCGAATGCCATGCCACCCGCAAAGGTCTCCCGCGAGGTGATCTCGATCCGTTCGACCTCGGCCGTGACGGTGGCGGCGATGAGAATCAAGAAGAGAAATGCAGGCAGCATGCCGAGGCGGACGATGCGAGCGGGATGTGTGGTCATGGCTCCCCCAAAAAGGCGACGTGTTCGGCCCTGAAGACTATAGCGCTGCCGAAGCGTGAAACCGAAGGGGGGTGTTGAATCAGACCTCGAGCGCGGATTCGTCTGTCGCCGACGCGAAATCCGGGTTACCATGCCGACCCGATAAGGAGACCACATGAGAACTCTCGCCATCGCGGCATTCGTCGCCATCGTCACCATCGGATGCGGGACCCCGGCGCCCGGACCGGAACCCGCTGCGGCCGAGCTGAAACTCGAGCTCCCAGCC
This sequence comes from uncultured Acidobacteriota bacterium, assembly GCA_963823445.1. Lineage (GTDB taxonomy): Bacteria > Acidobacteriota > Thermoanaerobaculia > Thermoanaerobaculales > Sulfomarinibacteraceae > JAHECW01. Next base: position 75,265 of record CAWGLT010000011.1, read on the forward strand.
GGCTTCGACCAGGCCTCGGGAGCCATCGTGAGCGAATCCCTCCTCGCCGACGTCAGCATGCTCGCGAGCGATGAGTTCGAGGGTCGGGGGCCGGGAAGCGCCGGAGACCGGGCCGCCCGCGCCTACCTCGCCGGCCGTCTCGCCGAGATCGGCTATGAACCGCTCTTCGCCGACGGCTCGTACGAACAGCCCGTGGAGATCGTGGGTCTGACCGCGAACCCGCCGGCGAGCTGGGTCTTCTCGGGCCTCGACGGCGCCCGGGCCTCGTTCAGCTTCCCCGACGAGTACATGCTCGTTTCCGGGGTACAGGAGCCCGAGGTTGCCATCACCGACGCCGAGGTGGTGTTTGTCGGCTACGGCATCGTCGCCCCCGAGGAAGGGTGGGACGACTTCAAGGGCGTGGATCTCGAGGGCAAGATCCTGCTCATGCTCAACGACGACCCCGACTGGGAGCCCGATCTCTTCGGCGGCGAACGCAAGCTCTCCTACGGCCGCTGGGATTACAAGTACGCCAGCGCCGCGCGTCAGGGCGCCGCCGGGGCCATCATCGTCCACACCACCGAATCGGCCGGCTATCCGTGGACGGTGGTGCGCTCGTCCAACATCGGCGAGCAGTTCGAGCTCGTTGCCGGCGCCGAACCGCGCACCCGGTTCAACGGTTGGCTCACCTGGGAAGGTTCGAAGGCCCTCGCCGCGATCGGCGGCCACGACCTCGAGTCGCTCATTGAATCGGCCCGTTCGCGCGATTTCCAACCCGTCGCCCTGGGAGTGACCACCTCCATCGATTTCACCGTCGATGTCAAACCGAGTTCCACCGCCAATGTCGCCGGGATCCTCCGTGGAAGCGACCCCGAACTCGCCGCCGAAATCGTGGTCCTGTCCGCCCACCACGACCACTTCGGCATCGGAGAACCCGATGAGACCGGCGATGTAATCCACAACGGCGCCCTCGACAACGGTGTCGCCATGGCCCAGGTCCTCGCCGTGGCCGGAGCGTTTGCGGAGCTCCCGGAAGGACCGCGGCGGAGCATCATGGCCTTCTTCCCCGCCGTCGAGGAGCAGGGCATCCTCGGCTCCAAGTACTTCGCCGGCAGCGGCGTGGTCCACCCGGCCAGGATGGTGACCGACATCAACTTCGAGCTCGGCAATGTCTGGGGCAGGACGAGCGATGTCATCATCTACGGTCTCGGAAAGTCCGAGCTCGACGACTGGCTCACCGCTGCGGCCGAGACCCAGAACCGGACCATCCGCGGCGAGCAGGATGTCAAGGCCGGCTGGTTCTACCGTTCGGATCAGATCAGCTTCGCCCGGATCGGCGTCCCCGCCATCTGGTTCAAGTCCGGCGTCGACTTCATCGGACGCGAGCCGGGTTGGGGAGAGAAACAGTACGCCGACTGGATCAGCAACAAATACCACTCACCCGGTGACGAGGTCGATGCAAGCTGGGTGTTGGATGGCCTGGTCGAGGACGCCCAGCTCGGTTTCATGCTCGCCGCCGCCGTCGCCACCGCCGATATCACCCCGACCTGGTACGCCGGAGACGAGTTCGAGGCGACACGGCAGGAAGCGCTCGCAGATCTCGCAGATTCTCACTGAGGCGCGACAACGCTGAATCGCGCTACCGAAGAGCAACGACACTGAAGGTGGGCCCAGGCCCACCCTACGGTTCTCTCATGGTCACGCGGGACGGGTGCCTGGCACCAACTTTGTTCGCCGCGACCAAAGTTGCGTGCCTGGCTCCCCTCCCATCGCGCCACAAAAGGAGCAGCCTTACGTGTCGATGAGAGGCGCGGTCTCCGGCACTCCGGACCGCAAAACCGACCGCAGAGAATACCCGGCGCCGCCGAAGAGCAGCACTCCGGCGAAGAGCATGACCATCACACCCGCCGCTGGGATCCGGTCCAGGAGGATGGCGACGTTCTCGCTGGCGACGACTCCGCCATCGCCGCCGCGAACGGAAAGGGTGGCGATCCCCGATCGCGACGGCCTCCAGGCGATCATCCCTGCGGCCGGGATGACCCCGATCTCCTCCTCGGTGCTGGTCTCGCTGTTTGGCGAGTAGACGACCCAGAGTCGGAGATCGACATCGGCCGCGGCGCCGTCGACGGTCACGGTTTCGGGCCGTCCGACGATGGGGAAATCGTCCTCGAAGACGAGGTCGACGGCCGGACACGTCGCCGCCATGGTCAGCAGCACGGCAGTGGCGAGCACCACGTACTTCATGATTCCGCTCCCCCCTCGTCGCTCCGTTTCAAGACGGTGAAGAGCACGGCCCCGCCGAATGAGAAAACGATCCAGCCGGCGAACGCGAGGAGGTGAAGTCCGGTGTAAGGGCCGGTGACCATGGCGTTGCCGTAGAGGCCGCCTCTGATCTCGTCGATGGCCGACAGGACCAGGATACCGAGAATGACCAGGGGGATGATGTAGCGGACGAGAAACTTGAACCCGGCGCCGAGCTTGACGCGAGAGCTCTCGTTGATGAAATCGAGGATCCTGTCGATGTCGTAGAGCCATCCGAGGATGATGAGCTCGAGGAGGCCGCAGATGAGCAAACCGTAGCCGAAGGCCCAATGGTCGAAGAGATCCAACAGGGTGAAACCCAGGGTGCCGTCGTCGTTGAGTGCCGGGTCGATGACTTCGGGCAGAACGAAGAGCAGCGATCCGGCGAGGCCGACGAGAAACACACCGATGAGAACCTTGTTCCGCGGCAGCGAGAACTTGTCGATCACCGACAGCACGACCGACTCCACCAGCGAGACCGAGCTCGTCAGCCCCGCCATGAGCAAGAGCGTGAAAAAGAGAAAACCGAAGACGCCGACCAAAGCCGGGAACTCGGCGATGCCCTCGGGCACCACGAAGAAGATCATGGACAGACTGCTCGCCTTGGGCGCGATGGCGAACGCGAAGAGCAGCGAGAAGATCGCCAACCCGGCGATGTACTCGAAGCTGCAGTTGAGAAAGCTGATGGTCGTGGCGCTGAGGACGTCGTCGTTCTTCGGCGGCAGATAGCTCGCGTAGGCCATCATGATCCCGAAGCCGAGACTCAGGGTGAAGAACATCTGCGAGAAGGCGCCCTTCCAGATCCCGACATCGCCCATGACCGAGAAATCAGGGGTAAAGAGGAAAAGGATCCCGTCGAGCCCGCCCGGGAGGGTGATGCCGCGGATGATGAGCACGATCATCATCACCCACATCAGGGGAACGAAGATCTTCACCACCGCCTCGATGCTTTTCGCTCCCTTGATGATGATGACGATGTTCGCCGCCCAGATCAGAGTCACGAAGATCAACGGTCTCGTGCTCGAGATCATGTTGAAGAAGTAGCTCATGGAGTTGGAGAGCTCGCCGCTACTGAGACCGAAGGCCTCGACCGGCGAGGCCTGCCACAGCGCGCCGATCGATCCCATCCACATCCCGAGGATCCACGCCAGGATCGCGATGTAGTACATGGTGATGATGCTGGCGTTGAGAGCACCGAACCAACCCGCGACCTCGGCCCGCTTGCCGGCGATCTGATACAGCGCGTTGGGCATCGAGCGGCGGGCGAATCGACCCGCTCCGAGCTCGAGAATCATCACCGGGATGCCGATGAGGAAAAGCGCGACGAGATACGGCACATAGAACGCCCCGCCACCGTACTTGTAGGCGTTGGACGAGAAGAACACGATGTTGCCGAGACCGATGGCGCTCCCCGACGCGGCCAGAATGAACCCCAGCTTGCTGCCCCAGCTTCCCCTCGCTTCAGTCATTCACCCTCCTGTCGTCCGACGTTGCCGAGAGCTCTCGGTTTGGCACCGCCTGAACCTGTCGGCGATCGGCCATCAGCCGCCAGCTCTTCGCTACCCTCTCACAATCGAACCCTTGTTTTCCAGTCTCGGTCAACTTCCGGTGATCAACGCCAACGCACTGGATGCGGCGGCGGTCAGCCCGCGCAAACCGAGCGCAACGCAGACAATCACGACCGCGCCCATCAGGACGTTCTGCGTCCGTGTGTTGACTCCATCGCCGCCGAGGAGGTCGTGATCGTTCATGGTGAGCCAGAGAAAGATCGCGATCAACGGCAGCACGACCCCGTTGAACGCCTGGGCGAGGATGATCACGGGGATCGGCTTCAACCCGGTCGTGCCGAAGAACACTCCGACGAGGAGCACGCCGATCCAGACTCCACGATAGCGCCACGAGCGCTCGTCCCAGCGAGCTCCACGCCCCGATCCGAGCAGGGTGCGGGAGGTGATGGCCGCCGCCAGGGGCGCGGTGACGGCGGAGGTGAGGCCCGCTCCGAAGAGACCCACCGCGAGCGACCAATCCGCGCCCGGTCCGAGACGATCGCTGAGGACCGCCGCAAGCCGTTCGTATGCCAGCCCGCCCCCGAGGGCGGTTCCCACGACCAGCACCCCCAGCGAGATGAGTCCGCCGCCGACGATGGCCAGGGCCAGCCCCCAGCGCATCTCGCCGAGGTCGTGGTCGCGCGCCAGAGCCGAGCCGAGAAAGAGGTTGTAGGGAACAACCGTCGTGCCCACCAGCCCGAGCACGAGAACCATCGATCCCGCCGGCATCCGGGGCACCAGAAGACCCGTCACGAGCGCCCCGAGGTCCGGTCCGAGCCGGACCGCCGTCACCAGAAATGCAATCCCCATGACCGCGACCAGCGCACCCAGGCTGCGGGCGATCCATCGCGTGTTCCCGGTCGCGAGAAGCGCCGCCGCGACGAGGCCGCATGCGATGGTTGCAGGCGCCGGCGGGACGTCGACCACCAGGCGGAGACCGGCCACCCCACCGAGGAGGTTGCCGGCCTCGTAGGCGGCGCAACCGAGGACGACGCCGGCCGCGAGGACCCCGGGGATCGAGCCCGTCCATCGCTCCGAGAAAAACCGCATCCGGATCGCCTCACCGAGCTCCTTCCCGGTGAGCACGGTGATCCGTCCCGAAGCCTCCTGGAGCACGAGACAGGCCACGGTCGAGAACAACAGGGCCCACGCCAACGCGAAACCGAAATCGCTGCCCGCCCTTGCGGCGGTGGTCACCGTGCCCGGGCCGATAAACGCCGCAGCGATCACCGACCAGAACAACAGGTTGAGGATGCGCTTCACGCCTCGGGCTCCCCATAGCCGCCGCCGCCGGGAGTCTCGAGCACCAGGACGTCGCCGTGATCCACCGGACATCCATCGATCCCGCGGAGACTCCTCCGGCTGCCGTCCGCCCGGATGATGGTCTGACGTCCGACGGCGCCATCGCCGCCTCCGGCCATCCCGAAGGGGGCGTTGTCGCGGTGCTGGCTCAGAATCGAGAGCTGCAGCGGCGCGAGAAACTCGATCTCGCGGATGACCCCGTCCCCACCGCGCCAGCGGCCCTTCCCGCCGGAACCACGGCGGATGGCGAAGCGGCGAAGCCGGACCGGGTAGCGGTACTCGAGGACCTCGGGGTCGGTGATCCTGGTGTTGGTCATGTGGGTGTGGACGCCGTCGGCGCCGGCAAAGCCCTCCCCCGCCCCGCTGCCGCCCGCCACGGTCTCGTAGTAACCGAAGCTGTCGTCACCGAAGCTCACGTTGTTCATGGTTCCCTGGCTGCAACCGACCAATTCGAGCGCCTGGATCAGCGTGTCCACCAGCCGCTGCGACGTCTCGACGTTTCCGCCGACCACCGCCGGACAGTTCTCCGGATCGGCGTCGTAGGACGGATCGAGGATGCTCGCGGGCGGGATCCGAATCTCGATGGGCTCCAGGAGCCCTTCGTTGAGCGGGAGATCGGCCTCCACGAGGAGCCGCATGACGTACATGACCACGCTGTGGACGATGGCCGGGGTCGCGTTGAGGTTTCCGGGATGGACACCGGCGCTGCCGGAGAAATCGAGAACCGCGTGATCGCCTTCGATGGTGAAGCTGGCCGCCAGCGGCGCGCCGCCGTCGAGGACCTGGCGACCCTCGTGGACACCGTCGGGCAGCGCGGACAGCACCATGCGAACCTGGTCGGCCGCCAACCCCCGCAGCAGATCCATGTGCACCATCACGTGGTCGAAACCCACCATTTCGGCAAGTCGAACCAGCGCCTCCCGACCGCGCGAGATGGCGGCGAGCATCGCGCGCAGATCGGCGAGGTTGTCGGCGAGCATCCGCGTCGGCCACCTGCCCGCGGTCAGCAGGTCTTCGATCCGCTGCCATTGCGGCTGACCCCCTTCAACCAACAACGTCGGTGGGATGACCACCCCCTCCTCGGCCAGGTTTGTCGCATCGGGAGGAACCGAGCCCGGCCGGATACCGCCGATCTCGGCATGGTGCGCACGACAGGCGACAAAGCCGAGCAGGCGGTCTTCGGCGTACACCGGCGCCGCCAGGGTGACATCCGGGAGGTGCGACCCGCCGAAGGCGGGATGGTTGGTGACGACGACGTCACCGGGCCGCAGCGGGCGATATTCGTTGAGTTTCCGAACGCAGAGGCCCATGGCGCCGAGGTGGACAGGAATATGCGGTGCGTTGACCACCAACCTGCCCTGCGGATCGAGCAGAGTGCAGGAAAAGTCCTCGCGCTCCTTGATATTGGTCGAGACGGCCGTTCGTTGGAGCATCTCGCCCATCTCTCGCGCGATGCTGGTGAATCGGTGGCTCATGAGTTCGAGTTCCACCGCCTGTGAGCCTTCCCGGCGCGCTGCCGAGGCAGGCTTCTCGCCCGCCTCGATGCGAACCACGACGCCGCCGTCTCCTTGGCCGTGAATCGTCCAACCCGACGGCACCACCAGCGCGCTGTGGACCTGCTGGACGATGGCCGGGCCCGCGATCGTCACCCCCGTTTCCAGCTCGGTCGCGTGGTAGCACGGAACTTCACGCCACCGCCCGTCGAGGAAACAGCTCTGCATGGCGATCGGCTCGGGAACCGACCCCGTTCGGCCCTTGCCGGGATCGATGACGGCGACTTCCCGGCGGCGGCTTCGCATCACGACCCTCATCGAGACGACCTCGATATCGCGGTCGGATGGACAGTAGGAAAAGAGCTCGAAGTATTTCTTCTCGAACTCGGCGCCGAGATCACCCCCCGGCGACGATTCCAGCTCGAGCGAAGCATCCTGTCCGAGATAGCGGAGCTCGACCATCCGGCGCGGTTCATCGACCTCGCCGGGGTCGACGCCCTCCCGTGCGAGTTCGCCGGCGGCCTCGGCTTCGAGTCTTTTGAACCACTCTTCGATCTCGTCGCTGATGCGGGCCAGAGGCTGCAGAACCTCGCTTTGGGCGAACCTCTCGATCACGGCGTGACCGAGCCCGTACGCGCTGAGCAAACCCGCGTTGGCCGGCAGGATGACGTTTTCCATTCCGAGAAGGGCCGCAACCCGGCACGCGTGCTGGCCGCCGGCGCCGCCGAAGGCCACCAGCGAGTAGCCGGCGGGATCGATCCCCTTGCGGACCGAGATGTGGCGGATCGCTTCCGCCATGCGCTCATCGGCGATCCGCACGAGCCCCTCGAGGATCTCCTCATCGCTGCCGGTCTCTGCCGAGCCGAGCTCGGCGCGAAGCTCCCGCAGGCGCGCTTGGGCCGCACCGCGATCGATGGGGATCGGGAACCGCGCCGCCACCAGGCGCCCGAGCAGCAGGTTGGCATCGGTGATGGTGAGCGGGCCGCCGGCGCCATACGACGCCGGGCCGGGGTCGGCGCCGGCGCTCTGCGGACCGACCGCCAGCCGACCCTGTTCAACCCGACAGATGGACCCGCCGCCGGCCGCGACGGTCTCGATGGCGAGGGCGGGAGCGGCGAGCTCCACCGGACCCACCCGGTGGTTGAAGACATACTCGAAATCGCCGTCGAAACGCGAGACATCGGTGCTTGTCCCGCCCATGTCGAACGCGATCACCCGATCCGCGCCGGCTTTGAGACCGGCCATCGCTGCGCCGACGACGCCTCCCGCCGGACCGCTCAAGAGGCTCTCCATGGCCCTGAAATTCTCGGTGTTGACCAACCCGCCTGCACTGGTCATGACGTGCAGCGACACCGCGTCGTCGCCGAGCCCCTCCCGAACCGCGCGGAGGTAGTCCGAGATCACCGGGCTGAGATAGGCGTCGGTGGTCGCGGTCTGCGACCGCCGGAGCAGGCCCAGGAACGGACACAGAACGCTCGAACGGGAGATGTGCTCAAACCCCGCCGTACGCAGGAGATTCTCGATCACCTCCTCGTGCTGGGAGTTGCGATGGCCGTGGAGCAGAGCGATGCTCGCACTTGCAAAACCCTGCTGCTTGAGCCGCGCGATCTGTCTGCCGACCTCCTTCCGACTGAGTCCGTCCATGACAAAGCCATCCGCCGTCAACCGCTCCTTGACGCCGACCACCTCATCCACCAACGGCGCCGGACGATCGATGCACAGCGCGAAGAGGTCGGGACGGGTCTGGTTGCCGATCACGAGCAGGTCTTCGAAACCGGCGGTGGTGAAGAGCGCCGTCCGCGCCCCGCGCCGTTCGAGCAGGGCGTTGGTTCCGCGGGTGGTGGCCAAGCGCATCGCCACCGGGGGTAGCTCGCCTCCGATGGGGGTCCCGGTGATGAGCCGGGTCGCGAGGAGGGGCGCCTCTTCGCCGGAGGTCAGCTCGACCGGCTGACCGACCTCGAACGCCACCTCGTGACCGGCAAGGACCAGGGCCCCGGTGACCGCTTCGTGTTCGACGATCTCGATCGCGGTCCCGCTTCCGAGCACCGAGATCCGGTATCCGGTGAGAAAACCTCCCGGAAGCCGCGCTCCCCCGCGCAGGTGAATTCGACCATCGCCATCGACGCCGTCGATCCGATCGCGCAGCGCCCCGCTCGAGAGCACCTTGCAGGTGTGAATCGCGCCCTCGGGGTCCTTGGCGATGCAGTCGGTGAAGGTCCCACCGGTGTCGATCCAGATCTGCCAGGGTCGGGACAACGCCTAGAGCCCCTTCTTGGTCACCAGATAGGTCGCGAACGACCCGAGCCAGTGCCCTCCCTCGTAGTGTTCGCCGGTCACCGACGCCAGACCGGAGGCGCTGTGGACTTCAGCCGCAGCCAAAAGGGCCGCTCGCCGCGGATCGTTCTCAGGCAGCCCCGCGGCGATCCCTTCGAGCATCCACGCACGGCTGAGGTTGAGTCCGTCGAGGTGGGCGAGCTTGCCGTCGGTGCGATCGGTGACGACCCCGATGGGCAGCCAGTCGGCTCCGCCGTCGGTCGGGATCCCCGGGAGGAACCCGGTCAGCCACGCGGCGAACTCGGTCGGTTCGAGGACCCGGCGCATGAGATCCGCCTCGGCGATGCAGGGCGAGAGAAAGTCCTGTCCGGATGGTTCGTAGGCGACGGGACACGCCCGGTCGGCGAGATAGAACCGCCGAGCCGTGTCCGAGACCAGAGCGAACATCTCCTCGTCGCCCACCGTTTCGGCCCAGTCCAGGACGAGGCCGAATGCAAATGCGGTCTGGCTGTGTTCGCCGGTGCGGATCGGGTAGAAGAGCTTGGGCAGCCACTCGCGGAACCGGTCGGCTGCGAGGGCTTCCAGGGGAGCGATCTTCGACCGCCAGCTCAACGGCTGCTCGTCATCCCAGGTGTGGAGTTCGTCGGCGAGGCAGAGCAGCCAGGCCAGACCGTAGGGCCGCTCGGTGGAGGCCCGACCGTCGGTCAGGAAATAGGCCAGTTCACCGGCAATCCTTGCCTCGGTGAAACTCTCATCCAGCGCGGCGCGGGCGGTGACGGCGAACTCCGCCTCCGGGTAGAGCTTGGCGAGACGGGTCAGGAGCCAGTGGCCGTGAACCGAGCTGTGCCAGTCAAAACACCCGTAAAAGACGGGCGTCAGCTTGCGCGGCGGGGCCACGTCGTCATCGGAGTTCATGACGTGGCCGATCTTGTTCGGGTACTCCTGGTGGATGCAGGCAAGGGCCAGGTTCGCGAAGCTCTCCACCGTCGCATCGTCCAGGGTTGTTTCCTCGGCAGCCACGGGGACCACCATTCCCAATCATCGCGATCATGACGAGCGCACGTTTCATTCCGTCACCTCGCAGAGTTCAGCGGCGGAAACCACCTTGGCGTAACTGCCGTTCATCGCCGCCAGGGCGGCGGCGTGGACCTGCGCCGCAGGAACGGTGTCGCCGCCGAACTCGAGATCCCGCGTCGCGCAGGCGTCGTGGACCACCGTGACCTCGAATCCATGGTCGGCCGCGGCCCGGACCGCCGCCTCGACGCACATGTGCGTCTGCATCCCGGCGACCACGAGCTTCTTGATTCCCAGCTTCTGCAGGATCGCGAGGAGATCGGTATCGCGGAACGAGTTGGCGTGGTGTTTGCCGATCACCACCTCACCCGGTCCGGGCAGGACCTCGGAGTGGATCCGGTACTGGGGCTGGATGCCGATGGGATCCGGCACGTCCACATCCTTGGGCAGATGCTGGACGTGGATCACCGGCCGGCCGGCAGCACGAAAAGCATCGATGACCTTGGCCGCCTGCGAGGCCGCCGCCTCGGGCCCAACCAACGGGACCATCCCCTCGGGGAAGTAAAACGCCTGGATATCGATGACGATGAGGGCTGCGTCCTTGAAATCCGGTTCCCCGGTCCCAGACTCCCCCGCTTCGACGGTCATCGTGAATCCCAGCGTGCACAGCGCGAGCAAGCCGACTTGCAACCAGGTGTGGTTCATCAGCACCCTCCGGACCCGGATAGTGTAACCCGGCACGGCCGGTCGGAGGTGATCCTTTCAGTCGGTCAAAAACCGTCGGAGCCGGTTCTCGGTCACGACGATTAAAAAGCGGGATGGTCAGGACACTCCGTCACCGTCGATCTCATCAAGCAGAGCCGTGATGGTCGCGTTACCCGGTTTCAACTCGAGGGCCCTGCGGCACGCTGAGAGGGCCAGCTCCGTCTGATCGAGGCTCATGTGGGCCTTCGCCAGCAGGTAATAGGTGTAGTAGAGGTAGTCGCTGTCGGGATACTCCCAGGTACTGAGTTCGAGAAACCCGGCCGCCGGCCCGGGGCGGTTCTTGGCCAGAAGCTTGCTGCCCGCCGCGAGGAGGACGAACTCGTTGAAGTCGTACTCGTCTTCGTGCTCCGCCTTGAGGGCGAGGTACCGGGCCAGCGCGGCCTCGGTCCCCTGGTCGTTGAGGGTGGAGTAGAGCTCGGCGTAGATGTCCTTCTTGGGAGCGGGATCCTTCGGCGACTCGATGGCATCGACGATGTAGTCGATCCACCCGTCGGTGCTGACATACGAACCCGCGTACGCCTCCCACTGCTCGAGGACCTTCGCCTGCCGGAGTTCCTCGAGACCCATGCCGGCCGCCATCCCGTCGCGAACCGCGTTCACGGTCCCGACCAGCATCTCGTGATATGGCTCGAGATCGGCCCACGTGCCGTTGTCGTTGTGGCCGGAGACGATGACCACGTCTTCGGGGAGTTCACTGATGGCCCTCGCGATCAGCGGTGCGAAAGCCAACACATCGCCGTCGCCGTCGACCGACGGGAAGTTGAAACCGTTGGTCAGCGAACTCAGGTGAACTACTTTGTGACCCCTGAAGTGGACCATGATCTCGTTGTCGTCGTGGCTCCCGGCCATGGCCACCAGGTCGATCTCCTCACCGTTGAAAAAGAGCTTCATCCGATCGGCAAAACTGAGATCCGGCATGGTGGCGTCCGGGAACTCGTCGAAGAGATACGAACCCCTGCGCAGCTTGGTCCGCACGAGGTCATGGGCGATGATCATGGGTTCCTCGCCGAAGACCGCCGCGCCGCCGACGTGCTCGACGTGGCGGTGGGTGAAGATGATGATCCTCGGATCACCCCGATGGAATCCCTCGACCGCCCGCCGCAACGCTTCGGCATTCTCCTCGGATTGGGTATCAACGAGCAGCACGCCGTCCGGTCCGACGAAGGCCAGCGAGTTTGTCGTGTAGGCCCCCTGGTCGGTAGCCAGCCGGTAGAGCCCGTCGCCGAGACCGGTGATCTCGATGGTGGGTTTCCACACCCGGGGCTCGTCACCGAGCATCCCGAAAACCGCTTCGCTCGACATCCAGAAGAGATCGGCGTTGTCATCGTACTTCGGTTCGCCGTAGCGGTCGTAAGACCAGATCGCGCGCGGGTTGGAGCCCTCGCCCCCTCGTTCACTGACGAAGAAGAGACGCTCGCCATCCGGCGAAAGCCCGGCAAACTTCGGCTTCTGGCCTTCGAGACCCGGCACCGGATCACCGGCGGCCCAGCCACCCGATCCATCGGGCAGACCCACCCGAAGCTCCAGCCCGTTTTCGCCAAAGGTGGCGTAGATGAGAAACCTCCCCTTCGGATCGACAAGTGGGGCCAGCTCGTCGGCATCCGTGTTGATGGAGCCATCCAGCATCTCGACAATCGGGTAGCTCTGACCGACCCGACGAACCAGGAACAGATCGAAGCCGGAGGTCTCGGACCGGATGGCAACCAGGAGATTCCCCTCCCCGTCCATGCTCAATCCGCCGTTCACATCGAACGAGTTGACCGGCGAGTCGAGCAGTTCCGGTTCGGACCAACCCGATTCGGTCACGGAAGCGACCCAAACCCGCTCGTCATCGAGACCTTCGGCGTCACCCGGTGCCGAACGCTGCGAGGTGAAGAACAGCGCGCCATCGGGAGCGAACGCAACCGCCCCGTCCATGGCCGTTCCCGAAAACGGCAACGCCTCCGGCGTGCTCCAACAGCCGTCTTCGCTCATCCTGCTCCAGAAAAAGGTACCTACCCTTTCCTCACCAACAAACCCCAGAATCCGGAGGACCGCCAGGCGGCCATCCGCGGAAAAGACCGGCGGCCAGTCGTCGTGCCACTGGGTCGAGGCGACTCCCTGTGCAAAAAGCGAGACCTCGGCGGTCGGCGTCGAACCGAAATAGGGTCCATACGCCACGCATCGTTGCGCGGCCGTCACCGAGCCAGCCGAACCCACCACCGTCAGCACCACCACCAGCCACGACCCTGCAGATGCTCTCATGCGCGCCCTCCACTTCGAGATTGCGTCAATCGCACAACCGAAAAGTGGTACGACATCAGCTCCCACATGTTCCCGCGCAGGGCGTCCGATCCGACGGATTCCTCGAGATTTCACATGGTTTGCATCTCGGCGGAAAAACGACGCGAAAAACGGGCGGGGTGAACCCCGCCCGCTTGGTCATTCGTTGAATCGGTGTTTAGCGGGCTGATCTCGCGCGTTGGCCGGACGTGCGCCGTCCCGGGGGAGGCGTCCCTCGGCGACCCTTGTCGTTGGTCCGCCCGCGTTCGACGGCGCGCTGGGCGCGGTGCGCGGCGATCCGCTCGCCCACCGGGATTTCGAATCGTTCCTGGGCCTGGGCCTTGTAGTCGAATCCGTCCAGCATCCTGCGCTCAAGGCGGTGGCCCACCGCACGCTCGATGGCGTTCACCTTGGGCTGCTCGACGGGCGACGCGAAGGTCAAGGCGTCGCCGATCCTGCCGGCGCGAGCGGTTCGCCCGACCCGGTGAATATAGTCCTCCGGCTGGACCGGCACATCGAAGTTGATGACGTGGGGCAGCGCCTCGACATCGATCCCACGCGCCGCGATATCGGTGGCGACGAGCACCCGAATCCTCCCGGTCTTGAAATCCGCCAGAGCCTTCTCGCGCTGAGGCTGGCTGCGATTGCCGTGGATTCGTTCGACCTTGACGCCGGCCCGTTCGAGCTTCTGCCAGAGACGGTTGGCGCGGTGTTTTGTGCGGGTGAAGACCAGCGCGGTCGAGACCTCGCCCCTGGCGAGCATCTCCTTCAGGAGATCGGTCTTGAGGTGCTCGGGCACCGGCAGGATGGCCTGGGTGATCCCCACCGCGGGCTTGGACTGACGCTCGACATCGATCCGGACCGGATTGTCGAGGAAATCGCGGCTGAGCTGGACGATGGGTCCGGGCAGAGTCGCCGAAAAGAGCATGGTCTGCCGCTTTTTGGGCAGCTGCGCGAGGATCCGCCGGACATCGGGGAGGAAGCCCATGTCGAGCATCCGGTCGCCCTCGTCGAGGACGAGGAACTCGAGGGCGCTGAAGTCCGCCCACGGGTACTGCATGAGATCGAGCAGACGGCCCGGCGTGGCGACGACGATGTCGACCCCGCCTTTGAGAGCACGCTCCTGGTTGCCGGGCTTGACGCCGCCGAAGACGGTCGCCGATTTGAGCGGCGTGTGCCGAGCGAGAATCTCGATGTGCTCGTGGATCTGGGACGCGAGTTCGCGGGTGGGCGTGAGGATCAGCACGCGGGTTCGACGGCCACGAGTGTCGGCCATGCTCTGGAGCATGGGAAGAACAAAGGCGGCGGTTTTGCCGCTGCCGGTCATGGCGCAGGCGAGCACGTCGCGCCCGTCGAGGGCGGGCGGGATCGAGTCACGCTGGATGGGGGTGGCTTCGGTAAAGCCCATGTCCTGGATTCCGCGCAAGATGGCGGGGTGGAAGTTCATGTCAACAAATTTCAAGAGAGTACTGTCTTTCTGCAGACGCACATCCGCTGATGCGGGTGGTCCGCGAGTTACTTTCCGGCTGATTGGGGGAACGAGAGACTTGCCGGGGAGGCTGCCGTCCGGGCCGGGGAGGCCCTGCAATCTGTCTGCTTTCCACTTCATCGACGTTGTTGGTCGGAGGGAGCAGACGCGACACTATCTCACGTTTGTCAAGTTTCCGCAAGCCCCCCAAAAGGTGCCAGGTACGGCTACTTGATAAACTCGTTTCCTTCCTCGAGTCCAAGGGGCCCAGACACCCCACCGCCGGTCGCTAGACTCCGATCCAATACCTCAATCAGTTTGGCGAACTCTTCGTCAACCATTCTTCGCGCCGCCGCACGACTCACCCATCGGCTTGCGGTGTCCTGACTCTTCTGGAGCTCAAAAGCAATGTCCTTGAGTCGAATCGAGTAGCGTTCGAATCCGACAAGCGCGATTGCCTCTCTCGCTCTGACCACCTTTCGTTCTCGACTGGGACTCGCAAGGCAGTCACGATCTGTCTCCAGCACGTCGCAAGCCCGCGCAATCACCTCACTCGCACCGACCTTGGGCCGCTCGACCGCCGTACTCCGTCCCAGCTCATCGACGGTCTGAATGTCTTCGCGACGAGCGATATCGGGCCTCCCTTCAGGCTCGGATTGCGCTCGCCTCCACCATGGGAGTTTACCCGGCATTTCGCCAATCCAAGGAAACTCCCTTGCTCCGCGAATCGCCTGTGCGTACCGACGCCGTGCTCGAGCACGTGAGGAGCCGAAAACCGACAGCACCTCATCGATATCAACTAGGCGGCCCCCCGATCGACCAATCAGCTCGCCATGCCCTGAATGTTCGTAGTGAGCCGGATCGGAAACCAAGCCAGCCGAAACCGGATTGATGTGGATGTATGCGAGCAACTGGTCGAAGTAGCGTTGATCCTCTACAAGAATCGCCTGATATCGTCCTTGCCAAAATGGCCCCACGAAACCGTGAAATCGATTGAACCGTTTCGTGAAACCAACCTGCAGCGAAGCCATCGTGCGCCAGAGCGGTACCGCCACGGTTCGCAGAAGGAGATGGTAGTGATTTGACATGAGAACCCACGCAAAAAGGACGAATCCATCCCTCGACTTGATCTTCGCAAGTTGGTCGACGAAAACATCGGCCGCCTTTGGGTCCTTGAACACCGGTTCCTTCCGAGTGACCCTGCAATATACGTGGTAGATGCCACCCTCCACGAACACTCTTGGCTTCCGAGGCATTGTTCCTCCGGTCTCGTCGAAAAGCCTGGTTTCGATTGAGTTTATCAAGTCGCCGTACCTGGCACGAATGCGAACGAATGCGGATATGTACCGTTGCCGCGACGCGGTCCACGAGTATTGAGAATGTCCTGTTATCCTCTGCCTGGAACGAGAAATTTCTAGAATTCCGGGGGGGGGGGTTCATGGCAGCAGTTACAAATGGTGGCGTCGCTTTCGACAACGAACGCTACCTGGCCGAGCAGAGCGAAGCCATTCTCGAGCGGATGCAGAGGGTGGGTGGCAAGCTCTACCTCGAGTTCGGCGGCAAGATGCTCTTCGACTACCACGCCTCACGCGTGCTTCCCGGTTTCGACCCCAACGTCAAGATGCGTCTTCTCCAACAGCTTGCCGGCCACACCGAGATCATCCTCTGCGTCTACGCCGGCGACATCGATCGCCGAAAGGTCCGGGCGGATTTCGGCATCACCTATGACGCGGACACCTTCAAGCTCATCGACGACCTCCGCGCGCGTGGGCTCGAAGTCCGCGGGGTCGTGATCACCCGGTACGAAGACCAGCCCGCGGCGGAGACCTTCGCCAACAAACTCGCCCGCCGCGGGATTACGGTCCACACCCACCGCTCGATCCCCGGCTACCCGGCCGATGTCGCCCGCATCGTCAGCGAAGATGGTTTCGGCGCCAACTCCTTCATCGAAACCGACGCGCCCTTGGTCGTCGTCAACGCCCCCGGACCCAACAGCGGCAAGATGGGGACCTGCCTGTCCCAGGTCTACCATGAGCACCTCCGGGGCGTCCGAGCCGGTTACGCCAAGTTCGAAACTTTCCCGATCTGGAATCTGCCGCTCCGGCACCCGGTCAACGCCGCCTACGAGGCCGCCACCGCCGAGCTGCGGGACGTCAACATGATCGACCCGTTCCAACTCGAGGCCTACGACGAGCGAGCCGTCAACTACAACCGCGATGTCGAGGCGTTTCCACTGCTCAAGCGCATCCTCGAAAAGATCACCGGCGAATCCATGTACCAGTCCCCCACCGACATGGGAGTCAACCGCGCCGGTTTCGCCATCGTTGACGACGCTTCAGCCAAGGAAGCGGGCAAACGCGAGATTGTCCGCCGTTTCTTCCGATACGCGTGCGACGAAGCCCTCGGTCTCGAGGACGGCGCCACGGTTCGACGCATCGAGGCGTTGATGGAGGAATTCGACCTCAAACCCGAACACCGATCGGTTGTGGCGCCGGCCCGCGCAGCCTCCGAGGCCACCGAGAATGGGGCCGACAGAGGCCACCGCGGCGTCTTTTCTGGAGGCGCGGTCGAGCTTCCGTCTGGCGAAATCGTCACCGGTCACAACAGCCCCCTGATGCACGCCTCCTCAGCCCTCGTCCTCAACGCCATCAAGGTCCTGGCGGGGATCCCCAAACACCTTGGGTTGATCAGCCCGTCGGTCATCGAATCCATCGGCACTCTGCGCAAGGACCTCCTCGGTCGACAATCCATCAGCCTCAACCTCGAGGAGACCTTGATCGCACTGAGCATCAGTTCGACGACCAATCCGACAGCTCTGCAGGCCATGCAGCAGCTGCCCAAACTGGCGGGGTGCGAGCTCCACCTGACCCACCTGCCGACCCCCGGAGACGAACGCGGTCTGCGCCGCCTCGGCGTCAACTTGACCTGCGACCCGAAGTTCGCCACCAACAAGCTGTTCATGTCGTGAAACCCGGCGAGTTCGCCCGGGGGTGGACGGTCAAGCCAAGACGTCTTCGATGGTCACCACGTCGACAAGCCCCCTGCAGCCGTAGAGTGCCGGCAGAATCACCGAGGGGTCGTGCTTGCGACGCCACGCGGCGACCGCATCCGTCCCGGCACGATACGACGGCAGGTACATGCGACCGAGGATGGGGTGATTCGCCCACGGGCCCGAGAGCTTGCCGGCCCGCTCCTCCGAAACCAGAAAATCCCGACGCAGCGCCGCGGCCACTTCGGGCTGGGCCAGACGCTCCTTCCAGGTCAAAAACGAGGCCTGGTTCTTGGCGTCGTCCTGGAGAAGCGAGAGCAACGTCCCGATCTGGAGATCGCGGTCGGGCAGGTCGCCGACATCGGTGACGCCGTACGCCATCAACAGCGCGTTGTTGGCGATCCCCTCGGCGAGGGTCGAGTAGCGCGAGTTCATGGTCAGCATCGTGCCTTCGAAGCCGACCCTGCCGAGCACATAAAGGTGCTGGACGCATGCGAAGGTCATGACGTGCCCCGGAACCACCTCATGGCTCACCAGGTGCATGAACTCCGGGATCGAGATCTCAAGCGAGGCGTTGATCTCGTAGCTCGCGTCGTAGAGCGGTTTCCCGTCGGGAGTACGTGCCCGCCCGAGGTAGTTCATCGAACCCGAGAACCAGGCGTCCTTGATCGGCAGGAACTCGACGTTGGCGCGCGGCACCGCGTGCAATTCGGCGGGAAGAAAAGGAAGCACATGCGCCGTGGTTCCGGCCTCGAGTTCGGCGATGAAGGCCCTCGCCAGAGCGCCGATGGACGCGGCGGGAACCATTCTGTCCATTCGCCACGCGTCGGCGGCCTCGAGTATCGACCCCTCGGTCGAGTAGCCCGCTCCTTCGAGCAGGGTCGTCAGCGCCGAGACCTTGGCGGTCGGATCCGACGGCGTCGGTGCGGCTCCGGTGGAAGCCTCGACGGAGCGCGCGTACGGCACCGGTTCACCGCGATCGATCGCCTCCATGGCGAGATCCCACATCACGTCGAGGCAGGTGGAGAGCCCCGCCAGAAAACGACCGCGCCCCTCGGGCTCATCGGGACCTTCGGACGCCACGATGTCGAGCGCGTCCCGAAGATCAACCGCACCGAGATACGCCTCGACGGCGCCTCGGTCCACCTCACCGGCGGAGAGTCCTCCCGCCGCACGCACTGCAGCCGCCGTGGCGTCGGTGTAGCTCTTTGGTAGTTTCTCGTCGGAGAACCACGAGTCGGCGATGAATCGCCCCGTGCCCGATGGGTTCATCACATCCCCACCCCACAGGGTGTCGATACCGAGAATCGCCTCAGCCAGCGCGCGATCGAGAGTCAGACTCATATTTCCTCCGGGTGAGCAGTGTACCGCGCCTCATTGACGGGAGCGGCTGAAACGGTGTATCTCCTGAAGAATGAAGCGACGGTTCCACCCATCTGCTGCGGTTCTCGTCGTCCTTCTAGCTGCCGTCGCCGGACGCGCTTCCGATCGTCCATCCGCAACCATCACGGTCCTGGAGCAGGCCCCCCTCGTCGACGGCATCGTCTCCGACGACGAGTGGCGGGGCGTGCCGGTGATCGACACGCCGTTCATCCAGTTCGAGCCCGAGACCGGCCAGCCCTCCTCTTTCCGGACCGTGGTCAGGATCTCTCAGACCGAGACGGCGCTCTATGTCGCCATGGAGGCCTTCGACCCGAATCCCGAACGTCTGGCGGCCGCCGTCACCCGGCGCGACGGCTCGATGAACGATGACGACTCGGTCGCGGTCATCATCGACACCTTTTCCGACAGCCGAACCGGCTACGCATTCAACACCAACGCGCTGGCCACTCAGTGGGATGCCCGCATCGCCGACAACGGCCTCACGGTCGACACGCTCTGGGACGCCGAGTGGAGATGCGCAGCCCACCGCTGGGACGATCGCTGGACGGTGGAGTTCGAGATCCCGTTCGCGGTCCTGAGGTTTCCCTCCGGGGAGGACCGCAGCTGGGGGCTCAATTTCCTCCGTACGGTTCCCCGCCGGCTGGAAACCTCGCTCTGGGGCGGTCAGACCGAGGATGTCTGGCGGGTCTCCAGTTCGGGAACGCTCACCGGACTGCAGCTCCGCCGCCGAGCGGACAAGACCTGGGAGGTCATTCCCTACGGCCTCGCCGTCGTCGACGACTCGGGCAACGCCGACTTCGAGGTCGGCGGCGATTTCCGTTGGCGTCCTTCGAGCGCCATCGGCGTCGACCTTACCGTCAACCCCGACTTTGCCCTCATCGAGGCCGATGTCGAGGTCATCAACCTGACCCGGTTCGAACTCTTCATCCCCGAGAAACGCCCGTTCTTTCTCGAGGGCAGCGAACGCTACAGCCAACGAATCCGCCAGTTCTACAGCCGCCGGATCGGCGAGATCACGTGGGGGGCCAAGGCCACCGGCACCGCCGGAAAGATGGAGTACGGCGCGATCCTCACCTCGGAAGACCGGGTTGACCCCGACGATGGCGGGAGTCGTCGGGCGGACTACGGCATCGTCAGGCTCCAGTACAGCCTGCCCCGCGGCTCCAATGTGGGTTTTCTCGGTTCGAACCGGAGAATCGGCGACACCGATCAGGGTTCCGTCGGCTTCGACACGACGCTCTTCTTCACCGAGACCCTCGGGATGACCGGTCAGCTCCTCAGGATCAACGGCCCCACCGCCGACGGCGGCATCGGCTGGTTTCTTCGACCGGCGTACGACAGTTCCACCACGCACTTCCACATCCGCTACACCAACCTCGACGCGGGCATCGAGGACGACTTCAACGCCGTCGGCTTTCTCCGCGACGACGACCGTCGGGAATTCGACACCAACCTCAACCACACCTTCTGGTTGGCCAAGGGCGCTGTGGAGAAGATCCAACCGGGTGTCAACTACAACCGGTTCTACAGCCAGGGCGGCGAGCTCCGGAGCTGGGAGTTCGACGGCGAGATCGACTTCGTCTTCCGCAGCGGCTGGGAGATCGAGCTGCAGGTCATCGACGAGTACCAGGTCTTCGAGAAGGGATTCCGCAACAACCGGGTGCAACTCGAAACCGGCTGGGACGGCCGCGACGGACGCTCGGTCTTCGTCTTCGCCGGCACGGGAGTCAACTTCGACAGCGATCTGCGGCTTTACGGCGCGGAAATCCAGTGGCCCTTCGGCGACCGCCTTCGCCTCGAGTACTCGGTGACTCGGCTCGAGCTCGACCCTGATCCCGAGCTCGAGACCACCTGGATCCACGTTTTCAACGGCGTCTATTACTTCGACCCCGATCTCTTCATCAAGCTCTTCCTCCAGACCAACTCCGCCGTCGGCAAGCTCAACATCCAGGCGGTCTGGGTGTGGCGTTTCAAGCCGCCGTTCGGCTCCATTCAGGTCGCCTACCAGCGCGGGACATCCGAGATCGGCGAGGCGTCGAGTCAGGGCGACACCCTCTTCACCAAGCTGTCATGGGTCTTCTGATACGCGTCCGCGAGGCACAATGGACCTTTCCATCGGTTGGCGCCGCCTGACTGGGTGACGGTGTCCAGGGCGGCAGGCTGGAATTCACACGGAGTGAAGCAGCAAGGCCGATTAACCCAGCGCGATTTCTCGCACTCCGACCCGTGAGAGGTCCGACGATCCCAGGCCGTGCTTTTCGGCCATGGCGATCATCGGAACGGCCGTCGGTTCGAGACCGAGAAAGCGCACGCCAAAGGCATCGACGGCCACCATGTCGGCTGAAGCCACCACCGTCTGCGGGTTGGCCAGCTTGCCCGGACCGAACGGCCCGTTGGTCGTCAGGATCTCGCCGGCGTCGAGAACGCAAAGATCGGGCCGCCGCACCAGATTGAGATCAGCGACGCACTGGGAAAGGTGGTTGAGATCCGGGTACCAGTCCTCGGAATCGGGGTTGTTCCCAACGTGGAAGAACCGGCACGTCGGGTCGTGCGGACAGGCGCCCATGGTGTTCTTGAGCGCGCCGGTGAACTCGCAGCCCTTGTGGTGTTTGGCGATGGTGACATCGAGGTAGTGATCGGCCTCGAGAAGGCGGCGATCGACGTGCGCCTGCTTGAGCGCCACTCCTCCGGCGATCTCCACCACCTTCATTTCGCGTTCCGAGACCTTGACGCCGTTGATCAAAGCAGGAAGATGAGCCGCCCGATCGCAGCGCTCCCAGAAGTCGTCCTTGGTTCCCTTGATGAGCCACAACTCCCTGGCACCGGCATCGCTGCAGAGCTTGAAAATCGCCAGCAGCACCCCCGGGTCGACGATGCTCCCGCGGTGTTTGAAAGCGGTGTTCGCGTTGATGACGACGCTCGATCCCCTGGACACGAAACGAGCCATCCCACCCACGGCGTCCACAGCGGCGATGGTGTTGGCGAATCCGTCGGGACTCGTCACCGCCGCCAATCCGATGGCGGCGGTCTCGGTCGAAGCGTCGGCCGAGCGACCGCCAAGCAACCACCCGTCCACGGAGACCGTCGCACCCATCGCTGCGGTGCCTTGGATGAAGCGCCGGCGGGTCATCCCGTATTTCATGTCAATCCTCCGAGTCGTGCCGCAACCGCTCTGGCCAGCAGGAGGATTCCCTCCCTGGTTTCCGGGTCACCGTCAAAACCGGTGATGGTGACGAGGAAGCGGCCCGAACGGAAGTTGAGGTAGTAGTCCTCACCCGCCGCCTCGTCGCCGATCGCGAGCGGTTCGCCCGATTCCCCGGTCTTGTCCGCATAGATGCTCTGGGCCCCCGCGACATCCTTCATCTCGAAGACCTCGAGAGCGATGGACCGCCCGGCAGCGTCGGCGTACTGCGCCGCGAGCGCCTGGACAAAACCGAACCGGTGGTAGACCTCGGCGCCGCCGTTGATGAGCTCGAAAAGCGAGTCGCCGACAAAGATCTCCGCCTCGGCCTCCTGATGCCAGCCGTCGATCTCCACGGCGGCGGCGCTGATTCCCGGCTGCTCGTTCGCCGCCGGTTTGTCGGCACACTGGATGACCGCCAGGAGCACCCACAACGCAGTGGTGGATCCGATCGCAACCCGGAACAACCTCATGGTCCTCGCCTCCGCGGCAATTCTACAGCGGCCGCAGGAAACCCGCATTGCGGCGACCCCGGCGGCCAACGCCGAGCCGGCCCGCGTCCTCGAGTCACGCGCTGGCGACAACACCACCGGAGCCGCCTCGAACCCCGCGGCACTGGCTTCCTGTCGTCAATCTCGATCCGGTTCCCGGACGATTTCCGCAAAGAAACCAAGCACTTTCGTGCGCGCTGTTGTAGGTTGGAGAGGGTCGAATTCGGATCGCCGCGTTCTGCGCGTCACCGCCATCGTGGTCGCGATC
Source organism: uncultured Acidobacteriota bacterium (assembly GCA_963823445.1). Lineage (GTDB taxonomy): Bacteria > Acidobacteriota > Thermoanaerobaculia > Thermoanaerobaculales > Sulfomarinibacteraceae > JAHECW01. Next base: position 97,982 of record CAWGLT010000011.1, read on the forward strand.
CCCCACGAATCGACCCGGAAGCACCATCAACCGCACGACAAAAGGAGCGCTCGTGACTCATCAGAAGATCGACGTCGGGACCATCGTTCATCATCCCAAGCGACCAGCGTGGGGCCCGGCGAAGGCCCTCGCGATCGGCGGCGGCGGCAACGTAACGCTGTATTTTCGGGATCTCGAGGAGGAAAAACCGAACGACGCGGTCAAGACCATCTCCACCAGCGTCATCGGGCTCGAGGTCGCCGACGAGCAAACCGACTTTCTCCTCGACAACCTGCCGATCTTCGAAAACGGCAGGTTCAAGGGTTTGCGCAAACCGAGGCTGAGCCTCGATCAGGCGGTCCAGGCGTTTGTCGACAAACAACCCGCCGCCTTTCGTAACCCGAAGTACATCGAGGAACACCGCGATCCCAAGCTCAGGGCCCACGAACTGTGGATGACCACCCTGGGCGACGGCCGGGGAAGCGAGCTTCTGGACGCGGGCGATGTCGATGAAGTGCGCAAGCGGCTTTTAAAAATCGATGCCGGTCTCGATCTCTTGAGTTCGCAAGAGAGGGCGACGCTCAAGCGAGGGCTCAAGCACGACGATGCCGATCAACTGCTTCGTGCGCTGATGGAGGTGACCGCCGAACCCGCAGCCGGCCAGCCAACCTATCAACCGCTCATCGACGCGGTGGATCTCGTGATTGAGTTGGACCCCGGCAGCCGCAGCACGAACTGGTCGGTTCTGACCCACTTTCCCTTTATCGCCGATCCCGTGCATCACATCGGTTTCAAACCCGCCGTGGTGCAGAAGTGCGCAGCGCGTCTCAACTTCGATCTGCGTTACTCGGCGACGCTCAACTGGTGGACCTACGAGCGGCTGCTCTGCCTCGCGTCGAACCTCCGGACGCGGCTGGAATCCATCGGGGCGAAGGACCACATCGATGTACACTGGTTCATGACCGTGATTGCAGCGGTTTGAGGGTCGAGTCGAGCAGTCCTTTCGACCCCGCCCCGCAACTCGATGGCATTCCTGATCCGATGCTTTGTGCCGGCTCACCGCCGAGCCGGAGGAGGACGTCGCCGTGAAACCGAACACCCGCATCGAACCGGACCTCGTCGACAACACCGGATTGTTCACCGATGCCTTCTTCCGCCGATTCTCCCTCCGCCCCGCCCCGAGCCCGCTGGTCCTCGACGACGGTCTTTCCAAGACCTATTCCTTCCCCACGTTTTATACGAATGTGACCTGCGCCATCGCGATATTTCTCTGCGACCGCAACCGGGCCGAAGCGATGATGCCCCATCCGTCCATGAAACCGGTCGGGATGCCCGGAGGGCGTGCGGTGGTCCTTTTCTCCTGCTATGAATACGCCGATGTGATGAATATTGCCCCGTACAACGAGATCGCCATGACCATCCCGATCATGGTCGATGCCGGCTGGTCGCCGGCGTTGCTGCCGCTCGTCCTCGATTTCAAGAAGAAGGGCTACTACGTATTCTCCATGCCGGTGACCTCCCTGGAGAATCAGATCCGCGGCAGGAAGATCTGGGGCCTGCCGAAGATCGTGGAAGAAATCGAGATCTCTAAAGACTCCCGACAATGCACGACCTCCGCCCGGGACGACGACGGCGAGGTCTACTTCAGACTCTCGGTGCCCACGACCGGATCGGCCAGGCACTTCGACGAGACGGGCCACCTCTACAGCCTGCGCGACGGCGAGCTTCTCAAGAGCCGTACCTGCTTCAAGGGGGACTTCGCCGTCAATACCAACCCCCGTCCGCTGTGGAGAAAGGGTCTGCGGTCCGAAACTCCCACCCTCGAGCTCGGCAGCTCCGCGCGAGCCGACGATCTCCGGGCGCTCAACATCGAAGAAACCGCCTTCCAGTTCCGATTCGCGGCGCGCATGAACAGTTGTTTCGACCTGCCGGAATAACCCGGTTCGCCGACTTAACGCCCGGAGACGAGACCAGGGTTTTCAGCGAGGAAACGGTAGAGGGTCGCTCGCGACACATCAAGCCTTCTCGCCGCCTCCGAGCGGTTGCCTCCGGTTTCCTCGAGGACCTCGGCGACGGCAGTCCTGGACAGGATTCTCCGTTCCCTTTTCGGCGGGTGCACCATGGCCGTCATTTCGCGAAAGCTGGGAGGGAGGTGCTCCGGCAGGATCACACTCGCCGTGCATTTGATGAAGGCATAGCGGATGGCGTTCTGCAGCTCCCGGATGTTTCCGGGCCACGGATAGGCCATGAAGACCTCGAGGACTTCCGGTGAAAGAGAAATCAGCCTCCCCCCACTCACCGCCGATTCCTTCTCGATGATGAACTCGGAGATCAGCGGCAGGTCTTCAATTCGGTCCCGCAACGGCGGCAACGTAATCGGCACGACGCAGAGCCGGTAGAACAGGTCTTCCCTGAATCTGCCGATCGCGACCTCGTGCTCGAGGTCCTTGTTGGTCGCGCAGACGACCCTCACGTCGACGGTGATGGTCTTTTCGCCCCCCACCCTCTCGAATGTCCCCTCCTGCAGAACCCTGAGGAGCTTGACCTGCATCGCCTGGCTCAGATCACCGATTTCGTCGAGGAAGATCGTGCCGCGATGGGCAAGTTGGAATCTCCCCTTGCGCTCCCGAACCGCTCCGGTGAAGGCGCCGCGTTCATGGCCGAAGAGCTCGCTTTCCAGGAGGCCGTCCGGGATCGCTCCACAGTTCACCGGCACGAAGACATTCTTCGATCGCGACCCCTGATCGTGGATCGCCGCAGCCACGAGGTCCTTCCCGGTCCCGCTCTCACCGAGCACCATGGCGGGAACATTGAGGTTGGCGATCTCTCTGATGGTGTTGAAGATCTCGATCATCGAGGGGGTCGACCCGACGATTCCCGCAAAGGACTTCTCCGCGGTCAGGAGGCGACGAAGACCCACGAGCTCGGTGGTGTCCTCGGCGATGAGGATCGCCAGGTTCTCGCCCCGATGGCGGAGGGGGGCCGAACTGAGCTGGAGCGTCAGGTGTCGAGCATACCTGGCGTCCCGCGACTCGATCTGGCAATGGGTCTTCTTGGACGACCAGCCGTCGATCGCGGTCTTGGTCGCGATGTGAACCTTACACCCCTGACATCCGTCCGTGGTGCCGCAACGGGCCGGCTCATCCAACGCGACCGAGCACCCGAGGACATCCCCGATACAGGCGCCCAGGCTTTCCGCTTCGGTGACCCCGAACGCCTCGACGAACCCGCGGTTGACCATCCTGATGCGATGGTCTTCGCCGACGATGATGATCGAGCAGGGAACACCCTCGAATACGGCGCTCAGGAATTCCTGTTGATCTCTCAGGGAACGGTCGAGCTCATGCTTGTACAGCGCGATCTCGATGGTGGAGTGGAGATCCCGCTCCGAAAAGGGTTTGAGGATGAACCCAAAGGGATCGGCGACCTTGGCCCGGTCCAGGGTGTCGTCATCGGCGAGGGCGGTGACGAAGACCACCGGAATATCGTTCTTCTCGCGGATCTGATCCGCCGCTTCGATTCCATCGACCGAACCCTTGAGGTGGATATCCATCAACACGAGATCGGGAGAGGATGCTTCGGCCTCGGCGATCGCATCTTCACCGGAGATGGCCCAACCGGCGATGCTGTAGCCCTGCGAAATGAGACGATTCTGCATGTCCTTCGCCACGAGGGCCTCGTCCTCGACGATGAGAATTGATTTATGGGGCATCGTGCGACCCCCTCAACCGAAGTCTACGAAATCGATGAACTTCACTCTAACAGACGGGGCTGTTGAACCTGATGCGGGAAACGCACTCTGATATCGGCGCCGTCATCCCACCGGATCTCGAGCTCGCCGCCGAGCTGCTTTGCCAGCAACTCCACCAGCTGCAGCCCGAGGCCTCTCCCTCGCTTCGACGAAGCGTCCCCTTGCGATCCGACTCCGTTGTCCATCACCGCCAACTCGTAGCGGTCGTCCTCGCACACCTCGAGCTCGACGGCGATCCGACCCTTCCTCTCCCCCGGAAATGCGTGCTCGAGGGAGTTGCCGATGAGCTCGTTCAAAATCAGACCGCATGGAATGGCCACGTCGATGGTCACGGCCACTTGCGAAATCCGGGTCTCGAGGACGACCGTGCCGGCCCTCCGGGAACGGGTTTGAAGAAGCGCGTCGCTCAGAGACTGAACATAGGCGCCGAGATCGACACTCCGAATGTCCTTCGACCGGACCAACTGGTCGTGGGCCAACGCCATCGCCCGGATCCGGCCCGCGATCTTGTTCATCTCGTCCACGGTCTCCTGATGGACGAAACCCTCACTCTGGAGGCTGATCATGCTGAGGATGACCGCCATGTTGTTCTTGACACGGTGGTGGACCTCCTTCAAGAGAGCGTCCTTCTCGCCGAGGGCGCGGCGCAGCGCCGCATCGACGCTCCCGTTGCGGATCGTCTCCTGCTGCTCCGATTCGAACTGCTGCGAAACGGGCTTCTGGCCCTCGTCGGTGTCGTTCTTCAGTTCGACTCTCCCCGCAGCTTGATGCCACGACCGTCCGTCATCGCTTGAAGTCCGCCGAGCGGGACAGCACATGGTTCCCGAGTGCCCTCTCCAACTCTCGATACTCCAACGGTTTCACAAAAATTCCGATGGGATCCACATCGGCCGCTCTCGTCACCAATTCCTCGACGGGATATCCCGAGAGAAAGGCCGTCCGGGTTCCGAACCGGGCGCGGATGTGGCGGGCCGCCTCGATACCATCCATCTCTCCCTTGAGACTCACGTCCATCAAGACGAAGTCCGGCCGTTCTCGTTCCACGGAGTCGATGGCGGCCTCACCCGAACTCACCATGCCGCAGACGATGTAGCCCATCCCCTCGAGGGCCGATTTCAGCTCGAAAGCGACGATGAACTCGTCCTCGACCAGCAGGATCCGGGGTTTGGTCATCCTCCGAGCGCCAAACCGGGCTCGGTTGGAGTGAAGGTGATGGTGAACCGAGTCCCATTGTCCCTCTCGAGGTCAAGCAGCCCTCCGAGCTGGCTTTCCACCAGACCGACCACCAGACGCATCCCCATGGTTTCGGTGTTTCGGATGTCGATCTCGGCTGGGATCCCGACACCATCGTCATGCACGACGAGCTTGATCCTGCCGTTCGTCGCCGGCGCCGCCTCGATTCCGATCTCGCCGGCTCGGCCGTCACGAAACGCGTACTTCAGCGAGTTGGAGAGCAGTTCGTTGATCACCAATCCGCACGGGACGGTGTCATCGATGCCGAGGGTGACGTCGCCAGCGCCGATGCGGAGGTTGACCCGGTCGGATCCTGTGCCATACATCTGGACCAGGCTCGTCGCGAGCTTGGTGACATACTCGCCGAGGTCGATCCGACCGAGGTGGCCCGACTGGTACAGGATCTCGTGGATGAGAGCCATCGCGCGGACCCTGCTCTGGCTCTCCTGGAACATCCGGCCCAGCCGCGCATCCTCGATCCCCTTCGCCTGGAGATTGAGCAGGCTGGAAATGACCTGCATGTTGTTCTTGACCCTGTGGTGGATCTCCCGCAGCAGGACTTCTTTCTCGGCGAGCGAGGTCTTCACCGCCATCTCCGCGTGCTTGCGGTCCGTGGTGTCCTCGATCACGGCGATGAAGTACCGCGGTTCCCAGGATTCGTCGCTCACCAGCGACACGGTCAGGCTGGCCCAGACGATCCCGGCGTCGCGTTGCACAAAGCGCTTCTCGACGGAGTAGGTCTTGATCTCTCCATCGAGAACCCGGCGCACCTGCTCGAGATCCGCATCGAGATCATCCGGGTGGGTGATGTCCCGAACTCCGAGTTCGGCAAGCTCGCTCCTGGTGCGGCCCACGATGTCGCAGAAGCGCTGATTGACGGTGATGAAGCGCCCTTCGAGAGAAACATGGGCGATCCCGGAGCCGGCGTTGTCGAAGGTCGTGCGAAACCGCTGTTCGCTCGCTCGGAGCGCACTGACCATCGCGTCGAGATCCCGCGACCGGCGCTCGAGGGCGACCACCAACGGGCTGCTGACGCGCACGAACAGAACCGCTCCCGCAACGACCACGAGGATTGCGAATCCCGCGGAGGCCAAACCGGCTCGTTTGAACGGGGCCTGTACTTCGGTCAGGTCGATCTTCGCGACGATACCGAGGTCGAGCACGGCGACCGGTTCGTGGGCGGCAAGGACCATCTCTCCCCGGTAGTCGAGAGCGACGACGGTTCCCGACTCTCCACGAAGCGCCCGCCGCATCGGCTCGGCGAGTTCGGAATCTAACGGAACCGGCTGCGGATGGTCGACGATCTGGTGGCGATGTCCAAGCAAAAAAACGATCTTCTCGCCTTCCAGCTTGGCGAGAGTGAACTCCCCGGTCTCGCCGAAACCCCGGTACGACCGGTGAGCCTCATCGATCTGGCTCAACGTCGCCTCTCTCCAGCCGCCGGGATGGTCGTCGTTGTGGAACCTGTCGTAACGGGCGACCGCCTCGATGAGCCGCGCCTGGCTCTGGGCCGCTTCGACCAACCGATGACGTTCTTCCTCGAATGCTGCCCGGTACAGGATCCAGATCGTTGTCGCGGCGACCAGCAGCGAGCCGATCGCCATGATCGCCATCAGAATCAGCACACGAAACCGATCAGGCAAGTTCTCTCCTCAAAAAAAAACCTGGATCCTGTCGAAATTTTAGGCCATCCGGCCGTAATGCGCAACGAAGGTACAAATCGTCATGAGACTCGAGTCTTTCATCGTTGATCCGGCTCTCGTTGTTGCCGAGAAACAGCAGAATCCCATCCTTGAAACGCGATGGCAGGACCTTGCGACGGTCTTTCTTGGAGAGCGGTCGGGAACACCTTCGGGGCCCTTCCAGCTCGCCAGCACGACGACTCAACCGGAGTCCTCGGGGTAAGATTTGAAATCAAAGAACATGGCTGATATCATGTCGTCGCGTGTTGCCGACCGGCGGGGTCGGCATCTGTTTGGATGGACACAGAGGACCATCACGATTTGCGAGACGGGCGCGCCCTCAAACAAGGGCGGCGCTCACGGAGAAAAAGAGAGATATGTCTAAGAAACTGTTTGTTGGAAGTCTGAGCTGGGATACGAACGACGAGGCACTGCGCAATGCGTTCAGCGTCCACGGCGAGATCTCTGAAGCCGTCGTCATCACCGACCGCGACACCGGTCGTTCGCGTGGTTTCGGTTTCGTCACCTTCGATGATGACGAGGCGGCCGACAAGGCCGTCGCAGCCCTCAACGGTACCGAACTCGACGGCCGTACCATTCGCGTCGACGTGGCCCAGGCCAAGCAGCGCTCCGGCGGCGGCGGCGGCGGCGGTCGCGACGGCGGCTACGGCGGCGGCGGCCGCTGGTAAGCTCATCCCAATCCACCAAAACCCCTCCCCGGCGGAGGGGTTTTTTCTTGCTTGAAACCGCGGAATCACCTCAGTCGAAACGATCGATCACGGTGATGCCGACGGCTGCGAACCGGCCCATGGCTTCGAGTTCCCGGGGAGCATCTTCGAGCGCGATCGTCCTGCCGATGAGGCGCTGTGGCTGCAGCGTGCCTGAAGTGATCAGTTCCAGCATCTCCGGGTAGCGGTGCGCCTGCATGCCATGGCTTCCGGTGATCTCGAGTTCTCTCGCGATGACCTGCTCCATCGGAAATCGCGGACGATGGTCTTCACCCGCGAGCAGGCCCACCTGGACGTGACGCCCCCGCTTGCGAAGACAGGACACGGAGTTCACCGCCGTCTCCGCGCTGCCGAGGGCATCCATGGAGACGTGGGCGCCGCGACCCGTCAGCCGGCGGATCTGCTCGACCACGTCGCCGCGATCTTGCGCATTGATGGTGGCGACGGCGCCGAGACTCTCCGCCAACGCGAGGGCGCCCGGGTCGATATCGATGGCGATGACCATCGCATCCAGCGCCGCGGCGATCATCACCGCCGAGAGACCGACCCCTCCACAGCCGTGGATCGCAACCCAATCTCCCGGTTGGACCCGGCCCTGTGCCACGACCGCCCGGAACGAGGTGGCGAACCGACAACCCAGACTGGCGGCGGTGGCCATGGTCATGTCGTCCGGCAGGGAAACGAGATTGACATCCGCGTGGTCGATGGCGACGAACTGTGCGAACGAGCCCCAGTGGGTGAATCCGGGTTGGGTCTGGTTGTCGCAGATCTGCTGATTGCCGCTCGCGCACTCGTGACAGGTTCCGCAACCGCAGACAAACGGCACTGTCACCCGGTCGCCCGTCGCCCAGTGAGTCACGTTCCGGCCGGTCTCGGCGACTCTCCCTGCGAGCTCGTGCCCGGGAACATGGGGAAACCTGCGGATGTCGGGATCGTGCCCCATCCATCCGTGCCAGTCGCTTCGGCAGATCCCGCTCGCCTCAACCTCGATGACGACTCCGTGATCGGCGGGCGTCGGGTCGGCCAGGGGGCCCACCGTCAACGGTCCGCGGAACTTCGTGTAGTAGGCCGCCTTCATGATTCGTCCCTAGCTCATTTGAGCTTACGGCCGGTGAGGATCGAATTGTATTCCGAGGCGTCGGAGTCGTCCTTGGCGCCGACCGCGGTGCCGCACGCAGCGCAGCGGTACTCGTACTTGTTGCCCGTGGGCAGCACGAGCAGCAGATGGCGTCGAACGGGTTGCGCCCGCCGGCACCTGGGGCAAAAGAGCTCGGAGGCCTCGAGGGCATCGTACTGGCGTTGGCCTGTCATCGGAACATTCTGCCACGTGCCGTCTGGGGATCAAGTCCCAGAGGAGTTTTCGAGTATGCTCTCAGGGTGCGATTGACTACCCTGATCCCGTCGGCCGTCACCATCCTCGCCACCGGCGCTTTCGCCGCCGGAGGCGAAGGTCCCGCAACCATCGAGGCATTCATGAAAACCAACTCCCCAACCCGGGTGATCGCCCACCGGGGATTTTCCTCCCGAGCGCCGGAAAACACCCTCGCCGCCGTCCGGCAGGCCATCGATGTCGGTGCCCACATGGTCGAGGTGGATGTCACCGTGACCGCCGATGGCCAGGTCATCTGTCTCCATGACGAAACCCTCGACCGCACCTCCGACGGGAGCGGCGCGGCCACCGACATGAACCTCGCGGAGATCAGACAACTCGACGCCGGTTCCTGGTTCGCCCCCGAGTATCAGGGAGAGAAGATACCGACGCTGATTGAGGTCTTCGATACGGTCAAGGGCCGGATCCTGATCAACGTCGAGATCAAACCCGAGGCTGTGGAGCACGGCGTCGTGCAGAAGGTGGCCGCCCTCATCAACGAGCACAAGATGCGCGACTCGGTCGTGGTTTCTTCGTTCTCCCCCGAAGCGCTCCGGCTCATGAAAACCACCGACCCCGCCGTGATCACCGCCTCCCTCTTCAACAAGGACCTCCACACCGGACGCGATCCCCTCGAGGTCATCCAGGAGGTCGGCTCGCGCGGGTTCAATATTTCGGGAAAACGCCTGACCCCGGAGATGCTGGAGCGCTGCCACAGGCACGAGATCCCGGTCGCGGTCTACACCGTCAACGATCCAACCACCATGCGGAGCCTGATGGAACTGGGCGTGGACGCCGTCTTCACCGATCACCCGGATCTGATGCTCGAGGTGGTTGCGGGGGGCGACGCGACGAGTGCGGTGGGATCCGGTTTCACACGCTCGTCCTGGTGACGGTCGCCACCCGTGGTGGCGATGAGCTCCGTGATATCTTGACTCTCGGCCCCAATGATCTCGAAGCACGCAAGGAACGTGGATGCCAGAACACGATCTACAGCCTGAAAAACGACGGTTTCTCTGGATCCCCATCGTATTCATCGTCTTCAGCACCCTGGTATTGGTTCGTTTGTGGTGGTCGCTGGGAAAGAGCGAGACCCGGATAGTCCAAGCCACCACCGAAGTCACCGCCGAGCAGGTCGATCTCCGGCTCGAAGCGTGGGTCACGACCCGGATCAACCTGATCGAGTTCATCGGCCAGACCTATGGACGCTATCTCGACGAATCACCATTTTCGTTCGAGGACCTGGCGATGCGGTACGCCGCATTGGCACCGGGATTCCAGGCCGTCAACTGGATCGACGAGGCCTGGTCCATCACCGTCATCGTGCCCGAGATGGGAAACGAGCCCGCACTCGGACAGAACCTCCATCTCCACCCGAGCCCGAAGGTCGTCGAAGCCCTCGCCGCGGCGGAGTCGACGGGCCGGATCCAGCGAACATCGAGGATCGAGTTCCTCCAGGGTGGTTTCGGCTTTGCCACTTATTACCCGGTTGTCGACAGCACCGGTCGCACAAGGGGCTTTGTCAACGGGGTCTTTCGCAACGACACGCTGGTCGATTCCTGTCTGAGCGAGGAAACCCTGCGGCCGAGTTTTCGCTTCATCCTCTTCGAGACCGACGGCGATGTCGCCTATTCCCACAACGCCGCGGAACCGCCCGAAACATGGCCCTTCAGGGTTGAACGGTCGGTTCAAATTCTCGACCGCCCGTGGACGCTGGTCATCGCGCCGAGCACCGAGGTTGTCGCATCGATGAAGTCGGTCGCGGACGAAGTTCTCCTCGGGCTCGGAATCGTGCTTTCGATCTTCTTGGCAGCCTCTGTCTACGGCCTTTGGAAAAGACGCCGAGAGCTGAGCCTGAGCGAGGCGCGATACCGATTGCTCGTCGAGAATCAGACCGACATGGTGGTCAAGGTCGATCTCGAAGGCAGGTTTCTCTTTATCAGCCCGTCCTATTGCGAGATCTTCGGCAAGACCGAGGAGGAGCTCCTCGGTCGCCGATTCATGCCGTTGGTCCACGAGGACGACAGGGAGCGCACCGCCCGTGCGATGGTTGATCTGCTGTCGCCTCCCCACTCGGTCTACATCGAGCAGCGCGCCATGACCAAGGATGGATGGCGTTGGTTCGGTTGGGTCGACACCGCGGTCTTGAATCACGATTCGGAGGTCGTCGCCATCATCGGGGTCGGTCGGGACATCACCGAGCGCAAGCGCCTCGAAGAGAAGCTCCTGCAGTCGCAGAAAATGGAGGCCATCGGCCAGCTCGCGGGCGGGGTGGCTCACGATTTCAACAACATCCTGCAGGCGATGCGGGGGCACATCGACCTCGCCGAGAGGGAGATCGACCCCGACCATGAAGTCGCGATCCACCTGGCCGAGATCCGCGAGAGCTCGGACCGCGCCGCAGACCTGACCAGGCAGCTGCTTGCCTTCGGCCGGCGACAGGTGATGCAGCCCGAGCTCTTCGATCTGGGTGAACAGGTCGGTAATATCGTCGAGCTTCTCAATCGGATCATCGGCGAACGGATCACTCTCGAGTACGAGCGGGGCGGCCATCCCTGCATCGTCCGCGCCGACGCCCGGCAGCTCGACCAGGTCCTCATGAATCTCTGTGTCAACGCCAGAGACGCCATGCCCGACGGCGGCCGCATCGCCATCACCATCGGAACACGAATCGTGGGCGACGACTTCTGCCGGGCTCATCCTTGGGCCCAACCCGGCACCTACGCCTCGCTCGAGGTCCGCGATACCGGCATCGGCATGGACGCGGAGACCCGCGCCCAGATCTTCGAACCGTTCTTCACCACCAAACCGATCGGCGAAGGAACCGGTCTCGGTCTCGCGACGGTCTTCGGCATCGTCAAACAACACGAGGGGTTTCTCGAAGTCGATTCAGCCCTCGGCAGGGGCACTCGAATCACCGTCTTTCTGCCTCTCATCGACGGCCAACCGCCCAGGGAGGCGAGGGTTCGCGCGCTGGATCCGCCGGGAGGGACCGAGACCGTGTTGCTCGCCGAAGACGATGCCGGCGTTCGGGTCGTCGTCGAACAGATGCTCTCGGAGGCGGGTTACCGCGTGGTCTCGGTCGCCAACGGCAATGAGGCGATTCGGCACCTCGATCACGACCCCGCCACGATCGACATCGCCATCCTCGACGTCGTCATGCCGGGCGCCGGCGGTCTCGACGTCGTCAGCCATACTCGAGCGATGGGATTGGACGTGGAGATCCTCCTGACCAGCGGCTACAGCAGTGAACTCGTCCGAACCACGCAGGGCGAGAACATCCCGCTTCTGACCAAACCATTCCGCCGGGACGAACTCCTGCTCCGGATCCGCGAACTCCTCGACGCCAGAGGATGAGGGCGCTCTAACCCGAAGTATTCATGAGCTGTCTGCTGCGGCCGACGATGCATCCGCGCCAGCCTCCGTTTCTCATCTCGGGGTGCTCAACGTACTGTCAAGTACGCCTCCGCGCCCCGAGATGAGAAAAGGCGACTGGCATCGGTGCCTCGCCGACCTCGCGACGAAACCTCATGAATACTTCGGGCTAACCCGCCGACCGGTATCACTCGTCGAGGAGTTCCCTGATCTTCGTCGCCAGGGTTTGCGGGGTGAACGGTTTCTGGAGAAACGAGAAGGACGAAGAGCTCAGCGACTCTTCCACGACCCGCTTGCGATCCCTGGTATGACCGGAAATCAGCAGAACCTTGATCTCCGGGGTCTCGCTTCGCAGCACCCGGGCGAGCTCGATCCCGTTCATCTTCGGCATCACCACATCCGTCAGAACGAGGTCCACCGAAGCACCGCTGCTCCGCGCGACCTCGAGACCGCTCTCACCGTCAACGGCGGTCAGGACCGAGTAACCATGATCTTCCAGATACTCCTTGAGAACGACGCGGACCGAAGGGTCGTCTTCAACGAGAAGCAGATTCTCACTGCCCGCGATCTTGACATCCGGTCTTGACTCCGGCGCGGCCTGCTCCAGGGTTCCACGATAGACCGGGAGATAAACGTCGAAGGCGGAGCCCTCGCCGAGTTCGGAGCTGACCTCGACCAGACCGCCGCATTCGCGGACCGCGCTGTAGACGGTCGCAAGCCCCAGACCGGTGCCGTGCTCGGCGCTCTTGGTCGTGAAAAAGGGCTCGAAGATGTGCTCTCTGACCGAGTCGGAGATCCCGGTCCCGGTGTCCTCGACCGTCAGCCGGACGTAATCCCCGGGTTCCAGCGCCGGAGCATCTTCCAACCAGGTTCCGCCGACCCTGCATCTGGATGACCTCATGGTCAACCGCCCACCATCGGGCATCGCGTCGCCGGCGTTCATGGCGAGGTTGAGCACCACCTGCTCGAACTGGGTCTGATCGATCCGAACCAGACCGACATCCGGGTCGAGATCGGTCAGGAGCTCGACGTCTTCCGGAATGACCTGGCGCAGGAGGCCGCGCATCTCACCGATCACCGCGTTGATCTCCAGGGGCACCGGCCGAAGCACCTGGCGTCTCCCGACCGCGAGCAGACGGCTCGTCAGGGCCGACCCCCGTTCCGCAGCGTCGGCGATGGAATCGACGTACGCTCGTCGATGATCCTCCTCGTGGAGGCTGCGTCGAAGCTGCTCGGCATAGGCGAAGATCGCCGTCAGCAGGTTGTTGAAATCGTGCGCGACCCCACCGGCCAGCCGACCGACGGCATCCATTTTCTGCACCTGACGGAGCTCCCGTTCGAGCCGGCGCTGGGTCGTCACATCCCGCAAGATCCCCCGGTATGCGATCACCTCACCCGCCTCGTCCCGAACCACGGTCGTTGTGTCGAGGACGTTGATGACCTCGCCGTCCTTGCGGACGATTTCGAGCTCGCCGTCGCGGACGAATCCTTCCCTGTCGACGGTCTTGAGAAACCTCTGGCGGTCTTCCCGGTGGCGGTAGAGGTCCCTCCCGACATCGACCATCAGGAGCTCCTCCGCCGAATCGTAGCCGAAGAGCTCGACGCCGGCCGGGTTGATATCCACGAGGCGGCCATCGGGGGTGCTGATGTAGATGGCGTCCTTGCTGCTCGCGAAGAGGGAACGATAGCGTTCCTCCGATTCGCCGATGACCCTTTCGGCGGCCGCCCTCTCTTCGATCTCATACTCGAGTGAGACATTGGTGTTTTGGAGCTGGGCGGTGCGTTCCGCGACCCGCAGTTCGAGATCCGACGCATAGGCCCGCAGCTCCCGATTCGCCTCGAGCAATTCGGTGGAGGTCAGATCGAGGGACCGTTCGAGCAGGATCCGGTCGTGATCCGCCTGCCGGTATGCCGCATCGACAACCTCGAGAAACGCGACCAGCGCCGGTGGGATTTCTCCCTCCCGGCCGAAGAACTTCTCAAGCTGGCGGCTGAGGAGCTTGTGCATGGTCAGATCTCGGTGAGGGTCGTGATGGTCATGGTCTGATTGTGGAGCTCACAGCAGCCCTCGGGCGCGTTCGGCGCGATTTCGCCGTACGAGTAGAACCCCGAGAGGGCCGTTCGGTCCCCCAGAACCGTACGAACGCTCTCGACTTCCTCCTCGACCCGCTGGCGAAGCACCATCTTCCTTCCGACGCAACTGATGAGAAGCGCGAGATCCGGACTCGTCGAATCGGTGGATTCGAAAGCAGCACCCGCAGCGTCATTGGCGCCGTCGATGAGACGCTCGAAATTCGCCTTCATCAGACGCGCATAGGAGCCTTCGGGCAGATCACCGGCGAAGGTCATGCTGCCGTCGTTCTCATCGATGGAGAGCACGGTTCGGACAACCGACGGTTTGTCCACCGTCGATCGGATGCTGAGCGGGAACAGGAGCGCGCTGGCCGGCAGACCATCGGCATATTCGCCGAGGTACTTCTTGTAGAGACCGAGGGCCGATCGACCGTCGAGTTCATAGAGGAGATTCCCCCGCGACCGGGTGATCAAACGCTCCGGTCCGAAGGGGTCCCAACCTCCCTGGGAGCCATATCCCACCCGCAGGCGCCTGCCATACAGGCCCATGGCGATGACCTTTCGCGGCTCGGCCCTGCTCCCCGAAACGATGAGGGTTTCGCGAAACTCGGTTCCGTCGCCTGCAAGGCCCCCGGTGATCTGAATCCCTTCCGGCAGCGCGTCCGTGAAGCCTCGAGTCAACTCACTTCCGTTGACCACCAGGCCATCGGAAAAGACCAGCACGTGCACCAGAGAATCATCGTTGAGCCGTGTTGCGAGTTCCCGACCGGCCTGCCGGCTCGCCGAAGACTCGCCGAGAACCATCTCCGCCGTCCGGATCGAGGTGTAGTCGAACTCGATCGCCGTCACCGCGATGGACTCATCGCTGACCTGGGTGCCGTGGATCTCCCCGGCGGTCGAGCAGCCGATGATCTCGGCGTGTGGATAGCTCGCCGCCACCTCGAGCAAGCGCTCCTGATTCCTGAGAGCTCCACTGCCGCCGAAGACGAGGACCAAGGTCGCGGCCTCGGCGACGCCGGGATCGGCCGATCGATCCCACCCACAATCTTCCGACCAGTGCAGTTGGTCCGTGTTCATGCCACCCCAGGGTACCGCCGATCGCTACCCAGGAGAAACCGGTTCGGGCACGATCGGGGTCCCGGTGTGATGAATCCCACTCAAATCCGGTGATGAATTGAGACTATGACGCGGTCGTGGGCACCATGTGCTCGGGCATCTGGACCGCGACAACCTCGCCTTCAGCGCAGACCTCGCCCGCAGCGATGACTTTGGCGCTGACCACGACCTTGCGTCCCTTGATCTCCTCGACCCGCCCGCGAACCTCGAGGGGAACCCCCATGGGTGTCGGCCGCAGATAGCGGACGTTGATCGACGCCGTCACGAATCGGAACGGCGGATCGGTGCCGGGTTCGCGGCCCGCTTCGCGGTAGGCCGCCGCTGCGGCCGTGCCGGTGCCGTGGCAATCCACCAGCGACGCGATGAGCCCACCGTAGACATAACCCGGGATCGCGGTGTGTTCGGGACGGGGCTCGAAGACCGAAACCGTCTCGTCGCCGTCCCAGCGGGTCTTGAGTTGGTGGCCCTTCCGGTTGAGCCGACCGCAACCGTAGCAGTGGCTCAGATCGTCGGGGTAGAAATCCTGAATCGCCTTTTCAGTCATTGATCAGTCTCCCGTCGTTCGGTGCATCTCGAACCACTTCAGAATATGGCCGACCTTGGTGATGAGCTGACTCGGACGCCTGGCGATGCCGTGCCCGGCGCCTGGAATCCGCACCAGGGCGGTGTCGATCCTGCGGATCTTGAGCGCCTGGTAGTACTGCTCGGACTCTGAGATCGGCGTCCTGTGGTCCTCTTCGCCGGTGAGCAGCATGGTCGGCGTGGTCACGTTGCCGACGAGGGACAGCGGCGATCGCTTCCAGTAGTGCTCGACGAACTCCCACGGCGGTCCCGGGAACCAGTAGCGGTAGAAGGTCGGATAGAAGTCGGCGGTGAGCGCGAAGCTGGTCCAGTTGATCACCGGTTTGGCGACCACGGCCGCAGCAAACCGATCGGTCATTCCCACCGTCCACGCCGTCAGCACCCCGCCTCCGCTGCCGCCGGTGATAAAAAGGTTCTTCTCATCGATGAACCCACGCCCGATCACGGCGTCGACCCCCGACATCAGGTCGTCATAGTCCTGGCTCGGGTAGTTGTGGTGGATGAGGTTGCCGAACTCCTCGCCGTAGCTCGTGCTCCCGCGCGGGTTGACATAGAGCACGACGAAGCCGGCGGCGGCGTAGAGCTGG
Organism: uncultured Acidobacteriota bacterium; assembly: GCA_963823445.1. Lineage (GTDB taxonomy): Bacteria > Acidobacteriota > Thermoanaerobaculia > Thermoanaerobaculales > Sulfomarinibacteraceae > JAHECW01. Next base: position 114,457 of record CAWGLT010000011.1, read on the forward strand.
ATCTCGGCCGCAAAACGATCACCGTAGTTGGCGAAGGGCCCGCCGTGGATCTCGAGAATCAGGGGGTATTTTTCGGTCGCGTCAAAGCCGGGCGGCTTGGCGATCCAACCCTGGATCTCGCGGCCGTCGAAGGACGATGGAAAACGGATCTCCTCGACGACGGCGAGCTCCTTGTGGCCGAAGAGATCGTCGTTGAGAGCGGTCAATCTCTTCGTCGGTCGTCGTTTTCCGCCCACGGCGACATCGGCCGGATGGTCGGGGCGAGAGAAGGTGAAGGCGAAGGTCCCGTCATCGGCCACCGAGTAGGTTCCGTCCGAGTACGGCCGACCGAGGGAGAGTCCGCCGACATCGCCGGCAAGGGTTGCGATTTCACCCTCCGGAGTCACGAAGCCGAGCTTGGTGTTCCCGTGGTCGTCGTACTGGAAGAAGATCCCGCTTCCGTCCTCACTCCAGGTGATGTTCTCGACGTCGCGGTCGAAGCTCCCGGTCAACAACTCGTGGTCGCTGCCGTCCCGGTTCATGAGATAGAGCCGGGTCACCTGGTAGCCCTGATAGCGGTCGTCGTAACCGAGATAGGCGATCTTGGCGCCGTCGGGCGAAATCGCCGGATCCAAGTCCGGGCCCGCACGATCGGTCAGGGCGGTGATTTCGCGGGTCGTCAAATCGACCGAGTAGACCTCGGAGTTGCGCGGCTCGTACTCCCAGTCTTCGTGCCGGTTGGCGGAAAAGACGAGTGTCTTGCCATCCGGCGTCCAACCGGGGTCCCGGTGGTGGAAGTTCCCCGACGTGATCTGCCGAGGTGTTCCACCGTCCGCGGGCAGGATGAAGATGTGGAAGAACATGTCCCTGAGATAACCGATTCCGTCCATCCGATACAGCACCTTTGTGATGACCCTGGCGGGTTCGGCCCATTCAGCGCCGGGTGGCTTGGGCGGCATCTTGACAAAGGGCTCCACCGGGGCCGGCACCGGCATGGAGAAGGCCAGGCTCCGCCCGTCCGGCGACCAGGCGATCCCGCTCGCCGGGGCCGTGAGCTGCGCCAACCTGGCGGTCTGGCCGGTGTCCATCCAGCGGCAGTAGACCTGGGCGGTGTGTTCCTCTCCCGAAAGATAGATGAGCCGGCCGCCGTCGGGCGACCACCGAGGCGACCAGTGGTTTTCGCTGCCCGTGGTCAGCGGACGGTGATCCGAGCCATCGGCGTTGACGATCCACAGATTTGACCGTTGCCGGTCCGTCATGATGTCCATGAACGAACGGACATAGACGATCCGCCGGCCGTCGGGCGAGATCTGCGGGTCGGCGGCGTACTCGAGCTGGAAGACGTCGGCGAGATCCAGGACGACACCGTCAATGCCTTCCGCCGCGGTCGCGCCGGCCGCCGCGGCAAGGATGATGGTCAATACGAAAACCACGTTTTTCATGAATTTCTCCAGGTTTCACCCGCCAACAGCTTCGGAGTATAGCCGCGCTGCGGTCGGCGGCGACCGGGGCAGCGTCCGGGGCAGCGTCCGGGGCAGCGACCACGGCAGCGGCAGCGTCCGGGTAACGCGTTCGGGCACGTCACCGACGACAGCCAGGATGGCTGTCGCTACACAATACAAGAACGGCCCCTGTGTAGCGACAGGCTTCCAGCCTGTCGGGGGCCGGGGCAGCGTCCGGGACAGCGGCAGCGTCCGGGACAGCGGCAGATGCCGCCCCGGGTCGGAGGGAAAGAGGCGTTCCCCGGGGTGCCGGGTTCGGCATTGTGCCGGATCGACCCCCCGGCCCGCGGTGCGCTGCGCACAATGCCGTACCGGGCTCCCCCCGGGACGCGCGCCGCTGCCTGGTTGTTCCGGCTCAGAGGGAGGCCGCCGGCGTCACATCGGCGGGGTCGCAGCCCTTCCAATTCACCACCTACGCGACCCCGCCGATGGGGCGACGCCGGGCCGCCGAAGGCGGACCGGAAGGCCGGTGCCGTGAGAACGGGGAACAGCGACCGGGGCAGCGACCGGGGCAGCGCCCGGCGCAGCGACCGGGAATCCCAACAAGCCCGACCGTCCCGCACTCTCTCGGATACGCCCAACCAACTTCAACGTCCCTGACGGGCAGGCGGGACGCCCGCCCCCACAATGCCCGCCCAACCTGGTGTGGATCCGATACCGAGACAGAGCACGCGGGAAACCACCTCCCATCGGGGTGCCGGGCATGGCTTTGTGCCAGAAGAACCTCGCGGCGGTGCGTCCCGCTCCGCACAAGGTCCATGCCGGGCTCCCCCGGGGAGCGCGATGCGGTCAGCTATTCCGGCTAAGAAACAGGCCGCCGGCGTGCCATCGGCGTGGTCGCAGCCATTCCAATCAACCCACGAGTGACCACGCCGATGGTGCGACGCTGGGTCGCTGGGACGCCAAAGCGTCGCAGCGGCCCAGAAGGCCGGTGCCAATAGAACCCCGTGGCCGTGCCCGTCGCCGTAGCCGCAGCCGTGGCAGGGAATCCCACCAAGCCCGACCGTCCCGCACTCTCTCGGATACGCTCAACCGACTTCAACGTCTCTGACGGGCAGGCGGGACGCCCGCCCCTACAATGTCCGCCCAACCGATTTGAAACCCTGATTGCGATGATTGTAGGGCCGGCGTCCCGCCGGCCCATCAGAGCCCTCGTCGATCCGCGTCGCGCCGTACGCCAGTCCAACGCCGTTCTCGTTTGCGACGCGATATGGTCCCGGAATATTTCAAGCAACACCTGTGTAATCGGGATCTCACCAAGATCAGAGTCCCCGAAATCCGGGGCCACTACCCTCAGGACTCGCGATTACCCAATCCGTACCTAGCCAAAGTCCGCGGTCAACAACGAGCCTCCCAACCGTTTCAGGCCAAGCGAAAAACCGCGCACCATCGGGGTGCCTGGCACGCTATTGTGCCGGAACGAACACCCGGCGCCGCGTCACGCTGCGCACAATGGCGCTGCCGGGCTCCCTCGGGAAGCGCGTCACATCCTGGTTCTCCCGGCCACGAGGTAGGCCGCCGGCGCGCCATCGGCGTGGTCGCAGCCCTCTCAATCAACTCACGAGTGACCCCGCCGATGGGGCGACGCCGGGCCGCCGAAGGCGGACCGGAAGGCCGGTGCCGTGAGAACCGGGAACAGCCGCAGCGTCCGGGGCAGCGACCGGGGCAGCGGCGGCGTCCGGGTAACGCGTTCGGGCACGTCACCGACGACAGCCAGGATGGCTGTCGCTACACAATCAAGAACGGCCGCTGGGTAGCGACAGGCTTCCAGCCTGTCGGGGACAGCGGGCTGCGGCCGCGGCTGCGCCCGCGACCGCGATCGATTCTTCGCCTACTCACCCAACCGCGCCATCAGCGCGGCGTAGATCTCGATGCCCTGCCAGAGGTTGGCGAGCCTGAGGTTCTCGTTGGGGGCGTGTTGGTTGTTGTCGTGGTTGGCGATGGGCACGACCACGATGGGCGGCGCGCCGAGAATCTCCGAGAACATCACCAGCGGCAGGCTGCCGCCGAGGCTGGGGGTGAGGACGATGGGACCGTCGACGGCCTCGTCGACGATCTCGGCGATGGCATTCGAGATCGGCAGATCCATGTCGGTCCACAGACCCGGGTAGCCCGTCTCCCACTCGAGCCGGACGACCCGTTCGTTTTCACGCCGCACCGTTGCGTCCGGCTCGGCGCGGACGATGTGCCACCCGCGAGCGCGGATGTGGGCTTCGGCGGCCTCCCGGATCGCCTCGGGAGTGACATCCGGAACGAGCCGGAAGCCGACCACCGCCGTCGCCGTCGGAGAGATCGCGTTTTTGGCCCTGTCGCCGACCGCTCCCACCGAAAAGCCGAGGAGGTTGATGGCCGGCTTTGCGATTCTCTCGGCGAGCGGGGTCGGTTGCCCCTCGGTCCAGCCGAGGTCGAGGTCCTGCTTGAGCTGCTCATCCACCGCGGGCGCCGCGGCGACGGCCGCCCGCGCCGTGTTGCCGAACGGCCGGACGAGCTCGTCGATCCCGTCGATGAGGATCTTGCCGTCGGCGTCTCGCATGGAGGTGATGAGTCCGGCGAGCTGCATCCCTGGATCTGGCGCCCAGTTGCCGTAGTGCCCCGAGTGGAGCGCGACGGCGGGGCCGTAGGCTGTCATCTCGACCGAGGTCACGCCGCGGACGCCGTAGACCACCTGGGGCAGCCGGGTCTGGTGCATGGGGCCGTCGCAGAAGATCCAGAGATCGGCCGCGAGCAGGTCGCGATAGGCGCGCAGGATCTCCGCCATGTGCGGCGAGCCCCGCTCCTCCTCGCCGTCGAGGACGAGCTTGATGTTGATGGTCGGTGCGATCCCCGCCGCATCGAGGGCGTCGACCGCCGCCAGCAGCGCGACGATGGAGACCTTGTCATCCGAAGCTGAGCGGCCATAGAGACGCCACTCGGGGTCGAGCGGCGGTGCGAGATTATCCAGTGGCACGGGGATCCCGCCCTCCTCCACCCTGCCGGTCCGGATGACGACCTCCCAAGGGTCGCTGAGCCAGAGGTCCGGAACCACGGGCTGGCCGTCATAGTGGGCGTAGAAGACCACCGTCGTGTCTGCGCCTTCGATCGATCGCTCGCCGAAGATCACCGGCGGCGCGTCGTCGGCTCTCAGGAGCGCGACCTCGAACCGTCGCGCCTTGAGCAAGTCGGTGAGAACCTCGGCGTTAACCTCCATCGCATCGAGATCCCCGGCGATGTTGGGCAACGCCACCAGATCGGCGAGCCCGGTGACGATCTCGACCTCGTGGTGGGAGCGGTAGGCGCGGACCTGCTCGAGCATCGATTGGGCGGTCGGCGCCTCGGCGTGTCCGGCGGCCGCTACAAAGCAAATGACGAAAAGCAATACGATCACAAGGCGAAGCTTCATGGCACCCCCTCCCGGTCTCTCCAGAAGGATGGTACCTAACCCGGACCGTTCATGAGCTGTCGGCTGCGTCTGACGATGCATCCGCGCCGGGTGTGCTTTCTCGCCTCGGGGTGCTCAGCTCGTTCCCGTCACGGGAGGTAGTTCTGGTGGCAGCCGTTACCGTCGCCGCAACCGGTGATGTTGCCGCCCACGTTGTTGCCTCCGGTGCAGTTGACGACATTACTCCCGCTGTCGGTATCGAGGAGAATGCCGTTCAGGGAATTGCCCGAGACCGACACCCCGACCACCGTGCTTGTTTCCGTCAGGTGGATCCCGTGACCACCATTCGAGGATGCACTCCCGCCGTTAAGAATGGCGCGTTGCAAAACGATGCCCGTTCCGCTGTTGTTGCTCGCGGTACAGTTGTGAACCGAACCGTCAGTTACCTGCACCCCGCCGAAATTGAAATAGGACACCACGTTGCTGACCGAGCAGTTGCTGCATCTCAACCCCTCGCTGTAGTGCGTCGCCCCACCATTGTCATGCACGACGATGTTCTGAGCGGTGCCACCGTGAAAGATAATCCCACCGTAGTCACAATCGCTGACCGCCAGGTCCATCAACTGTGAAAAGCTGGAACCCTCCACCGTTGAAAGCAGATTGACTCCGACACTGAAAGCCTTCACTACCCCGTTTCGGATCGTCACGTTGGTCTGATCGTCCGAAAAAATGCCGACCCCGGTTCCGCTTCCACTGAGAGTGTGGCCGCTCAGATCCAGGTTCACGTTGTCGGCCGCGATTTCGATTCCATTAACCGGAAAGGTGGTCACATGGAGATCCGCGGTGAGCACATAGCTCCCCGGGGTGTCGATGACGATGGGAAAGGTGTCGGTGGGGCCGATCTCGGTGCGGCCGTGATCGGCAGTGGCGGCTCCGGTGCTCAGCAATACGATCAGAATGAAACCAAGACTGTTTCGCATGAATCTCTCCTCTTCAAGGTGTGGTGTTCGACCACATGGTGCTGTCGCCGGTCTCGAAGTCATCGGCGAAGAAGGCGAAGTCGAAGCTGACTGCGTCGAGATCGAGCCCGGGCACGCTGACGCCCGCCGCCGACGCGTCGAAGTACATGGTCAGCGAGCCGTTGGCCCAGCGTACGAGGTCGGCGGCTTCGGCCGCGGTGCGACCCGTCCCGGCCTCGATGGCCACGTCGAGGCTGATCACATACTCGTTGCCGCCCGGGTCGAACCAGAGCGCGTCGACATCCGCCCTCGCCGTCTCGTCGCCGATGAGCGAGGCGCCGGTTCGGACGACCGTGTGGCTCGCACCGTCGAAGCGGACGATGTCGTCGTCGGCGATGACGGTGCCCCCGATCTCGACCGGAGCATCGACGGAATAGAGAAGATCCACCGGGTTCAACGACAGCACGTGGACCGCGTCGATGTCCGCCTTCTCGGGCAATCCGGCGGCGGAGCCGTCAAAAACCAGGGACAGGACACCGCGATCGACGAGCACGAGATCCTCGTCGTCGGCCTCGACGCCGCCGGCCCGGAACGAGACATCGGTCGAAAACACCAACCGGTTGTCCTCGAGAAGCGAGATCGCATCGACATCAACGCCTTCGGGCAGGAGGTTTCCCAGCGTCCGCGAGACGGTCGCTCCCCCCCCATCCAGCTTCACCGACAGCAGATCGCGATTGCGGACCGGCGTCGCGGCGATGGCGGTCGAGGCGTCCACCGATGCCACGATCCTGGTGAGCTCTGCTGCACCGGATGCCTGCGAGAAGAGCGCCCAGGCGAGACCTCCCACCGCCAGACCCATGATCCATGTCCGAGGATGCTCTCGTGCCATGTGTTCCCCCCAACAGTAGGTTCCCCACCGAATCTGTGACCGGTACCTTCATTTTGGGGTTCCGACCCGAACCAGAGAATGGATGAACACGACAAAGTGATGCACGAACGCGACAGGGTCAGAGATTCGGAGTGTCAGGGAACGGCAACATCGTCCTTCGGGTCTCGTCCAGAGCCGAGAGAGCCAGCGGACATCCACCGCCGGTTTCCCGCCGTTTCCCGCCGGTGTATCCTCACGACAGGCTTCAGCAGGAAATCGGCTCGCGAACGAAGAGGTTTCAGGTGCCCCGAAGGCATCGCCTCGATACTGACTCCGTCGTCGTCGGCTCGGGATTCGGCGCCGCGTCGTCGGTGGGAGCACGAGTTCGCAAAATCCGGGAGGATTGGATGAAACCGAATGACGATAGACTGCCCCGCGGATCGACAGTCGATTTCGACGAACTCGACCGAATCATCGGCGGGCTCAGCGAGCACGCCGGGACCTGGGCCCGCTTGCCCGTCGCCGACAGGATCGAGATGCTCCGAGTCAGCTCGCGACCAACCTCGGGCGCTACGCCCGGCGCTGGGTCGAGGCGTCGGTCGCCGGCAAGAAGATCGACCCGGCGTCGCCGTGGGTCGGCGAGGAGTGGGTCACCGGGCCGTGGGCGCTTCGCTGCGCGGCAGTCAACGGCTATCTCGAGACTCTCGAGGCGCTCGCCGACGGCCGGCGCCCCCGGTTTTCGGGCATCCGCACAACCCGGTCCGGGCGGCCGGCTAGTGGTGCCGGTCTTCCCGCGGACGATCTTCGACCGGCTGCTGATGAGCGGCATCGGTGCCGAGGTCTGGATGCAGCCCGGAGTCGATGCCGACAACCTCCGCGATCATATGGCCGGCTTCTATCGCCAAACCGATCCGGAGGGCGCGGTCGCGCTGGTCCTCGGCGCCGGCAACATCAACGCATCGCGCCGCTCGACGCGCTCCACAGGCTGCTCGCGCACGGCGAGGTCGTGCTGCTCAAGCTGAATCCGGTCAACGACTACCTCGGGCCCGATCCTCGAGGAGGTCTTCGAGCCATTCGTCTCGCGGGGGTTCCTCCGCGTGGTCTCGGGCGGCGCCGATGTCGGCGCCTACCTCACCCGCCACCCCGGGATCGACTCGGTCCACATCACCGGCAGCGCCGCCACCCACGACGCCATCGTCTTCGGTCCCGGCGACGACGGACGCCGACGCAAGCAGCAGGGCGCGCCGCGCGCTCAACAAACCGATCACCAGCGAGCTCGGCGGCGTCGGCCCGGTGATCGTGGTGCCCGGACCGTGGAGCGCCGCCGACCTCCGCTACCAGGCCGAGCACGTGGCGACCATGAAGTTCCACAACGCGGGGTGCAACTGCGTCGCCGCCCAGGTGCTGGTCCTGCCCGCCGAGTGGGAGCTGCGGGGCGCCTTCCTCGACCGGATCCGGCAGGTCTTCGCCGAGCTGCCGCCGCGGCCAGCATACTACCCGGGCGCAGCGAAACGTCGCGAAACCCTGATTTCAGTCCACCCGAACGCGGAGACCTTCGGCGGCGACGTCCCGCGAACGCTCATCACCGGGATCGACCCGGGAACCGACGACGTCTGCTTCCCACCGAGGTCTTCGGTCCGGTGCTCTGCGAGACCAGCCTGCCCGGCGGCGACGCGGCCTCGTTTCTCGAGCGCGCAGTGGCCTTCTGCAACGACCGGCTCGTACGGCACCCTCGGCGCCACCATTCTCGTCCACCCGGCGACTGCGCGCGATCTCGGTCCCGCGCTCGAACAGGCGGTGGCGGATCTCCGCTACGGCGCGATCGGCGTCAACGTCGTGGAACGCGGTCGCCTTCCTGCTCGCCCAGGCTTCGTGGGGGGCCTACCCCGGCCACACCCTCGTCGATGTCGGCAGCGGAATCGGCATCGTCCACAACAGCTTTCTCTTCGACCGGCCGCAGAAGATCGGTCGTCCGCGGTTCGTTCTACCCGTTTCCGAGAACGTGGCTGCACGGCGACCTCAGCCTGTTGCCAAAACCGCCGTGGTTCGTCACCAACAGGACCGCCCACACCACCGCCCGCCGGGTGGCAGGATTTGCCACCGATCCCGGTTGGCGGCACATCCCCGGGATCTTCCTCTCCGCTCTTCGAGGGTGAATCTCCGATCCGACCGGCGATCCCCGACCGCGAGGATCAGAGCAGGGAGAGAATCTCCTTTTCGATTTCCTTCTCCTCGCCCGGTTCCCAGCCGTAGTGGCGGTACATGATCCGGCCGCGGCGGTCGACCACCCACGCGGTCGGATATCCCTGGATGCGGAAGACGGCGTTCACGACATCAGCTTCACCCTCACCGTTCTCGAGGCAGGGAAACTCGAGCCCAGCCTCGCCGATGAACTTGAGCGCGGGTTCGGTCTCCCGGTGGGATTTGATCGCGACCATCTCGACGCCATCGCCCCGGTACTTCTCCCACAGGTTCTGCAGGCGTGGCAACTCCACGCGGCAGCCGCCTCAACCGGGGTTCCAGACCGAGATCATCATGACCTTGCCGGCCATCGCCGACAGACTCACCGGTTCACCGGTGTAGTCGGCCAGCGTCACCTCCGGCAGGGAGCGGGCGATCCGCTGCCGCGTCGCCAGGGCATAGTCGTCGAATCCCTCGGCGCCGCCGTTGAAGGAGGCATACGCCTCTTTCATGCCCTCGACCGCCGCCGGGTTACCGCCCATCAAGGCGTCGTGCGCAAAGACCTCGGCGGCCCCCTCGAGTTGGCCGAGAAGGAGCGCGGCCTGACCGCGGAACGAAATGGGTTTGACTCTCAGTTCCGCCCGGCCGGTCCGTGCGAGCACCCGATCGCGGTGCCGCCGATGGGGTCGCCCGGCGGCGGATCGGCGGCCCGCCCGAGCGTGGTCGCCTCCCACTCGCGGAGATCGCGAAAGCGCGTCAGATCATCGCTGAGCGATGCGAGGTGGTCTTGCTCGGCGCCGTCGGAGTCGGCGAGCTCGGCATTGACCAGCACCTGGATCTCGGCGAGACCGGCCTCGAGGCGTGATCGCACCGGGGACGGGGTCGCCGGATCGACGATGTGGTCGACCATCCGATCGATGAAAACCCTCTGGACCAGCCGGCGAATCTCCTCCTGATCCGGAGGAAGGCTGAGGTGATTGAACACCGCCTCGGTCATGGTCCCGATCACCTCCTCGAGCGAGGGCAACGCCGGATCCCGGAGCGACTGTTCGACGAGCCGGGCGCACCGCGCGGGCGCCAGGACAGAAGTCACCACGAGATCGGCCGCGGTGGCGGCCGGTCCCATCGAGTCGAAGACCGGGGCGGTGGCGGTCGCCAGCTCTTCGCGGGAGCGTTCAAACCCGAAGGCCGTCGGCAAGAGAATTTCGGCGACCGAATCGGGCACCACGAGCACCGCAGGGTCGAGACCGTGGAGGACCGATCTCAAGGCGCGGCGCTGGTGTTCGGCGGCCACCGGCGCGGCGGCACCCTGACCATCGCCGCGAACCGCATAGGCGTAATCCACGCCGCCGACGAGCTTGACCGCGGCTGTGAGCTGGTAGCGGTGGTAGAGATAGAGCGGGCTGAATACCTCCGCAAGCCGCGACAGCGGCTGTCCTGTTGCGATGTTGCGTTCGCCGAAGCGCTCCATGGCGATCCGGCGCACCTCATACGCGTGGTCGAGAGCGGCGGCGGAATCCGCGCCGTTGTCCCAGAGGTGGGCGCGCGGGTGGGCCGAACCCAACGGCCGGGCGTCGTCGTCGGACATGAAGGCGAGATCCCTCTCGAGCGCGTCGTCGACGATCGACTCGAGGAGCTCCTCCTCGGTTTCGCCCGGCGTCGGCTGCTCGTAGGCGTACCGCACGGTCATGACATCCCACTCACCGACGCCGGTCCCATAGGCATTGGAAAGATCGAGTACATCGGTCTCGGAGATCTCGACCAACGGCGCCGGATAGTCCATCACCGAGGCGCGACCGCCATAGCTGCTCGCGGCGAAGTTGTGGGTGAAACCGAGTGTGTGGCCGACCTCGTGGGCCGAGAGCTGCCTGATCCTGGCGAGGGCCACCTGAACGGGATCGTTCGGTCCGCCGCTGCCGGTTGCGTCGGCCCCGACGAGTCCTTCCATGAGCAACCGGTCGTGGCGCACCCGCAGTGAACCCAACGAGACGTGGGCCTTGATCATCTCGCCGGTCCGGGGGTCGACGATACCGCCGCCGTAGGACCAGCCGCGGGTCGAGCGGTGAACCCACTGGATGACGTTGTAGCGGACATCCAGAGGATGAACGCCCTCGGGCAGGACATCGACCCGATAACTGTCGATGAAACCGGCGGCTTCGAAGGCTCGGGCCCACCACGACGCTCCCTCGACGAGAGCGCTTCGCACCGGTTCCGGGGCTCCCCGATCAACGTAGTAGACGATGGGCTCCGTCGCCCGAGACCGCTCGGCGGCGGGATCGGTCTTCTCGAGCCGGTGGCGGACGATCCACCGCGTTTCGATGGGTTCGTCCAGCGGCGCAGCGTAGTCGGCAAAGACCAGGGGAGACGAACCCGCGCGCGGGTCGAAGCGCCGCGGCGTGTAGCCGTCATCGGGAAGCCGGATGAGGGAGTGGTGCTGGACGAGGGTCACGAGATCGGCGGTCGGGGCGGTCCCCCGAACGAGTTCGCCCGGACTCTCGCCGGAGTAGGTCAGAATCGCCTCGAACTCGAGGTTGTCCGGAAAAGCGAGAAAGGCGTCGACATCGACCGCGCTGCGATCCGCGTCGAGTTTGAACGTTCCCTGATCGGTGTCCCGGAGCCGAGCGACGACGCCGTGGGCGTCGCGGACGAGAAACGAGGTGAGATCGACGAGCGATCGCCCATCTGGATCCCGGGCGGCGATCTCTTCGGCCCAGAGCACCGATGTCGCGAAGGACTGGCGGACTGCGCGCGCTTCGTCATCGTCGTCGGTCAACGCCCGGAAATCGAGGTTGAGTTCTTCGACAAGCACGCGCTCACCGAGGCGGCGCAGCTGAACCAACCGCGCCGGACCGAGCTGACCGCGATCGAGCCCGACGGGATTCGATCCGAGACCGGTGAGCAGGCCCTCGACATAGAGCAGTTCGGCCGCCACACCGTGCTCTCCGGGCGCCGGGATCTCGAGATAGATCCGGCCGCGATCGCGGTCGACCCACGTCGCCAGCAAACCGTCGACGCGATCGAGCCCGGCGGTCTTCTCGCCGATGCCGGGCATGGGTTTTTCGGTCTCGGCGGCTGCGGCGAGAGTCGCCACGGTCAGGACAAGGAGTACGGATACGGTCGTTTTCATCGAGGTCGTACCTCTTTCGGTTGATTCATCGTTTGCCGCGCCGTACGAAATCCGCAGGCTGGAAGCCCGCGGCTACAATCATCGCACCATGAGCAGGCTGGAAGCCTGCTCCACAATGGACCCCCGGTTGTTGTGGGGTCATCGCACCATGAGCAGGCTGGAAGCCTGCTCCACAATGGACCCCCGGTTGTTGTGGGGCAGGCATCCTGCCTGCCTATAGAGTCCTTCACCTTGCTCTTGGCTATCCATGCGAATCAATCCACCGGCGGCCAGGTCGGCAGCCCGCTGCCGGGGGTCCACGGACCTCCTGCCCTCTCGACCTTCTTCCGCAATGCGGGGAGATCCACCTCGATCAGCGGACGGAGATCGATGAGGATCTCGGTGAGCGCATCCGACGCGATCTCGTAGTTTCGCCTGTGGGTCGTGGTCGCCGCCGAGCTCGAGCTCCAGTGGGCCTCCATCACCCGGTTGATCCGATCGACGGTGGATGGCGGGACCGGCTCCTGGCGCTTTCTGATGGTTGCATCTCCGAGCAGCGCCACCTCGATGTCGGCCAACCGGAGCCGCACCTTCCGCAGGTCGGCGTCCGCCGCAACATCGATTCCGGGAGTGGAATCAATGGCGGCGCTCAGGGCCGCCAGCGCGGTCCGGGTCTCCTTGACCACCTCGACGGTGGCCAGGACCGCCCGCTGGAGCTCCGCGGCACGGCGGTGGAACTCCGCCAGCGCCTGCCGATCCGACGCGGGCAGGCTGGCGATCCCCAAGGGCACCGTCTCAAACGTCTGCGCTTCACCGATCCGGGTCAGCACCCCATCGACACGTTTCTCGAGACGAATGGTGTAGGTCCCCGGCGCGACCAACGGACCACTGTCTTCGACGTGTCCCCACTCATCGGTCTTGCCACCGAGGTCGATCGGTTCGAGCGACGGCCAGCGCAGATCCCACACGACCCGGTGGATGCCTGCGGTGGACGGCGCGGCGATCCTGCGGACCACCGCTCCCGAGGCGTCCTCGACGGACACCACGATGGACGGCGCCTCCTCGAGATCCGCCTCCCGCAGCTCGTCCCAACTCGGTATCGTCACCGACTCGCCCTTGGCCGCCAGCTCGCGCTCCGCCGTGCGTCGCGTCTCGTGACGACTTTCGAGGCTTTCCTTCAGGTGGTATGTCAAGACGGCGCCGAAAGGTGGATTGGGCGCGGCGAAGAAGGCGTCACCGAAGGTCCCTTTCTCGCCCCACCCGAGATCCGACGAACGGAGAAATTGAGAAGCCGTCTTGACCGGGAAGGTCGCGGCCTCGGCATCGAGTAGATCACCATCAATGTGGCGCAAGGGTGTGTAGTCGTCGAGGATGTAGATCCCCCGACCGAAGGTGCCTGCAACCAGATCGTTCTCGCGGCGTTGAATCTGCACGTCGCGGAAGGAGATGGTGGGGACCCCGCCTCCGAGCCGCACCCAGTGATCGCCGCCATCGATGGTCACGAAGAGACCGAATTCCGTCCCGGCGAAAAGCAGACCTCCCCGTTCGTGATCGTCGATGATCGACCAAACGACGTTTTTGTCCGGGAGATCTCCCGCGATGGAGCGCCAGCTGCGTCCACGGTCTTGGCTCTCGAGCAGATACGGCTTGAAATCCCCACTCTTGTGGTTGTTGAAGGCGGCGTACACGGTATCGGAATCGCTGATCGATGCCGCCAGGTCGGCGACATAGGTGTTGGGGGGAACACCGGGGAAGCCGCCGACCGCCCTCCAGTTCTCTCCGCCGTCCTCGGTCACCTGGACGAGCCCGTCGTCGGTCCCGACATAGATCAGGCCCTCCGCGAGCGCCGATTCGTCGAGGGCGACGATGTTGCCGTAGAACGAGGTGAAGACGTTTTTCCAGACCGCGTCGACGCTCCACACCCGGCCCATGACCTCGAGCTGATTGCGGTCGATCCCGCGGGTGAGATCGGGGCTCACGGCGCGCCAGGTGTCGCCGCGGTCATCGGAGCGGAAGAGGCGGTTGCCGGCGAAATAGAGCCGCCCCCCGGAATGCGGAGAAATGATGAGCGGCGAGTCCCAGTGCCAGCGGATGGGCTCCTCACCGGCCTCGGGTTGGGGCTGGATATCCACCATCTCCCCGTTGAGCCGGTCGTAGCGCACCAACCCGCCGTACTGGAACATGGAGTAGACGATGTTCGGGTCGTCCGGGTCGACCCGCGTCTGGTAGCCGTCGCCGGTGACGGTGACGAACCAGTCGCGGTTGGTGATTCCGTGCCGGCTGGTGGTGCGCGACGGCGCGCCCTGGCTGCTGTTGTCCTGGGTCCCGCCGTAGACGTTGTAGAACGGCTCTGCGTTGTCGGTTCCCACCCGGTAGAACTGGGTCACGGGCAGATTGTCGATGAACTTCCAGGTCTCGCCGCGGTCCCAAGACTCGTAGATCCCGCCATCGCCGCCGACCATCAAATAGTCGGGATCGTCGGCGTCGAAGACCATCACGTGGGTGTCGACGTGGCGGTTCTTCCAGCGCATGGGCTCGAAGCTGCGCCCGCCGTCGTTGCTGACCTGCATCAGCATGTCCATGGAATAGACGCGACCCGCGCGGTGCGGGTCCGGAAAGAGCTTCTGGTAGTACTGGGGATCGATGGGAACATAGTCGCTCATCCGTTCCCAGCTCTCGCCTCGGTTGAGCGAGCGGTAGAACCCGCTGTGCTCGCCCTCGGCGGGGATGGTGGCGTAGACCACATCGGGGTTCTCGGGAGCGAGCGCGAGCCCGATGCGCCCCATGTGAACCGTCGGCAGGCCCTTTTCGAGCTTGCGCCACGACCCTCCCCCATCCATCGATTTGTAGATCGCCGACTCGGGCCCGCCGGCGATGAGGGTCCAGACCCGGCGGCGGCGTTGATACGACGCGGCAATGAGCGTGTCGGGATCCCGCGGGTCCATGACCACATCGGTGATGCCGGTGTTCTCGCTCACCGCGAGAACCTGCTTCCAGGTCGCACCACCGTCGGTGGACTTGTAGAGTCCGCGGTCGCCGCCGGGCGCCCACAGCGACCCCTGCGACGCCGCGTAGACCACATCGGAGTCCCGCGGATCGATGAGGATTTTCGCGATGTGCTCCGAGGATTCGAGCCCCATGCGGGTGAAGGTCTCGCCGCCGTCGAGGCTCTTGTAGACCCCATCTCCCCAACCGACGCTCCTCTGACTGTTGGCTTCACCGGTGCCGACCCAGACCACCCAAGGGTTCTTCGGATCGACGGTGACGCAGCCGATGGAGTACGAGCCGTAGTCGTCGAAGATGGGTTTCCACGTCGTGCCCGAGTTGACGGTCTTCCACACCCCGCCGGAAGCGACCGCGACGTACCAGGTCGCGGCATCCGTCGGGTCCTTGGCGATGTCGGAGATCCTCCCCGACATGAAGGCCGGCCCGATCCCACGCAGTTCGAGTCCCTTGAGGGTGTCGCTCGTGAGGTTGCTCTCCTTCGCGTACCCAAAACCGACGGCGACGGAGGCGACAAAGGAAACTACTGCGAACACCCGAAGCGAAGCCTTCATGGATCCCTGCCTTTCAATCGTGGCCCTCTTGCCTCCACCGTTGAGACAGCACGGAGACGGAGGCTTCGGTGCCGGCGAGACGCCGGCAATCCAGGGGGCCGAGCGCCATTGTAGCGTCGGCGTCTCGCCGGCGTGGAGCCGATCCGGGCGCCCGGGCTACTCGAGCTGCCACTCCCACTTGCCGCCCTCGTCTCCGTTGTCCCGTTTGACGCTGTAGACGCCCATCCCGGCGGCCACGGGCCGGTCTTCGGCACCGGGGTGGAAGGCGCGGAGCTCGGCGACGCCGACCCGGTTGCCGACGCGGACCACCCTGGCCACGGCGATGAGGGGCTCAGCCCGGCCCGGTCTGAGAAAATCGACCCGCAGATCGATGGTCGAAACCCGGTCGTTGGGCCCGGCTTGCGACCACACGGCAAGCCCGCCTGTGGTATCGAGGGTCGCCGAAATCACACCCCCGTGGAGGGCGGGGATTTCCGGATTGCCGACGTGCTCCGGACGATACGGCAGCTCGACTCGGACGCTGCCGCCGGCGATTTCGAGACAGCGCAGACCGAGGAACCTGTTGAACGGAATGTGCGATTCGAAGATCTCGGCCAAACGCTCCGCGTTGTAGGTGGGCGTTTCGTGCCTGTAGGTCATCTGTTCTCCATCGACCGGGCGAGTCGGTTCTGCCGGAACACAGTGTAGCCCTCCATTCAACCCAACGCATGGATTCGGAATACCGAATCGCAGTTCGACAACGTGCAGCATCAATGATGCATTGAGGGCTCTGAAGGTGGGCCCAGGCCCACCCTACGTCTGACCGAATCGGACGCAGAAATGTAGGGTGGGCCTGGGCCCACCTTCAGTGTCGATGGCGGAGCGCAGGGAGTTGCCATCGAGCCGACCTTCGCGGGGTCCACGCCCCGACTGAGGTCGTCATCGGGTTGACAGTCCCAACACTGCTCACGGTTGTTCTTCAAGAAACGCCAGCACCCTCCGGTTGAAGCGATCGGCCTGTACGAGCGAGAGGTCGTGACCGCAGCCGGTGAGAAGCTCGGTTTCGATCTCGGGCGCGACGGTCTTGAGCTTTGCGACCGCCTCGGCGCCGGTGATCGAGTAGATCACCTCGTTCTCGCCGACCGACGAGACTCCCCGCCGATTTCGACCCCTAATCCTCGGCTGTTGCCTCCCGAGCGGGGCTCGACTGCGGTCCCTTGGGCTGCTCGTCGAACCATTTCCTCGGCTTGGAGAGGTGGATCTTGGTCTTGCCCTGATCGAGTCCCACCCCCGCCATCACCGACTTGAACCTGACGAAAATCCGGCCGTCGGCCTTCTTGTCCCGGATGTCGACCCACCCGAGCGCCTCGAACCCCTCCCCCGTCATGTTGAGATCACTGAACGCCAGACTGCCGTTTCCGACACTCACGTCCAGGGCCCCGTCGACATCCTTGATGTTGGGCGCCTTGGAAAGCCAAGAGGGTCCGATGCCCAGCCGTTTGAGCAGGGCGATGACGGGACGGGTGTCGTACATCTCGATCTTCGCGCTCCCGTCCACCGCCATCGGTTTGCCGAAGGTGATGTCGCCCTTGCCGAGCGCCACCGAGAGGAACCACGGGTCGAGCTTTTCCTGTTTCTTGTCCGGCAGCCTCATGCTCACGATCTTGTCGAGGCGAATGGTGGTTCCCGACAGATCGAAGGTCTTGGCCGGCAGGTCCCCCTCCGCGAGGTTCGCATGCACCTCGAGATCGCCAACGAGCGGCGTGTCGAGGCTCGACAACACCATCTTCTCGGCCACGAGATCGAGCGTCCCTTTTGCGACCCGGTCTTCGATCTCGAGCCTGGATTGGACCGTCCCGGATCCCGATTCGAACTTGAGGCCGGTCGCTTCCGGGAACTGCGAGTTGAAGGTGCTGACGTCGTGGATCCGGGCGGGCGGCAGGACGAAATCGACATGAGAAGCCGGTTTGGCGGCGCCGATGGAGAGACCGGTCCACTCGGCTTGAACCTCGAGACCGGTTCCCGAGATATCGACCGATCCGTCCTCGGGATCCACGAAACGAAAATCGCCTAAGGAAATATGCGCGGTGGTGATGTATTCGCCGCTCTCATTTTGGGTACCGCCGGATACTGCGGCTGAACCCGAGGCGTCGAGACCCATGACAATCACGTGAAAGCTGTCCGACTTCAAAGAGTACTCGGTTCCGGCCCTGAGCACACCCTCGTCGATCTCGAACCTGGCATCGATGGTTCCCGCACCGAATGCGCTGATTCCCGGAGTGATCTCGTAGCGGACCGCCGCCCTCTCTCCGAGCTCGCCGGCGACAGCGAGATCGCCCGAGATCCCTCCCAGGACATCCTCGATCTTGGCGCCCTTGGCCGGAAACGGACGAAAACGGAGATCGGCGTCGATGGCGAGGTCCCGAGTGATGACATCGGGCCCGATCTCGATGGTTGCGGGTTTGAGATGAAGCCTGCCTCTGTGGATCGTGATCGTCTCTCTCGGTTTGACGGTCACTCCCCCACCGACCGATCCCTCCCCTTCGATTCGGGCGTCGCCGAGGGCGACCTTGACCGGCCCTTCAACATCGGCGCCGGTGATCTTGATGGTCCACGGATGTTTCTTTTTCTTGAGCGGGTAGAGATCCTCCGGTTTCGGATCGGGCGGATTGGAGTATCCCGGGATTTCAGGCCAGAATCGGGGATCCACGGGTTCCTTGGGCGCCTGGGCATCGGCCCCGGCCTTGGGAGGCCGATCGAGCCGCTCACGATATCTGAAGTCCACGTCTTTGGCGTCTACGCCCCGGATATGGATGGTCTTGATGGCGAGCTTGACGAGGCTGATTCGAGCGTCGGCCTCGGCCACCCGGAGATAGATCTGGTCCTTCCTGGTCTGACTGCGCAGCTCGAAGTTGCTGACGCTGGCAATCCCCGGGAAATACGTCGTCACGGAGTCCCAGGAGATGTTCATCTTCTCCGGCTTCTTGTTGATGAGATCGAGCAGGAGCCCCGTGCGGAGAAAGACGTTCGCCGCAACGACGTAGACGACCTCCAAGACGAGCAGCGCGATTCCGGCTCTGACGAGCCATTTTCGCCATCCGGACGAACGGTCCGATCCACCGCCATCAGACGATGATTTCATGGGATTTCTCCTGTGGTCACGTCAGCCTCAGTCTAGCAAACGGCTCGTTCAGCACTGTGCCGAACTAACGGATCAACCGCACCCATGCGACAGGACCCGAACACTGAAACGCAAATCCGCGCGGCCCCCGGGAGAACCGCGCGGATATCACACTTCAATTGTCGTCGAACGAACGGATCAGAACATCCAGCCGATTTCGAGTCCGATGACGTCGAAACGGGGGGTCCCGTTGGCCTTGCCCCACTGCTGCCACTGACTGGTGTAGTTCAGACGGGCGAAGGTGCTGTAGTTGAAGTCCCAGCGCACGCCCAACGAGGCCTGGTAGGAGAAGGCGTCGGTGGTCTTGGTCGGGTAGCTGGTGTAGCAGATGTAGCCGTACCAGGGATCCCACCAGCAACCGGTGACCGGCGCGCCGTTGGGGATATTGGTGTCCAGCCAGGTCCAGCCGATACCCGCGCTGACGTAGGGTGTGATCGGGCCTTCGAAGAAGTGGTAGACGAGATTTCCCGAAACGGCCCAGGTGTCGTAGCTGCCGGATGCGAGGATCGGCGTGCCCTCATCATTGATTATTCTGCTGCTGTAGCCGATGCCGGTCCACTGAAAACCGAAGGTGGTTGCGAGGTGCTCGTTGAGGTTGTAGCCGCCGAGAAGCGAGAAACCGAGGTCGTCCTTGGTGCTGACGGTCGAACCGCCGTCGAAGTCGAGATCGGCGCCGAGCTGGTACAACGCGCCAAAGGCGAACTCGAATCGATCATCGCGGTCCTCGGCCTCAACGGTAGCGGCACCGGCGAGCAGTGCGACCGCGAGGGTTGCTGCGAAAACCGTCTTGCTGATCTGCTTCCCACTCATGCTGTGCATGTATTCTCCCCTGCTTCATGCCCTTCCGGGCTGACTGATTTGGCTGGCAGTTGTTGATTTAGGTCAGAACTTGACCAGGTACTTCTTCCCCTCGAGACAAACGCTGAAGGCCTTCTTGAAATTCCCGATCTGTTCGGCCGTCGCCTGCTGCGCCTGCTGGCCCTGCTGCGCCGCCTGCTGGCTGGCGCCCGCCTTGGCCTTCTTGGTCTGGCGGCGGGCGACGACGGCGCCCGCTGCGGCGCCGTACGCTGCGCCCCTGCCGGCGTCGTCGCTGGCGATCTCGCCGATGAGGGCGCCCGCGGCAGCTCCGCCGACCGCTCCCTTGACCCCGGCGCCCTGGCCGGAGGCGGCGATCTGCTGCTGCGTCTGCTGCGTCTGCTGCGCCTGCTGTTGGGCCTGTTTCTCCAGATCGAAGGGATCTGTGCCGGTGTTCTGCACCGCCCAGTTATAGCAGGTGGCTTCGTCCATCGACTGCTGCGAGGCGGCCTGCCCCTCGTTCGGGAAGACGTAGACATCGATGGCTGCGGCGAGGGATTGCTGCGCCGCGGGTTCGGTCTGCGCCGAGACGGCCCCGGCCGCGACGATGATCAATCCGACGACGATCGTGATTCTGGTGTTCATGGTCTCGCGTCCTTTCATTCTTGGCTGACTTCGGCCGTGCTCTCAAGTGGGGTGCACGAACCGAACACGGCCACCGCCGTGCCCTCGAATGCGACCGCGACCGTGACCTGGCCGGTGGCCTCGGTGACGATCCAGCTGAAGGCCCGCCCCATCTCGAATCCTTGGAGCACGATGGTGCCGTCACGGCGACCCACGTGCTCGATGGGGGTCGTCCGGTTGAGCCCGCTCGCGGTGGTCGTGCTCAGGCGCTTGGCACCGAGATCGACCTCGATGAACGCCGGGATGTTGACGTTCCAGGGCAGGTCGATGGCACATTCGCCGTCTTCGTAGCACACGGTTGCCTGAACGGCGGCGCACAGGAGCCGGTTCGCCCCCGCGAGGTCGTCCGCCGACGCGGTCTGACCCGCAAGGGTCGAGATGATGGCTGCCAGAGCAAATCCAAAGACTTTCCGCATTCGAATCTCCCTTTCTGCCGAGGTGTTCATGAGCCTCAGAAATGAAATGCCACGCCGAGTTGGGGACCGGAGATGAGCATATCGTATCTGAAGAGATCATCCCCGCTCGTGTGCTCATAGTCCATGTCGATCGCGCGATAGCCGAGAATGATCGAAACCACGTTCGAGGCTTTGAACCCGACATCGGCGTGGGCCTGCCAGGCGAGATCCGAACCGACGCCGAAGCCACCGATGTCGCCGTGGATGCCGAGCCTCCAACGCTTCGCCAGCGGCACCGCGAGGTGGACGCCGACAAAGGGGTCGATCCAGCTCCTGCTCTCGTCGACCCGGTCGTCGACGACCAGACCGGCATATCTCAGCCCGCTGTCGAGATCGACCCATCGCGCGCCGACAAGGACTGTCGCGACGGAATGAACCCGGTATCCGCCCGCGACCTCGAAAAGGGTCTGGGTCACTGAGGCCGAAACCGTCCCAAACAACACATCCGCATCCGCCCCGAGGTCGACGTAGATCAGATCCGAGCTCACCACCCAGCGATCGCTCTGCATGTCGAAATGGAGCATTCCGGCAAAATCCAGATCGTTGAGGATGTCGCTGAACGGAACATCAACGTCAGCCTCGATGCGGTTGATGGTGATCGTACCGTCCATTCCAGCCGCCCACAGGTACGGTGCAACGGTGTACTTCCAGCCGCCCGGATCCGGCTCCGCCGAGACATTCTGAGCCGCCACCGGCAATCCGGCCACGATCACTCCAACTGCAACGAGCAGGACGAACACTGATCTTGATTTCATTTCATTTCTCCGACACCCGAACCGGACGTTCTTGGTCACGGAATACACCATAGCCGGGGGGGATCGTCCAGGGAACTCGCAAAACTACGAGGTTTGTTGCCCTGGAAACTCGCAGTGCTACGAGGTTGGTCGCAGTCCCTCAGTCATTCGCGACGGGATCCCAGCTCGGATCGGGGTTGTAGAGCTCCATGGCGCGGAACTGATCGAGGGTGGTCGGCCCGAGATCCTTCTCGTAGACGACGCCGTCGTGGCTGACGATAAAGCTCTTGATCCCGGTCAGACCGTATTCAGCCGGAGCCGCGGCGAAGGCGAAACCGCCGATCATCGCGTCCTCGATGACAAAGCTCATTTCGCCGAAGGGCGCGTCCGGGCCCTGGCCCTCGAGGATCTTGAAGTAGTAGCCGTGGAACGGCGAGAATTTTTCGACGTACCCCTCGGCGATGACCCGGGCGATCCCCTCTCCCACCGGGCCCTGCCAGGAACCGTCCGCGTCCTGCCAGGCCAGACCGTCGTGGGTGCCGGGGGTGCTGATGACCCGCCGCGCGTACTGGTTGACCGGCGCGCCGTCGTGCTTGACCAGGGCATACTCGCGCTGCGCCTCGACATAGCCGAGACAGACCTCGATGGCGTCGAGCTCGTTGTTCCCGATGCGCCGATAGAGAATCTCCTCGCGGCCGGCCGCTGCGTCGAACCGCCAGGCGCCCCGCTTCTTGACGATGGGCATCGGCAACGGCCAGTCCTCGACCCCGACGGTGAGAATCGCGACCTTCGGATCTTCGGAATCCACCGCCACGTGCATCTGCTCCCGTGCCTGGGCTGCAAAGGCCTCACTCTGATTCTGGTCCTGCACGGGGTCGCCGCTGACCACCAGGTCGACTCCGTCCGGTCCGAGGATCCGGGTCAACGCCTCGACGTCAAAGGTCTCGGCCGCGAGGACGAGCGCTTCGGCCGCCGCCTCGGGCGTCTCGAACGTCATCTGTCCGCCCGCGGTCCCCCACCCGCACGCGGCCGCCGACAACGTGGCGGCGACCACCGCTCCGAAGCAGAGTCCGAAGTTCCCGATTTGGACGCGTTGTCGGGCGGACTTCCGGCCGCTCTTTGACGGTTGCATCAAATTCACCTCCGCCTCCCGCCGCCCCCTCCGCCCCGGGACGCCATGCTCGATGCGCCCCGCGAGCTCGCGGCACGGGCGTTCGCCCCGCTGTAACCAGCGGAGCTTCCGCCGAATCCGCCGGCCTTCGCCCCGCTGCTCGACGGGATGTTGCGGCTGCCGATGTTGTTGGTGCTTGGGGATGGTCCCCCGCCACCGGCGCGGTTGGTGGTGCTCGGCCCCGCACCGCTTCCCGAGCGGTTGGAGGCGCTCGGGCTGGCGCCACTCGGTCGGCTGCCCGTGCTTCCGGACGAACGATTCGCGGTACTCGCGCTGGCGCCGCCCGGTCGGCTGCCGGCACTCCCTGCGGCACGGTTGGCGGTGCCGGCGCTGGCGCCCCCCGATCGATTGCCGGCAGAGGCCTGCTGACGGGCGGTCGCCTGGCGGCTGCTCATCGAGTCGCCGCGCGCCGATCCGCCGTACTTGCTCGCCGTCGCCTGGTTCGCGTACGGCGTTCCGCCCCGGTGCGCTGAATTGTGCTGCCAGTTGCCGCCGTTGACGTTGACGTTGCTGTTCCGATTGAAGTTGTTGTTGACGTTGATGTTGACGTTGCTGTGTCCCCAGCCGCAGTGACAGCACGAGCCGCCCCAGATCGCGGCGCCCCACATGACACCGACGCTGAACGCGACGAATGCGCCGCCGGGGTTGTAAGGCGGGTAGTAGACCGGCGGGTAGGGGTAGACCGGCGGCGGGTAGACGTAGGTCGGGTTGTAGGACGGTACGTAGATGATCTCCGGGTCGGCGGGTTGAACCACGATGACCGTCTTGGTCTCGACGACCTCGGTCGTGACCACCTGTTGCTCGTTGGTCTCGAGCGAGCCCTTGTCCTTGGCCTTCGCCCTCATCCTTTGCACGGCTTCCATGACATCTGTCTGGTTCGTGAGAAACGCGTTGCCGAGCTCGGTGACCCACTGGATGTCGTTGGCGAGACGCGTCACCAGATCGGGCAGTGCGGCCATGGACTGGATGCTCGGGTCCCAGGGCTGCGTCGCCACTGCCTCGGCCAGCGCGTCGCCCTCGAGTCCCGGGTTCTTTCCGAGCCACTGTTGCAGCTGGATGATCTCGAGCGGATAGGTCGAGGCGACGAGCACCTGGGCCAGCAGCGGGTCGGAGTAGAGCGCGATGGGAGCGACAAGTGAATCGAGCTCATCGGGGGGGATTCTGACCTCCGCCTCTTCGGCCGCAGCGGCCGGCGCCGCCGCCCCCTCCTGCGCCCGCAGAGATGCCGGACCGCCGAGCTGCAGAATCACGGCTGCGATCGCGATCACCGCGAGAGCCTCTCTTCCCGGTCGGGACGGGTTGGTTGTCGCTGACCTCACTGCAGACCCCTTTCGCTCACTCACCGGGAGGCTTCCCGCAGATGAACTGTACCGCCTGTTCGTCGTCGGATCCACAGTACCTGCCCCGCCGCGAGATTGGAACTCGAAAAACTACGGGGTCACACCACAATCGATCAATCGATGGTGACCTCGTATATCTCCGAGTGTACATCCCGCCGGAATCCGACTAACGTCTTGGATGACGGGGCATATTTGAGTCAGGGACAATGAACATGAGGACAAAGCTCGTAACGACGGTGGTTGTCTGCCTGCTCGCTGTCGGGGTCGCATCGACGGCCCAGGCGCAGCGCTTCGAGCTCACGCCCTTCGGCGGATGGCGGTTCGGCGGCGGATTGGAAGAACTCGCGACCGGCGCCGACCTCGATCTCGACGGCGACATTCAGCTACGGTCTGATTCTGTTCGATTCCCTGGAAGGCGGAGCACCGTTCGCGCCTCGAGGTGGTCTGGAGCGACCAGAACACCACCCTCGCCTCGCCGATCTACGGGGAACCCGCATTCGACCTCGGCGTGCACTACCTCCACCTCAGCGGCATGGTGCCGTTCCACACCTCCATCGCCAAGCTCGACACGCTGCTGACCGCGGGGGCCGGCGTCACCTACATGCAGCCCGACATCGCCGGCGCGGGGTCGGAGGTCGGCTTCTCGGTCAGCTTCGGCGGCGGCCTCATCTACCACGTTTCCAACCGGGTCGGCCTCCGGTTCGAGGCGCGCGGGTGGTTCACCTTCACCGAAAGCGGCGCCGCTGTGTTTTGCTCCGGCGGCTGCGTGGTCGCCTTCGGCGGCAGCGGCTTCGGCCAGGTCGACGTGACCGCCGGGCTCCAGCTGGCGTTCTGATCCTCCTCGCGGATGTCTCATCAGCAACCCGCGAGGCAGTTTCTCTTGCCTATCGAAGACCGTGGTCGCGGGTCATCAGTGAGCCGCCTACGGAAGGAACGCACCTCCGTCGTCGCCCATAGGCGATCCCCCGGGGCGAGTCCGTCCTTTCCCCTGTAGGCGCGCCCTTTTTAGGGTCCGCGACCACAACGCCGAATCCCGGGCATCCCACCGATCCACCACGACCGTTTTCGCAGGCCCTCAAGGACCTGCCTACAGGACCCGCAACCCAACTCAGTCGGGAAAAAACACCGGCCGACCGCCACGAGGTGGTCGGCCGCGTTGCTTATTCGCCCGCTTCGAAATCAGCGAGGTTTGGCGGCGAACGGATTGCCGCCGAGCGCGTTCGAAATGTCGGCGATCGCCTTCTGCGCCTTGACGCTGTTGCCGGCGTCGTCGAGCGGGGGCGCGATCACGGCGATCCCGAACTTGCCGGGCGACACGGCGATGATGCCGCCGCCGACGCCGCTCTTGCCGGGGAGACCGGTTCTAAAGAGCCACTTGCCGGAATCGTCGTAGAGACCCGCGGTGGCCATCACCGCGAGCACGTTGGGAACGTAGTCGCTGTTCATGACCTGCTTGCCGGTCACCGGGTTCTTGCCCCCATTGGCGAGCGTCCCCGCCATCATGGCGAGATCCTTGGCGTTGACGGCCACCGAGCACTGCTCGGTGTAGATGTCGGTCGCCCGCATGGGCTCTGATTTGATGTAGCCGTAGGCGTACATCAGATAGCCGATGGCCTGGTTGCGCTGGTTGGTTTCCGCCTCGGACTTGAAGACCTCTTCGTCAACCGACAGGGACCGGCCGGCGAAGTCCGAGTAGAAACCGAGGATGCTTTTCCAGATCTCATCCCGGGTCTCGCCCTTGACCATGCTGGTGGCGGCGATGGCGCCGGGATTGACGAGGGCGTTCATCTCGGGTCCGCCGAGCAGCTTCTGTGAGAACTCGATGGAGACGATGGAGTTGAAGCGCATCCCGGTGGCGTCGGCGCCGATGGTGTCGGCGATGGCGGCAGGCCCACCCTCCTCGATCACCTTGGCCATGGTGAAGACCTTGGAGATCGACTGGATCGAGACCTCGGACTTGACGTCGCCAGCGGTGTAGACCTTGCCGTCGGCGGTCACCAGTGCGATGCCGTAGATCTTGGAATCGACCGCGGCGAGGGCCGGGATGTAGTCGGCGTTGGCGCCTTCCTCGAGGTTCTTGTACTTGGCGTAGGCTGCGTCGAGGGCCGCCTGGATCTCGGCCGGGCTCTGCGCCGCCGCCGAGATCGGCAGCAGCACCAGGGCGACAACCGCCAGAGTGAGCATGAACGCGCTGCCGGGACGAACGGGGTTCATGGTTTTCATGATTGACCTCCAAAGGTGTGTGAGAAGTTGTACTTGAACGAGAACTGGACCTTGAAGTCGTCGGCGGTCCACCCGTCGGAGAAGTTCTCGCGCTTGCCGTACTGCAGCTCGGCGCCGCACATCACGTTCGGCACCGGGGTGTAGAGCAGGTTGACCAGGGCGTACTCGCCCTTGGAGAACGCGCTGGGCGCCTGGCTGCTGGCGTTGTCGATGTCGGTCAACGAGTAACCGATGGAGGTCGTCCACTCGCTGCTCCAGTTGTGATCGAGGAAGGCCACCACGCCGAGGATCGGCAGGCCCACGCCCTTGATCGGCGCCGTCGGGTTGCCCGGGTTCGGCTCGATGCCGATGTCGACGGTGGAGTCGTTCATGTAGTTCTCGATGGCCTCGCCGTAGACCACCTGGAGCCGGAGGGTGTTCGACGTCGCCGAGCTTGATGTTGGAGCTCAGGTTGATGCCCCAGCCGATGGCGTCGCCCGACAGATCGTACTCGTCGGTGCCGTTGTCCTCCCACTCGATGTAGCGCAGGATGCCCGCGACCTCGAGGTAGCCCCAGTCACGGGCGTAGCGGTACTCGGCCGAGAGATCCGGAAACGGAAAATGCGCGGAGACGTCGTCGAGCGCGATGTTCTCGTCGTACTGCCCCTGGTCGCCGCTCGCGCCCGGCCGCTCGAGGGCGACGGTCAGCCGGGTGTCGCCCTTGATCGGCATCCACCGGATCTGGATGTTGCGGAAGAAGACCATGCCCGACGGGCCCCAGTACTCGAGCGAGTTCGGGAACACGTCGATGTCCATGAACGGGCTCCAGGTCTGGCCGGCGCCGAAGTGGCCGAGTTCGCCGTAGGCGTGGCGCAGCCGGAAGGTGGTCTGACCGGCGTCCGCGCCGACGCCGAAGAGCTCGAACTCGAAGATGGTGTAGAGCTCGCCGAGCTTGGTCGGAAACCACGCCTTGGTCCCGAATCGGGTCTGGCGAACGCTGAAGTAGGTGTTGCCGTCGGCGCCGTACTCGCCTTCGTACGCCGGCAGTTTGGTCGGCCGCATGACGTCGAACCAGTCGGGGTCGATCTGGCCGCTGCGGTAGCCGGCGTCGGTCATGGCAAAGCCGTAAAGCTCGAATTTCGGCTTGGCATCCTCGGCGTCGTCCTCGGCCCAGACCGCCGGGGTTGCGAGCGGCAGCAGAAGCCCTGCCGCGATCCCGGCGATCGCCAGGATCCTCATGTGTCGTCGGTCTTTCATACGATTCCTCCTCTGTTCACATTGATCTGTCGTTGAAATTCGAATGGTTTCACAACGGGCGGTGGTGATCGGTCGTACGGCGGTCATCGATGGGTCCGTTCCTGCCCGGTGCCGGACACCGGGGTCCAGGGCGGCGCGACGTGGGGATCGTTGGCGTGTGCTTCCTCCCACGCCCTCACCTTGATTCGCGCCGCGTCGAAGAGCGTCTCGTAGTTGCCCTTGCGAACCTTGTAGCTCGCCTCCGGTGTCAGCAGCGCCCACAGCGGCGCGTAGGCGTCGTAGACCGCGACCATGGCGTCGACCGAGCTCGGCGCCACGACATCGGTGCCGAAGAGGAAGCGGTCGGGGTAGCGGTTGATCATGTCGGCGGTCTGTTGGGTCGACTCCGGTGTCGCCGTCACGTACTTGGCGACCTCGTCCCACGAGATGTCGAGATAGACGTGCGCGAGGGCGGGATCGGTGCAGATCTTCTCGACGATGGCAGCCTGCTGCTCGAGAGGCCGCACGACCCGGCCGACACCGAGGTGGGCCCAGATGATCGTGGCGTCCGGGTGGCGGACGAAGAGATCCTTCAGCTGGGCGAGCATGTACGGTTCCTGGTCCGGCTTCGGGAACGGCATGTTGATGTCGTTGTGGAGGATGATCACCAGCCCGGCCTCGGCGGCGAAGTCGAAGATCCGGTCAAGCGCCGGGTCGGTGAGGTTGGCGACGTCGCCCGCGACCTTGGCCGACACGAATTCCTTGTGGATGGTGAACTCGCCGATCCCGGAAAACACACCCGGAAAGGTCAGCAGCACCCGCCGGATGTGATCGGCGGCGTACATGTCGGCCGGGTTGAAACCGGTGATCATGGGGTCGAAGCGCACCTGCTGGTCAGGCGTCAGCGACCGGTAGGCCATGGCGATATGCGCATCGGTGAACGAGTAGTAGTAGAGCGGCGCATCGGTCTGCAGGTAGTAGGTCGGCG
>CAWGLT010000012.1:0-7403 GCA_963823445.1 uncultured Acidobacteriota bacterium
AGCTCTGGCTGGTCGGTGGATCGGACTACTTCGGCGCCCTGCGCGAGTTCCTCCTCCATTGCGGCGGAGAGACGGGAGAGAACGGATGACGCAAAAACGACAACGCGTGGCGTTCATCACCGGCTGCTCGTCGGGGATCGGGCGAGCCCTCGCGGTCGAGTTTCTGGCGCGGGGGGACAAGGTCGCGGCCACCGCCCGAAGCTTGGATTCGATCGCGGATCTCCGCGGTGACGGGTGTCTGACCGCCGCCCTCGATGTTACCGACGGCGAGAGCATCGACCTCGCCGTCGCTGAAGCCATCGATTGGGCGGGCAGGATCGACATCCTGGTCAACAACGCCGGCTACGCGCTGGTGGGACCCATGGCGGAAATCGCGATCGGCGATCTCCGTCGCCAGCTCGAGACCAACGTCGTGGGAGCGGTTGCGGCGACCCAATCGGTGGTCCCTCACATGGCCGCCGAGGGGGGTGGCTGCATCGTCAACATCGGCTCGGTCTCGAGCCTGCTGGCGACACCCTTCGGCGGCGCCTACTCGGCGAGCAAGGCCGCTCTGCACCTGCTTTCGGATGCCCTTCGCCCCGAGCTTGCGCCGTTCGGTATTCACGTGCTCGTCGTGCAAGCGGGAGGGGTTGCGACGAATTTCCCCGAGGCTGCCGGCAACGGTCTCGATCGGTACCGCGACCCGAAATCGCTCTATCACGATCGAGTTGGAGACATGGAGGAGCGCGCCGGGATGTCGAGGAACCTCGCCATGCCGGCTCGGGATTTCGCCCGCCGCGTCGCCGATGCCGCGACGGGGAAGAACCCGCCCGCGGTGCTCAAGATCGGAGGCGGCGCGAGGATCGTCCCCGCCATGGCGATGCTGCCGAAAAAGGTCCTTTCGCGGGTGCTGGGCAGGAAGTTCGGGCTGCGGTAGCCGCCGAGGCATCCATCGCACCATTGCAGGGTTGAACCGCAAGGACGCAAGGGGCGCTAAGAACATCGTAAAGTACATCGCATTATTGACCCATCGCACCATCGCAACGTGGTTGAGTGCGAAGGGCGTTATGTGATCAGTGTCCTGGACCGAAGCCGCGACCGGACACGCGGACAGCGCGCCCCGGCGGGGTGCCGGGTACGCCATTGTGCAGTAACCACCACGAGGCACCGCGACGCGCTGCGCACAATGGCGCTACCGGGCTCCCTCGGAGAGCGCGATACGGTCGGCTGCTCCGGCTACGAGGCAGGCCGCCGGCGCGCCATCGGCGTGGTCGCAGCCCTTCCAATCAACCCACGAGCGACCACGCCGATGGTGCGACGCTGGGTCGCTGGGACGCCAAAGCGTCACAGCGGCCCAGAAGGCCGGTGATGAGGGCAGCATGCAACATCCCCCCCCCCAAGCCCCCGCGCCCCTTGTACAATGTCTGTCATGGAATCCCTCACGGGCCGCCACGCCGCGTTCTTCATGGTCGTCGCCGAAGCCATCACCCCCGAAGTGGCAGCGCTGGATCGGGATGGTCGCGCCCGGATGGAGACCATCGTCGACACCGCCCTGATGGACCGCGATTCCGGCACGCGGTCGCAGTTCGGCACCTTCCTCGGGGTGATCCGAATGGCGCCGGTCCTTCGCTACGGCAGGACATTCGACCGCCTCGGCGCGGATCAGAAGGCCGCGGTGCTCCGGTGGTTCCAGGAATGTCCGATCTCGCTGCTGCGGAAAGGGTTCTGGGGTCTCAAGGTGCTGGTGTTCATGGGCTACTACGGCCAGGAGGAGCACTGGAGCGAGATCGGCTACGCCCCCGAACTCGACGGTCGGGCGGGGGTGCGCCATGCGTGAGCTCGACTACGACGTCGTCATCATCGGTTCCGGCGCCGGCGGCGGCGCCGTGGCCAAGGAGCTCGCGCCGTTGGCGGCCGACGGCAAGCGGATCGCCGTTCTCGAATGGGGCCCGAAGCTCGGCGACGACGCCTACACCGGGCGAGAAATCGAGATGGCTCGGCAGCTCTATTTCGAATCCGGGGGGGTTCTGACCAAGGACCGCACGATGACCCTGGCCTACGGCAAGGCCTATGGTGGTTCGACGGTGGTGTACACCGGAACCTCATTGACCCTCCCGGAGGATGTCGTCAAGCGGTGGGATGTCCCGGGGATCGAGTTTGAGGATCTGCAGCGGCGGTCGGCGAAGTACCTCGAAGAGAACAACGTCCACACACTCGCGGAATCCGAGCTCAACGACAACAACCGTCTCTTTCTCGAAGGCTGCATCAAGCTCGGCTACCGGGCGCGGCAGTTCCCGATCAACGTCAAGGGCTGTCGCTCGTCGAGCCTGTGCAACCTCGGATGTCCCAACGGCGCCAAGCAGGGCACCCACCGGGTCCAGTTGCCGGCTGCGGAGGCAGCCGGAGTCGAGGTCATCACCAACTGTCGGGTCACTCGAGTCGGGGAGGCGAGCTGCGAGGCGACCGTGGCCGATCCCGGATTCGGTCTTCCGTCGGCGTGGGAGCCTGGGGAATACCGGATCAATGCCAAGGCCATCGTGGTCTGCGGCGGCGCCGTCAACTCGGCGGCTTTGCTGCTGCGGTCGGGATACGGCGATCGCCTCCCGGCCCTCGGCCGGTACCTGACCCTGCACCCGGCTCTGATCCTCGTCGGCGAGCACCCGCGGGAGATCTCCAACTTTCACGGGCACCCAAAGAGCTTCTATTGCGATGAGTTCTGGGAGTCGGAGAAGTTCCTGCTCGAAACGTGTATGTATTTTCCGTTTGTCACCGCGAAGAACTTCATCGGTTTCGGATCCGAGCACTCGGAACTCATGCGCGCGTTTCCCCGGCTGCAGATGATCCTCGTTCTGGCGGTGGACCCGGCCCTGGAGTCGAACCGGGTACTCGTCGACAGCGACGGTGAGGCGGTGGTCGACTACACCATGGGTGAGACGGTCCTCGACTCGCTCCACCGCAGCATGGTGACCACCGCCAAGATCTTCTTCGCCGCCGGCGCCCGACGGGTCCATGCGCCGGCCGGCGTTTCCTTCTTCATCGATCGCCAGGATGCCGATCGGGTCGAGGAGATGATCCCGCGAGCGAACGTGATTCCCGGGAAGATCTCGGTTACCAGCGCCCACCTCATGGGCGGCTGCCGGATGGGACGCGACGCTTCCGACTCGGTGACCGACAGCTGGGGCCGGGTTCACGGATCGCGCGCGCTCTACGTCGGCGACTCGGCGCTCTTCCCGCGGGCCGCGGAGATCAACCCTTACGTCACGGTGATGGCCCTGGCCGACCGGGTCGCCGAACACATCCGCGACAACGCCGGGGAGCTCCTGCGGTCATGAAGGCCCGGGATCAAAGCTCGTCGCCCGCGCCCTCGCCGACGAGGGGGTGAAATTCACCTTCGGGATCCCGGGAACGCACAATATCGAGCTCTACGACGCCATCGATGATCAACCCGGCGTCGAGGCCATTCTCGTGACCTCGGAGGTGGCCGGCGCCTTCATGGGCGACGGCGTCTCGCGGTCGTCGGACCAGGTGGGAGTGCTCAACGTCGTGCCAGGCGCGGGCGTGACCCACAGCATGTCCGGGATTGCCGAAGCCTACATGGATCAGGTCCCGCTCGTCGTGCTGGCGTGCGGGATCCGGCTCGACACCGGGGCCTCGTTTCAGCTGCACGACGTCGATCAAATCGCGATGCTCCGCCCGGTGACCAAGGCGGCGATGCGGATCGAGCACCCGTCGGAGATCTACCCGACCGTCCGGCGCGCCTTCCAGATCGCGCGCCGGGCGCCGGCGGGACCGGTGGCGGTCGAGATCCCCGCCAACCTCTTGATGTTGACCCAGGAGGTCAGCGCGCCGAGCTGGGAGCCGGAGCCGGAACCCGAGAACGAGTGCGATCGCGATCTCGTGGAGCAGGCCGCCCGGCTCCTCGGGGAGGCAAAACAACCGGCAATCTACATCGGCGCCGGTGCAGTGAAGGCGAGACACGAGTTGATGACCCTCGCCGAACAGCTCGGAGCGCCGGTGTTGACGACCTTCCAGGGCAAGGGGGTCTTCCCCGAGTCCCACCCGCTTTGGTTGTGGACCGGAATCGGGCGTTCGACACCGCCCTTCGTGCGCACGATCATGGATCGTTGCGACTGCCTGCTCGCCGTGGGCTGCCGATTCGGCGAGGTCGCCACCGGATCCTACGGCAATGCTCCGCCGGCGACCTTGATCCACGTCGACATCGATCCCGAGGTTCTGGGAAGAACCTGCCGACAACCCTGGCGGTGGCGGCGGATGCGAAGACTTTCCTCGAGGCCCTGACCGGGAACATCCGGGTCAGAGGCCGTACGAACCCCTGGCCCTGGAGATTGCGGACGGACACGAAAAGGTGCGGCGAGGCTGGCGGGAGGCTGCGTCGAAGAAGAGAGTCACCCCCGATGCGTTGTTCGTCGCGCTGCAGCGCCACTGTGGTGACGATGCGATCTACGTCACCGACAGCGGAAACGGGACCTTTCTCGCGGCCGAGCACCTTCGACTCGATCACCCGGCGTGTTTTCTCGGACCCATCGACTTCTCGTGCATGGGCTACTCGGTTCCGGCATCCATCGGCGCCGCTTTCGCCAACCCGGATCGCGATGTCGTGACCCTGGCCGGGGACGGCGCCTTCCTGATGACCGGTCTCGAGGCCCTGACGGCGGCGACCTACGGCGCGACGCCGTTGATCTGCGTGCTCCGGGACGGCCACCACGGTCTCATTGCCGAGTTCCAGAAGATTCCGCTCAACCGCCAGACCTGCAGCATCCTGCCCGATTACAGCGTCCAGGCGGTGGCGGAGGCGGTCGGTTGCCGGTACTTCCGGATCATCCGCGACTCGGAGCTCGGATCGGTGATCCCCGTCGCTCTGGAACTCGTTCGCAAACGAGTGCCGGTCATGGTCGAGGTCGCCATCGACTACAGCGAGAAGACCTATTTCAGCCGGGGCGTGGTGGCGACCAACTTCTGGCGCTTCCCGTGGCGAGATCGGCTGGGAATGCTCGTCCGTGCGCTGATGAGGAGGGTGAGTGGCTGAGAACGGCGATGCCAGGGATCCGTCAGGTCCCCCGGACGATCGGACCCTCACCAATATCCACCCCGTGCGCCCGGGGGATTCCGAAGAAAGCCTGAGTCTCGCGCCCGGGTTCTCGCCGGGGAGATCGTGGCCGGGAGATACAGGGTCGAGCGTTTCCTCGCCCGTGGCGGGATGGGTGAGGTGTATCAGGTTCACGATGAGGAGCTCGGGGAGAGCGTTGCTCTCAAGACCATCCTGCCGCGATCGGCCAACGACCCCATGACGCTGGATCGGTTTCGCCGGGAGATCCAGATCGCGCGCAAGGTCAGTCACCGGAACGTCTGCCGGATCTTCGATCTCGGCAGGCATGTTCGGCCCAACGGCGAGAATGTCGTTTTTCTCACGATGGAACTGCTGAGAGGCGTTTCCCTCAGGGCCAGGCTCCGCGAGGGCGTGATGGAACCCACCGAGGCCCTCGCCGTGGTCGAACAGCTGGCCGGCGGTCTCGGTGCGGCGCACAAGAAGGGGATCGTCCACCGTGATCTGAAGCCGTCGAACATCTTCCTCGTTCCGGAAGGGGATGGAGTCCGGGCGGTCATCGCCGATTTCGGTCTTGCCCGGTTGCAGGTCAAGGACGAGAGTCAGCTCACGGTGACGGGAACCGGAGAGATCCTCGGCACGCCCGCCTATATGTCGCCGGAACAGATCGAGGGAAAATCGGCCACCACCGCGTCGGATATCTACTCCCTCGGTCTGGTGATGTACGAGATGCTCACCGGCGCCCAGGCGTTCGAGGGCGCGAGCGCTTTCCAGATCGCTCTGAACAAGCTCAAGGACGCACCGACCAGCCCCAGCATGCGCAGCCCCGGTGTGCCGCCGCGTTGGGACAAGACCATCCTCCGCTGTCTCGAAAGGGACCCGAAGGACCGGTTTTCCGATGTCGAGTCGATTCCATTGGTTCTCGGCGGTGTGCGAGGGATGCCGCGGCGACGATTCCGTGGATTGACGATCCCCGCGGCCGGCTGGGCGGCGGTTCTGGCGGTCGTGATCGCTGCCATGGGCGCCGTCGTGGTTTTCACGCGGGGTTGGCCGCCGTGGCAAGCTGCCGTGGACTCGAAACCGACGGTCGAGCTCCGGCGATCGGTCGCGGTCTTGGGGTTCGAGAACAACACCGGCGATCCGAGCTCCTCCTGGATCTCCACCGTCCTGAGCGACTTCCTGACCACCGAGTTGGGTGCGGGCGGCGAGGTCCGCACCATTCCCAGCGAGAGCGTGGCTCAAGCGCGAGCGGAGCTCGGAATCGACCATGTGACGACCCTCGGACCGGAGACCCTCGGCCGGCTGCGGGATCTCCTGGCGACCGATCTCATCGTGCTCGGGTCCTACGCCGTCCTCGGTGACGGTCCCGAAACCACCATTCGGCTCGATTCGCGGGTCCAGGACGTCGATGCGGGAGAGGTCATCATTCTCCAGTCGGTGACCGGAATGCGGAATGATCTCGCCGGTCTCGCCATCGGCGCGGCGGCTGAGATCGAAGCCGGTTCGGACTCGATGTCGCTGCCGAATCGATGGTCAGCGGTGCATTCCCCCATGGTCAGGAAGCGGCCAGGCTCTACGCCGAGGGCGTGGTCCGCCTGCGCTCCTTCGATCCGGCGGGGGCGCGGGTCAAGCTCGAACAGGCCGCCATCGCTGAACCGGATTCGCCGTTGGTCTGGATCGAGCTCGCCGACGCATGGGAGACCCTCGGGTACCGCAACAACGCCATCGCGGCCGCCGTGCGATCGAAGGAGCTGAGCGGAGGACTCGGGCGCGAGCTCCGGCTCCGGATCGAAGGTCAGTACCAGGTCCTTGCCGGACTTCTGAACGAGGCCGTGGACACCTTTCGCTCCTTGTGGTTGGTTTATCCCGACAATCTCGAGTACGGTCTGGCGCTTGCCGATGCTCAGGTCCGGGCGGGACCGCCGAGGCTGCCCTCGAAACCGTGGCGGAGCTGCGGTCGCTCCCGATGCCGTTGAGCGGTGATCCACGGATCGATCTGGCGGAGGCGAACGCTGCGGGCAATATCGGTGATTCGCACCGACAGGCCTCCGCCGCCGAACGAGTGGTCGAGGCGAGCCAGCGTATCGGTTCGAGCGTGCTCGAGGCCGACGGCCGCCTCGCCCTCGGAGAGGGTCTGAGAGGGACGGGCGATCTCGATCTGGCATTGACCGAACTCGAGGCTGCCCGCCGTCTGGTGAGTGGAGCAGGAGACCCGGCAGGAGAGGCCACCGTCGCATTTTCCTTGGCCTTGACCCATCTCGCGCTCGGTGATGTCGAATCCGCGACGCTTGAAGCGGAGGCCTGTCTGGCAACGTCGCGAAGGGTCGAGGCCAGAATCACCGAGGGCAACGCACTCAAC
>CAWGLT010000013.1:0-364168 GCA_963823445.1 uncultured Acidobacteriota bacterium
AAAGCGAAGCGAAAGTACAACGGAGATATACTCCAGGTCAAAGATATTCTACGTGGGCAAATTACATTTCCCAGCGAGAGCTCACTTGTATGTGCGATGTCATCTTTGTACGGCCTTTGCGATCCGGGCAATTCTGATGAAGCAATCAAGATTGTCCGGATTAAGAACTTGTTTCAGAAGATGCCGGCCAAAAGCTGCCTCAATGATTGTCTTCCAACCGGATATAGACATGTTCTCATTACCATTAAATTTCACGATGGCTTTCTTGCAGGTGAGCCTGACTACTTTTTCATTTATCTTGCTTATGTACGTGGACTGACCTGGTCGCATTTTGGATACACAGAGATACAGCTTCAGCTCGCACAAATGTTTGACGTTCTTGGACAAGACGGATACGATCTCCACAAAGAAATCACCAACATGGATGCAGCTTAT
Source organism: uncultured Acidobacteriota bacterium (assembly GCA_963823445.1). Taxonomy (GTDB): domain Bacteria; phylum Acidobacteriota; class Thermoanaerobaculia; order Thermoanaerobaculales; family Sulfomarinibacteraceae; genus JAHECW01. The sequence goes on from CAWGLT010000013.1 coordinate 436, forward strand.
AGCAGATTCCTCGTTCCTCACTTTAGTAGGTATCCGTACGACTGTTATCTGAAAACTATCCTTAATCGCGTGTTCAACGGTCTTGGGCAGGCAAACAACACAAGAGGCAAAATTGGCGAGCTTACTGATATTTCGAGCCCTTCTGTACTTTCCATCGAAGGCGTAAATGGAGTTTCTACTTCCAAGATTGTCTCCAGCCGTCAAGAGCAAAATGCTTCAAAAGAAGATGTTGATGAGGAGACAAAGGGCAACACCAATGATTCGTACGTCGGCTCGTCCACCTCCGTTTCTTGCTGGAGGAGGGATCGCGGCCGCTGCAGCCGCCGCTGCTCAAGCTCGAAACAAGGAAAAGCCTTCGAAAGACGAGAGTAGTGATGAAACTAAGGTTGATGATGACAATTCGAGACCCAGTCCGCCTCCGTTTCTTGCTGGAGGAGGGATCGCGGCCGCTGCAGCCGCCGCTGCACAAGCTCGAAACAAGGAAAAGCCTTCGAAAGACGAGAGTAGTGATGAAACTAAGGTTGATGATGACGATTCGAGGCCTAGGCCGCCTCCGTTTCTTGCTGGAGGAGGGATCGCGGCCGCTGCAGCCGCCGCTGCACAAGCTCGAAACAAGGAAAAGGCTTCGAAAGACGAGAGTAGTGATGAAACTAAGGTTGATGATGACGATTCGAAACCTAGTCCGCCTCCGTTTCTTGCTGGAGGAGGGATCGCTGCCGCTGCAGCCGCCGCTGCTCAAGCTCGAAACAAGGAAAAGCCTTCGAAAGACGAGAGTAGTGAGGAAACTAAGGTTGATGATGACGATTCGAGGCCTAGTCCGCCTCCGTTTCTTGCTGGAGGAGGGATCGCAGCCGCTGCAGCCGCCGCTGCTCAAGCTCGAAACAAGGAAAAGGCTTCGAAAGACGAGAGTAGTGATGAAACTAAGGTTGATGATGACGATTCGAGACCTAGTCCGCCTCCGTTTCTTGCTGGAGGAGGGATCGCGGCCGCTGCAGCCGCGGCTGCTCAAGCTCGCAACAAGGAAAAGCCTTCGAAAGACGAGAGTAGTGATGAAACTAAGGTTGATGATGACGATTCGAGACCTAGTCCGCCTCCGTTTCTTGCTGGAGGAGGGATCGCGGCCGCTGCAGCCGCAGCTGCTCAAGCTCGCAACAAGGAAAAGCCTTCGAAAGACGAGAGTAGTGATGAAACTAAGGTTGATGATGACGATTCGAGGCCTAGTCCGCCTCCGTTTCTTGCTGGAGGAGGGATCGCGGCCGCTGCAGCCGCCGCTGCTCAAGCTCGAAACAAGGAAAAGGCTTCGAAAGACGAGAGTAGTGATGAAACTAAGGTTGATGATGACAATTCGAGGCCTAGTCCGCCTCCGTTTCTTGCTGGAGGAGGGATCGCGGCCGCTGCAGCCGCCGCTGCTCAAGCTCGAAACAAGGAAAAGCCTTCGAAAGACGAGAGTGGTGATGAAACTAAGGTTGATGATGACGATTCGAGGCCTAGTCCGCCTCCGTTTCTTGCTGGAGGAGGGATCGCGGCCGCTGCAGCCGCAGCTGCTCAAGCTCGCAACAAGGAAAAGGCTTCGAAAGACGAGAGTAGTGATGAAACTAAGGTTGATGACGCCGCTGCACAAGCTCGAAGCAACGAAAAGCCTTCGAAAGACATTAGCAGTGGGGAGATGAAGGTCGACGATGATGAGAATTTTAATGGTTTGTTTCGCCCTTTTGCATCTGCTCTCGACGGAGCGCTACAAGAATTTCATGGAAATTCATCAAAAGACGAATCTATCTCCAATGAAGGCATGCTCATTCGTAAAGAGAACGCTTTAAAAGCTTCATCGGCTCGTACTTCTGAGGCCCAGACGGAAAATACACCAGGATTCGACTTTTCGGACCGAGAAATCGTACGGGCTGTGGTCCTGGAAGCTCTGAAGGATGCGTCTGTTCATTCTTGTCGTATTTCAACGCTGTATTGTGCAGCCTCTCTCTGTTTTTTGTTAGCATCGGGAACTGAGTTTGCCGCCTCCGATAGCAAGAATGCTTTATCAATAAAAGCCTCTCCATCGGGTCAAAGTGAAGCTGAATCAACAACAGATCCAGCTAATGCTGTACAGCATGCACCAACGGCTCAATCACATAAAACTACTGACGACATAGACCACGGTTCTTCTAACGAGCTTGGTGAGAATAATGAGCCCACTGACACTGAGTTGCCGGATGTTTCTATTAGCAATGATACCAAGCCGTCAAACGGAGATAGTATCGAACAAGAAGAGAAAAAGAGAGCGCATGAAGACCCAGGGAGTCCGTCGTTGTTTCGTCGAATGTTTGGTAGCAAGAAAAGCACAAGCCTGAAAGGGGAAAAGCTCGAATGCTCAGAGTGGCAGTACTGACACCAAGAGAGCGCCAAACGAAGTTGTCGCGGATATTGCAAAGCAGACCAGTATGACAGATTCAAACGATGCGACAGGGCCCCCAGTAGGCAGAGTAGGCAGTTCCAGGGAAAGTCAGACGATAGAACAAGTGGAAATCCTGTTGTCTCGTCACCAGTAGATGAAATTAATGAGGCAAGTGATAAACCGGAATCAATAGAGAAACACGAAGGTGCTGGGAGTTCTCAACCATTTGAACTTACTATTCTCGTCGATTTGAGCGAGAGAGCTTTGTTACGAGGCCTTACGATTGCTAACCAGGCTTCGTCACGTGGTATGATCGGATGGTTACAATATGGTTCTAGTACCTTTTTGGATCGGACTGCTCGAAGACCACTTGATATTATAGGGAGACTCGCTTACCATCACGCGATACGGAAAGATTGGCAGGTGGCGGAAGACTTGATGAGAACCTTTGTGTTAAGATGTGAGCAGCATCTGCCGCTGTATCATCCTGTCACGCTTTCGGCTATGCTGGACCTAGCGTCGACGTGTGTATCAAGTTCAGAACATGTCTTGGCGAGACATCTTCTGGATCAAATTTCCAAGAGGCTCTCGTTTTATCTGAATGAACAAGAATCAGCTTATTTCGATTATCAGGCGTCATTACGTAGAAATGGCGTTGATGTCGCGTTTCAGCCCCTTACTGGAGCAGACCACGTCTCGATGCTACGATCGTTCACTTCTCTGTTCGAAGAATTGCTTGATCGAGATTACGCTCAGCTCTTTGGAGGAGAGAATGAAGTACTGTTGATCAACCATTGCTTAGTTGGTGATTCATTCTCAGTCCTTGCGAATTGTCTTCAATCGAGTGAAACTTCCAGGGAGAATAAGAGAAAGTCTTTACTATGTTGCGATAGCATTACATACTGGTCCACTGCCTTCCGCCACTATCGATTGGCCTTTGAAGGATGGACAAGAAAAGGATTCGATCTTTCCCATCCTAATGTATCTGGCGTCGCTTGTTCAATGGCAAGATGTCTGAGAGAGCTAGGCGAAACGGAGAAAGCTTGTCTGGTCCTCACTTCTGTTGTGGTCGCGACGGGCGGAAAAGACGAGATCCCAATTGTTGTGGAAGCTAAAGATGAGAATGAGCATCATCCATTTGAGGAGAAGATCTTTCTTCCACGCGAGGCCGCCTCAGTTATTCGATCGCGTGGCTGTGCTCAGGAAGCTACTGCTTTGAGATTGTGGTACATGGCGGCGTATGCAGTCGAATCTTGCCCAGATGAACGTGGAAGGATACGCGCACTAAGCTTGCTCCACGCGAGTTCTGAAGCATTACAAGAACGGCTGAGAGAGGTCGAATCAATCTCGGAAAAGTCGACTAGTAATCGTGCGATAGAGCTGCTAGATCGTGTCGAAGACGAGGCACGAGCACTTTTTGCTCCACTACATGCGATGCGAGAAGAGAAACGTCCACGTATTGAGTTGATAGAAGAGGGCGGTGGGAATCGCGATACCGATGCAGAGACTACCATTCGAGAGCAGTATCCGACGAGGCATAAAGTGCATCAAACGAGTACAAAAGCAAACTTCCTTCCTTCAGCCTTTGCATAATTGAGAATAGGTCGAGTCAATACAAGTAAACTGTACATTTGCTAATATCACTTGTAAAGTATTTCTACCACTACCGCTATCATAGATCCACTCTTTCGTTCATGTAGCAATCGCTTGAGGCCTGGCTTTGTATTCCTTCTCATACTTTAAAATGTGCTTCTTTCGCAAGGGAATTTTAAAAGCAATGTCCATAACCTTGTTGGCGTCAACCTGGTTTGGTAAATCCCGAAAATAAGCTAGCGTCTCTTCAAAGTGCATCGTCATTAACATGGGCGACGAATACTGCATTAAGGCGAGCATAACACGGTAAACAACCTTCCACCCTTCTGCCAGAAATACATCCCATACACGCGTGACCAAGTCGAACTTGAATGAGCTCGTGTATAAAGTCAACATCCACTGTGTCGCATACATGGTGATATGAACGTTTTCTTTATCAAGATGCTTTGCCAGCTTCGGCAAAAATTGATGTAACAGCTTCTCGGCAACATAGAGCACCTGGTGCGTTTCCTGCATTCCCTCTCCAAACAAGCCTCTCATTCGACATGGCTCCTTGTTCATTACTCCTACAGAGGCATTGGTAAGTTCATGAATGGATCATACTTGATTTGTAGTCATGGCGGTGTATTGTAAAAATGATACGTACCGACTAGGAGCCAAAAGGCGTCTTCTTCTGAAGTAAACGTGAGAAACATTCCAGCGATAAAGTTCATACCCTGACAGTATCCCACTTCCCGATCATAACAACTATAGGCACGAAGCACGCGACGAAGCGATGCTTGTCCTCCTTCCGCCAACGCAAGACTTGTTTTTCGAGGCGCCTTTGGTTTCCCATTTAGGTCCTGCTCTAGTTCTGCGATCATGTCTGATACTTCATTGTCATTAAATAGTGCCAAGATATTGTCTTCGTCATCTTCTGAATCTTCATGAAACATGGAATGCCGAGGATACGTTCTATGAATATCTCGCTCAATCGTTTCTTGTGTCGCTTTAAACGACTTTGTTTGCAGTAGTGCTTGTGAAGGAGGCAGCCGTTCTGTTCGTTCCGTTGCCTGATGTACCAAATCATCATAAACGCCTACGTTTTCCTTTTTCATACGAGGTACATTGCCCAGCATGGGCCACACTGTCCCTCGTACCTGATCTGGAATGCCCTTTCGAAGCCGTTTCGAGAGTAACCGTCTTCGTTTCTTGGACAGTTCCCAAGAAGAGAGCATGAAATTCCACTTTTTAAGTCGCCTTTCTGCCACTTTGGTTTCAGCAAACGTTGGAACTCGTTCATATTCATCATAGTCCTCTTGGACGCGTCCTTGTCTATCCATGTTTATAATAAAGCCGTACTTATCCAACTTTTTGGGCTTGCGAATATCTTCGGAATGCGTGGAACGAAGTAGAGATTCACTACTGACATTGGCAGAACCCTTGGTTGACACAACATCTGATTGTATTCTCCGCAAAGAAACTGGTTTGAGAGCACTACTAGCCGTGGCGTTCATGTCATCCACAGACCGGGAAAAGCGGTGTTGCTTTTGATTCATTTCTTCTCGAGTAAGAGACTTTTCTCCACTTCCCGCCAACATTCCTTCTACTGCCATAGCCAAGGAATGAGCTGATTGCCAACCCAATCCAGACGATGATGACATTATTCTAGTTGCAATCCCATGTGATAGGTGCGTTTGGCTCGTGTTTACAACTCTTGCACATATGCGCGGGCCGCGGCTTCGTTGGAGGGAAATCGAGAGCATCAAGCGAAGCGCGCGCGACCGCTCATCCTGCATGCACTGACAGACGATGCGACTCCGATTTCAGAGTAGTCTAGATCTGACAAACTAATGTTCTACAAGAGGTCGACTTTCGAGCTCTTGCGATCTTTAGAACTGGGGTGATGCTCCCTGTAGGATTCTACGTTGTTTATACTAGATCCATCCAAATCGCAGGCCCCCCGATTTCTCAGCCCGAGAATGCTCGAAAAGCACTCCATCATGTCACTTTCAACGTTTTTTCCAGAAGGTAAGGAAGCGCCTGATTTCAGTTTTCGTGACAGAGACTCTCGTCTTGGAACGCCTTGATGATGAGCGCTAGCCTTAGCCTCTTCAGTGCCGTTTATTCTGTTCCTTTTGCGGCGACTTGGGCTTGTTTGGCATGCCAAAAACACAAAAACCGTGTCCGTTTGTCATACTTTTAGAGGTATGTCGTGCCCATGCAAGACTGCTTGCTACGCTTCTTTGCTTCCAATTACACGTACGGTCGAACGAAGTACGACACGAACACTCGAACACGCCCACATACGTACGCACTCGAACACGTTGCAACCACGAGAAAATTCAACAACCGAGGAAACCACTCACCATTGCCCCTTTCCATGCACCTTTAGCAACCGTATTCCCTCGGTTACACTCTAAGTCGAAACAACAATGGCTTCCCATCCGACAACAGCAACGAGAATGCTCTTGATGTGCTCTCTGGCGTTTCTTTCCGTAGTGACGGCATTTAGCAACAAAGTTGCCTTTACATCACTTGCCAGCAATAAAATTCCGTCCACCAGCACTGTATACAACAAGCATGCTCCACGAACAAGACTTGTACTGTCAATGGCGGAGGATGATTCGGCGAATAACTTGCCCGTTCTGGACGATGACGTCGGGTCGCCATCATCGGATTCTGCTGGAAACGTTCTTTCGGAAAGTTTTGTTGAAAGTGTCGTCATGCCAGACAAGACTATTGTCGTGCAAGGCGTGGCTGGACTAGACTCTCCGGCGTTGCCTTCTTCAATCTCATCGTCACAGGAAATGGATGTTGCCAAGAAACTCGTGGAGTCTGCAGTCTCCGATAACGAAAGCGGGATTGCGACCGACATCCCAACAACAACCGCGGATCAAGTCATTCTAGACGATATGATTTCATCGTCCGAGACTGTCAGTGCCTTGCTCGCAGCCTCGGAAGAAGCAGCTGCTGCTGCCGAAGCAAAGCTTTCCGCTGAAGAAGCAAAAATGGTGCCGCCCTTGATTCCTACGTCTCAGAATGGCACGTTTGGCGACGCAACAATTTCTGTTCAAGAGATTCCAGATATTCTTCCGGCATCACAAGTGGTGGGAGAGCCAATCACGGCAGTCCCTACCGAGATTGAAACTCCCAATGTCAAGAAGATTCTCAAGTTTGCGATTCCAGCCATTGGCGTTTGGTTGTGCGGTCCTCTTCTTTCGTTGATTGATACGAGTGCTGTTGGTCTTTTTTCTGGAACGTATCAGCAAGCTGCCTTGAATCCTGCGGTTGCTGTGACAGATTATGCTGCACTCCTCATTGTAAGTTGTTTTGCACGTTCCAATGTTTTCAAACTGCGTGCTTTGCCTGTCTCACTCCTGCTTACTTTTTCACCTGAAAACAATCCAGGCATTCATGTATACTGCGACTACAAACTTGGTGGCTTCCGCCCAAGAGACAGACCGTGGTGTGGAAGGAAAACCTCGTACGACGAAAAAGTTGGTTTCCGCCATGAAAATCTCTGGCTTTGTCGGTGCTGCCTTGGGAACAACACTCTTTGTGTTTGCTCGAACCCTGCTTCGTACCATTATTGGAAACGATGCCATTAATCCAGAAGTCTTTGCTGCCGCCATGAAGTATGTACGAATTCGTGCCATTGGTATGCCCGCGGCCGTAGTCATTGGGTCAACACAGTCTGCGTGTCTTGGCATGCAAGATATCAAGACTCCTCTCTATGTTCTAGCAGCGGCGGCCATTGTCAATTTCTTTGGTGACTTGCTGTTTGTCCCAAGTGCTCATCCTCTTCTCGGGGGAGCTGCGGGCGCGGCGTGGGCGACCGTCTTTTCTCAGTATGCTGCAGCTGCGTTCTTCACCAAGTGGCTGTGTGATCGACCGAAAAAGAAGACGTCAAAGGTAGTCAATGTTTCCAAGGCCATTATGGAACTTACTGGTAACGCAGAGAGTGAAGGTGAACCTCGTCGAAAAAAGTTTAGTGCCGATCTTCGACGAATGGCCAAGAACGTGGCCGGAAACAATGGCGTCGCCAGAAAGCTTTCGTCCATGAAGAAGCGATTTAGTACCACCGACAAGCCAAAGGCTGACAGTCCAAAGAGCGAGTCCTTTTCTACCAGAGGATTTCTTGCTGGCAAGTTTCATGCTTCTGACTATCTTTCTCTTCCGTCCAAGGAGGACATTTCTGATTTCGTGCCATATGTTGTTCCCGTCACTACCACTCAAGTTGGCCGAGTATCGTCCTACGTTGCCATGAGTCATGTAGTAGCAAGTTCTTTGGGGACTGTATGCATGGCTGCACAGCAAGTCATTGTCTCGTTGTTCTACTGTCTATGCCCGGTGACCGATTCACTCTCTCTTACGGCTCAGAGTTTTGTTCCGTCAATAAGTGAAAAGAAGATTAGTGGCGAACGATCAAAGGCACTACGAAAGACTGGTTTGAGTTTCCTCAAGGCTGGTACAGTCTTTGGCGCATTACTCGTTGCAGCCGTGGGTACCATTCCTCTGATATCAAGCTTTTTCACCTCCGATCCAGCAGTGGTTGCCATGGTGAACTCGGTAGCTCCATGGCTTGCTGGTATCTTTGCCGTAAATGGAATCATGTGTGCGTCTGAAGGTATGCTTCTTGGTCAAAAGGATCTTTCGTTTCTTGGAAAGTCATATGCCGGTTTCTTCGTTGCCGTTCCATACCTCATGCTACGGCAGAAGAAGGCTGCCTTGGCTGGCATTGGCAATGTACAATTGACTTCCCTGTGGAAAATATTTTTTGCGTACAATGTCTTTCGATCGGGATTATGGGTAGCACGATGTGCACAATTGCAGCTTCGAACTCAGCGACAGGCAGCCGCGGCTGTCGATGAAGCTTCGACAATCTAAACATTCATTGTACAGTGTGCAACGATATACGTTCATATCGATGACTCCATAGACGAAGAATCATTAATAGAGAATTTTATAGCTATCTACCCCGACTCTGTACAACTGAGTTTATTCGTGGACATTTGGCTCTCAGGCAAACCACAGCCAGTGGATAGGTGAGCCGTAAATCTCCAAGCAACACCTGCATATGAATCTATCAAGAAGACTGCCCGCATCACGAATCTCCTCTCTAAGCATGTGAACCTAATGTTTGTGATGAGGCTATGGGCAAGACCGTGCGCCTACGCCGATGAGTGAGTGACTCGAACTGCCGCCCCCAGATTGAGCAACAATAGCACATGGGAAGTAAACCACCAATGACACGGACAAAATGAATAGAACACAAAACATTGGCCGGCTGGCGCGCTCCCTCCAAGAAAATTTTGGCGCAACATCACACTTTTGCATTGGTGTCGATGTTTTGTTGTATGATCAATACATTTCACAATGAGCAGGAGCGACTCGGACGACGATGATGAAATGACTCTTGAAGAGTATAATAAGCTTGTCGGCTTACACAAGCCGGGATCGATCAAGCGTTTGAGATTGAAAAACTTTCTCACATATGCCGAGGCCGAATTGAATGCTGGACCACGGTAAGCTCGCATTTCTCTCTGTTTAAAATCGTAGTCGTCTCTCTGTACCTCTCAAAAGTAAACATACTTTTTCTATAGTCTCAACATGGTGATTGGACCGAATGGTACAGGGAAATCTACCATTCTGTGTGCCTTTTGTTTGGGACTGGGAGGGGAACCTCCTGTCCTGGGGCGCGCCGACGATGCTCGCTTATTTATCATGCACGACCAAGAAGAAGCCATTATTGAGATTGAACTCGAACCTCTCAAGGGCGGTGAAACTCATGTCTTTAAACGCAAGATTGAACGAAGCAAGGGCGGTCGTAATGGAAGGGGAGCCTCGACTTTTTATATAAACAATCAGAAAACAACTGCCAAGGAAGTGCAAGAATTAGTCACGAAAACCTATCACATTGCCGTCAAGAATCTCTGCCAGTTTCTTCCTCAAGATCGTGTGGGAAATTTCTCTGGATTTACTCCACAAGAATTGCTTGTGGAAACGGAAAAGAGCATGAATGGAAATGGCCAACTCTACGAAACTCATCAAAAGCTCATTGACATGGAACACGAGCTCAAGAATAGTGGTAGCGAAGTAGAGACTATCGAATCCAAGCTAAAGCGTCTTGTGGCAGATAATGAACGTCTTGAGCGTGAAAAGGAACGTATGGAGGAACGTGAAGAAGCCGAACGCCAGCTCAAGCTTTTAAACTTCAAGTATCTCTGGCTCCAATTTGATGCCTGTCGTGAAGCAGCCAAGGAACTCAAGGGAGCAAAGGATGCTGCAAAAGAGGCACTTCGAGTCCAGAATGAAACTCTCCAGCCACTCGAGGAAGCGCATTCTCTCTTGGTGACGCAAAAACAGCGATATGACGCTCGCGCCAAGACACTTGAAACCAACTTGAAAAAGGCCGTTAAAGAACAAGAGAAGCAGTACGAAAAGGCCGAAAAGCACCAAGACGAGCTTGATACTACCCTTAGTTCCTTGGTTTCTATTGAAACCGCGAGTCGCAAGGCTGCTCAGGACATTGAACGCGCCAAGGAGCAGCTTGCAAAGATGGAGGCAGCTATGGAAGACTTGCCGTCGATGGAGTTGTGTGACGAAGCCCAAAAGGAAGCATCTGCCGAGTATAATAGGCTTCGAGGCCCCTTTGAGAATGCGAAACGAGAGCTTGTTCGTGCTCACGGGGCAATTAAGGACAAAAATGAAGAAAAGAATCAAATGGTTCACAAACTCGCAAGAATGAACGATGAAAAGACTCAGCGGAAGCAAAAGGTGTTTGCTGCATTCCGTGAGCTGCAAGAAATTTCGGATTGGATTGACCACAACAAGGCGCAGTTCCGTCGTCCAGTATGGGGTCCGATCGCATGTGAAGTCACTACCAAGAGCAACAACGCCGCCGCCTCTCTTGAGCATCATGTGCCGAATGCGACGCTAAAGTCGTTTGTGGTCGAGTGCAAAGAAGACTACGATCTACTGTACTCCAAAATTCGTCGCGAGAAGAATCTACCGATTAACGTTCTTATTGTTCCCAATGGAAAGCTGCAGGATATCGACCGAAAGTATTCTGCAAACAAGATGCGTATCCTCAAAGAGGAACACGGCATATCGGGCTACTTGGATGAGGCCTTTACGGCACCTGATGCAATCATTCAAGCCCTTCGTAACTCTGCTCAAGTCCACAACGTTCTTGTTGGTGGTACCAAGACTCAGGCTCATATTGACAGCAAGGGACTGTTGGACTTTTTGGGCGAACCAGAGACAGAAGGCCAAGGCCTTCGTGGATATTGTATTTTTGCCAGCAAAGGGCAACGATCGTTTCGTTACACAGGTACAGTGTCCAAGTACTCGAAAAAGCTGGCCATGTCGCAGGACGAACTTCGAGGTTCGCGATTTCTGTCACCCGGCGTAAATCCGGAACACAAGAAACGTCTCGAGGATGAAATCAAAAGTATCAACGCTGAATTGCTCGAGCTGGAACGCACTCACCACGAGTTGCTTTCACGTAAGGATGACCTTGAAAAGCAGGCCCAAGATGCATTTGCTCGTCTCAGGCACGCCAAGGAGACCATCACGGAGGTCACCAAGAAACAAAAGGCTCGTGAAAGAGCACAAAGAAAACTTAGAGACCTTGAAAAGGCTGCCGTTTCCGATAGTGACGACGAGAAGATGAAACTCGTACGCGCGATTCAAGCTCGAATGAAAGCATCTGTGACTGCATTGGAGGCTCACGCCGATCAGCAGCGCAATATCATGAAGCACACCTTCAGCCTAGCGGGAGTTCGTATCAATCTGGATACGTCGGTTGCTGCGATCCGCCGAGCAGAGTAAGTGCTCTATTTCAAGTTTATTTATGCTTAAACGACATTTTTCGTCTTATTTTCTAAAATTTCTTGCGTCTCATTTCTTTAGGGAGTCTTTGAAGGAAGCGAGAAAGGGACACTCGGAAGCCCAGGCTGAGCTGGCTAGAGTCACGAAGGAATTCAACGATAAGAAGGCCTCCATGAGACAAGCTAAGGCTCTTGCCGAAAATGAAGCTCCGCTCGAAGATGCGGAAGGAAACGCATTGCCTCTGAAGGCAGAACTTGAGGCTCTTGCAGTTTCTACTCTGGCGGAGACAGAGGCCGCAATGGAGGATGCCAACGCCAAAGTCAATGGCATCGACGCAAATCCCGAAGTTATTCGTCAATACGAAGAACGCAAGATGGAGATCGAAATCGTCAAGGCACAGCTTAGCGATCTCACTGAATCCAAAGACGCAAAGACAAATGGTCTTCAGAAGCTCAAGGGGCCATGGGAAGAGTCTCTGGATGCTGCTGTAGCCAAAGTCAATATTCTATTCTCTCAGTACATGCAAGAGCTTGGATGTGCCGGCGAGGTCAAGCTTACGAAAGGTGGTGACGACGAGAGACGTGAGGGGGACGACATTTCCATCAAAGAAAACTTCAAGAATTGGGGAATCGCTATCAGGGTGAAGTTTCGAGAGGGGTCTAAGCTTCAGACCTTATCAGCAAGAGTTCAGTCGGGAGGAGAGCGCAGTGTTTCGACGATTATGTATCTGATGGCACTACAGTCAATGATGTCCAGCCCATTCCGATGTGTCGACGAGATCAACCAAGGATTAGACGAACGTAACGAACGACTTGTATTCCAGAGGATTGTGGAGAATTCTACGCAGCCTCCGTCTCCCGGCGATCTAACTGACCACTCTGGACAGTACTTTCTCATTACACCAAAAATGTTGCCCAACATGGAGGGACTCGACAACGAAGCCATGACTATTCAATGTATTATCAATGGACCGGGTGGATTTGACGACCCCAAAGACTGGAATCCCAATGAGATTATTCGAGCCGGTAAGCGAAGATCACGCGATGACAACCACGAAGAGGAGGGTTCAGAAGAAGATGAAAATAGTGGTCCTTCGAGAATGAATGAAGAATCTTCCAGCAAGGTTCCTCGTAAGAAGAAGCGCCGCTCGTAGGTTATTTTGTTGGTACAACTTGTCGAGAATTTTTTGAGGCGAGAGCTATATCTCGCATTTGCTCTCTCTTTCTCCAACGAACATAAAGTATGAACGTTTCATTACCTACATTACAGTATATGCGTCCGTTATCTAGCTACACTTCAAATGCAACGACTAGAATCAGCATTCATAGTGAACTCCGCCGCCCATGACAATAGCAGCGTCAACATCAGCACCGTCCTTGTACGCGTCGACGACCCACTCGTGGTCTTCGTCGAGCTTGTTCATCCGATACAACAGAAACGCTCTTGAAATGTAGGAATCGGCCAGATTGTAGTCTTGTTGCTGAAATGCGGTCTTCCCCATCTTATGAAGCATTCGCGCAACCTCTAGATGGTGTCGGCCGTAGACCGCTGTTTTTATCTTGAAGGCTTGCTCGTAGTAGTCCATGGCCTTGAAAGTATCACCAAGCTTCGCGTGGACGTCTCCCAAACACGATGCAGTGACAGCAACAGACGCATGATCTTGTCCATATAGCTTCTTTTGTAAGGCTAATACTTTGCCGTAAAGGGAAAGAGCATGGTCAAAGTTACCTCTTGAGACCTCGATCGTCGCAATATTGTGAATCGAAACCGCCACCTCGGGATGAGAAAAGCCAAGTCGATAAGACTCTATTCCGAGTACCTCCTGGTATGTATCGTACGCCGCATCGTAATCTCCCATTTCGTTTTGAAGATTGCCCATATTCCCAAGAATTGCAGCAACATTCGGGTGATAGGGACCAAGTGCATGCTTCATTCCTCGGAGAGCGGAAGCATATGCATCGAGAGCTCGACCTTGTTGGCCTTGCCGACGATACATTTGTGCGATTTGATGCAGTGTCAAGGCAATATCGAGATCTACCTGATCATTCGATCCATCCACTTTGCCCTTCTTTCTCATTTTCTTGTCATCATAAGGAGGAAAGAAGGAATTGTAAAAGTCTGTAATGGACTTGTCTCCAGAATTACCCACCTTGCCTTCGCCAAGAAATAATTCCATCCCCTCCCCTTCTCCTTCATCCAAGTTTTCTCCAGACTTTCCAGTTCGATGCAGTTGGATATTGTCAAGAGGGCATAGCGGTCCGTCGGCACTCTCGTCCTCTTCTACAGATTTGGAAGAGGATTGCCGTTTTCGATGCAGTTGTCGCCACTGTGTGGCGCACTCCAGGCTATTGTGATACATTTCCACCGCATCTTCTTGATTTCCAAGTTTCTCATGAATTCCTCCCATTTCGCGATATGTTACACTTCTCGCCAGCAAGTTTGCCGACGGCACTCGATCAAAATCGTCATGAGCATCCACAGGAGCATCACGTAGTGCAAGTTCAAAGACTTGCATTGCTTCGTCTAGTTCTCCCCTCTTAACTTGAATGCTCCCAAGGATGTTAAGCAGCACCACAAGACTTGGATGGGACCGACTGAGATTGTCGCGACGGATACGATAGGCGATTGTATACATTTTCAGTGCTCTCACCAAGTCACCCGAGTCCTCGCACCGAATGCCAATCTTGACAATATTACTCGAATTCACGTACGAGCTCAAGGCATGATGAGCGCTATTTAACGCATCTGCAGTCTTGACCACAGTAGGATGATCGTTTGGATAATTTGCTTGATTGAGTAGTTCCATCGCCTTGACGTGGCATTTCACGGCATAATCATATCTGAAGTATCGGTGTTGCGCCCGTTTGCCTTTATTGAGAAGCTTCATCACTTCGGATCGCGTCTTTGGATTTTCGGTAAAGGAAACCATCACTTCGGATCCTTTTGTCGTTGAGATTGATGTGTGTACAAAGTCAGATGTCTCTTCCGCAGCACTCTTCCACAACATGGAATGCTTGTTCGCTTCAGCTAGTTCTGGGTCTTTCAGCAGTTCTTCCTCGACTGATTTACCACCCTTGTGGAAGAGATTACGACGCATGAAATTCTTAATGGATTTTCCATTACCATGTGAAGCTTCACGTTCAGATGCTGCCTGCTTATCTGCTGCAGGCTTTGTGGCATCTGCCTTTTGGTTCTCCTCCGGATCGTCGAGCGAGAAGCGCACTCGCTGTGTTGTTCGAGCCTCTAAAAGTTCAATGACGGGATCCTTCTCCTCAATATCCTCATCTTTTTCATCGAGGACATCAATTAGATTCTTCTTGCTGTCTGCCTTTTTGCTAGACAAGAGAGACGAAAGCCGGCCCTTTGGCTTGTCCGGGGCGGCAGTCTCAACTTTCGCAGAGTCACCTCCTTTCGAGCCAAATCTCGACGTTCTCAGCGCCGACTTCTCGTGACCCTCGCTCTTGGTTGTATTCGGCATGACGCGAGAGCTACCAACCTTTGCTTTTGGTGGCTGCATTTGGTCTCTGTGCCTGATCCTCGAGTGGGGTGTGACTCGTTTGCTCTTGTGGTTTCGCATTGTTTTCTTGGTTGGTCGTGTTGAGGATGAGGTTGTCACGAAAAAACTGCCGCCGACAAAAAGCAGCCGGGATCCAAGCTGGCACTATGACATGCCAGAATGATGAAGGTATACATGTCATAATAAAGGATAGAAATTTGACATTGAACATTGGGATTTCCTCGTCGCTGTAGATTAGACGAAAACGAATCAGATACAGCACCATCCAACTACATAGTAGCTTTTACTGTATGCACACTGTACGTACATGCAGTTCGGTGCAATTGACGCTCTGCCCCCAGGGTTTTGACATGTGGGCTCGTGGCAGCTCGTAGAGCCTTCACGGTATGCCCCATAACTCTTCTTGCTTTTTGCTCTAACCTGTGGTGGCAAGCACAGGGGGTCAAAAGTGCTCACAGTCTTGTTTTTGCTCTGATAAATGACATGTCATAGTGCAGCGAGCAGAGCAGGAGCACTGGATGCATGGATGGTTGGAGCTGGCTAGGGACCTACGCTACGGAACATCCTTGACTTCTTCCGCGAGGTCCGCAGCCAAACTCGAGATTTCGTAAGCACGACTGGTTGGATTTCTTTTCGTTTCGTTTGGTGCAAGCACAGGGGCTCAAAAGTGCTCTCAGTCTTGTTTTTGCTCTGATAAATGACATGTCATAGTGCAGCTAGCAGAGCAGGAGCGCTGGATGCATGGATGGTTGGAGCTGGCTAGGGACCTACGCTACGGAACATCCTTGACTTCTTCCGCGAGGTCCGCAAACTCGAGATTTCGTAAGCACGACTGGTTGGATTTCTTTTCGTTTCGTTTGGTGCAAGCACAGGGGCTCAAAAGTGCTCACAGTCTTGTTTTTGCTCTGATAAATGACATGTCATAGTACAGCGAGCAGAGCAGGAGCGCTGGATGCATGGATGGTTGGAGCTGGCTAGGGACCTACGCTACTACGGAACATCCTTGACTTCTTCCGCGAGGTCCGCACACTCAAGATTTCGTAAGCACGACTGGTTGGATTTCTTTTCGTTTCGTGTTCGGTTTGTGGTCTCGTCTCAATTCGAAACTTTTTGGACACATCGACCCATCAGCCACTGTTGCGTTCTATTCTCCGTCAAAAGCAAGCCCCACCATGACTCCCCCCTTTAACCCAAACGAATCTGAACTGCTAGATGGGGGCGCCACTACACACTTTAGTTGCGATCTGCTCGCAAATTCATTCAAGCACATGTTCTTTCTCAGGACGCTTCACGAGCTTGGCGTGTCGCACAAGAGACAGAAGAACGAGTCTCTTCGCCGCTACACTCAATTATGGCTACCCCTTGTGAATGATTATCCTGAGAAAGAGCTCATCCCACCTCCAGATATTGCTTGGCTATGGCACTGTCATCGCTTGGCTCCGCGCGATTACGAGCGTTACGTCAAGGAGAGATTCGGTGTTGTGCTGGAGGCAAACCCGCCGTTTGCAGTTCAGGCAAATGATAAGGACGATACTAGAATGACACCATTCTCACCCACGCAGCATATATGGCACGAGACATATCCTACTGAACCATTCTTTCATTCTTGCGACGACACGGTTGATGTCACGAGAGACGATGAGTCCTCGCTGCTACTTTCGGGGTTTGATCTGCTGTCTTCAACGGAACGGCAAGGAACGTTTCTTTGGCAGGTTTCAGGAGAAAGATTTGATGATATTGACTTTCTTAACGAGGCGGTGGAGAATTACTACAAGTTTCTACGTTTGAAGCCAAAGGCTCAGGCAAAGAGAATGATTCTCGTTCCGACATATCAAATCGATTTGATGTGGCACACACACATTCTTTCGTCCATCACTTTATACAACAAGGACTGTAAAGCGATTATGGGATTAACTTTGCACCATGATGATTCACTGAATGATCGAACTGAGGGAGGAATCCTGGACACTTCGTATCAAGGCACGAAACAGATTTGGCTTGAAGAGTACGGAGTCGACTACCATGTCGAAGGCGGCATGTACAGAGGCGAACCACCACCGGCATATTTTAGCAAAACTCCTGCGTATCATCAGTTGACAGCTGCTGTAGTCGAGATGGGAGCTTCTTCGACGTGCCCGAACGACGGACCGAAACAGTGGGCTCTTCTTACTGGTCTGGCTTCGGACGGGCAACCTGCTTTCATTCCAACCAACACCCGACGCCGATGTCGAACTTGCGTCATTACCAAGGCGAGAAAACTACATTCTTGGAAAAGTAAACAATAATGTTGGATACTTTCATCTAGAGACGAAGGAAGCGCAAACCATTTTGTGTGACCGACTTGATGGGAGAATTCGAATGCAAGAATCGGACCTTGCCATGTCAAGGTGCTGCTGCGGAAGCACTGAGAGCATTGCTAGGCAAGAGAAGAAACTAAGAGACACCCAAGATTTGGCCAAAGTCATGAAAGCCCGAAAGGACGCGACAAGGCCAGCTGGAGTCGTTGGTGCTCCAAACAACAACATGGCCACGCAGCGTTTCTACACTGACGATGGAGTGTGGTTATACCCTCCATTTCTTTGGATTTCATGTGGAGGGGCTTGTGGAGGAGGTGTTGTTTGCAATGCCGGTAAGAGTTAAAACAATTCATGCTAGCTGGCTACAGCTTGTGATCGATTACTGGCTAATTCTTTGAGTTGTTTGCTGCTGCGGTGAACTGTAGGTGGAGCGGCAGGCTGCGGTGCCGCATGTGCTGGTGGTGCTGGTGGAGCTGCATGCGGCGGGGGCGGCTGTGGTGGGGGTGGCTGTGGGGGAGGTTGCGGTGGATAAACAAAGATTGCGTATATTAATTGGTCTCAATCGACTATATCCAGTGCTTGAGGACAAGGAACTGGTTCGGCCTATGACTACTGTTATAGTAATCGATCTGTATGTAGTTGGAATATTGCCTGTCACAGGGCCTACTAAAGTTATAGCTCGTGAAAATGAATCTAGTTATGACTTAATTACTTTGTCATATCATGCTGGGACCTGTGAGTGATTGCGCTTTCTATTCACCCGAAACCCGTGAGTGACTTTTAGCTTACCTTGACCTTCGTAGCAGACGTATTACTTGGTCGACACTCATATAAATGTATACAAGTGGTTAGCCATGCAACGCAAATCATGCCGCATCCACCTATACTCCATAAGACGGGAAACAAGTCGGGAAGATTTGGAGGTGGAACCACCAGCGCCTCCAAGAGATGCAGCATCGCCATCGCAGCATACATTACAGCGATTAACCATCTCGTCAGTCTGTTGTAATGAAATATGGATGCATCTTGTTGTCTGTCGTGACTCTTTTCACTCTGCCAACAGAGTGACACAAAAATGATTACGACGCAAAAGTAACAAGCTTCCAGTCGATCCACGACAATCAAGGGCCATAGCGTCCATGTACTCATGATGGAAAACCACTGAACAAGGGTAATATCATTCCAATACAATAGCGAAATGGGAGCCAATGCCATGAGTAAACTCTTTTCGTGAACTTGAAACGATGCGAGAAAAAAGGAAAGTCCCGTGCTTGTCATGGCCCACAATACGAGTCGTTGGTCGTTCATATTGCCATTTCCACGTTTTCCAATAGAAAAACTCTTGTAGCATGCCGGTATTATGAGTAGCACAGTCACGAAAAGTGCCACGAGTGGTTGAATATCCTGTGGTAGTCGTTCTCGAATGGAAACTGGTCGAACCGAAAGCGCGCACCACAAGTTGGACACTTTCCCTTCAAACAAGCCACGCTGGAATGGAAAGATTCGTTTCAATACGTGAAGAAATCGTTGTAACGGTGTTGTATCGGGTGGTCCGTACATCAGAAATGGCCACCACAGCATGAAAAAGGTGACAACGACTGTAATTCCAAGAGACATGAAACGTTGCATCAGGTGCTGTTTGTCAGTAAAACATCGTCCCGAAGAGATAAAAGAATATAGCAGGTGCATAGTATAGTGTCATTTGTTTGAAATTGAGTGCCAGACAGTAGAAAATAGAACCAATGATGCATCCCCGAAAGCTTGGTTGTGTAATGTAATAGCATGCCAAAAGAGCAAATGCCAGAGAGACTGTATTGTACTGAAAATGCCCATGATCAATCAACAAAAGCGCAGGCTATATACGAAAACGATGTAAAAGGTGAGGAAGTGCTGCAACCATTTGAGTGAAAGGGTCCGATACGCACGAACCTGTGACAAGGCCAAGACGATGGTCCAGAGAAATTTCGAGTCATATTCAGGATGCATTCGTTTTGCAATCATCCATACAGAAGGAAAGTAAAGTAAGAGATCAAGTACCCAAACTGTCGCTCTCATGTACGTCTTGTGCGTCGCGTCTTCGTAGCCTCTCGAATCCGTCAATGCCACCGACTCGGGACCCACAAGTAGCGACGAACCGATTCCACATAGGTAGGATACATATGCCGTTAGTGGTGGATAGTCTAGTCCCCAGTATTCCAAGTCATACCAGTACCATTCTCTGATTGGAAGATGAAGAGTGAGTTCCATCCAATGTCGTTGTGCTTCATAGTCACCGCCATATGCAACTTTTGAACCGTGGTAATTGTCTTGCCCGGAATGATGGTGTAATCCAACAAGAGCTCTCAAAAACAAAAGCAATGTAATAACTGCAACGACAAGAGGTATTGAAAGTTGTTTAGAAGTCATTCTATCATCGCATCGGTGCCGCGTTTGATGCAGTTGGTGATCGGTGCGATTGTTGCGATTGACGCGATGGTGCGTACGAACGGAGCGCTTTTTTGTCATTGGTCCCGACTTCCAAAGCGTTTTTTGACATTGGTGGGAGTTTTCAGTTTAGACAAACAGTTCAACAAAATTGAAAACTCAACGCATTCATGAGTCGTACTCCCAACATCAAAACATCACCATGACGGCCGTAGACAGCAACACTACTCCACCATCAAAGACAGCAAGAAGAATGAGAGGTCATCCTCGTCCCATATTGCTTGTCATAATGGTTCCAGTGCTTATTTTGTCAATGGCACAAATGAGACGATTGTCGCGCCTTCCTTCCCACGACGAGTACTCGTCTCCATCACATTTCGCCGCCGAGGCGCCGCCTAGACCAAGAAGATTGGCAGTCGTAAACTATGTCGATGACTTGGACTATTATTTATGGGGAGTTTACTCCATTCACCATCAAATGATTGTTACTGGAATGCTGCCAAAAATACGACACATTGCCTTGATACCTAGCACCATGTCGAGCAATTCAAAGGCCTTGTTACGACAATGGCTGGGGCCAGAAAATGTTCGAAAAGTTGACAAGAATAATATACGAAAAAGAGTCCCGAAAGGTCTCTGGGTGCCCGTCTTTTCCAAACTGGAAGCCTTCAACATGACAGACTTTGACAAGATTATTGTATTGGACAATGACATCATGATTCGGACCAACATTGAACATTGGTTTCGCTACCCTGCTCCTGCAGCAACGCATGCAAGAGGAACTATAGAATGGAACAGTGGAGCCATGGTGATTGAACCCAATCAGGTGCTCTATGAGACACTTTTGAACCACTTGTCATTGGTTCGACCGTGGAATCCACGAAAGGACAATGGAGTCGATACATGGAACAGCTATGATGGCCACCAAGGCTTTTTATCTGCCTTTTTCACAAGTAATGTGACGAATGATTCTATATTTACAATGAGTTATGCATCTTCCATGCTCAGTACAGACTTGGAGAAACGACCAGAAAATTTTTATTTCTGGTTGTATCGACGAAACCTGCTGGAGACATTACACTTTACACAGCACAAGCCTTGGAAAAAGGTGACAGAGACTAAGCATCCTGCTGTATGCTCCATGTTAAGAGAATGGTTGGAGACTGTAAAGGATGCTCCAGCAGATAGGCTACCGAAACTTCCAAACGTATTGAGATTATGTCCACCAGAGATTAATACGTCGGTTGTACAAGTAGCTGAGCAATAGCACTTATAAGCTTACAAGTCTACTGTTTCAGGTGGTTCTCTCGCTCCGGCTGGAAATGTGAAGCCATGCATCGCTGCATAGACTACACCATACAGGCATGCAATACGAATGGAATTTGGAATCGCGGTGCCTGCCGCGCCTGACCCGCATGATGTGATGCCAATGACGCTTTACATCACTGACGCATCAACTTCGATCCGATGCATGGTGGCAGTGCCACTCTTTTGGTAAGCCAGCACAAAATGACGGCATCTTACAAATGAAGTCTCTGGGTCGACTCGTCCTGTTAGGATTGGTGGCTTCCACTGCCACGTCGTTAGAAACTCCATCAACAGAGGACAAGATTCGAGGCGCCTTTTTTGGGGCACTAGTCGCCGATGCCTTGTGTTTGGGAAGTCATTATGAATACGATGCTGTCAAGATTAAGCAAGCCTATGGCGGTAAACCTCTCACAAAGTACATGGCACCTGGTGAACAAATGGGTGGACAAACACATGGAGTTGGTTGGGGCGCGCGAAACTATCATCCCGGAACAAGTGCCGGAGATCAAACGGATTATGGAGAATACAATGTACTTATATTGGAACATCTAGCCGAACACCCAGCATCTTTTGAAGTTCAAGACTTTCTTCCACTTTGGAAACGACGCATCATGGGAGGAGAATGGAAACAATGGATCTGTACTCAGACGAAATTGGCACTTCAGCAACTTCAAAGCAACGTCCCAGTATCGCGATTGGGAGGCAACTCAAATGCCATGGCGTTACGATATTCAAGCATCTTTGCTTCCTTCCATAAGGAGCAAGATGTAGTGGATGTAGCTCGCAAAACGATGTTTACACATCGCGAGCAAACGGCATTGTGGGGAAATGAATTCTTTGCTCGCGTCACGTTTCGAATCATTCATTCCAATCTTACTCCAAGACAAGCTATTGAAGCTGTAGCCAAGGAAAGTAGTCCATGGATCCAAAATAAGATACAGCAAGCTTTTGGCAAAGTGGACGAAGCTACAGATCCGGAACAAGCTCTGTCTCAAGAAGAGTTTGTAGATGACTTGGCCTTGACGAGTATGGCACGACTGTGGGATGTTGGAAAGAGTGAACCCATCAAGGTTGGTAAAGCGAGTCCGACAGAAGGCACCTTGCCTGGATCTATTTACTTTATATTGAAATACGAGGATAATCTTGTAGGAGCACTCCAAGCAAATGCCATGGTCGGGGGAGACAATGCCTCTCGCTCGATTGCGATTGGAATGGTACTCGGCGCCTATCATGGAGCCGACGCCATTCCTCAAAACTTGAAAGATGGATTGAATCATTGGAACTATTGTGAAACATTACTTGAGAAGCTTCCACTACTTGACGGTGGTAGCGGTGAAGTGAACGCAAGTGAACTTTGATCAAGTTCGAGACTCGAATCGAATCGCATACACATGTCGCCTAAGTACAAGTAGGTTTCGCTCCGATGAAAGAGCACGGGAGCAGTTATAAAGGAATACCCAGCAGGGTGTCACTATAATATTTACTCTGTACAACAAAAGAACCATAGAAAGTGCCTTTGCGATCTATTCTATTTTTAAATCTATTCTACTTTTGTCTCAGGAGGCAGGCCACGCTGGACGCTGGTGATGCGAACTCCTACACTGAAGAAGTTTCCTTGGGTCTTGGAACGAATCGTTGCTGTCGTTGTCGCCATCCTTGTCGCTTCGCATCGTTTTTGTCTCGGTTGCTGTACGAGGCGATGGAGGGGTGTCATTGGTGCAGGTCTCTGGGTCGTTCACCGAAGAGTGAAGCTTTGGGTGACATTTTGCATCAGACTATCTGAGCCGTCGATAAGAAGCTTCTGATGGACATCACACGCGATATAAACATCCCACAGGCTTCTCCACAGCCACTTTTCTAATCCTTCCGTTGCCCGAGCTCCGAACCGCTTCTTTCCTCCTCCCTTCTCCTCCCAGCGTGCCAGACAAAAAGCGGCATCGGAGAGTAACTGAAGTACGACATACTTGATGAGAAGCTCCCGAACGCTCTCGTCCCCTTCAAAGAGTTCCTCAACCAGTTCATCCATGGCAAAAGTGAAGGCATCGTAGCAATATGACATCATATTTTGAGTTTCCAATGTCAAGTCCAACTTGTTTCTATGCACAACACGAAAGCGCCGCACCCAGGATGTTCCTTCCTCATTCTCTTCCATTCCAAATGCATGGAAGAATGACATGAAGAATTTGGTCAAAAATGCAGGCTGCGGCGATAGTTGTGGCTCTCCGAGATCAAACAGCTCAACGCCACGATGACGGCACAAAAACAGATTATGCAGTCCGGCATCGGTGAGTCCACACGACCAGATCCGATCCGTGGCGGACGGGTGCTCAAACGATGATGCGTGCTCAAGGAGATCGAGCCAGTAGTCGTCGTCTTGCAGAAAATAGTCGAGAGCGGACTTGGGTGCTGGCGAGTTGAAAAAGATCGAACCCAACTGAACTTTTGGCTTGAGCAACCGTCCCAAGAAATGCGCCGGGATTTGTTCGCCTTCAGTCAACACAAGATTCTTGCTGCGAAATTGCTTGCCCATGTCTCTCAGCAGCTGAAAACGGCCTCCTGGTGCAAAATTCTTCTTAATGGCCGATCCAACGAACTCGTCGGCAGTCTTGGAGATACTCGTCACGTCTTTGCTGAGTCGGAGATCTCGCAACTCGTTCCGTACGGCTTCCACTCCCATTGTCTCACTCGGTAGAGTCACCTGGCGCAAATCTCGCACAACGCCGATAAAGTCCTGAATTAGTCTGCCAAGAAGCTCGCCACTCAGTTTTCCGCTGGTCAAGACAGCTGCTCCGTTTTGAGCAGTCGAACCTCCGATTTTCTTTTGTGCAACTGTAAACTTCCATTTCTGTTCTTGTTGTACAGGTATCAGTTCCTCCAGGAGCTCCGCAAGAAAGGCATGCCCACTTTCAACGGTACGGCACTGCAGTGTTGACGCCGGAATCTCGAATGAGACAAAATTAAAGCATATATCAAGGGCGACTTCATCAGTTCCCTCGACTAGACGAATCCGTCGAGGAATATGTCTCTTTATAGGGTACTCTGATGAATCGTTTGTGTCGTCGGAATCCGATTCATCATCCGTGCTATCGTCCTCGTTTTTCTGCACCGGATTATGTTGCGGACGCATTGTATGACTCCAACGCTCCCTTTCACGATCCCTCAAACTAAAAGGCGAGAAATAGATCATGACAAATTCTGGAATCCGTTTCTTCATTCGCTCCACGGCATCTGGCATCAACTCGGCGCTCTTGTAGCTGTTGACTGATTAAGCTCAAGGAAAAGACTTCCTGTAAATCCTTGGGTCCGCCGTGTTTCATAACAATGTCACCTGTCACAGGATGATGACCTTCAAAAACTGCCGTTCCACTACCACCGCCAGCCAGCAAGTGAACTCCCGTAAGTGCCGCTGGCGCGTAACAGTTGGAATGAATCCGAGGCCAATGAGCATCCGTTTCGCTGCTAATCTCGACTCGACTGTTGTTTAAATGGATCAAAAGTCCATGATCTTCGGGAATAACTTGTAGAGTAACAGTAGCGGGCGGGCTGTGCGTCGTCATGAGCCTCTCGCCTTCTTTGACGGTTGCATAATGTCATAGCCTCTCTCTGCTTCTCGCTCGGGCTTCGCCTGCTTTTGCGGTGACGTGAGACGCACTGCATGTCAGGCAGCTCTTCAGGTATACCTGTCTCGCTTCTCAGTCTGTTGCCGATGGCCTCTTCGGCACTTTCACTTGCTTTCCTTGATGGCTTCTCTGCTTTCTCTCGATTGCGCGGCTTCTCGTTTTTCCGCGGTTCCTGTGCTCGTCCGGCTCGCTCCATCTGTCCAAATCTCTGACGTGGCACCGGCGCGCGCGCGCGCGCCGGCGAGGCGCCGTCCTCGTTGCTGCTGCCCGCGGCTGCTCTAGCAGGATGGGAGCTGGCCGATCCACCTCTTCCAGCGCCCGTGCGCGGGCGCCCCCCAGCGCGCGCCGCGGCCCCCCTCGGTCGGCCGTGCCCCGCCGGCGACTGCCTCTCTCTCAGCAGGCAACAGCAGAGTCAGCCCAGCCCACTCTGGAAACCATGGACATTTCTCCTCTTCCAAGCCCTAACGCCCGCGCTGCTCCGTCCTTCGCCGCCCCTGCGCCGCTGCGCGTGCCGCATCTTTCTTTTCACGCGGCCAGGCGCACGCACCAAAACAAAATAAGTCGAATGAGTCGACTCCCGTTGTGACGAAATAATGTAATTCTACTAATGGGATGAAGAGTTGTCAAAGGATGAATTACATAAGTATGAGACTAGACTCGCAGAGATGCCGTTTGCCATCGAATAGCCAACGGCTCTGTAGCAACGGGCAGATCTCAGGTCCCGAGTGAATCGTGATTGGCACTTCCGGGTGACTCCCCTGAGTCCGGGTCGACGGGATCAACAGAAATGAGTCCACATGATGGGATTACTCCAAACAGCCTATATTACAGTACGGTTAAATTACGGGTGCATCGAGAGTTGCTGTCAACCTTTAACTCTTTAGATACCGGTTTTTTTTCCGGTGATTTTCTGCTATACGCAGATAAACAAAGCAATTTGATTGGCTGAAATGGCTTATTTCAGTGATTATATATCATACCTCCACGAATAATGAACATAAAAAATCTGCGTATAGCAGATTTTTTCCATCGGCTGAAATTGAGCCTTTCTCCTTCAGGTATGGATACCTATTTGCTCTCAACAGATGTTATGTAGTCTACATGACTGTAGGTGAGCATATTGTGATGGGTCTGCACGATTTTGATGGTCGATGGTGCCCACCATGATGAAAGCCACCAAAAGCAGAAATTGCGCGAAAAAAAACAACCGTTATGAGGGAATCTCTCTTGTCGAAAATGGCTTCTGTGCATTCTACCCTTGCGGCGACACCCTCCGAAACTGCAGGGCCAGCAACTGAAGCCGACACTGACTTCGACGTTTTCATCTTGGATGAAAGTGACATTGACGATGTGGCAAGAAATGCATATGTCAAGGAGCTTGCTGACAAAAGCGTTTGCCATTGGTAATGATAATGTGGATGCAATCCGCTGTGTACATGGCCTAGCCCCTCTCCATCGATGGACTGATGAGTGCAAGATAAATCGTGAAAAATTTGATGCGCCCGCCATTGTTGTTGCATACAACTTGTTCATGAATGCCATCGATAGAATGGACCAACGACGGCAACCAGTGGCATGTCAGCAGCGTGAAAAGCATGTCTCTATGACCATTTTTACATTGATATTGGATCTTGCATGCAGCAATGGGTATGCCATTGGATGCACTCTCTCAACGCAGTACAAGCACTCAGTTTGGTTTGACGAGTTCAAGCGCCGCACAGCTGAGCAACTAACCAGGCCATGGCATGAAGAGAGGAGTAAAAAAGCTTCAATAAAAAAGCGCAAGCGACAAGATCAAGAGTCCCCCAGCATGCCTCCCAGCAAGTGGTGGCAGTAACTAAACTTCTAGACACAGTAGTAAGTAAACTTCTAGATATAGTAAATGCAATTTCTATGTTTTAATGCCTCATGTGTGTGTCACATTCTAACTGACAGAAATTACACAGCCATGCGTACACACGTGCAATGGTCTGTTCATTTGTCAGCTTTACTCATTACCTAATTTACTTGAGGAGACGGATTGCAAAGAAGATACGCCTCTGACGTTGCCTTTTTGCATCGTTCGTTTCCTTCTCACAGTTGATAATAGTGATATGAATTAAGACAAGTGTTGGTATAACAACAGTGTTTCATACGGGCATTTCTAGAGCTGTAGCAGCAGCATAGAAGACAGTAAAGGCATTGGAACTGGCTCCACGACTGTGATTAAGGTGTTGGCAAGGGAAGCAATAGCCCTTCGATTCCAATAGTCCTGCTTCGGCGAATTCGGCTCCTGCTGCATCAGGATACCATTCACACCATCCAACCAAGAACTACCAGAGTCTAATCCTGAAGTCGAGAGATTTCTGATAGATTAATCAGTCACGAATTGCTATTCGTTGGTTGTTTCTATTTTGGTGTGGAAAACAATCATCGTCACAAGAGCCATTGTGTTGGAAAGGAACTACAGTTCCCAACAAACAGAAGGTAACAAAAGGGGACAACAAGGCGAATACCTACGTTGTGCTCAGTTGCTGAACTGGTCTTGGGATTAAAACTGCAGGAATCCTACACCAGCCTTTCCCTCCTGCTGACAACACTCAAACGGTTGAGTAGTGGCCAACACACTGCCCCAACAAACCACCAGGATAAAAAGAATCTACCGGACCAAAAACCGAGATAGCGTTCTATTCCTTGCAGTGGTTTTTGGGATAACAGTGGAGTTGCGAACAACGATACCTCTTTGTGTGCATGGACGACATCGATTACGAGTAACTGACATCATGTCTGCGCCTACAGCGTCATGTCTTCCATCAACCAAAGCGAACGAGGCCATGAAGTATGTCATCGGTACGGTACTTGACTTCAACCCGGTCGATGATTGTCCTCTCTGGCTTGCTCTGATACATGATGCGACGGACAAAAGCCGAGTCAATATTTACAACCAATGGCTATGGTTGACTCCGGATGACATTCTCGCCCTACAATATTGCCCCGACCCAAGCAAGCAGAAAATAGTTCCTCTCTCCCGGGGGTACCATACCCATGTCACAAGATTCAAGGCAATGTATTCTGAACTCCAACTCAACCCTGGCTGGACAGACCTTGACATTTTCAAGATTACTTATGATGAGTACATATCTCCTCGAGACGGTCGCCGAGGGATCGCTCGCCGAACGACCGGTCGAGATCGAAGGCTTTTCCGAGAAGGTCGAGGAGGCTCTGAATCGTGGTCTCGGATTCGTCAGCTGTCATCTGATCGGGTGGCCTTTCTCACCATTCAGAGCACTCGAGCGGACGCCAGGTAGGGATGCCGCTCACCGCGGCACAAAGCGCCGTTCCCCAGATCATGTCGACCATCACCACCTTGATCGGGAAGCCCTCGAGGGTCGCGAGGTTGGTGAGATCGATAAGCGGCGTAGGTGACCAGCCCGAGCAGCGCGCCGAGGACGACGGCGGAGCCGAAGCTCTGGCGCTCGACGGCGGGCCAGACGGCGAGAACGATGATCCCGACGACGAAGATCAGATAGAAAGCGATGGCCGCCGCCCAATTGACGTTGGTCCGCATCAAATGGCCCATCTGCTCCTGGTAGAAGGAACGGGCGACGACACCCAACCAGGCGAGGTCGATGAGGAAGAAGACCACGACGGCGATGGCATAGAGCTTGAGAAAGACGGTGAAGTTCATGTCTCGGGTAACGCCGATGCGGCCAAAGTCCTTCCAGCAGTCTCCTGGCCCGCACTTCTTACCGGCTTTCGTCGCGAGGTCGGCGAGGTGCGGTGCCCAGCTGGGTTTTCGATCCGAGGGGCGCGGAGGCGTACTTGACAGTACGTCGAGCACCCGGAGGTGAGAAAACCCAGGCGCGGGTGCCGTGCATCGCCGGCCGCAGCAGACAGCTGGTGAGAAGAGCGGGCTAGCGGTTGAGCCACCAGAGGGAGGCGTTGAGGACGGCGGCGAAGCTGACCCACATCCAGAACGGCAGCAGCAGCAGTCCCGCCGACGGAACCACGCGCCAGAAGAGCAGGGTGGTGATGCCGATCGCGGTCCAGAGCACGATGATCTCGGCCAGCGCCCAGCCGGGCGAGCGCATTCCGAAAAAAAGGATCGACCACAGCCCGTTGAGGACGAGTTGGATGGCAAAGACCATGAGCGCGGTCCTCACTCCATCGGTGTCGAGACCTCTTCGCCAGACGAGGAACGCCGCGACTCCCATCATGATGTAGAGCAGGGTCCAGACCGGCCCGAAGACCCAAGCCGGAGGATTGAATGACGGTTTGACCAGGGTCGGGTACCAGATCGATACGCCGCGGGCCGTGGCGAAACCCGAGAGACCGCCCACCGCCAGGGGCAAAGCCACCGAGATGACGAGTTTGATCGTGTTGTTCATCGTGACTCCGAGGGGATCATATCCCCGATGACCGCGGTCCCACAACATCCGGGTGCCCGCCAGGCCGGATTGCGTGCATCACTCGCGTCCTCGGGAACCGGCCGGTCGGGTCCGCAGGCGGGGGAAGAACGCCGGTGTCGATCGGATGTAGTCGGCGTATCCGGGGCGCCGGTCGACGAGTGCGGCGTCGAGCATCGCGACACCCGACACCTTCATCAGGAGGAAGGTGATGAGCACCGGGCCGACAAGGGCGAGCCAGCCGCCGGTGGGCACGGCGAGCAGGCCGAAACCCCACCAGAGCACCGCTTCGCCGAAATAGTTCGGGTGGCGGCTCCGGGCCCAGAGCCCGGTTTGGAGGATCCGGCCGCGGTTGGCCGGATCCGCCTTGAAGCGCGCCAGTTGTCGGTCGGCGATGGACTCGATGGCGAATCCGATGACAAACAGGGTGATGCCGATGAAATCCGTGGCGCTCAGCCGGGAACCGGGGCCTTCGAGTTGCGCGAGCAGCAACGGCGACGAGACGACCCAGAGCAGGACCGCCTGCAGCAGGAAGACCTTGAGAAGCGAGATCCACCAGAAGGTGGGTTCCCGCATCGTCGCGCCATTTTCGATAGCGGAAATCCTCGGAAGCGCCGATGCTACGGATGCCGATGTGGAGGGCAAGGCGCGCCGCCCAGAGGGTTGTGAGACCGACCACCAGGATGCCCCGCTGTGTCGGCTCACCGGGCAGAGTCAAGAGATAGACCACGCCGGCGACGACAAAGCCCGGGCCCCAGAAGATATCGACGATCCCCGCGTTGACGAGCACCAGGCTGAGCAGCCACAGCAGCACGAAGCAGCCGGTGATGATGGCGAGCCCGCCTGCAACAGGCAGGCCGCTCGTCAGGAGAAGCACGACGCCGGCCGCGGTCGTGGCGAGAAAGAGGATGGTCATTCGAGTGGTCATGGAGGTCCTTCAAACGATCAAGGGCGGCGATCCGGGATCTGAAGAGGGTAATGAGCGAGATGCTCCGGCTATTTCCGGTTGGATCCTCGTGATCCGGTTCGAGACCCGAAAATCCGGCAGAATGACCGGTTATCTAGGTTCTATCCAGATTTTCTGGAATTCCTTCGATTGGCCATCAGGTTTCACCACTCGGGCAGCGTCGCCCATCCGTTCGCCGGAAAGGTGAGGTCGCCGAACAGGGGGAACGATGAGAATCGCGGTGATCGGCAGTGGAATCTCGGGTCTCGGCGCAGCCTGGCTGCTGAGCCGGAAGCACGAGGTCCACCTTTTTGAGAAATGCGACCGCCTCGGTGGCCACACCCACACCGTCGTTCACGATCTGGCGGGCCGGGCGCTCCCCCTCGACACCGGTTTCATCGTCTACAACGAGAAGACCTATCCGCTCTTGACCAGGCTGTTCGACGAGCTCTCCGTCGAGACGCAGGCGAGCGAAATGTCGTTCTCCGTGAGCTGTGCCGAGCCGGATCTCGAGTACGCCTCGCACGGTCTGCGTGGGCCTCTTCGCCGACCCATCGCTGGTCTTGTCGGCCCCCTACTGAGGATGCTTGTCGATGTCATCCGCTTCGGGCGGCGGGGTCGGCGGATTCTCGCCGGAACCGGTGATCCTCGCGTGACCATCTCGGAGTTCCTCGCCGACGGTCGGTTTTCTCAGGACTTCGCCCGCTACTACCTGATGCCCATGGTCTCGGCGATCTGGTCTTCGGGCACCGAACTCGCGGCGGACTACCCGCGAGATCCGCTGCTGCGTTTCCTCGACAACCACGGGCTGCTCCAGGTCACCGGACAGCCCGAGTGGCGAACCGTGGTCGGCGGCAGCCACAGCTATATTCCCGCGCTGACCCGCCCACTCGGCGACCGGATCCACCTCGGTCGGGGCGCGGCGAAGGTCCGCCGCGGCTCGGACGGGACCGAGATCGTGCTCGATGACGGTTCGAAGCATCGATTCGACCACGTGGTCATCGCCGCCCACGCCGACCAGGCGCTGTCCATGCTTGCCGAACCGACACCCGACGAGTCCGAACTCCTCGGCAGATGGCGCTACTCGGTCAACGACACCTGGCTCCACACCGATCCGGCATTGATGCCGCGACGCCGGGCGGCCTGGGCGTCGTGGAACTACCTCATGGTCGAGGCGAGCCGAGAGCGCGCCTCGCTGACGTATCACCTCAACCGGCTGCAAAGGCTCGACGAAGACCACGAGTACTTCGTCTCGCTCAACCCGGCCGCAGATCCGGCTCCGGACACGGTGATCCGCCGGATGTCCTACACCCATCCGATCTTCACTGCCGAGAGCATCGAGACCCAGTCCGAGCTCGGCCGGATCAACGGACGCAACCGCACCCACTTCTGCGGCGCGTACTTCGGCAACGGTTTCCACGAGGACGGTTTCGCATCGGCGGTCTCGGTCGCCGCCGATCTCGGCGTGGCCTTCTGATGGCGGCCTCGTCGCTCTACCTGGGCCGGATCCGGCATCGCAGGATGGACGAACCGGTACGCGAGTTCTCCTACCCGATCTGGCACGCGCTCATCGATCTCGATGAGCTGCCGGCGCTCGATCACGATCTGCGGTTCTTCTCCCACAACCGATTCAACCTGACCGGGTTCGACGATCGCGATCACATGGGATCGCAGCCCGGGCCGGTACGTGCCAAGCTCAGACCTGGCTGAGGCAGAGGGGTGTCGGGACCGAGCTCGGTCGCGTCGAGCTGCTGACCCACCTCAGGATCCTGGGACACGTCTTCAACCCGGTTTCCTTCTACTTCATCAGGGACCGGGAGGATCGACTGCGGCACGCGGTCGCCGAGGTCAACAACACCTTCGGCGAGACCTTCTGCTATCTCCTCGGGGTCGAGAATTCATCGGTCCGACACGAGGAAGAGAAGCGTTTCCACGTCTCGCCCTTCCAGCCGCTCGACGGTCGGTACCGGTTTCGCATCACCGATCCGGGGCCGAAGCTGACGGCGCACATCGACGTCCTCCGCGGAGGCGATCGGGTCTTCGATACCACCCTGTCTTCGCAACGACGGGATCTCAGCAGCGCCTCGTTGCTGAAGACCGTCGCCCGACACCCGCACCTCGGTCTCTGGACCCTCGGACTCATCCACTATCAGGCGCTGCGCCTGTGGCTCAGAAAAGCGCCCTTCTTCACCAAACCAGCGCCCCCCGCCGGGGCATGGAGGACCCGCCATGGCCGAGTTTGACTCCAATTCCGCCCCGGAGATCGCCCTCACGGGAGACACCGCGAACTTCGATCGCGAGGCGGACGCCCGGCCATCGGTTCGGACGACCCGGCTCCGCTGGCGGCCCGAATCGTCCTCGACCGGCTCGCCCGCATCGTCGGGGCCATCTGGTGGTGCGGTTGCCGGACGGCTCGACGCGGACCTTCGCCGGCCGCCGTCGGTGCGCCACGGCGGTGATGGAACTCGATGTCCACCGCTGGCGGTTCTTCTCGCGCCTGTTTCGGCGCGCGGATGTCGGCGCCGGGGAGTCCTATGTCGACGGCGACTGGTCGAGCCCCGATCTCGTCGGTCTGTCCCGCCTCTTCCTGGCCAACGAGGCCGAGCTCGCGCCGCCGAGTCTCCTCGGTGCGATCGGTCGTTTTCGTGATCGGATCACCCACCTGTTGCGGAGCAACACCCGCGGTCAGGCGCGGCGCAACATCCACGCCCACTACGATCTCTCCAACGAGTTCTACGGGCTCTTTCTCGATCCCTCCATGACCTACTCATCGGCCCTCTTCGATCGCCCGAACCTCGATCTCGAGCCGGCGCAGCGTCGCAAGTACCAACGTCTCGCCGAGTGGGCCGGTCTTCGGCCCGGTCAGCACGTGCTCGAGATCGGCTGCGGCTGGGGCGGGTTTGCCGAATTCGCCGCCGGTGAACTGGGATGTCGCGTCACCGGGATCACCCTCTCCGAAGAGCAGGCGATTTTTGCCCGAGAGCGGATGCTCAGGGCCGGACTCGAAGATCGGGTCCAGATCAGAGTCGTGGACTACCGGGATGTCGAGGCGACGTTCGACGCGGTCGTCTCCATCGAGATGCTCGAAGCGGTGGGCCATCGATTTCTCGACGGGTTCTTCGCGACGGTCGATCGCGTTCTGCGTCCCGGCGGCAAGGTGGCGCTGCAGACCATCACCGTCCCCGACCAGGTCTACGACCGTTATCGCCGGGGCACCGACTGGATCCGCGACTACATCTTTCCCGGCGGCCACCTCCCGTCCCTCGGGGCGATCCAGGGTTCGCTGTCCCGGCGCACGGGTCTGGTCGTCGAACGACTCGACGACATTGCGGAGGACTACGCGACGACGCTGCATGTTGGCGATCGCGGTTTCAGGATGAAGAGGATCGGGTCAGGGAGCTCGGTTTCGACGACCGGTTCATCCGGATGTGGGATTTCTACCTCGCGACCTGTGAGGCGGCCTTCCGGGATCGCCAGATCGGGGTGTTGCAGATCGCGTTGCTGCCCAGCGGCGGGGTCTTGATACGGGGAGGGACGATCGGTGACCTGGGCGATCGACCTCGCCGAGCGGCGAGTCGTACCGGACCGCTGGTCAGGGTCGGGATGCGCCGGCTGCTGGCGCAGCGTCTGCGGGAGGAGCGCGCGATCGATGCACGTTCGCAGGGAAGGAGCGTCGAGGCGTTTGTCAGGGAAATGGAATCCGAGCCCGTGGCCGTTGCCACCATGGACGCCAACGAGCAGCACTACGAACTGCCGGCCGAATTCTTCGCCACGGTACTCGGGCCGAACCTCAAGTACTCGAGCTGCCTCTGGACCGATGGTGTGGACGATCTGGCGCAGGCCGAGGATCGGATGCTCGAGCTGACCTGCGAGCGCGCCGGCATCGAAGACGGTATGGATGTTCTCGATCTCGGCTGCGGCTGGGGATCTCTCAGCGTGTGGATCGCCCGCCGCTACCCCGGCTGTCGCATCCTCGCCGTGTCCAACTCGCACTCTCAGGCATCGTTCATCAGGGACCGGTGCGCTCGCGAGGACCTCACCGGGGTCGAGGTGGTGACTGCCGACATGAACCAGTTCGCGACCGAACGCCGATTCGATCGGGTGGTTTCGGTGGAGATGTTCGAGCACATGCGGAACTGGCCCGGCTCTTCGAACGCGTGGCCGCGTGGCTGCGTCCGAATGGTGCGTTCTTTCAGCATGTCTTCTGCCACGCTCACTATGCCTACCTCTACAGCGATAACGGCGCCTCCGACTGGATGGCGCGGTACTTCTTCACCGGCGGGATCATGCCGTCCGAGGACCTGCCGCGACGCTACGATGACCACCTCGAGGTGGTCGACCAGTGGCGGGTCAATGGTCTCCACTACAGTCGGACGCTGGAGGCGTGGCTCGATGCAATGGACATCAACCGGACGGTGCTGATGCCGGTCTTCGTCGCGACCTACGGCGACGATGCCGAGCGCTGGTTCGCCCGCTGGCGGATGTTCTTCATGGCCTGTTCCGAGCTCTTCCGTTACCGTGGCGGAAACGAGTGGTTCGTCGCCCACACCTTGATGCGACCGCGGGTCGGCAAAGAGGGCGACTGATGCGACGACGAACGCTGATGCTCGTGCTGGCGGCGGTGCTCCTGGCGGCTACGGCGGGAACTCGGGAGAGGGACTCCATGACGATCATCGATTTTTCACGGGGCGACTCGATTTGGCCGCAGATCAACGACGGCGTGATGGGTGGCCTCTCGTCGGGGCAGATGGTAGCCGCCGACGGCTACGCGACCTTCCAAGGGAACGTGTCGTTCGACAACAACGGCGGTTTCTCATCGGTGCGCTCGCGGCCGGCCATTCACGACCTTTCGGCCTTCGAGGGGCTCATTCTCAAGCTGCGCGGCGACGGCAAGCGATACGGCTTCCGGCTCAAGACGGACGCAACGTTCGACGGCGTGAGTTACCAGGCCGAGATCACCCCGCCCGCCGGCGCGTGGGTCGAGATCGCGCTCCCGTTCAGCGATTTCATACCCGTGTACCGCGGACGGCAGGTGCCGGACCACCCGCCGCTCGATCCGAGCCGCATCGCCACGTTCGGTCTTCTCATCAGCCGGCAGGAAGGCCCGTTCCGGATTGACATCGAGGCAGTCCGAGGGCTCCCGCCAGTGGGCGAGTCGTGAGAGCCCCGACCGGCAACCCGGTCAATCGGAAGAAGCTCCCCAACTCCAAGTGGACGGCGGTGCGGCCGGTCCATCGGGAAAAGCACTTCATCGTCCTCGATTGGGTGCGAGACGAAGACGGGACGCCGACCGATCACCTCGTCGTCGAGGCAGTCTTGACTCATCGCTTGCGTGAAATCCACTGGCGGGAGCTCGAGGACGTCCGGTCGTGGCGGGTGGGTTGGCTTTGAATCGGTGAGAGCCCGAGCGAACGCTCGCTTCGAGAGCTGCGGGCTGGTTGGCTGCTTCTGGCGGGCGATCTCCTCGACCTCGAGGACCGCAGCGTCGAAACGGCATGGAAACCTCTTGGGGGGATGATGGGCCGATGGGTACTATAATCCTCTTCCCGCGTTGCGACGACGGGCGAAAGGAAGCCCCATGCCGACAACCGAAACGGTTCTCGAGAACACCATCCAGCGCTGCCGCGATCGCGACATCATCATCCCGACCTTCCGCGAGATGCGGAACCCCGAACTGGTGCCCGAAGGCATCAGGGAGGAACTCGCATCCATCGGCTTGTGGGATCTCAACCCGCGCAACCTCTTCCGCATCACCTGGAAGAACGAGCCGGTGGCAACCGGCGGTGGTTTCGGCGGGGTCAACTTCCTCGATCTGCCCTCCGAGCTCACCGGGGTCGAGGCGCGGATCATCATGCTGGTCGGCAAGTTCTTCCCCACCGGCGCGCACAAGGTCGGCGCCACCTTCGGTCCGCTGGTCGAAAAGCTCGTCCGCGGCGCCTTCGACCCCACGACCCAGAAGGCGCTCTGGCCGTCGACCGGCAACTACTGCCGCGGCGGCGCCTACGACGCGGCGTTGCTGGCGTGCCCGTCGATCGCGGTGCTTCCCGAGGGCATGTCGCGCGAACGCTTCGACTGGCTCGAGAGGGTCGGCTCCGAGATCTTCGCGACCCCGGGCTCCGAGTCCAACGTCAAGGAGATCTACGACAAGGTCAAGGCGCTCAAGGCCGAGCGCGGCGACGAGATCGTGGTCCTCAACCAGTTCGAGGACTTCGGCAATGCCGCCTGGCACTACGCCTGCACCGGCCCCGCCATGGAGGAGGTCTTCAACCAGGTGAAGACCGATGGCCAACGGTTCGCCGGGATCTGTCTGACCCAGGGATCCGCCGGGACCCTGGGCTCCGCCGACTATCTCAAGGAGGTCTATCCCCGGCTCAAGGTCGTGGCGGCCGAGGCGCTCCAGTGCCCGACCCTGCTCTACAACGGTTACGGCGCGCATCGGATCGAGGGCATCGGCGACAAGCACGTGCCGTGGATCCACAACATGAAGAACACCGATGTCGCGGTGGGGATCGACGACGAGGCCTGCATGCGCCTGCTGCGGGTTTTCAACGAGTCGGCGGGGCGCGCCTATCTCCAGGCGATCGGCGTCGATTGGGATCTCATCGGCCGTCTCGATCTGCTCGGGATCTCGTCCATTGCGAACCTCCTCACCGCGGTCAAGACCGCCAAGTACTTCGAGCTCGGTCCGACGACGTGCTCTTCACGGTCGCCACCGACTCCATGGAGATGTACGGTTCCCGTCTCGAGGAAGAGAACGCCGAACATGGCGATCTCACCGCGGCGCGCGCCGAAGCCATCCACGAGCGTTATCTTCTCGGCGCCGGCATCGACCACGTCCTCGAGCTCTCGTACTGGGATCGCAAGCGGCTGCACAACCTCAAGTACTTCACCTGGGTCGAGCAGCAGGGCAAGACCGTCGAGGAGCTCAACGCCCAGTGGGACGACGACGACTACTGGACGAGCCGTCTCGGCGCCTGGCGCGAGTGGGACGAGCGCATCACAGCCTTCAATGAACGGACGGGGTTGCTTCAGCGATATCGCTGATGCGGGAAGATGTTTCGGTTTCGGTGCCAGGCTTAAGAACCTTGGCGCCTGGAACCGTTCCCGTTCGATCATCGAGAAGGGCTGACGTGTCCCCTCCGGTGTCCGTCGGCTTACCGACCCGCCATTTTCAGAATGTCGTCGAGCGGGTTACCGTCGCCGTCGGCATCGAGCATCGAGGCGAGGCCGCCCAGGAGATTCCCTCCACCCGATCGTCCACCACCGCCGAGGCCGCCCATGACGCCGCCGATCAGGTCGCCGAGACCGCCGCCCCGCGACCCCGCAGAGGGTGCCTGAGCGGCACCGCCCTTGGCCATCAGCCCGGCGACCGCCATCGCGACCATCGGCAGCATCTTCTTGAGCAGGCCGGCGTCCAGGCCCGAGCTGGCGGAGGCGTGCTTCGCCACCGTCCGGCTGACGTCCTTGGAGCCGAAGATCTCACCGAGCACGTCGTTGCCCCGGCTGACGTTCGTCGGCGCTGTCCCCAGCAGGTCGTCGAGCAGGACTCCTCC
Source organism: uncultured Acidobacteriota bacterium (assembly GCA_963823445.1). Taxonomy (GTDB): domain Bacteria; phylum Acidobacteriota; class Thermoanaerobaculia; order Thermoanaerobaculales; family Sulfomarinibacteraceae; genus JAHECW01. The sequence continues at coordinate 38,280 of CAWGLT010000013.1, forward strand.
GCCCAGCTGACCGAGCAGTCCGCCGAGACCTTCGAGCCCGGAGGGCTGTGCCGCAGCCTGTTTCTTGAAGCCGCCGAGGATCGCCGGCAGCAGAGCCTCGGCGCCGCTTCGGGCCTGGCTCTCCGAGATGCCGAGCTCCCGCGCCATCGACTGTACGCCACCCACTTGATTGAGAATCTCTGCGAGGTTCATGCCGTTGCTCCCTGCTTCGGAATGTCCTGAGATCATATCGCAGCTCTGCGGAATCCGCACGGTGCCGGGTACGGTGTTACGGAGTTATGGGGCCGGCTGATGGCGGCCTCGTCATTTCTGTCCTATCCGTCGGTAAGAGCCGAGCACTTATGAGACCGAGGAACCAGCGTTTAGCCCGCACTGCTCACCGGGTTTCGTCGCGAGGGCTTTCTGGGTGAGGCCCTTCTTCTGCACCCAACGGCCGACAGGTCTCATCCTCCGTCGCCGATGCGGGACTCGTGTGTTATTATGACATCAAGGCATGGAGGTCATTATGACTCTACGTATGGGTGTCGCAGAGCTGAAGCGCCGGTTTTCGGAGGTCCTCAACCGGGTGGAGCTGCGGGGAGACAGGATCGTCGTGAGGCGCCGTGGCCGAGCGGTCGCAATGCTCGGACCGGCCACCGCGAACGATGATCTGGAGCTTCCCTCGACAAAACCCCGACGGGGGCTCGCGGCAGCCGCCGGCGCGTGGGAAGAGCACCCGGACGTGGACGGCTTTCTGGTGGAAATCAGAGCCGCGCGCGACGCATCCAGGGACCGATCGGTGGAGACCCCGGAGTGATCGTTTTTGACACCGATGTCATCTCATACGTTCTACGGCCGTCACCGCCCGCCGGACTGATCCGCAAGGTCGCGGAGCTGGACCCGGAAGAGCAAGCGACGACCGCGATCACGGCCGGCGAGCTTATATACGGCGCCTGGAAGAGTTCGAAACCGGATCACTTCATCACGGCGCTCGACCAACGCGTCTGGCCGAACGTCCGGGTTTTGGGTTTCGATCTCTCCTCAGCCCTGATCTACGGACGTTTGCGCGCCGAACTCGAGCAGCAGGGTACTCCCGTAGCTGAGCCCGATCTCCGGATCGCCGCAATCTGTCTTCGCCACGACGCCACATTGGCAACCGGGAACATCCGCCATTTCGCGCGGGTACCGAAGCTGCGCGCCGAAGACTGGCTGGCCGAGTTCCGATGACAGGATAGCGGTGCCAGAATTTGGAGTCTTCGTCAGTCGTCGATGTACCCCAGCTCCCTGAGTGCCGCTTCGACCTCGGGGGTGAGGGCGATGCCATCCGGGTCCGACGTCTCGCCGTTTGTCGCCTGCCACCTCTCGAGCTCGCTGTGGAGACCGACGACGATGTCGAAGTTTTCTCCTGCGCGGTTGTCGCGCTCGCCCGGGTCGTCGATGAGGTTGAAGAGCTCGGGTTGACGGCGCCCGCCGGGGGCCGGGTACTCGATGAGCTTGATCTCCGGCAGCCTCATCGCCCGCACCAGGCCGCGGTTGAGCAGTTGAGCTTTGATGTGCGGCACCCGCCGCGGCTCGGAGCGGGCGGTGATGAAGACCGGACGCGGTTTCGACCCGCTGCTTTCCCCGCGGATCAGGGGCAGCAGTGACCGACCGGGCAGGCTGTCGGGTGATTCGAGACCGAAGATGTCGAAGACGGTCGGTACGACATCGAGGAGACTCACCTGGTCGGGGACGCGTTTCCCGGCGTCGGGGTCGCCGGGGACGTGGAGAATGAGCGGAATCCGCGCCTGCTCATCGTACGGCCGGGCGCCGTGATCCATGGTCCACTCGCGCTCGAAAAGGGTCTCGCCGTGATCGGCGAGCACGACCACGACCGTGTTGTGGGCCACACCGAGATTCTCCAGCTCCCGGAGGAGGCGATCGGCCAGACGGTCGGCCACGACGATTTCGCCGTCGTAGCGGGCGACGTACTCCTGCTGCTCCTCGGAATTGAGCCGGTTGACCGAAAGCAGTCGATCGATGTGCACCGGTTTGGAAACCGTTGTGAGCTCGTAACGCCCCGGGAGGAACTTCAGGGCATCGCTTGCCGGCGGGTCGTAGGGCCAGTGCGGTTCAAAGAGGTGGACGAAGAGAAAGAAGTCCTTCTCGGCCGCGACCTTTGCCCGAAGCCACTTCAAGGCCGCGGCGGTGGTTTCCGATCCCTCGCGCCGGGCGCCGTTTCTCGGCGGTCCGAGATCGTCGTCGTAGATCTCGAATCCCCGGTCGAGCCCGGTGTGGCGCTGAAGCGTCCAACCGCTGACGAAGGCGCCGGTTACGAAGCCCTTCTCGGCGAGCATACCGGCCAGGGTCGGAACTCCCGGTTTGAGCGCCATCCCGTTGAGCTCGATGCCGTGGCCGCCGGGATACTCCCCGGTGAGAATCGTCCCGTGCGCCGGCGCGGTGGCGACGTGAACCGTCACCGCCTGATCGAAGACGACGCTGGAGCGCGCAAACCGGTCGAGGTGGGGACTTGTCGACCGGCTGTAGCCGTAGAGACCGAGGTGGTCGGGCCGAAGCGTGTCGATGCTCAGAACGACGAGGTTCCTCGGTTCAGCCGGGGCGCTCACCGGAGGGCTGCACGCTGAGACGGCGATCAGAAACAGGAGGATGATGATCTGCACGACCCCATTGTACCCAGAGGGTGTTGTTATCGAGCTTTGCGCCCCACCGTCGACATCGTTGCCGACCAGCCGCAACGACCCCGCGCCGACCGGATCCTGAGACACCAGGAAGTCTCCAATACATGGGAGCGAGCGGTTTTCTGACTTCAAGCCTCTTTTGTCTTGCTCGTCATTTCCATTCCGGCTGCTGAATCTCGCCACCGAGTGCCTTGATTCTCCCGCTCAATTCGTCGATGAACGCATGGTGATCATCAATGCCGTGGAGCGGTTCGCCGACGACTACGTCAACAAAGAACGGGACCGGGATGAAGGCGCCGCGGGGCAGGGTCTTGCCGAGACCATGGAGGAAGACCGGCACCACGGGGATGTCCGGATATCGTTTGGCGAGGTGAGCGACACCGGACTTGAACTCTGCCATTTCTTCGGGATTGCCACGAGTGCCCTCTGGGAAGAGCAGAATGACGTGGTCGGCCTCGAGCGCCTCTGCGGCTCCCGCCAGAGGGTCGTGTTCGCCGGAGCTCCGTCCGCGGCGGTGAACCGGAATGATGCCGATAACGGTCGTCGAGAACCAGGCCGAGATGGGATTGGCGAGGAAGTAGTCGGCTGCGGCAACCGGCCGGACGCGCGGCAGGAGGCCGGCGGGGAGCAGGGTCATGAGCACCAGGGTGTCGAGGTGGCTGTTGTGGTTGGCGACAAGGATAGCCGGCCCGTTCTGCGGCAACCGCTCGCGATGACGGATGTTGAGCCCGAGACCGATGAGCACCATCGGTCGGACCAGCAGCCAGGAGAATGCATGACGCAGACACCAGGCGAGCGGTCCGATGCTCCCGGTCTGCTCCGCCATTACACCGCCAGGTAGTAGACGAAGTGGAAGAACAGCGGTGCGGTATAGGTCAGGCTGTCGATGCGGTCGAGGATGCCGCCGTGACCGGGCAGCAGGTCTCCCGAGTCCTTGACACCGAGATCGCGCTTGAGCGCCGAGATGACGATATCGCCGATGAAGCCGCTGAGCCCGATGATGACCCCGGCGCACGCCGCCCAACCACGGGTGAACGGTGTCAGATAGGGCGCCAAGACCATCGCGAGCACGACTGTGGTGCCAAGTCCTCCGAGAAGGCCTTCGACGGTCTTGCCTGGGCTGACGGTCGGTACGACCTTGTGGCGGCCCAGCGACTTGCCCCAGAGGAACTGGGCGACATCGTTGAACTGGGTCAGGAAGACCAGATAGAGCACGAGCGCCGGACCGCCGCCGTTGGGGTTGACCGCGGACGGCAGCACCAGCAGGAAGGCCACGTGACTGATCGAGAAGACCGTGGCCATGAGGCCCCAGTGGAGAGTGCCGGCGGCGCGGAGGAAACCCTCGGTGATGCCGATGAGGACCATCCGCATGGGCAGAAAGAGAAAAAGATAGACCGGGATCCAAATGATGAACATCCCGTACCACTCGAGGCCCACCCAGAGGTACTGCACCGGGATTGCGAGATAGGCCCAGAGCAGCACCGAGCGATCGGCCCGGCGGGTGGGGATGAGGGACAGGTACTCCTTGAGGGCGAGAAAGCTGACAAAGGCGAAGAAGGTCAGCGAGACCCGGCGGTCCAGCACCATGGCGGTTGTGAAGATGACGACCATGAGCCACCAGCTGCGGATCCGCGCCGGGACGTCTCCAAGATCGACACCGGGTCTTGTTTTCCGGATCAACCAGACGATGACGGTGGCGGCGATCAGGATGACGAAGATCCCGCCGAGACCCATGAGCAGGTTGGGGTGGAGCCGGTCGATGATGGTGCTCACTTCTCGATCTCCTTCAGCGCGGAGCGCGCGCGGTTGGCGATGGTGAGAACTTCAAGTGCGATGATCACTGCGAGGACTCCGGTGAACACCGGCTTTCCGGCCGGCCACATCGCGGCGGCGATTGCGAGCACCGAGATTCCAAAGGCGCGGTCGCTCTTGCCCATGGGTCCGTCATAGCGCCGTGACGCGCCGACGGTGGCGCCGGTGAGGCCGACGAGTTCGGTCACCCCCGCCAGGACGACGACCATGACCACGGCGCCGGTGTTCAAACTCGGCACGAGGGCCAGGGGGAGATAGAGGGCGGCGTCCGCCGCCACATCGCCGGCCTCGTTGAGGATCGCACCCGCCGGGCTTGCGAGGTCGTGTTCGCGAGCCATCATGCCGTCGAGGGCGTTGAGCGCCATCCGAATGAAGAGGACCACCGGAAGGGCGAGCAGTGGCCATCGCGAATTCGGCCACACAGCGATGGCGAGGCCGCCAAGCGCAGACAGGACGAAGGCTGCGATGGTCACTTGATTCGGGGTGACACCTGCCCGTACGAGGCCGTCGGCCAACGGCCGGAGCAGGTTTTGAAAGGCCGGTTTGATGTCGTAGACCGAGGGCATGGGCGGCGCCTCCTCAGGGTTGACGCTCATCGGGAATCGCCCTGAAGAGGATGAAGCTCTCGCTCCGGGCGGCGATCTCGTAGCCGCGAAGCCCGTCGAGGCCGGGCGCCCTCCGGAGTCGCTGGGCCTCACCGTCGTTGACCACCAGGATGGAGTCGTAGTGGGAGAACTTGCGGTCGTGCACATGACGGGTGGTTTCGACGATGTGGCGCTGCGAGACGTGTGGAACCAGATTCTCGCTCGCCAGGACGGCGGCGTCGGGGGGGATCTGCTCGACAAGTTCGACAAGCTCCCGGTAGCGCTCGCGGTCCCGTTCCGAGTAGTCGAAATCGATTCTCGAGAAACCGCCGGTGAAGTGGTGCCGGGGCCAGATCATTCCATAGTGGTAGCAGGTGAGAACCGCGAGAAGGACCGCTGCGGTCAGGGCCCGCCGGCGACCGTCGCTCGAGAAACGAGCCAGGGCGAGGAGGGCGCCGACGAATCCGAGGGCGAGGAGGGTGAGGGCGTACTGAAACCCGATCTGGTGCAGCGGCGGGCGGCTCGCGAGGAGGGTGGCTGCGAGACCGTAGCTGATCAGGACCGCGCCCCGGGCGGTGAAGAAGGGCAGAAGCGCGAGCGGCGCGAAGAGTTGGAAAACATAGAGCGCCTTGGGCCCGGTCAGGATGAACTTCAGGGCGAAGATCGGGTTGAGGAGGACGGTGGTGATGAGCCCGCGGGGCCCCTCACCGGACGGGATGATCTCGGAGTAGTACCAGGAGTAGGAGTGGGCGCCGCCGGCGAAGTGGGGGATCACGAGGTGTTGCAGAACCACATACGCCGCTGCGCCGAGGGCCAGGATCTGCAACCCCTGGCGGCGGTTTCCGCTCATCAGGGTGACGATCCCCAGCAGGACGACGATGATCGACAGCTCCTCCTTCACCGATAGCAGCAGGGCGATGGAGATCCAGAACGGAGCCCACCGCTTGAGCCACCAGAAGGCGACGGCCGTGAAGAGCAACAACGGTGCAAAGGCGATGGGGTGGAAATCGTAGAAGTTGGCGCCTGCCACCGCCGGGTGGGTCAACCAGATCGTCGCGATCAACAATCCCTGCCATCTGTTCTCCAGAATACTGCGGGAGAAAAGAAAAAGCGGCAGGGCGGCTGATCCGAGCGCCATCGCCTGGAGCACGAGGAGGGTCTCGGTGGTTGGAGCGAGGGCATAGATCGGTGCGATGAGGAGCAGCACCAGCGAAGTGTGGATGCCGAGGTAGTTGCCGCCCATGAGCGACGAGTAAAGGACGTCTCCGTGCACCGTGTTCCAGAGGATGTTCTCCTGGATTCCGAGATCAAACGCGGAGGTGCCGAGGGAGTGGTGGTGGTGGATGGTGTGGACCGACGCGTAGATCACATAAGCTGTGATGGCCGCTACGAGCAGCACCCACGGACCGGCTTTTTCCACGGCTGGAGGAATCGACCACGAGCGCAGTCTGCCCGGAACCTCGGTTCGCACCACGCAGTATCCGCAGGCCGCGGTCGTGATTGCAAAGAGCAGCACCGGCGATACCGACCACACCGGAATGCTGAAGACATAGAAGGCCAGCGGCATCAAGGTCAGCGGCCAGAGACCGGCGACGAGCTCACCGAGGGTCTTCGGCCGGCGGCCGCCGCGCTCGGCCCACTTCAGCCCCGCGGCGAGAAGAACCGCGGTCGCGACCGACCACAGACCGAGACTCCGGACGAGCTCCGATCGAAGGGGCGTGGTCAGCAGCGATCCGCCGAGCATGGCGGCCAGCGGCGGTCGGTGCGCCGTGACCATGATGGAGTAGCCGACGCAGAGCGAGAGCACGGCTGCGTGGGCGAAAGCCGCCGTTCCCTCGAGCGGCTTCAGGCTCAATCGACGATTCATGACGACCTCGGCGGGACCGCTGCCTCATCGGTGAGATGCCCCACCAGCAGAACCTGGAAGAGCCGTCCGGCGAGGACCGCTTTGACGGCGTCGGGCGCCTCGGAATCACACAGGGGTTCGGTGATCCGGTCGAGCAGGCGCCGCCTCTCGGAAGACTCGAGTTGCGGATTTGTCTCCGCCGTCCATTGCCACAGTCGGTGGTAGAGGGTCCACGCGACCCCCCGGAAGAGCGCGGCGAGCTCTCCCTCCTGCGCCCGGACATATTGCCGCGAGGCGAGGACCATCAACCCCTCGCTGAGCCCCCCGGTCAACACCCGCATGGCGAGGTTCTTGGCGTTCGGGGACTCGAAGAGCTGCTCCAGCACGACACCGCCGATGGCGCCGATATCGAGCTTGGAGGCAAGGTGGTTGAGATCGCGTGACGAGGTCGAGGTGGCGAAACCGATCGAGAAAAGCGTGGAACTCGCCGATGATCGCGATCGCCCGGGCGTCGGGGGAGGCGCCGTCCTCGAGGAGATCGGCGCGGAGCGTCCTGAGCACCGCCGGGGTCGGTGAGGTCAATGCGGTGTCGAGCGATCGACGTCTTGGCATCGGGCCTCCTCAGGTCAGCCTGGCCGGTCCGCTACACTGTGCAGCCACGAGCCATGTTACCAACGCAGGGGCTCCGAGAAGAACGGAGGCGGGAAATGCCGCGACTGACCACCATCGACCTTGGGTTTCAGGGATTCAGCGAGGTGATTGCAGCGTATGCCGCGGCGACGGGCGACGGACGGTTCGTCCTCTTCGAGAGCGGTCCGGCGAGCTCGGTCGAGGCCGTGGAGCGCGCCGTCGCCGAGCTCGGGTTCGGGATCGACGATCTGGCGGCGATCTTCGCCACCCACGTCCACCTCGACCACTCGGGCGGCGCCGGGGTGCTCGCGCGCCGCAGCGGCTGCACCGTCTACGCCCACCCGGCCGGGGTGGCGCACCTGATCGACCCCGGAGCCAAGCTCCTGCCGAGCGCCGAGCGGCTCTACGGCGACCGGCTCGATTCCCCTGTGGGGACGGACCGAGGGCGTGCCCTCGCGACAGCTGAGGACGGCGGGACACGGCGAGAAGATCACCCTCGGCGATCTCGAAGTTGTTTCCTGGCACACCCCGGGCCATGCGGTGCACCACATCGCCTGGCAGATCGGCGGCGACGTGGTCACCGGTGATGTCGGCGGGATCCGGTTCCCGGGCGCGGATCACGTCGCGCCGCCCATGCCGCCGCCGGACATCGATGTCGAGCTCTGGCGGGAGAGCCTCGAGCTCATCCGGAGACTGCAACCGGAACGGCTGTTGCTGACCCACTACGGCGCCTTTGACGATCCCACGCGCCATCTCGATGAACTCGAGGCGCGACTGCTGAATTGGACCGCCATCGCCGAAGCGATCGCGGCCGACGGCGGCAGCCGAAAAGACCTCGCCGGCGCGCTCGAGACTCTCGACGAGGGCGAGCTCGCCGCCGAGTCGCTGTCCGGCGACATCGTCGCGCGCTACCGCCACCTCTGCCCGATGCCCGAGAACTCCGCAGGGCTCTACCGGTACGTAGTGAAACGGACGGCGTGATCGTAACGGACCACAGATAGCGGAATTGCATCTCATCTCATCGCAGGGTGGCATCGCAAAGAGCGCCAAGAACATCCATCGCAAAGACGCGCAAAGCCATCGCAGTTGAGAGTGGGCGACGCGAAACTTGAAGGTCATCTAACTTCGTGTTGGCGGGCTCCCAGCCGATGTGAGTCTGAAGGGCGGGCTGGAAGCCCGCCTCCACAACATCGCAGCCGGCGGTGATCATTCCGCGATCTATTTCAGCGCCTGCGGCAGGCGCTGCTGTCAGAGCCAGAATGCACTGCAACTGTCGCGGTCGCAGGCCTTTCCCACAGTCCACCAGGGCGCCTGCGATACCCGAGATCCTGATCTGCGGTGATTGTGGGGTAGGCTTCCAGCCTGCCCGTAGGGTGGGCCTGGGCCCACCTTCAGACACCTCGCGGTCGAGAAAACGCCAATACGAAGTCAGAGAACCCCCAATCCACGGCCAGCCCACTCTCAACCGCGATGGGGCGATGTCTCTGCGCCTTTGCGTCTTCGCGCCTCTGCGTTGATATGCGATGCTTCGATGGCACCTGTGCCCATCGGTGTGATCTGTGGGTTGTCGCTATTTTGGATGCTCCTTCCCAGCATCCAGCGTCCGAGCTATGGCGCCACGCGCCCTCCGCCCTGTCTCGGGGCTTCCTGCGCCGGGGCGAGATCGACTCTCCAGGCGCCGCGGCCGTGGGTGAAGGCGAAGAGCCGCGGCCGGTGATCGGCGTCGCTTTCGATGGCGAGCCACTCGGTCACGGCATTGGCGAAACCGGTGTTCTCGACCGCCCAGGTGCGGCCCCGATCGCCCGAGGTGAAGACCCCGAGATCGGTGCCGAGATAGATCCGACGGACGTTGCCGGGATCGACGGCCAAAGAGTGCACCGGGATGTCGGGCACCGCCGACGCTCCGCTGCCGTCGATGGCTTCCCAGGTCTCGCCGAAGTCCTCGGATCGCCAGACGTGGCGGCCGCCGAACTCGGCGAAGGTCGCGTAGATCACGTCCTGGGAACCCGGTTCGAACGCCAGGGAGGTGACAAACCCGGCCCGCGGCCGTGCCGACTCCCAGGCGCTCGATCCGGTGCTCGTCAGGGCGCTCTCCGAGCGGTAGACATCGCCGTCGCTGGTGCCGGCGACGACCCGCTGGGAGTTGCCGGGAGCCACCGCGATGGCGCTGATCTGCCCGGGGCCGATGGGGCTCCTGCTCGCGGCGTTCCAGTACGACCCGCCGTTGTCCGTCCGCCACAGCCGGTAGCCCCCGGTCCAAAGCCGCTGCGGTTCGTTGAGATCCATGGTGAAGGGCGTGATGAAGAGGAATCCGCCGTCGTTGACGCCGCCGACGGCATCGGTGAAGGTCGACCCGCCGTCGGTCGATCTCACGAAACCGAACCGCTGGCTCTCGGCATAGACGAGATTCGGCGAGGTGGGATCGACCGCGGTGTAGCCGCCGTCGCCGCCGTGGACGAATCTCCAGCGTTCGGGACCGAGGGCGTCGGCGCCGACGACGGTGCCGTTGTCCTGGGTGCCGCCGATGTACCGCTCGCCGCCCGGGTATGGGGTTCCGTGGTAGAACTGGGTGATCCCCATGTTGTTGTTGTAACTCTGGAAGAAGACCCTCGATGTGGTGGTGTTGCAGACGCCGTCGATCCCGAGGGAGATCGGAGAATTCGGGTTGTCGGTGGAGAAGATCCCGCCGTCGCTCGCGGTGAACATCCTGGTGTTGCCGACGCCGTCGTAGTCGGGGTGAAAGACGATGGCGTGCTGATCGGCGTGGACAAAGCTCGGATCCTGGCCGGCAGCCCACCAGTAGGAGGCGACGCCCCAATCCCGGCCGCCGTTGTCGGAACGGAAGAGATCGACCCCGGCCGCCCAGACGACATCGGGGTCGACCGGATCGACGGCGATGACGTTGCAGTACCACCCCATCGGGATCCATGGATCGTATGACGCCCAGCCGCAGTCGGTGTAGGACGAGGTGATCGGGTTGGTCAGCAGCAGCGTGTTGACCTTGTTCGGGTCGGTGTTGTCGACCTGAGCGACCCAACTGCCCGCCGCGCCGCCGCTCGTCGAACGATAGACCGCGTGCAGCGCCTGCTCGAAGAGACCGTTGGGTCCCGGCACATTGGACGCCGCCAGGGCGTAGATGGTGTTCTGCTGGGAGGGTGCGATGGCGAGGGTGGTGCGGCCCATCCCGGGCGTGGCGAGCACGGGTTCCCAATCGGTGTCGGCGGCGATCTTGCGGCGGTAGACGGTGGCCTGGCCGAGGGTGCCGCAGGAGGCGAAGACCCAGTCCTTGGCGAGGTCGGTGCGGATCTCGAGATCGAGACAGCCGCCTTTCTGCGACGCGACCAGCGAGTGCCCCCAACTCGTGCCGCCGTCCGTGGAGATGTGGACGCCGGTCCGGGTCGCGGCATAGATCCGATCGGGATCCTTGGTGCTGACGATGAGATCGTTGACCCAGTGGAAATCTTCGTTGTCGGTGCTCTCGAGTCGCTGCCAGGTGGCGGCGCCGTCCCTCGAGACGAAGATCCCCGCGCCGCGGAGCGGGAGCCAGGTGCCGCGGACCTCTTCCCGGAAGTAACCCTCGCCGGTCCCGATGTAGATGGTCTCGGGATCGTCGGGCCGCATGGCCATGGAGTTGACGGCGATGTTGGCGATCTCGTCGGCCATGGGGTTCCAGTACTGACCGCCGTTCGTGGTTTTCCAGACGCCTCCCGACACCCCGGCGGCATACATGATCTCCGGTTGGGTGGGGTGGATGAGGAGCGCCCGGGTCCGGCCGCCGACGTTGCCCGGTCCGAGAGCCTGCCAGACCCCGAGGAGGCGCTTCGCGGCAAACGCGGCCAGTCCGAAGGGCGAGGCTGCCGGTCGGGTTTCGAGCTCACCGCCGAGCCGGGACGAATATCGGGGCATCCGGTTCATCTGTTCGATGGCGGCGCGGTAGGCGGCGTGTGTGTCGAAGCCGGGACCGGGGCCCTGTCGTTTCCGCCAGAAGAGCTCGGCGGCCGCGTCCGGTTCTTCGAAGGGTTTCTTGGTCGCCGCGGTTTGCAGCTGGGCCGAGGCGCGTACGGTTTCGTTCGGCGTTTCCGCTTTTTTCGGGAGGATCCGCGCCGACGATGGCGACGACACCCATGATTGCCAGTCCGCACGTCACGCGATTCGAATCCCCATCCTCGACATGGCTTCACCTCCGCGGCCGTTGCCCGGGTCTTGCACTGGGATGTACGCGACACGGCCCGTGTTTGTTTGGCGATCACACCCGCCCCTGCCGAAATATGCGTCGTTCGCCGGTCGATACCGCAACCGCGAGTCGGCAGCAAGATCCCAGAATTCGAATGGGGCCGAACCCGGATCCCCGAGCCACGTATCTCCCTAGGAGGCTGCACCGCATAGAATCGGCGGCGCCTTTCGGGCGGCATTTGGCCCGTTTTTCGCCTGTTTCTTGGCCCAGACCACCAGTATGAACCAGCGAAACAGGCAAAAAACGACCTCAAATGACGCTCCGAAATCCATCCACCATCTATGCAGTGCAGGCTCCTGACACCGATCACCGATCGCCCTTCTGTTAGGATGATCCCGTCAGCGGAGGTTGGAAATGGCAAAGGCACGCTCGGTCATTCTCGGTGTTGGTTGTCTGGTCCTCGTCTTGGGGATCGTACTGGTGGCGGTCGTGGCGCGTGGGCTGGCGAAACCCGGTCTGCCCTCCACCGTAGTGCTCGCCATCAACCTCGCGGGCCCCATCGCCGAGGTGACCGCCGACGATCCCTTCGCCGAGATCTTCGGCGATCAACCGCTCAGCATGCAGGATCTCAGGTGGGTGCTGAACCGGGCCTCGGACGACGATCGCGTGGTCGGGGTCCGGCTGAAGATCGGCGATTTCGGCGGTGGATTCGCCACGACCCAGGAGCTTCGGGGTCTCATCCAGAATGTCCGGGCGAGCGGAAAGTGGACATCGGCCTATCTCGAGACCGCGGGCGAGTTCGCCCCGGGGAACTCGCTCTACTACCTCGCAACAGCCTGCGACGAGATCTCGCTCCACCCGGGCGGCGATGTCAACCTCATCGGTCTCTCGGTCCGCTCGCCGTTTATCCGCGGCACCTTCGACAAGCTGGGCATTCGGCCGGAGTTTCCGGGCCGCGGCGACTACAAGACCGCGCGATTCATGTACACGGAACGGGATTTCACCCCGGCAGCCCGCGAGATGACCGACTGGCTCGTCGGTTCGCTCTTTGACCAACTCGTCGATGGGGTCGCCAGGGGACGAGGCCTCGGGCCCGATGAGGTCCGCAACCTCATCGATCGTGGACCCTTCCTCGGTGAGGAAACTCATGAGGCGGGTCTGGTCGACCACCGAGAGGACTGGACCACCTTCACCGACCGGATCGAGGACAAGGCGGGCTCGGCCAAGATCGTCGGTCTGCACCAGTTCCTCGCCGGTGAGCGTCCGTCGTCGCGCGGTGCGAAGATCGCCGTCGTCACGGGCGTCGGCGGCATCATGCGTGGTGAGAGCCGCCGTCAGTTCAACCCGATCTTCGGGATGAGCGACGTCATGGGCGCCGACACCATCGCCTCCGCCTTCCGCGCCATCCGCAAAGACAACGAAATCAAAGCCGTCGTCTTCCGCGTCGACTCCCCCGGAGGCAGCGCGCTGGCGTCGGAGATCATCCGGGAGGAGATGGCGAGGACGGCCGAGAAGATCCCCGTGGTCGTCTCCATGGGAGATGTCGCGGGTTCGGGCGGCTACTGGGTCACCTGCGGCGCGCAGGCCATCGTCGCCGAACCGGGTACGATCACGGGCTCGATCGGGGTGCTCACCGGTCACCTCAACATGGAGAGCTTCTACAACGACAAGCTCGGAATCACTTTCGGCAAGGCCGACTTCGGCGCCAACGCGGATATCTACGGTGAGCTTGAAGATTGGAACGACCAGCAGCGGGCCATCGTCGATCGGGTGCTGGACAGGATCTACGACCGGTTCGTGACCCTCGTCTCCGAGTCCCGGGGGATGACCTGGGACGAGGTCGACGCCATCGGTCGGGGGCGGGTCTTCACCGGCGTTCAAGCGTTGGAGAACGGTCTCGTCGACATGGTCGGCGGCTTCGACACCGCGCTCGAGGAGGCCAAGCGGCTGGCCGAGATCGATCTCGATGCCAAGGTCCGGTTGGTGAACTACCCCCGGGCCCAACCCTGGTGGCGGCAGATCGTCAACAGGAAATCCGACGATGAGGTGGCCGTCGAATCGATGCTCAGCGACTACCAGACCTTTGTGACCACCGGCCGGGTCCCGTTCCAGGGAGAGGTCCGGATGGCGCCGTTGGTCATTCAGTAGGTGAGACACCTGAAAGGTAACAGCTTAGCCTCTTGCAAGAACCGATACCGCTACAAGGCTGGGTATATAGCCCGCCTCTACGGATTCTATGGAAAGTAGCGTAGGAGAGGGTTTTACACCCTCCCCACCTGACAGCTGAGGATTCAATTGACCAACCGGCACAGCGTCTTACAAGAAGCTAGGTTCATGGTCGACAGATCCATCGCAGAACTCTCTTTGCTAGTGCAGTTGCGTGTTCCTGGAAATCACCTGCATACCGGGACGCTATATTTGAAACACGGGGGGCACGGGGAACCACGGGGATTCCACGGGGCACGGTCATTCTGACCTGGGCTCCACATGTATTGGAGAGTTGCGGGACTTCTCCGGAGGACGTGATGAGTCGAGCGATCTCCCGTGGCGACCCCGTGGTTCCCCGTGCCCCCCGTGTTTCAACTCGAACTTCCATGTAGTGGGCACCGGCGAAACAACCGGGATTTAAAAGTACTACCTGCGATGGGTCTGTTGGTTGTCGACTCAGCCTCCTGCGAACTGCGGAGTTCGGATCCAGCTGCGTGCCATTCCACCGCGACCCGAGGGCCGGCGGGGATGCCTGCGAGAAGACTACAGACGACGATTCTCCGAAAATCGGAGGTTTTGCGTGAGACTCAGCTACGAGGTTACGCCCGGCTTCGCCGTCCACTCCGAGATGATCTCGGCGACGGGTTCGACGGCGTGGATGCCGGCGACGCTCTTGCCCGCCTGGAGATAATCGCGGTGGGACACCACTCCGCGCTGGTTGGCGCGTTTGAGACGGATGACCGAGCGGATCGAGTAGAAGGCCCGGACCCAGTGCTTGACCTTGGGGTGGGTGAGCAGCCAGTGCTCGAAGCGGCCGGCCTCGGTGCCCTCGCGCTCGACCATTTCCGTGCGGATGACCGATACCGGGACGCCGGTGATCTTGTGGGTCAGGACGATGTCGTCCTCACCGGCCTCGATGATCGCATTCTTGTACCCGGCCGACTCCGAGCACTCGGTGGTCGCGATGAGCCGGGTGCCGATCTGGACTCCGACATACCCGAGGGCGAGGGCGTGGCGGTAGGCGGCGGCGTCGCCGATCCCGCCGGCGCAGACCACCGGCAGCCCGAGACCGCCGATCTCGTCGAGGAGTTCTTCGGGGGAACGCGAGCCCGCATGACCACCGGCCCGGCCATTGACCGCGATGAGGCCGTGAACTCCGGCCTGGATCGCCTTGTCCGCCCATTTCCTCTCGGTGACATCGTGGAAGACGAGCCCGCCGTGAGGGGCCACCGCATCGACGATCCAGCGCGGGTTGCCGAGGGACGAGACAAAGAACCGAACGCCCTCCTCGAGGGCGATCTCGAGCCACTGCCGCATCCGCTCGAGATAACGGTCCGATGACTTCTCGGTGAGGACGTTCATCCCGATGGGGCCGTCGGTGAGGCTGCGGATCCGGCGGATGCCGTCACGGAAATCGAGGCCGTGGACATAGACCAGGGATACCGGCTGCAGCACCCCGATCCCGCCCGCCGACGACACCGCGGCCACCAACTCGGGGTTCGAACAGGGATACATGGCGCCGCCGATGATGGGGTGGCGGATTCCGAGCATCTCGGTGAGGATCGTATGTTGCGAGTCCATCGGTTCATAGTACGCGGACAGGGTGCCTGGCACCATCTTTGTTCGCCGCGAACAACGTTGCATGCCTGTGCACCCCTCCCATCGCGCGCCTCTGCACCCCTCCCATCGCGCCCCCAATGGTCCGCGAAGCCCGGGCCCGCTGCCGGGCCCGGGCGGACGCTCCTCAGATCCGGCGCCGCACGACGAACAGACCGACGACAACCAGCAACACGGCGAAAACGACAATTCCCAGGGGATCAAGCGTCGGGATCGCGTCCTCCTGGATGGGGGAGGACCGCCGGTCGGCGAGAACACCGAGTAGTGCGAGTAGGTGACGTTGCCGCTCGCGGGAACGTTGAAGTTCCAGCTGATGCCGGCGCCGGTGTCGATGAGTTCGGTGCAGCGGCAGGTGTCGTTGAACGGCAGGTGGGTCCCGATCGCGGACCAGACCTCGGAGTAGCCGGCCTGATAGTAGTTGTTGCCGCCGGTGATTGGATCGAGCAGCTCGATCCGGCCCGGTGGAACGTTATTCGGGTTGGCCGAGCACCCCACGGATGTACCGGACTGCATGCCGTAGCTGTCGTCGCTGCCGGCGAGGTAGCAGTCCATGGCACGGTAGAGGACGCCGGTGACCGCAGCGCTTCCCGAGTTGGTGAGAGTCAGGTCGGTGCGGTATCGCTCCTCTCCGACGATATAGCTGTCGACCTGGGTGAGACGCAGGCCTGTCGCTCCGACGTCGAGAACGGTGGTCACGCTGTATGGGGAGGCGGCCGTGCCGGAGCCGGTGACGCCGGACTGGCTGACCTGGGTCAAGACGGTGTAGGTGCCGAGAGAACCAGTCGCGGTGCCGCCGTGGTCGGAAAAGAACGGCGCGTAGAGTTCGGTTCCGACGACCACGAAAGTGCCGTAGTCGCCCGGGATGACTGACGACGGGTAGACCTGGTAAACCGTGTCGGTGATATACGATATCTGGGTTGAGGCGTCGACGCCGACAAAGATCTGATCGAGCGGCCCGGCTGATGCAATCGTCCCGTAGGCGGTTTCCGGGGTGTCGTTGACGACGCCCTTTTCCCCGTCGGCAAACACCGCGGCGGAGAATGTCAGCACCACGGCCAGAAGGCCGGCCCAGGCCGGGCGCCTCGCTGCACTTCGAAACGATGACAGATTCATTGAACTTGCTCCTTTCAATTCGCACGACTCAAAACGGCGAACGTTGGCTGCCCGCGATGTTCTCTGATTCAGATTCTTGATCTCATTTTAATCTTGAGGTAATTCTACACCCGGTGTCAATTGATATCCAGCATCAGGAGCTGGCGGCCGGATCCGGCTGGGTTGCGGCATGGGCCGTCGCGACGAAAGAGCCGCGTTCGGTGTCGTGGCGACGGGCTCGATCGCCAGTGTGGTGCAGGCGTTCGGGTCTTGTTCGAAACTCCGCTCCGGCACGCCTTGCCGCATGTCTCCGATCGTCATCGGCGGCGCCGGTGGGCCGCGGTATCCTGTGAGCGTGATCGACACTCAGGCGACCAAGGTCATCCATTGCCGCGGCGCGCTCGCCACCGAGCGTCGCCTCTTCACCGAGCTCGATGCGCTGATCTCGAATGATCTCGACGACCTCGCCCTCCCGGTCCGCATCATCGTTCCGTCGCGCAGCTTGCGGCTGCACCTGCTTCGTCGGCTGGTTCGGGAACGAGGAGCCGTCGCCGGCGTCGTTATCCAGACCATGGGCGGACTGGCGAGGGAGATCATGGAACGGTCGAGCCGGCCGCTCCCCGGCGGTGAGGCCGGCTTCGAGGTCCTGGTCCGGCGTTGTGCCGAACTCGAGCCTGTTCTTGCGGCCGAACTCGAGGACCTCAGCGATGGTTATGACGTGGTTCAGGGTGCGGTCCGGGATCTGGTGGACGCGGGCTTCGAACCGGCGCACGAGGAGGGCGTTCTCGAGCGGTTGGCCGAACTCGCCAACGTGGTTCCCCGGTCGAATCGGGATCGCGCCGCCGCGTTGACTCGTGTCACCGCGAGGGCCCTGGAGAGCGCTGAAATCACCAACGCCGAACCACAGGCCGCGCGATACAAACACGCCACCGAGGCGCTTCGCGACCACGGAGCGGAGTCACTTCCGTCACGCGGGATACTGGTCCACGGATTTGCCGATCTCACGGGCGTGGCGGCGGATTTGTTGACGACGGTTCTCCGGGAGATGGGTGGAGTGGTTCTGGTGGACCGGGTTCCGGACCCGTCTCAGCCGGAGCGGAGCGATTCGGGAAACTCCTTCCTCGATCGACTCGAACTCACCGTGGGCGGGCTGAAGCGGGAGGGGGACGACGCGATAACGCCGCCGCCCGAGATCGACTTTGCCGAGGCGCCCGATGTGGAGACCGAAGCGCGGTGGGTGGCGGAGACGGTTCGATCGATCCTCGACGGGAGGGACGAACCGGAGGACATCGGGGTGGTGGCGCGCCACCTCGGTCAGCTCGGGCCGGCGCTGAGGCGGCACATGGGTCGTCTCGGGGTGCCCTTTTCGGGAGTCGGGGCGCAGGTCCCCGGCGGTTTGCTTCGGCGCAAGGCGCGCCGTCTCGCCGACCTGCTGCGCCGGGGCGGTCGCGCCGATCTCGATCTCTGGCTCGAGGTCGTCGATGACCTCGATGGGGGAACCGAACTCCTGCTCGGGATGCGGGTGCTGTCCCTCGCACGGTTGCGCGATCTCGTGGATCTCGCCCCGACGGATGTGCGCCTCCTGAGGGACGTGCCGCTGCCGGTCGGGGACACCGGTTCGACCGAAGACTCCGCCACGGATCACGGCGCGGGGCCGCGGTTGTCGGCAGCCCGTCTCGTCGCCGCGCGAGGTGCCGCCGAGAGGGTGCTCGATGCGCTCGAGAACAGCCCCGACAGAGTCGCGGCCGGCGAGCACCGAGTGCACACGATGGCGCTTCTGAGCGCCCTCGGCTGGGACTGCCGCGTGGGTTTCGCCGAACAGATCGCATCCACCGTCTGCGCTCTCGAACGGGAGTTCCCGGTGGATTTCAAGCTCCGGAGCGACGAGTGGTCCTCGGCCCTGATCGGCCGCCTCGAGAAGCTCGGCGAGACGCCCATCGGCGGGGCGGGCGGCGGCGTTCAGCTTCTCACTGTCATGGAGGCGAGGGCGCGGACCTTCTCGCACCTCATCGTCTGCGGCTGCAACCGGGGCGTCTTCCCGAGGATCATCAATGACGACGCCCTCCTCCCGGACCTCGTCCGGTCGCGGTTGGCGTTGGATGTGCTGCCCGAGATGCCGGTCAAGGCCCGCTCGGCGGACGAGGAACGCTATCTTTTCGCCCAACTCGTCTCATCGGCCCCGCGGATCCGCTTGAGTTGGCACCTGGCGGCTGACGGGCGGAGGACGGCGCCATCGCCGTTTGCCGAACGGCTCGCCGTCGCGGGCCGCGGCTCGGTGGAGTCGACGCCGCCGGTGTGGTCGATGTCACGGCCGCGACCCGGACCGCGCCCCGCGTATGAGCACGCGGTGCTGGCGGCTGTGGTCGAGGGCAAGGGAGTCGACTCCGACCTGGTCGCCCTCGCCTTGGCCGAGGGCCGGGGAGACCGGAGCTCCGAGACGGCCTCGGTGCCACCCCAACGGTTGGCGACGTCGAGAGTGGATGTCATCCGAGCGGCGGAGCCCGACGACGGACCGCCGGTGGTGGGTCCGTGGTCGGGGTTCGTCGGCACCGCGGCGACACCGGGGGACCGCCTCTGGATCACCCGGTTGGAGGGTGTCGCCACCTGTCCATGGCAGTCCTTCCTCAGCCATCGGTTGGGTGTGCGGCCGCTGCCGGATCCTCACCTCGGTCTGCCGGACCCCGATCACCGTTTGGTCGGCGCGGTGGTGCACGACGTGCTCGAACGCATCGTCATCGAGGCGACCGGGGGAACGAGGCTCGAATTCGATGAGGCCCTCGAGCGGGCGCCGGTGACGGTTCCATGGCCGCCCGCATCCCGGGTCGATGGTTTTCTGGAAGAGGCGGCGCGACGGATTGTCTTCGACGAGGGGCTCAGCGGGTTTGGTCTTGCCCGACTGCTGGTGGCCGCCGCCGTTCCGGTGCTGGCGGTTGCGGCCGATGTGGAGTGGCACGGCGGCACCGCTCTCGAGGGCGTATTGGCGTCCGAGATCACCGGCGCGGTCGCCATCCCCGCCAGCGGGCGGACCATCTCATTCCGCGCGGATCGGCTCGACCGGGGCCCGGAGGTAACCGACTATAAGACCGGGCGCCCGTTGTCCGATGCCAAGAAACCCGAGACGAGGTTCGGCCACCTGTTGAAAAAGGTGAGCCGCGGCCGGGTGCTGCAGGCGGTGGCCTATGCGCTGGCCGGGTCGTCGGACACGGGCACCGGCCGCTATGTCTATCTCAAACCCGACATCGGCGACGCTCCTCCCGAATGCAGGGTCCTCGAAGCGACGGCGAGCAATGGGGATCTGTGCGACGCATTCTGGGGCGCGGTTGCGACCATCGAAGCCGCTCTGGACGAGGGGGCGGTCTTCCCGAGGGTGCGTGAGGCCGATGGCAAAGACGCCGATCACTGCCGCCTCTGCTCGGTGGCGGAGGGGTGTCGCCGGGACGACTCGGTGTTCCGACGGAACCTGGAGTCGCTTCTCGAGGGTGACGAGCCGGCCGACACCGCGGCGCTCTGCGCGGCCCGCCGGCTCTGGTGGCTCGGGGTCGAGAGGGAGGCCGGCTCATGACCTCCCTGCCTCGAGTCGCCCTCGGTGATCAGGCCACCCGAGCTCTGGCCCAGAACGAGTTCGCCCGGCCGTTGATCGTCGAGGCGGGGGCGGGGACCGGAAAGACCGCCCTGCTCGTTGCTCGGGTGGCCGCCTGGTGTGTCGGCGCCGGCTGGGAGCGTCACGCCGGCGATGCCGACGAGCGCTCGGCGGTGGCTCGGAGGGTCATCGAGGGCGTCGTGGCCATCACCTTTACCGAGGCCGCGGCCGCCGAGATGGCAACGCGCATCGGCGCCGCCCTGACCGGCCTTGCACGGGGCGACCAACCCATCGGTTGGGTGGCCGGCGGCGCCCTCGCCGAGATCGACGCCGCCGAGATCGCTGCCCGCGCCTCCGCCCTCGGAGGCGAAATCCACCGATTGTCGGTGACCACGATCCACGCCTACTGCCAACGGGTCCTCGCGGCGCATCCCTTCGAGGCGAATCTCCACCCGCAGTTCGAGATCGATGCCGACAAATCGGTTGTCGAAAACCTGGTGGACGAGGTTGTCGAGGAGGCACTCCGCGGGCTCGACGACGATCCGCAGCGCGAGGCCTGGGAGCGGCTGGCGGCGAGGTTTGTCGGACCCGCCATGGTGGCCGATGCGCTGCGGTGCCTCATCGATGCAGGGGCCGATGCGGGCGATCTGCGCCGCGACCCGTTTGATCGTGCATCGGCGGCCCGGTTCACAGCGGAGCTCGAAGGAGCCCTTGCCGACTTCTTCAGCGCCGAAGCCGGGTTGCTGGTCGCGGTTCCTCGGAACAGGATGACCGAAGACACCAGAGCGGCGTTGGCCGTGATTGCTGAAAAGCTCGACTCGCTCGGTTCCCGCGCCGGTTTCGAGGTCCTGCAGGAGACTCTGTCGTGGCTCGAAGACAAGCAGTTCGAGCGGCTGCGCAGCTGGTCCAGAGGGGTCTTCACCACGGGAGAAGCCACAGCGCTGGACGATGCCGCCGACGAATTGACCGGACCGGCGGCTCGCCTGGTCGAGCTCGCGGGTTCGTTGATCAACACCGATCTCGATGGATTCCGCGCTGCCAGAGAGCTTCTCGCCGAGTTGATGGACGAGGTGGAGCGCCGGCGGATGGCCCGCGGCATCGTGACCTTCTCCGATCTTCTTTCACGGACGGCCGAGCTTTTCGAGAACAACGACGAGATCTGCGGCGCCGAACGGCGCCGCATCGAGCAGTTGCTGGTGGATGAGTTTCAGGACACTGATGATGTCCAGTGCCGGATTGTCGACCGGTTGGCTCTCCACGGCGGCGGCGAGGAGCGCCCTGGACTCTTCATCGTCGGCGACCCCAAGCAATCGATCTACGCCTGGCGGAGCGCAGACCTCGCGGCGTACGACGAGTTCAAGGATCGGGTTCTCGACAGCGGAGGCGTCCTCGGCCCGCTGACCCGGAACTTCCGATCGGTGCAGCCGATCCTCGACGAAGTCACACGAGTCGTGGAGCCGGTGATGCACCGGGAGCCCGGGATCCAGCCGAGCTTCGAGGCCCTCGAGGCGACCGATGAGCGCCGGCGATCGCCGGGCTTCGAATACCTGCCGTGGAGCGCCGTGGAGCACTGGGTGTGCTGGCACGTCAACTCCGATGGGGTTCTGTGGTCGTCGAAACAGAAGACCGCCGAGATCGTCGCCCTCGAAGCCCGGGCCATCGCCGCCGATGTCCGGCGTCTGCACGACGAGGCCGGGGTCAGGTACGGCGATGTGGCGGTACTGCTGAGGGCGACAACCGCCCAGGGTGATCTCCTCGAGGCCTTCCGCGAGGCCGGGGTGCCATTCGATGTCGCCAGGGAGCGCGAGTACTTCCACCAGCGGGAGATCATCGAGGCCGCGGCCCTCGTCCGTGCCATTCTCGAGCCAACCGACACCCTCGCCCTGCTGACGGTGATTCGATCGGATGCGGTCGGAGTGCCCGATGCGGCATTGGCGCCGTTGTGGGATGCGGGCTTCCCGGCTGCAGCAGCCGTTCTCGGCGGCGCCGTCGATGCCGAAAAAATTCGACTCAATGGAGTCATTTCCAGAGCGCTGCCGATGGTGGAGGCCGCGCCCGGGTCCGAAGCCGTTCCGGGTTGGCCGGATGCCCTCGCAGGCGCCATGGAGAGCCTGGCCGAGCTGCGCCGGTCGATGCGCGAGGACCCGCCCGATCTCTTTGTCGAACGGCTCCGGTCCCTGTGGCTCGCCGAGGTCTCGGCCGGGGCCCGGCACCTCGGACGATTCCGGCAGGCACGGCTCGATGGTTTCTTTGCCGATCTCGAGCGCGTCCTGACTCGGAGTTCCGGCACCGGCGCCGAGCTCGGCCGCTTCCTCCGCCGGGCGGTGGAGGAGGGGAGGGAGGCACCGACCACATCGGAGCCGGACCGGGACGCGGATGCGGTTCACGTCATGACCATCTATGGCGCCAAGGGGTTGGATTTCGAACACGTCTATCTCGCGCAGATCCACAAGAGGACCGGTGGGTTCGGGACTGCGGCAGCCGTGGTTCGCCGTCTGGATGATCGCGCCGAGCTCTCGCTCTTCGGGTGGTCGTCGCCGGCCTTCGTTCGCGCTGAACAACTGCGCGACCGGCAGACCCGAGCCGAACGGGTGCGGTTGCTCTACGTTGCGATGACCCGGGCCAAACAGCGTCTCGTGGTGTCGGGCGGATGGGCCGAGCCGGGGGAGCTGGTGGAGGCGATCGAGGCGGACACCCTTGCCAAGCTCATCGCCCATCGCGCCGACCCCGAGCACCTGGTCAACCTCATCGAGCGCGGCGTCGATCGCGAAGCGGGCGGCGATCCATGCGTCTCCTGGTATCTCCCCGCCCTCGCGGGCGACCTGCGGGCGCCAATGGGGGTCCGGGAAGCGGCTGCCACGACTGCCGATCGGGTCGTCGTCGCTCGGGACGCGAAGGTCATCGCCGAGGCGCGGGAGGCGGCGGTTCGTCGGATGCGATCGGGGTGGACGGAGGCGGCGTCCGGCGCCGCCCACCGTCTGAGTCGCCGGCTGGAGACCGAGATCGATGGCGAGAACCCGACCGAAGCACGCTCATCGAGGCCCGGTGTGGCCGCAACCGTCGGCACGGCGATCCACCATCTGCTCGAGGGACTGGATCTTTCGGAGGATCTCGAGGCACAGGTGTCGGAACGGGCGGAGGCCGTGATCGCGGGTGCGGTGTCCGAACTGGATCGCGTCGCCGCGGGCGAAGCGACTCTGCGGCTCGAGAAACTCCTCGGCGGCATGTGCCGCGGTGGGATTCTCGAGCGTCTGGCCGGACTTGCGCCGGTGATTGTTGCCCGGGAGCTGCCGGTCTTCCTCCGGCCGGAGGAGGATGACGGGACATCGGTCATCAGCGGCGCCGTCGATCTCGTCTACCGTGATCCGGGTGACGGGCGCCTCGTGATCGCCGACTACAAGACCGACCGGGTCGAAAGCGAGGCCGAGATCGCGGGACGGGTCGAGCGC
The DNA here is from genome assembly GCA_963823445.1 of uncultured Acidobacteriota bacterium. Taxonomy (GTDB): domain Bacteria; phylum Acidobacteriota; class Thermoanaerobaculia; order Thermoanaerobaculales; family Sulfomarinibacteraceae; genus JAHECW01. Next base: position 61,929 of record CAWGLT010000013.1, read on the forward strand.
TACCGGCCCCAGCTCGAGACCTACGCCCGAGCGGTTGAAGAGGCGCTGGCGCTCGGATATCGTCCCCGCGCTGAACTCTGGTTTCTCGAGGTCGATCGGATCGTTCGACTCTCATAGTCCGGTCTATTCTGATTGGGTTGCCAGGACCCCCGGTCTTCTGGTCCGCCTTCGGCGGCCCAGCGTCGTCATTGTGGGGGCGGGCGTCTCGCCTGCCCGTCAGTCTCGCAGCGGAACGCATCGCGTATCCGAGAGATAGTGGGACGCACCGGCATGCGGTATCGGTTCGCGGTTGCAGGAGTTTTTCCTCGTCCCCGGCCTTCCGGACCGCCTTCGGCGGCCCGGCGTTGTCATTGTGGGGGCGGGCGTCTCGCCTGCCCGTCAGTCTCGCAGCGGAACGCATCGCGTATCCGAGAGATAGTGGGACGCACCGGCATGCGGTATCGGTTCGCGGTTGCAGGAGTTTTTCCTCGTCCCCGGCCTTCCGGACCGCCTTCGGCGGCCCGGCGTCGTCATTGTGGGGGCGGGCGTCTCGCCTGCCCGTCAGTCTCGCAGCGGAACGCATCGCGTATCCGAGAGATAGTGGGACGCACCGGCATGCGGTATCGGTTCGCGGTTGCAGGAGTTTTTCCTCGTCCCCGGCCTTCCGGTCCGCCTTCGGCGGCCCGGCGTCGTCATTGTGGGGGCGGGCGTCTCGCCTGCCCGTCAGTCTCGCAGCGGAACGCATCGCGTATCCGAGAGATAGTGGGACGCACCGGCATGCGGTATCGGTTCGCGGTTGCAGGAGTTTTTCCTCGTCCCCGGCCTTCCGGTCCGCCTTCGGCGGCCCGGCGTCGCCCCATCGGCGGGGTCGCGTAGGTGGTGAATTGGAAGGGTTGCGACCCCGCCGATGGGCCGCCGGCGGCCTGTTTCGTGGCCGGGACAGAAGACCGCATCGCGCGTCCCGGGGGAGCCCGGTACGGCATTGTGCAGGGCGCACCGCGTGCCGGAGGGTCGATCCGGCACAATGCCGTACCCGGCACCCCGAGGGACGCTGTTTTCCCTCCGACCCGGGGCGGCATCTGCCGCTGCGCCCGGTCGCTGCCCCTGCCCCCGACAGGCTGGAAGCCTGTCGCTACACAGCGGCCGTTCTTGATTGTGTAGCGACAGCCATCCTGGCTGTCGTCGGTGACGTGCCCGAATGCGGTACCCTGCCGCTGTCCCTCCCGCTGTCGCTGTTCCCGGTTCTCACGGCACCGGCCTTCCGGGCCGCCGGGACGCTCTGGCGTCACGGCGGCCCAGCGTCGCACCATCGGCGGGGTCGCGTAGGTGGTGAATTGGAAGGGTTGCGACCCCGCCGATGGGACGCCGGCGGCCTGCTAGAGTCGTGGGCGCGGGAGCAGAAGACCGCATCGCGCGTCGAGGCCGGGGGAGCCCGGTACGGCATTGTGCGGGCGCACCGCGTGCCGGAGGGTCGATCCGGCACAATGCCGTACCCGGCACCCCGAGGGACGGCTACTTCCCCTCCGACCCGGGGCGGCATCTGCCGCTGGCCCGGTCGCTGCCCCTGCCCCCGACAGGCTGGAAGCCTGTCGCTACACAGCGGCCGTTCTTGATTGTGTAGCGACAGCCATCCTGGCTGTCGTCGGTGACGTGCCCGAACGCGGTACCCTGCCGCCGCCCCTGCCGCAGCCCCGGCGTTCTCGTGACTCCTGGGAAAAGAAAACGCCCGGCGGTAAACCGCCGGGCCCCCTCACAGTTCAGGCTCCTCCCCCAACTGCGAACTGGGGGATTTTACACGATCTTGTGAAAGTCAATCCAGTATCGACTGGTTTTCCAACGCCCGTTTCATGGTGATGCCGATCTCCGCGGGGGTCCTGGCCACCGCGATTCCGGCGGCCTCGAGAGCCGCAATCTTGTCCGCGGCGGTTCCCTTGCCGCCCGAGATGATCGCCCCGGCGTGACCCATCCGGCGTCCCGGAGGGGCGGTCTGGCCGGCGATGAACGAAACCACGGGCTTGCGCACGAACTGGGAGACGAACTCGGCCGCTTCCTCTTCCGCGTTGCCGCCGATCTCGCCGATCATGACGATGCCTTCGGTGTCGTAGTCGGCCGCGAAGGCCTCGAGGCAGTCGATGAAATTGGTGCCGGGCAGGGCGTCGCCGCCGATGCCGACACAGGTCGACTGGCCGAGACCGAGGGCGGTGAGCTGGCCGATGGCTTCGTAGGTCAGGGTGCCCGAGCGCGAAACCACGCCGATGGGACCGGGGATGGAGATGTGGCCGGGCATGATGCCGAGCTTGCACTCGCCCGGGGTGATGATGCCGGGGCAGTTGCCGCCGATGAGGCGGGTCGGCAATCCCTGGAGGATGCGCTGAACCCGGATCATGTCGCGCGCCGGGATGCCCTCGGTGATGCAGATGACAACCTCGACACCGGCGTCCGCCGCTTCGAGGATGGCGTCGGCCGCGAACGGCGGCGGAACAAAGATGAGCGATGCGTTGGCGCCGGTGGCCTCGACGGCGTCTTCGACGGTGTTGTAGACCGGGACGCCGTCGACGTCCGCGCCCGCCTTGCCGGGGGTGACGCCGGCGACGATCTTGGTGCCGTACTCGCGGCACTTCGCGGCGTGGAACCGGCCTTCTTTGCCGGTGAGACCCTGAACGACGACCTTGGTATCGGAGTTGACCCAGATACTCATGACGCACCCCCGACCGCGGCCACGACCTTCTCGGCGGCGTCCGCCATTCCCTCGCCCACGATCACCGCGAGATCGGACTCGGCGAGAACCCGCCGGCCCTCCTCGACATTGGTGCCTTCGAGTCTGACCACCAACGGGATGCTGAGCTTGACCTCTTCGGCCGCGGCCACTACGCCGCGCGCCACCATGTCGCAGCGGACGATGCCGCCGAAAATATTGACCAGGACTCCCTTGACCGCGGAGTCGGAGAGGAGAATCCGGAACGCCGCAGCTACCCGCTCCTGCGAGGCGTCGCCACCCACATCCAGGAAATTGGCGGGCTCGCCGCCGCAGTGCTTGATGATGTCCATGGTCGCCATGGCGAGACCGGCTCCGTTGACCATGCAGCCGATGTTGCCGTCGAGCTTGATGTAGTTGAGGTCATACTTGGAAGCCTCGACCTCGAGGGGTTCCTCTTCGTCGAGATCGCGCATTTCGGCGATGTCTTTGTGCCGGAACATGGCGCTGTCGTCGAAGCTCGCCTTGGCGTCGAGGGCGATGACCCGGCCGTCGGTGGTGGTCACCAGCGGGTTGATCTCGAAGAGCGAGGCGTCGGTGTCGCCGTAAGCCTTGGCGAGCGCGTGCATGAGCTTGATGCCCGCCTTGAACGCATCTCCCTCGAGCCCGAGCCCGAATGCGAGCTGCCGGGCGAGGTAGGGGTGAAGGCCGACATCGGGGTCGAAGTGCGCCTTGAGGATGGCGTCGGGATTCTCCGCGGCGACCTCCTCGATCTCCATCCCGCCGAATTTCGAGGCCATCATGACCGGGAAACCCTCGGAGCGATCGAGGACGATGCCGAGATAGAGCTCGCGGTCGATGGGAAGCGCCTCCTCGATGAGGACCCGGCGGACCAGACGGCCCTCGGGGCCGGTCTGTTTCGTCACCAGGGTCATCCCCATGATCTCGTTGGCCAGCTTGGCCGCTTCATCGGCGTTGGCGGCGAGCTTGACGCCGCCGCCCTTGCCGCGACCACCCGCGTGGATCTGTGCCTTGACGACGACCCGACCGCCGAGCTCCTCTGCAATGGCGCGGGCCTGCCCGGCGTCGGTCACCAGCTTGTTGCGGGGCACTGCCACCCCGTAGCGAGCCAGGACCTCTTTCGCCTGATACTCGTGTACTTTCATCTTGCCTCCTCTTTGGAGTTGAGCCCGGTCATGCCGAGTCGCGTCATTGTGACGTGTCCGCCGCGCGGGGGCAAGAGCCCGTGAGGAATTTCACATGCAAACGGGCGTCGGCCCGAATCGTTCCCGATCCCGTTGCTCCTGGTCGCCGCCGTCGATCCCTGCCGCTGCCGGCTGCCCCTGATCGCTGTCACCGTAGCGCCTCATCGGGAACGGGATCGGGAACGGGATCGGATGAGGAGGCGGAGGATTGCTACGGGCCCCTAACCGAGCACCTTGAGAAAAACGACCTTGTCGTCGCCGGGGGCGTAGAAGCTCTCGAGCTCGGCCGCAACGTGGTAGCCGCAGGCAAGATAGAAGGCGCGAGTGGGGTGGTACTGCGGCCTGCCGGCAGTCTCGACCCAGACCCGCGGCCGGCCGGCTTCGGCCAACCACCGTTCGGACTCGGCGAGCAGGGCGCGCCCGACGCCGAGACCCTGGCACGCCGGGTCGACGGCGATCCAGTAGAGATCCGCCGACTCGACGGTGCCGAGGATCGGCCCCCAGCAGGCGTAGCCCGCGACGCGGCTGCGGTGCTCGGCGACGAGAAAACGATAGTGGCTCTCCTCGCCCTCGATGAGACGGTCGTCGACGAGCTCCATGGCGACCTCGAGCTCCTCGGGATTGAAGAACCCGGTGGCGGTCAGCAGCCGTTCGATCGAGGAGCGGTCGGTGGCGCGAAGAACTCGGCGAACCGAGATGGCACTTTTTTCAGCGTCGGTTGTCATGAGGTCCATCCAGCAGCGGTGAGAATTCGGTGAACGACTTCGGTCGGTTCGATGCCGGCGGCGGCCGTCGCCGCCGCGAAACCGGCGTCGGGAGCGATGCAGGGGTTGGCGTTGACCTCGAGCACGCACGGCCTCCCGTCTTCATCGAGGCGGATGTCCACCCGGCCGTAGCCGGCCAGCCCGCAGGCGGTCCACGCACGGTGTGCGGTGCGAGCGAGGTCATCGATGAGAGCCGACTCCCGGTCGTCGAGAAAGACGCGGACGGTGTTCCGGTAGGCGAACGAGGATTGGTCCCACTTCGCTTCCCAGCCGAGGATCCTTGGACGATCCTGCGGGAAATCGACATAGGTCATTTCCGCCGCCGGCAGAACCTCGGGGCCGGAGTCGCCGTCGAGGATCGCGATGTTGAACTCCCGGCCGGGAAGAAGGTGCTCGACGAGGATCTCCTGGCCGCCGAAGCGTCGCTTGAGATCGCGGGCGCGTGCGACGGCGTGCGAGCGATCCGACGTCACCGCGCCGTCGTCGAGCCCGAGAGAGGCGTCTTCGTGCGCCGGTTTGAGGATCCACGGTGGCGGCACCGTGGCGAGGATCTCGGGGTGGTCGGGATCGAGCAGGCCGCCGGGGGCGACCGCCACCCCGTGCCCGGCGAGGACCCGTCGGGTCGCCTCCTTGTCGGTGGTGGCGCGGATGGTCGCGGCCGACGAACCGGTGATCTTGACCCCGAGGCCCTCGAAAGCGGCCGCCGCCTCGCACTGGAATGCGGGCATGCCCGGCGGCGACTCGACGAGATTGACGACCGTGTCGGCGCCGTTGACCGACGCGATCTCGACGCCCGCACCGCCCACCGCCATCACGCGATAGGGAAATCCCAACGCGTCGAGCGCAGAGGTTACGAAATCGACCTGGGCGAGAACGTCCTGCGTCGAGAGGTCGTCGTCGGTCGAGACTGAGTTGTGGGCAACCAGGATGTCGGGCATGTATCGAGCTCGTACCTTTCTTTCGCGGCGGTGATGATCTCGTCGAGGAGGTCCTCATAGGCGAGACCCGCCATGCGGGCCATGATCGGCAGATCGGAGCGCACCGGGTGGAGACCGGGCAGCGGGTTGACCTCGAGGAACTGCAGCCTTCCCGAAACGTCGCAGCGGAGGTCGACGCGGCAGGCGTCTCGGCACTCCAACGCTGCGACGACCGCCAGCGCCAACTCCGCCGCCTCATCGGCCAGCGGTTCGCCCCGGACGAGGCGGTAGTCCATCCGGTCCAGGTACTCGTCCTTGTTGAGCTGGGTGTAGGCCTCGACCTCGGAGTTTTCGGTCCAGACCACCTCCATGACGCCGACGACGCGCGCACGTTGGCCGTTGCCGGTGATCCCGACGGTGACCTCGCGACCGGGCAGGAGCTCCTCCACGAGCAAACCGGCAGGGAAATCGGGAAGCAGCCTGGCGCAGGTTTTGACCAGCTCGCGGGGGTGGTTGACGATGGAGTAGGCGCCGACGCCCTTCGAGCTGCCTTCGGCGAGAGGTTTGACGAACATGGGACCGTCGAGGCTCAGCATCTTGGCGTCCTCGGGCTTGCGGATGACCATGAAACCGGGCGTCGGGAGGCCGGCGTCGCGGACGATCCGCTTGGCCATGGCCTTGTCGAGGGTGACGCCGCAGGTGACCGGGTCGGAGAAGGTGTACGGCTGGTCGAAGAGCTCGCACAGGGCGGGAACCTGAGCTTCACGGCCGCGGCCGCGAAGGCCCTCGGTGAAGTTGAAGACGAGGTCCCAGCGCTGGCCGGCGACCAGCCTGGCGGCCAGCGACCGGCCGCGGCCGACGCGCTCGACGCGGTTGCCGAGGCCGGTGAGTGCGTTCTCGAGCCCGGCGATGACGCCTTCATCGTCGAACTCGGCCACCTCGAGCTTGCTGTGGCCTGCGGCGAGGTACTCTTCCTTGCTGTCGTAACAGAGCGCGATCGAAAGGTTCATTGCATTCACCCCATTTCCGGCGGGTCGAGATAGGTGTAGGTGGATCCAGCCCAGTTTCGAAGCTGCCAGGCGTCGCCGTCGCGTCCGACCACGGTCTCGGGTTGGACCGGGATCTTGCCGCCGCCGCCGGGCGCATCGACGACATAGGTCGGCACGGCGTAGCCGCTGGTGTGGCCGCGCAATTGGCTCATGATTTCGATGCCTTTTGCGATGGATGTCCGCAGGTGCGCGGTGCCGACCACCGGGTCGGCCTGGTAGAGGTAATAGGGGCGTACCCGGATCTTGAGCAGACCGTGGAAGAGCCGCTTCAGGACCTGGGAGTCGTCGTTGATGCCGCGGAGCAGAACGGTCTGGCTGCCGAGGGGAATGCCGCCGTCGGCCAGCAGATCGCAGGCGGCGCCGACCTCGGGGGTCAGCTCGGAGGGATGGGAAAAATGGAGCGACAGCCACACCCGGTGGCGTCGGAGCACGGCGACCAGCTCAGGCGTGATCCGCTGCGGCAGGAACCCGGGAACCCGGGAGCCGATGCGCAGGAACTCGATGTGTTCGATCTCGCGCAGCGCCGACAGCAGGGTGTTGAGCCGATCGTCGGACATCAGCAACGGGTCGCCGCCGGACAGCAGAACATCGCGGACCTCGGTGTGAGCGCGAAGGTACTCGAGGATATCGTTCATTCTCCGCGGCAGCGCATCGAGCGACCCCTGGCTGACGAGACGGGATCGGGTGCAGTAGCGGCAATAGGATGCGCAGGTGTCGAGGGCGAGGAGCAGGACCCTGTCGGGGTAGCGGTGGACGAGCCCTTCGACCTCCGATGCGTGGTCCTCACCGCACGGGTCCTCCATGTCGCCGGCGCTGACGGTGAACTCGTCCGCCGTCGGCACAACCTGGCGGCGGATCGGATCCGTCGGATCGAAGGGATTCATGAGCGCCGCGAAGTGCGGCGTCACCGACACCGCGAAACGCTCGGCGCCCATGGACAGACCGAGTCGCTCCTGGTCTGTCAGCTCGAGGTAGGCATCGAGATGTGAAAGCGAGGTCAGACGGTGGCGAAGCTGCCAGCGCCAGTCGCTCCACGAGGCCGGGTCATAGGTTTCGTTGAACACCCGGCAAAGGCGTTCACGGTTGGTTGGCGCACTCGACTGCGCCGGTGCAAGACGGGTTTTCGGCATGGATTGTGTCTTCCTTGTGGTCGTCGATTTGAGATCGATAATCAGCGAAGCGTTCGCCTGGTCGCCAAGCTGGTCTGCGAGCGACGACGCCGCGCGCGAAGAAGACCCCGAAGGGTACGTAGGCATGGTTGGATTACCGCTGGAAGTGAATTCCCCGGAGCCACGAATGCGGCCCGGTTATGGCGCGCTCTGAGAAGAAGGAGCGACGCTGAGAGGGCGATCGCCGACGTGAAAGGGAACCCTTCTGCCGGAGTCGAGACTGACTACCGGTCATGGGTTCCTGCCTACTGGGAGGCTCGTCGGGTGCGATTTCCTCAATCACATCTTGAAAGTACTTTTTTTTGACGGCGTGTCAAGGGGTTCAGAGAATTTGTTGAAACTTTTTTTTTCCGTCGGTCGCTCCGAAGCCTGGACCGAAGGCCTCCTGCCACAGCCCGGTGAAGAAACTGCGGGCGTTGACACCGAGGCTGCGCACCCGGTAACCGCCCTCCTGCACGACAAGGGTCGGCAGCTTGAGAGAGCTCACCATCCGGCCGTTTGCGGCGAAGTCGGCGGCCGAGAGGTTCCAGGTGCCGGTCGGGTCCTTGCGCCCCGTGTCGAGTCCGAGGGCGACGACGAGAATCTCGGTGCCGTGCTTTTCGATGCGGCGCAGGGCGCGGTCCAGGACCTCGCGATAGCGGGGGCCTTCGACGCTCTCCTCGAGCGGGTAGTTGCGGTTGGCGCCGAGCCCGTCGCCGGCGCCCCGCTCGTCGGCAAAGCCGCTGAAGTACGGATAGGCGAAGTTGGGGTGGCCGTGGATCGACAGCGTCAACACATCGCCGCGTTCCCAGAAAATCTCCTGCTGGCCGTTGCCGTGGTGGTAGTCGAGGTCGAGGATTGCGACTCTGGCGTGACGCGCGAGCTCTTCGGCGGCGATGGCGTTGTTGTTGAAATAGCAGAACCCGCCGAAGGAGCGGCGCTCGGCGTGGTGGCCGGGCGGTCGAACCAGCGAGTAGGCGAGCCGGCGCCCGTCGAGCACGGCGTGGGCGGCGGTCAGGGCGCAATCCACCGCCCGTCGGGCGGCGAGGAATGCGTTTCCGTCGAGCGGCGTGAAGGTGTCGATGCAGTAGTAGCCGGCCCGCATTTCGAGCTCTTTGGGCGGGCGGGCGTTGTTGCGGATGGGAAAGACGTACGGGTAGACCGCGCGGCCGTCGCCGACCCGGGCACAGACCCGTTCGAGATAGCGGACGTAGCCGCGGTCGTGGACCGCGAGGATGTGGCGATCCGGGAACTCGCGGGGGGGCACCTCCTCGAAGAGCCCGGTCGGATCGAGCTCGCGACGGATCGTGGCGATCCGCACCGGCGACTCGACATAACCGCGCTGACGAACGTGGTGGATGAGGTGGCGATCGTTGACTACGAGCGCGATTCTCTGGTCCGGCGGTGGTTGTTCGGTCCCGGTCACTGCAGCGAACGACGGTTCGGCGACGTAGCGGAAGGGCCGAAGCCTCACCGGGTCGTCCGCGAAGGAGGTGATCACCCGTTCGACATACTCGGGCGGACAGAGGTCCCCGTACTTGCGGTCGAGGATCGCGCGGGCCGCGGCCCGGACATCGCGGCGGGACGGCATCCGGTCCGAGCCGAGGGGGTCCACCACCAGGTAGGGCGGCTCGTCGTCGTCCGGGGACAACGGGGTTTCGTACGCGGTGCCGATCACCGGACGGGCGCCGAACCCCTCGTAGAAGCGGAGTCTGGCGGCGTTCTGGCGTCGGTGCGAGGAGTCTTTGCAGAGCGCCGAATCGTCTGGGAGACACTCGAAGAGGACGCCCCAGGCGCCGAGCTCGCGGGCGTCCCGGCGGACCCGTTCGTAGAGGGTGCCGCCGATGCCGCTGCCGCCCGAACCCGCACCGCTCGCGAGGAACTCGAGCCAGACAAAGCCGATCTCGGCCTCGTGGTAGACCAGGGCGAATGCCTTGACCGTCCGCCGCTGGTTCTCGACGACATAGAGGAAGGCCCGGAAGCCGTGCCGTAATGGGTGGCGGAGTTTCTCGGGCAGCCCTGCGATGTCCTTCTCGCTGAGCCCGGGAATGCGTTCGGTGAGCATCGCCTGAACCTGCTCGATGGCGACCTGGTCGGGGGAAAGGATGCTGTCGTAGACTCTGCGGATGCGAAACACGTGGCCTCCATCAGACGCCTGTGCGGCTTGCCACGGTAGCATTCTTCTCCAGTTTCACGAAAGGTCCGACGCCGTATGATGCTCCGGCCGTGGTGAACTTCGCGCTGTTTCGGGACCCCGATACCGGCAGGTGGTTGCGCTTCCGTCGTCCGGTGGAGGTGGCCAGCGCCCGTTCTCTGCACGAGGTGCTGCCGGTGCTGGCGCGGATCGACCATGCGGTCGAGGAGCGTGGCCTCATCGCCGCCGGTTTGATCGCCTACGAGGCTGCGCCGGCCTTTGATCGGGCCCTCCGGGTTCATCCGCCGGTCGATGGGTTGCCGCTGCTGTGTTTCGGGCTCTTCGAGGACGCGACCGAGGAAGACGAGCCGCCCGTCACGGATCCGGGCTCCTACACTGTCGGGGGCTGGTCGGCGTCGGAGAGCGAGGACGACTATCGCCGATCGGTCGCGAGGATCCGCGACTTCATCGCTTCCGGCGACACCTATCAGGTCAATCACACCTTTCGGCTTCGCGCTTCCTTTGCCGGCGACTCCATGGCCCTGTTCCTCGATCTCGTGCGATCTCAGCCGTCCTCTTCGGCGGCCTTTCTCGAGATCGGCGGGTGGGCGGTCTGTTCAGCGTCTCCGGAGTTGTTGTTCGACCTCGAGGGCGACAACCTCGTTTGCCGGCCGATGAAGGGGACGGCGCGCCGCGGGTGGAACCTCGAGACCGATCGCGGGTTCAGGTCCGGGCTCGCGGCGTCCCTGAAGGATCGCGCAGAAAACGCCATGATCGTCGACATGGTGCGCAACGATCTCGGAAGGGTCGCCCGGGTGGGATCGGTCGATGTCGTCAGCTCGTTCGATGTGGAGCGGCACCCGACGGTGTTTCAGATGACATCGACGGTGGCCGCCGAGACCGGGGCGCCGGTATCCCGGATCATCGCCGCGCTTTTCCCCTTTGCCTCGGTGACCGGCGCGCCCAAGGTGCGAACCATGGAGCTCATCAACGAGCTCGAATCCGGCCCTCGCGGCGTCTACACCGGCGCCATCGGGATCATCGGTCCGGGTCGGCGGGCGAGGTTCTCGGTGGCGATCCGCACCGCGGTGGTGGATCGCGCAGCGGGGACCGTCGAGTACGGCGTCGGGAGCGGCGTGGTGTGGGATTCCCGGGCCGACGACGAATACCGTGAATGCGTCCTCAAAGCGCGGGTGTTGTCAGAGCGGCCCCCGGACTTCGATCTCCTCGAGACCATGTTGTGGGAGCCGGACGGGGGGTTCTTGTTGATGGAACGCCATCTCGACCGGCTCGCCGGAGCGGCCGGGTTTTTCGATCGCGACATCGATTCGGAGCGGATCCGGTCGGATCTCGAGACCCGAGCCGACGGCTTCGGCCACACCCGGCATCGAGTCAGGCTGCTGGTGGCCGCCGACGGCTCCCACCGGATCGAGGCCGTCGCCCTCGATTCCGAATCCGAAACCGCACCGGTTCGGCTCGGTCTCGCCGCCGATCCGGTGAAGCGCGAAGATCCGTTTCTCCACTTCAAGACAACGAACCGCGGCGTCTACGATGGCGCGCGCGCGTCGCGGCCGGATTGCGACGATGTCCTGTTGTGGAACGAGAAGGGGGAGGTCACCGAGAGCACCATCGCCAATCTCGTCGTCAGGATCGACGGTGAACTGGTGACCCCCCCTGTGAGGTGCGGGTTGTTGGCGGGGACCTTCAGAGCCGAACTCATAGAGCGGGGCGAGATCACCGAGCGGGTCATCAGAATCGACGATCTCCCCAACGCTGAGGCCCTCTACCTCATCAACTCGGTCCAGGGATGGAGGGACGTGGAGTGGGTGGAGTGAGCGAAGCCCGAAGCGAGATACTCGATGCTGGCCCCATCGCACCATCGCAGAGTTGAACCGCCAAGGCGCCAGGGACGCAAAGACGCCGCAGCATCGCAGCAGAGATAGAGCGACGTGTTGCTTCCCGGTCGACTGACGTTCGTATTGACGACACCGTTACCGGGATGGGGATTGGTTGTCCGCTTTGTAGCGCCGACGTCTCGTCGGCGATGGAACCAACTCGCTGCTGCCCACCACTATCGCCGACGAGACGTCGGCACTACATAGGGATCACGAATCACGCACGCCGCCTTCAGCATCCGGCATCTAGTCCAGCCGCTTGCGGAACCTCAGAATCGCGGCGGACATGACCACCGCGAAAAACGCCAGCAGCGGCCAGATTTCGTGACCGACCTCTGCAAGCGTGGCGCCGCGCAGGATGATCCCCCGCACCATCCGGACGAAGTGGGTCAACGGCAGGAGCTCGGCGAAGACCTGCGCCGCCCTCGGCATCCCCTCGAACGGGAACATGAAGCCCGAGAGCAGGATGTTCGGCAGAAAGAAGAACATGATCATCTGCATCGACTGGAACTGCGTCTTGGCGACGGTGGAGATGAGCAGTCCGAGGGCGAGGGTGGCGGCGATGAAGAAGGCCGATGCGAGATAGAGATCCGCCACCGAGCCGCGAACGGGAACCTTGAAGAGCGCGACCCCGAGCCCGAGGACGATGGTCACCTGCAGAAGACCGATGACGATGTAGGGGATGATCTTGCCGATCATGAGTTCGGAGCGTCGAACCGGCGTGTTGATGAGGAACTCGAGCGTGCCGCTCTCGCGCTCGCGGACGATGGCGACGGCGGTGAAGAGGGACATGGTCAGGGTGAGGATGACGCCGATGAGTCCGGGAACGATGTTGACCTCGGATCGCCGTTCGGGGTTGTAGTAGGCGCGGACCTCGAAGGCAGGTGGCGGGCTCATGGTCGGCGAGCTCCGAAGCGGGTCCCTGATCTCGAGGTTGGTCAGCCCCCTGGTGGTTGCCAGGATCGTCGGGTCGGTGGCGTCGACCAGAAGCTGGGCGGTCGGCCGGTCGGACGACGCGAGCCGGCGTTCGTAGTCGGGCGGGATGAGGATTCCGATGGAGACCTTTCCCCGGCGGAGCAGGGCCTCGAGATCGGTGGCGGTGTTGGCCGTCGCGACGATGTCGGCGACCTGGGAGGCCTCGACCGCGGCGACGAGCTCGCGCGACATCCCGGTGCCCGCCTGGTCGGCGACGGCCGCCTTGAGATGTCGGACATCGGTGTTGATGGCGTAGCCGAAAAGCACGAGTTGGAGCGCCGGGATCCCGACCACCATCCCCAGGGTCAGGCGGTCGCGCCGAAGCTGAACGATCTCCTTGGCGGCGATGGCGAAGATCCGCTCGAGAAAATGCATCAGCGGGTCACCGCCATGAAGACATCCTCGAGGGTCGGTTCGACGGCGTGAGCCCGGGCGTCGACACCGGCCTGCAGGAGTGCGCGACGCACCACCTCGACCGGATCCCCGGCGCCGGGCTCCACGTGCGCCCGCAGGAGCGCCCCGAGCTGAGCAATGCTGACGACGCCCGGGGTTGCGGCGAGGACGCGGTGGCCGCGCCTGGGATCGGCGATCTCGATCGAGACCACGGTGGCATTGATGTCTTTCTTGAGCTCGTCCGGTGTGCCGTCGGCGACCTTGCGCCCGTCATCGAGGATGGCGAGGAAGTGGCAGCGCTCGGCCTCGTCCATGAAGTGGGTCGAGACGAGAATGGCCGTTCCATCGGCCGCGAGATCATAGAGCGCGTCCCAGAAATCCCGCCGGGTCTCCGGGTCGACCGCGCTGGTGGGTTCGTCAAGCAGGAGCAGGTCGGGCTTGTGCAGAGTCGCCGCCGCAAGGGCGAGCCGCTGCTTCTGGCCGCCGCTGAGGGTGCCGGCCCGTTGGCCGCCGATGGCGCCGAGATCGTACTTCTCTCGGGCCAGCTTGATTCGTCGTTGCCGTTGCTCGGAGGACAGCGAGTAGACTCTGCCGACAAAACGGAGGTTCTCATCCACCGTGAGGTCCTGGTACAGGGAGAACTTCTGGGTCATGTAGCCGACGTTTTTCCGGAGTTTTTCCGCCTCGTCCGGGACCCGCCTGCCGAGAACGGTAGCGTGGCCCTCGGAAGGCTCGAGCAGGCCGCAGAGCATGCGGATGGCGGTGGTCTTTCCGGAACCGTTCGGGCCGAGGAAACCGTAGATCCGGCCCTCGGGCACATCGAGGGCGAGATGATCCACCGCCACCAGAGACCCGAATCGGCGGGTCAGGCCCGCGGTCGAGATCGCGAGTCCGCTCAGAAGGTCACCTCGACGGGAAGCCCGGTGGGGAGGTCCCGGGCCGCGTCGCCGACGAGATCGATCTCCGCGAGATAGGCGAAGTGTCCGCGGTCCCGTTCGGTCAGCGCGTAGTAGGGGGTGAAAGCGGCTTCCGCGGAGATCATGCGAATCGTTCCCTCAAAAGGCGAGTCGAAACCGTCGACCGCGACCGACACCGTTGCGCCCGCAACAGCTCCGGCGCGCAGCTCGGCCGGCACATAGACGCGGGCAAAGGGAGCGCCATCGGCGAGGAGCACCGCCACCGCCGATCCGACGGTGGGTTCGTCGCCCACCCGGAACGGCAGCGCATCGATGGTGCCGTCGCGCGGGGCGGTGACGATCATCCGTTCGGCGTCGATGGTCAGTTTCGCGACCTCGGCTTGGGTTCGCGCAAGTTCGGCACGCGCCTGGTCGAGTTCCTCGACGGTGGCGCCGTTGAGGTACTTCTCGAGACTCGATCGCGCCGCGTCACGCCTGGCCGCGGCGGCAGTTTGATTGGCCTCGGCGGTGTCCAGAACGGATTGGGGTTCGACGCCGTCGGTGACGAGTTTTCGGGCGCGCTCGAGATTCGGCTGGTGTTGGATGAGCGCCGCCTCGGCTTCGGCGAGCTGGGCGCGGGCCTGGTCGATCTCCTCGTAGCGGAAGCCGCGAACGACTTCCGCAAGCCGGGCGGCCGCGAGATTCCGGCTCGCCTCGGCCTGCCTCAGCAGCGCAACGATCCGGCGGCTGTCGAGTTCGAGGATGACATCGCCGGCAGCGACCCGATCGCCCTCTTTGACCGCGAGCCGGAGGATCGGCTCCTGACGCTCGGCGCGGAGCTCGATGCGGTACCGCTCCAGGGTACCGACCGCGATGGGAGGAGCCGAGTCGCGGCACCCCGCAGCGACGGCGGATGCGATGATGACGAATGGGATGAGTCGGTTCATTTGATCCGGGATTATAGACGCGCCTCCGATTCACGTCCGAGTCGATCCCGATCCCGATCCCGATCCCGTTCCCGATCCCGATCCCGATCCCGATCGCGATGCAGCGGCCCGAAACCGCGTCCGGGGCAGCGGCAGCGAACAGCGACCGCGACAGCAATCAGCGGCTGGGGCACCCTACGATGTTCGGTGATTCAGAGCTGTAGGCAGGGCCTTTAGGCCCTGCGACCCATCCATCGAGGGCAGGATCGACCCACCGGTGGTGTTTCGCATTGTGGGTCAGAAGGATTTGGACGTCGGCACCGCCGGTGAAAGAACAGCGGCAACCATCAGGACCAGAATCAGTGATCGGCGACGGTGCCGTGATCGGAGACATCGCACTGGAAATATGTATGGACATTTTTTCGGACGTTTTTTGTTGATATACTATGGAAGATGTTGTTTTAAAGTGATTTATGATGTAATTGGAGTGGACAATGTCACGGACATACGAGTCGACACATCCATGGCTGAGATTCACGCTCGATCTTCGCGCCGCGCCGCATACTCTGTGGCTCCTGCTCGGGGAGGCGCAGTCGAAGGCCGAGCATGTGGCCGGTGTGCCGCTGCTGCCGTCGGTGCAGGAGCTGTTCCACCAGCTCTTCCTCGCCAAGGGCGTTCTCGCGACAACCGCCATCGAGGGCAACACCTTGTCCGAGGCCCAAGTACGACAGCATTTGGCCGGGGAACTCAGCCTGCCGCCATCCAAGGAGTATCTCAAACGGGAGATCGACAACATCATCGCCGCCTGCAACGAGATCGGTGGTCGTGTGTTGTCCGGGAAGTCTTCCGGGACCACCGTCGACGAGCTTCGGGAGTTCAATCGGCTGGTTCTCCGGGATCTTCCGGTTTCCGAGGAAGTCGTGCCGGGCGAGTTTCGGCAACACTCGGTCACCGTCGGCCGCTATCGTGGAGCGCCGTGGCAGGACGTGCCGTACTTGACCGATCGATTGACCGAATGGCTGAACAACGGGTTCCAACCCACGGCTGGATTCGACAAGGCATTCGGCGTGCTCAAGGCGATCATGGCCCACCTCTACATCGCCTGGATCCACCCCTTCGGCGACGGCAACGGGCGGACGGCTCGTCTTGTCGAGCTCGAAATCCTTCTCGGGGTCGGGATTCCAACGGTGGCCGCGCACCTGCTCAGCAACCACTACAACCAGACTCGAGCCGAGTACTATCGGCAGCTCGACCTGGCGCACACGAGGGGCGGTGACCCGATCGGGTTCGTCGAATACGCGTTGCAGGGTTTCGTGGACGGACTGCGCGAGCAGATCGAAACCGTTCGTGAACAGCAGATCATGGTTCACTGGGTCAACTTCATTCATCAGGTCTTTCAGGGTAAGGACACCGTCGCCGGTCGGCGCCAACGCCGTCTCGCCATCGATCTCAGCGAGGCCGACGGACCTGTCAAAGCGTCGGAGATCCGTCACATCTCAACCCGGCTCGCAGAAGCCTATGCCGGGAAGACCGACAAGACGGTCAGCCGTGATCTGAACAGGTTACGGGAGCTCAAGCTCATCGAGCGCACGAAGGACGGTTACCGGGCACGACCCGAGCTGATGCTGGCATTCCTGCCGCCGGCTCGAGTGGATGAGCCCGAAGATCAGGCCGTAGGCGCTCCGGCGCCGGTCTTCTTGACAAGGGCGATGCATTTCACCCCCTGACCTCGGAGATCCCATCGACTACGCACCAATCAGAACGACCGCGGAGGTGACGCAGCCGCAAGGCAGCAGTGCTTGTACTTGCGGCCACTTCCGCACTGGCACGGCTCATTCCGGCCCGTCGTTTTCTTCACGGCTGGTTCCCCGCTCTATCTCGAGACCCACGCCTTCGCGCGAGAGCTCTTCGACGACACCGAACTGCCCGGTTGAGGCTTCGGGGGCGGCCCGGGATCCAAGGCTGCCCGATGTCGAGTTCCCTCGCTTTCGTTCATCGGCCCTGCCCCTCAACTGCACGCTGGATCAGCAGCTCCTCCAGGTCGCGACGGCTGTCGAGAATCGCGAGAATGACGACCTCCCGTCCGACGATGCGGAACACCAGTCGGTAGGGGCGCTCGATCATCTCCCGGTACTCGAAGAGACCGATGTCATGGAGCTCAGGGACCTGACGACATCGGCGCGGCATCATGGCGAGCGAACCGATGCCGTGGCGGAGCGTCTCGTAGAGTTGAAGGGCCTGGTCGACCCCTCGCTCTGCCGCGACGTACTCCAGGATCTCGTCGAGGTCGCGGACCGCTGTCCGCGTCCAGGTGACGTCAAACTCCTCTGACATCAGCTTCACTCACTCTCGGCCAACGCCCTCAGCTTGTCGCGAAAGTGGGTGTCGGCATCGGTATCGGACAGGACCGCGCCATCTCGGAGGTCCCGTTCGCCCAGAGCGACGTACTTCAGCAGCATCAGCGCCCGGCGCTGGCGCTGGTAGCTCTCCACATCCTGAAGCACCGCTGTGGCCCTTCCGTTCTGGGTGATGATGACAGGCTGACGGGTCTCGCGCGCCCTGCGGATCAGCTCCGCCGATCGAGTCTTGAGGACCGTTACCGGTTCAATCGCGTCTGGAAGGTCCATGGTACGCTCTCCTCTGCAGCCAAATGTAGTTCCGAATTTGGATCCGTGTCAAGTCGACCATCACCAAGCCCGTTCGCATTACCGTGAGTTGGTCACCAAGCGCACAGGTTGGTGAATGAGCGCATGGGCTGGTCTTCCAGCGAATGGACGGGTTTCCTGCTGCGGGCCGCAAGGCTCTTGACTGTGGCCTCTTCGAGAACGGATTCGCCCGGATCAGGTGCCCGGGCTGCGCGGAAGAGTACCTGCTCGCTTTCTCGTGCAAGACCCGGGACCTGTGTCCGTCGTGCGCGGCGAAGAGGTCGGCGGCGACGGCGGCGCTGTTGGCGGAGGAGGTGCTGGCCGACGTCGCCCACGCCCAGTGGGTCGCCGTCATCCCGAAGATGCTGCGGCCGCAGCCCACGCTGGCCGCTGCGCGGCCGCGGACCTTCGCCCCGCCGAGCCTACGGCTCGAGCGCGAGTCCCTACTTTCTGCACCACCGCGAGCTGCTCGGCGAGCTCGCCCGGGCGGCGTGGGAGACGGTGCTGGAGCTGATGTGCGCGGCGGCCGGGGACAAGGGGATGCGGCCCGGGATGGTTGCCGTTGTCCAGACCGCAGGCGACCTGGGCAATTGGCACCCGCACGTACACGCGCTGGTGTCGCGCCGAAGTCTGGATGCGAGAAGGGGAAGAGGCGGATCGACCTCCCAGATCGGCAGGACCTTGAGGTCTCGCGTACCGGGTGCCTGGCTCCAACTTCGTTCGCCACGAACAAAGTTGCGTGCCTGGCATCCCCTTCCATCGCGATGAGGGAATCCATTGGCAACAGAGTCAGGGTGGAGCCGGAGGACCAGCCGGCGGTGGAGCGCCTGGCGCGCTACATTATGCGCCCGCCGATCAGTCTCGGTCGTCGAAACAGCCCCTGGGTGCTGATCGCAGGCGAAATTCGAGATTGAAGCGTGAGAAGCCAAGCTGTTACGGATCATCTCATTCGATGAGGCCGGAAAACGACGGCAGCAGCGCAAGCTGCTGTTCGTCTTCTGCGATGATCCACCGGCGCGTCAGACGCGCCGCCGCAATTCGTCCGACGAATTGCCGCGTACTCGAACGTGTTGCGGGGCAAGCGGCGGAAGGCGGAGGCCGAGAGCGGGGAGGTGGGGTGCGGGCGCCGGCCTGGCTTCCCGTGCGGCTCGGGCCGAGGCCCGCGACGCCCGCGCCCTCAGGTGGAGCTGGGCCCAGCTGATCAAGCGGATCTACGAGATCGATCCGCTGGTGTGCCCGTCCTGCGGCACGGAGATGAAGGTCATCGCCTTCATCACCGAGCACGACGTGGTCGACGCGATCTTGAGGCATCTTGAACGCAAGGAGGTGCAAGAGGCGCGGGCGCCGCCGAGCTGAGAAGGGCCTGGCGATCTCGGAGCGGGTTGGTCTGGTGCCTGACGCGGTCGGGGGAGGTACGTGCGAAAGTGGCACATCGGAGGTCCAATGGGCCGTTCAGCGGAGACTGGACGCCGATGTCCCCATATCCGCCAAGATTGGCTGTCAGAGCACCCCAATCGAGCAAATCTCCGGAGTGTGCGGCGCAGGTTCGAGGGATAATGGGCGTGGTACCTTCGAGGTGGGCGAAAGGAAATTCCTATCCGTGAGAACTTCGGAACTCGGATGGCCATTGAAACAGCCGGTTTCTCATGGTAGAGTTTTTCAAGAAGAGGCGCCGAATCGCGACGTCATTTCCCTTCCGGTTGTGGGTTCGGAGAAACACGTTTGGAGTGATTCTATTTCGATTGCTCGTTGAGGGGGAAAGATGAAATATTGCACGATTCTCGCAGCGCTCATCATGGCCGTCACCGGCGTCGCGCTCGCCGACGGTGGCCCGGATTGCGCAACCGCTCCAACCATCACCTTGCCGAGCGGACTGCCGTACACCGACAGCGGCACCACCTGCGGAAAGGGCAACACCTACCCCGTCAACGTGTGCGTCTCGTTCTACGCCGGCGGCGAGGACGCCATGTACGCCCTCGACGTCGTGACTCCCGGGGACTATGACATCACCTTGATAGGTACAGACACTTGGACCGCGTTCATGGTCACGGACGGCTGCCCGGACACCTCCCCGACGTGCACTGGGTTCGTCACCAATAGCTCCGGCAATCCAAGTGGAACGATCACCTTCCCATCGGCGGGGACCTACTATCTTCAGATCGACACCTGGCCGTCGCCGCCCTGCACCGCCTACACCCTCAGCATCATCGAGCACGTTCCGGTGGAGCTGCAGTTCTTCGTCGTCGAGTAGCCCGCGGATTACGGCTGCGCGGCGCCCGTCCGGCAGCCGTCAGAACTTCAAGGTGATGACCGTCGTGCCGTAATAGAACGATGTGTCGCCGCCGATGGGTGCCGATAGGTGCCACACTTCGCATTAACGACATGTTTCGGACGCGGGCTCAGATCAGATCCTCAGTTTGCGTTGGCGCAATGAGTGATTGCGAAGTGTGGCACCCATTGGCACCCATTGGGCAAGTAGGGCTCGAGTCGCCCTAGTCTTGGCCTCCGAGCCCGACAACACACGTGGCCGAGACCTTCGACTCACCATAGGCTGACAGCGAGAGGGTTGACGGGTGTCAGCCGGCGGCGGTAGCCTGCGCCGAAACGTACAGAGTCAGAAGGGGTTTGCGTCATGCAACGTCTCACCCGCCTTGCCCCGGCCGCCCTCGCCTCAACGGTCGCTCTCGCCGCCATCGGCGTCACCCTCAACGGCGCCCCGGCAGCGATCCAGATCGTCTTCTGCTCGGACCGCGACGGCGACAGCGACATCTACACGATGAACGACGACGGCAGCGCCGTGCGACGAATCACGAGCAACGAGTCCGACGAGTTCGACACGGCATGCTCGTCGGACGGCCTCTGGGTCGCCTTCGTGTCGGATCGGGACGGCAACCCGGAGATCTACGTCATGCGGATCGACGGGAGCTCGCTTCGCCGGCTCACCAACCAGCCCGGACTCGACGTCAACCCCGAATGGTCACCGGACGGGACTCGGATCGCCTTCGAGTCCGACCGCGATGGCGACCGGGAGATCTGGCTCGTGAACCCGGACGGAGGCGGTCTTCGGCAGCTGACCTTCAACACCGCTGCGGACGGCGGCCCGGACTGGTCGCCAGACGGATCGCACATCGCCTTTCAGTCCGACCGTTCCGGGCACTTCGACATCTGGACCATGACCCCGGACGGCGGTGACCCCCAGAACCTGACGGACGATACCCCCCGCGACTTCTCGCCCTGCTGGTCGCCCGACGGCGACCGGCTCGTCTTCCTGTCCGAGCGCGACGGCCCCCAGGAGCTGTACCTAGTGGACCCGGACGGCCGGAACCTGGAGCGCCTCACGCATACGTCCTCGGAGAACCACGAGCCGGACTGGTCACCTGACGGGGCACGGATCGCCTTCGCGTCACGTGGCGCGTCGCAGCACGAGATCCTGGTGATCGGCGCCGACGGCAGCGGCCTGGTGAACCTGACGGAACACAGCGGCATGGACCGGGGACCATCATGGCTGCCGGCGAGCAGGTAACCATGAGACGAGCAGGGCGCCCCGCGAGATCGCTCGGGACGTCGCCCGGCCTCGAGAGCGGCGCGCCACACAAAAGGTGCCGGGTTCATACATTCGCACATTCTCAATCGACGCGTCCGCAAATGTCCGAGTGTGCGAGCCCACGTTTACGAATCGAGTTTGCGACGCTTGCCGCCTCACGCTACGGGATTCGTTCCCACAGAGGTCGCCCGGTTCATTCAGAAACACCCGAGGTCGGTTGCACGCTGGATCAGTCTCGAACTTCCTTGAAAGCCGAGACAAGCTCATCGAGCGCACGAGGGACGGTTACCGGGCACGACCCGAGCTGATGCTGGCATTCCTGCCGCCGGCCCGGGTGGATGAGCCCGAAGACAGGCAGTAGGCGTTCCGGCGCCGGGTTTCTTGACAAGGGCGATGCATTTCACCCCCTGACCTCGGAGATCCCATCGACTACGTACTCATCAGAACGACCCGGAGGTGACCATGAACGGCGGGTCAGGAGGGCGCATCGGTTGCTGTCTTCCGGAGCTGGGGCCTGACGCTGATGACGGTCGCTGTCGCTGCCGCTGTTTTCTGTCGCTGATGACTGCCTCTGTCCCTGATCGCTGCCGCTGATTTCTGCCGCTGATTCTTTCGCCGACGGTGCCGACTTCCATGTCCTTCTGACCCTCAAGGCGAAACGCCACCGGGTCGGCAATCCTACCCTCGGTGTTTGGGTCGCGGAGCCTAAAGGCCCCGCCTACGGCTCTGAATCACCGAACATCGTACGGTGGCGCGACCGCCGCCCCTGATCGCTGTCGCTGACCCTTCCGCTGCAACCGGCCGCTGATTGCTGTCCCGGCCCCAGCCCCGGACACGGATCGCGGACACGGACGCGGACACGGAGCAACCAAAACGCCCGGGCCGGAGCCCGGGCGTGAGTGTTCACATCGACGAGTCTTACTCGACAATCGGCTCCAGCGTCATCGGATCGCGCAGCGGGAGCTTCGTGAGGGGGCCGAACTCGGTGAAGCTCGCGTCGTGATCGGGGTGGCCCGCCATGATCTCGGCGATGTTGCCGACCACGAGGACGATCATCTTCTCTGGGTGGATCTTCGTGTTGAAGGCCTTTTGGATGTCTTCGGCGGTCACCGCCTTGACCTTGTCCCGATAGTCCATCCAGTAGTCGTGCGACCGGTCGAGGAGCTCGTCGATGGCGAAGACCGAGACGGTCTGGGCCGCCGATGAAAAGCTCTTCGGGAAGGTCTCGATGGCCTGGTTCTTGGAGACCGTGAGCTCTTCGTCGGTCACCGCGTCGGCGCGCAGTTCGCCGATGATGTTGAACCCGAGCTCGGCGGCATAGGCGCAGGTGGACGACTTGGACTGGAAGAGGGCGCGGAAGGTGCCGGGATAGGTGGTGGGGAAGCCGATGGTCGAGTAGGCGCCGTAGGCGAGACCCTCGTCCGAACGGATGGTCTTCATCATTCTCGAGGTGAAACCGCCCCCGCCGAGAATGTCGTTGCCGATCATCAGCGCGAACTCATCGGGGTCGCCGAGCTTGTAGCCGATGTGACCGTAGCTCACCCGACCCTGGTTGACGTCCACCTTGTTGATCACATAGACGCCGGGAGTGGGGGAGTGATCGGGTTGCGGGATGGCGGGCAGGGGCGCATCGAGCTTGGGCAGACTGCCGATGGTCCGCTCCAACAGAGCCTTCATCGCGGCCGGCTCGAAATCCCCCGAAACCGCGACGACGAGGTTGTCGGATCGAATCAACGAGGTGGCGAAGCTCCTCGCCTCTTCGGCCGTGACCGCATCGACCGAAGCCTGGGTCGGGAGCCGGTTGAGGAAGAAGTCGTCACCGTAGATGAGCCGGGACCACTCCCGCCCTTCGATGCCCGCGATGTTGTCGTTGCGGGTCTTCATTCCCTGGATGAGGTCGTCCTTGGCCTTGAGGAAACGATCCTCCTGGAACCGCGGTTTGGTCAGGACGTCCATCATGAGCGCCATGGCGGCGTCGAGGTCCTTGGTGAGCACGTTGAGGCTCACCGAACCGGTGACGTCGCCGATATTCGTGCGCAGCGATGCGGCCAGGAAATCGAGTTCTTCGTCGAGCTCGCCGGCGGAGAGCTCACCGGCGCCGCCGGTGCGCCAGACCTCTTCGGCAATGGCGGCGAGCCCTTCCCTCCCCGCCGGCTCGAGATAGCGGCCGCCGCGGAAGTAGACGGCGATGTTGACGAGGGGGAACTGGGTGTCGGGCATGGCGTAGACCGGCGTGCCGTTGCTGAGCTCCGACCGGAGGCCGGCGGCATCGGGGATGTTCCAGTCGATGGCGCCGAAAACGAGTTCTTCCGGGCGCTTCGGAATATCGCTCTCGGCCGAGGCGAACCCCGCGAGAGCCAGCACGCAGACGATGGTGAGAATCAGTGGGCGTCGCATGTCACTCCTCCTCCCCGGTTGCTGCAGCGAGGGCGGAGAGGCGATCCTGTGCTCGCTGCGTGATGAGATCCAGCGCGGCGTGATACTCCGGCGGCGCCTGGCCCTTCATGGTCTGAATCTGGCTCAGCATCTGCTCGAGCTCGGCCGGATCGGTGCTCTGGTTGATCTCGGCGATGGCCTGTTTCGCCATCATCTTGGCCTGTCCGGAGAGCGCGGCGAGATCGGGATCCTCGTCGGACCCCGCTTTGCGGTGGTACCAGAGGACGTTCTTTCCTTCGGCCGGGAAGTAGGTGTTGGCGACCCGCATGACGTCTTCGGCGGTCACCGCCTGAATCTTGGCCGGCGAGGTGTTGAGGTACTGCCAGTCGCCGAGTACGTCGTAGAAAAGCAGTTGGAGCAGGAGGTAGAAGTTGGACTGGAGCCGGCGGAAAGAGTCCGCCAGGTTCTGGTTCTTGACCTTGGCGAGCTCGCGCGGGGAGACGGGTTCTTTCTTGAGCAGCTCGATCTCGGCGAGCAGCGCCGCCTCCACCGCCTCGTGGCTCACACCCTCGACGAGCTCGGCGCCGACCTCGACGCTGCCGGCGTATTCTGTCCGCTGACAAATAGGCGTACGGCTCGCCGGTCGCGAGGGCCTTCTTCTCGACCAGGGCTTTGTAGAGCCGACCGGTCCGGCCGCTGAGGATCTCGGTCATCACGTCGAGGGCATAGCTGTCGTGGTTGACGAAAGGCACCGCGTGCCAACGGATCTGAACCGAAGGGTTGGTGTCCGCGGTCGCGGTCATCCGGCGCTCCTGGATCTGCTCGATCTCCTCGGTGATGATCTCCGGTGGGTCGTTTTCGCCTCGCGGGATCCGGCCGAAGTACTTCTTCGCCAGGGCCACGGCCTCCTCGGTGTCGAAGTCGCCGACCAGCGCCGCGGTGATGTTGTTCGGGGCGTAGAAGGTCGCAAAGAAGTGTTTCGCCTGGGCTCGGTTGATGGACTCCACATCCGAGGGCCAGCCGATGACCGGGTGGTGGTACGGAATCGAGCCCCAGAACATGAAGTCGAACTGCTCCTCGAACCTCGCGGTGGGGTTGGACTCGACGCGCATCCTGCGTTCCTCGCGCACGACATCGCGTTCGGAGTAGAACTCGCGGAAGACCGCGTTGAGCAGGCGGTCGGATTCCATCCAGAACCAGAGCTCGAGCCGGTTGGCCGGCACGTCGATGAAATAGACGGTGGCGTCGTTGTTGGTCCCGGCGTTGAGCCCGGTGGCGCCCTGGTTGGTGTAGATCTTGTCGTACTCGTTGTTGACGATATAGGCGCGCTGCGCTTCCTGGAGCTCCTTCATCTTCTCGCGGAGCTCGGCGAGCCGAGGCGTCTGGTTTTCCGGCAGATAGATGCTTCCGGTGACCTCGCCGCGTCGCTTGGCCTCCCGCAGGGCGGTGTATTCGACATCCATCTCGGCCCGGATTTCGTCGAGCCGGGCCATGATCTTCATCTCGGCCTCGTAATCGGTCGTGCCGATGGTGTTGGTGCCCTTGAACATCATGTGCTCGAAAAGGTGGGCGATCCCGGTGACTCCCACGTCCTCGTTGACCGAGCCGGCGTGGGCGGCCCATCCGGCAGCGACCCTGGGCGACTCGTGCCGTTCGACGAGGAGCAGCTTCATGCCGTTTTCGAGGGTGACCTCGGTGACCGGCACCTTGGCTTCCTGAGCGGGCGCCGCGACGGCGGAGAGGATAACCAGGAAGACGATCCCGGCGATGATCGACAATCGTCGATGAAACATGGTGGTGTCCTTTCGGTGCGGGCCGGGAACCACAAAGCGGTTTTCCCGGCGGCAGATTGTGTTCCGGCTGCGGTTGGTGCGCTGAGCGCGGGCGACATCTTATACGATCGTGAGCTCTTCTGGTTCCCCCGCGAGAAACGCCGTCACCCGTTCGAGGATCGATTCGCCTCCCTCGGCGAGCACGGAGTGGGCCGCGCCGGGGATCCGGACGAGCTCGGCGTCGGGGATGAGTCCGGCGAGCTCGGCAGTGTCTTCGGGGGCGACGACGGGGTCGCGATCGCCGCACAGCACCAGGACCGGGACGCCGATCGCGGGCAGGTCGTTGCGGAGGTCCCAGCCGTGCAGCAGGTGGTCGAGCTGAAGGAGAACGCCCGGAAGATCGGACTCCTCGGGGCCGTAGAGACGGTCGGCGTCTTCGACGAATCGGGCGAATCGCTCGTGAAACGGAGGGGAGAACGCCAGGGTCATGAGCGCGGCGCCGGCGCGGTCGGGAGGCGCGTAGAGAAGAAGATCCCGGAGAGTCTCGAGAAGTCGCCGGCCGTGCACGGACAACCGCGCCGCGGACGAGGCGATCACGAGGCGGGAGACCCGGTCCGGGATCCTGAGAGCCGCGGTCAGGGCGATGACGCCACCCATGCTCGCGCCCAGCAGGGCCGCCTGATCGACGTTGCGCGCATCGAGCACCGCTTCGAGGTCCTCGGCTGCGCCCGGCAGGCTGAACCGGCTGCCGCCAGCCGAGCCGCCGACGCCGCGGTTGTCGATGGCGATGACCCGGAAGCTCCGGCCCATCGCGGCGGGGAGGTTCCCCCAGATTCTCGTGGTCGAGCCGAGACCGGCGATGAGAACCACCGCGGGTCCGTTTCCGACCTCGAATCCCGAAACCGTGCCGTGAATGGCGTCGATGGTGAACGTGTTCATATAGAATGACCGCCTGCCGTGATCTTACGCATCCGCCGCCGGCATTGTAGCCGGACCCACGGATCACGGATTTGGCTTCTGGAGGATGAGCCGTGAGCGAGCTGCTGCTGGCCTTGGACGTGGGCAACACCAACACCGTTGTCGGACTTTTCGAGGGCGATCAGCTTCGCGGCCACTGGCGGCTCACGACCCACGCCGATCGAACCGCCGACGAGATCGGGATGTGGCTTCGTCAGCTCCTCCAGTGGGAAAAGGTGGCTCCAGCGGATCTCGTCGGCGTCGCGGTTGCATCCGTGGTGCCGCCCATGGACCCGAGGCTTCGTGAAGGAGTGCGGCGCTATCTCGAGAAGACGCCGTTCTTTGTCGAGCCCGGGATCAAGACGGGGATGCCGCTCCGGGTCGAAGCGCCACAGGAGCTCGGAGCGGATCGGCTCTGCGACGCCGTTGCGGCGTTTGCCGAGCACGGCGGGCCGTGCGTGGTCATCGACTTCGGGACCGCAGTGACATGGGAGGTCGTCTCGGCCGAAGGAGAGTATCTCGGTGGCGTCATTGCGCCGGGTCCGGGGATCACCGCCGAGGCCCTGGGCGGGAGAACCGCGAAGTTGCCCCAGGTCGCCATGGCGCCGCCGCCGCGGGTCATCGGCAAGGGGACCATCGACAGCATCCAGTCGGGTCTGTTCTACGGTTATCTCGGTCTCATCCACGGGATCACCCGGCGGGTCCTGGATGAGCTCGGCGGCGCCAAGGTCATCGCCACCGGCGGTTTCGCCCCGGTCTTCGCCGAGCACGCTCCGCTCATCGATCTGGTGGAGAGCGATCTGACCCTGCACGGTCTGCGGCTGTTGTGGGAGAAGAACAACTGAGCGCTGATGAAAAGGACCATGGTTTCAACCGAACGTCGTGAGCGGATCCGAGCCTCTGTCGAAGACAAGCTCCGCCCGCTCACGCTGCCGAACTTCCTGACCCTGTTGCGGATCGCCATCGTACCGTTCTTCGTCCTGGCGGTTTTTGCCCATGAGTTCCGGTTGGCGGTCTGGATCTTCGTCATCTCCGGAATCACCGATGTCCTGGACGGTTGGATCGCCCGGACCTTCGATCTGCAATCGCGGATCGGCGCCCTCCTCGATCCCCTGGCCGACAAGGTGCTGTTGACGGCCGCGTACATCTCGCTCGCCGTCCCCCATGGGCAGGCGGTGGTCATCCCGCTCTGGCTCGCGATTCTGACCCTGTTCCGCGACTTCGTCATCATGCTCATGGCCTTTGTCTTCTACATGTTCGAGGGAATCAAGAGTTTCCCGCCGACCTGGGCCGGCAAGTTGACGACGGTGATGCACGTTCTGACCGTCAGCATGGTTCTCATGGCCAACGTCGCGCCGATTCCCGCCGTGATCCTTCAGAGCTGCTTCTACGTCTCGTTCGTCATGGTGATCCTGTCGGGCTTCAGCTACATCTATCGCTCGAGTCGGGCCATCGAGGCCGAGCGCCAGGCGCGGCTGGGCGAACCGGTCGAGGACGCCGAGATCGACCTGTACGGCGATCGGCGGCGGTGAGGTGGGGGTGAGACGTGAGCCCCGTGCAAAACTCGGGATTGCGGCAGGAGTCGACGCAAATGGGCCCATAGCCCGAGGGGGCACGGCCGCTGCAAAATCCCGAGATACCTCGTGGCGCAGGCGTTCCCGCCTGCGATGGCCCACCGTGGTGAGGCTGGCGCCTCGTCGTCATGCAGGTTTTCGCAGGAGGCTCGGTCGCCAAAATCATCTCAGGCGAGCCGGTGAATCGCCGGTTGTTTCTTCGGTGCTCGCCACATGGAAGCTCGAGTTGAAACACGGAGGGCACGGAGAACCACGGCGAATCCACGGCGCGTTCGATGGATATCCGTTCCATCGATGGCCATGACACGTCCCCCGCTCCCAGGGAACAGGAAGAAACACTCTTGGATCACTCCGTGGCAACTCAGTGGTTCCCCGTGTCCTCCGTGTTTCAGATCTTGCCTTCCGGCATGCAGGTCATTTTCGGGAACTCGCAGCCGCAAAAACCACCGCGATCTAACATTCGACCCAGCCTCTGGCAGAAACCCACCGTACTTGATGGTTCGTGGTCTTTGTGCCGGCGAGACGCCGGCACCACAAGGGGCCGAGGTCCTTTGTAGGGCCGGCGTCTCGCCGGCCTGACGGTGACGAGGGTCAGCAGGTCAAGGTGTCCGAATCTCGAATATTGCAGGAGGCTCACGTGAGACGTGAGACGTAAGTTAGAGGTGCCTGCCGTCTCACTTCCTGACTCCTCACTCCTCACTCCTCACTCCTCACTCCTGACTCCCCAACTACGGACTCACCGTCTCCGGGGGTTCCCAGGTCGGCATGATGTTGTTGAGCACCCGGACGACGTCTCGGGCGATGATGAGTTCCTCGTTGGTGGGCACCACCAGGACCTTGACCCGGGAGCTGTTGCTGGAGATCTCGCCTTCGCCGCCGCGCAGGCCGTCGTTGATCTGCTGGTCGATCTTGATTCCCATGTACTCGAGGCCGCCGAGGGCCCACTCGCGGACCTCCGGCGAGTTTTCGCCGATGCCGCCGGTGAAGAAGACCGCATCGACCCCGCCCATGGCTGCGGCGTAGGCGCCGATGTACTTCTTGACCCGGTAGCAGAACATCCGGAAGGCGACATCGGCGCGCTGGTGGCCGTTGGCGCGGGCCTCGACCAATTCGCGCATGTCCGACGAAACTCCCGAGATGCCATAGAGACCGGAGTGCTTGTTCATCATGGTGTTGACCTGGTGGAGGGTCATTTCCTCCATCGCCATGAGCCAGGGGACGACGGCGGGATCCATGTCCCCGGTCCGGGTTCCCATGAGGAGACCTTCGAGGGGAGTGAAGCCCATGGAGGTGTCGATGGATTTCCCGTGGTCGATGGCGGCGGTCGAACACCCGTTGCCGAGGTGGACGGTGATGAGCTTGTGCTCTCTCCGCTCCCAACCCAGGATCTGGCTGCCGCGGAAGGCGACATAGCGGTGCGAGGTCCCGTGGAAGCCGTACTTGCGCAGGGCGTGTTTGGTGTAGAGCTGGAACGGAATGCCGTAGAGGAAGGCGTGCGGCGGCATGGTCTGGTGGAACGCGGTGTCGAAGACAGCGATGTGAGGGACATCGGGAAGGGCAGCGTGGGCCGCGTAGTAACCGCGGAGGTTGGGCGGGTTGTGGAGCGGCGCGAGTACCGAGCAGTCCTCGATCTGCTGAACCACCTCGGGGGTGATGATGACCGACGAGGCAAAAGCCTCGCCGCCGTGGACCACGCGGTGGCCGACGGCGCCGACATCGGTGACGTCGCCGAGGATGCCGACCTCGGGGTCGGTGAGGATGCGCAACACCCAGTCGATGGCGGCCCGGTGCTCGAGGATTTCGCGGTAGTCGGAGTAGGCTTTGCGGTCCGGGACCTTGAGCACGAGGCGCGAATCGGCGAGCCCGATCTTCTCGACCAACCCGGTGGCCAGCGTTTGATCCTGGTGCGCTTTCATCCGCTCGAGGTCGGTTTCGATGATCTGAAACTTGACCGAAGACGATCCACTGTTGAGAACGAGGATTTTCATTGGTTCAACTCCATCGCCGCAGTCGCGGTGAGATGATGCGGGCTACGCGAGCCTCGGCTTGTCATCGGGCAGGCGGTCGGTGCGCCGGCGGTTGGCGTCGTAGGTGAAGAACCCCTGGCCGGATTTGGCTCCGTAAAGGCCGGCTCGGACCAGACGTTTGAGCATCGGGCAGGGGCGGAATCTCGGTTCACCGCTCTCCGAGTGCAGGTGCTGCATCCAGTTGAGGACGCGGTCGAGCCCGGTCCGGTCGGCCCACTCCAGCGGGCCCATGGTGAAGTTGAAGCCGAGCTTGATGGCGAGATCGACCTCGGCCGCCTCGGCGACACCCTCCATGACGGTGTGCATGGCTTCGTTGATGAGCGGCATGATCACCCGGGTGGTCACGAACCCCGGCATCTCGAAAACCTTGATCGGGACCTTGCCCAAGATGCGCGCGAACTCGACGGCTCGCTTGTAGACCTCGTCGGTGGTGAGCTGCCCGCGGACGACCTCGACCACGCGTGTGGTCGTCACCGGATAGAGGAAATGCATCCCGACGATTCTCTCGGGGCACGAGTTCTGCGCCGCGAGCTCGGTAATGGAAAGCGTCGAGGTGTTGATGACGATGGGGTGGTCTTCGACCATCCGCCGGTCGAGCTCCCGCAGAATCCGGCGTTTGACGCCGAAGTCCTCCTGGACGGTCTCAATGGCGATATCGCAATCCGCGGCGCAGTCGAACTGGGTGACCCAGCGGATGCGCGACAGAATGGCCTTCTTCTCCGAGTTGGTGAGGTCGTACCGCCCGACGGCGTTGTCGAGGGACTGCTCGAGCTCGGTTCGGCTTGCCTCCACCGCCTCGGTGGAGATCTCCTTGAGGCAGACGTTGAGGCCCTCTTGGGCGACTTTGGTGGCGATGGACCGGCCCATCATGCCGCCACCGATGATTGCGACGTTGTGAAGCTCCCAGCTCATGGCGCGCGAGTGTAGCAGATGTGTCAAGGGGTTGCGCCTTGTTTGTGTAGAAATTCACAAAGTAATGAGAAATCCAGGGTAATGGTGATTTGGTGGTTCGCGTCCGCGTTCGTTTCCCTATCCTCTCCCTAGTCCGCCTTCGGCGACCCAGCGTCGCACGATCGGCGTGGTCGCTCGAATGGTGGATTGCTAGTGCGCTCCGCGCACCGCGACCCACCCTCGTCCGGCTGCGGCCAAAGCCGTCCTCGCTCTGCGATGACGACTTGACTCGCTCGCCGGCCGAGCGCGGGTTGAAGGGCTGCGACCACGCCGATGGCACGCCGGCGGCCTGCCTCATTGCCGGGAGAACCAGGCAGAGGCGCGCTTCCCGGGGGAGCCCCCTTCGACGTTTTTCGTCAAGCGTGTCGTCGCCGGAGCAGGCGTGGGAGAAAAACGTCGAAGACGGCACGCCCGAGGGTCGCCCCGTTCCTTCCAGCCCGGGACGGTCTCGGCCGCGGTACCGGTCTCGGCTCAGGGTCCGGCTCCTCACCCCCTCACCGCAAGCCGTGTATCATGTGCGCCGTGAAGAGACTCTGTATTTTTGCCGTTGCTGTGTTGCTGCTGCTTGTGAGCGGAATCGTCCTGGCGGCCGATGAAGCGGAGAAGAACCCGGTGTTCCCGGAGGTGGTCTTTTCCTCGCTCGACGGAAACGCGTCGGTGACCATGTCGGCGTTCCGCGGCCGCCCCGTGCTGGTGACCTTCTGGGCGAGCTGGTGCGGACCGTGCCGGGTCGAGCTCCCCGAGCTGTCCAAGCTCTATGGCGAGCTGGTCGGGACCGGTTTTGTTCTCATGACCGTCAACGTCGATCAGAACCCGGCAGCCGGGCGTGGGTTTCTCAATTCACTCGGGCTGAGCCTCCCCGTTTATCGGCTGGATCCGCGCGATACCAAAGCCCTCGGCATCAATGCTCTGCCGGCAAATATTCTGCTCGACGCCGAGGGCCGGTTTGTTCAGGCCTACATGGGCTACACCCCATCGGTGGTTGAGGACGTCCGTCGGTTGGTGCTCGAGATGACGGCCGCGAAGCAGCCATGAGAATCAGGCCCCGCCGCCGGATGCGGATGACTCTCGTCGCCCTTGCGGCCATGTTCAGCATCGGCTGGAGCGGCAGCACCACGAGCTGGGTTGCCTGGAACGCGGTCGGGTTCTTTCCGCCCGATCTCAAACGCCAGGTCCTGCTCCACGAAAAGCGATTCGATGCCGGGATCCGCCGTGGGCTCACGGCGCCGCCCGCGTGGCGCGCCGCGACGCCGGGAAATCTCGAAGCCGCGCTCGAAGGACAGGTCCACCACTCGGTCGCTGCGTTGCGCAAGCCGGTCGCGATGGCCGATCTGGTCGAGGAGCTGGGCGTGCTCTCGGTGCGCGTCCTCGATGCCAACGACCCGCTGGCCGTGACCCACGACGATTCTCTCGAACCGACCTACGCAGGGGCCTATCAGGCGTATGTCGATTCGGTCCGCGATCGCCTTCGCCTCGTCTATTACGGTCAGGATCGGCAACTCATCGACGGCGGTCGGGTGAGCGGCAGCGTCGCCGCGATTCTCCATCGATCGCGGAGCCTCTACCCCTTCCTCGGCGCCGAGTTCTATCGCACCGGTTCACTGCGGGCGTGGCGAGAGCTCGACGACCGTTCGGTCGCGTTCGGCGTTGCCGGCGTGGCGCTGTCGCGCGGGCTCACCGATCTGGCCAATTTTGCCGCGTTTATCTGGAGCTCCGGCGGCGGATTCGTCCCGCCACCCGTCCCCACCCCGGCGGGCCACGTCGGTGCGACGGTGACACGGACCCTGGGCGGCGGGTTTCCGGAACGCGGTGCGGTGGATCGCGGGACCCCCGTGATGCCCAAATCCGAGCTCATTCTTCCTCCCCCGTGAGCGAGTCGATCCGCCGCCGTTTTGCCGACCACGTGGTCGTGGGTGACGGCTCCATGGGCTCCGAGCTCGTCGGCAGGATGCCGGCGGGCGCTCTGCTCGAGACGGCGACGCTCAACCACCCTGACCTCGTCCTCGACATCCACCTGGCCTATCTCAAAGCGGGAGCGGAGCTCATTGAAACCGCGACCTTCGGCGCGTCGCGTCCACGGTTGGCGCGCGACCGGATCGCAGATCAGGTCGACACCCTCAACTCGAACGCGGTCAAGCTGGCCCGTGAGGCGCGGGAGATCGCCGGTGTCGATTGCCTGGTCGCCGGCGCCATCGGGCCGTTGGCGGGGGTCATCGATCTCGACGAGCCGGGTGGACCGGCGGCCATCGCCGCCGCCCATGCGGAACAGGCGCAGATCCTGGCCGGCCGGGGCGCCGATCTGCTCATGCTCGAGACCTTCTTCCGGTTCGACGAGCTCGCCCTGGCCGTCAGGGCGGTGCGTGAGGTCTGCGATCTGCCTTTGGTCGGTCTGCTGACCTTCGCCACCGAGCGTCCGCCCCACCAGTACGCCGAACAGGCGCGGATCGTGGATGAGCTCGCCGACCTCGACCTCCTCGCCGTCGGCGTCAACTGCGCTCCCGGACCCATGGGGGCGCTCGAGATCCTGCGCAACACCACCCAGACCCGCCTGCCCCTCGCAGCGCTGCCGAACGCGGGGGTTCTCTCGCGGCGCGACGGCCGGATCTACATGCCTCCCGCGACTCCTGCGTATCTCGCCAGGTTCGCCAAGCAGTCCGTCGAGCTCGGCGTGTCGCTCGTGGGCGGCTGCTGTGGAACCGGCGCCGAACACATCCGAGCCATCGCCGAAGCCGTCGGCGGCGTCAAACCCGTCCCGCGGGTCGCGACAATGGTGGTCGTCCCCGATATCGAGGCGCCCGAGGATCATCCGCCTCGCCCCGAGTCCAGCCTCGCCGCCAAGTTCGCAGCCGGCGAGTTCGTCCGCGTCGTTCAGCTCGACCCGCCCAAGGGGACCAACGCCGATGGGGTGCTGGCCGCCGCCGAAGCGCTTGCGCGCCACCGTGGGGTGGACGCCGTCGACATCAACTCCAACCCGCTGGCCCGGCTGCGGATGGACTCGCTGTCGCTGGCCGCCGAGATCCAGCGCCGCACCGGTCTGGCGACCGTGCCCCACATCACTCCCCGCGACACCAGCCTCATGGGCCTCCAGTCGCAGCTCCTCGGCGCCTGGCTCAACGGCGTCCGGAATCTCTTCGCGGTCACCGGCGATCCGTCGCAGCTCGGCGACTATCCGGGGGTTCACGACGTCTATCACGTCGACATCTTCGAGCTCGTCCGGGCGATTTCGCGAATGGCCGAAGGCTTCGACTGCGCCGGCAACCGGATCGGCGATCCGCCGAATTTCTTCACCGGGGTCGCGGTCAACCCGGTCGTGGACGATATCGGGCACGAGGCGGACCGTCTCAAGCGCAAGATCGACAACGGCGCCCATTTCGCCATGACCCAGGTCTTTTTCGAATGGCCGCCCTGGGAGCGATTCCTGGAGCTCTTCGGCGGTCGGCTGCCGATTCCGGTGATGATCGCCGTCTGGCCCGTCCAGTCGCTCAAGATGGCGCTGCGCTTGCACCACGAGGTGCCCGGCATCGAGGTCCCCGAGGACCTCATTGCGGCCATGGAGGCCGCCGGTCCTGACGCCGCCCGGGTCGGCCGCGAGCGCGCCCTGACACTCTTCCGCGAAGCGCCCGACCTACGCCGACGGCGTCTACCTCATCGCGCCGTTCAAGACAACCTGAAAACGTCATTCCGCTCATCGACGAGGCCATGAGCTGATCACGACGAGGGCATTGGCTGACGCGTTCTCTCGTCGCATCTGGTGAATTCGTCGTGGTTGCCGTCGACAACGCGAGTGGGATCTTCCGATCTCGACCGTGGCGTCGGACGCCCCGGCCAATCTCGGAACATGAGGATTGCTTCGATCAACTCTCCTCAAGCTCAGCGAGTGCCGGATGAGGCGCCGCGCCTCAGCCGGTGCTCGGTGAGAGAAACGAGTGCCACGATCTTCGGTGGTCCGCCGTGGTGGGGCGTCGATCACCGGGTCTCCACAACATGCGTCCCGCCCAGGAGACCTCGAGCGCGGACGCCCCGGCCAATCTCGGAACTATAGGATTGCTTTGATTGACGCTCCCCAAGCTCAGCGAGTGCCGGATGAGGCGCCGCGCCTCAGCCGGTGCTCGGTGAGAGAAACGAGTGCCACGATCTTCGGTGGTCCGCCGTGGTGGGGCGTCGATCACCGGGTCTCCACAACATGCGTCCCGCCCAGGAGACCTCGAGCGCGGACGCCCCGGCCAATCTCGGAACTATAGGATTGCTTTGATTGACGCTCCCCAAGCTCAGCGAGTGCCGGATGAGGCGCCGCGCCTCAGCCGGTGCTCGGTGAGAGAAACGAGTGCCACGATCTTCGGTGGCCCGACGTGGTGGGGCGTCGATCTCCGGGTTTCCACAACACGCGTCCCGCCCATGGGGACCTCGTCCGCGGACGCCCCGGCCAATCTCGGAACTCGAGGACTGCGTTCGACCGACTCTCCCCAAGCTCAGCGAGTGCCGGATGAGGCGCCGCGCCTCAGCCGGTGCTCGGTGAGAGAAACGACTGCCTGGAGCTTCGAGAGTGACCGAGCGGGTGAAGCGATTGAGCTTCGCCGGCAACCACCTCACGAGGACTCCGCCTACCGTTGAGCGCCACCCGCTGAGAAATATCGGCACTGCGGATGATGGAATACGATGGCCGAGACACTTGCCTCAGGCTCCATCATCATTCCGTCGGTGAGTTGGATGCCGATCTCGTCGGGATCGAGGAGGGCCCAGATCTTCTGCTGCTGGTCGAGATCCGGGCAGGCCGGATAACCGGGGCTGTAGCGTTTTCCCCGGTACTCCGCCCTGAAGCGGTCCGTCATGGTTGTTTCCGAAGGGTCGGCGAAACCCCAGGCGCCGCGGAGCCGATGGTGGAGCCGTTCGGCCGCGGCCTCGGCGGTCTCTACGGCCAGGGCCTGGATGGCGTGGCTGCGGAGGTACTCGCCGGCCGAACGGTCGGCGGTCGCCCGCTCGCGGACGCCGTCGCCGGCGCCGACGACAAAGAACGCGACGGTGTCCCGCTTGCCGTCGACCGGCGGCAGAACGAAATCTGCGAGGCAGAGCCCGTCGGCCTTCGGCTGGCGCGGGAACTCGAAACTCTGAATCGGCGCGGCGCCGCCCGGTTCGAAGATCTCGAGGTGGTTGCCATTGGATTCGGCCTCGAAGAAACGCCAGACCTCGGTGACCCGCATCCAGCCCTCGGCCTCGTTCTGCAGCTCGTTCATCATCTCGACCAGCGCCAGAACCTTGGCGTCGCCCTCCGCAACGAGCCGGTCGATCCTGCCTCGCACCCCCATGTGCTTGCCGTAGAGCATCTGTGGGTTGATGAAGCGCCAGACGTCGCGGAGATCATCGACGCGATGCACGACGTGGCGCTCGAAGTCGGGAGGCGAGGGGATTTCAACGGCGAGGCTCACCCTCGAAGAACGTGTCGGTGCCAGGTCAGACGATTCCGACGATTCTGCCAGGGAAGAATCGTCGGAATCGTCTGACCTGGCACCGCCGATCGCCTCGATCAACGTCTCGCGCCGTTCCGGGTCGACCAGCTTCTGCATCACATCGAGCCCGTACATGGCGTCGCCGCAATAGATCACCGGACCGCCATAGGCGGGGGCGATACGGGTTTCGGTGAACCTCTTGGACAGCGCCGCGCCGCCGACGAGGATCGGCGCCTCGATGCCGGCGGCCCTGAGGTCCTCGGCGGTGACCACCATCTGGTGCGCCGATTTGACGAGCAGGCCCGAGAGCCCGATGGCGTCGGGGCGGTGCTCACGGCAGGCCTCGACGATGCGCTCGGGCGGGACCTTGATGCCGAGATCCACGACCTCGAAGCCGTTGTTGGCGAGGAGGATTTCGACCAGGTTCTTGCCGATGTCGTGGACATCGCCCTTGACCGTGGCCAGCACCGCCTTGCCCCGGGCCGCAGTGTCGGCGGCCTCCATGTGCGGCTCGAGGTGTGACACCGCCGCCTTCATGGACTCGGCCGATTGCAGGACCTCGGCGACGATGAGCTCGTTGGCGTTGAAGAGCCGTCCGACCTCGGCCATCCCGGACATCAGCGGGCCGTTGATGACATCGAGCGGCGCCGTGCCCTCGGCGAGTTTGCGGTCGAGATCCGCGGTGAGGCCGTCGCGGGTCCCGTCGATGATGTAGCGGGCGAGCCGCTCGTCGAGGGGTAGGTCATCGGAGGGTTTCGACCGGTCGCGCTTGACCCCGCGGAATCGCTCGGTGAGCCGGGCGATGTTGGCCTGATTGATGGCCGCGCGCTGTTCGGGAGTTTGCCGTCTCCAGTCGCGAGGGATGCCCCCGGGACCGGGGTAGTTGAACAGCAGCGCCTCCGCTTCCCGCCGCACTTCATCCGGGATCCTGGCGAAGCGCTCGATGCCCTGGCTGTTGACGATGGCGAGATCGAGCCCGGCTTTGGTGCAGTGATAGAGAAAGACCGAGTTGACCACCTCGCGCGCCGCCGGCGGAAGGCCGAAGCTGACGTTGGAGATCCCGAGCACGGTCCGGCAGTCGGGCAGCGCCTCCTTGATGAGCCGCAGCCCTTCGATGGTTTCCACCGCGCCGCCGATATAGGCCGCGTCACCGCTCGCCGCCGGGAAGACCAACGGGTCGATGACGAGATCGGCGTCGGTGAGGCCGTATTTGCCGGTGAGCAGTTCGCGACTGCGTAGCGCCACGTCGAGCTTGCGTTCACGGCTGAAAGCCTGGGCGTCGTCGGGGCTCTCGTCGATGGTGCCGACGACCGCCGCCGCGCCGTAGCGCCGGAGCAACGGGCAGATGCGTTCGAACCGCTCCTCGCCGTCCTCGAGGTTGATCGAGTTGACGATGGCGCGCCCCTGGCAGTAGGTCAGCGCGAGCTCCACCGCCGCCGGGTCGGTGGTGTCGATCATGAGCGGCGCCTTGACCGATCGGGCCAGCCGGTCGTAGAAGGCGCGGATGTCGGCGAGCTCGTCGCGTTCGGTCGTGGTGAGACAGACATCGACGATCTGGGCGCCGGCCCTGACCTGGGCGCGGCCGATCTCGGCGGCCTCGTCCCAGCTCTCCCCGGTGACGAGGCGACGAAACTTGGCCGAGCCGAGGACGTTGGTGCGTTCGCCGACGAGGAGGGGACGGTTGTCCGCGGTCGACTCCACGAGATCGATGCCTGAGAAGAAGACCCTGGGAGCTCGACTTCTGGGCAACGGTCGAGGCGCCTTTCCTTGGACCATGGCGGCCAGCGCAGCGATGTGCTTCTCGGTGGTGCCGCAACAGCCGCCGACGAAGTTGAGCCAGCCGGCGTCGGCAAAGCGTTCGAGCTTGGCCGCGAGGCTCCCCGGGGTTTCGGGATAGCGGCCGTCCTCGTCGGGCAGTCCGGCGTTGGGGTAGCACGAGACCGCGCACGCCGCCATCTCGTGCACCGAGCGCAGGTGGTCGGTCATGAACTCGGGGCCGGTGGCGCAGTTGAGCCCAATGGCCAGAGGACGTGCGTGCTCGATGGAGGCGACAAAGGCTTCGGCGGTCTGACCGCCGAGCATGGTGCCGTTCAATTCGATGGTGCCGGAGACGATGATCGGTCGGCTGACTCCGGCTTCGCGGCACACTGTCTCAACGGCGATGAGCGCCGCCTTGGTGTTGCGGGTGTCCTGGCAGGTCTCCACTGCGAAGAGATCGACGCCGCCTTCCATCAGCCCGAGGGCCTGCTCGGTGAAGCCTTCGACAAGCTCGTCGAAGGTGATCCCGCCGGTGACGCTGATGGCCTTGTTGGTCGGCCCCATGGACCCGACCACAAACCGAGGACGGCCTGCCGGCAAAAGCTCGCCGACCGCCTGAACAGCGAGCTCGGCGGCGCGCCGGTTGAGCTCCTGCGCCTTGTCGGCCAGGCCGTACTCGGAAAGGACAACCGGCGTTCCGCTGAAGGTGTCGGTCTCGATGAGATCGGCTCCGGCCGCGAGATAGGCTCGGTGGACGTCGAGAACGACGTCCGGCCGGGTCACGACGAGATACTCGTTGCACCCCTCGAGCTCCGCCCCCCCAAAGTCCTCCGGTCCAAGATCCCGACTCTGGAGCATGGTCCCCATGGCCCCGTCGAAGACGAGGATTCGCTCGCGCATGAGCGCAAACAGCTCATCGGTGCGGTCGGATCCGGGGATTCGGGTTGCCATCAGTCAATCTCCGGGATCTTTGTACGCAAGTGCGACGGGGAATGCAAACCCGCCGGCGTCGACGAAGACGTTGACATGCCTGGGTTTCTTGGTGTGAAGTGGATCCATGGCTCGCGATCGCGGCATCCACTGGACCCGTGCGGCTCTTCTGGCGCTGCTCCTGTGGTGGACCATTCGTCTCGGCAGCGGAGCCTCGACGTGGTGTTTCGTCGATTTCGTCAATCTCGCGTTCCACGAGTTCGGCCATCTGCTCTTTGGTCCTTTTGGGACGACGATGCACTATCTGGGCGGGACCCTCTTCCAGCTCTTCGTGCCGGCCATGCTGGTGGTGTATTTCGTGATCCGGCGGGGCGAGCCGTCGGGATCGGCGTTCTGCTTCTGGTGGATTGGGGAGAGCCTGATCAACGTGTCCATCTACATGGCGGATGCGCGCGAGCTCAACCTGCCCCTCGTCGGCGGCGGCGACCACGACTGGAACGAGCTCTTCTACCGATTCGGTCTGCTCGGCGAGGAGTCGGTGGCGCGGGTTGCGGGAACCACCCATGTGCTGGGAACGGTGGTCATGGTCATCGGCGTGGTTTGGTGGCTCTACTTCGTCCTGCCGACCTCGGCCCAGCGAACGGTCCACGAAACGATCACCGGTCGGAGTCCGGCGCTCGAGCTGCTTTTTCCGAATCCGGATTCCCGATCGTAGTCCATCGAGTCAGGCCGCACCGGTTATCCGAGATCTGGATACGGAGGTCCCCCGACCCTCGTCACCATCAGGCCGGCGAGACGCCGGCCCTACAATGAACCTCAGCTCTTTGTAGTGCTGGCGTCTCGCCGGCACCGAGACCACTAACCACCAATAGATGGGGTTTTTCAAGAGGCTCGGTCCATAGCACGAAGGGGTTTTACTGGAAACGGTGTTTCATTCGAAGTGCAGTGCCCGCAGCGAGAATTGCTAGGGTGTGTGCTGTATGTCGATGATGTCCACGACTCTGAGATCCCTCGTCAACCGTTCGTTGGCTCCATTCGGCGCGGCTGCGCCAGGCAGGCGATTCCCGGCCGCCGATGATCTGCTCGCCGCGGCCGAACGCCGAACCGGGCTCGACGACTGGGGTGATCCGAACTTTCGTGAGGCCCTGGACGCGCTGCTTCGGGCTCTCGAGGATTTTCGGGATCTCACACCTCTCGGGGTCGTCACCTTCGGCAACATGATCCGCCAGGCGTTCATCAACCGGCTGCTCTTTGTTGCAGATTCGTCCCCCGAGAGCGAGCTCGACTCTCCGGTCATCATCACCGGGCTGCCGCGATCGGGGACCACCGCACTGCATCGTCTGTTGGCCCTCGACCCGGTGTTTCACGCGCCGCCGCTCTGGGAACTCCTCGATCCGTATTCCACCCGCAAACCGGATCTCAGACGGTGGCGGACGACGGCGCAGATTGCCTTCAAGAATCGACTGCTGCCCGACCTCGATCAGAAACACTTCACCCGCGCGGACACGCCCGAGGAGTGCACCCTGCTGCTTGCCAACAGCCTGGCCTCGTCGCTGTTCTGGGACCTGGCGCCCCTCGAGGGCTATCTCGAGTGGGTCCAGGCGGCGGACCAGCGGCCGGTCTACGAGGACTACCGGCGGCAGCTCGAAATCCTCCAGACCCGGCACCCCGGCCGCCGGCTGCTGCTCAAGGCGCCGGCCCACCTCGGCAATCTCGCCGTCCTGCACGAAGTCGTGCCCGAGGCACAGCTGATCCAGACCCACCGCGATCCGACCGGCGTTTCTTCAGCCACTGCAGCCTGCGCGAGACGCTCTCTTCATTCGTCGTGGACCGGCCGGACCGGGAAGCCATCGCCGGTCAGGTCAAGCGGGTCTTCGATCACGATCTACGGGGCAATCTCGAGTTCCACCGCGGCGCGCAGGGCGGGGTGATCCACGTCGCCTGTTCGACCCTTGCTCGTGAACCACTGCAGGTGCGGCGTGAGATCAGTCGACGTGTCGGAGTCGACTGGACGGAAGAGGCCACGAATCGGGCGGCGAGACCGCGGCGTGAGGGTGGGGGTCCCGGGTTGCACCGGTACTCGCATGATGGCTGGGGCATCTCGCCTTCGGATGTCGCCGGGTTCTTTGGCGACTATCGATCGACATTCGCCGACCTCGTGGCGACCTGAGCCGACTCGAGATGTGCCTTCTCGCCTTTGCCTGGCGCGTCCACCCGGATTTCCCCCTGGTCGTCGTGGGAAACCGCGACGAGTTCCACGGCCGACCGGCCGATCCGGCTCACTGGTGGAGGTCGCCAGAGGGGATCCTCGCCGGCAGGGATCTGCAGGCCGGAGGCTCGTGGCTCGGGCTCAACCGAAATGGTCGATTCGCGGTGGTGACCAACTACCGCGAGCCGGGAGTTCCCACCAGCGGCCGGAGGTCCCGCGGCGAACTCGTCGTTGACTTTCTTTCCTCGTCGGGCCCGGTCGCTGACTGGATGGACGAACTGGATCGACGGGGCGGTGACTACGGCGGATTCAACCTCGTGATCGGGGAAGGGGATCAACTGCACTACCTGACCAATCGCGGCGACGGCCGCCGATTCCTCCAGCCGGGAATCTATGGCCTCAGCAACCGGCGCCTCGATACCCCGTGGCCAAAGGTGGTGGCGGCACGCAGTGGGCTGCGGCAGCTGATCGATGACGATCGAGTCGATCCGAAGTCGCTCTTCGATCTGCTCTCGGATCGCACGCCCGCGACGGATGACGAGCTGCCCCACACGGGCGTGCCGTTGGAGTGGGAGCGGGCGCTGTCGGCCGCATTCATCAATGGACCGGATTACGGAACGCGGGCGAGCACCGTGGTGCGAATTGACACCGAGGGCGCTGTCGAGTTCGAGGAGCGTCGGTTCGGCCCGAACGCGGTCTTCGAAGGGGAATCCCGGTTCAGCCTCTGATTGTACCGCTCGGTCGGACACAAACTCCTCGAGCGACGGGCCCTGGATCGAGACAGACATTTCTGGCGTCCGATGCCACGCGCGGAAGAAATTTATAGACATTAGGTCTGAGTCTGGGTATCATCTCGACATCGAAAGATGCGTGCCTTGCACGAAAGATCTACAACGGCTCCACCGGCTGGCGTCAGCATGATCGCTTGAGGAACCATGAAACGGGAGGTTTGGATGCACGTGAAAAACGTCATCGCTTGTGTGGTATTCATTTTGGGGCTGGGTGTGGGATCTGGAGAGGCCCAGATCGACTGCAGCAATGTGGCGCCATCTGCCGGCCAGGTCCCGCAGGAGCTTGTCGATCACTGCTGGGTCGGTCCTGGCCCCTCGAACGCTCCGGATTTCCCCTCTGATCTGGCGTTCGGCCCGGAGACTCAGTCCGCCATGCTCGTCAACCACGCGCTGAACGCCCCCGAGGTTCTGAACGCCATTGCTGCCTTTGATGTTGCGAGCTTCCCGGGGGCGTGTGAGTTCGCTGGCCCGTTTTTCGACATCCTCCACTGCGGAAACAGCGCCAACGAGTTCTTTTATGTCGACACGGCTACAGGCGTGAGGACGGATATCGGTCTCTTCATCCCGCCGCCCCCGGGCGCTGAAACGATCTCCGGTCTCGCGTGGGACAACACGACCAATCGCATGTTCATGGTGACCACAGATGTCGTCACATCGAGCCTGCTCGAGGTCTTCAGCGACGGGTCGACGACCTACATCGGCGCCATTGCAGGATCGGGAGGAATGATCGCGCTCGCGGCGGATCCTTCGGGCAGTCTCTTCGGATATGACCTGGTCACCGATGACCTCTGGTCCATTGACAAGAATACCGGTGCCGG
This sequence comes from uncultured Acidobacteriota bacterium, assembly GCA_963823445.1. GTDB lineage: Bacteria > Acidobacteriota > Thermoanaerobaculia > Thermoanaerobaculales > Sulfomarinibacteraceae > JAHECW01. The sequence goes on from CAWGLT010000013.1 coordinate 104,701, forward strand.
GACGTCGATCGGACCCATCGGTTTCGACGCAAACTTCGGGCAGGGGATGGACTTCGACGACTCGGATGGTACCTGCTATCTCTTCGCGTTCAACGGCGTCACCTTTTTGCCGGAGTTGAGGACTTGTGACACCTCCACCGGAGCGACGACCCTTGTCGGCGTCCTCGGCGCAACGACCCCGGGCGCACTGGCCCAGATTCCAGGCGCAGGGATCGCGGCGGCAGCGTTCTCGCCGTCCATGTTCGCAATCGACGAAGGGACGGATGAGTTTTTCGGGATCGACCTCGCGACCGGGCAGACGAATCTGATCGGACCGGTCGGGTTCAACATGTCCTTGAGCGGAATTGCATGGGATTCCTGGGGCAAGAAAATGTACGTCTCAGACCTTCAATCTACCAGCGGGGAGATAGGTCTGGGGACGATCGACCTCTCCACCGGTGCGGCCACCTACATCGGGTGGCATGTAAACAGCTCCAACATTCAAGGTCTCGCATTCGATTCGATCAACAACGTTCTCTATGGTGCGGACGTAGAATGCCCCGGTTTGGCAACGGTAGATCGAAATACCGGTGAATCCACTTGCATCGGTCCGTGGGTCGCGAATTCCGGCATCCAGGGAATGGCTTATGACAACAATTCGGACACGCTTTATGGAATCGACTCAACCTATGTCTTCACACTCAACCGAGCGACGGGAGAAGCGACCATCTTGGGTCCACACGGAATATCCATTCTCTTCCCCATAGGCCTGTCATACGCGGCTGACTACGCAGTTCTTCTCGCGGGGGGCGGGGGGGACCCAACACTGTACGTCATTGATCCCGGAACCGGAGCGGGGAGTCCCGCCTTTCCGCATGGTCTGGCCAGCCTTGGCGGGCTGGCTTCGACGGCCGCGCCGGGCGAGCCGTGCGGCATCTTCTGCGACGGGTTCGAATCCGGAGACACCTTGGCATGGAACTGATGCATCGATCCACCGAGAGAGCATGAGCCTTAGGGTTATCAATCGACGCTCGGTGATCTGAGATTCAGGGGCCGCCCTTCGGGGCGGCCCGTTGATTCTCCAACAGTGGTCGATTCCCACTACGCCATCGCCTCCAGTTGCTCGGCGACGAGGCCCTTGAAGAGAGCGATCTTGTAGCCGTTCTCGGACAGCGGCTCGGCGCCGGCCACGGTAGCCTCGGCCGCTTTTAAAATGGTTGCGGCATCCAGCTTTGTGCCGGTGATGGCGGCCTCGACGGCTTTTGCCCGCCACGGGATGGGTGCGGCGCCCGAGAGAAAGACCCGGGCTGAAGCGACGGTGTCGCCGTCGAAGACCAGCGCCAGAGCCACGCCGGCGAGGGCGAAGTCCCACGAGGCTCGATCTCGGACCTTGCGGTACGACGAGCGCAGGCCCGGTGGCGGCGCCGGGAGAACGATATCGGTCATCACTTCGTCGGACTCGAGCACGGTCTCCCGCCGCGGATCCACCTCAGGCGGCATGTGGAGACTCTCCACCGGAATCGACCTCGTCGCCGAGGGATCCGGATGACCCGGCACACGGCGCCGAGGGCGGCCAATGCCGGAGCGGTGTCGGACGGATGGACGATGTAGCAGAGCTCGCCGCCGAAGATGCAGTGGTGCTGGTTCTCGCCTCCGTAGGCGTAGCAGAGCTCGCCGCCCTTGCGGAGACAGTTGAAGTCACCGCGGTAGTACCAGCAGCGCGGCTTCTGACAGAGGTTGCCGCCGATGGTGCCCTGGTTGCGAAGCTGTGGACTGGCGACGACCTTGGCGGCGTCGGCGAGGGCGCCGTATCGGTTGCGGACGGCCTCGTTCCCGGCGATCTCGGCGATGGTTGTCATGGCGCCGAGCCGGAGCCCGCCGTCCTTGGCGGGCTCGATCCCGCGGAGCTCGGTGACGGCGGTCAACGAGACAACGGTGTCGGTGGTGAAGACCCGGTCGCGGAGACAGCCGATGAGATCGGTGCCGCCGGCGTGGATCCGGGCGTCGTTGTCATCGAGGAGAGCGAGAGCTTCCTTGAGAGTGTCGGGACGAATGTGGCTGAACTTGGGAAGCATCTCAGGCCTCCTTTCCCAGCGAGTGGACGAGGTCGAGGATCTTCTCCGGCGTCATCGGGGTGTCGGGAGGATGACCGCCGAGCGCGTTGGCCACCGCGTTGCCGACCGCTGCTGCGGTCGGGATCGTCGCCGGCTCGCCGAGACCCTTGGCCCCGGTTGAGTTGAACGTGTGGTCGGGGACATCGATGGGGAGGCAGGCGTGGTCGTCGGCGACATCGAGAATGGTGGGGACCTTGTAGTCGTGGAGGTTCGGATTGACCATCCTGCCGGTCTGTTTGCCGTCGAGAATCCGCTCCTCGGTGACACCGAGCCCGATTCCCATGGCCATGCCGCCGAAAACCTGGTTGTCAAAGGTGAGTCGGTTGAGGACCCGGCCCGAGTCGTGGGCGCCGAGAAAACGGAGGATGCGAATCTCACCGGTTCTGGTGTTGACCTCGACCTCGCAGAACTGGGCCGCGAAGGGGGCCGTGAACGTGCCGTCGGGGTTCGGGTCGCGATAGCCGGTGCCCATGAGCAGGCCGCGCCGTTCGAGACCTTCGACCTCGCCGAGGCCGAGGCTCTTTTCGGGATTTGATCTGCTCGTGATCGTCAGATCGCTGAAATGGAGATCGTCCGGGGCGGTCTCGAGCTGTTCCGCAGCGAACTCCAGGAGCTGCCTCTTGACATCCATGGCCGCCGCCCGCACCGCCGGTGAGTCCGACGGCACCGTCTTGCTGCCGCCGGAGGCGGTGGCGTACTGGGTCGTGGCGGTGTCTGCGTGCTCGATTCGGATTTTCTCCAGGGGAACGCCGAGCTCCTCGGCGACGATCATGGCGGCCCAGGTCTTGGTCCCGGTGCCGATGTCGGAGGCGCCCATGTTGAGGTTGGCGCTGCCGTCGGCGAAGAGCTTGACGATGACGGACGACGGAGGACCGCCGGAGTAGAACCACATGCCCGCGGCGAGCCCGACACCCCGCTTGAGGTGTCCCTTGTCGGGGGCACGCTGCAGCGCGTCCTTCCATCCGAAGGCTTCGGCCCCCTTCTCGAGGCAGGCGCGGAGCTCGTTTGAGGTGTAGGGCATGACCGGGTCGGTTTGAAGTCCGCCCGCGAGGTTTTTCAATCGGAGCTCGAGGGGATCCATTTCGAGCTTGCGGGCGAGTTCGTCCATCGCCTGCTCGAGTGACCATGCACCCTGGGGGATGCCCGGCGCCCGCATGGGCCGAGCCTTGCCCGCGTTGGTGTAGACCGAGGTGTCCACCGCGTAAACGTTGGCGACCTTGTAGAGATAGGTGGGCAGAGTACCGGTTCCAGCACCATAGGGGTAGGCGCCGCCGGTGCCGAGGGAGTGGTATTCGATGGCGGTCAGGGTGCCGTCCGATTTGGCGCCGATCTTGATGGTCATGGTGTTGCCGGGGCGGTTGCCGGTCGCGGTGAAACAGTCCTCCCGCGGCAGGAAGAGCTTGACGGGACGGGCGGTCATTCGGGCCATGATGGCGGCCATGACCGTGTACTTGCCGGTCTCGAGCTTGGCGCCGAAGCCGCCGCCCATGTAGTGGCCGATGACCCGGACATTGGACATGGGCAGGCCGAAGACCTTCGCCAGGGTTTCCTGAACGCCGAAGACGCCCTGGGTCGAATCCCAGACGGTGAGTCGATTGCCGTCCCACCTGGCCACCGAACCGTGGGGTTCGAGGGGCGCATGGATCTGGCAGGCGGTCCGGTAGGTGCTCTCGACGATGACGTCGGCTTCAGCAAAACCTGCGGCGATGTCTCCTCGCTGGCGGATCTGCGGTTCGCCGGCCATGTTGCCGCCCTCGTGGACGGCGGGGGCGTCGGGAAGCAACGCCTTGTCGTCATCAACCACGAACGGGAGCACTTCGAACTCGACCTTGATGGCGCGGATGGCGTCGACGGCCTGGAGCGGGGTCTCGGCTGCGACCGCGGCGATCTCTTCGCCTTCGTGGCGGCAGTGATCATCGAAGAGGCGGCCGTAGAACTGACCGCCCCGTTCGTACCACGGGATCTCGGCGCCGGGTGTCCTGCCGGTGATCACGACCTGGACGCCGGTCATCTTTTCAGCTTCGGTGGTGTCGATTGAGAGAATCCTGGCGTGGGCGTGAGGACAACGGAGGATGGCTCCGTGGAGCATCTCGGGCATGGCGACATCCTGTGGATAGACCGCGGTCCCGCTGACGCGTTCGTAGGCGTCGATCTTGGGTTGCCGGGTGCCGACGACGGTGGTCTCGCGCCAGGCGCCCGAGTTCGGGTCGTTCTCGGGGGTTTCGGGAGTCGGGCCGTCGATGTGATAGGCGTGTGTGTCGGTCATGACCCACCCCCTTTCTTCCGGTTCTCGCCCGCGTGGGTCACCGCGTTGACGATGTGCTGGTAGGCGCCGCACCGGCAGAGATTCCCGCTCATGCCGTGCCGGATCTCGTCCTTCGTCGGGACCGGGTTGGCGCGCAGGAGGCCCTCGGCCGCGACGATCTGACCCGGGGTGCAGTAGCCGCACTGAAAGGCGTCGTGCTCGACGAATGCCTTCTGGACCGTGCCGAGTTCCTCGCCGTCGAGCAGCCCTTCGATGGTGGTGATCTCGGTTCCCTCGGCCTCGAGGGCCAGGGTCATGCACGCGTACCGGGGCAGGTCGTCGATGAGGACCGAGCACGAACCGCACTCGCCCCGCTCGCAACCGGCCTTGGTGCCGGTGATGCCCAGGCGCTCGCGCAGGACGAAGAGCAGCGTCCAGCGGGGCTCCACGAGCAATCGGTGCAACCGGCCGTTGATGGTCAGCTTGATCTGGACCATCTCCTCGGGGTCGGTGATCTCGGGGATCGCCTCGGCCCGGCTCGAGACACCGGTGGCAACGGCCGCAGCGCCGGCGCCGACGGAGCCCAGAAATCCGCGGCGGGTGAACCCGCCCCCGCTGTTTTCGTTGGTGGGTTTCTTCTTCGCCATGGACGCCTCCCCGGACGATCTTGAGATGGGTTCCCGAGCTAGAGTGAATCTACCAGAGTGATTGATTGTAACTCGGTCAGTCTCTCGATGGGGAGGACCCGGAGGTGCCCACCGGCACCCCCGGTGCTCGGCTCGTCTATTTCACCTGCACCAGTGCGGGTGGCTTCCAGGCCCCTTCGCCCGGCGGCAGGATCGACGGCGCTTCGGTTTTCGGCCAATAGAGCCGCATGACGAGGTAGATCGTGTCGTTCGGGGCCGGCAGCCAGTTGCTCTCCTTACCGGCGCCGGGGTTGTCCTTCTGAATGGCGATCGTCAGCGAGCCGTCGGCGTTCTTCTTCATTGCGGGAAGCATCGGCGAGTTGATGAGATAGCGGTCGATCGGGTTCTCGATCAGAAGCTGGGTCTTGCCGTCATACATCGTGACCGACCAGAAGGCGTTCACCGGCGGCAACCCTCCGGCGGGGAAGGTCAAGGTGTAGTCGTGCTTGCTGCAGTCGAGGGGTTGGCCGTCGGAGAGCGTGTCCGCCATCGGGTACATCGCTTCTTCCGCATCGTTGCCGTAGATCCCGGCCTTGGCGCCGGCGGCACGTTTCAGCCAGTCGCCGTTGAAGAACTCCCGGTCGCCGAAGACCGAGCTGACCTTCCACCCGTTGATCGTTTTGACGCCGTCGGCGAGGTACTTCTCGATCTTTTCCTCTCCGGCCTTCATTCCGAGACCGATCTCTACCTTGTGCTCCGGCGAGAGATCCTTGAAATCGAAGGTCTTGCCGGGACCCACCCCGATGCTTGCCAGCTTGGCGCGGATCTCGGCCTCTTCCGGCCCGGCAGGCGCGAACTGGAGAGCGAAATCGAGATACTCGAAGAAGCCGGTCTTCACCATCTCGTTGTCGATCTTCGGGAAGTCGATCGCCGGCGCCGCCGGCGGAGCCGGTTGACCGAGGTAGGCGGAGAGGGGCTGCGCCTTGTAGCCGGCCTGGATCTTCTTCACGTTCTCGATGTCGGCGGCGTCGAAGAGCTGGGTGCGGAAGACCGACAGGCCGAACTCCGTGGTGGCCTGGAACACCTTCTTGATGCCGGCCGGCGTCTCGCCCTTCCAACCGGGGCCCACCACCATGTAGTCGCCCGCGTCGTTGCCGGTCGCGCGGCTGCCGATGTAGCCGTAGTTGAAGGTGTTCCCGTCGATGAGCTGCACCGAGTAGTAGCGGTTCTTTTCGACCTCGGGCACGGACACGACCATGGGCTCGGCCCTCAGGTCCAGCCACAGCATCGAGTAGGGAGTGTCGCTGTTGGGGGTGACGACCGAGGTGTCCTGGTAGGTGAACACCCGGGCTTCGTTAAAGATCTGGTTGAGCGGCCCCTTGTACTGGCTGGAGCTGCGGTTCACGGTGAAGTCGTACTGGACCGCGTAGTTCATGACGATCGGCAGGCCGTAGATGAACCCTTCCTCGGCGATGGCGCGGGTTTCTTCGATGCCCGGAACCGGGATTCCGGCCATTTTGTCGGCGTTTTTCGCCTTGGAAACGGCGTCGCCTTGGTTGTTGCACCCGGTGACGAGAGTGGCGCTCACGATACCGAGGATCGTTGCGAAAAGAAGAGTGCGGAAACGGTTGGATTGCATGGGTGTGGCTTTTCTGGCTTCAACGCCCCGTTGGATCGAAGGCGGCGGGCCTCCGAGGTCCGGTTGTGCGGTTGGCTCGGTTCCAGCCAGTGTTCATCTGACTGGTCTTTGCTACCGGTGATTGATCAGCGGTCAGAGTAGCACGGGCGAATCACGGCACCATCAACCGGTACCTGGCGCCGGTTCTTGGTTTGGGTGTCTCGGTTGAAGAGAGGATTGCGGCCACGCACGAGTTTGAAACACGAAGGACACGAAGAGCCACGAAGGATCGGCAAAGCGTCTGTTATTCGATCCGGGCTTCCACCACGAACGAACCCGAGCCCTCCCCGGAATCTTTGGGATGGGCCAACAGGATCTCCTTTGTGATTTCTTCGTGGTTCTTTGTGCTCTTCGTGTTTCAAGAACTGGGACGTGCCCTCGATCAGAGTTGCACCCGTCACGCGAGCGCGAGGAGTGCCGCCAGCAATCCGCCAAGCACCGCGAGGCACCCGATACCGCATCCGCCACCCTTGCGCAGCGCCGCGCCGAAGAGAGCGCGCCCGGCGGTGCGGCCGACCACCGGGACGGCGGCGATGGCGACCTTGGCGGCGGTCTCCCGCCAGCGGTCCATCTCCTCCCGGTGGAGCTTGTTGCGGAGGATCTGCTGCTCCACCGCGACCCGCTCGCGGTGTTTCATCTCCTCGCGAGTTCGAACCACCTCGAGCTCTTCCGCCTCGGGGATGAAGCGGAGCTGGGAGTCGCAGTACTCGCAGAAGACCTCGATCTCGCCCAGGGGAACCACGACCGGCGCCGAACAGTTGGGGCAGTGGTGAGAGGTTGCTTCCGCCATCATCTGTCTTCTACGCAGAGATCGTCGACAAGTTGGCCGATTTCTGCGGGGTGGTAGACGCGGTGGTCCGGCGCAACCGACCATTCGGAGCTCTCGCCGCCGCTCAAATAGTGAGCGGCAACCGAGACGACGCGAAGATCGCGCCCCATGGCCGTCAAATCCCGGTTGGCCCTGGCGGCGCAGATGATGTCCGTCTCGTGGTCGCCGATAAAGAGCACGGACGCGGGCTCCTCGATCCCGAGGATGTCAAGGGCGTTGAAGACGCCGTCCGGCGCCGGCTTCTGCCGATTCATGGGGACCTCGGCATAGCCCACGATGGCGGTGAAGTAGTGGTCCGCGCGACCGGCGGCGAGGATCTCGGCGATGATCGCCCGTTCATTCTGCGACACGACGGCTTGGGGAAATCGACGGAGGTGCTCGAGGACGGCTCCGATTCCGGCGACCAGCGGAACCCGTGTCTGATCGTCGAGCTGGTAGGGCGCCCAGCGTCTGGCGGCCTCGGCGCACTGCTCGTCGCTGAGCCCGAACGCCTGGGTGTAGAGCTGCTGCCAGTTGCTGACGCGGTTCCAGGCGGCGACGTAGGCCTCCACCGAGCTCAGCCCTGCAACATCCCGCCACGATCGTTCGGCGACCTCCTCGACGATCCGGCGGTTGACGCTGAGATTGCGCTTCAGGGTGTCGGCCAGGGTGCCGTCGAAGTCCCAGAGCACGGCTTTGAGGGGGTAGTCGCTGAGCACGTGGTCATTATGCCTTGGACGTCGAACCGCTGGTGTGATGCCGGTCCAGGTTCCGATGCTCTCAGAGCAGCTCGAGGAGATGAGCGACCATTTCGCTGCCGCGGTGGAAGTTGTCGATGATGATCATTTCGTTGGGTCCGTGGATCCGACCTTCGGGGACATCGACACCGAGGAGGAGGCAGGTCGCCCCGAGCTTGGCGTCGATGGAGGCGACGATGGGGATGGAGGCGCCGTCCCGGATGTAGTGGACCTCTCCTTCGAACGCCCGACCCATCGCCTCGTACGCGGAGCGGACGTGGGGGTTGTCGATGGGCGCGAGGAACGGATTTCCGCCGTGGCCCCGACTCACCGTGACCCGAACCTCCGGCGGCGCGACCTTGCGGATGTGGGTCTCGAGCAGATCGAGCACCTTCTCGGGTTTCTGATTCGGGACGAGCCGCATGCTGACCTTGGCCGTCGCGGAGGCGGGGACGATGGTCTTCGAGCCATCGCCGCCGAAGCCCCCGGTGAGCCCGTTGATCTCGAACGAGGGGCGCGCCCAGATCCGTTCGATGGTCGAGAAACCCGCTTCGCCATAGGGCGCCTCGGCGCCGAGATCGCGGCAGAACGCGATTTCGTCGAAGGGGAGAGAGGCAAAGGCGTCGCGTTCGATCGGCGACAGCTCGACAACGTCGTCATAGAAGCCCTCGATGGCGATCCGGCCGCTCCGGTCCTTGAGATCGGCCAGAATCCGGGCGAGGAACTCGGCCGGGTTGGCGATCGCCCCACCGTAGTTGCCGGAGTGGAGATCGGTCGCGGGTCCGTCGACTCGGATCTCAGCCGTCGCAATCCCGCGCAGCCCGTAGCAGACCGAGGGGCAGTCGCCGGCGAAGAACGGCGAGTCGCTGATGACGGCAATGTCGGCGGCGAGAAGATCGCGGTGGCTGTCGAGCAGTTTCTCCAGACCTTCGCTGCCCTCCTCCTCCTCGCCTTCGATCGCGAAAACGACGTTGACCGGCAGGGTCCCCGTGGCCCCGAGGGTGGCCTCGACGGCGTGAATGTGCATCAGGACCTGGCCCTTGTCGTCGGCCGTGCCGCGGCCGAAGACCTTGCCGTCGCGGACCTCGGGCTCGAAGGGAGCGCTCGACCACTCGTCGAGGGGATCGGCGGGCATGACGTCGTAGTGGCCGTAGAAGAGAACCGTCGGCTTCTCGTTTGAAATCTGCTTGCGGGCCCAGACGACGGGGTTGTGGCCGTCGACGACGAGCTGGCGGACCTCGTCCATCCCGGCGCGCCGGAGACGCCGTTCGAGCCAGTCCGCTGCCTCGGTGATGGCCTCGGGGTGGGGGAGGCCGGGGCTGATGCTCGGAATCCGGACGAACTCGATCATCTCGGCCAGGGCCTGTTCGCGGTTGGCGCGCAGCGTATCGATGACCTTTTTCATGGATTCCTCCGAGTCGGGGCTTTGCTGGGGACGAGTATAGGGCAGCGGCCCGGCGGCGCCGATAGAATGGCCGTCGATGGAGAATCTCACCATTCGTCAGGCGCGCCGTCTCGCCCTCGCCCGTGCGGGTCTGCTCAAACCCGAGTGGACGGGGATGCCGAAGTTCGCCCGGGGGCGAGGCCCCTCCGCTCGCCGGGCCTGTCACGAAATCGTTCGTCGGTTCGGCTATCTCCAGCTCGATTCCATCGGTGTCGCCGGCGCCCGGACCCAGGGGCTGGTGCTCATGTCGCGGCTCGATGGTCTCTCACCGCCGCTCGCCGAGGATCTCCTCCAGCCCGGCGAACCGCTCTTCGAGTACCTCGGGCACGAGGCGTGCTGGCAGCCGATGGAGGACTGGCCGATCTTCGCCTTCCGCCGCAGCGAGCTTCGCGAGGCTCCCCGCTGGGGGGAGTTTGTCGCCGAACACCGCGATCTGGCGGCCGAGATCCTCCGGCGGATCGAAGACGAGGGTCCGCTGCGATCCCTGGATTTCGAAAGCGGCCGGTTCGGGACCAATTGGCAGCTCAAGACCGCCACCTTCGTCGCCAGCGCTCTGTGGGGAACCGGCGAGCTCGCCATCCGCGAACGGCGGTCGTTCCAGCGGGTCTACGATCTCGTCGAAAGGGTCATTCCAGATAACATCCGGTCGCAGTCCCTGAGCTTCGACGAGGCCCTGCCCCTGCTCATCCTCAAGGCCCTCGCCGGCCACGGATGGGCGACTCGGGGCACCATCGCCGATACCTGGCGTTTGAAGAACCAAGTTGGGGTCGTGGAGGCCGCCCTCGATCGGCTGCGGGAGTCGGGCGAGATCATGGCGTGCGAGTTGGTGGACGAGAAAGGCAGCCGCGCACCCGGTTGGATCCGAACGGAGGATCTCGAGCTGGCCGGCCGATTGGACCGGCTGCGCCCGAGGCAGGACAGGGGCGTTCTGCTTTCGCCCTTCGATCCGGTGTTGTGGGACCGCAAGCGGGTCGCGGCGCTCTTCGGTTTCGACCAGGTTCTCGAAATCTACAAGCCGGTCAAAGATCGGGTCTACGGTTACTACTGCCTGCCGGTGCTCGCCGGAGATTGTCTGGTTGCGCGGGTCGATCTCAAGTGCGATCGAGGGGCGGGGTGTGTCGAGGTTCTCTCGAGCAGATACGAAGGCGAGAGGCCGACGACTGCGACATCGTGAGGCGCTCCGAACCGCCGTCGAAAGGCACGGCCGTCTCCTGGGGATGGACCATCGTCTCGGTGACCTGCCCCGTCGGCTTCAAACGGGCGGACCTGTCAGGGCGTTGTATCGAACGAAGCCCGAACGCCCGCAACCCAATGACCAATAGCACGCTGAAGTCTCAGCCGCATCCAGAACTCGAGCTACGGACACCGAAGTCTGCTGACCCGTGTCACCATCCGGCCGGCCAGGCCCGTACTTCTCACCAGCTGTCTGCTGCGGCCGGCGATCCACGGCACCCAGCTCGGATGTCTCACCTCCGGGTGCTCCAGCCCACGCTGACCCCTGCGGGGTCTCCCGACTCCGTCGGGTCCGCCCTCGCGGGCGGTGCGCGAGGTCCCTACGTACCGTCAAGTACGCCTGCGCGCCCCTCGGATCGAAAACCCGGCTGGGCACAGCGCCTCGCCGACCTCGCAACGCAACCCGGTGAGAAGTGCGGGCTCGATAGACGCCGGCCCTACAATGAATCTCGGCCCTTTGTGGTGCCGGCGTCTCGCCGGCACAAAGACCACCCGCCATCAACAGCGGTGGGCTTTTGCCGGAGGCTCGTCTCCTTACGTATCGCACGGGCAAGCCGCGTTCTTCTTAGCCCGAAGTATTCATGAGGTTTCGTCGCGAGGTCGGCGAGGCGCCGATGCCAGTCGCCGTTTCTCATCTCGGGGCGCGGAGGCGTACTTGACAGTACGTTGAGCACCCCGAGATGAGAAACGGAGGCTGGCGCGGATGCATCGTCGGCCGCAGTAGACAGCTCATGAATACTTCGGGTTAGGCTCGCATCGCTCGCTCAGGATGACGGGCGTCGGCGATGTCATAAGAAGCCCGGGCCGTCTGGCCCGGGCCGATTCACCTAGGGTTCGCGGTCCTCAGTCGGTGCGGATCTCGAGATCGGCGACCTCGTCGACGGCTGATTCCAGGGCCTCGTCAAAGGCGTCCTGCGTCCCGACTCTGAACGGGGTGAAGAGATCGGTGAGGATCTCCCGCACTTCGCGCCTTGACGCGTTGAGCTCGAGGAGATCGTCGTTGATGTGGATGTTCGCGTCGTCGATGACGCGGGCTGCGGCCTCGGCGAAGGGCGCGTTCGGACCGGTCACCGGTCCCAGGAGTGACCGAAGCACCGCTGCAACATCACCGGAGATTGCGGCCTCGATGCGCTCTCCGATCAACTCCATCTCCTCGTGGAATGGCTCCATTTCCTCGTGAAACCGTTCCATTTTTTTCTGGAACGGCTCCATCTCGGCATGGAGCCGCTCCATCTCCTCGTGCGACGGAATGGCCTCGAGGTGGAGCGCCTCCATCTGCTCGTGGAGCGGTTCGAGCTGGGCGTGGAGTGCTTCCAGCTGGGCATGGAACGGTTCCATGTCGATTTGCATCGATTCGAGCTGAGCGAAGTGCGCCTCCATCTGTTTGTGGATCTGCTCCTGGATCTGCTCGTACGTTCCGTCTTCGACGTGGAGTTCGAGATTCCCGAAGGCCTCGTGGATGGCCTCGAGCTTTTCGTGCATCGGTCCCGTGTCGATGTGCAGGGCCTCGATCTTCGCGATGATGGGCTCCATCTCGGCTTCGATGCGGGCCATGGCCTCGTGGTTGATGTCGATCTCGATGTCGTCGATCTCATCGAGGATGGGTTGGATTTCGAGCTCGTGCTCGGAAATGCGTTCGAGATAGGGCTCGATGCGCTTCTCGGTTTCTCGCATTTCAGCCATGGCCGCCTTGAGCTCGGAGCTGGCCGGTCTCGGGCCGGGTTCGGTGGGTTGGACCGCGGCGATGGCCGGGACCAGGGCCGCGGTGAGGATGGCTGCCGGGAGAATGACCGCGAGGCCGACCTTGCGGTGGCGGGGTCGCTTCAGGATGCTCATGATGCGTTCCTCCAGGTCCGATCGCCGGGCCATTTCGAGGCCGGCGATGGCAAGGGCGGGGCGATGCACCGCGGTGCGGGCGACGCCCAGCAGGTGACAGGCATAGGACGAGGCGCGGAAACCGAGCGACAGGACCTCTTCGTCGCAGGCCATTTCCTGTTCGAGATCGAGGCGGCGCTTGGCCCACCACACCAGGGGGTTGAACCAGTAGACCGTCGCCGCGAAGCGCGCGGCGACCCGGACGGGCCAATCCAACCGGATGACGTGGATGAGTTCGTGCTGGAGGACCGCCATGAGGCGATCCTCGAGCCAGGTTTTCGAGTGGATTGGGAGAATGACGACCGGACGGAAGAGACCGAAGACCGCGGGGATGTCGAGCTCCGAGCTGGTGACGAGGCGGATCCGCCGGCGGCAGCCGACCTGATCGCCGACCTCGGCCAGCAGATCGAGGGTCGCTGGGTCGGTGATGGGTCGCGCCCGACGGACGATTCCGGACATCCGCCAGAGGCCGGAAATCTGATTCGCGAAGAACAGCAACGCCAATCCGGCCCAGATCGTCATGAGTGCCGTACCGGCGGATGGGAGATTCCCATCGCGATCGGGCGGCGGCGAGATCTGCGGGCTCTCCCCCGAGACCGCCGGCGATGCGAGAAGATCCATGTGCCTCGCGGGAATCTCATCGGCCTCGAGAGGACGGGTAACTCCGGTGGAGATCTGCGGAATCTCCATCGGCAGGACCACCGGGAGCGAAGGAACCACCGTGGCGGCGACGGGGATCAGGAGCGATCCCACGAGGGCCGTTCCCCAGATGACCGCGCGGAGCCGCGCCGACCGGCCTTTGAGGGCGGCTGCGGCCGCTCCCGCGATCACCAACATGAGGAGGGCCTTGATCGAACCGAGACCGAAAACGGTGAGGATGTCCATCAGCGACCTTCCTTCCTGGCTTCCGCGATCAACCCGGCGAGTCGCTCGAGCGCGTCCGCGTCGAGCTCGTCATCGAGATCGAGGAGGGCGGCGACCGCGTTCTCCGGCGAACCGCCGAAGAAGGTCTGGATCATGCCGCGAAGCGCCGTCTCGCGCGCCTGCTCCCTGGGAGTCGTCGGGAGAAAGACATAGCGCGGCCCGTCGGATTCGTGTACGAGATGGCCCTTGTCTTCGAGGATCCGCAGCATCGCCCGCACCGCCGAGTACGACGGCGGGTCGGGGAGGCTCTCGAGGACCTCGGCGGCAGTGGCGCGTCCGCGGGTGTAGATCACTTCCATGATTTGACGTTCCCGCCGGCTCAATTGGTTTGGATCGGTTCCCATCTTCGGTCTCCAATGTCTCGGGTCGATGGCCATCGACAGCTAGATGCTAAGAAATTAGCATTGTGCTAGAAATTTAGCACCTGAAATCAGAATGTCAAGGCCTCACAGGCAGAAAGTACGAAAAATCAGACGGAGAGGATCGTCACCCCTCCCATCGCGCTGTTGAAGCAGAGCATCGAGTATCATCCTCCTCCGGAGGTTTCTGATGACCGACACCAGTTACGCCCTCGTCCGTGAACTTCCCGACATGGACTACGACACCGTGGTCGCGCGTGTGACCGAGCTCCTCGCGGGTGAAGGCTTCGGCGTTCTGACCGAGATCGATGTCAAGGCGACGCTGAAGAAGAAGCTCGATGTCGATTTCAAACGCTATGTGATTCTCGGCGCCTGCAACCCGCCCATGGCCCACCAGGCTCTGACCATGGAGCCCGATATCGGGGTCCTGCTGCCGTGCAACGTCTGCGTCAGCGAACGGGATGGCGGTGGAACCCGGGTTGCGGCCATGAACCCGGCGGCGGCGTTCACCCTCATCGACAATCCGGAGATCTCCGGTGTCGCCGACGAGGTCCGCGGCCGCCTTCAGCGGGTCGTCGACGCGTTGTAGTTTCTGTCCGATCCCGATCCCGATCCCGATCCCGCGCCGGCCGCCGAGGATTGCTTGCCCTCAGCGGATGCGGGCCGGCGAGACGCCGGCCCTACAATGGATCTCGACCCCTGTCCAGATCGGAAGTCGCGGACTGCGCAATGGACCTCGACCACCGACCCCGGCGCTCGCAGATCGGAAACATCAACGACGACAGCCACGACGGCAGGGGAACGAGAAAAGGCGTTGCTCGATGGATGGACCCCGATTGAGGCGTTAATCAGGAAAGATCGTGACAGAGTCGAGGATTTTTGTGAATGTGGTGAATCAGGCGCACCTGCGGACGGCTTCTTCGGCGATCCACGCGTTCAGATTCCTCGACGCATCGTATCGTCGACTCCAGCTGTCGAGTTCTGCGAGGACTTCGCGGTACGAATCCTGTTCATCCGAGGGCCAGTCGCGTCGGTTGTTCGGCAGCACGTGGCGCGGTTCCAGGACCGGGGCGGCGGCTTCGGTGGTGACGATCATGGGTGCCATGGCGGTCTCCTTTTCTCTGACGGTCACCATTATGGCATAAATAAGGTGTAAATGCAATATTCGGGAGTCGGGAGTCGGGAGTCGGGGGTTGGGAGTCGGGAATCGGGAGTCGTGAGTCGGGAATCGGGAATCGGGAATCGGGAATCGTGCGGAGGTGAGAAGGTGAGAAAGTGAGGAGGTGAGCGCTCGCTTCGCTCGCTGTGAGGAGAGATGGAGTCAAGAAATCAAGAGTGAAAGGTGGCGCATCCGGCCGACCTCGAGCCCCCCGGACCTCAAGCCCGCCCGGACCCCAAGACCCCAAGACCCCAAGACCTCGAGCCCTCACCACCGACGCAGCCAGCTCTCCTTCCAGGGGTGGACGTCGGCCTGGATCTCGCCGTAAAGCCTGAGCATCTCGGTCTTCATCGCCGCGACGACGTCGGGGTGGTCGGCAGCCACGTCGTGCCGTTCGCCGGGATCGGCCTCGAGATCGAAGAGTTCGAATCGGACGAGCTTGGCGGTGCGGATGAGATCGAGATCGCCCGGCCGCATGGTGGCGCTGTCGGTGCGGAGGATCTCGGGGCCGTCCCACCAGGCTGCGAGCTTGTAGCGGCCCTCGCGAAGCACGACCCGCGGCCCGCCCCACGCCTTGTAGTCGTGCCAGAAGAGGGGAGTCGAGCGAGCCACCGACCTTCCGCCGAGCGCCGGGACGAAGCTCGCGCCGTCGATGACGATGTTCTCTGGAATCGCGACCCCGGCGAGCTCGACCAGGGTCGGCAAAAGGTCGATCCCGGAAACCGGCTTGGCTGAAACCGATCCTGAGGCGGCGTGCCCGGGCCAGCGGACGATGAAGGGAACCCGGATCCCGCCCTCCCAGAGCTGGAGCTTGCGGCCTCGAAGCCCGCCCGCCGAGCCGTAGGACCGCTGCGCCTGGGGGTGGCGGTTGGTCATCTCGGGACCGTTGTCGGAGGTGAAGAGGACCATGGTGTCGTCGGTCAGATCCGAGTTCGGCGAGCGCGGTCATGACCCTGCCGACGGCAAGGTCGAGATTGGTCACGTTGGCGAAGTACTCGGCCTCGTCGCGGTTCTGGGTCGCGGGATAGCTCGCCGTGAGCTCGGGCGGCGAGGCGATGGCCTCGTGCGGTTCGTGGTAGCCGATGACCATGAGAAACGGTCGGTCGGCCTCGCGGAGCTCGGTGAGCCACCGCACGGCCTCATCGGAGAGCAGCTGGCAGGCGTAGCCTTCCACCGGACCCAACTCGACGCCGTTGCGGACGAAGTTGAATGGGTTCAGGTGGGTCGGCATGGCGAAACCCGTGGTGGCGAGCCAGTGGTCGAAACCGTGGTCGTCGGGCTGCGGCTGCTCGCTGCCGAGCCCGCCGTTGAGGTGCCACTTGCCGAGATAAACGGTCTGGTAGCCGGCGCCGCTCAGCAACTCGGCGACGGTGGTTTCCTCGACCGGCAGGTGGACGTCGCTGTCAGGCGGGATCCAGTCGTAGATCCCGACCCGGCTCGGGATGCGGCCGGTCATGAGCCCGGTCCGGGCGGGCGAGCACACCGGCGCCGCGGCGTAGGCGTCGGTGAAGCGCAGCCCCTCGGCGGCGAGCCGGTCGAGATTGGGCGTCCGGATATCGGGGTGGCCGTAGACTCCGAGATCGCCCCAACCGAGATCGTCGGCGACCATGACGACGAAGTTGGGCCGGTCGGCGGCCGCCGACGGCAGCGGCGAAGAGAGAGAGGGCGAGAACCGCAAGAGTCAGTTGACGCATGGATACCTCCGGTTGCCTGAATTGTAGCGCCATGGCATCGCCGGAGTCGGTGGCACCGACCGCGGGTCCATCACCCGCGAGACTCCGGCGCTACAATTCGAGTCATGAACACCAAGTGGGTCGCGATTGTCGTCGTTGTCGCGGTGGCCTCGGCGTGCGGCCCGTCGCAGCTGCTGGTGTCCGACCGCCCCAACATCCTCCTCGTCGTGACCGACGACCAGGGCCACTGGGCCTGCGGTCCGTGCGGGAGCGCCGCGATTGAAACCCCGACTCTGGATGAGCTCGCCGCCACCGGGGTCTGGTTCGCCAACGCATCGAGTCCGTCGCCGGTGTGCTCGCCGGCGCGCGCGAGTCTGCTCACGGGCCGGCTGCCGTCGCAGCACGGCATCCACGATTTTCTCTCCGAGACCGGTCAGGATCAGCGCGACTGGTTGGCCGATGAGTTGCTGCTTCCCGAGATCCTCCACGATGCCGGGTATTTCACCTCATTGGTCGGCAAGTGGCACCTCAGCGGGAGCGGACGGCCACCCGCCGGACTCTTCGACCGCTGGTTGAGCTACGACGTGGCGGCAAAAGGGTGGAGCAACCAGTACGCCCACCACGGACCGGTTCACCTCCTCGACAACGGGAAGCCGGTGACCGTGGACGGGTTCCAGACCGCCGAGCTGACGCGCTCGGCCATCGAGATCATCGAGCATCGGTCAAGTGACCGACCCTTCTTCATGCTTTTCGCGCCGACCGAGACCCATGCCCCTTTCGAGGGCCATCCGGAAGAGTGGGTCGATCGCTACCGGTCGGTTTCGTTCGCCGACATCCCGCGGGGAGAAAGCTCACCGCTGCCGCCGAACGGCGCAGCGTCGCTCCTCCCCGACGATCCGACCGAGATGCTCGCCCAGTACTTCGCCGCGGTCAGCGCCCAGGACGCCTGGATCGGCGAACTGCTGACCGCCCTCGAGGGAGCCGGCATCGTCGATGACACCCTGGTGATCGTCACCTCGGACCACGGCCACATGAACGGCCATCACGGCCTTGTCGGCAAGGCCAACGCGACCCTGCCGCAGAACCTGTACGACGAGGTGGTGCGGGTGCCGCTGGTCCTGAGGTGGCCCAAGCGGCTGCCGGAAGGGGTGACAACCGAGCTCTTCGTCGACCACCTCGACCTTTTCGCCACCGTTCTCGACGCCGCCGGAGTCGAGCTCGACGACGCGGCCCGCGCGCGGATCTCGAGCCCCGGCCGGAGCCTGCTGCTGCCGTTCGACGGGTCGGCCATCGAGTGGCGGCGATTCCGTTTCGCCGAGCACGGCAACGCTCGGATGGTCGCGGATCGAAGGTGGAAGCTCGTGCGAAGGTACCCGCCGGTCGATCCGCGCTTCGGGGACGAGCTCTACGACCTCGAGGCCGACCCGCGCGAAACCACCAACCTCATCGACGACCCTGGGTACCTGTACCGAAGGCGAAAGCTCGAGGAGGCGCTCGACGCCCACTTCGGCCGCTACGAGGATCCCGGCAAGAGCGGCACCCGAATCATGGAGCAACCACCCGCCAACGGCCGGGAACCCTGGACGCGGCTGGCCGAGAGCCTCAACGAACCGGAGTGAGCCGGCCGCCGGTGGGGGTTGCCACCGGCTCGCCGGCGGCGAAGCGCGCCATGAGCAGGCCGGCGAACTCGGGCCCCTCGGCCTCGATGACCTCGGCGTCGAGGAAGCCCGAGTAGAGATCGGCCCCCGACGCCAGAAAATCTAGGGTGGTGACGGTGTAGGTCGCCCCGGGACCGAGGGGATTGCTGCCGATGGTCACCGACACCACCCGCTCGCCGATCGGTCGTGAGAGGTCGTAGGTGACGATCATCCCCGCCACCTGGAGGACCCCGCGCTCGAGGCTGAAACCCTGCTCGAGGACGTCGACGATCTGGGTCCCGGTCATCCGCAGCGTGGTCACGCGGTCGATGAAGGGAAAAGCGTCGAGCAGGGCCTCCCGGGTGATCTCGCCGGCCGGAAGGTCGGCGCGAATGCCGCCCGAGTGGACGAAGGCGATGTCGGTGTGACCGTGGTCGCGGAGGATGTCGGCGAAGAGATCGCCGAGCGACGACTCTTCGTTGTAGCGCCGGGTCAGCCGCTCGGCGGTGCGGCCGATGATCTCGTCGACCTCGGGGAACCTCGCGCGGTAGGCGGCGAGCTTGGCCGTCACCACCGGCTGCGGTTCGAGCTCGTCGCTGGCGACCACGAGCAGCCGGCCGTCGTGACCGACGACCTTGCCGGAGGCCGGATCGATGAGCAGTTTGAGATAGCCGAGACGGGTCCCCTGGCCGTAGGTCTGGCAGATGAGGGTGCCGGTCGCCGGCTGGATGAACGGCGTCTCCTGGCCGGCGTCGGCGTGGCCGCCGATGAGGACATCGACGCCCTCAACCGCCCCGGCGAGGGCGATGTCGGCCTCGATGTCGCGGTGGACGGACGGGTCGGCCTCGTCGTCGGTCTGCATGGGCGCGGTGTGACCCTGGTGGGTGAGCAAAACCACGAGGTCGACCTCGTCGCGCAGCCGCGCCACGGCCGTCCGGGCGGCGGCGACTGGATCGCGCACCTCGAGGCCTTCGAGGTGGGGCGGGAAGAGCGCGGTCGCGGCGTCGGTTCCGAAGATGCCAACGACCCCGATGCGGAATCCGTCGCGCTCGAGGATGGTCCACTGCTTGGTGAAGGGGATATCGGTTCCCTCGTAGAACAGGTTGGCGGCGAGGACCGGGAACGGCGCCCGCTGCATGGCGTCGCGCAGCACCCACCAGCCGTACTCGAACTCGTGGTTGCCGATGCACATGGCGTCGTAGCCCATGGTGATCATGAGCTCGAAGGGGAGCTCGCCGCGGGTCAGCTTGGCGAGGGTGCCGGTGAAGATGTCGCCGGCGTCGAGGAGAAAGCTGGGATTCTCTGCGGCACGGATCTCGTCGATGAGGGTCGCCAACTGCGCGATCCCGCCGACGTGGTCGAGATCGTCGCGCCAGAAGGCGGGGATCGGGTCGTAGGCGCTCTCGAAATCGTTGGTGTAGAGCAGGGTGACCTCTCGGAGATCATCGAGTGGCGGGGTCTCGATGGTCGATTGGGCGCAACCCGCAACAGCGGCGACCGAAACCAGGAGGATGCCGATCCGGTGGAGAAATCCGTTGTCCATGCCGAATCATACGACGGCGTCCTCAGAAAGGGACGCAGCTGCATCTGCCAGGGGTCGCTCCGGCCGGCTTTGGGATATTGAAAAAACCCGCGATCCCGGCATCGATATTGCTTATCATGTAATTGGGGTCGGTCCCGGTGCCGCGCGGGCGGCGCGGGCGGACCCGGCCGGAAGGAGCGTGGACAAATGAAAAGACTCGCGCTGTTTGTTGCATTCACGACCCTGTTGGTGATCGTCGGCTCGTGTTCGAGCACGCGATACATCTTCGACTCGGATACGCAGCACAGTTTCAAGGGGTACTCGAGCTACGCCTGGTTTCAGCTCGCGTCTCCGCCTGACAAGGCGCAACCGCCGACCGAGGCGAACACCATCCTGACCACCCGCATCCACCGGGCCATCGACCGTGAGCTGACCACCATGGGGATGAAGACGGCGCCGGTGGCGGACGCCGACTTCCTGGTGACCTACTCGCTGGTCCTGCAGGCGAAGATGGTCATGTACAGCACCGGTTGGTCCATGCCCATGGGCGGCTGGGGCTGGGGCGGTTGGGGCGGCTGGGGCTGGGGTGGAGGTTGGAGCGGCGGACGCACCTCCATGGACTCCTACACCGAAGGCACCATCGTGGTCGATGTCCTCGACACCAAGACCCGGACTCTCGTGTGGCGTGGCATCGCCGAGAACGCCTTTTCGAAGCCCAACCCGGATGACGAAAAGATCGCTGATGTCATCGGCAAGGTGATGGAAGGGTTCCCGCCCGCATAGTGGGTCATTTCCTGGACGATTTCTGCTGCGCAGCTCTCGCCCAGGAAATGAGGGCAGGAGCATTCGCTCCTGCTGGTTGAACTGGTCACAGGACAGGACGCTGGGCGAGGGCAGAGGATCTCCACCTCAACGCCACGTATATCACCGATTTCGGGCCTTTGTAGTGCCGGCGTCCCCGCCGGCACAGGGGCCGCAGACCATGATTTTCGGGAGATCGGACCCTCTCTGGAGGAGACCCTTGCTCGGTTCACTCCCCGGATCGTGGCGCCGGCGACTCCTCGTGCGGTCTTCGGCGCCTTCGCGTTCACCTTCGGCCTCCGACCGATCGTGCGGGCCCGCCCTGTGGTAGCTTGGCGAGGTCGCTCGCCGCAGTGACGGCCGAGCGGCGGGAGGCGCCCATGCACGTTTTCTCCGTTCTGCTTCGTCATCTCCGCGTATCGACTCTCCCGGCCGCGGTGGCGGCCGTTGCGCTCTTCGCCCCGTCGGCCGCCGGCGCCGCCGAGGAGCCCAGGCCGTTCACACCCGCCGACCTCGTCGCCGTGCGCGGGGTGAGCGACCCGCGGGTTTCGCCGGACGGGGCGTGGGTGGCCTATGTCGTGCGGACAAGCGACATCGACGAGGACCGCGCCACCAGCGATCTCTGGATGGTCAGCTGGGACGGCGCCCGCACGGTGCAGCTCACCTACACCGAGGAGGAGAGCGAGAGCCACCCGCGCTGGAGCCCGGACAATCGATTTCTCGGCTTTCTCGCGGCGCGGGGCGACGACGACGCCAAGGACCAGGTCTGGCTGCTCGACCGCGCCGGCGGCGAGGCGCGGCAGCTCACGACGCTCCCCGGCGGCGTCGTCGATTACGCCTGGAGCCCGGACGGCAAACGGCTCGCGCTCATCGCCAGCGATCCCGACCCGGAAGATCCGGCCCCCGACGCCACCGAAAACGAAAAGGCGGAGCTGAAGAAGAAGACCCCGGCGCCCATCGTCATCGACCGCTACCAGTTCAAGGAGGACGGGACCGGCTACCTCCGCCATTTCCGCGACCACCTCTATCTCTTCGACGTCGAGACCGCCAAGGCGGAGCTCCTGACCCCCGGCGACTACGACGAGTTCCACCCGGCCTGGTCCCCCGACGGCAGCCGCATCGCCTTCGTCAGCAAGCGCGATGGCGACCCCGACCGCAACGAGAACTCGGATGTCTTTATCATCGAGGCCCGGCCGGGCGCCGAGCCCGTGCAGCTCACCCACTTCGAGAGCGCCGATGCGGCCCCCTACTGGGGCGCGCCGGCCTGGAGCCCCGACGGCACGGCCATCGCCTACCTCCAGGGCGGACCGCGCAAGTACCGCGACTACGACCCGCCGACCCTGGCGGTGATCCCGGCCGCCGGCGGCGAGCCCCGGCTGCTCGCCGCCGACCTCGACCGTGCCGTCACCGACGTGAGCTGGAGCGCCGACGGCCGGGCGCTCGGTTTTCTGCTCGAGGACGACCGCAGCCAGCAGCTCGCCCGCATCCCGGCCGAGAACGGCGAGGTGGAACGCCTCACCGAGCCCGGGGCCGTCGTTTGGTCCTACTCGACGGCCGCCGGGCGCACCGCGGCGCTGATCACCCGGCCCGACCAGCCCGCCGAGGTCTTTGCCCTCGACGATGGCGGCGCGCTCCGCCAGCTCTCCGACCAGAACCGCGAACTCCTCGAACGACTGCGACTCGGCGCCGTCGAAGGGATCTCGGCGATCGCGGCCGACGGGTCCGAGGTGCGCGGCATCTTGGTCAAGCCGCCCGGTTTTGCGGCCGGCAAACGCTATCCGCTGGTTTTCCTGATCCACGGCGGCCCGCTGGCCCAGGACGGCTTCGAGTTCGACGCCATGGCCCAGGCCCTCGCCGGCGCCGGTTATCTCGTGGCCCAGCCCAACTACCGCGGCAGCTCGGGACGCGGGCGGGAGTACTCACGCGCGCTCTGGGGCCGCTGGGGCGCCTTCGAGCCCACCGATGTGCTGGCGGTGGTCGACCGGCTCATCGCCGACGGGCTTGCCGATCCCGAGCGCCTCGGCATCGCCGGCTGGAGCTATGGCGGGATGACCACCAACTACACCATCGCCAGCACCGACCGCTTCGCCGCCGCGGTTTCCGGAGCGGGGATCTCGAACCAGATCACCGGCTACGGCACCGATCTCTACGTGCGCCAGTACGAGCTCGAGTTCGGCAAACCCTGGGAAGGCCTCGACGGCTATCTCGGCGCCTCGTATCCGTTCTTCCACGCCGACCGCATCCACACTCCGACACTTTTCCTCTGCGGCGAGAAGGACTTCAACGTGCCGGTGATCAACTCCGAGCAGATGTACCAGGCGTTGCGCAGCCTCGGCGTCGAGACCCAGCTGGTGATCTACCCCGGCCAGTACCACGGTCTCGCCAAACCGAGCTACCAGAAGGACCGGATCGAACGCTACATCGGCTGGTTCGACCGCTTTCTCAAGGCGACCGCCGAGTAGGGAAACGCCGTTGATCGTCACCCTGGGCAGTGGTGGCGGCGTCTCTTTTTCCGGGCGGTTCCCGCTGCTTTTTCCGGGCGGTTCCCGCTCCGCGATTCCCGCCCGGAAAAAGAACGGAGGAGCGTTCGCTCCTCTCGAAGTGAAGATGAGGACTGTTTGACTGAAGGTGATTCCTTGTGCCGGACCCGGGGCGTCCGTCATAATCGAATCATGATGACCGACAGCTCGGCGGCGTCCCGATTCTTCCCACCGGGGCTTTTTGTACTGTATCTGACGTTGTTCACGGTCTGCGCCATCCGGCCGTACGACCGGACCGTCTGGTTTGCCGAAAACCTGCCGATTGTCTTGATCGTCGCGGCTCTGGTTCTCACCTGTCGCTGGTTCCGGTTTTCGAATACGGCCTACGCGATGATGGCGGTTCTCGTCTTCCTCCACACCATCGGCGGCCACTACACCTTCGAGCGAGTGCCTTTCGACTGGGTCACGGACGGCTTGGGTTTCGAACGGAATCACTACGACCGGGTGGCGCACTTCTCGGTCGGTTTCTATGCCTTTGCTCTTGCAGAGTTCCTGGACCGCCTGAAGCTCGTCAGGGGCCGGTGGATGGTGTTTCTCGTGCCCGTGATGGCGATCTTCACGGTGGCTGCCGTCTACGAGATCATCGAGTGGATCTTTGCGGTTCTCTCCGATCCCTCGGCCGGCGCCGCGTTTCTCGGTTCGCAGGGCGACCAGTGGGACGCCCAGAAGGACATGCTGGCCGACGGACTTGGAGCGATCGCGGCCTCCGCCCTGTATCTCGTGCTGCGGCGACGGGGGGCAACGGACCGTCCAACTGAGGCGGGATAGAGGAAGGCCGTTCTCCGCCAATCCGACAACAACGCGCAGGTGTCGCGTACGGAGTTACGGAGCGATGGTTCAGGGTGTCAGTCTGAGGACCGACTGGTGGTCGCGGGCGAGGGCCTCGAGCCTGCGGTCGAAGGTCACCAATTGGATCTGGTGATGGTGTGCGAGGGCGACGAGGTAGCCGTCGGTGACCTGTTGGTGGCCGAGCATTCGTTCGACCGCCTCGACGAACGCGGGGCTTTCGAGAGACGGCAGCTCGCCGATAAAGCGGTGGCCTTTGTGCCGGGTCATGTTGACGAGGATTCGGGTTGCTTCGGCGGGGAGCTTCGCCTGGTCGGTGAAGGCCGGGTTCGAGGACAGCCTGACGAACCCCAGTTGAGTCAGGGCGCAGGTGCACCAGGCACCCTCGTGACCGGCAAACCACCGCCGGGCGGGCCGGTGGAATTGGTGGTTGGGCCACGCGAGCGCCAGCAGGACGTTGACGTCGAGCAGGGCGTCGGTCACTCGACCCCCTCCTCCGCCAGCAGCTCCGACGCGCGCGAGCCGGGGATCATCTCCGACCCGGCCGCCACCGAGAACATCGGAAGGCCGTCGATGGCCTCCGCTTCGGCCGCCGGTGCGAGGGCCCGCCGGATCAGCTTGGTCACCACCTCGCTGATCGGCCGCCCCGAGCTGTCGGCGAGCGCCTTGACCGCGGCGTGGACATCGTCGGGGAGGGTGATGGTGGTTCGCATGGTGATACTGTAGTGCTGTGATGCAGTGATGTCAAACTGACTTTTTCTGACCGGTTCTCGCTCCGCGATACCCGGCCAGAAAAAGAACGGAGGAGCGTTCGCTCCTCCGGAGAACAAGGTGGGGGCGGGAGTCGCGTCGCTACGGCGTCGTGCTCGACCAGGCCGAGGTGTTCCCCGACTCGAAGCCGTCGACGAAGATGGCGTCGGCGGTAAGGGGGCAAGGGAGACCTTCGGAGCGTTCGACCTGGAGGTTGGTGCCGGTGATTCGAGCTCCGCTAGCGGTTCGAAGGGCATCTGGGCGGCAGCCGTTCTCGACACTGAGGTCGTTCAGCGTGACCTCGGTGGTGGCGCCGGCGATGAGCACCAATCCCTGGACGACGGCGCCGCCGGTGCCCGGTCCGGCGAGGGTCAGCGAGCGGCGGAGGACGATGGACTCCGGGTAGGTCTGGGCCGCGAGGACGACCGTGGCGCAGCGCCGGGTCGTCGGCGGCAGCCTGGATGGTGGCGTGGGAGCCGGGGACCGTGCAGGTCTGGGCGTAGAGCGACGGCACGACGATCGCACCGGTGGTGAGGGCCACCACCACCACCCAGAGCGGGACGGCTCGGTGCGCGCTCATGGCACG
Source organism: uncultured Acidobacteriota bacterium (assembly GCA_963823445.1). Lineage (GTDB taxonomy): Bacteria > Acidobacteriota > Thermoanaerobaculia > Thermoanaerobaculales > Sulfomarinibacteraceae > JAHECW01. The sequence goes on from CAWGLT010000013.1 coordinate 130,177, forward strand.
CCGATCCCGAGGTGGGCGATCCTGAGATCATGTCCGTCGTCCTAGTAGGTAATGAGCCCGAATCCGTCCACGCCGATGGCGATGGAGGTGTCACCGTCATGTTCGACGCCGCCATCGATGACTGTGGTGGTAGCGCTCGAGCAGTCGGTGTCGACGCAGTCGGGCCAGCTTGAGGTCGAAGTTGGCTTGATCGATGTAGCTGACGAGGCCGAAGCCATCGGCGCCGATGGCGAGAGAGATGTGCTCGCCAACGCCGGGCACGGTGTCGATGATGGCGATATGCGCGGTGGTGCAGGCGGCATTCCGGCAGTGGGCAACCCTGAGCTCGCCGGTGCTGTTGTCGAGGTAGCTGATGAGCCCGAGGCCGTCAGCACCGATGGCGATGGACGTTTCCGAGCCGACGTCGCCCGCGCTGTCGAGCACGGCAAGATCAGCGCTGGAGCAGGCGACATTGGTGCAGTGGGCGACCTTGATCTGGTTGTTGGTGTCGTCGAAGTAGCTGATGAGCCCGAGGCCGTCAGCACCGATCGCGATCGACGGAGTACTGTCCGACATCTCCTCCACTGTCCAGGGTCGGTGTCGTCGCACTCGAGCATGCGACGTCGTTGCAGTGAGCGATCTTGAGGTTTTCGGCGGTGGCGTTGTAGTAGCTGATGAGGCCGGAGGCCATCGGCGCCGATGGCGATTGATGGGCCACTGCCGACATTGCCGGTGCTGTCGAAGGTGGTGATGGTCGCGCTAGAGCAGGCTAAGGTCGTTGCAGTGGGCGACCTTCAGGTCGTCTTGTGAGCCCTCGTAGTAGCTGATGAGGCCGAGTCCGTCGGCGCCGATGGCGATTGCGAGGTGTAACTGCCGGAAGCGCCGTAGTTGTCGAGCGTGGAAGTGACCGCCCCGGAGCAGACGACGTCGTTGCAGTGCGCGACCTTGAGGTCGCTTTGGAACGACTCGCTGAAGTAGCTGATGAGCCCCAGGCCGTCGGCGCCGATGGCGATGGAGCTGTGAGATCCAGAGCTTCCGAGGTCGTCCACGAACGACAGCCGGGTCGTGAAGGCGGCCGCATCGATCCGGATCTCGCCGTTGTCGATGATGATGCCGGGGCCGGCCGTGAAGCTCGCCTCGTTGTCGATTCCGTCGGCGAAGCCGGCGGGTACGGCGGTGAGGTTGCCCCAGTGGACGGCGCCGCCTCCGCCCGAGGTGTTGAGCTGTGTCTTGGTGTAGTAGCGCCCGTCGTGGGCGGCGGAGGCGGCGTGGGCCGCGACCATCGCCGTCGCCTCGGCATCGGTGGCGTAGTCGGCCGCCGTCGATTCCGGCGAGGGCGTCGGCGTCGACCCCGGTCAGCTGCGATCCTCCACCGACGAACTGCTGGGAGAAGGTCCACCCTTCGACGACCACGTCGAGCTCGCCGACGTCCGGGTTATTGAAAATGAAGCTCTCGATGCCGGGCGAGACCTTCACGGCACCCGCCTGCGAGACCATGAGGTCGGGCGCGCCGTCCGTCGGACCCGTCGAGCACCAGGTCCGGGCCGCCGCCGGTGTTGGCGGCGGCGAGGCCGGCGCCGTCGGGTGAGCTGCTGATGCCGACGACGCCGTAGGCTTCGCCCGTCGTGTCGGGCGAGGATGCCCCGGATCGCCGCGGTGGCGGTGGGCACTGACTTCAGGTCCGCGGGCGCCGCAGCGACCCGTCCCGACGACGACCGCGCCGGATCGGCCGCGCAGCTCGCGGCACCTCGTCCGTGTCAGCTCAGCGGCCGTTGCCGCCCCGGCGCCGCCGGGCTCGGCGGCACCGCCGCAGGACCTCGAGGGCCTGCTCGATCTCGAGCTGGCCGACGGCGCCCGCGGACACGGCGAAGAAGCGCGCCGCCGACCAGTCGGACGGTCTCGAACGACCTCGCCGTGCTCCTCGCGCAGCACGGCGCGGACGAACCAGACGTAGCTGCCGCCCGGCTCGAGTCCGTCTGCAAGCCTCGGCTGCCAGGCGGTGGCGCCGCCGGGGACCCTGGCGAACAGCACCTCATCTGACGCGGAAAGTTCGATCCCCGACGCCTCGGATGTCTGCGGCTCCTTCGGGACCCGGTAGACGACGAGCTCGTAGGTCGCCGCCGCTGGCACACCGCTCCAGATGAAGGTCGGGCATCGGCCCTCGACCTCGTCGATCCGGTCGACCGCGCCGGGCGAGACGCCCTCGGGCGCCTGCGCCGATAACTGCGGCGTCGCTACCACGAAGAGCAGCGAAAGGATCAAGGACTGGATCTGTAGAACTCGGTGTTTCATGTGCCTGCCTCCCACGACGGTTCTCGAAGGGCTCGCGGGGCCGCCGCCGGTGGTTCGGAGCGTCGTTCCTCTACAGTCTTCCGCCCGGATTTTGGGACCGTTGATTGAGATCCCGGAGAACCACCTCGGCTCGGAAAGACATTTTTGATCTCGGCCTGCGAACCCAACTCCTTGCACTTCAGCCTCCTTCCGGATCTTCGTCCGGCGAGATGGCAAAGGGAATGGACGAACACGCCAGCTGCATGGAGAAACGCGCCAGGACAGCGCCAGCAGAAGCTGTTTGAACTTCTCCGGGCATGGGGGGTGTCATTGAGCGCTCGACCTGGAGGTTGTCGCCGGTGAGCCTGGCGCAGCTGCTCGGCCGGAGACGCGGCGGGGGCCGAGAAGAGGATCGCGGCGGCTGGATGCTCGTAGCGCTTACGACGAAATTGGTGAGAGAAGCCGGCCGGGTTCCGAGCGCGTCGAGCTCTCGTGTAAAAGAAACCTCCCCCGGGACGCGCGATGAAGTCTGCCCCCCCCAGCTCAGAGGGAGGCCGACGGCGTCACATCTGCGTAGCCGCAGCCCTTCAACCCGCGCTCGGCCGGCGAGCGAGTCAAGTCGTGATCGCAGAGCGAGGACGGCTTTGGCCGCAGCCGGACGAGGGTGGGTCGCGGTGCGCGGAGCGCACTAGCAATCCACCATTCGAGCGGCCACACGGATGGGGCGACGCCGGGCCGCCGAAGGCGGACCAGGAGGCCGGAGCAGCGGGCAACCGTGGCAGCAACAGCGAGCAGCGACAAGAATCAGTGTCAGCGAACAGCTTCATGACATCGGCCAAATTCTGTCCCACTTTCCTGAATTTCGACATGATCTGTTTGGCCGAGAAAGAAACTATGCCGATTCCGTAGCATCAAACTGCAAATCTTCTGAGCCTTTTCATGAACATCAGAACGAGAATTCCAGCAAAGATCGAGAGGCCGGCGAGAAGTAGAAAATACCGATCGTGCGGCAGCCGGCTGTAGAATGAACCGAAGATTCCGGAGCTCAACGAGCCGAGGGCGGTGGAGGCGAACCAGCCGCCCATCATGAGTCCCTGAATCTTCGGAGGCGCGACCTTTGAGACATAGGATTGGCCCATCGGCGAGATCAGAATCTCCGCCAAGGTGATGACCAGGTAGCAGTTGATGAGCCACATGGGCGACATGATCGGTGTGTCGGTGTTGCCGCCCATCCACGAGGCTACGACCATGATGAACATGGCGAAACCCATGACGAGAAGGCCGAGAAAGATCTTGACGGGTGTTGACGGTTCCCGGTTCAAACTTCTGAGCTTGGAGAAGAGAGCCAGAAGTGGTGGCGTGAGTATCAGAATGAAGAAGGCGTTGAAGATGAGGTAGGTCTCGGGCCGGAGGAATTTGTACGCAACCGTGGAGCGGTCGGCGAAAAGCGTCAGCGCCATTCCATTCTGGTAGAAGGGAACCCAGAACAGCGCGGCGATAAAAAAGAGGGCGCAGAGGGTCCAGATCCGCTGCCGGTACTCGTTTGGATCCATGGTCGCGGTCGGGGTTTCACCGTGCCAGGTGGTGGACTGATTGGTGTCCACCTCGATGAGGTTTTTCTGCCCGAATTGCATGATGATCAACGACAGGACCATGCCGAGAGAGGCGGCCCAGAAAGAGATGCGATAATCGTCGAACATGACGCCCAGAATTGTCGCCACACCAGGACCGAGCGTGGCGCCGACATTGACACCCATATAGTAGATGTTGAAACCGGCGTCTCTGAGCTCGGGTTTGACGCGATAGAGGTTGCCGACGAGAACGGAAATATTGACTTTGAAGATACCCGTGCCGGACGCGATGAGCGCCAAGCCGAGATAGAAAAAGATGTGGTTTTCTGCCGAAGAAAGCGCGAGAAAGACGTACCCGACGGCCATCATCATCGCGCCGATTCGAATCGTCTTCAATTGCCCCAGAACGTTGTCGCCGAGCCACCCGCCGAGGAGAGGAAAAGCATAGGACGAAAAGAGGAACAAACCATAGAGAACGCCCTTCTTTGCGTCATCGAAATGCAGCGCCTTTTCCATGTAGAGAACATAGACGGCGGACATGATGTAGAAGCCGAAACGCTCCCACATTTCGATAAAGAAAAGGTTCCAGATTCCGCGCGGGTGTTTGCGTTCCATCAGCCCACTCTACCCGAGAATCCGCGATGAGCAAGGAAGCCCGCTGCGGCGCGGATTCTCGAGGCCGGACTATTTCTTGGTCGCGACTCCGGGCACCAGGAGGAGGGTCTGCGGGTCGAGGAGAATGTTGAGATCCCGGTCGACCATCTTTTCCTTGTCCTTGATGACGTGGAGCCTGATCTTGGCATCCTGCGGGTCGAGGCTGAACGCGACATCGACGAGGTCCTCGAAGGCATCGGCCGGAGGCGGCAGATGGCCGGGAGCGGCCGGGCCTTCGCGGTGGGTGCGGCAGGCCATCCAGAGCTCGGCGCCGATCTCGAGAGGCCATGGACTTGAGCTCGGCGATGGCGGGCTCATCGACACCGGCGTGCTCCATCCGGTCGAGGATGATCACCGCCGGCACGAACTCCATGGCGTCGCGGAGCAGGGCGACGGTCTGGCGGACCCGGTCGACGGAAAAGCTCTGCCCGACAAAGGTGTGGATGTGCCGGTTGCGCTCCATGGTGAGCTGGACGGCGCTGAGGTGCTCGAGCTTGCGTTCGCGTTTGAGCATCTCGACGAGTTGCTCGTCGTACCACTCGCGGATCTTGTCGATGGTGCGCTCGACGGTGACGTGGAGGACCTTCTGACCCGAGAGCAGGGCGTCGATGCCGATGCCGGTGAGAAAGGCGGTCTTGCCGACGCCGGCGCGGGCCGCCACGAGCCCGAGCTTGCCGGCGCCTGGGCCGGGGTGCCCGTCGCGCTCGAGGAGCATCCTGGGCGAACGCCGGAGGGAAATCATCAGATTGGTCATGCGTCCTCCTCGTCCGAGACGTTGGTGCGATATTTCTTGAGAAGCTCCTCGGACACCTCTTTCGGCGCCGGAGCGTATTTGGAGAACTCCATTGTGAACTCGGCCTTGCCCTGGGTGGCGGACCTGAGGTCGGTGGAGTAGCCGAACATCTCAGCGAGCGGAACATCGGCGTCGACGCGCGCGAAACCCGCGTCCTCGGTCGAACCGAGCACGGTGCCGCGGCGCTGCATCAGCGATTTGTAGAAGGCGCCCTGGAACTCGCCGGGACCTTCCACCGAAACCCGCATCACGGGCTCGAGGATCTGCGGTCCGGCTTTCTTGTAGGCCTCGCGAAAGGCCATCCTCGAAGCGGTCATGAACGCCATGTCGGAGGAGTCGACGGCGTGCGAGTTGCCGTCGGTGAGGACCGCGCGCACGCCCACCACCGGGAAGCCGATGAGCTTGCCCTTGTCGAGCGATGACCGGAAGCCCTTGTCGCAGGCTGGGATGTACTCGGTCGGGATGCGGCCGCCGCGGATCTCGTCGACGAACTCGTAGTCGCCTTCGGCGAGCGGTTCGATATAGCCGACCACCTTGGCGTACTGGCCGGAGCCGCCTGTCTGCTTCTTGTGCAGGTAGTCGAAATCGGACCGTCGCGAGATCGCTTCGCGGTAGGCGACCTGTGGGGCGCCGGTCGAGACCTCTGCCGAGTACTCGCGTTTCATGCGCTCGACATAGACCTCGAGGTGCAGCTCGCCCATCCCGGAGATGATGGTCTCGTTGCTCTCCGGATCGAGGTTGACGCGGAAGGTCGGGTCTTCCTTGGTGAATCGCGACAGCGCCTTGGACATGTTGTCCTGGGCCTTGGAGTCGACGGGATGGACCGACAGCGAGATCACCGGTTCGGGGACATACATGGAGGTCATGTTGATCCGCGGGCCGGCGCCGGTGAAGGTATCCCCGGTGTGGCAGTCGATGCCGAAGATGCCGACGATGTCGCCTGCCGAGGCGACATCGATGTCCTCCATCTTGTCGGCGTGCATGCGGACGAGACGGCCGATCTTGATCTTCTTGCGGGTGCGGGTCTGGTGGACGGTGTCGCTCTTTCTCAGCGTGCCCTGGTAGACGCGGAGGAAGGTCAGCTGGCCGTAGCGGCCTTCGTCGAGCTTGAACGCGTACGCAACCGTCTGGGCCTGGGGATCGGAATGCAGCTGGACGGTGGCGCCGTCGTGGTCGAGGTCAACCGCCTCGATGGGGACATCGTTGGGGCTGGGAAGAAACTTGGTGACGGCGTCCATCAACGGCTGTACGCCCTTGTTCTTGTACGCCGAACCGATGAGGACCGGCGTCAACTCGAGGGAGAGGACGCCGCTGCGGATGGCCGCGTGGATGAGCTCGGGGGTCGCGCGATCCTCGAGGGCGGCCTCCATGAGCTCGTCGGAGAACATGCTCGCGGCGTCGAGAAGATCGGCGCGGCGGGCCTCCGCCTCGTGGAGAAGCTCGGCGGGAATCTCGCCGTACTCGATCTGTTCGCCGTTGTCGCCGCGGAAGTAGATGGCCCGCATCTCGATGAGGTCGATCACGCCTTCGAACTTCGCCTCGAGCCCGATGGGGAGCTGGAGAAGAACCGCATTGTGCCCGAGCTTGTCTCTGAGCGCGGCCGTGACCCGTTCGGGGTTGGCGCCGGAACGATCGCACTTGTTGACGAAGGCGATCCGCGGCACCTTGTAGCGTTTCATCTGACGGTCCACCGTGATGGACTGCGACTGAACGCCGGCCACGGCGCAGAGCACCAGGACCGCGCCGTCGAGCACCTGGAGCGAGCGTTCCACCTCGATGGTGAAATCGACGTGGCCCGGGGTGTCGATGATGTTGATGTGGTGGTTTTTCCACTCGACATAGGTTGCGGCCGATGTGATCGTGATGCCGCGCTCCCGTTCCAGCTCCATGTGATCCATGGTCGCGCCGACGCCGTCTTTGCCCTTGACGTCGTGGATGGCATGGATCCGCTGGGTGTAGAACAGGATCCGCTCGGTGAGCGTGGTCTTGCCCGAGTCGATGTGAGCCGAGATTCCGATGTTTCGGATTCTTCCGATGTCGCTACTCATGATCAATGTCCAAAGCCCGGTGCTCCTCTCGATCAGGAAGACTTCCCCCCATGAGATCGAGAATTGCGAGTTGATGGTGGGTTTCCCGCGGTGCGATCCGAATCCGTCCGGATCTCGGGGCCGCGAGAGGGTACAACTCGAGTTTCACCTTGTCAATTCCATCTCAAGCTACTGGTCTCGACACCCTACTCCTTTCTGGGCGGTTTTGGTAGCTGTTTGAGCGCTGGTCGCATCGCACGGTTGAACCGCGAAGACGCAAGGAACGCCAAGAGCATCCATCGCAGGGACTCGCAGAACCGTCGCAATAGAGAGTGGACGAGGCGTGGATTGAGGGTTGTTTGACTTCGTCGTGGTCCATCTCGATCGGGAAGGGTCTGACGGGCAAGCAGGGATGCTTGCCCCTACAATCGCGCGGGCAATTGTAGCCGCAAGCTTCCAGCTTGCGAGACGATGCTGTTAGTGACGGAGGTAGACAAAGAACTGGGCCTTGACGGGCCGATCGCTGGTGTTCGCGAGATAAACCGCGTATTGCGGGAAGGCCAACTGATGTTGGAATGACATGGATCCCGCGACTTTTTCGTCGCCTGAGAAGCTCACCCCGGCGGTCAGAGGAAAGAGGAGAGGGCCGCCGTCGGATTTGTCGGAGACGAACTTCTCGGTCGGGATGAGATAGGCGGTGACGCTGCCCCCATCGCTGCTCTGGGGCTCGACCGCGAGGCTCAACATAACGTTGGTGTAACCGGCGGCGTTGACGATGCCGGCGAAGGTCATGGGGTGCCCGGTAGCGTAGTTGTGCGGAGCGCGCCGCGGCGCCGAAGGGTCGATCCGGCACAACTCCGTACCCCGCACGTCCCGATGAGCGTGCCTCCCTCGTGGCTTGTGCGGCTCCGGTTGCGCAACCTGATGCTGCCCCGGGTGCGGTCGCTGGTGCTGCTCGCAGCCGCTGCTCCTGCCGCTGCTCGCTGTCGCTGTTCCTGCCGCTGATTGCCTTCCCGGCCGCTGCCGCGGTCCCTGCCGTCCACTCAGCCGCGGGCCCGATCGAGAGCCGCTTCCGCCTCGGCGACGGTCCGGCCGATGACCTCGGCCACGGTGGGGGTGTCGTTGATCAACCCGGTGCACTGGCCGAGGGGAAGCACCCCGCGCTCGACATCGCCATCGGTGCAGCCCTTTTTAAAAGCGTCGAACCCGATGGCCATGCGCGCCATCTGCACCGATCGGCGGTAGCCCGACAGCACGATGCCCGTCGCGAGCTTGAGCCACGGCAGCCCGAGGAGCTTGGAGATCTCACGCGACCTCATCAGGGCGGACAGCGGGTTGAGCCGCATCTTGATGATCCGGCGAGATCCGGGCGCCTCGACATAACGCCCCGGGAGGCCGTCGACGCGGTTGGTGTAGACCGTGTCGGAGATGGATTTCGCCACGCTGACCTTCTTCGCGTCATCGTGGACGGGGCTCTCCACCGTGTTCATGAATCGGGTCCCCATGGCGACGCCGTCGGCGCCGAGGGCAAGCGCCGCGGCAAGCCCCCGGCCGTCGGCGAATCCACCGGCGGCAATGACCGGGATCGAAACCGCGTCGACGATGGTCGGCACCAGGACCAGCGACGTGACCTCGCCACCGTGGCCGGCGGCTTCGTGGCCGGTGACAATGAGCGCGTCTGCGCCGTCGCGTTCGGCCGCGAGGGCGTGTTTGATGGTGGTCACCGTGGCGATAACCTTGCCGCCGTACGCGTGCACCGCGTCGGCAATCCAGTCACCCTTGCCGAGCGAGTAGTTGATCACCGGCACCTGCTCGTCGATGAGGATTTCCGCATTGGCGCGATTGCCCGGGAAATAGAGCGTGACGTTGGCGGCAAAGGGGCGCCGGGTCAGAGACCGGGTCTCGTGAACCGCCGCTCGGGTCTGGTCGGCATCGAGAACCCCGGTTGCCAGGATGCCGAGACCACCGGCCTCGGCAACAGCTGCGACCAATCTCGGGGTGCTGATCCAACTCATCCCGGAAAGCACGATGGGATGGTCGATGGCCATTAGCTCGGTGATGCGGGTTTTCATCCTGCGAAACTCCGGCTTCGACGGTTTCTCGCCCGAGCCGCTATTGCTCGGCCGGTTCGTCAACGAAGAATTCAGGGGTCGAGGGGATCGGCTCGTCTTCGTCCGTCTTGGTCTGGCGCCGGTCGAGCTTTTCTTTTCGCTTTTTTTGCTTGTTGAGTTCTTTTTGCCGCTTCTCGAATTTGTATGATCCGCCTTTTCGTCCCAATTCGTCCTCCTGCCATACACCCTATCAGAACCGGGTTGAACCGGGCGGGAGTCGACCTCAGCCGGAGAGCTGAGCTTCGTTGAACGCCGCAATGGCCGCCTGGGTCCTGCCGACCATGGCGTGCGGGGCGAGGCGGCCGCAGTCGCCCATGGCGCCGGTGGGTGTGCAGATCTGGCGGCACCAGGTGACCCGGTGGCCGTACCTCGGACAGGCCAGGGTGCGGTATTCGGGGAGTGTTGTGCGGGAGAGGCTGCGGTCGCGGTCGCGGTGCAGGATTGGCATGGCGTTGATCCTCCGATCTTCGAGATATCAACGATATCAGTTCCTGTTCTGATTTGTCTTCTGCTGAATCGGGCCGGCCCGGGTCAACCCTGCTTTCTGAAGCGGGGATGGTCGGGACGGTACCAGCAGCTGTCGCAGGAGCCCCCGAGCTCACACAGACCGAGAGGTCTCAGACAGGTTTCCTCGTCGTCCTCGGCCCGCAGCTCGCCGACCTTGACATAGCCGATGCGATCGGAGCCGGCAGGCGGGGGGACCGTGGTGAAGACCGGGGTTTCCGCGGCGTCGCTGCGTCTTACCATCGCTAGATCCTAGCACCGCCCGGGTGAGGCGCGCAGTGACCATTGGATGGCCTCCTGTTAGACTTCCAAAGTCCGCGGCCGGTGTCGTGTCTCGGCACGGACCATCGGCGTATCGAAGGGGTGTAATCAAGGTGGATCCGATCGAGATTGACCCGCGGGGAGAAGCACGCGCCGCGGTGCGCGACCTGCTCGACAGATTGACCTGGCTCACTCTCACCGTGGGTGTGGTCTCGACGGTTTTCGGTCTGGTCCGGGTCACGAGGGTCGGTTGGCATCTCAACGTGGTGATCGACCAGGTGTTCTTTCTCTTGATCGTCGCGGTGCTGCTCCTTCGCAAGCGGCTTCCCCTTTCGTTGGTGGTGACGATCCTCATCGCCCTCGGCACGGCGGTTGCGGCCGCAGGGTTTCTCGCCTCCGGACTCGGGACCATGAGTTTCGTGACGCTGACGGCGTGCTGCACGGTTGCGGGTGTGGTTTTCGGAACGCGTGCCGGTTTCCTCTACCTCGCCGGGACCATCGTGGTCGTCGGGTTGATCGGGAACCTGGTGTGCAGCGGCAGGATTGGCGATCTCCTCGTTTCTGATCCTTACCTGCTGTCTCCCCAGGCGTGGATTTCGCAGCTTTCCGGCTATGCGGGTTTTGCCGCCGTGATTCTCGTCGTGAGCGGCGCTCTCCAGTCGCGCCTGTCCAACACGCTGCTCGCGGTTTCGCGGCAGGCGGAGGAACTTCGCGAGAGCGAAGGCCGGTACCGGCTGTTGGCCGACAACATGCGCGACGTGATGTTTCTCCAGAACCTGGAATTCGGCCTCGAGTACGTGAGTCCGTCGGCCCAACGGCTCTTCGGCTGCACCGTGGACGAGTTGCTCCGGATGAACATCCAGGACTTGCTCGCCCCGGGGAGCCGCGAACGGGCCGTCGAGTCCTTTCAGCGTGCCCTTGCGCTGGCCGAAACCGGCGACTTCGATGTTCCTCCGCTGGAGTTCGAGTACCTTCGCAAGGACGGGTCGACCTTCTGGGGCGAGGTGACCCCGACCTTCGTGCGCGACCACGAAGGGACGATCTTCGCCGTCCAGGGTCTGTTGCGGGACATCACCGTCCAGCGCCAGATGGAAGCCGAAAGAGAGGAGCTCGAACGCGAACTCCGTCAATCCGAGAAGCTCAAGGCCATCGGCCAGCTCGCCGGTGGCATCGCCCACGATTTCAACAACCAGCTCGTGCCGATCATGGCGCACGCCGATCTTCTCGCGAGGGGTCTCGTCGATGAGGAGTCCGTTGCGGACCACGCCCGGAAGATCATCAAACCGGCCCGCAACGCCGCCGACCTCACCGGCAAGCTGCTGGCCTTCGCCCGCAAGGGGACCTACGAACACCGGCCCGTGGATGTCCACGAGGTCATCAACGAGGTTGCTGAAATCCTCGCCCACGGGATCGATCGGCGGATCCAGGTCGAAACGACACTACGAAGCGGCTTCCGCCATGGTCGAAGGTGATCCGACACCAGCTCCAGAATGTCCTGCTCAACCTCGGTCTCAACGCCCGCGACGCCATGCCGGAGGGCGGGGAAATCGTCTTCAAGACCCGGACGACCGGAAATCAGGGCGAGCTGTCGCCGCCGTCGGGTTCGCAACTGCTGATCAGCGTCGAGGACACGGGCGAAGGGATGGATGAAGCCGTTCGCGAACGCGCCTTTGAACCCTTCTTCACGACGAAGGCGCCCGGGAAGGGAACGGGGATGGGTCTCTCCGCCGCCTACGGAACCGTCGCCAGCCACGGCGGGCGGATCGAAATCGCGAGCCGGAAGGGCAGGGGAACGGTGGTTTCAATCACTCTTCCCCTCACGGCGCAGCCGGGGAGGGTCAGAGGCGACAGTATTGCGGAGAACATCGCTGCCGGCGCCGGGCGGGTGCTCGTGGTCGACGACGAGGAGGGAGTTCGCCTGGCCCTCGCCGATCTGCTCGAGAGTCTGGGGTGTTCGGTGGTCGCTTTCGGCCGGGCGAACGAGGCCACCGAGTATTTCAGAGAAAACTGCGCCGACATCGATCTCGTCGTTCTCGACCTCGTGCTTCCGGACATGAACGGTCGCGAGGCCCTCGCAGTGCTGCGGGAAGTGAAACCGGACGTCCGGGTGCTGTTGGTTTCGGGCTACACCGCCGATGACGAGATCCGGGAACTCCTCAAGAGCGACACGATCGAGTTTCTCGAGAAGCCGTTCCTCCTGGCCGATCTGGCGGAAAGTCTGACACGATTGACGAGATCGCATTGACCACCCTCGAAGTTCTGGCCATCGCAGTGGGGCTCGCCATGGATGCCTTCGCCGTCTCGCTGGCCGGTGGCGCCGGGGGGAGGCTGCACCACCCGCGACCGGCGGTTCGGCTCGCCTTTCATCTCGGGCTCTTCCAGTTCATGATGCCGGTGATCGGGTGGTATCTGGGATCGCGAGCCGTCCGGTTCGTCGGTGGATTCGGCGGCTGGATCGCCTTTGCGCTGCTCGCCTATATCGGCGTTCGCATGGTTGTCGCCGGATTCCGAGCGGATCCTCAAGACGACGGGAACGAAACCGATCCTTCGCGCGGGTGGACCCTCGTCGCCCTGAGCGTGGCGACCAGCATCGACGCGTTGGCGGTGGGTGTGAGCCTGGCCATGCTCGGGGTGGGGATCTGGCAGCCGAGCGTCATCATCGGTGTGGTGACCGCGGCGATCTCGCTGATCGGCATCGCCATCGGTGATCGGGTCGGGAGAAGGTGGGGTTCGAGGGTCGAGGTTGCGGGCGGCATCCTGCTCGTCGTCATCGGGATCCGGATTCTCATCGGCCAACCCTGACGAACCCGTGTCCCGGCGCCGGGGGCGGTCGTTTTTGGAAGAATGGCCGCCGTGAGCGCTGATCCACCGCGGCCGCTGAAATCGGGGAGGGTCGGGTTCCCCGTCGGCCTCGTCGTCACCCTCGTCGCCCGGTTCAGGACCGGTTTCCCGATGTCACGGCCGCTCGGGCAGGGTCAGCCGGCGCCGTTGGGCCCGAGAAAGCCGAAGAACGATCCCGCCTCGACCCGGATGTCGAGACCGTCGACGGCAACCACATCGCCGAATTTCTTGCTCAGACCGATGGTCACTACGGCTGGTTCCCGTGGGTCATCCATGCCTCATCTTACGATCGACCAGGCGCCGGCGTCACCGCTTTCAAATCCATCGACAAAGAGCGTCCCCGACTCGAGTGCTCCGAGATCGCGTGCTCCGTCATCGGGTCTGAGGGTCGAGCTCTGATGTCGTACGTACTGCCAAACCGGCTGGTGACCGGGAAAGGTGTCGGGATGGAGCGGACCTCCCCGATCGATGCACGCGCCGCCGTCGGACGGTGAGAAGTCTCCCGTGGCGAAATCGGCGAATCCGGGATCGGTCCCCGTGACGTTGCTGCCGTGATCGATGACGGTGCCGCCGCCCGAGTGGCTGTCGACCCAACCATCCCGGATCCAGTTGTCGCGGAGGTCGAGTACTCCGGCCGTACTGAGCATGGCCAGGTACGAACCCGGTGCGGTGGTGTAGAGGATGTTGTCGCGGACATCGGCGTGCTCGTCATCGGTGGAGAGACGGACGACGGTCGTGTTGCCGGATCGGGTCGAGACGAGGGTGTTGTGGAAGAAGTGCAGCGTTCCCTTGCGGTAACCGCCGGTCGCGCCGCTGTCGCCGCCATAGTGGATGATCTGGCTGTTGCCTTGGGCATCCGCTTCAACGAGGACATTCCCGTAGACAAACGTCGTGCGGTAGTCGGGGTGGGTCGCCACCGCCGATCCGTCCGCGGCATCGACGAGATCGAGTTGGCGGTTGCCGTCTTCGATCCAGTTGTAGCGGACGACGAGCCCGGCGGACCGGTCCTTGAGGTTGTTGCCGTCACAGGATTCGCGGAGCCGGCCCATGTGGTTGCGCTGATAGGTGATCCCGATGGCCGAGGTGTAGGTGTTGTGCTCGTAGGCGCTGCCCTCGATCCCGTTGCCGTGGATCCGGTTGCCGTCGATGAGGATGTCCCGGGTCTGGCCGTTGAAGGAGCCGATGAAGAGGCCGTTGCCCGAGTCCGAGAGCACGCAGTTGCGGATCACCAGGTGCTCCGCCTTTTCGACATAGACGGCGGCGGCGTTGGATGAGTACGCTTCGGGATTGCCGTCGGCGTTGGTGAAGCCGTAGGGCGGCCGACCCGACCTGATGTCGAGGTTCTCGATGACGATGTGCGAGGGCAGGGTGTCGGAGGGGATATTGGCGCCGCCGATCTTGAGCACGCCGCGGGACTCGTTCCAGTAGTCGAGGGCGAGGCGGGTCGTGGCATTTCGGCCGTCGATCACTGGAAGTTGGCCGGCCGGTCCCGGAACACCTGATACGACGATGGGCTGAGCCGCGGTGCCCTGGCGGCAGAGGACCCATTTTTCGAGATAGGGGTCGGGGCGCCAGTGGATCAACACCCGATCCCCCGGTTGCAGGCTCTCCCAGGGCACCTCGCCGATAAAAGCGAGCATCCCGGCGTCCTCGCCGACTTCGTAGTCGGTCGCGTCGCAGATTGGCGGGACCAGAAGAATGGCCGCCGCGAGGCTGAACCATACGTGCTTCGAGCGGTGTTGCATCAATCCACGCTACAAGGGACGGCTGCACGGATGGGTGACCCCGCTCACGCCGAAGACAACCTCGTACCCTCGGAGTGTGTCGCGCTGAGCATCGGCGCCTCAGATCGCGGCGACGAAGATCGTGTGTTTTGGACCTCTGGCGCCGCGGCGGGCGTGAACCGTCTCGACGCGAAGACGGAAACCGGCCCGTTTGAGGGCCCGTTCGAACTCGCGATCGGGAGACGCGGACCAGACGCCGAGGACGCCGTCCGGGCGGAGACTGCGCCGGATCGTGGCGAGGCCTTCAGCGAGATAGAGCCGGGCGTTGCGTCGGTCGGTGAGGGCGGCGGGGCCGTTGTCGACATCAAGGAGGATCGCGTCGAAGGCATCGGATTCCGACGTCATGACGCGGCCGACATCGTCGATGACCAAGGTCACCCGTTCATCATCGAGCGGAGACCCGGCAAGATGGGCAAGATGGGCGCGATTCCACCGGACGACTTCGGGCAGCAGCTCGGCGACCGTGATCCGACTCGAAAAGGAAGTGCGGTCGAGAACCGCTCGGAGGGTGTAGCCCATGCCGAGCCCGCCCACCAGCACGCGTGGATGGCGGGTCTTCAGTTGAGCGAGAACGAGTTCGGCCATGACTTCTTCGGAACCGTGGGCCCGGCTCGACATGAGCTCGAGCCCGCCCACCCGGATGGCGAACACGCCGTCCCTTTCGTAGAGCACGATCTCCTGGCCGTCAGGAGTCCTTGACTGATCCAGCAGCAATTG
This sequence comes from uncultured Acidobacteriota bacterium, assembly GCA_963823445.1. Taxonomy (GTDB): domain Bacteria; phylum Acidobacteriota; class Thermoanaerobaculia; order Thermoanaerobaculales; family Sulfomarinibacteraceae; genus JAHECW01. The sequence continues at coordinate 145,690 of CAWGLT010000013.1, forward strand.
AGGTTTCATGACTGCAGCGGTTCTCCATGCGATGGAAAACAGTCTTCATTTGAAATTCTGCCGGGAAGAACCGTGGGTTCAGCCCGGCAGAATTTCAGTGGATCTCGTCGACTCCGCCCTTGGCCCGGTTGATCTGCGCCGCCATGTTAGGCGACGTCCAGTTGACCTGCCCCCGCGCCTGGTGCGCCATGAACCCCTTGGGATCGTAGACCAGGGTCTCCGGAATCCGGCGCACCCCGCAGAGATCTCCGGTCTTGCCGTTGGCGTCGAGGTAGAGGAGGTTTTCCGGAATTCCGGCTCCCGTTGCGGCGGCCTTGACGCCTTCCCACGACGGCGCCTGGGCGATGAAGAGGAAATCGACCAATGGGTCCTCGGCGAAGCCGGCGGCGAACCTGGCGGCCGCGGTCTGCTCGCTGAGACTCGTGTTGAGGGGGTCGAACCAGTGGAGCACCAGCACCTTGTCGGGGACACCGACGAGATTCCGGCGTTTGCCGTCGGCCGCCTCGACCCAGAGAAAACCTCCCGCATCGAGCTTGGCGATGGCGTGATCGTGATCCGCATGCCGGGGAGGGGTCAGGGCAAAAAACATATTGTAGGCGAGGATCGCGCCGGCGGCGGCGAGAACCACACCCAGGATCAGACGGTTCCTGGTAGCAGCTTTCATGGGCGGAGGATAACATTTTAGGCCAGGGAGAGTCGTGCTCTCGGAAACATAGGCCGCTGTTCCGGAGCAGCAGACCGCATCGGGCCTCAAGGGGGGATTGCCGACGCGGGTTGGCTCCATCGCCCACGGATACGGATACGGATACGGCCCCGGTCCCGGTTTTCTTTCAGGTTGGGCGGAGATTGTGGGGGCGGGCTTCCAGCCTGCCCGTCAGGGTTGTTGAAGCCGGCCGGGCGTTTCCGAGAGAGTGCGGGGTATTGGGTCTTGTGGGATCTCGGGTTCCTGACACCCTCATCCCCGGCCTTCTCGGGCCGCCGTGACGCATTGGCGTCCCGGCGGCCCAGCGTCGCACCATCGGCGCGGTCGCGCGTGGGTTGATGGGAGGGCTGCGACCACGCCGATGGCGCGCCGGCGGCCTACCTCGTGGCCGGGAGAGCGGACCGCGTCGCGCGTCCCGGGGGAGCCCGGTCGGCATTTGTGCTGGGCGGGCCGCTCCGCCGAGAGGTCGTCCCGGCACAAATGCGGACCCGGCACCCCGATGGGGCGCGGTTTTCCGCGGGTCCCCATCGGCCTCGGTCCCGGTTTTCTTTCAGGTTGGGCGGAGATTGTGGGGGCGGGCTTCCAGCCTGCCCGTCAGGGTTGTTGAAGCCGGCCGGGCGTTTCCGAGAGAGTGCGGGGTATTGGGTCTTGTGGGATCTCGGGTTCCTGACACCCTCATCCCCGGCCTTCTGGGCCGCCGTGACGCATTGGCGTCCCGGCGGCCCAGCGTCGCGCCATCGGCGCGGTTGCGCGTGGGTTGATTCGGAGGGCTGCGACCACGCCGATGGCGCGCCGGCGGCCTGCTCTCGTAGCCGGGAGAACTGACCTCGAGGCGCTCCCCGAGGGAGCCCGGTCGGCATTTGTGCGGAGCGGACCGCTCCGCCGGGAGGTCGTACCGGCACAAATGCGGACCCGGCACCCCGTTGGGGCGCGGTTTTCCGCGTGCCCTCATCGGCTTCGGTCCCGGTTTTCTTTCAGGTTGGGCGGAGATTGTGGGGGCGGGCTTCCAGCCTGCCCGTCAGGGTTGTTGAAGCCGGCCGTGCGTTTCCGAGAGAGTGCGGGGTATTGGGTCTTGTGGGATCTCGGGTTCCTGACACCCTCATCCCCGGCCTTCTGGGCCGCCGTGACGCATTGGCGTCCCGGCGGCCCAGCGTCGCGCCATCGGCGCGGTTGCGCGTGGGTTGATGGGAGGGCTGCGACCACGCCGATGGCGCGCCGGCGGCCTGCCTCGTAGCCGGGAGAACTGACCTCGAGGCGCTCCCCGGGGGAGCCCGGTCGGCATTTGTGCGGAGCGGACCGCTCCGCCGGGAGGTCGTACCGGCACAAATGCGGACCCGGCACCCCGGTGGGGCGCGGTTTTCCGCGTGTTGTGAAGTGGTTGGGTGGCTCGTTGTTTGCCGCGGACTTCGGCTAGGTACGGATTGGGTCATCGCGAGTCCTGAGGGTCGTGGCCCCGGATTTCGGGGACTCTGATCCAGGCGAGATCCCGATGACACAGGTGTTGCTTGGAAAGATCCGGGGCCATATCGCGTCGCAAACGAGAGCGGCGTTGGACTGGCGTGCGGCGCGACGCGGATCGACGAGGGCTCTGATGGGCCGGCGGGACGCCGGCCCTACAATCATCGCAATTGTGATCTCGGGTGGAGGAGGCGCCAGGTGATGGAACGGACGTCGTCGAAGAGTTGGAGAGTAGTGGCGGTCCGCGAGTTGTCGAATGCGCCTGCTCCGACGAGGAGACGCAGGTGGGTGTCGACTTCCTTGGCCGAGCCGTAGGCGATGCGGCAGTGGTGCATGCGGTCTCGGCCTGAGTACGGCCACGGCCACGGCCACGGATGCAGCCGCGGACAGCGCATCCAGGTTCCTGATATCCTCGATCGCCGTTCGGATGGAGGTCTGATGATGCGCCGAATCCTGCTTTCCCTCGTTGCCGCCGCCGCGACTCTCAGCGCTGACGCCGCCGTCGTCCCCGACGATCTGCTCAACTCCATGTCCTTTCGTCTGGTCGGCCCCTTCCGCGGCGGCAGGGTCACCGCCGTCACCGGTGTTCCGGGCGATCCCATGACCTACTACATGGGTTCCACCGGAGGCGGGGTCTGGAAGACGAACAACGGCGGCGCGAGCTGGCGCAACGTGACCGATTCGGTGCGCGAGCTCGACCCCGTCGAAGAAGCCAGGATCATGGGTCAGGTCGATCCCGAACTCGTCGATGCGGGCGTCATCAGACCACCGGCGGAGGGGCTGTCGCAAGGACCCCGGCGCGAGCGGCGCGCGGGTGATCCGTTCGGCTCGGCGTCCATCGGGGCGGTTGCGGTGGCACTCTCCGACCCGAACATCGTCTGGGTGGGCACCGGCTCGGCCTGTCCCCGAGGCAATATCTCCTCCGGCGACGGCATCTACAAATCCACCGATGCGGGCGACACCTGGCGCCACATGGGTCTCGACGAGGCCGGCCAGATCGGCCGGGTCATCGTGCATCCGACCGACCCGGATGTCGTCTATGCCGCCGTTCTGGGGAACATCTTCCGCGCCAGTGAAGAGCGCGGTGTCTACCGGACAACCGACGGCGGTCTCAGCTGGACGAAGGTGCTCTTTGTTTCGGACAGGGCCGGCGCCGTGGACCTCGCCATGGATCCGAGCAACCCGAGAGTCCTTTACGCGGCTGTCTGGCAGGCGCAGCGAAGCCCCTGGAACATGATCTCCGGCGGTCCCGGCAGCGGTCTCTACAAGAGCATCGACGGCGGCAACACCTGGTTGAAGCTGAGCAGGGGACTTCCCGAGGGCGATCTGGGAAGGCTCGCCGTGGCGGTCTCGCCGGCCTTCCCCAAGCGGGTCTGGGCGCTGGTGGAACACGACGAGGGCGGTCTCTACCGCTCCGACGACGGCGGCGGCAAGTTCCGGCTGGTCAACTCCAGTCGCGAGCTCCGCCAGCGGGCCTGGTACTACACCCACATCGAAGCCGATCCCGCCGATCCCAACACGGTCTACGCGCTCAACGCGGCGATGTGGAAATCCGACGACGGCGGCGCCACCTTCCGTCCCATGCGCACACCCCACGGCGACAATCACGCCCTCTGGATCAACCCGACGGACCCGGAGAACCTCATCGAGGGCAACGACGGCGGCGCCAACATCAGTTTCGACGGCGGCCGATCCTGGTCGGTGCAGAGCAATCAGCCGACCTCGGAGCTCTACCGGGTCACCGTCGACGACCAGTGGCCCTACTGGCTCTACAGCGGTCAACAGGACAACTCGGCGGTCGCCATCCCGAGCCGCAGTTCGAGCGGCGCCATCGATCGCAACGACTGGTACGAGCCCGCGGGGTGCGAGACCGCGACGGTCGCGGTGGATCCGCGGAACCCCGACATCACCTACGGCGGGTGCTACGGCGGGGCACTCAACCGATTCGACCGCAATCTGGGGTACCAACAGGAGATCATGGCCTGGCCGCAGATGGCGGTCGGTCAGCAGGCGAAGGATCTGCGGTACCGCTTCCAGTGGAACGCCCCGGTCCGCATCTCGCCCCACGACCCTTCGGTGCTCTATCACTGCTCCAACGTTGTTCATCGAACCGCCGACGAAGGGTCGACGTGGGAGATCATCAGCCCCGATCTGACCCGCGACGACGAAAGCAAACAGGGTTATGCGGGCGAGCCCATCACCCGTGACAACACCGGGGTCGAGGTCTTCGGCACCATCTTCGCGTTTGAAGAGTCACCGCACCGGGCGGGTCTTCTGTGGGTCGGCAGCGATGACGGGCTGGTCCACCTGTCCCGCGACGGCGGCTCCACCTGGAAGGACATCACGCCGGCGGGGATGCCCGAGTGGGGGACGGTCAACGCCATCGAGCTTTCCGCGCACGACGAGGGCCGGGCATTCATCGCCGTCCACCGCTATCGCAGCGCCGACAACACTCCGTATCTCTTCCGTACCGATGATTTCGGCGCGACTTGGGTGCGGATCGCGGATGGCAGCAACGGGATCCCCGAGAATCATTTCGTTCGCGTGGTTCGTGAAGATCCCGAGCGCAGGGGACTGCTCTTCGCCGGCACCGAGTTCGGGCTCTATCTCTCCCTGAACGACGGTTCGAGCTGGCAACCGTTCCAGCTCGATCTGCCCGTCACGCCGATTACCGACATGGCGGTCAAGCGCGGCGATCTGGTGGTTGCCACCCAGGGGAGGTCGTTCTGGATCCTCGACGATCTGAGTCCGCTCCGCCAGATGACCGCTGATGTCCTGAGGGGAGATTTCCATCTCTTTGCACCGCGCGACGTCATCCGTTGGGCTGACGGCAGCGGCGGTCGCCGCGGACCGGGCAGCGGTGCGGAAGGCAAGAACCCGCCCTTCGGCGCGATGATCCACTATCTGCTGCCCGCAGCCCACGACGGCGATGATGAGGTCGAGGTCCGGCTCGAGATTCTCGACGCCGATGGCGAGGTGCTCAGGAGCATGTCGAGCACGAAGCCCGAGAAACAGGCGCCGAATATCTGGCGCAAGCTCTTCCCCGAGCTCTTCGAACCGCCCAAGCTCGATGCGCGCGAAGGCGCGAATCGGTGGGTCTGGAATCTCCGCCTCCCCGATGCCGAGATCGTCGATGATGCCGTGCTCTGGGGGTCGGCGGCGGGACCGATGGCGCCTCCGGGTCGGTACCGGGTGCGGATGACGGTGGGAGACTGGACCGAGACCAGAGCCTTCGATGTGCTCGCCGATCCGAGGCAGGATCTCGATCCGGCGGCGCTCGATGTCCGGTACGAGCTCGCCCGTGAGATCTGGTTGGAGGTCTCGAGGTCGCACGCCCTCATCGAGCGCATCGGTTCGGTCCGGGATCAGGTCGAGGGGTGGCAGGACCGGGTCGAAGACGAGGAGTTCACGACCCTTGCCGACGAGACCATCGAGGCGCTCGACGCCGCCGAGGCCGGGATCCGCCAGACCGAGCTCGAGTCGAGCCAGGACGTGCTCAATTTCCCGTCCAAGGTGGACAATCAGCTCGTCTATCTCATGGAGGTCGTGGAATCGACGCCGGGCTTCCCGGCCGCGTCGTCGATCGAGCGGTTTGACGAACTCCGTTCGGAAGTCGACGGCATCGAGGACGAGTTCGATGGGATCCTGACGACCCAGGTGGCCGAGCTCGAGGCGATGCTCGAGCAGGCCGGGATTCCGAGGATCGGGGTGGAGTAGCGCGAATGATGAATGATGAATGATGAATGATGAATGATGAATGACGAATGATGAATGATGAATGACGCTGCGTCGGATCTCAGCTGAGGTCACGAACCGGGTGCGATGCAGTTCACCATTCACAACTCATCATTGATCGCTCGGGTCAATCAACCTTGACCCGCGCGATCTCCCCGCGCAGCTTAAAGGCGACGCGGGCGAGGAGAAACGCCGCCACAGCGATGAGCCCGGCGACGATGCCCCACCACAGGCCCTGGGGACCGTAGCCGAGACGGAATCCGAGGACGAGGCTGGTGGGCAGCCCGACCAACCAGAAACCGAGGATGTTCACAAGCAGCGGCACCCGCGTATCGCCCGCGCCGCGGAGGACGCCGGCGGCCACCACCTGGAGTCCGTCGAAGACCTGAAAGAACCCGGCGATGGGGATCAACGTCGAGGCGAGGAGCACGACCTCATCGACCGAGGTGTAGGCGCGCGCCAGCCAGACCGGGATGCCGATGAACAACAGAGCGGTGAAGGTCATGAACCCGGCGCCGAGAATCAAGCTCGCCGACGCGGCCCGTCGGGCGCCGCCGCTCGAGCCCGAACCGATGGCGTTGCCGACCCGAACCGCGGCCGCCTGCGAGACTCCCAACGGAACCATGAACGTCAACGAGGCGAGGTTGATGGCCACCTGGTGCGCCGCCATGGTGATCGTGCCCAGTCCGCCCATGAGGAGCGCGATCACCGAAAACGCCACGATCTCGAGCTGGAGGTTGAAACCGATGGGGATGCCCAACCGGGCGGTTCTCAGCAGCGGGCCCAGCTCCAGCGACGCCCGATCGAAGCGCAACAACGGCCAGAGGTCTTTGCGATCCACCGTCAGAAGGATGACGAAGAGCAGAGTCCGGGCGATGGTCGACGCCCACGCGGATCCGAGGGGCCCGAGCTGCGGGATCGGTCCGATGCCGAAGACGAGCGCCCAGTCGGCCACGAGATTGAAGATGTTGACAACGATCACGGTGGCGACGATGTGTCTGAGACGGCCCATGGCCTGGAGCGCCAGACGGAGGACGACCCAGCCGTAGAACGGCAGGAGCCCGGGGATGGAAATGTGGGAGTAGGCGGCGGCCAGGGGAACCGTGTCGGGCGGTTGACCGAGGAGCGAGAGGATCGCGCCGATGGGGATGAGAAATGCGATGCTGGGGATCATCAACACGGCCGCCAGCACGAAGCCGCGCTGCACCGATCGCCGGAAGGCGTTTCGGTCCCTCGCTCCGAGGGCCTGGTTGAGGAGGGGGTCGAGCCCGAGCAGGACGCCGATGCCGAAGGACGAGATCGTGATCACCGCCACGTGGCCGAGGGCGACCGCAGCGAGCGCCTGTGACGACAGGCGGCCGACGACCATGGTGTCGACCACTCCGAAGAGCATCATCCCGACCTGGACCACGACCACCGGGATGGCGAGACGGGTCATCTCGATGATGTCGGCGCGGCTGGGTTTTTCGAACGGCAGGACCATGACCTCTCCGGCGGGGGAGGATAGCAGACGCGCCGCGCGCAGCCCCGGCCGCAGCCGCTGCCCCCGACAGGCTGGAAGCCTGTCGCTACACAGGGGCCGTTCTTGATTGTGTAGCGACAGCCATTCTGGAGATCTGGCGCTTCACCCCGGAGGGGCATTATGGAGCGTCAGAAGTCAGCCGGAGCCATACGAGGCGTGGAAGCACGCCAAAGGGCTCCGCGAAGTGAGGAGATCTGGTGCGTAACTCTCGACTGTTGAAGAAGGAGCAGACAGATGGCTGAGATGCCGGAAAGACCTATCTGCGCGGGCAGCGGGACTGCCGGGCGGGCTGGGCGCGAGCACCAAGCAACAGCGGCGGGGGACGAGAACACCGGAGCACGGAGGGAAGTGGTCGCACAAGTGACCATGGAGGAGGTACTGAGAGCGGAGAATGTCGAGAGGGCGATGCGGCGAGTCAAAGCCAACAAGGGCGCCCCAGGGGTGGACGGGATGACCGTCGAAGAACTTGGGGAGCATTTGTCAGGCAAAAGCTGGCTGCGAATTGAGAGGGCGTTGCTCGAAGGGCGATACAAGCCTCAGGCCGTGCTCGGGGTGGAGATACCAAAGCCAAATGGCGGGAAGCGCCAGCTCGGGATACCGACGGTGGTAGACAGGCTGATCCAGCAGGCGATATTGCAGGCGGTTCAACCGGACATCGACCCGACGTTTTCGGAGCACAGCTACGGATTTCGCCCCGGGCGACGAGCGACAGATGCGGTATGTCAGATGAAGGACTACGTGGAGGCGGGATACGAGTGGATCGTAGACTGCGACCTGGCGAAGTTTTTCGACGAGGTACAGCATGACGTGCTGATGGCCCGAGTAGCTCGCCGAATCCAGGACAAGCGCATTTTGCGCACGATCAGGAGATACCTTCAAGCCGGGCTGATGCTCGGCGGGATGGAGAGTCAGAGGGTGAAGGGAACTCCGCAAGGGGGGCCTCTATCACCATTGCTCAGCAATATTCTGCTCGATGACCTGGACCGGGAGCTTGAGCGACGCGGCCATCGCTTCGCCCGCTATGCGGACGACTTCATCGTATGCGTGAAGAGCTGCAGAGCCGGCGAGCGGGTGCTCGGATCACTGGAGCAGTTTCTGGCAAAGAAGCTGCGCCTGAGGGTGAACCGAGACAAGAGCAAGGTGGCCCGGGTCGATGAGTGCACATTCCTTGGGTACTCGATGATCTACCTGAAAGACGGCAGCACCCGCCTGACGCTCCCACGGGGGACGCTTCAACGACTCCGAGGGAAGGTGCGAGAGGTGATAGGCCGCCGCGGCAGGGGACAATCGATCGAGCAAGTCATTCAGCAGCTGAAGCCACTTCTGCGCGGGTGGTACAACTACTACCGGTTGGCAGAGACGGCTTGGAGCTTCAGTGCCCTCGACGGATACATCCGACGGCGGCTCCGGTGGCTCTATTGGCGGCACTGGAAGACACCTCGTACTCGAAGGAAACGCCTCATCGCCTTGGGACTTCGACCGGAGCAGGCGGGGAAAACCGCCTATTCCAATTGCGGACCGTGGCGAAGCTCACGGATCCCCGGGATCCACCAAGCCCTCCCAAACAGCCATTTCGACAGACTCGGACTCTTCAACCTCCTTCAGGCCCATCAAGGGGCCTCCGTCTGACTCGCTTTGAACCGCCGTATACGGAACCGTACGTACGGTGGTGTGGGAGGAACGGGTCCGCAAGGACCCGGTCCTACCCGATAACCATCGCAGACAGTTTCATTGAGGCGGCTTTGTGGAGCAGGCTTCCAGCCTGCTCATGGAGGTGACGGCGGGTTCGGCCATCTCATCGGGAGCGGGAGGGGGAGCGGGATCGACTCGGACTCTGTCGCTGTCGCTGCCGCTGCCCCGGCCGCTGCCCCGGTCGCTGCCGCTGTTTCCGGTTCTCACGGCACCGGCCTTACGGTCCGCCTTACGCGTTGCGGCGGCAGATTGTGGGGGCGGGCGTCTCGCCTGCCCGTCAGAATCGATGAAGCACGAATCGCGTGTCCGAGAGATCGCGGGTCGCACCGGTCCCAGAAACGCGCCTGCTTACGTGCTTGGTTCTCCGGTACACCGGCCTTCCGGTCCGCCTGTGGCGGCCCGGCGTCGCCCCATCGGCGGGGTCGCGTAGGTGGTGAATTGGAAGGGTTGCGACCCCGCCGATGGGACGCCGGCGGCCTGCTTCGTGGCCGGGAGAGTAGGATTCATCGGCGTCGTCGGTGACGTGCCCGAACGCGGTACCCTGCCGTTGCCGTTGCCGTTGCCGTTGCCGCTGCCGCTGGCGATGTCCCGGCCGCTGCCGCTGTCGCGGTCGCTGCCCCGGGATGTTGTCAGACTTCGTGGAGGCGCGCACCAAACGGGGAGGGGTCTGAAGAGCCGGCGGGACGCCGGCCCTACAACCATCGCAGACAGTTTCATTGAGGCGGCTTTGTGGAGCAGGCTTCCAGCCTGCTCATGGAGGTGACGGCGGGTTTGGCCATCTCATCGGGAGCGGGAGGGGGAGCGGGATCGACTCGGACGCTGTCGCTGTCGCGGTCGCTGCCGCGGTCGCTGTCGCGGCCGCTGCCCCGGCCGCTGCCCCGGCCGCTGCCCCGGGAGCGGACGCTGTCGCTGCACATCTCATCGGGCACGGGCACGGGAGCGGAATCGAGATTCACAGAGGGATTGGGTATCCTTCCCCCATGCCGAGCAACGTTGAAATCAAGGCGCGGCTCCGGGACCGCGAAGCGGTCGAGGCGCTGGTTCGCTCCCGCGCCGACCACGGTCCCGAGTTCATCGTCCAGGAGGATGTGTTCTTTGCCTGTGGTGCCGGGCGGCTCAAGCTGCGGAGGTTCTCCGCCGACCGGGGCGAGCTCATCTTCTACCGACGGCTCGATGCCGAGGGGCCCACGCAGTCGGAGTTCTTCAAGGCGCCGACCACCGATCCGGAGGCCCTGGCCGCCGCATTGAAGGCCGCCCTGGGTGAGATCGGCACCGTCCGCAAGCGGCGCACCCTCTACCTCGTGGGTCAGACTCGGATCCACCTCGACGAGGTCGAGAGTCTCGGGGACTGGCTCGAATTCGAGGTCGTTCTCGAGCCCGGGCAGTCCGCCGACGATGGTGCGCAGATCGCTCGGGAGCTGATGCGCGAATTCGGGGTTCTCCAAGAGGACCTCGAAGCGCGCGCCTATGTCGATCTTCTTAATTCTCAATTCTAAATTCTTAATTCTCAATTACATCGCAGATCTCAACACTGACTGAAGGTGAGGCCGGCGATGGAAATTCAGAATCTGGAATTCAAAATTGAGAACTGAGAATTAGCGAAACCAACCCGGTTGCGCCCCCTCCTTTCTCGCGTCGCGGATGATGGTGGAGAGCCGTACCTTTTCGCTTCTGATTTCGGCGTCGATCGCCCGCAGCTTGGCCTCGGCTTTGGCGATCCGGTCGAGGGCCTTGCCGTCGAGCTTGCCCCGTTCCAGACGTTCGAGCTCCGCCTCGGCGTCGACGCGCCGTGCTTCGAGCCTGGCGATGGCGCTGCCTTGAACCAGGACCTTCTTCCGCCATTTCTCGCGGGTCTTCGGATCCGTCCGGTGCTCGGTTTCGGCCGGCAGCGGATCGGCGATGGTCGAGCTCATCAGGGTCAGTACCGCGCCCCTGCCGAGCTCATCGAGGTTGCCGTCGGTGATGACGATGACTGCGCTCGCATCGAGCTCCGGAGCCCGCTTGAGCGACCGCGAGCTCGCGATCGCCGCCAGGGTGCCGGGTTTCGGGGTCGGTCTCGGGCCGGGAGGTTCGTCAGCCGTGAGGACAGGGGTCGAGATCAGACTGACAACGCAGCCGAGGATCGTGAGTTGACGTGGGATTTCCATGCCGGATTCCTTTCCGGCGCGGACGGGATGCGATCAATGTAACCCCACCATCCGCGGGATGCAACCCTCGGCGGCGATGCGTCGCCGACCACCGCCGCGGCCATGGACGCGGACACGGATCCGGGCACGGATGCGGGACGAGGGAGATGCTCAGCCGCGCCCGTGGGGCTCCTCGAAATCGATCATCGGACCGGCGGGGACCACCCTGCTGGGATTGATGGTGCCGTGGCTGCGGTAGTAGTGGTCCTTGATGTGATCCATGTGGACGGTCGCGCCCACTCCCTCGACCTGGTAGAGCTCGCGGGTGTAGGCCCAGAGATTGGGATAGTCGACGAGCCGCCGGACGTTGCATTTGAAATGGCCGACATAAACCGGGTCGAAGCGCACCAGAGTCGTGAAGAGCCGCCAATCGGCCTCGGTGATGGCGTCGCCGATGAGGTAGCGGTTCACCCGGAGGCGGTCTTCGAGGGTGTCCAAGGCGTCGAAGAGCGCGCTGACTGCTTCTTCGTAGGCAGACTGCGTCGTCGCAAACCCGGCCTTGTAGACCCCGTTATTGATCCGGCTGTAGACAAAGGTGTTGACGGCGTCGATGTCCTCCTCGAGATGCGGCGGGCAGAAGATCGGACCGCGAGCGCCGAGGGTGTCGAACTCTCGGTCGAACATCCGGATGATCTCCGACGATTCGTTGTTGACGATGGTCGAGGTATCTCGGTCCCACAGGACCGGCACGGTCACGCGACCGGTATAGTCGGGTCGAGCGGCAGTGTAGACCTGGTGGAGGAACGCCGCGTGGTTGACGGGGTCGGGTATGACGCCGCTTGCGGGTTCGAAGGTCCATCCGTCGGCGAGCATCAACGGGTTGACCACCGAAACCGAGATCTGGTCTTCCAGGCCTTTGAGGGTGCGGTAGATCAGCGTTCGGTGGGCCCACGGACAGGCATAGCTGACATAGAGGTGGTAGCGGCCCGGTTCGGCCTTGAACCCGGAAGCGCCGTCGGCCGTGACCCGATCGCGGAACGCGGCATCGGAACGGACGAACCGGCCCCCGGTGCTCTTCGTGTCGTACCATTGATCTGTCCATCTGCCGTCTACAAGCATGCCCATGGCGCCCTCCTCCTCGGCAAACGCGGAAACGGGGGGCGAGAATTTCAGGTGACGTGCCGAAGCACCCTTCACCCGCTCTTCTCACCAGCTGTCTGCTGCGGCAGACGATGCACGGCGCCCAGCTGGGCTTTCTCACCTCCGGGTGCTCCAGCCCACGCTGACCCCTGCGGGGTCTCCCGACTCCGTCGGGTCCGCCCTCGCGGGCGGTGCGCGAGGTCCCTACGCACTGTCAAGTACGCCTGCGCGCCCCTCGGATCGAAAACCCAGCTGGGCACAGCACCTCGCCGGCCTCGCGACGAAACCCGGTGAGAAGTGCGGGCTGACGTTAGTTGGTGCAGATCACCATCGACACCGCCCAACCCGAGATCCGGACTTCAACGCCGGATTTCCGGGCGTGGCCGTTGGCGCTCGAGAGAATCGTCGCGGGGAGGATCGAGGCGCAGATGGAACGGCGGGCCGCAGCCGTCAACGGCACCGCCGGAGACAGGGCGACTCCGATACGGCCGAGAGATTCGAGCGCCCCGCCGTCGACCGGAGAGGGGGCGTCGCCTTCGACGTTCACACGATCGCTCAATGCTGAGCGAACAGTGCTGTGTGGCTCCTCCAGACGACCGGGGCGGTTTGAGCGACCAGGCCCAGAGCCTCGCTCATGGATCTTGTGAGTGATCGCTCGATGAACTGGAGCTGTTGGTGAGACGCTCCCGTCCGGGTGATTCAGATCACCCGGACGCCGGGGTTCTCCGTCGCTTTGTGATCTCCGTACGTTGCGGTGGGCTGCGCCGGTTCGATGATGGGATGCGAGGTGACGGATGCATCAGGTGTGGTCGGTGATCGCGGTGCTCACGGTTCTTCTGGTCTCGGGCGGTCCGGCTGCCGCTCAGGTCGCCTGCGCGCCGCTGCCGCCGCCGACCGGACCGACCATCGAGAGATATCCCGCCGACGCGGACAATCTCCGCGCCACCATTGCAGGTGCGGCCTCGGGGACCACGATCCTCCTCCACGACGGTTTCTATGACATGAGCGGCGGCGATTCGATCCACCGCCTCGTCGTGTCGACTCCGGGGCTCACCCTACGTTCCTTCAGCGGCGACCGCGAGGCGGTCATCCTCGACGGGGGCTACGTCACCGGCGAGTTGGTGAGCATCCAGGCGTCCGATACCGTCATCGCCGATCTCAGCCTGAGCCGCGCCTACTACCACCCGATCCACGTCAGCGGGCCCGACACTCCCATTTCGAATGTGCTGATCCACAACGTCCACGTCATCGACCCCGGCGAGCAGGCGATCAAGGTCAATCCCATCGGGGCGGGGATGGTGGACAACAGCACGCTCGAATGCTCCCACCTCGAGCTCACCGATCTCGGCCGCCCCTTCATCCGCAACAACTGCTACACCGGCGGTCTCGACGCCCACGCCGCCACCGGCTGGCTGGTCCGGCGCAATCTCATCGAAGGCTTTTGGTGCGACACGGGGCTTTCCGAACACGGGATCCACATGTGGCGGTTGTGTCAGGACACGGTGGTCGAAGAGAACCTGATCGTCGACTGCGCCCGTGGCATCGGTTTCGGTCTCGGCTCCGGCAGCGACGGCCACATCGGCGGTGTCATCCGCAACAACTTCGTCGCCGCCGGCGACCCCGGTCTTTTCGCGTCGCCATCGGGTTTCGATTCCGGCATTTCCCTGTGGGGCGCCGAAGGCGCCGAGGCGTATCACAACACCGTGGCTTCGACCCAGCCGCCCAGCGCCTCGTCCATCGAGTGGCGCTACATCTCCACATCGGTGACCCTGGCCAACAACCTGGTCACCGACCGGATCTGGGACCGTGGAGGGATTTCGCACCTCGCCACCAATACCGAGTACGCGCCGCTGGGCCTCTTTGCAGATGTCGCCGGCGGTGATCTCCACCTCGCAGCCCCGGATTCGGGTCCGGTGGACGCCGGAACGCCCCTGAACCCGGGTCTCGCCGACTTCGACTTCGACTCGTTGCTCCGAGACGACGCCCCCGACATCGGCGCCGACGAGATCGGGCAGCCCCTCTTCGCCGACGGGTTTGAAAGCGGCGATCTGGCCGGATGGGACGCTTCGATCCCCTGATGTTCACCACGAGGGAATGACAACGAACGAAGGTGCGCTCTCCATCCGGAAGTCACCATGTGTGAGGCGGCCCCTGCCATTTCGCCTTCGAAAGCACAGCGACCCGCGCCGAGATCGACGAGCGCATCCGGCAGGTTCGAAAGGACACCGAGCGCAGAGATCGAAAACGCCACGGGTGGTGGGAAAAAGAGGCCGCGGCATTCCGGCCGCGGCCTTGATGGCCACCTTGCCTGCTCGAGGCTCGGAGGAGGAGCGTCGTGTCTTCTGGAGGGACGTTCCACCCAGTGCTCTCATCTTCGGTCGTGGGAGGCGGAATACCAATGGACGAAAGCGTCGCGAGCATGGACGAACGCGACAGGATGGCGGGTTGTCGTTGATCCGCGAATACGTCGCAGAATCATGTCGGTTCCGAGATCGACATAGAATAGTGAGATGCCGCAGGAGCAACCCGACAGGATCCACATGCCGCGACTGGGCCATTTCGACGTCATCGGAGAGCTCGGCCAGGGCGGGATGGGATCGGTCTATCTCGGTCTCGACGAGAACCTCGGACGACGGGTGGCCCTCAAGGTCATCAGATCGGATCAACGACTCGACCCGATACGCAAGGCTCGGTTTCTCCGCGAGGCCAGGGTGCTCTCGTCGCTCGATCACCCCAATGTCTGTCAGTTCCACGATTTTATCGAGGGGGAAAACCAGGACTGCCTGGTCCTCGAGCTGGTCGAGGGGAATAACCTCCACGAGGCTCTGAGTCAAGGCCTGGACGAGGCTCAGAAGGTCAAGATCGCGCAACAGCTGCTGGATGTGCTCGTCGCCGTCCACGGCAAGGGTGTGATCCACCGCGATCTCAAACCCGAGAACATCATGCTCACCCCCCGGGGCGACATCAAGGTGCTCGACTTCGGACTCGCGCGGCCGGTGGAGGATCCGGACTCGCTCTCCGGCGAGTATCCGGTCTTTCGGGTCGGGCACGGATTCCCGAAGGACGATGCGGCGGTGGCGGGAGGATCGGATCCTCCCGCCGGTTCTCCGCCGATGACCAGCTTCGGCACCGTTCTGGGGACGATCGGCTACATGAGTCCGGAGGTGGCTCGGGGTGAGCCCGCCACCGCTGCGAGCGATCTCTACTCGGCCGGTCTGATCCTGCAGGAGCTCTTCACCGGAAAGGCCCCGATCCCCGAGGGGTTGGCGCCGGCCGAGCGCCACCGCCGAGCCATGTGGGCCGAGGTCGAGCCGATCGAGGGGTTGTCCGCCGAACTCACGACCTTGATCACGCGGCTCGAGAGCCTGGTGCCGGAAAATCGTCCGAGCGCCATCGACGCGGCCGAGATGTTCCGGGCGATCATCCTGCGGCCGCGGCTGCGACGACGCAGGCAGCTCGCTGCCGCGGTCTTCGCCCTGCTCGCCATTTTCGGTATCGGGATGACCGTCCAGTTCTTCCGCGCCGAGAGGGAAACCCGCCGGGCGGAAGCGAGCGCCGCATCGGCCCGGGAGGTCTCGGATTTTCTGGTGGGTCTCTTCGAGCAGGCCTCTCCGCTGGTGACCCAGGGCGAGGATGTGACGGTTTCGGAGCTCCTCCAACGAGGCGCGGACTCCATCACCGAGGAGCTCGACGAGCAGCCGGCGGTTCGGGCCCGGATGATGCACACGCTGGGGACGGTCTACTACCATCTGGGTCGGTTCCGCGAAGCGGAGCCGCTGCTGACGACCGCATTGAGCCTCCGTCGTGATGCACTGCCGGCGGACGATCCGGAGCTGGCGGAGTCACTGCGGATCACAGCGCTCCTCTTACGAGCACTGACCCGGTACGACGAGGCCGAAGAACTCCAGCTGGAATCGCTTCGGATCGTCGAGTCCACCTATGGCGTCGATTCGCTTGAATCGGCCCGTCGGCTCATCGATCTCTCGGGCATCGACCAGGATCGGGGTGATTGGCTGTCGGCGGAAGCCCGTCTGGTCCGGGCGGTGACGATTCTCGAAGGTCATCCGGACGCGGTGGAGATCGGGCTGACCGACGCCCTCTACGATCTGGCGCTGCTGTTTCGCAAATCGGGCCGGTATTCGGAGGCGCAGCGCATCCTCGAACGGTGCATGGACCTCGATGCCGCCGAGTTCGGGCCGCGCTCGCACCAGGTGGCGGGCGATCTTTCCGAGTTGAGCGCCCTCGCCCTGAGGCAGGGTGAAAACGAAGCGGCCGAGCGGCTAGCGCGTCGGTCGCTCGAGATCAGAATCGAAATCAACGGCGAGAACCACCCATCGGTGGGCCACTCGGCGACCACCCTGGGGGCTCGTCCTGAGAACCCTCGGGCGGTATGAAGACGCCGAGGCGACTTTTCGGCGGGCCCTCGAAATCTACCGTGCCGCATACGGCGGGGAGCATCCCTTTGTCGGGAGCGTGCTCCACTCACTCGGGATGACGGCGGCGCTCCAGGGAAATCTCGACGAAGCCGCGGCGTTGTACGAGCAGTCCATCGAGATCACCGCGATCAGCCGGACGATGGACCACCCGTTGATCGGCGATACAACCCAGAATCTCGCATCGGTCAGAATGGAACAGGGAAGGTGCGACGAGGCGGTTGCCCTCTTCGAACGAGCGCTCGCAATCCAGGAGGCCGCTCTCGACCCTCATCACCCGGAGCTTCTCGAAACGCTGCGGGATTTTGCCGAGTGTCTTCGGCGGCTGGGGCGGGATGGGGAGGCGGCTCGACTCGAGGCCAGAGCAGCGGCGAGCTGAGGATTCGAGGGATCCGTGCGGTTTCAGGCGACGTTGCGGCTTCGTCGTGCCTGCACTTCCGAAGGCGACATCTGATAGTAGGCTTTGAAGCGCCTGGAAAAGTGGAAGGGGTCGTCGAAGCCGACGGCCCGGGCTGCTTCCTGAACCCGAAAGTCCTCATCGATGAGAAGGCGCTTGCCTTCGCGCATCTTGACCGCGAGAATGAGCTCTCTCGGGGTGCAGTTGAGGGTGCCCGAGAGTTCTCGCTGAAGCGACCTCAGCGACAGATTGAGGTGGTTGGCGAGGTCGGTCGGCGTGATGGGCAGACCCAGCTGGTCATAGACGAACAGGGTTGCGCGGAGATCAATCCGGTCCGGGCTTGGAAGCCCCGGCCCGAGGGAGCCGCGGAGGATCGAGATCGCGGTTGACAACGGACCCCGAGGGGCAAAATCGGCGCTCGCAACCGAAGAATGTTCATCCGGTTCGACCGCGGCAATCTCCTCGGTTGGGGTTGATCGGGTCGACAACCCGACGAGAATCCCCTCGAGATCGGCGAGTCTGCTCTGAAGTTCTTCCCGGCGGCGCCGGTGGTGAATTTCGCGCAGGACCGCTGCTGCGACGACCACCGCGATCAATAAAGCGATGATCGTGATCGTCGGCGCGAACCATCCTGCCGACGCCACCAATTCGGACTCGGGCGCTGCACCGACTGCGGTGCTCGTGGTTGCTGCGATTGGCGTCATCTGGCCTCGTCAATGTTCTCGGAAGGACACCCGGCAAAACCGGTTGTCCGTCGCATTTCTCTGTCGAGTTTAGCAAAACGGAAGGCGTCGTGAATCGAAGGCACCACTGGTACAATCGATTCATGACGGATCAGAAGATCAAGGGTTCAATCCTCAAGTCTCGCCTCGAGTTCGTCCGCAAGGAGTTCGGCGAAGACGGGCTGAGCAAAGTCATCGACAACCTTCCGAAAGAGGATCAGAAGGTCCTGGGGCGGCTCGTGGCGGTGGCCTGGGTCGATTTTGAAGTCGGAAAGCGGCTCGACGAGGCGATTGTCAGGGCTCTCGGCGGCGGCAGCACACGTTTCTTCGAACGACTGGGAGAGGCCTCGGCCGAGCTCAATCTGGGAACCCTGCACAGCGCGTTTCTCACCTCGGGAGATCCGCAGGCATTTCTCGCCAAGGCGCCGCAGATCTACCGGCTCTACTACGATGTCGGTTGGCGTGAGTACGAGGCAACCGGCGACCGCGAAGGCGTCCTCACCACCCACGACGCGGAGACCTTTTCGAAGACCGATTGCCTGACGGTGATCGGTTGGTACCGCAAGGCCCTCGAGCTCTGTGGCGCGAAGAACGTCCGCATCACCGAGGAGCGGTGCCGAGCCAACGGTGGGGATGTCTGTAAGTACCGGGTGAGTTGGTCTTGAGGCCTTGAGGTCGAAGACGAACTTGATGTCGGCAGCGTGCGCTGTTTGCCTGGTGGAGCTCCCCACTTTCTGGGTACTCGGGGCCACTTTTTTTAGCAACACCGGACGCAATTCTGGCGTACACTGGATGGGGAGACAGGCGATGATCGCGGCGGCGACACTCGGCCACAGGCGCGTCGGGCTCGACGTCCTGGTGGCGCAGATGGCGAACCCGTTGTTCGCCACGAGGTATCGCCGCGTCCCGCTGATGCGCGAGCGCGGCGGCCATGTCAGCCCTTCCCTGCTCGCCATGCAGCCGCTTCGATCCCGCTACGTCCGCACCTGGCGACGCCACGCCCGCCAGTGCCCCGAGTGTGCCGGCGTTTTCCGCTTTCTTGGATTCCCTGTTCGCTGACGTCTGCCCGGGGCCTCGGTCCCTTGATGTCCTGAGCGAAGACCGGGAGTGTTTGAGATTCTGCTTGGAAGATTCTGGGTTTTGACATATAGTCGCAGCGTCGATTCTGTGCGATCGTCAACACCTGATGAGACTGGTAGGAAACCATGATGCGACAGAAGACGTCCAATGTCAGCCGTTCGGTACTTGCCCTCGGGTTGTTTTGCTTGTTGCTGATCGGCACCTCGGCGGCGGCCGAATCAGACGGTTCGAGCCAGGCTTCGGATTTCTATGTGAGCGAGGTGGTTGTGCCGCAGGTGTTCGATGTCGATCTTCGACAGCTGCCTCAGGCCACGGCATGGCAGCCGGGCGACCCGATCGAGGTGGTTCCGGAGGGGTTGAATGACGACTTCGGCGTCGAGGCCGACCCCGAGTGGGTGGATCCGGTGCGGCAGGGATCGACCGAAGGTGGGACATTCGACGGTACCTTGATTCAGACGTTTGTCGGACTCCCGTTTGGTGGAGGCACGCCGCCGGACGTGATCGGTGACGTCGGACCCAACCACTACATCGGCATGGTCAACGCTTCGCGTTTCGCGATCTGGGACAAGCAGGGCAACGTCCTGGTTCCGGCCACGACGCTCAGCTCCCTGTGGGGCGGTGGAGGGGCCTGTGCGGATGGCGACGGCGATCCCATCGTCCAGTACGACGAGCTTGCGGATCGCTGGCTCATGACCGAGTTCGACACGTCCGGAAACACGTTTTGCATCTATGTCTCACAGACTGCGGATCCGGTGGCCGGCGGCTGGTACGGCTACTCGTTCTCAGCTCCGTCCTTCCCCGACTACCCGAAGTACGGCGTGTGGCCCGATGCCTACTACGTGTCGACCTTTGAGTCGCCGGTTCTAGGCATCTACGCCTTCGACCGCGCGGCCATGCTCGCTGGAGCTGCAGCGACATATCAACGTTTCACGATTCCTCAGCTCACCGGATCCAGCCCGCGGGTGACCCGGATTCTGCCGGCGGATCATGACGGCACCCAGGCGCCGACGGCGGGTCTCCCAAACATCTTCGCCCGCACCGTCGATGCAACGCAGGACAACAGCAATCCCAATGATCGAATCGAGATCTGGGAGTTCGACGTCGATTTCGTGACTCCGGCGAACTCGAGCTTCACCAACACCCAGAATCTGACGCCCGTCGCCTTCACCCTGCTTCCGTGCTCGCCAACGACGCGAGACTGCGTGCCGCAACCGGGAACCGGGGTGAAGCTCGACGCGCTGTACAACCGAGCGCTGCGCCGGCTGGCCTGGCGAGTGGTCGACGGCACGGCGCGAATGGTCGTGACGCAGGTCGTGGACGCCGGTGGCGGCATCGCAGGGAAGCGTTGGTGGGAGCTTCGCAGCGACACCTCAGCCAACCCGGTCTGGTCGATCTTCCAGGAGGGGACATACTCGCCCGACTCGGTGGGACGATTCATGGGTTCGGTGGCGATGAACGCCTCTGGAGACATCGCACTGGGTTACTCGGTGAGCGACGCCACCAGCGTTCTGCCCGGTATCAGGGTGACCGGTCGAACCGACGGCGATCCCGCCGGCACCATGACGATGAACGAGCTGACCATCAAGGACGGTGAGGGCATTCAAACGTCGATCCAGCGATGGGGTGACTACAGCTCGATGAACGTGGACCCTGCCGACGGACAGACCTTCTGGTACACCAACGAGATCGTGCAGCCCAACGGCCTCTGGATCACCTGGATCGGCACCTTCTCCCTCGGCGGACTCTTTTCCGATGGGTTTGAAGACGGCACGACAGACGCGTGGTCGAACGCCGCGCCTTGATCCCGACTCACCGAACGGCAATCGGATGCCTGCTGGTCGGGCTGACGCTCCTCGGGGTGGGTGCGTCGCAGGCGCTCGCAGAGCCCGATCTCTCCGACTGGCGCATCGAGCAGGATAGATCCTCCCACCCGGTTGGGGCCGATGGGGAGGTTCGGATCGTGAATCTCCGTGGCGGGGTGAATCTGCGCGCCGGTGACGGCGATCTTGTCGTGATTTCCACCGTCAGCCAGCGTCACCTCGATGATCCACGCGAACCGCAGGTCGACGTCGAAGATCTGCCGAACGGCGTCAGCGTCGAGGTGCGCTTCGATGACGGCGCGAACATCGACGAGAAAACCGAGTGGCGGAATCGGAGAATCGACATCGGTGTGTCGGTGCCCAAAGGCGTGGCGCTTTCGATCCGCACGGGTGACGGCGACATCGAGGTTCTGGATCTGGCCGGCCGGGCGGATTTGGAGACCACGACAGGCGACATCACCTTCAAGGGTCCGGGCGGACTTCAGGCCCGTTCCGACTCGGGCGCGGTCTTCGCCCAATTTCGCCGGTCCGATTGGTCCGAACCGGTGTCGATCGAGACGAGCACCGGCGACATCCGCGCCGAGTTCCTCGAGGGAGCGGCCGCGACAGCGAAGATCGAAACCAGGGGATCGATCTCGACCGACTTCACCGTCTCCATTGACAGGAGTCCCGGAAGCCTGCACAAACGGGGTGTTGCGACGATCGGCGGCGGCGGGCAAACGCTCCAACTGACAAGCTTCAGTGGTCCGATTCGACTGTCGGCTGTCATCGTCCCCGAAGCGAAGAGCGAGTAGAGTTCAAAAGCCTCGGACAATGGGCCGGGGCCTTCGGCGCCCGGTTCGTTCCCGGCCGACCTGATCCAGATCAAGGACGGCGACGCGACTGAGGCTCATATTCGTTTCCAGGAGGAACGATGAGCGAACTACTCGACAACTCACGCCACCGGATCGAAACCCTCAAGGGGATCATCAGACAGCTCCACGACGGGGCCGACCCCGAGAAACTCAAGAATGAGTTCGGCGATCTCCTGACCGAGGTCGGCGTCGCCGAGATCGCAGCCATGGAAAACTCGCTCATGGCCGAGGGAATGGCGCAGGCGGAGATCCAGCGGATGTGCGACGTCCACGCCGCCGTCCTCGGCGGTGGGTCGTCGTGCGCACCGGTGGAGGTCCCCACCGGCCACCCGGTTCAGACCTTCCGGCTCGAGAACGGCCGGATCCGGGAGCTGACGGAGACCTACCGCGAGGCCGTCAACGCCGTCGGCGCATCGAAGGAAGGCCTCGACCCGGGGCTCGCGTCCTGGCGGCGGGCCCACGACGATCTCGCCGGCATCGAGACCCACTACCTCCGCAAGGAATACCTCGTCTTTCCGTTTCTCGAGAAGGCCGGAATCGCCGGCCCACCCAAGGTCATGTGGGGCGTTCACGACGAGATCCGGGCCAAGATCGCCGCGGCCGCCGATCTCCTCGCCAACGCGGCCGAACTCGATGCCGAGCAGCTCGGCCTCGCCGTCGAGACGGTCATCGAGCCCATGCTCGCGCAGGTCGAAAGCATGACCTCGAAAGAGGACCGGATCCTCTGGCCCATGTGCCTCGAGCATCTGACGGTGCGCGATTGGGAGAGCGTTCGCGGTCAGTGGGACGAGTTCGGCAAGGGGCTCGTGGAACCCGCCGGGATCTGGCTGCCGATGCTGCCGCAGCTCCCGGAGAAGCCGGTCGAGCTGCCCTCGAACGACGCCATCACCCTGCCCTCGGGTCACCTCAGCGTTCGTCAGTTGACGGCGCTGCTCAACACCCTGCCCATGGACATCACCTTTGTCGATGCCGAGGGTCGGGTGGGGTATTTTTCGGAAGGAGACGACCGGGTCTTCGCCCGCAACCGCGCGATCATCGGCCGCAAGGTCGAGGACTGCCACCCGCCCAAGAGCGTCCACATCGTCGAGGCCGTGGTCTCGGATCTCAAGTCGGGCAAGCGCGACGTCGCGGAGTTCTGGATTCAGATGGGCCCGCGTTTCGTCCACATCCGCTACTTCGCCATGCGGGACGGCGACGGCGAGTTTCTCGGCACCCTCGAGGTGACCCAGGACATCGCCCCCCTGCGCGCCCTCGAGGGTGAGCGTCGCCTCCTCGCGGAACTCTCCACCGAAGGAGCCGGAGCATGATCATCAGTCCCGAGACCAGGGTCGGCGACCTCCTCGACGCCCACCCCGAGGCGGAGGCGGTGCTCATCGCCATCGCACCCCGGTTCAAGGCGCTCAAGAACCCGGTGCTGCGCCGCACGGTGGCCAAGGTGGCGACCCTCGAGCAGGCGGCGAGGGTCGCCGACATGCCGGTCAACCACCTCGTGCGCTCCTTGCGGCAGGCTCTCGGGCAGGATGCCGGTGAGATCGAGAGCGGCGGCGCCGGTCCGGCAGGCGGCGGCGATGCGCCGGTCTGGATCGTCAACGGCGCGAGGCGCGAGTTCGACGCCGACGCCATGCTCTCCCGAGGTGAAACGCCGGTCGGCAAGGTGAGCGAGGCGTTGGCCGGGATGGCGGCTGGGGAGGTGCTCCTCGTGCGTTCCACCTTCCAGGTCGCGCCGCTCATCGACGCCCTCAAGACCAAGGGCCACGAGGTCTTCACCCGCAAGATCGGCGAGGATGCGTGGGAGGCGTGGGTGCGGCGGGGCGAGTGAGGTGATCCTCATCCCTGGCCGACCGGGAGGCCGGTGCCGATGGAACCTGTTCCGGGACAGCGACCGGGACAGCGACCGGGGCAGGATCAGCCGCAGTGACAGCACCGCGGCAGGAACAGCGGCTGCCGGCACATCCTCGACAGAACGCGGGAGGAGCGCGTGCGGCTGGGTGCCGGGTCCGGCATTGTGCCGGCGACCCGCTCCGGTTCGTGTCACGCGAGCCTCTTGCAGTATTCGAGATTCGGACACCTTGGCCTGCTGAACCTCGTCACCGTCAGGCCGGCGAGACGCCGGCCCTGCAGTGGGTCTCGGCTCTTTGTGGTGCTGGCGTCTCGCCGGCACAGAGACCACGAACCATCAAGCGCGGTGGGTTTTCGCCAGAGGCTGGGTCGACGGTTCCATCGCGGTGATTTGTGCGGCTGCGGGTTCCCGAAAATGACCTGCATGCCGGAACGCAAGATCTGAAACACGGAGGACACGGGGAACCACTGAGTTGCCACGGTGTGATCCAAGAGTGTTTCTCTCTGCATCCCGTGGGGGAGGGGGACGTGTCATGGCCATCGATGGGACGGATATGCATCGAACGCGCCGTGGATTCGCCGTGGTTCTCCGTGCCCTCCGTGTTTCAACTCGAGCTTCCATGTGGCGAGCACCGAAGAAACAACCGGCGATTCACCGGCTCGCCTGAGATGATTCTACCGACCGAGACTCCTGGCAAAACCTGCAGGGCGATGAGGCGCCAGCCTTACCACGGTGGGCCATCGCAGGCGGGGACGCCTGCACCAAGAGGTTTCTCGGGATTCTGCAGCGCCCACGTTCCCGCGGGCGATGGGCCCATTTGCTTCGACTCCTGCCGAAATCCCGAGTTTTGCAGGAGGCTCACATCTCACACACTGCCAATTCCGACATACCCAATGAGGCTGAGCGAATCACCTGATCGGCGATCGGTTTGAGTGGCGCAGGCACCCGCGTCACGAGTGCGATCGCGATGCCGGCCGCTGTGGTCGCTTTGTCGAGGGGGATGAAGCCGGTTGATTGCTGAGCGTCGTGCATGGTCACCTCCGGGTTGTTCATGCACTCTCCCCAACGGCTACGAGTTGGTTCAAGAACAACCCGGAGTGACCATGCCGGGCCAGCGGGCACGCCGTGGCTGTTCGCTGTTGCTGCCGCTGCCCCGGACGCTGCCGCTGCCCCGGACGCTGCCGCTGTCGCGGACGCTGTCGCCAGACATTTCGTCGGAAACGGAAACGGAAACGGAAACGGGAGAGGGAGGGGGAGGAGAACCGGAGGCGGGCGCGGGTATGATGCCTCCATCAACCACCGCGGGCGAAACGGAGACGATCATGTCAGCCAACCCCGACCAGCCATCACTCACACCTGAAGAGATCTTCCGGATCGAGCGACCCGATCCGTCGCTCTTGAACTACTACGTTCTGGCGTCGCTCATGGCGGGACCGTTCTTCCCCTTTGTCCTGGTGCCGCTCTACTTCCGCTATCACACCATGCACTATCGGTTCTCGGAAGAGGGCGTCTCCATGCGCTGGGGGATTCTCTTCCGCAAGGAGATCAACCTCACCTTCGCCCGGATCCAGGACATCCACCTGACGAGCAACTTCGTCGAGCGTTGGCTCGGTCTGGCGCGGATCCAGATCCAGACCGCGAGCGGCAGCGCCAGGGCCGAGATGGTGATCGAGGGGATCACCCACTGCCGGGCGCTGCGGGACTTCCTCTACTCGCGGATGCGCGGCGCCAAGGGGCTGCCGGCCCCGGTCACGACCGCCACGGTTCCTGCTTCCGGGACGTCGACGGCGTCATCGGAAGTGGCGTCGGTCCTGCGCGACGTTGCCGCGGAGCTTCGGGCCATCCGTACCGCACTCGAGCACCGAAGGGGAGGGCAGGACCATGTCTGAGGGTCCCCTCACACGGTCGATCACGCGCTTTCTCAAGGTGCCGCCGGAGCCAGAGCCGCCCATGGGCAGCCCGGGTTCGGTTCGGGTCTTCAACGCGGCCGCCGGCTACTACCAGTATCGCCTCGTGCTCTGGGGCATCCGCCAGGCCGGGGCGGTGATCGGGCTCGTGGTCGGGCTTGCCTTTGTCGCCGGCGGGATCGAGTTCGCCGCGTTTCCCATGAGCCGCGAGTTGGCGACGCTCATCGAGGTGACGGGCATCGGGTTCTTTCTCATCCAGCTCCCGTTGTCGTTTCTCATGGTTCGGCTCGACTACCGCTACCGGTGGTACATGACCACCGACACGAGTCTGCGGATTCGGGAGGGCATCACCACCGTCCGCGAGAGAACCATGACCTTCGCCAATATTCAGAATCTGTCCCTCAAGCAGGGGCCGGTCCAGCGGATCTTCGGCATCTCGGACCTCCAGGTCCGCACCGCCGGCGGCGGTGGGGCGGAGAGCTCGGAAGAGTCCAAGAAGGGGCACTCCGAGGCCGACAACATGCACCTCGGCTACTTTCGCGGGGTCGACAACGCCGAGGAGATCCGCGATCTCATCCTCGCCAAGATGCGCGGCATGCGCGATTCCGGTCTCGGCGATCCCGACGAGCCGCCGGCGGTTCCGGGTTCGGCGGGGCCTATCGACGCGTCGGGAGAGCTGCTCGCCGCCGCTCGGGAACTGCTCTTAGAGGCGCGGGCGCTGCGCGGGGTGGTGGCGGGCTGAAGGGGGCAGCCTACGCGTTGCGGCGGCAGGTCGCGGCAGGCCTCGCCTGCCCGTCAGAATCGATGAACACGAATCGCGCGAGAGATCGCGGGTCGCACCGGTTCCCGACGCACCGGCTACGTTCTTGGTTCACGCTCCGGCCTTCCGGTCCGCCTTCGGCGGCCCGGCGTCGCCCCATCGGCGGGGTCGCGTAGGTGGTGAGTTGGAAGGGTTGCGACCCCGCCGATGGGACGCCGGCGGCCTGCAAGAGCCTGTAGAAACGCGATGGGAGCGGTGCCAGGCACCTTTTCGCGGCGAAAAGAGAGCCAGGCACCGAGCCCGATACGGCATTGTGCAGGGCGCACCGCGTGCCGGGGGGTCGATCCGGCAGAGTGCCGAACCCGGCACCCCGAGGGAGGCTCCTTTCCCTCCGACCCGGGGCGGAATCTGCCGCTGACGCGGTCGCTGCCGCCGACAGGCTGGAAGCCTGTCGCTACACAGCGGGCGTTCTTGATTGTGTAGCGACAGCCATCCTGGCTGTCGTCGGTGACGTGCCCGAACGCGGTTCCCTGCCGCTGTTCCCGGCCGCTGCCCCGGTCGCTGCCGCCGACAGGCTGGAAGCCTGTCGCTACACAGCGGGCGTTCTTGATTGTGTAGCGACAGCCATCCTGGCTGTCGTCGGCGACGTGCCCGAACGCGGTTCCCTGCCGCTGTTCCCGGCCGCTGCCCCGGACGCTGCCGCTGCTCCGGAGGCTGCCGCGGTCGCTGCCGCTGCCGCTGCCCCGGACGCTGCCCCGGCCGCTGTCGCTGTCGATCCGGCTCCGGCTACGAACCCGCCGCCACCCGCGGCTCGACTCCCTCCAACACCCCGGTCAGCATCGGCAGCAGCCGTTGGGCCAGCCGCCGTTGTCCCTCGGCCGTGGGATGAAGGCCGTCGGGCTGGAGCAGGGTCGGATCGGCGCCGAGGTCGCGGACAAATCCGGGGACCAGAACGGCGCCCTCCTCTTCGGCGACGCGCTCGTAGAGCTCGGCAAAGGCTCCGGCGTAGCCGGGGCCGTAGTTGGTGGGGACATCCATCCCGAGGAGGACGACCTCGGCGCCGGACCCGCGGCCGCGCCGGACGATCTCGCGGAGGTTTTTCTCGGTGTTCGCCAGCGGTTGGCCGCGAAGAGCGTCGTTGCCGCCGAGCTCGACGACGAGGATTTCGGCCGGTCGTTGGAGCACCCAATCGATCCGGGAGAGACCACCGGCAGTGGTGTCGCCGCTGACCCCGGCGTTGACGATCTCGACATCGAAGCCATCACCGCGAAGCAGCGACTCGACAACCGCGGGAAAGGCTTCCGCTTCGGCGAGGCCGAGACCCGCAGCCAGGCTGTCGCCGAGGACCACGATGCGGACCGCAGGCGTAGTCCGGGTGGGCGCCGCGACCTCAACCGCAGGTGATTGCGGCGGCGGTGTCGGAGCTCGACCGCACCCGGACCCCACCGCTGAGAGAACCGCCATCGTCGCCGCCAGGCGCAAAAATCGCCGCCGTGCTGAAATGATCTGCAACATGGAAGCGATTGTAGCGTTGAGAGATTGAGGCACCAATGATCAAGAGCACTGACAATAAGGTTCTGCTGTCGCTCCGCGGGGTCGGGCGCCAGCTGCCCTCGGGCGGCAGGATGCTGACGATTCTCGACGCCGTCGATCTCGAGATCAACCAAGGTGAGTTCGTCGCAGTGCTCGGTCCCTCGGGCAGCGGCAAGTCCACCCTGCTCGCCCTCATGGCCGGACTCGACCGTCCGAGCACCGGTGAGATCTCGATCAAGGGGGAGCGCATCGACCGTCTGTCGGAAGACCGGCTCGCCCTCATGCGGCGTCACACCATCGGTTTTGTCTTTCAGTCATTCCAGCTCCTGGGGAACTTCACCGCGCGGGAGAACGTCATGCTCCCCATGGAGCTCCTCGGACGCACGGATGCACGAAGACGGGCCGACGAACTGCTCGCGTCCGTGGGGCTCGCCGAACGGGGCCACCACTACCCGACCCAGCTCTCGGGCGGTGAGCAGCAGCGGGTCGCGCTCGCCCGCGCCTTCGCCCCCAAACCGGCGCTGCTGCTCGCCGACGAACCCACCGGCAATCTCGATGGCGCGACCGGCCGGGTGGTCCTCGATCTCCTCGCCGAGATGCGGGCGGGCGAAGGAGCCACCCTGGTGCTCGTGACCCACGACCCGGCGGTGGCGGCCCTGGCCGATCGCCGAATCCACCTCCGTGACGGTCGCATCGAGCACCAGGAGACGAGCTGAATGAGGTGGTTGGCCTTGGCGGCGCGAGAGTTCCGGGGATCGACCGGAAGAATCGTGTTCTTTGCCGCGTGCCTCGCCGTCGGGGTCGCCGCGGTGGTGGCGGTGGCCGGGCTCTCGAGCGCCCTCGACCAGACGATCCGGGCGCAGGCGAGGGAGCTTCTCGCTGCGGATCTCGCGGTCGAGAGCCGGCGGCCCATCGCGGATGAGATCCTCGCCGCCGTCGACGGTGTGGCGGGCGCACAGCGGGTTCTGGTGTGTGAACTGCCGAGCGTCGTGACGGCGGCGCCCGAGGATGACGGCGATGGCGAGCCCGCCGCGTCGGTTCTGAGCGAGCTCAAGGCGGTGGGGGAGGGTTATCCCTTTTACGGCGAGCTCGAGACCGTGCCCGCGCGTCCCCTCGGGGAGCTCCTCGACGAGCGGCGCGTCGTGGTCGCCCCCGAGCTCCTGGTCAGGCTCGGGCTCGATGTCGGAAGCGACCTTTTGATCGGTGGCGAGAGCTTCACCATCGCGGGCACCGTGACCGCGGAGCCGGATCGGATGGGAGCGTCCTTTTCGTTCGGACCGAGGGTGCTGCTCTCCCTCGAGGCCCTCGAACGAACCCGTCTGGCCGGCCTCGGCAGCAGGGTGAAATATCAGATGTTGGTTCGGCTGTCCGACGGCGCCACCACCGATGAGCTCGCGGCCGCGGCGGCCTCCATCAGAAGCGCCATCGCGGATCCCGAGTTCGTCGAGCTCGAGACCGCGTCCGAGGCGCAGCCGACCCTGCGCTCGGGTCTCGACCGGGTCGAGCGCTTCCTCGGTCTCGTGGCGCTGCTGTCGTTGCTCATCGGCGGAATCGGAGTCGCGCAGGCAGTTCGGGCGTGGCTCGCGGGCAGGCTCGACGCCATCGCCGTTCTGCGTGCTCTGGGAGTGCGTCCGCGCGAGGTCTTTGCCCTCTACCTCGGCCAGACCGCGCTGCTCGCGCTGCTCGGGAGCAGCGTCGGAGCGGTGGCGGGGACCCTGGTGGCCCGGGCCGTGCCGACCATGGTCTCGGGTCTTCTCCCGGTCGAGGTGGTGGTCGGTTGGCAGCCCGTCGCCATGGCGCGAGGGATCGCGCTGGGGCTCGGCGTCGCGCTGCTCTTCGGACTCAGACCGCTGGTCGACGCGATGCGAGTGCCGCCGATCCGGGTTCTTCGCCGCGATGCCGACCCGCTTCCCGTCAGCCGGGTGGTGGGCGTGCTCCTGTCTTCGGTTCTTCTGGCCGGGATCACCGCCACGGCCTCGGTTCAGTCGGGCTCACTGCTCCGGGGGCTTCAGTTCTCGGCCGGCCTCGTGGTCGCCACTGCGGTCCTCGCGGGCTCGGCGTATCTCGTCGTTCGATTGACGGGCAGGGCCCCTCGCGACCACGGCTCCGTCACCCTGCGACACGGCCTCGCCGCCCTCGCTCGACCCGGATCGGGGACCCTCGGCGCCATCGTCGCCCTCGGTCTCGGGGTACTGACCGTGGTCGGGATGTGGCTCATCCAGGATCGGCTCTCGGCCCAGCTCAGAGCCGATCTTCCGGATGAGGCGCCGACGGTCTTCCTCGTCGACATCCAGCCGGAGCAGTGGCCCGGAGTCGAGGAGAGTCTCGTCAGCGCCGGCGCCGAGAGCATCGACTCGGTGGAGGTCGTGATGGGGCGGCTCGCTTCCATCAACGGGGTGCCGGTGGCCGATCTCGCGACGGTCGAGAACGACCGTTCCAGCGATCGCCGGTGGGTGCTCACCCGGGAACAGCGTCTGACCTCGATGGCGACGCTGCCGGAGGACAACGTCATCGTCGCCGGCGCCTTGTGGGCCCACCCGGATCGCGCCGAGGTCTCCATCGAATCCGATTTTGCCCGGGATCTCGGTGTCGGTGTCGGCGACGGCATCGTCTTCGATATCCAGGGGGTGCCGGTGGAACTGCTCGTCAGCAGCATCCGGACCGTCGAGTGGGAGAGCTTTTCGATCAACTTCTTCCTCGTCGTCGAGCCAGGGGTCCTCGATCGGGCGCCGCGGTTCCGCATCGCCACCGCTCGTCTCGACGGCGCGGCGGAGGCTTCCGCTCCAGGACCGGCTTGCCGCCGGTTTTCCCGAACGTGACGTTGCTGAGGATTCGAGATGTTCTCGAGAAGGTCGTCGGGATCTTGGAACAGCTGGGCGACGGAATTCGATTTCTCGGGGCCTTCACCGTCCTCGCCGGGATCGCCATCCTCGCCGGCGCCGTGAGCGCCGGCGCCATCCGACGCGGCCGGCAGGTCGCCCTCTTCAAGACCCTGGGGATGACCCGGGCACAGGTGGTGACGGTCTTCACGGTCGAGTATGCGCTCGTCGGTCTGGTGGCCGGTATTCTCGGCGCCGTCGGGGCGGTGGTCATGGCCTGGGCCGTTGTCCGTTTCGGTTTCCAGATCCCCTGGGCCTGGCGCCCGAGCGCACTCGCGGCGGCGCTCGGTGCGACCGTCGTGCTCAGCGTTGTCGCGGGGCTCGCCGCGAGTGTCAGAGCGTTGACGGTCAGGCCTCTCGCGGTGCTCCGTCAGGGGGACTGAGATCCTCGCCGACGGCCGCGACGCGGAGGATACCTCGACCGGATTCCCTCGATTCGTTCGT
Organism: uncultured Acidobacteriota bacterium; assembly: GCA_963823445.1. Classification (GTDB taxonomy): domain Bacteria; phylum Acidobacteriota; class Thermoanaerobaculia; order Thermoanaerobaculales; family Sulfomarinibacteraceae; genus JAHECW01. The sequence continues at coordinate 176,735 of CAWGLT010000013.1, forward strand.
TCAGTTGCCGGCGATATAGACCGCGTCGCCGGTGGCGTTGTCCACCACCGAGGCATATGCGAGGAACGAACCCGACGAGGACGTCAGCGAGAACACTGCGGTTCCGCCGTCGAGTCCGGTGGCGCCGAGGGTCGTGACCCGCTGCTGACGTTGTTCGAACGGCTGCAACCGCCAGGTCTCCGATCCGACCTCGCCGCCCCGCGAGTCGAAAATCGCGACCATGACATCGATCGCGGAACTCGAGGTGTTGAGGGCCCCGAGATTGGTCCGGTGGTCGCGATTGTCGGTGACTCCGGGACAGACAACCGAGGCGACGGCGCCGGGACCGGTCGCCGGGATTCCCTGACCGTAGGCGCCACCGCCCGATTGATTCGGTGTCGAGGTGTAGGTCGCCACCGACGCCAGACGGGTATAAGGAAGCGCTCCCTCCGATGTCGTCTCGATGAAGAGACCTCCGGTCGAGCTGTCGGCGCCGAGGGCGCCGTACACATTGTCGATCCGGAGGAACCCGCCGGCCTCAAGGGCTCCGATCTCCATCGGGCTCGCCACGGCGCCGGAGTTGTTCTGTCCCTGGAGGAGGGCGGCGCCGCGGACCACGACCGGCGACGACGTCAGGTTGGAAACCCAGACCGAGGTGGTCCAGAAGGTGCCGCCGCTGCCGGGAGTCGATGCCGCGGCGGGGATGAAGAACTCTTCAACCGCGGATGCCAGCCCGGCCGGAGCGAACCAGAGGTCGTCAAAGTAGGCGATCCCCGGACGGGTCTCCGAGGTGGAGATCGGATTCTGGACGGCGACCTGGATATCGGCCTTCTTGATTCCCGCGGGGACGGTCACGGCGCCGGAGATCGGCGTCCACTGATCCTCGACCAGGGGAGGGAAGTCGGTGATCTGGTCGAAGGAAACGGCCTGTCCCATCTCATCCAACCAACGGGCGAAAACGCGGACGCCGAGTGAGACATTGTCGACGGATGGGCTGAAATAGGCGCCGCTGAACTCGTAGACCATCCCTTCGACGACATCGACCTCCTGCACGGGACCGCTCGCGGTGCCGGTCCAGGAGTGGAACTGGACCTCCATGGATCCAGGACCCGATCCCCCCGTCAGATCGTTGCCCGCGTCAGGGCGGTGAATCGCGGTGACGACGCTGTTGGGCTCCCTCCACGGCGAAACATCGGTATCGAATGTTCCGTTGACGAGCAGATTCTGGGCCGGCGCGGGTGCGGACGATGAGAGGAACACGATGAGGGTCGACAGGACGACCAAAGCCGAAAACAAAACGCGGTTTTTCATGGTAGGCCACCTCGAGATGAGTGTCGGAATTCGGGCGCTTCAAACATACCACGCCGTCGCGCCGCCGGAGGGGGCATCACCGGGTTGCGTCATCCGTCGATCGACTGCGAGTCGACGATGAGGTGGTCGCCGATCCTGCGCACGACGGCGACGGCGGATCCTCAGCGGCCGACAAAGCGGAGCAGGTGTCTGCGGAGCTGAGCCACGACCCCGCCCGGACTCACCAGCGCACCGCTTTCGTCGAGCAGCGATTCGCCGTGGCGGCGGTGGGCGGCCATCTTCTCGGCGAGCTCTTCGGCGAGCTCCCCCTCGTCCTCGAGCAGCCGACGCAGGCTTTCTTCATCGAGCTCGACCACCTCGAGGGCCGAGTCGGCTGCGTAGACCGTGGCGGTGCGCTTGCTCCCCGTGAGGAAGGCGATTTCGCCGAACACATCGCCCGGACTGTTGCGTGCGATTTCCCGCCGGTTCACCACGACCACGGCTTCACCGGTCTTGACGAGGTAGATGGCGGTGCTTTCCTCCCCGGCGCTGATCACGGCTTCGCCCGGGGCAAACCGGAGAACGCGTGAGGACTCCGCCATTGCCGCGAGCTTCGGGGCCGGGATATCTCCGAACAGCGATGATCTTTCGATGGCTCGGAGCCGATGCATGGCGGTGTCGGTCGGCACCCGGCGGGGCGCCCGATGGAGGGTGCGCTGCGGGAACGGAATCTCCATGCCAGCGCGGGCCAGGGCCTGGTGAGCACGGGTCAGAAACTCGTCGGTCAGATCGTCGCGGGCCCACGGCGTCCGGGTCCAGAGGCGGCACTCGTAGACGATGGCGCTGTCGGCCCACTCCACGGTGAGGATCCTCGGTTCCGGATCGGTCAGGACAGCGGGGATGTCCCTCGCCACCTTGGCGAACACCTTCTTCGCGGCGTCGGGTGGGACGTCGTAGGCCACCCCCAGCCGAATGGCGACGGCGGCCGGGAGCTCGCCCAGTCCCAGGATCGTGATCCGGGACGCGCCGACGTCGGAGTTGGGGACCAGCAGGTGTTTGCCGAGTCGGGTCCGGATCAGCAGCGACCGCCAGCCGGTCTGTTCGATCATCCCGATACGGCCGTCGATCTCCACCCAGGTCCCGATGGAGAGCCGCTGCTCCCAGGCCAAAGCGAGACCCGCCAGGAGGTTGCCCAGGGTTTGTTGAAGGGCGAGACCGACCACCACCGTGATGATGGCCGAGGTCGTCACTATTCCGGTGACCTCGATCCCGAGGCTGCGCAGGACGATCGCGCCGAGGGCCAGGTACACCCCGAGGGACACCACCTCGCGCATCAATCGAGGCGGCACGATGCCCATGCGCCGCACCAGAATCCAGTCGAAGACCACCATCAGACAACCGCGAGCAAAGAGAAAACCGACCGCGAGCACCAGCAGCACGTTGGTGGCGCGTTGAACGGCGTGGTCGAAATCGAGAGCGGATGCCACGAACTGAGCTCCGGCCGCAGCCGAGACGAGCAGCAGGGGAGCGGTCAGCGGCCGCAGCCTTCGCAGCGGCTCCAGCCGGAGCAGGAAGGCCACCACGAGGGTGGAGAGCACGAGGCCGATATCGAGCATCGTGGAGACATGGTACTTCGACTGTCTCCAGAATGCGTGAAGAAAACCGACCGGGCCCGCTGGTTCGAGGTTGACTCGGATCAAGGATCGAGACCGATTCTCAGAGGTAGAATCCAGTCATGAAACACGTCTTTTTTCAAAAGGGCTTTCGCCCGTTCTTTCTCTTCGGTGGTCTCCTGGGCGCGGGTCTGATCCCGTGGTGGGCCTTTCACTACGACGCCGAGCTGACCGGCGAGCCCGGGCTCGAAGGCATCGGCTGGCACAGCCACGAGATGATCTTCGGTTTCACCGGCGCCATTCTCGCCGGGTTTCTCCTCACCGCGGTCGAGAATTGGACCGGCAGAACGACGGCGAAGGGCGTTCTGCTGGCGGTGCTCGTCGGGCTCTGGGGCGTCGGGCGTCTGGTCGGTGTCGGGGGCACCACTGCAACCATCGCCGGGATGGCCGAGCTCAGCTTTCTCCCCTTGTTGACCGTGGTGCTGGCGATCCCGCTCATTCTCAGTGCGAGTCAACGGAACTACCAGATCCTTGCGATCCTGCCGCTGCTGTGGCTCTGCGACGCCCACCACCACATGCGCGCCTCGGGGCTGTTGCCGCAATCCTATCTGCGGAGCGATCTGGTGGCGGTCGATCTCATCGTGGTCGTTCTCATCATCATCACCGGGCGGATCGTGCCGCTCTTCACCCGGAACGCTCTCGAGGATGATCGAGTGCGCGCGACGCCGATGCTCAACATCGCGGCGACCATCGCGGCCTTCCTCGTGGTCATCGTCGAGGTCGTGGCGCCGACATCGATGGCAATGGCGGTCGCGGCGGGTTTAGCGGGGCTCCTGGTTCTCGGCCGATCCTTCACATGGGGTTCCCACCGGACCATCGGCAGACCGATCCTCTGGGTGCTCCATCTCGGTTATGCGTGGATCTGGATCGGTCTGCTGCTCAAGGCCGCATCGGCGGCGGGGTTCATGATCCCGCCGAGCGCCGCAACCCACGCCCTGACTGCCGGCGCCATCGGCACCCTGACCCTCGGAATGATGGCGCGGGTGACCCTGGGTCACACCGGTCGCAAGCTCCAGGTGTCGCCGGTCATGGTTGGAGGGTTCGTCGCCATCACGGCCAGTGCGGTCATGAGAGTCTTCGGGCCGTGGTTCCGAGCCGATCTGACCGCGACCATGCTGACCGTCTCGGCGGGTCTCTGGGCTGCCGCGTTTCTGATCTACGTGGTGGTCAATGCGAGGTACCTTGTGACCCCGCGGCCCGATGGCAAGGCGGGTTAATCGAATTATGAATTATGAATTTTGAATTATGAATTGCATCCCAGCGCCCTCACAGAAGGTGCGATGTAATTAAGAACTGAGAATTTAAAATTAAGAATTCCTTGTGATGATCCTGATCACTTCGACCAGAATCCGGTCGAAGACCGGCTTCGCCTCGTTCTGGTTGGCGGTTGCGGCGATGGTCAGATCGAGCTCGGGGACGTGGACCGCCATGGTTCCCCAGAAACCGGTGTGGTGGTAGGTGGTGTAACCCTCGGTCTCGAGGACCCATACCCCCATCCGGTAGGCTCCGGGCGGCAACGACTTTTCGGTGGCCGTCGGGCTCTCGACGATGCCGTCGATGGTGCTGAGCATGATCTCGACGGTTGCCGGATTGTTGTAGACCTCGCCGCGGAAGAGTCCGCCGTGGAAGCGGGCGAGATCGGCCATGGAGGTGGCGATTCCGCCACCACCGTAGAGATCGAAGTAGGGGAGGAAATCCGTGACATCGAGATCGCCGAGATATTGGTGCGCGCGGTCGGCGACGCCCGCCGGGGCGGGCTCGAAAATCTCCCACCACGTCGTGTTCAAACCGAGTCTTTCAAAACCGACGAGATCGCGGACCGCCGCCGCGAGGCTCCGGCCCGTGACGTTTTCGATGATCCTCCCGAGAAGCACATAGCCGGTGTCCGAATAGCTGTAGACCTCACCCGGCCCGGCGAGAGGCTCGCACCACTCGACGAGACATCGGATCTGCTCGTTGGGGGTCCAGTGGTGGTTGGGGTCGGCGACGATGGCCTCGGTGTACTGCTCGGCCCCGCCGTGGTCATCCAACCCTCCGGTGTGGGTCAGAAGATGGCGGATGGTGATGGCGGAGGGATCGTAGCCATCGGAGGCAAGGAGCGCCGCGAGCTCGTCATCGAGATGCTCTGCTATGGCGGAGTCGAGGTCGATGAGCCCGTCCTCGGACAATCGGAGCACCGCTGCTGCAACGTAGGTTTTCGTGTTGCTGGCGATCCGCACGGGGTGTGCCGGTGTCATGGGCGTTCCGGCATCGGGATCGGCGAACCCCGCGGCGCCCTCCCAGTCGATCCCCATCGACGGCGAGTCCACCGCCAAGGCTGCACCGCGGATGGCTCCGTTTTCGGCCACCACCCTGTCCACGAGGGTCTGGAACGCGTCGCCCATCGGGTCGCGCGAGGAGCCGGAATCTCCGGTTTGGCCGCAGCCGAGGGTGAGAATCAAGGTGGTCATCAGCAGACTCGCTCCGGTGGCGTGGCATCGCATCGTCGCCTCCCCGGGGGAGTGTACTCCTCGCCGGCGGGCCCGGGTTCCTCGGAACGCCGAAATCTGGGTGTCGGCCGGCATTTCGACCGATTCCTCGATGCGCAAGACCTCCAGCGGCGTCGTTGGGTGGACCGGGGTGACAAATCAAGCGATCGGCCTCCCGGGGCGCCGCCCGTGCGGCGGATCACCGGGGTGGGTGGGTCGATTTCCGGTCGTCGGTTCCGGGAAATGGTATCCTTCGTCCGTTCGATTTCAGCATGCCGCGATCGGCGGCATTCCAGGAGGATGAATGATGAACAAGTCTGTGTTTGTGCTGGCGATGGTGGCGATGGGTCTGATCTTGGGTTGTGGGGGTTCTTCAACCGAAGCCCCTGCCGTGGTCGAAGAAGTGGTTGTCGAAGAGGCGCCGGCGGAAGAAGTGGTCGTGGCGCGCCACGACGTGATCTACACCTGCTCGTGCGGACCCGACTGTGACTGCGGCGCCGCTTCCCTGACCGGGGGAACCTGCAACTGCGGCTCCGAGCTGGTGGCGGGACATCTCGTCAAGGTCGAGGGCAACGTCGCCCTGGTCTGTGCCTGCGGCAACGACTGCACCTGCGAGATCAACGCCGAAGACGAGACCAAGTGCGGTTGCGGCATGGATGTCAAGCGGGTGAGTCTCGAGGGCAAGGGCCTCTACTACTGCAACTGCGGTGGCTCCTGCAAGTGCAACCACATCTCGGCCGAGCCCGGGACCTGCGGCTGCGGAATGGAACTCACCACGAGCTGAATCCGGCCAGCCCGGAAGAAACCACGAGGCGGGTCGCCGGACCCGTCGGTGAGATTTGAGTTGCGCCGGCGCACCCGCCGGCATCAAGAACCGATGGCGCTCGCCGTCGGTTTTTGTTTTTTCCAGCCGGCTCGGGTTACGCTGGTTCGACCGGGATCAGGTGCAGGGAGACCGAAATGGCCAAAGTGAACGTGGATTGGCGGGTGCTTCGTCACGGGCCCATCGAACGACTCGAACCGAATCTGTGGAGCGTGACCGGGACGCTGCCGGGAATGTCGCTGAAACGGGTCATGACCCTCGTCAGGCTCGGTGACGGGAGAATTGTCATCCACAGCGCGGTCGCGCTCGACGAGCCTGTCCTGCGCCGGGTTGCGGCCACGGTATGACCGTCATCCGCACCAGCCGGGTCGAAGCCAACGGCCTCGACTTCGAGGTCGCGACCTGCGGCGACGGCCCCCGGTTCGCGCTCTGTCTGCATGGGTTTCCCGAGTGCAACTACTCCTGGCGTCACCAGATGCCCCTCTTGGCTCGGAAGGGCTACACCGTCTGGGCGCCGAACCTCCGCGGCTATGGCGGCACCAGCCGGCCGACCGCGGTCCGCGACTACCGGATGCGGCACCTCGCCGATGATGTTGCCGGGCTCATCGACGCTGCCGGCGCCCGGGAAACCCTGCTCATCGCCCACGACTGGGGTGGCGCCATCGCCTGGCTCTTCGCTCTCGCCGAGATCCGCCCTCTCGAAGGTCTGATCGTCATGAATCTCCCGCACCCGCGGCGTTTTCGCAGCGGACTCAAGACCTGGAGGCAGCTCAAGCGGTCGTGGTACATCTTTTTTTTCCAGCTTCCGTGGTTGCCCGAACGCCTGCTCGGCGGCAACGGCGCGCGGCGGGTTTCGGGCATGATCCGCGGATCCGCCACGGTCAAGGACCGGTTCCCGGGCGAGGTCCTCGAGGTGTATCGGAAAAACGCGGCGGAACCCGGCGCCATCGCCGCGATGCTGGCCTACTACCGCGCCTTCATTCGGTATGGCGTCGACACGGATCTCGCACGAGCCGCATACCGGAAACTCGAGACTCCGACCCTCATGATCTGGGGAGAGGACGACACGGCGCTCGGGCGCGAACTCACCATCGGCACCGGAGAGCTCGTGACCGACCTGACGCTGCGGTATCTCCCCGGCGTGTCCCACTGGGTGCAGCAGGAAGCGCCCGAGGTCGTCAACGCCATGATCGACGCGTGGCTCGACGGGCGGGCAGTCCCCGAAGCGAGCGATGTCGATTCTTGACACAGAGGCGCAAAGACAAAACGGCGCAAGTCCATCGCAGTTGAGCGCAGGTGAAGGGTGGATTGAAGAGCGTCTGACATCGGGGAAACGTCTCCGCGGAGCTTGACGTCCCGCATTTCCTGCCCCGCCCACTCTCTCGATGGCGGCAGTGCGGACCGTTTACCTTCGGTCGTTCACGGCGTCGTTCTCCGATTCCGCCGCAGCGCGCGGATCGTGGCGACGACGTCTTTTGGCAACCCGCGTTCCTCGGGATCCAGACCGAGGCTGGCGAGATAGCCGTCGAGATCGGCACGGGCTGCGAGGAATTCGATGACATTTTTCGGGCGATAGCGATCGAGCTGCGGGTGTTCTTCCGGCGCGGATCGGATCCTGTGGATCACCGAGCGATCGAGATTCATCCCGGCAGTCTCCGGGTGGCCCGTGATGGGGCGTTTCCCCTTGCCGGATCGCAGCCGCACGAACTCGAGTGTCTGATATAAGCGACCGGTCGAGCGGTACAACCGCGCCTGCGGGTACGGGTTGTAGGGTTTGACGAAATCGCGGTCGACGGCAAGACCGCATGCTTCGGCCTCGTTGAGGAGCCACCTGAACGGAATGTTCGCGAGTCCGTCGTGGACATAGCCGCCGCCGATGTTGGAGTGGCTGCCGGCGAACCAACGCTGCTCGAGGCTCTGATCACCGTCGGCCCGGCGCCAGACCTCGGGTCTGAAGTCGTACCTCTCCTCGTCGATGGCGAGGGCCTGGCGGGCATTTCTGACGCAGGCGGCCGGAGTGTCGGCGACGAAGAAGACCCTCCCTGCCGTCGAGGTCTGTCGGGTCGCGTGGAACCGCGACCCGAGGGCCATGACGGTGTCCCAGACGCCGAGAAGCTCGACGGTCACCGGAACCAGCGGCCGGTCGGGACGGCGCCCGTCAGCGGTCGTGACCTCGTCGGATCTGCCGGCGCCGCGGGTCCTGACGTAGTGAAGAAAGAAGAGCGGTCCGAAGTAGGCATCGGATTTCGCCGGGACCCCGCCCAACCAGTCGAGAAAATGGGTCAGGGCGCGCGCCTGCGCGGCGCCGCGGCTGAACCCGAAGACGAAGACCTGGTCTCCCGCACGGTGGTTGTGGGCCAGAAAGCGAAACGCCTCTTCCACGTTGCTCTCGAAACCGGCGCCCCAGCCGCCGCCGAGCACTCGATCGGCAAGGCTCAGCAGCGCGTTCGGTCGGCCCGGATATTTGACGAGGGCGCCGATCCCGCTGTCGTAATAGGTGATCTGCGGCAGCCGATCCGTCGGGTCGACGGCAGGCACCGCCCGGGCGAGCTTGAGGACGTTCGATGGTTTGAGCACACTGGTGCCGTCGTCGCGCTGCTTGACCTGGTACGGGTTCTGCCAGGTCCCGTCGAGACAGATCACGATGCGCTTGTGGTCGGTCATGGTTCGTCATTTCAACTATCGCCGAGCCGTTGGGAGAGCGCAAGGAAGGGTTCGATAAGGCCACCCGGAGATTTCCAGACCTGTGCCGGCGCCATTTTTCTTCGGCCCCGACCCGACAATGATCTCTGCTGACGGTTTCGAATCCGGGGATGCCTCCCGTTGGAGTCCGGTCGTCGGCGGGAGGGAGGTGCTCTGAATCCGGTTGCGTGCGCCCGGGGTCGGCCCCGGTGAGTTGACGATGGATCTCGACGGCTGCGTCGGGTCCGAGGGTCAAGAATCACTGATGAGTCTGATGATCTGATCCAGGCTTCGGTCCGACCGGGGGCCGGGTTCGTGAATGCTTTCGTCAGCGAATATCTCACGCCCGATCTCTTCATCAGGATCCACATCCTGGCGCCGACCGAGGCCCTTGCCGGCGTCGATGTTGTGGCAGATGAGCTCGACGATCTCGAGAATCCCGTCGTCGCCGGGCGCCTCACTCGCCTCCCCAAAGACGTCGTCCGGACGGCGTTCGATGGGATCGAATCCGAGACCGGCAGCACTCGGTGACCTTTTCTTTGTGGAGGCAGCGTCAGTGGTTGGCGATGACCAGGAAACAACCGCAAAATCCGAAGTGCTCATGAACTCTCACCCTCCTCGCTGAGAAATTGAAAGGGCGGCGCCGAAACACACGCCCGAAGACCCTGTGCCGAGACCGGGAGGACGTCCCGAAAGCTCTGACCTGTGCCCGGCCGTTCTCGACGCAGGGGATTTTTTCGGCCGCCCGGTGAAGGAGATGATTCGGAGACCCGAGCCACGGCAAGCACACCGTCCGCCAGACCATAGAGGACGGAATCGGCTGCCAGTGGACATTGAGGATTATCTCCGGCGCCATGGTATGGCTCAGGTGCGACGCAGGTTTTGTGCCAGCCGCCACCAAACGGCTGAAATCCGTCCGACTCAGTTCTGGAGTACGCTTCGAAGTCGCTCTCGATGAATATCTTGAGTATCTGATCCAGAGGCGAATTCACGCTCCAGGGGAAGGCTTCATGGCGCCTCCGCCCGGCGATGATTGTGTGTCATGACACGGATTGGCCTGGCACATGTTGTGTCAATGATCACGGTGTTGTTTCCTGCCGCGGTGTTCTCGGGATTCGCGGGTGGAATCATCGGAAATCTCCGGCACGGTGTCGCGGTTGGCCATGGTGTGACAAAGAAACTCATCCCCATCGTCTTCGTGGTGGTCGCGGCGGGTTTGATCTGGGCCGCCATCGCCGGCTTCGAGACCGCCCCGGCGGCGCGGGACGAGGCGACCGCCGTGATCCTGAGGGCGCCCGAGGGCTTTACCGTCGAGGATCTTGGCGAGCTCGGAATCGCGGCCGCGGCGGCCGAACTCGCGGGGCGGTCGGGAGATCGTTCGGGAGTCGAGTTCACCGATCGCGGAGACCGGATCATCCTGCTCATCGATCGCGGGGCGGATCGGATCGTCGAGCTCCGCGCGTCTCGGACCGGGACCATCGTCGAGCGGTTCTGGCCGGGCAGCATCGACCAACGCCTCGGTTGGGCCTCGGCGAACGGCCGCCTCGATGCTCCCGACCTCGAACCGGCGACGGGCAAGAACCTCTATCACTGAAGTGCACTCACCCAGGCCGAGAGATCGCCGGACTCGAAGCCATCGCTGAAGATCGAGCTGTCGTCGCCGAGGTAGCTCGCGACGGGTGTGTCCGCCCGCCAATCGATCCCGGATGCGGCGTGGTACGGAGGTGACGACGCAACGGCGTTCGCGGTGACCAGCACGGCGCTGCGCCACGGCTGCAAGTTGATGGTCGGACCCACCGGCGACCCGTCGGGCCGGGTCCAGGTGCCGGTCGGCGCCGTCATGATCGCCGGGTCCTCGGTGTCGTTGAAGAGCAGAATGGCGTTGCTCCGATTGATGAGGCTGCCGGCTGCCGATGCCCATGCCGCGTCGGCGGTCCATGCACCGAGGGTCGAAAACAGCGTCCCGGCCGGCTCCTTGCGGATGACCCCGGCCAGCGAAGTCGGCGCGACAAACGTGGTCTCGCTCATGAGGCCGTAGTCGGCCGGGGCGTCGTACTCCAGGGCCACCGGAATCGGTTCGGCATAGGGCGGAAGCCACCAGTGGGAGAGGTTCTCGGGTCGATCGATGCGGCGGGTCGGCTCGGTGGAGACGAGGGTGTTGCCGGTGATGATGTGGCCTTGATTGGGATTGGCGTCGACGTAGAGCCCGAGGCCGGCGCGGCGGTTGTCGACGATGACATTGTCGCTGATGGTGCAGTCGAAGTTGTTGGGCAGGAAGATGCCGTGGCCGTTGCTGCCGTAGATGGTGTTGCCGGTGATGACGGTGTCGTGAAAGTCCGACAGGAACTCGGGCCAGATCCCGTGGCCCAGCGGCCACCACTCGTGCGAGAACCAGAGATCGCCGATGGTGTCGAGGATGATGTTGTCGCGGATGATCGAGGCGTTGCAGTTGGTGTAGACGGCGCCGCCGTCGTTGAGGGTGTGCATGGCCCGGACAAAGACGTTTTTCTCCACGGTCTGGCCGTCGCTCCCGAGGATGATCCCGGCATAGCCGGTGTCGACGAAACGGTTGAGCCGTACCACCGCCGCTGTGGCCTGGCCGACGATGACTCCCGCCGCGTGCCACGGGCCGTTGCCGCCGTAGCCGGGTTCGACACCGATCCGGAGAAAGAGATTGCGCTCGATGAGCGACCCGGCCGGGTCGGCGAGGTCGGCCCAACCCTTGATGGCGATGTTTCGGACGTCTCGAAATACCGATCGCCGGATGGTGAACGGCTGGGAGTCCCAGGTGAAGTGGACGGCGGTGCTCTCGATCTCGGAGAAGGTGCAGTCGGAGATGGTGGTGGGTCGGTTGATCGCGAGCGCGGTGCCGTAGTACCGCGAGAAGTGGATGTGCTCAAACGAGGTGCCCGATGTCCTGACCCCGACCGGTTCGGTTTCGTGGTCTACGAGGAGATCGGCGCTCGTGGTCGTCACAACATCGACCTTCATGGTGGCGGGATCGGCCCAGGACGGGGGATAGAGATAAAGCACCCCCGCCTGCCAGTGCCACTCTCCCGGCGCATCGAGTTCATCGAGGTCGTTGTCGATGAAGTAGCCCGATCCGGGGTCTGCGAGGTTGATCCCGACGTTGCCGGCGGGATCGAGATTCAGGGTGTTGACCGGGCTGTGGCTCGCGATGGGTCGGGTCTCCCACCACCAGCTCCACTTCCGCCACCGGACCTGAGCGCCGGTCCAGCGGCCGGGCGCCACCCCAGGTCTGGTGGCGAGTTCGGCATCGACGATGCGGTCGTATTCGTTGTCGTTGTCGTTACGGAGGAACCCGCCGTCGATGTTGGGCCAACGGGCCTGTCGCACGAAACGGCCGTTGACGTAGCAGGCCACCACCCGCTGGGGCACGGCGCCGGTGCGGACCGACGGATTCGATCCCCAGGCGCCGGGCAGGGTGACTCTGAGGCTCCCCGTGACGATGGGGAGGGCTCCATTGCCGTAGTCCTCGATGCTGATGCCGGAGCCCGTGTTGAGATCACTGGCGAAATAGGTTCCGCCGCGTTCGAGGAGGATCGAGTCGCCGGCCGAGGTTCTGCTGACCGCGTGAGCGACCGTGGCCAGGGGTTCTCCGATCGTGCCGGCGCCGCCGTCGATCCCGTCCGGCGCGACGTACCAGTCTCGTGCACCGGCGGTCACCGAGACCGCAATGGCGGATGCGGCCAGCGCCGCGAATTTTACTGTTCGGAGTCCGACCACCATTCACCTCCGCCCCGTCCTTCCACGTTACCGCCGGTCGCCCCCGACGGATGTATGCAGGATCACGTCCGCCGCGGAGTACGGTGATGATCGGCCATCCCCAGATCCCGCAGTGCCCCAAACCCCGCACTCTCTCGGGAACGCCCGGCCGGCTTCAACAACCCTGACGGGCAGGCTGGAAGCCCGCCCCCACAATGTCCGCCCAACCTGAAAGAAAACCGAGGACGAAGCCGATGAGGACCCGCGGTATACCCCGCCTCATCGGGGTGCCGGGTCCGCATTTGTGCCGGTACGACCTCCCGGAAGAGCGGCCCGCCCGGCACAAATGCCGACCGGGCTCCCTCGGGGAGCGCCTCGAGGTCAGTTCTCCCGGCTACGAGGGAGGCCGCCGGCGCGCCATCGGCGTGGTCGCAGCCCTCCCCGAAACCCACGCGCGACCGCGCCGATGGTGCGGCGCTGGGTCGCCGGGACGCCAGAGCGTCACGGCGGGCCGGAAGGCCGGAGTCGAGGACAGGGTCCGGGACAGCGTCAGGAATCAGCGTCAGGAATCAGCGACCGGGACATTGATCAGCGACCGATGCGCCCTCCTGGGCCCGATGTTCATGGTCACCTCCGGGTCGTTCAGGGGGGGACGGGTAGTCGATGGGATCCCCGGGGTCAAGGGGTGAAATGAATCGCCCTCGGAGGGCGACCCCTTGACCCCGGAGATCCCATCGACTGGGGGAGGCGCATGAACGACCCGGAGGTGACCATGAACAACGCGCTCCCGAAGAACAATCTCATCGCCACCGAGAAGGCGATCGAAGCGGCGGCTGCAGCGATCTCGCTCGTGAAGCGAGTCCCCGCTCCGCTCAAGAGCATTGCCGATCAGGTCATCCGATCAGCATCATCGTTACCAGCAAACCTCGCAGAAGGCCACGGACGTTCGGGGAGGGACCGCTTGCACCACTGGCGCATCGCCTACGGCTCAGCCAAGGAAGTCGACACACACCTTCGGCTCCTTGCCGCAATCATCGCAATCAACAGTTCGCAAGCCGATCAAGCTCTCCAACTCTTCGACGAAGTCCGAGCCATGACCTGGAGGTTGCTCAACCCAAGACCGTGAGGCGTTATCCCGATAGCCTCCCTGTTGAGTGGAATACCCCGCTCCAACGGGGTGCCGGGTCCGCATTTGTGCCGGTTCGACCTCTCTGCGGAGCGGCCCGCCCGGCACAAATGCCGACCGGGCTCCCCCGGGACGCGCGCTTCTGCCTGGTTCTCCAGGTTACGAGGCAGGCCGCCGGGAACCGGGGATCCCACAGTGCCCGAAACCCCGCACTCTCTCGGGAACGCCCGGCCGACTCCAGCGACCCTGACGGGCAGGCTGGAAGCCCGCCCCCACAATGTCCGCCCAACCTGGTATGGACCCGAGGCCGAAGCCGATGAGGACACGCGGAAAACCGCGCCTACTCGGGGTGCCGGGTTCGGCATTGTGCCGGATCGACCCTCCGGCACGCGGTGCGTTGCGCACAATGCCGTACCGGGCTCCCCCGAGGAACCTGGCTTCGGGAGCGGCGTACGAGCGTGGCAAACGACGGCAGGGCCTCGTTTGCCTACGGTCGTCCGCTCGTGAGGTCTGGTCGCGGCGGCCGGAGGCCGCTTAGCAAGCGCGATGCGGTCTGCTCTTCCGGTCACGAGGGAGGCCGCCGGAACGCCAGAGCGTCACTGCGGCGCAGAAGGTCGGAGCTGGCGGTATGTAACAAATACTATATGCTAATATAGCGATATAAATGGTTCACACCCGAACCAAGGAGGATCGCCCATGAACGTGCCCTTCGCCCTCATCGCCGGTTTCGCCGCAGGAGTCCTCTTGACCGTCATTGCCGTGGTGATGGTCATGCGGTCATCCATGATCGTCCCGGAACGAAGCAGCAAATCCTTCGACGCGACCTGTGAGGCGATTGAAGAGGTGGTTCCCGGGACTCCGGGCTGGAGTTTTCCCATGGAGAGCCTCGACATGTCGGCCAAGCTCGCGGCCAAGAACGCGCTGCCGGACAACGTCAAGAAAATTCGCCTCTATTTCATGTGCAACCCCATTGTTGCCAAGACGGTGCTCGGCGCCAACCCGAAGCTCTCCGCGATCATGCCGTGCTCGTGGTCGGTCTACGAACTCAGCGATGGATCGGTATGGGTCTCCCACATGAACATCTCCATGATGGCCAAGATGATGGGCGGCGTCGTCGGCCGGTCCATGGGCGAGGTTGCGAAAACCGATGAGCGATTTCTGGAGAGCGTGCTGCACTGACGTCCCGGTCGGGCCTACAATGAGCCTTACCTGGAGGCTCCCATGCGACTTCCCCGAGAGCTCGACCCCATCGAGATCCGCGTCCTCGGCTGTCTGCTCGAAAAGGAGCGAACAACCCCCGACGGCTACCCGCTCACGCTCAACGCCCTGACCTCAGCGGTCAACCAGAAAAGCAACCGCGATCCGGTGATGGAGCTGACGGCGTCCGAAGTCGACTCGGTGCTGGCAAGGCTCAGGAGCGAGGTTCTGGTGTGGCCCGAGGAGGGCGCTCGAACCCGGAAGTGGACCCACAATCTGGATCGCAAGTGGGAGCTGTCCCCGGCCGAAATGGCTTTGATGACGGTGCTCATGCTGCGGGGGGCGCAAACCCCTGGCGAGCTCAGGTCGCGGACCGAGCGGATGCACCCGTTCGCATCGAGCGCAGATGTCGAGAACACCCTCGGCGGACTCGCCGGTGGTGAAGAACCGCTGGTGGTCCAGCTGGCTCGGCAACCGGGTCAGAAGGAGGCGCGTTGGAGCCACCTTGTGGGCGGCGAGCCCGACGAACCCACGTCGGTCTTCGTGGCCTCTGCCGCACCGCCGGCGGGTCTCAGTGAACGAGTGGCCGAGCTCGAGGAACGGGTGGCGCGTCTGGAAGAAGCCCTCGCCGCGGCCGGCTTGGACTTGTAAGACGATCCTGTTCAGGGTAATCTCGAAGCAGTGCTCAAGGGAGGCGGACATGGCTGAGAGGCGATCCGGCAAGGACCGACGCAGCGTTGCCGAGAGGCGAACGAACATCGATCGACGTGTCAAGTCCGATCCCGGATGGCCGGAGGAAAAGGAGAGGCGATCCGGTCGAGACCGTCGGGTCGCCGAACGGCGCACTGTGGAAGACCGGCGCAACTCGTCGAGTGACTGACAAAGCTTCGCCGGTCAGCCGAGCGCCCCGAGTTCCATGACCCTCGTCGGCACCAGTGTCCGCAGCATCCGAATCGTCGACAAGCTCGGCGAAGGCGGAATGGGAGAAGTCTATCTCGGTTTCGATGAGGTCCTCGGCCGGCAGGTGGCGATCAAGGCGATTCGAGCCTCGATGCGACAGGGCGGCAAAGCCAAGGCGCGGTTTTTCCGGGAGGCCCGGCTCCTTTCCCAACTCGAACACCCCAACATCTGCCGAATCTACGAGTTCATCGAGGGCGATGACAGTGATTTCATCGTCCTCGAGCTTGTCCACGGCGAGACCCTGAGCGCAGCCCTCGAGAGGGGTCTGTCACCCGCCGAGAAGATGAGCGTCGCGCTGCAGGTCGCCGAGGCCCTGAGGGCGGCCCATTCCATGAGCGTCGTGCACCGCGATCTCAAACCCGAGAACATCATGGTCGGTTCGGACAACGTGGTGAAGGTACTCGATTTTGGACTCGCGCGATCGCTGCCGAGAGAAGACGCCGAGATCGAAGCCGGCGGCTCGCACACCTTCGATGCCGCAGACCTGGGTGACGCGGTGGACGAGAACTCGGTTACCGAGCTCGGCCACGCCGTGGGCACCCCCAGGTACATGAGCCCCGAGCAGGCCCGGGGTCGGGTCCTGACCGCCGCCAGCGACGTCTACTCTTTCGGTCTGGTCCTGCAGGAGATCTTCTCGACCAGGCCGCCCTACGACAGCAATATCGGCCGAGAGCGTTTGCAGGCAAAGGTCCTGTGGGGCGACACCAATCCCGTGGAGGGCCTGGACAGCGAGTTCAAGGCTCTCATCGAAAGCATGAAATCGCTGGGGCCGGGCAGGCGTCCCACGGTCGAGGCGGTGGCCGAGAAGCTCCGTTGGATCGATGACCGGCCGCGCCGCCGACGCCGTGGATGGGTCGCCGCCACCATCGCTGCCGTCCTCGTGGCAGCCGCGGTGAGTTCGACCATCGGTTTTATCCAGGCCCGACGATCCCAGAGGTCAGCCGAAAATGCGAGGACGCAGGCTGAAGCGGTGAACGCCTTTCTGACGAACATGCTCAGCAGCGCGGCGCCGAACGCGCGGGGCGCCGAGGTGCAGGTGGTCGATGTCCTCGACCAGGCGGCCTGGAGTCTCGACCTCGAGTTCGCCGATCGTCCCCTCGATCGCGCCGCGGTACTCCACACCCTCGGTTCGACCTATCTCGCTTTGGGCAAGTACGACCAGGCTCACGATCATCTCTCCACCGCGCTGCAACTTCGGCGGGACGGGCTCGGCAACGAGCATCCGGAAACCCTGGCCTCCGAGATCGAGGACGGCCGGGCGCTCTTTCTGCGCGGCGATATCGAGGAGGGAGAGACGGCCCTTCGGCGGGTTCTCGAACGCTGTGAGGTGATCCTGGGCGCCGATCAACCGTTGACCCTGGCGGCCGCGCTCGAGGTCGGGCTCGTGTTGCGCGAGCGCGGATCGTACGACGAGGCCGAAGCTGTCTTCCGGCGAGTTGTCGATGGTCGGCGAGCCCTCTTCGGCGATGATCACCTCCTGACCCTCGCGGCGCGTGGGGAACTGGCGGTGTTGTTTCGTCTTCAGGGGCGATACGCCGAGGCGGAAACCCTCCACCGGGAGATTGTCGCGGTCAAGGAGCGGGTGTTTGGCGAAGACCACCCATTGACCGCCAACTCGATCTCGGATCTGGCGGCTGCGTTGCTCATGCAGGGCAAGGAGGCTTCAGCCGAGCCGCTGTACCGGCGGACCCTGGCGATTCGGCGAGATCGCTACGGGGTCGACCACCCGGTCTACCTCAAGGCGCTCGGCAACGTGGCGACGGTGGTTTCCCGGCAGGGTCGTTTCGAGGAAGCCGTCGCCATCGGGAGCGAGCAGGTCGAAGCCATGCGCCGCGTCCTCGGGGAGGATCACCCGGACACCTTGGCCGGGGAGAACAACCTGGCCACCGCCTACCGTCGGTGGGGCAGGTTGGAGAAGGCGGAGGCGATCTACCGCTCGATCCTGCAACGCCAGCGCAGCCTTTTTGGTAACGACCATCCCCAGACGGTTCGGACGCTCAGCAACCTCGCAAAAAACGCCCACGACATGGGCCGCCTCGAAGATGCGGAGTCGTTCAGTCGACAGGTTGTCGAAATCCGCCGTCGCACCCTGGGCGACGAGCACCCCGATACCCTGCTCGGCATTTACAACCACGGCTATTTCCTCACCGCGCTCGGCAGGTGGGAGGAGGCCGAGGTTGCCCTGCGGGAGGCCTTCGAGACAAACCTCCGGGTCCGCGGCGACGCCGACTTCCTGACGCCCTTGTCGGCGGATCTGCTGGCAACCGCCATCGTCGAGCTGGGCCGGATCGAAGAAGCCGAGAGCTTTGTTCGCGAACGGGTCGACGTCCGGCGGCGAGTCTTCGGCGACGACCACGAAGTGACCCGAAAAGGAGTGGCCAAGCTCGCGGCAGTACTTCGAGTCGCCGGCCGGAACGGGGAAGCGCAGGCGTTGGAAGACCAACTCGAGATTCTGAAGTAGAGGGTCTACGACGCAGTTGCCTCAATCTCGAGGGGGGCCTGTCACCCGCAGAATCGTGAGCCGTTTTCCCGTACACCCCGCGATGAATGGTCTCATCAGCAGCAGCTCGAGCGGCCCCTGCCGCCGGCCGCGGCCGCTCGAATCTTTACTTCATCCCCTTCGTGAGGTCCTGCCGCTTGTAGTTCGTCGGCGGCTCGAAGTCCGCCGGGTCGAAATCGGCCTCTCGTGACGAGACCAGGCTCGACTGGCCGGCCAGCATGCCGTTGTCTTCGTACTCGCGGGTGCGCACCGGAAAACCGTTCATTTCCTTGAGGTGCTCGTAGGTCGCGTCGCCCATGGATTTTCCGCCACCGATCTTGGGCAGGCTGTCGAGCATCTCGGTCATGAACTCGCCCATCTCGTAGAAGACATCGGCGACCTCGCTCCCGCCCGCGACGTTGTTCCAGTCGGTGACGCAGAGCTCGCGTTCGCGAACGCCGCCGCGCCAGACCTCGTAGACTGCGCAGTCGAAACCGTTGACGCTCTCGCTGCCGCCGGTCTTCTTGAGCTCGGACGGCTCGCGCGGCGCGCCCATGTCCGGCATGCGGCTCTTCATCATCTTCTCCATCGTTGCCCGCTGGCTCTCGGGCATTCCGGCAAGCGCCTGCTCGACGGATGCCATGGCCTGATTGACGGTTGCGGCGAGCTTTTTCATCTGTTCCTCGTCGATGACGAAGTAGGTCTTGTCGTCGTGGTTGACGACCATCATCTCGTGGCTGTCACCGTCGAAGATCATGTGGCCGTTCCAGTCCTTTTTGCCGGACGCGATATCCATTTTCATCTTGAGGCCCTCGACGGCGATTCCCGCCTTGGTCGCGGTTTCACCGTACGAGCTCTCCACCTCATAGAGCACGCCGGCTGAGGAGGAAATGGCGATACCGAGAAGAGCGATCATTGTGAATGCAGTTTTCATGATTGGGTCCTTTCTCCGGTCTAGGGTCGCGCAGCCAGCACGGTGGTGAGTCTGTACGATGCTCAAAAACGATGATGTGTCTCAATTGCAGACAGATCATAGCAGAATCAGCGCTTGCGTGCGCCCGGGCGTGAAGGCCTGTTCTCTGCTGGGCCGGCGGCGCCTCGGGCTACCGCGTCAGCGGCCGATAGGTGACCCGGTGCGGCCGGTTGGCCTCGTCGCCGAGACGTTCCCTGCGGTCGGCGCGGTAGTCCGAGTAGGGGCCGGGGAACCACTCGACGTGGGAATCCCCCTCGAAGGCGAGCATGTGGGTCGCGATCCGGTCGAGAAACCAGCGGTCGTGCGAGATCACCAGCACCGTCCCGGCAAAGGCGAGGATGGCCTCCTCGAGGGCGCGCAGGGTGTTGACGTCGAGATCGTTGGTCGGCTCGTCGAGCATGAGGACGTTGGCGCCCTCCTTGAGCATCTGCGCCAGGTGGACGCGGTTGCGCTCACCGCCGGAGAGCTGTTTGACGGGTTTCTGTTGATCCGTGCCGGTGAAGTTGAACCTGCCCACGTAGGCGCGGGAGTTGACTTCGACCCGGCCGAGCCAGATCGAGTCCGAACCATCGGAAATGACTTCCCAGACGGTCTTTTCGGGGTCCAGGGTCGAGCGGCTCTGGTCGACATAGCCGAGCTTGACGGTTTCGCCGAGGCGGAGCGTTCCGCTGTCGGGCGTCTGGGCGCCGGTGATGAGTTCGAAGAGGGTCGTCTTGCCGGCGCCGTTGCCGCCGATGATCCCGACGATGGCGCCGGGCGGGATCGAAAAACTCAGATCATCGAAGAGCAGCCGGTCGCCGTGGCCCTTGGAAAGTCCCTCGGCCTCGATGACCACGCCGCCGAGGCGCGGCCCGTGCGGGATGAAGATCTCGAGATCGCGCGCCAGGGCCTCCGGTTCCTGCGACAACAGCTCCTGATAGGCGTTGACCCTCGCCTTGCCCTTGGCGTGGCGGGCGCGAGGCGCCATCCGGATCCACTCGAGCTCGCGCTCGAGGGTCTTCTGTCTCTTGCCCTCGCTGCGTTCCTGCTGCCGGAGCCGTTCTTCCTTCTGCTCGAGCCACGACGAGTAGTTGCCCTTCCAGGGGATTCCGTGGCCGCGGTCGAGCTCGAGAATCCAGCCGGCGACGTTGTCGAGGAAGTAGCGGTCGTGAGTGACCGCGATGACCGTGCCCTGGTAGTCCTTGAGGTGGCGTTCGAGCCAACCCACCGAAAGCGCATCGAGGTGGTTGGTGGGCTCGTCGAGGAGGAGGATGTCCGGCTGCTGGATGAGCAACCGGCAGAGCGCGACCCGGCGGCGCTCGCCACCGGAGAGGACATCGACCACGGTGTCGGGCGGCGGGCAGCGCAGCGCGTCCATGGCGAGCTCGAGTCGTGAGTCGAGCTCCCAGGCGCCCATGGCCTCGATCCTGTCCTGGACCTCGGCCTGGCGATCGAGGACCTTCTGCATCTCGTCGTCGGTCATGGGCTCGGAGAAGCGATCGGCGAGCGCGTCGTATTCGGCGAGAAGGGCCGTAGCCTCGGAGGCCCCTTCCGAGACGATCTCGAGAACGGTCTTGCCGGCCTCGAGCTCGGGTTCCTGCTCGAGCATGCCGACGGTGTATCCGGGCGCGCGCACGACCTCGCCGTTGGACGACTCCTCGGTCCCGGCCATGATCCTGAGCAGGGTCGACTTGCCGGCGCCGTTGAGCCCGAGGACGCCGATCTTCGCGCCGTAGAAAAAGCCGAGCGAGATATCGCGAAGCACGGTCTTCTGGCCGTGGGTCTTGGAGACCCGGACCATGGAAAAGATCACTTTCTGCTCTTCTGTTGCCATCGTTCCTCCGAGGGCGCAAGGTTCGCCCGGTCGGGACGGCAAGTCAAGAGGCGTCTCGGGCCGGGTCTTGCAAGAAATGGAGTGCGCCATCATTGTAGGTCGAGATGGCGGCAGAACTCTCAGACCAGGCGTCCCCGGCTGCGCGAAAGAGCGGTCCGCTGCGGGTTGGGGTCGATGCGCGCCCGCTGGCGGAGCGGCCGTGTGGATTCAGACGCTATCTCGAGAGCCTGCTGCCCGCCTTGCTCGCGGCCGACGAGGACGTGCGGTTGGAGCTTTTCGCAAACCACGACTCGGCCCGATGTCTCACGGAGTCGCCGCGGGTCGGATTCCACCTCATCACAGGGCCCCGGCAGACTCTCTTTCGGCCGATCTGGGATCTCTGGCAGCTGCCGCCGCGGCTTCGCCGGGTCGCGCCCGATCTCTTCTTTTCGCCCTATGGATCGGTCGTTGATCCGACCATCCTTCCATCGGTGATTTCGATCCAGGATGTGGCGTTTCTCAAGCGTCCGGATCTGCTTCCCCTGCGATACCGGGCGCCGTGGTCGTGGACGGCGCGGCGCTGGCCGCGGGCGGCGGCGTGCCTCGTGCCGTCCGAGGCGACACGAGACGACGTTCTGGTTTCGACCGGCGTTGGACCGGACAGGATCGAAATCGTCCCGCACGGGGTCGATGGCAGGTTCCGGCCGGTCGCCGGCGAGCGCCGGGAATCTGTGCGGCGGCGGTTCGCCCTCGCGGATCCCTTTGCCCTCTGGGTCGGCACCCGCGAACCGAGGAAGAACCTCGAGTTCCTTCTCGAGGTCTTTGGCCGCCTCAACGCGGATCGGGCGAAACCTGTTTCCTTGGTGCTGGTCGGCGGGAAGGGCTGGGGCGGCCGGCACACGGCGCTCACGCAACCTTGGGTCAGGGCGCTGGGGGACGTCGACGACGAGTCCCTGGTTGCCCTCTACGGTGCAGCGTCGGTCTTTGCGTTCCCGTCTCTCGACGAGGGCTTCGGGCTGCCGGTCATCGAGGCGATGGCCTGCGGCACCGCGGTGGTGGCCGCCGATGCGGGTTCGCTGC
Organism: uncultured Acidobacteriota bacterium; assembly: GCA_963823445.1. Taxonomy (GTDB): domain Bacteria; phylum Acidobacteriota; class Thermoanaerobaculia; order Thermoanaerobaculales; family Sulfomarinibacteraceae; genus JAHECW01. The sequence goes on from CAWGLT010000013.1 coordinate 198,983, forward strand.
CGGAAGTGGCCGGATCGGCGGCGGAACTCGTCCCACCAGGCGATCTCGAGGGGTGGATCCGAGTGCTGTCGCGCGTCCTCGCGGACGATGCTCTGCGCCGGGATCTGGAGACGAGAGGACTGGACCGGTCACGCGTCTTCAGCTGGTCGCGGGCCGCCGAGCGGACCCTCGTCGTGTTTCGCAGCGTGCTCCGGTGATCCGTTCGATCTGAGATCCAGATGCACGAGCACCGCGGCGGCGAGCCAGAAAAGCGGCGCGTCTTTCATGGGTTCTCCTTCCGGTTGCGGTCGCCGGCGGAGCCGTGGACCGAATCGCCCGCGAACTCGGGCGGCTCGATGATATCGAGGAGCGGGCGCGTCGCCTGCCGCCACTGGAACGAACGAAGGACGAGCTCGCGGCCCCTCCGGCCGAGCTCCCGCGCCGCCTCGGGGTTGTTCAGGAGGGAGTCGACGGCATCGGCGAACTCGCTTGGCGTCCGGGCCAGGACCACCTCGTCCGGACTCGCGCCCAGGGCCTGGTTGGCGATGCTCGTGGTCACGCAGGGGAGCCCCGCAGCCATGGCTTGGAGCAACTTGTTCTGGATACCGGTGGCGGCCATCATCGGTGCGACGAAGACTCTCGATCGCGCGTAGCACCCGGCGATGTCGTCGACCCATCCGGTGACAGTCACCGATCGGCTCCGGAGCCGAAGCACGGCCCGCGTCGGGGTGGTCCCGGCGATGAGCAGATTGCATCCGGGCCTCACCCTCTGCACTCTGGGGAGGATCTCCCGCGCCAGGATCTTCGCCGCCGTCACGTTGGGGCTGTACGACATGTTGCCGACAAAAAGGAGATCGGTGTCGGTCGGCCCGGTTCGAGGCGCGAACGCTTCGAGATCGACCCCGTTGGGAACCAGGCGGATCGTGTCGCGCCCGTCGTGGTCGATGAACTGCCGGTCCCGGTCGGAGATGATGGTGTGGTGGTCGAAGTCGGCGAAGACCGCACGTTCGAAACGACTGACGGCGCGCCGTTCCCGACGAAGGGCCGGCCGGATCGGCGCCGGGGTCATCTCCTCGCGCTGCGCCAGCCCGCGCGAGAAGGCATCCATGTAGTCGATGGTCTTGGCGACCGGGATTCCCTTGACGTAGTGGGCGGTGCGGATGAGTTGGGCGATGATGTGGTCGGGCGCGAACTCGCCGGCCAGTCGATGGACCTTCAGCGTCGCCGCGCGGGAAGCGAAGTACCCGACCTGGAACGGCTGATTGCGAAGACCCGCGACGGCGGTGCGGAACCACGACCCCGCGCGCGACAGACCGATGACCTCGATTCCGGCGCAGTAGGGCGCCAGCGCCGCCAGGCTGGCGCGTGCGACCGGGTCGTGGCTCAGCGCGCACAGGAAGACGTCGTGGTGTTCGGACAGAACTCTGATCTGGTGAAACGCACGCAGCTTGTCGCCCTTGTCCAGGGGATGGGGGAAACGCGGCGTCAAAAACAGGACCTTCGCCATGGGCTGTGCAGCGTTCGATTATCCCCGATCAGGGTCGACCGTCAACAACACCAGTGGGTGGAATGTGGTAGAAAGGGCCGCACTTTGATGCTCGAATCACCTGCTGCGGGCACATGGGATCAGCGGTCGCCGTACCTGCTCCTCGTTCTTCTCCTGCTCGGATCGCTGTGCACCGAGTTGAAGATGCCGTTTGTCCACATCGGGCTGTCCAATCTTCTGATTCCCCTCGCCGCGGTCGGGATCATCGCCTTCTACCGCGGCTCGATCGGCGATGGGTGGGCCGGGCATCAACGGCTGCTGACGGCGCTCGCGGTCTTTTCCACATGGGCGCTCGTGGCGTCGCTGCTCGGTGTGATGCCGGCGACCAGTGCCTACTACTGGGTCAAGTACAACCTGCTCGGTCTCGCCGTGCCGGCGTTTCTCCTCCTGCTGTCCGACGAGCGCCGCCGGTGGCAAGCGACGCGGTTGGTGCACGCCTTCCTGCTGGTGCTGGCGTTGATCGGAATCGTCGAGGTGATCTTCCCCGGAAGCGCGCTTTTCCTGGCGTTTCGCACCGACGGTTCGTTGTCGATATATCCGAGGGTGGCGTCGCTGCTCGGTTGGCCGAACCAGTTCGGGGTCTTGATGGCGGTGGGCGTGGTGCTGACCGAACTGCTCCGACGCCGGGGGCTCGTCGAACGCCGCCCCGGCCTGCTCTGCACCGCGATCTTCCTCACCCAGGTGGCGCAGTCGGGATCGCGGAACGCCTGGCTCACCCTGCTCGGGGCGCTGGTCTGGATGGCCGTGCGGCGGATGCTGCCGGCGAAGCGCGCCGCAGGGTTGGGGGTGCTTTTCTGCGCGGTGGTCCTGATCCTCCCGGTGTCCGCCCGGCAGACGGGGCTGTGGGAGCTTTCCTGGGCGCCGGATCGGTTCTCCGACCAGCCCTGGACGCCTTCGCTTTCCCATCCCGGGCTTTCGCTCAGCCTGCGAACCCGGCTCTGGAACGAGGCCGTCGAGGAGATCCGGCGCCGACCGGCATCGGGCCTGGGTCTCGAGGTCTTCGAGATCGAGATCGGCCCGCGGGTGATGGGCCGGCGAGGGTTCAACGCCCACAACCTCGTGCTCAACATCACCGCCGAGCTCGGGTTCGTCGGGCTCGCCCTCGCGCTCGCGGTCGGCTGGCGGCTGCTGCGCTCGCGATCGCCGGACACGGCGGTGGCGGAGGCGGTGCTGGTCACCATGCTGGGCGGCCAGGTGCTCGACTGTTTCGTGCACGACGCCACCTTCATGAGCGTGTTTTATTTCTTTGCCGCCTCGTTTGTCTGGCAGGGGCGCCCCGGATGATCCGCAATCTCGCTTGGGTCACGCTGCATCACGGCCTCGGTCGGGCCGCGGTCTTCGTGTTCTTTCTCGCCCTTCCGAGGCTTCTGGGGATCGAGGCGACGGGGCGGTTCACCCTGTGGTACACCGTGATCCTCATGGTCTGTCAGCCGCTGCTCGATTTCTCGTTGAACATGGTGGTCGTCAAGTACACCGCGCGCGGTGAGACGGCGGTGGTGCGCCGGGCCGTCGTTTTCGCGCTCGGATTTCTCCCTCTCCTGCTGTTGTGCACGTACCTGGCTGCATTGGCCGGACCCTGGCCGCACGACCTGGTGGGTCTGCTGCTGCTCGCGTTCGGCCTGACTCTCTCCCTCAATCTCGTGTTCAGTTACTTCCGCGGGCTCGAGGATCTTCAGGTGGAGGGAGTGGTCGGTGGAGCGTCCAAGCTCCTGGGCCCGATCCTGCTCTTCTCGCTGGTCGCTCTCGGCGCCGGCGGTGCGGATCCGGGCCCGTGGGTGCCGGCGGCGGCGTTGGTCGGGGTGGGGGTCGGCGGCTGGCTGCTGCTCGTCGCGTTCTATCCCGTCAGGCTTCGCGCGATGGTCGCGGCGCTGAGGGCCGCTGCGCCGGCCGCGAGGAGCGCGTTGTCGCTCGTCAGGGAGGGCCTCGCCCTCGGCGCCGTGGGGCTCGTCGGGGTGCTCTATCTCCGGGTCGACGTGGTGATGCTCGGGGCGATGGTCGGCGAATCCGAGGTCGGTTGCTACTTCACCGCCACGAAGATCGTCGAGACGGCGTTCATCATCCCGCACATTCTCATGCTTGTGGTCTTCCCCCGGCTGGTCAAGGCGACCGATATGACGCCCCTCCTGCGACGGTTCTCGTTGCTCCTCGGTGGTCTTTCCATGGTTGCCGTCGCGGCCGTGGTCGCCCTCGGCGTCTGGGCGGTGCCGCTGGTGTACGGCGATGCACTCGGCCGGATTTCGACACTGGTCATGGCCCTGGCGCCGACCGTCGTGCCCGTGTATCTCGGTTACCTCTTCACTCAGGTACTGGTGGTGCGAGATCTCCAGGCGCGCTACCTGGTGATCGCCACCTCGGGGTTGGCGCTCAATCTGCTGCTCAATGCGGTGCTGATCCCGCTCTACCAGGGAGCCGGCGCCGCGGCTGCCACCGTCGCGACCGAGCTCGCGATCTCGGTGGCGGCGGGCGTCACCGTGCTGCGTTCGGCGCCCACCTCCGGATCGACCCGGTGAACGGGTCGGGGAAGAGAAACGCCGCCCGGAGGCGATGACTGGGGCGACAGGATCATCTTCGCCCTGCTGGCGGTCTTCATCCTCGGGTTCTACCTGCTCCCCTCCAACCGGGCTCTGGGCTCGACACCGCACGACCTCCTCTTCTATCTCGGCATGCTCCCGGCCTTCTTGCTGCTGGGAGCGCGCAGCGTGCTCAGGGTCATCCCGCCGCAGGATGCCGACGGCAGGTTGCTCGGTTTCGCGCTCGTCTTCGTGCTCTACCTCGGCGTTTCGGCGTTGTGGACGCGGGGTGACCGCGAGCTCTCGCTGCCGACGGTCGCGTTGAACACCGTCGCCACCGCGGTCTTCCTCGTCGGGTCGTCCCAGGTCCTGAGCCGTCGGCGCTGGCGCCGGCTCGGCACCATGACGGTGGGCGCCGCGGTCGCCATCGCGGGAGCGTCGATGGTCGTTACTCCGTTCGGCGGCGGTGCATACCCGGGTCGGCTCGACAGCCTGATCCACTTCGAACATCCCAACCTCTTCGCCCATTACCTCGGGTTTGCCGGGTTGCTCTGCCTGCTGCGGATTCTCGATCTCCGGCGATCCGGTGAAGGGAGGGCCGCGCCGTGGGTTGCGGCCGGGTTGGTGCTGACCGCCGGGCTCGTCCTGACCATGGGCCGCGCGACGATGGTCGCCTTCGCGACGGCTGCGGCGTTGGCGGTGATCGTGAGCCGCGACCGGCGGGCGGCGGCGGCTCTCGCGATGCTCTTGTTGACGATCATTCTCGGATTCAGCCTCGTCGGCGGTGGTTGGGGGCCTTCGCTCTGGGCAAGGGGTGACGCGGGGCGGACCTTCATCTACCGGACCCTGGTTGAAAGAACCGACGGTCGGTGGCTGACCGGCGTCGGTCTTGCGGCTTGCGACGATGTCGAGTTTCCGGTCGGCTCGTGGGACTTTCCGATGGGGTTCACCATGCCCCACAGCCACAGCGCGTTGGTCGCCACATTTTATTTCGGCGGTGTCGTCGGTCTTGGCCTGTTGCTCGTGCTTGTGGCCTGGGCGCTGCGAAGAGCGTGGCGAACCACCGGCGATCGGGGCGACCCCGCGGGTCTGGTGCTGCTCGTCTTCGGCGTGATCTGCCTGGTTCCCGACGGGCACCGTCTGGTGTCGAATCCGCATCTTTCGTCGTGGCTGATTTTCTGGTTGCCCATCGCCCTGATCATCGCCGCGGGGCGGTGGGATGCGCCGCAAGCCGCAGCGCCCGATCTCGGCGAGCGACCCTCTCCGCCGCGGTCCGATTCGCTCCCCGCAGCGGTGTTCTGGATTCTGGCGGTCCTCTTTCTCGGCCTTCGCCTGCTCCACTTCGGCGCCGAGATCGACATGCCGAACATGTGGCGGCAGTCCGACACCGCGCAGTACATCCGCGCCTTTTACGAAGACGGGATCGACCTTTTCCATCCATCGGTGTGCTGGCTTGCGGATCACCGGACGACGATCCTCGAGTTCCCCCTGCCCGAAGCCTTCGCTGCCGCTGCCTACCACGTCTTCGGTCCCCACCACGCGGTGGCGAGGACGGTCTTTCTCCTGTTCTTCATCGGGTCGCTGTTCTTTGCCTATCGTCTCGTGACCGAGATTCTCGATCGCCGCCTGGCGCGGATGACGGTGCTGGTCATCCTCGTCATGCCGCTTTCGTTGTTCTACTCGCGGGCCATCCATATCGACTTCAGCGTCCAGTTTTTTGTTTATGGAATGGCCTATTTTTTCGCCGTCGGACTGCGGTTGGAGTCGCCTCGATGGATGTGGGCCGGCGCCTGCTTTGCCGCCTTGGCGTTGATGATCAAGGCGCCGTATGCGCTGGCCGTGGTCCCGTTGCTCGTCTTCCTGGCGGCTCGCGACCGGCGGTGGCGCTTCGTCCTGCGCAGTCTGCCGCAGCTCGTGCTGCCGCTGCTCATCTTCGGCCTCTGGGAGGCGCATGTTCACGCGGTGAACTCACGGGCGCCCGATTGGGACTTCATTCCCCATTACCGAAAAATGGTTCAGAGCTGGGGATGGTACTTCGGCACCTTCGCCCAGCGCCTCGACCCCCGTAGTTGGCTGATCCTGGGTCAACGGTTCTTCAGTGAGGTCATCGGCGCCCTCGGCGTCGTGCCGCTCCTCGTCGGCGCGGTCGTCATGATCGGGCGGAGATCGTGGCTGCTCCTTTCCTGGTGCGCCGGCGCGGCGCTGATGCTGCTCGTCTTTTTCAACCTGTGCGTGGTGCACAATTACTATCTGATCCCGTTTCTGGCGCCGCTGGCCTGCCTCATCGCCGCCGGCATTCTGTGGCTCGTCGACGTGGCGGGATTCGGTCGATTCGGGAGTGCGGCCTTGGCTGCCGGGCTCCTCCTCGTGGTGGCCGGGGAGCACGTCCGCTATTCCGAGCGACACTACTACCAGGTGCTCGGCGATGTCGTCGAAGGAGGTCGCGAGATCGGGTTGCGCACCCCGGACGGCTCGCTGGTCGTTGTTTCAAGGGGCAATCTCGACTGCCGCAGCCCGCACCTTCTTTACGCCGCCGGGCGCTACGGTTGGTCCATCGCCGAAAGCGACCTGCAGCCCGGTCTGCTCGAGCGGCTGCGCGGTCTCGGTGCGGACTACCTCGCGGTCGTTCGCAGCGGGGAGCTCGAGGGCGATCTCGCACTCTGGCTGGCCGCGTTCGACAGCCAGGTCATCGATCTGCACTCGAACCAGGCGACGCTGTATCTCTACGACCTGCGGTCGGCTCGAACACGTCCGTAGAGGGCGCGGAGCTCCCTCGCCATGTCGCTCCAGCCGGGCATGGTCCGCGAAAGCTCGCGGGCGGCGGCGCCCATGCGCGCCGCACGGTCCGGATCGTCGAGGAGCCGGCAGACCGCGCCGGCCAACTCGCCGGCGTCACCGGGCTCGACGACCTCGCCGCAGCCGCCCATCCCGACCAGCGTCGGGAAATCTCCGGTTCGGCTGGCGATGATCGGCCGGCCCAGCTGCAGCACCTGTGACAGCACTCCCGAAGCGTCCGCCGAGCGGTACGGGAGCAGGAAGATCGACGCCGAACCCAGCAATGCGGGGAGTTCATCGAGGCCGATAAAACGGTCGATCCACTCGACTCGCGATTCGACTCCGAGATCGCGAGCGAGGGTCTGGAGGCCGGTCACCGGCATGTGGGCCCTTCCCGCAACAATCAGGCGTGTCCGTCCTCGATGTCGCTTGGGGAGCTGCGCCAGGGCTTCGATGGCGAGGTCGACACCCTTGTACGGCTTGATCTCGCCGAAGATCAGCAGGACCGGGCTTGTGAAATCGGGCGGCGTGATCGCTGCGGTGGGAGGCAGCGGCAGGGGAGGGTGCGGCAGGATCTCGATCTTGGCGGGATCGACTCCGAGGTCGAGCAGAGCCCGGCGGCCCGCTTCGTTGTGAACGATGAGCGAGCTGAAGTGCCGAAGCGCACCGCGAAGTCCCAGGGTCTGGAGCGGCGCGAAGCCCCGGCCGCCGCGCGCGGTGGCATCGTGGACGGTGAGCACGAGGGGGCACCGGCGAGCCATGGCGGCCAAGCAGGGCCGGTCGGCCCAGGGCAGGGCGAGCCACTGGAAATGGGCGACCTCCGGTTGGGCCCGACGGACCGAGCGGCCGAGGCGGGTCATGCCGATGAAGTGCTCGATTCCCTTGGCGAAACGGTGGAGGCCCGATTTTGATTTTCCCCGCCCGGCTTCGCTGCGCCGGTAGAAAAGCGGGTCGAAATCGTAATCGGGGCTCGAGACGGTTGTTTCGTTCGCCCGCAAGGGGCGGCCGAACAGGCGGACTCGCAGACCGGTCGAGGCAAGCGCCTGGCCGAGCTCGTGGTCATAGGGCAGGGTGAAGAGAGGAGGGTCGACAAGCCACACTTCGCCTGCGGCTCCGCCGGTCCGGCTCATGACCGGGGCTCCTCGGCGATGATCATCTTTCCCTCGTTCTGTTCCATCCGATCCCTTCCCCGAGTCCGTGCTCGCGATTCTGGCACGTCAGCCCCAGGCGTCAATCACCGAGCGTCGCCTTCGGGACCGCAAATCGCCACCGTGCTACCATTCGGCCCCGATGAAGACCTCGACCGCCGTATCTGTCGCCTGAGGGGCGAGACAACGCGAGCCGAAGGGCTCGGCGCCCCGATTGTTCCCATCCCAAGTCCACGACGGAAATGGGTGTGATTCGTCGCGCCCGGAACAACAGGAGAAGGACAGTGACCCTCGCAGCATTCGGCTGGAATGATCGTCTCGAATCGATTTTCAACTCTGATTTCAACGACACTCTCGTCGCCGCCCGGGTTGTCCGGGTGGATCGCGGCGCGGTGACCGTGCAGAGCGCCGACGGCGTTCTCGCAGCTGTGGTCGCAGGCACCCTCGACCCTGCCGGAGAGCCCTGCTCTCCGGCGGTCGGCGACTGGGTGGCGCTCGATCTCGCCGCCGACACCGCGGTGGTCCGTGCGGTTCTGCCCCGATCAGGGGTGCTGACGCGGCGACGGCCGGGTGCGGCCGACCACGAACAGGCGGTGGCCGCCAACGTCGATGTCGTGTTCATCGTGGAGTCCGTCGAACGCGGCCCCAACCCTCGCCGGATCGAGCGTGCCGTCGCCCTCGCCTGGGACGCCGGCGCCACCCCTTTAGTCGTGCTGACCAAGACGGATCTCTGCGACGACATCGAGGCTGCGGTGGCCGTCGCCCGGCAGGGTGCGCCCTTTTCGGAGGTCGTCCCTCTGTCGGCGGTGGCGGGGAGGGGGGTCGGCGAGTTGGCCGAGTTCCTGCCGTCGGGCTCCACCGCGGTGCTTCTCGGACCCTCGGGCGTCGGCAAGTCGACGCTGACCAACGCTCTGCTCGGCGAGGAGAGATTCGCGGTCTCCCGGGTCCGGAAGAGCGACGCCAGGGGACGCCACACCACGACCCACCGCGAGCTGGTCGTGCTGCCGTCGGGGGGCTGCCTCATCGATACCCCGGGTATTCGCGAACTCGGTCTCTGGCTCGATCCGGGAGCGGTGGCGCCCGCCTTTCCCGAGATCGATGGGGCGGCCGCACGCTGTCGTTTTCGCGACTGTCGGCACGAGGCGGAACCCGGGTGCGCGGTGATCGCCGAGATCGAGGCGGGCCGTCTCGACGCGGCCAGGCTGGCGAGTTACCACCGTCTGCTTCGTGAGGCGGAACACCTCGACCTGCGCATGGACGCCTCGAGACGACACGAAATGAGAGCCCGGGAGCGCGGTTTCGGAAAGATGATCCGGCAGGTGCTCAAGGTCAAGAACAAACGGTAGAATCGGACCCGATGACCCAGCTCGGACCCGTTCGAATCGCCGCCTTGAAGATCGGAGTCGGTCTGACCACCGCCGTGCTCGGGACCACGGCGGCGGTGGTCGGTTTCGTTTCCCAACGCGGCGCCGCGCGGATCGCCCACCTGTGGGGCCGGCTGTGCCTTCGGCTGGCCGGTGTTCCCGTCGAGGTCGAGGGGATCGACCACATCGAATCCGGCGAGCGCTACGTCATCATGGCCAATCACGAGTCGAGCCTGGACATCGTTGTGCTGCTCACGGCCGTCCCGGCATCCGTGGAACTCCGATTTCTGGCGAAGAAGAGCCTCTTTGCGATCCCTTTCCTCGGTTGGGCCATGACCAGCGCGGGCTTCATCCCGGTCGATCGGGCGGATCGCAGCACCGCGGCGGCGACCTTGAGTCAGACCCTCGACGAGGTCGCGCGCGGCGGCTCACCGCTGGTCTTCCCGGAAGAGACCTGGACCACCGACGGGCGTCTGCTCCCCTTTGCCCGCGGCGGATTTCTCGTCGCCCTGAAGTCCGGATTGCCGATTCTCCCCGTCGGCCTGGAAGGTCCGCGGCTGGTGCTTCCTCCCAACGAAGGGATCGTGCGGCCGCAAACCGTCACCGTCCGGGTGGGTGAACCGATTTCCACGGCCGGTCTCGGAGTTTCCCGCCGCCGCGACCTCATGGCCCGGACGCGGCGGGAGATCGACCGCTTGCGCGGATCCTCCGGTCACATCCCGGCGGAGTCCTGAAGCCTCCTTAGCTGTGAGGCATTTCGTGCCTTCGACCTGCCTTGAGGCCAGGAATGAACATAGGGGTCTTCAATCTGTATTCGACGTATTGATCTCCAAGACGTTTGATTTCCTTGTGATGGCCTAACGACCGGAGTTCAGCGGACGGTGCCTGCGCTCGCACGGGTCGCGGCCCGCCTGAAACGACTCTGTCAGGTTCATAGCCCTAGCGCCAACCTCAAACCTTCATCGACAGCGTTCATGAGCTTCGGAGACAGGACCCCTACCTTTTCAGTAAGAAAGGTCTTGTTCAGAGTCACGACTTGGGACGCGTTGATGACCGAATCGCGGGTCAAGCCCGACTGCTTACGCTTGACGATCAGGTTCCCTGGAGCCGCAGCGAGATCCAGATTCGAGGTAAGAACGGCTGCCAATACGGTTTGGATTCGACTTGCGGTAAAGGCATTTGATTGAATGACGAGGACCGGTCTTCGATAACCGGGTTCCGATTCTCTGGGAGTGGACATTGATGCCCACCAGATTTCGCCGCGTTGCACTACCACTCCTCGGCGGGGATAGAAGAAGCCTGAATGCTGAGAATCACGGGGTCGACGTCTGCGGCATTGTTTTCGTAGACGGCGTTCAAGAGGGCAGTCACACCCTTTGATCTATGCGCCTCGATGTACTGGGCAATCGCCGAGGAGTAGAGTTGGCTTCGGCTCACACCCAGGCGATCGGCAAGACCCTCTGCAGCGACGAATACTTCATCTGGAATGGAGATTGCGGTTTTCATAATAAAAGTATGACTCCGGTTATACCGGCTGTCAAGTCAATCCCATATTGACTCCTTACTCTCATGTACGGTGTCCTCGGCGGGGATGTTACGCAGCCTGGATCGCGTCCCAACACGACTGGTGGAAGACCGCGACTGCTCGTGGCTCCCCGACTCTGAATGGTGCCGGTCCTCGGATCGTCGCCTCTGGAGCCGGCGGGGAAGACGTTCTGCCAGCGCCAGTCGGCGGCGGCTCCCGGGCACTTCCGGTCGAGAGCTTCGGGGAGGTGAACTCGGCCGAAGCCGTCGGCGAGGTCCCGGCCGTGGAGCTCTCGGACACGGACGAGGTGGTCGCGGAGACGTTGGCGGCAGGCGTCGGGAAGGAGAGGGGGGACGCCGGATCGACCGCTCAGCCGCCCTGGTCCCCGGCGTCGCTGCGCTTCTTGCCGGCTTTGGCCAGCCTGCCTTCGCTCATCAACGCCCGGCGGAGGATGAACTCCAACTGGGCGTTGACCGATCGCAGGTCGTCCCGGGCCCAGCGCCTGAGGGCGTCGAGGACCTCGGGATCGACCCGCATGAGAAAGGGCTCGCGTTTGCCCACGTCAGGTGTAGAGCGAGCCGGTGTTGACGACGGGTTGGGTGTGGCGGTCGCTGCACAGCACCACCAGCAGGTTCGAGACCATGGCGGCGCGGCGCTCGTCGTCGAGCTCGACGATGTGGTTCTCGGCGAGTTGGTCGAGGGCCATCTCGACCATCCCCACCGCGCCCTCGACGATCTTGGTCCGGGCGGCGACGACGGCCTGGGCCTGCTGGCGTTGGAGCATGGCCGCGGCGATCTCGGGTGCGTAGGCGAGATGGCTGATCCGCGCCTCGATCACGTTGACGCCGGCCTTGTCCAGCCGTTCCTGGATGTCGCTCTCGAGCTGGTCGCAGACATCGTCCGGATTGCCCCGCAGCGAGACCTCGTGGTCGTGGCTGTCGTAGGGGTGGCGGCTCGCGAGGTTGCGGAGCGCGGACTCGCTCTGGACCTGGACGAAGTCCTCGAAGTCGTCGACCTCGAAGAGCGCCTCGGCGGTGTTGACGACCCGCCAGACCACCACCGCGGAGATCTCGATGGGGTTGCCGTCGCGGTCGTTGACCTTGGACGGGCGGCCGTGGGTTCGGCCGGCCTTCTGCAGCACCTTGCCCGCCTCGCTCTTGGTTTCGGGCGTCGAGGTCGATCCGGTTTCGAAGTTGCGGATTCTCAGCGAGATCTTCTTCTTCGAGTAGAAGGGGTTGACCCAGAAGAAGCCCGACTTCAGGACCGAACCCTTGTAGCTGCCGAAGAGCAGCAGCACTCTCGCCTGATTGGGAGCGATGGCCATGTAACCGAAGAGCGAGATGAACGCCGTGAGGAAGAGAATGACGCCGAGGACCATTCTCAGGACGAATGCGATCCCGCCGGGATACCCGAGCCCGATGGCGCCGGTGATGAAGAGATACGGACCAGCCAGAAAAAGCACGATCGTCACCATGAGTGGGAACCAGCCTGAGAGTGGGTTGAATGTTTTTTCCGCGACCATGGGGAACCTCCTTGAGTGATGTCACTATGATATCACGTTGAAATCAATAAAAGGTTTCAGAAGGGAGGATGGAAAGTGGGGAGTGAGGGGTGAGGGGTCGTTTCCAATTTTGAATTTTGAATTCTTAATTTTGAATTGCATCGCATTGGTAGGTTAGGGGTTAGGAGTGAGGAGTGAGGGGTTGGGAGGTTGCACGCTCGACGTCTTACGTCTTACGTCTCACGTGAGCGAATTGATTGTGCCGCAGAAGTCGACGCAAATGGGCCCATCGCCCGCGGGAGCGTAGGCGCTGCAAAATCCCGAGAAGCCTCGTGGCGCAGGCGTCCCCGCCTGCGATGGCCCACCGTGGTGAGGCTGGTGCCCCGTCGTCTTGGAGGTTTTCGCAGGAGGCTCGGTCGACAGAATCATCTCAGGCGAGCCTGTGAATCGCCGGTTGTTTCTTCGGTGCTCGCCACATGGAAGCTCGAGTTGAAACACGGAGGGCACGGAGAACCACGGCGAATCCACGGCGCGTTCGATGGATATCCGTCCCATCGATGGCCATGACACGTCCCCCGCTCCCACGGAACAGGAAGAGACACCCTTGGATCACTCCGTGGCAACCCCGTGGTTCTCCGTGTCCTCCGTGTTTCAGATCTTGCGTTCCGGCATGCGGGTCATTTTCGGGAACTCGCAGCCGCACAAACCACCGCGATCTAACTTTCGACCCAGCCTCTGGCAGAAACCCACCGTACCTGATGGTTCGTGGTCATTGTGCCGGCGTCTCGCCGGCCTGACGGTGAGGAGGGTCAGCAGGCCAAGGTGTCCGAATCCCGAATTCTGCAAGAGGCTCGCGTCTTGCCTCTCACGTCTGACTCAGGTCTCACCTCTCACCCCTCACCCCTTTACCCCCCCGGCAACTTGATCCGCGGGTTCGAGTGAACCAGGTTGCGGCCCTCGTCTTTGGCGATGTAGAGGTTCGCGTCGGCGCCGCGGATGAGATCCTCCACCGATCGATCCTCGGCGGGCACCTCGGTGGCGACGCCGATGCTGACGGTGAAACCGACTGTTTGACTGACGGTCTCCAGCTTGAGGTTCGCGATCGTCGCGCGAAGCTCGTCGGCCAGGTCGACGGCCTCTTCGAGGCTGGTTTCGGGCAGGATGGCGGTGAACTCGTCGCCGCCGTATCGCGCGACGAGGTCGGCGGCGCGCGCCAGCGTCTTCGTCAGGGTCGCCGCGACGGCCCGCAGGCAATCGTCGCCGGCGATGTGGCCGTGGAGGTCGTTGAACCGTTTGAAGTGGTCGATGTCGATCATGAGAACCGAGAGCGGGTGCCCGTTTCGTCTGCACCGGCGCCATTCGACCTCGAGCCGTTCGTCAAAGACGCGGCGGTTGGCGATCCCGGTGAGCGCGTCGGTCGACGCCGCTCGCTCGAGCCGCTCGTTGGCCTCCTCGAGCAGCCTCGTGGTCTCGAGGAGGCGGTCGTAAAGCCTGCTCTTTTCAATGGCCAGGCTGAGCTGGCCGGAGATTCTCGCCAGGAGGCGGGCGTGCTTTTCGCTGTAGATGTCGGGCGTCTGGCTGGAAAAGAAGAGAAAGCCGATCTCATTCCCCATGGCCTTGAGGGGGACGGTCATGCTCGCCCGCATCCCCTCCTCGACGACGGCCCGAGTGGCATCCGAGTGCGGATGCCGCTCGAGATAGGCAGCCAGATCGTTGATGATCCGCGGTTTTCCGGTCTCGAGAATGGCCCGGAGGCTGGTTGTGGCGATGTCCGCCGAGTAGCCGGTGCCGATCATGATCTCCGATGCGTCGCTGCGCGCCCAGACCGCACGCACTGTTTCCTGTTCACCGTCGAACTCCGCAAACCCGATCCGGTTGTAAGGGACAACCGAGCGGAAGGAGGCCCAGACGTGCTCGAGGACCTCTTCCAGACCGACGGCGGTGTTGATCTTGTCGGTGAGGCTGCCGAGGCTGCGAATCTCCTGAGTGCGATGCTCGACCATGGTCTGGAGTTCCCGTTCACGCCGCTCCGCGGCCGCCAGGCGCAGCCTGAGCGCGCTCCAGATCAACACCGCCGAGCCGGCGACCAGGAGTATCATGAACCACCAGGTCTCGAAGTACATCCGCACAATCATACGACGATATCGCCAAGTCCCGAGATCCGGCTGAGTCCGACCCTGGAGGGGGCGGGGGTCTCAGGGCACGGTGCGCGTCCACGATGTGGCGGCGCCGGTTTCGAAGCCGTCCGTGAAGATCCCTTCACGCCACCTCAGGAGCGCCTGGCCCGAGCGGAGCGGGCCGCCGCGGGCGGTGGCCCACATGACGCAGTTGGCCGCCGACCCGGGGATGGTGAAGACATCGAGTCCGTGGTCGAAAGTCTGGACAAAGACCTCGAGCTGCCCGTCGCCGTCGAGATCGCCCACCGCCGGCGCCGCGGGCGCGCCGTTGCCGTTGCCGTTGTGGCCGGGGTTGGGCAGGGGGATGTCGTCGCAGAATGGCGCCGGTGGCCGCGGAGAGGATCATGAGGTATCCCGACGTGTGGACATCGGGGTCGCCGAAGGTGGCGAGCAGGAGCTCCGGCGATCCATCCTGGTTGAGGTCGGCCACCGTGGTCTCGGAGTTGAAGGCGATGGCGAGACCGTGGCGGGTGTTGGTCCGCCACAGCCGTTGCCCCGTGCTGTCGAAGGCGTAGACGAATCCGTCGTTGAGCGAGACCACGATCTCGGGACGGGCGTCGCCGACGATGTTGACGATGGTGGTCGCCGGCACCCCCGATGGCGGGTACCAACCGTCGACGTCGATGGGTGCGGCGCCCCGGGGCAGGGTCTCCCAGCCGGCTTTGCGGCGGGCCGACCGGCTGCCGTCGCCGTGCGCCCCCTCGAGGACCATCACCGCATAGGCCTGGGTGACGTAGGGGACGTGCATCTCGACGTTGGGCACGCCGATGACCTCGTTCCGGCCGTCGAGATCGAGATCGGCCACCGCCGGCGGCGACGCGGTCCACTGCAGCCACTCGGCCCAGTCGGGGTGCGGCCAGGTGCCGGTGTGGAGGTGGTAGTGGTCGTGCTCGACCGCCGGGTCGGCCCAGCGGATGAACTGGCCCCAGGTCAGCCGATTGCCGACCCAGGGCGAGGTCCGGTTGGTGTAGTAGTCGGAGGCGTCGATGGCGACGCCGTCGTGGTCGAAGACCTGGATGTGGTGGTTGTCGTAGGTGGCGATGACCTCGAGCTCGGGGTCGTCGTCGGTGTTGCCGACAGCGGCGTTGAGGCCGTAGCAGCCGAAGCCGCTGTGGCCGGGTCCGTTGCGGTCGGCGTCGTTGCCCGGACCGGCGAGGGCGTTGTAGCGCGGCCAGGCGGGGACGTGGCCGCCGGCCGGTTGGTACGAGTTGCCGTCCGCGTCGAAGACGAAGACCTGGGCGCCGCCGCTCGACGTGGGGACCGTCTGGGTGGTGGTGACGACGATCTCGATGGTGCCGTCGCCGTCGAGATCGCCGCTCGCCATGCCGCGAATCTCGGGCGCGTTGCCGCCGGTGGTGGTGTCGGCGGGCCAGCCGTTTTTGACCGTCAGCGCCGACCCGTTCCACTCCCACGCCCAGACCTCGTGACCCCGGCCCGCCACCACCTCGGTGGTGCCGTCGCCGTCGAGATCGGCGACCACGTGCGGCGCGTAGATCCGGCCGTCGCCTTCCTGGGCGCGGTGGAGCAAGACTCCCGTCGCTGCCGAAGACATAGACGTCGTAGTAGGCGGCGATGAGCTCGTTGGCGCCGTTGCCGTCGAGGTCGTGGACCACCGGCGAGGCGAACCAGCTCGTCTGGCCGGAGAGGTTGCGAACGAAGACCGGCGATTGGACCGGGCCGGGTGCGGCGCCCGCCGGACAAACCTGTTGCGCGGTCGAACTGCGGGCCGCCGCCAGGAGCAACGCGATGGCGATGGGCCGCAGGAGCATTGAGCGTCCGCCGAAGGTCACCCCGGAATTGTCGCGCGAACCGCGGCGAACCGGCGTGATGCATGACACACCGGCGACCGGCGGGGGTCCGAGCCGGACACGTCCCTCTCGTTCAAGTCCGGCAGATTTCGCCATCCCAGCGATCGGGTCGCAGGTCGTTCAGGGCCTGCGGCCGATTCAGACAGAGGGGATGTCTCAGGCGCCGGTCACTCGGCCGTGAGAGCGCCCTCCAACTGCGCGAGGACGTACTCCCACGCCTTGTCGAAGTACGCCATGGTCTCGTCCCAGTTCGGACCGTTGCCGAACCCCAGGTGGGTGAGCCGGACGCGGGTCTGTTCGTCGCCCAACGCCTCCGTCTCGACGACAACCCAGGTGCGGAGGAGGCGGCTGTCCGGCTGGGACGGTGGGGCGTTCCACGAGAAGCTGATCATCCGGCCGGGGATGTAGCTCAGGATCTGGCTGCCGTTGCCGCCGATGGAGCCGTCGAAGAGCCACTCGTAGCGGCCGCCGACGGCGAGATCGATACGGCTCGCCGAGGGGGACGGGAAGACTGCGCTCCAACCCTCGTCGGTGGCCCACGCAGCCCAGACCCGGTCCGCCGGCGCGGCGATGACGCGCTCCTTGGTGAACGAGCGCAGCTCGCCGCCCGCCGCGGCGAACCGGTCGGGATCGATGGGCGCCGTCGCATCGCCCGGGCCTCCGCCCTGGCGCAACCAGACGCCGTTCAGGATCTCGGTCCAGTTGGAGAGGGGGTTGTCGCGCACCTCGACCCGCCACCGGAAGGCATCTGCCGTCACCATCTCGGCCGGCTGGCTGACCTGGCCTCCTGACCGGGTCGTGCTTTCGATGGTGAGGACGCCGTCGCCGTCGCTGCGGACGTCTGCGGTGGAAACCGACCCGTCTTCGTTGAAGGTCACCATCATCGGGTGGTCGTCGTTCTCGGCGGGGCCGACGACGACCATGATCGATCGACGGATGCTCTCGCCGTCCCCTGCCGGGACCCAGGCCTCGGCATCGACGAATCGGCCGGCGAGACCGGCCCGGAGCTCCATCCGCGACCAGTACGGCGACCCATCGCTCTGCGAGGTGCTGGTTTCCCAGCCGCCGAGCCAGGGCTCGAGGGCGGCGACGCCGGCGTCGAGCTCCTCGACCGCGGCAAGGACGATGGGATCCGCTGCGACCTTTCTCCACCGGCCGTCCATGACGAGGTCCCGGTCGCCGCCGGCTGCGGTCGTCCAGACCTGCCAGCGCATCGACTCCCGTGTCTCGAGCTCCATCCGCTCGGTGATCGTCGTCTCGCCCGCGGACCACTCGGTGGTGATCACCGGACCGTTCACCTGGAGCCGTGTTTCGCCGTAGGAACCGTCGGCGCCGAAGGTGTGGGCGGCGACGGCGCCCGGATCCCCGGCGCCGGCGAAGAAGCTCCGGTACCGCTGGTAGAGCGGGCCATCGCCGTCGCGCACGAAGACTCTGCCTTCGACGAAGGCGCCGCCGAGCACCGGCCGGTACTCCGCCTGCGCCCACAACGCGCTGCCGTCGGACCAGACGGCGTCGATCCGCCAGGTGCCGATGAGCGGGTCGATGGGGGTTTCGGCGCGGCCGGGCGCCGCGAATGTGGTGAAAAGGGCCACGAAAACGCAGAGCGGTTTGAGTCGCGTCATTGTCCTCTCCTCGGGGCACTCGGATCGAGATTCAAGCCAATATCGTGCGATGGGTTCTCAGTGTCAAGACCGGATCCGGTCCTTCGAGTGCCTTGTCGGTCACCGTGGTCGTTTATCGCTGTTGGGTGGTACGAGTTGAGAAGAACGTTTACCATGGAGTACATCAAGCGATGAATACAGCGGGGAAACGAAAGGAGAGCTGTCATGTCTCATCCGCGTTGGGTGTCGATGGTGTATTCGGGCCCGAAAACCTCGTGGTTTCTCTGCCTGGTTTGGGTGCTCTTGATCGGGGTAGCGGCGATTCCGGCTGCTGCGAACGGACCGGTCGCGTACTTCCCGTTCAACGGCAGCACCGACGATGCAAGCGGATATGGCAATCACGCGGTCGCGATGGGAGCGGTACCCACCGAAGACCGCAACGGCAATCCTGATGGCGCCTATCTGGTCGGCAGTTTCGGACATCTCGAAGCCCCCGACAGCGTCTCTCTCGACATCACGGAGGCCTACAGCCTGAGCTTCTGGATTCGTCAGGATGAGATGATCTCGATTCTCGGGACCATTGCCGGAAAGGGCCTCAACACGGCCTACTCGGCTTCGGTTTACTACGGCGGAAGCTATGTCTGTCCGGATCCGGCCGCTGAGCGTCGAATCCAGGTCTCGGTCGGCGGCGGGTCCAATGGTTGGGTTGCCGGGCCGTTCTTCGACTGTGGCACAGGTGAGTGGCGTCACGTCGTGGTGACAGTAGGTACCCAGCCCGGGGGAAACCACCCGGCGAGCCTCTATGTTGAGGGGATCTATATTGAAACCATCAGCATGATGGGTACTTTCGAAAACAACACGGCCCCATTGGGGATCGGGAAAGACGGTGAGACCCCTTACCGCTTTGCCGGCGCGATCGACGATCTCAGGCTCTACGACCGTGAATTGACGGCCGGCGAAATCACGGAACTCTACAATTCAGTGCTGATCGACGGTTTTGAATCGGGATCGATGTCGTCGTGGATGCAGGTCGTGCCCTGAGACTTTCCGTCCTTCGGTCTCGATCCACTCTTGCGTCCAAGGCGTCCGTGCGAACGCGGCCCCGAACCGGGAGTCGATGCCCGAGTGACTTGCGTGACCCACGCAAGACCCCGACTTTTTGATGGTTCGTGCTGAGACGCCAGATCTACAAAGGGCTGAGATCCATTGTGGGGCCGGCGTCTCGCCGGCCTGATGGTGCCGAGGGTCGGGAGACCTCAGTGTCCGGTTCTTGAATTCTGCGAGAGGCTCATGTGGCGCAGGGTGCACCGGTCGAGTCGATTTCGCCGGGGTTCCGACCCGGTTTGTTGATTTCTTGCGTGGTACGATTGAGGGTATGCCGCTCTGGCGATTGCTCGTCCTCCTTCGTGGGGTTCGGGAGTGGGGGGATTCCCCCTCCGGCGGTGCGCTATGAGCGCGCAGCGAAGCCTCAGGCGCCGGCTCTTCGAGGGAATCGCCGAGGAGAATCTCGAACTCATCCACAACCAGCCCCGGGGAACGATACGGCGGCAACGGATGGCGAGGCTCGAGCGGTTCCGCCGGCTTCGGCGAGCGCTGCTGGCGGGGGGGTCGTTGGTTCTCATCGCCGGGGTCGTGCTGACCCTGGGACTTCGCACCGATGCGCGCGCCGACCGCAGCGAAACGCCGGTGGTCGCTCAGGTGCCGGGAACCCCGCTCGACGCGCCGCCGGTGACCTGGTCGGCGGACCGAACCGACGGTCTCGGCGATGTCATCAAGGGCCGACGGGAGCAGCCCATCGAACGGGGAGTGATCCCGCTCGCGGTCCACACGATTGTGGTCGATCCCGGTCACGGCGGAATGGACAGCGGGACCCTGCTGCCACAGTTCGGAATGCTCGAAAAGGAGATCACCTGGGATATCGCGGTGCGCCTTCGTCGGCTGCTCGACGAAGAGTTCACGGTGGTCATGACCAGAAACGGCGACGAGACCATCGCCCTCAAGGACCGCACCGAGATCGCCAACGAAGCCAAGGCCGATCTCTTTGTCTCCATCCACGTGAACTGGTTGCCCGACCGCGAGGCGCGAGGGTTCGAGACCTACTTCGCCGGAACGACGGTCGATCCGTTCCTCAAACAACTGGCGGCGGAGGAGAACCGCGACTCGGGTTTCTCCGTCGCCGACACCCGGCTGTTGCTCGATGGGATCTACTCCGGGGTGCGACTCGACGAGAGCCGGCGGATGGCCGATTGGGTCAGTCAATCGCTCTTCGACACCCTCAGGATGAGAAATCCCGACGTCGTCGACCGGGGCGTGATGCGGGCGCCGTTCGTGGTGCTCGTGGCCACCGAGATGCCGGCGGTGCTGGCGGAGGTCGCGTGCATCTCCAACGATCGCGAAGCGCGAATGCTCGGTTTTCCGTGGTATCGACAAAGTATCGCCCAGGCGTTGTACTCCGGCATCAAGGGGTACGCGCGTGAGTTGAGTGAAGGAACCTGAGATGAACGATTCTCAGTGGCGACCTGCACCAATCTCTTGCGCTCGGAGCACATGCGAAAATGCTCGACGTACCGACGGGTATGCCTGCGCTTTTCGCATGCGCCCGAGCATCAAGATCTTGGCACATCTCATCCACCAGAACCGTTCATCTCAGGTTCACGACAAGGGAGAATCTACATGACCGAAAAAGCCCAGCACCTACTCGTCGGCATCGACCTCGGAACCTCGCAGAGCGCCATCGCGACATCCGCGGGTGTCCGCAAGACCGTCGACAGTTACGTCGGTTGGCCGGTGGACGCCGTCGCCCGGAAGATCCTCAAGAAGGAGGTGCTCTTCGGTCAGGAGGCGGTTGAAAACCGGACCATGCTCGAAGTCCACCGGCCCCTGGAGCGGGGGCTGCTCAAGGAAGGCTCCGACAAGGATCAACAGGCGATCCGGGAGCTCCTGTCGCACCTGCTCGATATCGCAGGCGTGCCGGAGGTGCGGAAGAGCGGCGGCAAGGTCCGGGCGGTGGTGGGCGTGCCCGCCGAGGCACTCCGGGTCAACAAACAGCACGTTCGCGAAGCGATGCGCGGGCTTGTCGACGGCCTCATCATCGTCTCCGAGCCCTTTGCCGTGGCGTACGGACTCGATGCGCTGCTCCACGCCATGGTGGTGGACGCCGGGGCGGGCACCACCGATTTCTGCGTCATGAAGGGCCGCTATCCCACCGAGGAGGATCAACGGACCCTCATCAACGCCGGCGACTGGGTCGACGAACAGCTCTACACCCTGCTCGGCGAGCGCCATCCGGGGATGAGCGTTTCGATTCACACGGTCCGCGCGTGGAAGGAAAAGCACAGCTTCATCGGCAAGGCGCCGGGCAAGGTGACGGTCTCCATCCCCATCGAGGGAGTGCCGTCGCAGATCGACATCACGAGCGAGATGAAGCAGGCCTGCGAGAGTCTGGGGCCGCCGGTGGCCGAAGCCATGCTCGACCTCATCGCCAGCGGCGAATCGGAGTACCAGGACAAGGTCCGCCAGAACATCATTCTCGCCGGCGGTTGCTCTCGGATCCCGGGGTTCGGCCAGTTTCTCGAGCAGGCCATGAACCAGTTCGGCGGCGGCAAGGTGCGGGTCGTCAAGGACCCGGTCTTTGCCGGCGCCAACGGCGGCCTCGCCCTCGCGGAGGATGCGCCCACCACTGATTGGGAGAAGCTGCCCGATTAGGTTCCGCGCTGCTTCATCGGCCCGCTCACCTCAGACATCCATGGAGAAGTTCGCTTCGCTCCTTCCCCATGGATGTCTGAGGGTTTGTCATTTTGAGCGAGCGTAGCGAGTCGAAGAACCCCCCGAATCTCAGAGCGACGATGAGGGAATCAGCCCGCGTCCGGCCCGATGGGGACCCATCGACTCGGTCGCAGAACTCCCTCGCTCAGGGTGGACAGTGTGTCATCGGGAGTCCCGGAGACCCGAAAGGGGAAATGCAAGTGGGTCTCAAATCGTTAAACCTGGAGAGACCGAACAGAGCGAGCGCAGGTACGTCGGGGCCGCGACGTGGTGCGCCCCGCGATTGAGGGGACCGATGATCGGCAGTACACTGTCCAACTTCGAAATCAAATCCAAGCTCGGCGAGGGCGGGATGGGTGAGGTTTGGCTGGCCGAGGACACCAGGCTCGGCCGAGACGTCGCCCTCAAGTTGCTGCCGGCCGATGTCGCGGGAGACGCCGACAGGCTCGCGAGATTCGAGCGCGAGGCCAAGGTCCTGGCCTCCATGAACCACCCGAACATCGCGCATCTGTACGGGTTGGAGACGGTTGCTTCCGACGCGGACGCGGACACGGGCTCGGGTGCGGTCACCTTCCTCGTCATGGAGCTCGTCGAAGGGGAAGACCTCTCCGAGCGCATCGCTCGCGGGCCCGTTCCGGCGGACGAGGCCGTCGCCATCGCGCTCCAGATCGCCGAGGCTCTCGAGGCGGCGCACGAGCAGGGGATCGTCCACCGCGATCTCAAACCGGCCAACATCAAGATCAGACCCGACGGTACGGTCAAGGTTCTCGACTTCGGTCTCGCCAAGGCCTGGGACACCCAGAACAGCGGCGCCTCGCTCTCGCTGTCGCCGACCCTGACCCAGCACGCCACCGCCGCCGGGGTCATCATCGGGACGGCGGCGTACATGTCGCCCGAGCAGGCGGCCGGGGTCGCCGCCGACCGGCGGGCGGATATCTGGGCGTTCGGTGTCGTGCTGTGGGAGATGCTCACCGGGCACAAGCTCTTCGACGGCGAAACCGTCTCCCACGTGCTCGCGTCGGTGCTCAAGGACGAGATCGATCTCGACGAACTCCCCGCCGAGACGCCGCCGCACGTCCGAAAGCTCATCGCGAAGTGCCTGCGCAAGAAACCGAAGATGCGGCTGCAGGCCATCGGCGACGCCCGGATCGCCCTCGTCGAGCCGGAAGGCGAGGCGGAAGCTGGTCCCGCTGAGGTTTCACAGCCTCGAGGCGGTTCGCGGGTCGGCTGGATATCCGCCGCGGCGGCAGGTCTGACGGCAGCCGTCTTCGCTGCCATGTGGTTCCTCGGCGGTCCCGGCGAGCCGCCGGTGGTGCGGGCGGCGATCCCGGCGCCTCCGGGAACCGCCTTCCACCTCGATCCACTGAACCCCGGCGCCGCTGTGCTGTCCCCCGACGGACGCAAGATGATCTTCAGCGCCCAGGATGATTCGGGCGGCTTCATGTTGTACCTCCGCTCCATCGACGAAGGCGAAGCGCACGCCCTCGCAGGGACCGAGTTCGGCCACTACCCCTTCTGGTCGCCGGACAGCCAGTGGATCGGTTTCGTGGCCAACGGCAAGCTCAGGAAAATCAAGGCGACGGGTGGTCCCGCATTGACCATCTGCGACGCGCCCGACGGCAAGGGCGGGACGTGGAACGCCGAAGGCGTCATCGTTTTCACGCCGGATTCGGGAACGTCGCTGCACCGGGTCGCGGCGGTGGGCGGCGAGTCGACTCCCATCACCGAGCTCAACCGCGAGGTCGGGGACAACTCGCACCGTCTGCCGCGCTTCCTCCCGGACGGGAAGCGCATTCTCTACTACGCCCGCAGCTCGGCCGGCGATCACACGAGCGTCGTACGGGTCGTCGGGCTCGACGAGGGAGGAACCGGCAAGGACATCGTCAGCTCGCCGGCGTCGGCCTGGTACTCCTCCGGTCACCTCCTGTATGTCAGGGAGAACATGTTGATGGCGCAACCATTCGACCCGGATGGTCTCGAGTTCTCCGGCGAGGCGGTTCCGCTCGCCGAGGACATCATCGTCCGTCCTCTCACCGGCGCGGGGGTCTTCTCGGCCACCGACAACGGTGTGCTTCTCTACATGACCGGGAGTCAGAACGCGGAAGACGTGCTGCAGTTCTTCGATCGGACCGGACGACCGCTGGACGGGCTGGGCGGGGACAAGGCCTACTACGACCAGGTCACACTCTCCCCGGACGGCGGGACCGCCGCCGTCGTCGTTCTCGACCCGGCGCAGGGCACCCAGGACATCTGGCTCGTCGATCTCGAGCGCGGCCTGCGCACCCGGTTCACCTTCGACAAGGCGAGCGACAACTACCCGGTCTGGTCGCCCGACGGCGAGAGCCTGATCTTTGCCTCGCGGCGGGGCGCGACCCGGGCCATCTACCGCAAGTCGGTGGGCGGCACCGGCGAGGTCGAGCTGATCTTCGCCTCGGCGGTGGACATCATTCCGAACAGCTGGTCGCCCGACGGGCGTTACGTCCTTTTCGACCAGCCCGGTCAGGACACCGGCTCGGATCTCTGGGTTCTCGACCTCGAGGGCGGACCGAGCGCCGAGGTCTTCTATCAAACCGAGTACGAGGAGGGCGCCGGCGTCTTCTCACCCGACGGACGGTGGATCGCCTACTGGTCGCAGGAGTCGGGCCGCGGCGAGGTCTACGTCACTCCGTTCCCGGGCCCGGGACGCCGTTTCCAGGTTTCCGACAACTCCGGTACCTGGTCGCAGTGGCGCTCCGACGGCAGCGAGCTCTTCTACCAGGAGGAGAACGGACCGCTCAAGGTCGCTGCGGTGGACGGCCGCGGCGAGACCTTCACCGTGGGCAGGATCGACGACGTCATGGAGCTCGCGAGCTCGAACATCAGCGGTCCGTTGTTCTCGGTCGCGCCCGACGGCCAGTCGATCCTCGCCGGGGTCTCCACCTCCGGTGAGCAGTCGGACTACCTCGATCTGGTGGTGGGGTGGGTGGAGAGCATGGGGGAGAGATGATGGAAAGACGGACGGTTGACCAGGAAGCGATCGAGCTCTTCGACGAGTTCACCCACGGCACCATGAGCCGCAGGACGTTCATGGAGCGCCTCGCCAAAATGGCGGGAGGCGCGGCTGCGGCGGCCGCGTTGGTCTCGATTCTGCAAAACAACTATGCCGAGGCCGCCGTCGTCGCCGAAGACGACGACCGATTGGTCACCGAGAACGCGACCTACGAGGTGGGTGGGACGACCATGTCCGGCTATCTCGCCCGACCCAGGGGCGGCACGAAGCTGCCCGCAGTCCTCGTCATCCACGAGAACCGCGGGCTCAACCCGCACATCAAGGATGTTGCCCGGCGGATGGCCCTCGAGGGTTTTGTCGCCTTCGCGCCTGACGCGCTGTCGCCGGTCGGTGGCACCCCCGAGGATCCCGATCGGGCGCGCGACATGATCTACGAGCTCGACGCCGACGAGAATCTGGCGCGATTCGTCGCGTCGATCGGTTTTCTGGCCGATCACCCCGTAGCCACCGGCAGGGTCGGGGCGGTGGGTTTCTGCTGGGGCGGCGGCATGGTCAACCAGCTCGCCGCGGCGGGCACCGTGCTCGCCGCCGGAGTGCCTTACTACGGCCGCCAACTGCCCGCGGAGGAGGTGCCGAAGATCACCGCTCCGCTTTGTCTCCAGTACGCCGGCCTCGACACCCGGATCAACGAGGGCATCGGAGCCTTCGTCGCGGCCCTCGAGGCCGACGGCAAGCCCTTCGAGATCCACATCTACGAGGGCGCCAACCACGCCTTCAACAACGACACCAACGAGGCCCGCTACGACAAGGCCGCCGCGGATCTCGCCTGGGGCCGGACGGTGGCGTTCTTGAAGAAGCACCTCGAAATCTGATTCTCCACCGCCGCAGTCCGAGTTTCGGTGGACCAAGAGGCCCAGTTCACAGTCGACAGTTCCATCGCAGCACTCTCTTGGCCTGTATGGCCGCGGTTTGCCGGAAATGACCTGCGTACCGGGGCGCCGATTTTCGAAACACAGGGGACACGGGGAACCACGGAGATTCCACAGCGCACAGTCATTCTGACCTGGTCTTATCCGTGTTGGAGGGTTGCGGGACTTCTCCGGGAGATTGGATGAGTCGAACGGTTCCCCCGTGGCGACTCCGTGGTTCTCCGTGCCCTCCGTGTTTCACCTCGAGCCTCCACGCGGCGAGCTTCGACGAAACAACCGACGGCGATTCTTCGAGAATCGGGAGTCCTGCTTGGGGTTCGGCTACGAGGTGGCGGCTGACAGCTTCCTCACTCCACCTCGAGGTGGCGGAAGGTCGGGAGCACGGCTTCGAAAATCAAGAGAAGCGCGAACGGGATGAAGAGGATCAAAGCCGCGGCGAGGATCCCTTCCTTCTCGAACATCCCGGGTATGTAGGTCTCGCGGAAACCCCTCATGCTCTTCGAGAACATCTGGCCGCCGATGACGACGTTCCAGCGCATGGACAACACCTGCAGCAGAAGCAACAGCGACGACACCATGGACAGGGTGTTGCGGATTCGATCATCCATGTAGCGGCCCATGAGGACCACGATCCCGAGCAGGATCAGGGGAATCAGCCCGCCGCCGACCATCTGCAGCGAGATGAACGAGAACGAGAGCTGGTGGGTGAGCAGGTGGCCGATGACCTCCCACTCCTCGGCGCTTTCGTAGGCGAGCATCATGATCTCGAGCAGTTCCATGGTCAGCGACATGATGAGGAAGAGCCACAGCCACCGGGACATGGCGGCGATGGCATGGCGATCGATGGCGATGCCCTTGAGCTTCATGGCGATCTGATAGAGGACGATGAGCAGGGCGATGCCCGAGACCATGGCCGAGAACAGGAAGATCACCGGCATCAGCGGAGTCGACCACCAGGGATTTGCCTTGAGCGCGCCGAAGAGGAATCCGACATAGCCGTGCAGGAGGCACGCCATGGGAATCCCGAGGGCGGCCAGAATCCTCGTGATTCTCTTGTCGATGGCCTGCGACTCGGGAGAGATATCGTAGACACCGAGGGCGAGGACCGAGAAGATCCACCGCTTGAGTCCGCGGGATCTCGCGGCCGTCTCGATGATGTCGACGCGAAACACGAACCAGACCTCGAAGAGCAGAATGATGAAGTACGAGGCGAAGAGGATTCCGAAACCGGCCATGGCCGAAGTGAAATTGGGTGTGACGACGATGTTGATGGCCCGTTCGGGGTGTCCGAGATGATTGAGGAGAGGAAGCCCGGCGACGGCGAGAAAGCAGAGGGCGGTGGCGAGGGCGAACCGGCCGAGGGGTCTGAATTCCTCACGGCCGAAGACGTGGTAGAGCGATGACACGAGGAAGGCGCCGGCCACGAGCCCGGTGATGTAGGGGTACATCACGATCATCAGGCTCCAGTGGATGTGGACGTCGTTGGGGAAGAGAAAGCCGGTCAGCTCAGGAAACATCAGCGCACCTCCATGTCGAGGCCGAGGTAGTAACACTCGGGGCGGGTGAGGAGCTGGGGCTGAAGGACCTGGACGCGTCGAGTCGCGAGGATCTCGTTGACCTCGTCATCAGGATCGTCGCGGTCACCGAGCTGTCTCGCTCCGACCGGGCAGATCTCCACGCAGGCGGTCTTGAGACCCCTGGTGATGCGGTGGTAGCAGAGGGTGCACTTGTCCGCCGTGTGCGTCGTCGGGTTGATGTACCTGCTTCCATAGGGGCATGCCTGGACGCAGTATCCGCAGCCGATGCAGTGTTCCGAATCGACGAGGACGACTCCGTCGCGGGTGCTGAACGATGCGCCCACGGGACACACCTGGGTACACGGCGTGGCACGGCAGTGGTTGCAGATCTTGGGAACGAAGAACGCCTTCCGAACGTTGACGCTGCTCGTCACGGGGTCGAACCCGTGCTCGCCCCCGGATGGGGAGTCGACGTGCGCCTCGCCCTCCGCGGGAATCTCGTAGCGTTCGATCCAGGTGCGGTACATGCCCTCGGGGACCGAGTTCTCGGCCCGGCAGGCGCGAACGCACGAACCACACCCGATGCACTTCGTCGTGTCGACGAGGTAGACCCAACGGTGGCGATTCCAGTCGTAGTCGGCGCCGTCGGTCCCTTCGGCCGAGCCGTCAGGAAGCAAGAGGACGATCGCGAATGCCCCGACGGCGGCCTCGGTGGAGCTGCGGAGGAATCTGCGCCGAGTGAGATCTTCGCAATCGGAAAAGCCGGGATGGCGGTGTTTGGTCATTTCATCCTCCCAGATGACCTAGATGGGCGAGTGGGGGTCGTGGCATTCAAAGCAGGCGTCGGCCGTGAGCTCGCCGCCCATCTCGGTCACGTGTTCGCGAACATCGACCTGGGGAAAACCGGCGGGGCGGGCGTCGAGCTCGCGGTGGCAGAGCCCGCAGAGTTCTCTCGAGCGGCGGACCGGCATCTCGGCGATCTTCTCCCCCTCGTCCAGGTTCGCATGCAGCGCGACCGGGCCGTGGCAGAGCTCGCATCGCACGACCGCGTGGGCTCCGCCGGCGTGCTCGGCGGCTTCGCCGTCGTGACACATCGCGCAGGTCGCATCGCCGAGATGGCGAACCGGCCTGGCTCGGTGATCGACAACTGCGGCGCCGCGATACCAGCCGTGCTCCCCCCAGGTGTCAGGGACAAAGAGCGATCTCCCCAGGAGGAGGGCTCCGACCACCGCGACGAGCAGAATCGCGGCTCGGAAGACGTGTTTGGTGTGGATGAGAGGGCTCTCAGGATCCATGGATCGAGACCTCCTTCGTCGTTCGTGTTGGTTGAGTGGTCGCGAGGTTCTCGGAACTCAGGAGCCAGCCGAGGAGCGACTTCCCCGAGGGTCCGGGCCTGGTCGGAGGGTCGGGGAGAGGTTCGGAAGATGCCAGCCAGGAGAGAAACGGCGTTCTCCCTTGAGCGACGACGGCGGAGAACGGGAGGGGATCTCGATTCTCGAACCACCCCGAGAATCTCGGTGGTGACGCCCCTCGGCCGGGTTCGAGCGGTGCGGGAGGAAGGCGATCGGGTTCGACGAGCCACCTTCCGATCGCCGCCAGCAGGCGGGCGAGGTGCCTCGCCGTCGTCTCGCGCCGGGGTGGCCGCGGTGTCGGGTTCACCTTATGATCGATTCACCAGCTTGGCATTACCATAATTGATCATCTACTCAAACATGATATCTTGAAGATCAGACCGTTGCAAGATGCTCATTAGATATAAAGACTCTGTCTCAGGAGCCCGTCATGGATGAACGGCTGCGCAGACTGGAGCTCGCGGTCGAAGCCACGGCCGCCACGGTCGCCCTGCTCGAAGAGCGCATCGCGGCCCTCGAGCTCGAAGCGCGACCACCGCGAGCGGCTGGAGAGGAAATCGAAGAGGACGGCGGTGGCGTTGCCGTCGGATCCCGGATCGACTCTCAGATCGCCGCGGTCCTCGGCACGCCGGCCCTGGTGGGCAGAAGTCTCTTCGTTCTCGCAGGGGCTTTTCTCCTTCGCGCGATGACCGAACGAGGGGTCTTCGCGCCCGGGACGGGTGTGGCATTGGGGATGGCCTATGCCGTGATCTGGATTCTCGTTGCCGCCCTCGCCGCTCGGAACGGCGCGCAGGCGAGCGCGGGGTTCCATGCCGTGTGTTCGGCCGTCATCTCCGGCCCGCTCCTCTTTGAAGCTTCGACCTCCTTCGGGGTCTTGTCTCCGACGGCGGGGGCCTTTGCGCTCGCAGTTGTCACCGCCGCGGGTTTGCTGGTGTCGATGCGGTGGCGTCTGCAGTCGACGGCGTGGGTCTTCACCCTCGCCTGCCTCATCACCGCCGCGGCGGTGGCAACCGCCCGCTCGCCGGGGGAGGCGGCGACGGCGGTCGTCGTCGTTCTCGGCGCGGCGGCACTGTGGTTCGCGGGTGCGCTTCAGTGGAACGGTCTGAAGTGGTTGACCGCGATTTCGGCCGATCTGGCCGTGCTCCGCCTCACGGCGATCGCGACCGTGACCTACGATCTCGGGCCGACGGTGGGGCCGGTTCACCCGACCCTGGTGGCCTCGCTGCAGGCGATGCTCGTCCTTTCCTTCGTCGGGACATTCGTCGTCCGGGCGCTGCGTGGGACCGCGCCGGTGGGCGTCTTCGAGTTCGCTCAGACCCTGGCGGTCTGGCTCATCGGGTGGGGAGGGGCCACGAGGCTCGCGGGGGTGAACGGCTGGCCGACCGAAGGCCTTGCGTTCATCGCTCTCATCGGCGGCGCGGCGGCGTATGCCGGCGCATTCGGGGTCGTGGATCGGAGACAGGGAAGAAATGCTGCGTTCATCTACCTGTCTTCGCTCGGGCTCGGGCTCGTCCTCGTTGGAATGCCGAGTGTTGCCGGCTCCGCCGCCGCGGTTGTCTGGGCGAGCCTGGGGGTGGGTGTCGCTGCGGTCGGCAGCCGCTGGGACCGCGTGACCCTCCGGGTGCACGCTGCAATTCTCGTCGGCGCCGCCTGGCTTTCCGCCGGTGTCGTTCCCAACGTGGCGTCGGGTCTCGTCGGTGGTGGTTCGGTTGGCGCGGGATTGCGGCTCGAGATCGGCCTCGTGGTCTTTTTGACCCTCGCGGCGACGGCTGTCGTCCTCGCCGGCCGGAAGCGTCGGTCCGGAAGCTGGATGCAGCGACTGCCCCTCACGGTCTTGTTGCTGGTGTCGGCGTCGGCGGTCGCGGCGGCGGTGGTTGTGGTCATGACAGCGCTGCTCCCAGCCGGGATCACCGGAGCAGCCGGAACCGTGGCCCTGTCGTTGGTCACCGTCGGGCTCGGCGCCATGGCGAGCCGGTGGGGAATTCGGGAGGCCGGTTGGCTGGTCTACCCGCTCTTGCTGGTCACGGGTTTGAGAATGGTCGTGCGGGATTTCCCGTCGGGCCAGACGCTCGTGCTCGTTATCGCGTTGGCGGCGTACGGGTTCGCGCTCATCGCCTCGACGAAGATGTTGAAAGCCGGCACCGCGGGCGTCAAACCACACCCGGCGGGATGATCGGCGGTCGCGGCCCGGGCGCCGCGATCCACTCGGGGGTTACTCCCCACGGACGAAGTGGCAGGTGTAGCCGCCGGGGTTCTTCACGAGGTAGTCCTGGTGGTGCTCGGCGGCCTCTTTGAACTTGCCGGCTTCGTTGATCTCGGTGACCACCGGTTTCTTCCAGAAGCCTGAGGCGTCGACATCTGCGCGCACCCGGACGGCGACCTGCCGCTGCTCGTCCGAGAGGACGAAGATCGCCGAGCGGTACTCGGCGCCGCGGTCGTTGCCCTGCCGGTTTTTGGTCGTCGGGTCGTGCATCGTGAAGTAGAAGCGGAGGAGGTCCTCGTAGCTGATCCGCTGGGGGTCGTACTCGATCCGGATCGCTTCGGCGGGTTTTGCCTTCGCGTCGTTGCCGTCGGCGGCATAGCCGACCTCGGTGTCGATGACGCCGTCGAGATCGCGGATGAGGCCTTCCATGCCCCAGAAACAGCCGCCGGCGAGGATGGCGGTTTCGGTCGTGGTGGTCTCGTCATTGCGGGACCACGCCGATGAAGAATGCGTGACTGCCATGGCGAGGACTCCGAAAACTGCAAGCAGGACGAGGGTCCGCGGCGCAGGTATCGCGCCGGCGGCGGACGAGCTGTGATGAACGACTCTGGACATGGGTCTGCTGCCTCCTGCCTCTGATGTGCCGAAACTCGGTCTGAGGTTGCACCCGATTCTTCGAGGTCGCTGGTTTCGGCACGCTTCCTTGATAGGTAACGAGGGCACCGGGCAGAGGTATTTCGATCGAGTTGATCCGCCGGCAGTCCCGAGGCGAATCACCGCCGAGGTTGCGGCATCGGGCGACATCCGCTGATTGGAACACCGGGCGGCCTCGACGACGTTGCATCGTCGGAAGGGAGCGGTCATGTCGACAGCAGCACGGGTGCAAGGTCTGGTTTTTGATGAGAGAGCGTTTCAACGTCAGGACGAGGAAACCGACGAGAGGTTCTACAGGATCGATCGGATGGTGCCCCACCTCGACGAGGCGGCCCTGAAGGCGGTTTCGGAGATCATCTCCGCCCTCGTAGTCGAGGAACGCCCCGAGATCCTCGATCTCATGGCGAGTTGGGACTCGCACATCGATGCTGAAGTACAGCCCCGGCGGGTGGTCGGGCTCGGCTTGAATCGAAACGAGCTCGACGCGAATCCCGTCCTCGACGAACGTTTGGTGCACGATCTCAACCGCGACCCGAGGCTCCCGTTTGCCGACGACTCGTTCGACGTCGTGCTCAACACCGTCTCGGTGGACTATCTCACCCGACCGTTCGAGGTCTTCGGCGAGGTCGGGCGAGTCCTGCGACCGGGTGGGCTCTTCCTCGTGCTCTTTTCCAACCGGTTCTTCCCCGAAAAGGTGGTCCGTCTCTGGCGCGACGCGAATCCGCAGGAAAGAGGGCTCATCGTCGAGGATTACTTCGCCTCGTGCCGGGACTTCACCGCAAGCGAATCCTTCACGGTCTGCGGAAGGCCCCGCCCCGCGACCGATCGCTATTTTGACACCGGTCTTCCCAGTGATCCGGTCCACGCGATCTGGGCCGAGAAGCGCGGCGGCGCGGCCGGTCGGCCGAAGCGGCGACCGCCGGAATCGGACCCCTGGTATCTCAGCGATCCGGATGAGCTCGATCGCCGCAAGGCCGTGGTGTCCGAGTCCATGACGTGTCCCTACTGCGGTGAAGGGCTGAGCAAATGGGCGGTCCCGCAGACGCCTTTTACCGAGTGGGATCAGGAGTTCCTTTTCATCTGCTTCAACGACCGGTGTCCATACCTGCTCCGGGGCTGGCAGACCATGGCTCGGCAGGGCAACAGCGGCTTCTCCTACCGCCTCATGTACAACCCCGGCAACCATCGCTGCATGCCGATGCCGGTCCCCGATCTGAGGGCATTTCGCGAGAGCATCGTTGACGACTGAAGCAGCTGCGGCCGGAAGGGGACCACAGGCGTGACCGGTCGCACCCAACCCATCGACCGCGTCGGCTATGATCGCACGGTCATGAGATCTTCCCGGTGCTTCTCCCCCTCCGGATGGTGCCCGACCTGCGTTGCGCTGCTGGTCTTCGTTGCCGCTGCGGCCCAGGTCCGGGCGCAGACACCGGTGTGTACGTACAACGTGGTCAATACCTATCCCCACGACAATCAGGCCTACACACAGGGCCTGGTCTACGAGGACGGCGAGTTCTTCGAAAGCACCGGGCTCTATGGCCAGTCGTCCCTCCGGCGTGTCGCCATCGAGACCGGACAGGTGCTCCAGATCGTCAATCTCGATCCCGCATACTTCGGCGAGGGGCTCGCCCTGTGGGAAGACCGCCTGATCCAGCTCACCTGGCGCGAAAATGCGGCGTTGATCTGGGATGCGTCGAGCTTTGCGTCGACCGGGAGTTTTGCCTATCCGGGAGAAGGATGGGGTCTGACCCACGACGGCCGGCGGCTCATCATGAGCGATGGGTCTTCGAGTGTGCGCTTCCGCGATCCGGAGACCTTCGTCGAGCTTGGCACTGTCTCCGTCACGGACGGCGGATCACCCGTGACCCATCTCAACGAACTCGAGTGGATCGCAGGCGAGATCTTCGCGAACCAGTGGCTCACCGACCGGATCGCCCGGATCGATCCCGACACCGGCCGGGTCATCGCATGGATCGATCTCGAAGGTCTGCTCGACCCGACCCCGCCCGGAGCGGAGGTCCTCAACGGAATCGCCTGGGACGCCGCCGGCGCCCGCCTCTTCGTCACCGGCAAGCGGTGGCCGAGCCTCTTCGAGATCGAGCTCGTCGACTGCCCCGAGATGCGAATCTTTTTTGACGGGTTCGAGACCGGCGGCACCGCGGACTGGTCGTCGGTTCAACCGTGATCCCGGCCTCGTCTCATTTCAAGAGGTCGAATCAGAGCCCGAGCAGGAGACCCCGAGCGGCTTTGGCCGCCGCATCGGCAGACCCGCCGGCGCCGTCCTGTTGCTCCTGCCACGCTTCTCGGGTCAGTGGGACCAGGGGTTCGAGCCCCCGCTTTTCGAGTGTTCGATTGAGACCGTCGATCTTCCCAGTCTCGGTTTTGAACTCGGCCTCTTTGGCCGCGAGCTCGTTGCCGAATCCCGTCAGACGCTCGATCTGAGAGTCCGACGGACGCCCGTCGTAGCTGACGATCTCGCCGAAGAGACTGCCGAGCCGTTCCCTGAGCTCTTCCTTGCCCGACATGAGGCCGCCTTCGCCGGCAACCACGATGGTGCCGTGGAGTTTGTCGAGGTCATCGGCAAGGCCGTCGAGACTCGCCCGGTCCTTCTTCTCGAGTCGGACCGCGCGGTCGCGCGCCTCATCGCGAAGATCGGTGATGCGGTCGGCGAGGAAGGTGAGCTCGGCCAGGAGATTGTAGGCCTCGAGGGCGGTGGTCTGCTGCAGCAGACGGTCCTCCTTGGGGTGCGGATTGCGCGGATCGGCAACGAGCTCGACCTTGCCTTCGAGAACCTCATCGCCTTTGATGAGCTTGAACGTGTACTCGCCCTCCGGGACCCGGGGGCCCTGGAAGGCCATGACCAGGGCGTTGGCCGGCGGCATGGTCGGGGGCTTGAGGCGCATGGGCCAGCCGACCCGATTCATCCCGCGCCGCTTCTTGCCCGGCAGCGTGGTGATGAGCTCGCCCGAGGCGTCGTAGACCTCGATCTTGAGGTCGCCGAAGAGGTGGCGGCGCGCGAGCCAGTAGTTGATCGAGGCCGACTCGTCGGGGTTCGAGCCGACGAACTCGTCGTCGGAGCCGAACCAGGCCATTCCGCCAGACAGCACCTGCGGCGCCGGCCGGGAGGGAAGAAGGGCGACCTTGGAGGCCATGATTTCGGCGGTGAGGCCGCGCAGCCCGGTCAGATCATCGATGATGTAGATCCCGCGACCGTGCGTGGCGATGACGAGATCGTGTTCGATGGGGTGGATGGCGAGATCGTGGACGGCGACCCGGGGAAGATCGCTGAACCGGGCCCACCGTCCGCCGCCGTCGAGGGAGATGAAGAGCCCGAACTCGGTGCCGGCGAAGAGCAGCTCGGGGTTCACCGGATCCTGTTTGACGGTCCACGCATAGCCTTCAATGCCTTCTCCGTTGATGGAGCGCCAGGTGGCGCCGAAGTCGTCGGTACGGTAGACGTAGGGCGCCATGTCGCCGTCGCGGTGGCCGTCGAAGGTCACCAAGGCGGTGCCTTCGCCGTAGGGGCTGGCAAAGACCGAGGAGACCCACGTGCCCTTGGGGACATCGGGCACGGCGTCGGAAACCCTGGTCCAG
Organism: uncultured Acidobacteriota bacterium; assembly: GCA_963823445.1. Taxonomy (GTDB): domain Bacteria; phylum Acidobacteriota; class Thermoanaerobaculia; order Thermoanaerobaculales; family Sulfomarinibacteraceae; genus JAHECW01. The sequence continues at coordinate 233,920 of CAWGLT010000013.1, forward strand.
GTGCCGCCAGCGTCGCGCGAGACGTGGATGAGGCCGTCGTCGCTGCCGACCCAGATCAGATCGGGGTTGCGGGGCGACTCGGCGATGGCGTAGATGGTGGCGTTGTTCTCGGCGGTGGTGTTGTCGATGGTGATGCCGCCGGAGGTCTTCTGCCGCTGGCGGGCGGGATCGTCGGTGGTGAGATCGGGCGAGATGGTCCGCCACGAATCGCCGCGGTCGGTGGAGTAGTGGAGATACTGCGATCCGTAGTAGAGGGTGTTCGGCTTTGTCGGGCTCAGGTGGATCGGGGTATTCCAGTTGAAGCGGAGCTCCTCCTCACCTCCACGGGCGAAGGGTTTGATGCTCTTCGATTCGCCGGTGGCGACGTTAAAGCGGGAGAGCTGCCCGCCCTGGTACTCGACATAGACGGTGTCGACATCGTTGGGATCGGGAAAGGCCCAGAAACCGTCGCCCTGGCCGACGACCTCCCAGTCGCCGCCGTTGATCCCGCCGGCCGAGCGCGAGGGTCCCTTCCACGAGCCGTTGTCCTGGAGACCGCCATAGACGTTGTAGGGCCACTCGAGGTCGTGGCTGACGTGGTAGAACTGCGAGACCGGCAGCGAACGGACATGGCGCCAGGTCTTGGCGCGGTCTTCGGAGATATACGCACCGCCGTCGGTGCCGAGAAAAAGCTGGCTGGTGTTGGACGGGTTGATCCACAAGGCGTGGTGGTCGGAGTGGACCGAGCCCATGTTGAAGCCGGCGCCGAAGAGCCCGCTGAAACTCTCGCCGCCGTCGGTGCTGACGGTGAGGGTGAAACCGGGTTTGTACAGCCGGTTGTGATCCGTGGGATCGACGACGAGCTCGGAGAAGTACCACGGCCGCATCTGGATGTTGGTCGAGTTGTCGGTCATTCTCCAGGTGTTGCCGAGATCGTCCGAGCGATAGAGCGCGGTGTCGTCGGACTCGACGGTCGCGTAGACCACCGCCGGTCGTGACGGGGCGACGGCGACCGCGATCCGGCCCTTTTCTCCTTCGGGGAGGCCCGCCGTCAGTTCGGTCCAGGTCTGGCCGCCGTCGGTGGTCCGGTAGAGCCCGCTGCCGGGGCCTCCCGAGGTGAAGAAGTCCGGGTAGCGCCGGAACTGCCACATGGCGGCGTAGAGAATCCTCGGTTCCTGGGGATCCATGTCGAGATCGGCGCAACCGGTGTTCTCGTCGACGGCGAGGATCAACTCCCAGTTGACGCCGCCGTCGGTTGTCTTGTAGACCCCGCGTTCGGGGTTGGCGCTCCACAGCTGGCCGGTGGCGCAGACATAAACGGTATCGCTCTCATCGGGGTGAATCTCGATCTTGGCGATGCGCTCGGTGGCTTCGAGACCGAGATGCTCCCAGGTCTTGCCGCCGTCGCTGGTGCGGTGGACGCCGTCGCCCACCGAGACGCTGTTGCGGACCCAGGTCTCGCCGGTGCCGACCCACACCGTTTCAGGGTCGGAGGGATCGATGCGGATGGCGCCGATGGACTGGGTGTGGTCGTCGAAAACGGGTTCGAAGCTGAGACCCGCATTCTCTGATTTCCACACCCCGCCGGTGGCTGCGCCGACCCAGATGGTCACCGGATCGGTGGCGTCGCCGTCGATGGCGGCGATGCGGCCGCTCATGACCGCCGGGCCGATGGCGCGGGCCTTGAGGCCACCGAAGGTCGCCGAGTCGACACTCGTCTCCGCCGCATCGGCGAGCGACCCGCCGATCACCAGAGATGCCAAGATCACAAGCGCTGCGCGAATCTTCATGATTCCCCCCTGTCGCCGAGATGCGGCGTCAATACCGTATCCCGTCTCCCTTGTTTGCTTGTAGGCGATCGTTGAACCATAGAGGCACAGAGACACAGAGGGAGGCGAAAAGCTCCGGAGTGTTCGATGCACCGTTGTAGCCCTTCCTGCGGGTAGGAGCGTTGATATGAGAGCCATCGCATGCTCCTGTGATGGCCAATAAAACACTCTGTGTATCTCTGTGCCCTCTGGGTCTCTGTGGTGAAACCGCCGGATTCGTTGATGAGCACCGAATTCCCTTTGAAAACCGAAGGCCTCTGTCAAAGGACCGCTGCGCGCCGATCGTCTTTTACTCAGCGGCCTTTACCTCGTTCTTGGCCGGCATGGCGAACCGCTCGTCGGGGATGTCGATCCCGAGCTCGATGGACTCGATGGTGATGACCTGCTGCGCCTCGCCGCCGCCGAAGGCCATCTCCATGGAGTGGGCGAAGAGCAGGCCGCCGACCTCCTTGTAGTCGCCGAGCACCGTCGAAATCGTCACCTCGTTGCCCTGGACTTCGCGCGTCGCCTCCATCTTGAACTCGACGAAGTACTCCTCGTCGAGGTAGAGGTAATCCACGTCGCCATCGGCTCTCGTGACCTTGAGCTTGTAGGCCGGGGTGCCGTCGACCTCTTCCTGGCCGACGAGTTCGACCGCGTGGCCCTTCGCCTCATAGTCGACGAGAACGCCCTCGAAGTCGGCCTGGTCCTTGAGCTGCTTGACCTGATCCTCGGCCATCTCCTCGGCTTCGGTCTTGCCGAGGAACGGCAGGATCGCCCAGCCGATCTCGCCGTCGAAGGCCTGGACTGCGGTCATGCCCTGCATGGTGAACTCGAGGCGGATCTTGTGCGGTTTCTTGAACTCGACCGTGAAGGGCATCTCCATGGCGCCGGCGGCGCCGCCGCCCATCCGCATGGTGCCGGTCATCCTGCCGGTCTCGAGGGCCTTCCACGCCGCTTCACCGCCTTTGGCTTCGAGGTTGGCTGCAACGATTTCTTCAACGGTCTCCGCCGCAGAGTACCCGGTCACCAGTGCGAGGCCACAGAGGAACAACACCGTCGCTTTTGTGCGCATATTCAAATTCTCCTTGTCATGTCGTTTGGGAATCCCCCCCGGGACGCCTTCAGGATATCGAGCGTTCAACGCGAAAAATGTACCACGCCCGGTCGATGATCGACCGGCGTTCTCACGGGGAGATACGCACGGTCAGGGTCCGGGGTCGGCACCTTCAATTCGTGCCGAGAAGCTCCATGACGGCCACGGTCATGGCCTCGGTACCCATCGTCACCGAGGGCTTGGCCTCGACCCTGAAGAACGGGGAGTGGTGCGATGGGACTGCGAGTGCGCCCGCCGCTTCGGCGTCGATGTCCGCCTGCGAGGTTCCACCCACCGAGAAGTAGGCGCCGGGGACCTTCTCATCGGTCATGACGAAGAAGGCGAAGTCTTCGGCGCCCATCCCGGTGCGCTTTTTCTCATACACCGCATCCTCGCCGAGTTCGCGGACAAAGGCGGCGCGAATGCGCTCGGCGAGTTCAACATCGTTGACGGTGGGTGGCGTGAACTCGGTGGAAACCAGGACCTCGGGCAACCGGTCCTCGGGCATCCCGTAGGTTCGTCCGACTCCGTGGGCGATGCGTTCGATACCCGCGAGCAACGTCTGTCGGGTTTCCATGGTGTCGGCGCGAACCGTCAGCTGGAGCTTGACCTCGGCGGGGATGATGTTGTGTTTGGAACCGCCGTGGATCGATCCGACGGTCACCACTCCGGGCTCGAGGGGAGCGAGTTCGCGACTGATCAGACTCTGAAGAGCGACCACGATCTGGGCCGCCATATAAACCGGATCCTTGCCTCTGTGGGGTGACGCGCCGTGGGCGCCGACGCCGAAGACCGTGATGTCGACGGTGTCGGCCGAAGCCGAGATCTGGCCGCCGGAGATCATGACCTTGCCCGCCGGTTCACCGGCCGAAACGTGAAAGGCGAGGGCGGCGTCGGGGACTCCGAAACGCTCATAGAGACCGTCGGCGAGCATGGCCTTGGCGCCGCCGACCCGCTCCTCGGCCGGCTGACCGACAAACATGACCGTCCCGCGCCAGTCATCGCGCATGGCAGCCAGTCGGCGGGCCGTACCCACCAGCGAGGTCGTGTGCACATCGTGACCGCAGGCGTGCATCACCGGCTGTTCGATCCCGGTGATGTCGACCTGGGTGACCTCGGATGCATATGAGAGCCCGCTGTCCTCTTTGATCGGCAGCCCGTCGATGTCGGCCCGGACCAGGACCAGCGGGCCGTCGCCGTTTCGAAGCATCCCGACGACACCGGTGCCGCCGACTCCTTCGGTGACATCGACACCCGCGGCGCTGAGCTCGAATGCGAGCCGTTTTGCAGTCTCGACCTCTCGGAAGGAGAGTTCCGGGTGGCTGTGGAAGTAGACAAACAAATCGCCGAGATATGCGTCGTAGTCGTCGGCGACGGCCTTCGCCAGTTCGTCATCCGCCATGAGAAACGGAACACACAAAACCACCACCGCCGCCGCCAAGAGCGCTCGTTTCATGGATTTTCCCCCTCCATCACTCACCGGTCCCAGGTGATCATAGCCGGGTCGAGCGGGCCGTGGGCTCGTTTCTGCGACAGATCATTGATGGTCACCACCATCGAACTGCTAGGCTGTGACTGGGGGAGAACCGAAATGCGCAGATCCATCGACCTCATTTTGCTTTTCGTTCTTACGGCGACGGCGCCGGTGTCCGCCTCTGCGGGGACCCTCGTGGTGGCCAACAAGTCGGAGGCCACGGTATCGCTGGTGGACACCGGATCCGGTGCGATACGGGCGACCCTTCCCACCGGCAACGCACCGCACGAGGTTGCCGTCTCGCCCAACGGCGCGCTCGCTCTGGTGGGCAACTACGGAACCCGCGACGAACCGGGATCGAGCTTGACGGTCGTCGACGTGGCGGCGGCTGAGGTCGTCAAGACCATCAATCTCGAAGACTGCACCCATCCGCACGGCATCGTCTGGCTCAGCGATGCCGTCGCCCTGGTCACGGCGGAGGATCAACAAGCGCTCCTCCGAGTCAACATCGAGACCGGGAAGATCGAACAGAAGATCTCCACCGACGCCGAGGTTTCCCACATGGTGGCGTTGGCCGGGAATCACGGCCTCGCCTTTGTTTCCAACATCGGTTCGGGTTCACTGACGGTCATCGATCTCGCTCTGGGCGTTCTGGTGACGAATATTCCCACCGGAGAGGGCGCGGAGGGAGTTGCCGTGACCCCCGACGGGCGGCAGGTGTGGGTCACCAACCGGGCCGCAAACACCATCAGCGTGGTGAACGTAGCGGGTCGCCAGGTGATCGCCGAGATCGAGGCCGGCGAATTTCCCATCAGGGCCGAGGCCACTGCCGATGGTCGTTTCGTCCTGGTGACCAATGCCAAGGGGAACGACCTCTCGGTTTTCTCGACCGCCGATTTGAAAGAGGTCGGACGGGTGAGTTTCGCCCAGGTGAGCAAGGGCGATGACGGGCGCCTGTTCAGCGATCGATTCGGCACGAGTTCGGTGCCCATCGGCATCGAGATCGTCGACAGCGAGAGGAGAGCCTATGTCGCCCACGCCAACGCCGACGGCATCTCCATCATCGACCTCACCGAGTGGAAGGTCGTCGGAACCCTCGCGGCAGGAAAGGAGCCCGACGGGATGGGCTGGTCGCCGTTGACGCCGACGAACGAGGTCGCACCTGCACCAGACTGAACCTCAGAGACATCACAGCTGAACGCAGAGACGCAAAGGCGCAGAGACGCAGAGGCAACGCAATAGTCTCCTGGTGCCACCAAGGGTTGAAAGTACCGGGCTCACGTGGCAACGTGTTTCGAGCCGGAACGATAACAAGAGCAGGCTGGAAGCCTGCTCCACAAAGCTGCATCCAACACCCTGCTCTGTGATGGATTGTGGGGGCGGGCTTCCAGCCTGCCCTTCAGAGGCCTCGCGGTCGAGAAAACGATACGACGAAGTCAGATGACCCCCATGCAACCCATGACCCGCCCTCGATTGAGATGGCTTTGCAAAGACTTTGTGTCTTGGGGTCTTCGCGGTTGCGACGTGCGATATATCTGCGTTCATCTGCGTTGTCTGCGGTTACTCCGTGCGACGGTGCGATGGCTCAATCATGCGATGGCTCTGCGTCTCTGCGCCTTTGCGCCTCTGCGTTGAACAGCGATGTTGCGATGGCTCAATCATGCGATGGTCCTCTGCGATGCCCCGAGATCGGCTATCCTGCTCGGGTTGCGTAGGGAGGAGTGAATTGACGAAGTCGGTATTCGAGACCACCACCATCAACGGGCTGGAACTGAGGAACAGGCTCGTGCGGTCCGCGACGTGGGAAGGACTTGCGGATCCCGACGGGGGCGTCAACGGAGCATTGATCGATGTCCACCGCGACTTGGCCGACGGGGGGGTGGGCCTGATCATCACCGGATACATGGCGGTGCGTGCCGAGGGGCGTCAGCAATCGACGCAGCTCCTCGTCGAGAAGGACGACCGCATCCCGGGTTTGGCCCGGATCGCCGAGGCGGTCCACGAACGCGGGGGGAAGGTCGTCGCCCAGATCGTCCACTGCGGTGGTCAGGCGTCCCGCGACGCCACCGGACTCGAGCCGTTGGCGCCGAGCGCCGTCCCCAGCCCCGGATACCCCGAAGTCCCGCGTCAGCTCTCCCCTGACGACATCAACACTCTCGTCGCCTCGTTCGCCATCGCCGCGCGGCGCCTCAAAGACGCCGGATTCGACGGAGTGCAGCTCCACGGAGCGCACGGCTATCTTCTCGCCCAGTTCCTTTCCCCTGTGCGCAATCGCCGGCGGGATCGGTGGGGCGGGGATGTGTTCAACCGATCGCGATTCACCCGCGAAGTCTACGCCGCGGTGCGGGCGCTGGTCGGCCCCGATTGGCCGGTCATGATCAAGCTCAACGCCAACGATTTCCTCGAGGGTTCGACCACCGAGGATGACGCTTCCGTGCTGGCGGCCGACCTGGCCGAGGCCGGGATCGACGCGATCGAGGTCTCGGGCGGCACCGGCGGCTCGGGCAAGCTCGGTGCGGCCCGGTCGAAGATCGAGACCGAGGACGACGAGGCGTATTTCCTGCCTCAGGCCGAGGCGATCCGGCGGGCCGCGCCTGGGGTCCCCATCATGCTGGTGGGTGGGGTTCGTTCACTCGGCAAGATCGAGGCGATCCTCCACACGGGAGCGGCCGATTACTTCTCCATGAGCAGGCCGTTGATCCGCGAGCCCGGGCTGCCCGCCCGCTGGGCCGCGGGCGACCGCCGCCCAGCCGAGTGCGTCTCCTGCAGCGGCTGCTTCGGACCGGCGAGGAAGGGCGAGGGGATCCGCTGCGTCCAGGTCTGAACGGATGATCGGAAAAAAAGCTGGACTTTTGCACAATTTGAGTGAGACTCGTTATCAGATTGAACAATGGAATTGGGGAGGAACGATGAAGAGGGTTTGTTTTCTGGCACTTTTTGCCGTATTCGGTGTGGGACTGGCTGCCTACGCATCTCCGGGCGCCGCCGAAGAGACCGTTTTTCGAGGCGTGGCCGTGGGCGCCCATCAGGGCCCGCTCGAAGGGGTCCACGATGTCGTCTTGAGCTACTTCGCAGCGGCTGGAAAGACACCGCTTTTTCAAGAGCGTTTTCATGCTGTGCCGGTCAAAAAAGGTGGCTTTGAGTTGATTCTGGGCCGCGGCGAAGCGGTTCGGCTCGAAAACTCAGGCGATCTGACGACGGTCTTCGCCGGCCACCCGGAGCTCGAAATCGAATTCGAGATCGGGTCGGTTCTCCAGCAGCCGCGAATCAAGGTATTGCCGGCCGGACACTCGGGCGAGACCCGTGCGAGCTTCGCCGGCGCGGTCTCCGATGAAGAACGGGGTCACGCCAGGGGATACAAGGTCAGGAGCGCCCAGACCGCGGTGCAGGCCGCGGTGTTGCGGCCCGCCGGAAGCTCGAACGATCCGTACCACGCGACCAACAAGAGCAACCCGTTTCTCTTGGACATGGAGTATCTCGGCGTGAGCCGGCCCGTGCGCGATCTGCCCGAGTACGAACCCAGACGCCAGGAAAAAGGCGAGGTCGAAGGACGGGAAATCAACCCGATTCGCCACGAAGACCTCGTCGATGAAGATGGGATCCCCTACGGCACGCGAACCGTCAAGATCGACGATCCGCTGGCGGTCGAATCGCAGGAGGGATCCGGACGCGCAACCCCCGGTCTGCTGGTCGATTTTGCCGGTATCCCGGCAACGGGATACGCGCCTCCGGACACCGAAGGCGCGGTCGGTCCCAACCACTATGTACAGGTGGTCAACGTGTCTTTTCGGGTTTTCGACAAGACCGGAACGCCCTTGACGAGCCAGGCAGCGACAAACTCGCTTTGGGCCGGGATGGGCGGCCCCTGTGCTTCCGACAACGACGGAGACGCGATCTTCATGTATGACGAAGCGGCGGACCGCTGGGTCTTCTCGCAGTTTGCCGTGAGTTCCGGCCAGGCGGTGTGTTTTGCGGTCTCGACGAGTCCCGACCCGACCGGCACCTTCTACCTCTACCAGCTCAACACGGTCCGGTTCCCGGACTACTACAAGCTCGGGGTCTGGCCCGATCCCGCCAACAACGCCTATTTCATGGGCACCAACTCGGGTTTTGCCGCCCAGTACGACGTCTACGCCTTCGATCGGGCGAGCATGCTCACCGGGAGCCCGACGACGGTTCAGTACTTTCAGAACCACGCCAACCTGCTGATGCCCGCCGATATCGACGGCGACAACCCGCCCCCGGCGGGAAGCCCGGGCATCTTCTACACCTTCCGGGACGGCGGTGAGAGCTACTTCAATCCGCCGTCGGCCGTGGATACCATCGACATCTGGGAGTTCGATGTCGACTGGGCGACGCCCGCCAATTCGACCTTCACCCAGGTGCAGCAGATCGTGCCGCCTGAGCTTGCCGATTTCAACTGGACGGTCTGCGGTTTCTTCGTCTCGAGCTGTCTGTCTCAGCCCGGCACCTCCCAGAGACTCGACAGCGCCTCCTGGTGGCCGATGCAGCGTCTGCAGTACCGCAATTTCGGCAGCTATGAAACGCTGGCCGGCGCCTGGACGGTCGATGTCCTGGCGGCGGGCGATCATGCCGCGCCGCGATGGTTCGAAATGCGCCGCTCGGGCGGAGGGTCGTGGGCGATGGACCAGCAGGGTTCGTTCGCGCCCGACAGCAAACACCGGTGGATGCCGTCGGCGGCGCTCGACGGCAGCGGCAACATGGCCATGGGCTATTCGGTCATGGAAGCGTCGAGCACGACCTATGCCGGACTGCGCTATGCGACCCGCGCCGCCGGCGCCGCGAATTTCGACGCCGAGGCGACCCAGATCAACGGCTCCGGATTTGTTTCGGACGTCAATCGCTGGGGCGATTATGCGTCGATGGAAGTCGATCCCAGTGACGACTGTACGTTCTGGTTCACGTCCGAATATGTCGCAACGAGCGGGTCGTTCTCCTGGAACACCCGCGTCAGCTCGTTCAGGCTCCCCAATTGCACCGGTTCTCTCGGGTTGTCCATTTTCCCGTCTTCGAGGGAGGTGTGCTCGAGCGCCGGGTCGACGACCTATGACGTGACACTGGTGGATCCCTTCATCGCCACGACCAACCTTGCCGTGACCGGTTGCCCGGCCGGCGCCGCGTGCAGCTTCAATCCCAACCCGGTGGTCTTCCCGGCGACCGCGAGCGTTCTCACCGTGAGCGGGTTGGCCGGCGTCGCCGAGAACAGCTACACCATGACCGTCACGGCGACCGATTCGGTCAACCCGGCGACGACCATGTTCAGCAATGTCAATCTGACGGTGTTTGCGGGCAATCCGGCGGCGCCGGTCCTGACCAGCCCCGCGAACGGTGCGACCGATGTGTCCGGCACCCCGACCTTCACCTGGGCCGCTGCGGCCGGAGCTGCCGCCTACGATCTCGAGGTGGCAACCGACGCGGCTTTCACCAATATCGTGTTTTCACAGAACGGCTTGACCACCACCAGTTATGGTCTGCTCAACTCGCTGGCTTCCTCGACCGAGCATTTCTGGCGGGTGCGGGCCTCCAACGTCTGCGGTGCGTCATCGTGGTCGGCGGTGTACAGCTTCACCACGTCGATGGTGATCTGCTTCAATCCGGGTCTGGCGATCCCCGACAACTCCCCTGCCGGAGTCAGCGATCCCAGGTCGGTGGCGACCAGCGGAACCTTGATCGATCTCGATCTCGGACTCGACGTCACCCACACCTTTGTCGGCGACCTCATCGTCACTCTGACTCACGACGCCACGGCGACGAGCGTGGTCTTGATCGATCGGCCCGGCGTACCGGCAACGGGTTCGTTTGGTTGCAGCGGAAACAATATCAGCGCAATCCTCGATGACGAAGCCGCCAATCCGGTTGAGGATGAGTGCGCGGTTGACCCGGCGCTTGCCGGATCGCTGACACCCAATAACGCATTGTCGGCTTTCGACGGTCTCGAGTTGAGCGGTGGATGGACTCTGAACATCTCGGACAACGCCGGCATCGACACCGGCACCTTCGATTCGTGGTGCCTGATTCCCTCGCTCGCAGCCCCGCCCGATCCTCCGCTCTTTGCCGACGGCTTCGAATCCGGAAACACATCGGGATGGAGCGCGACCGTTCCATGATCGATTTCTGAACCGCTCACCGATCCCCCGGCTCTGGCCGGGGGATCATTTTTTGAACAACGTCACTGCGAACCGGGTGCCCGCACTCTCGGTGGTCGGTCGCTGGTGTCCTCGAGTCGGAGGGGTGTCCCTCTCGGTGTTGGCGGAAATCACTCGCGGCCCGGTGTTCTTTGCGGTCCCGGCGTGCGAGAATCGATGGAACGTCCTCGATGAAGGAGAGCGCCATGAGCGAGAATTCTCGAATGATGCGTCTGCTGAGCCCGGTTGTCGTTCTGGCCCTGATCGCGGTCGGTCTGCCCGCCGCGGCCGCGGATATCCCCTCTACACCCGACGGCACGGTGCGCGCCGTGGCCGAAGGCCTCGCCGATCGCCACCCGGAAATCCTCTGGCAGGCGCTTCCTCCGACCTACCAGAAGGACATCACCGAGCTGACCCACGCCTTCGCCGAACGGATGGATCCGGCGGTCTGGGACGCGGCCTTCGGGCTCGGCCGCAGGCTGACCGGTCTCCTTCGCGACAAGAAGGACATCATCCTCGCGAGCTCGATGCTGCAGGCGGCCGGCGAAGAGCAGGAGAAGGTCGCTGGCGGCTGGGACGAAGGGGTCGGTCTGCTCGACAGCTTCTTCGGCAGCACGTTGTCGGACCTCGACGCGATGAAGGCCATCGACTGGGAGAAGTACATCGCGACCACCGGCCGCGAGCTCATGATCCTCGCCGCCGAGAGATCGAAGGCGGACGGCGACGACACCTTCGACCGCGAGTTCACCCAGAAGCTCCGGCAGACCAAGGTCGAGGTGGTTTCGACCGAGGGCGACAGCGCGACCCTGCGCATGACCGCGCCGGACGAGGAGCCCGAGGAGATGCAGCTGACCCGGGTCGAGGGCCGCTGGGTGCCGAGCGACATGGCCAAGGACTGGGATCAGAATGTCGCCGAGGCCAGGCAGAAGCTCGCGGCGGTGACCGACGAGGAGGTCCAGCAGGGCTCGATGCAGGCGATGATGATGATCGGCATGGTCGACGGGGTCATTGCCCAGCTCGAGACCGTCGAAACCGCTGAAGAGTTCGATCAGGCCCTCCAGGGTCTGTTGGGTCCCTTCCTCGGCGGGATGATGGGCGGCGAAGGCGAGCTGTCGTTTGACGAGGATTTCGCAATCGAAGAGGACGAGTCGGTCGAAGACGACTCGGATTGATCCTCGCGGTGCCGGTTGGGCGCCCCCGACGAGGGGCGCGTCCTTCCTGCGAGCCGGGCGTCCCCGCTCGATAGCCGACTTCGAAGGGCTCGCCGAGGAGCCGCTCGACTCCCCGGCGAAGCTCGACGCCACGGCGTCGCCGGACCGACTATCATCGGCGGAGCCGCCGGGGTCGCCGAGGCGAGTCGAATCTCCGGGGGCTGTCGGAGGTGAGGATGCGAAAGGTCGACGTGATCGTGCTCGGGTGCGGCCCGGGTGGTGAGCGGGCCGCCATCCAGGCGGCGAAGGCGGGGCGGTCGGTGGTGGTCGTCGAGCGCGCCCACGTCGTCGGCGGCAACCGCGTCAACTGGGGGACGATCCCATCCAAGACCCTACGCGAGAGCGCGATGTTCGTCCACAACCTGACCCGCAACAAGATGGACGGCATACGGGTCAATATCGCCGACGAGATCACCGTCGCAGACTTCATGCACCGCGAGCGCACGGTCGTCCAGCGCGAGCTCGAGCTCATCAGCAGATCCCTTGCACGCTACGAGGTCGAGGTCGTCGAGGGTCACGGTCGCTTCCTCGATCCGCACAACGTGACTGTTTCCGACCGCAACGGCGCGGTTCGCGAGACCGTCACGGGAGATGTCATCGTCATCGCCACCGGGTCGCGCCCCAACCGCCCGGCGGACGTCCCGTTTGACGGCGAGCTCGTCTTCGATTCGGAGAGCATCCTCCACCTGCCCAGGATGCCGAGGTCGATGATCGTTCTCGGCGCCGGGGTGATCGGCATCGAGTACGCGTCGATCTTCGCGGCCCTCGGAATCTCCGTCACCCTGGTCGACACCCGGGACCGGCTGCTGCCCTACTTCGACCGGGAGATCGCCGAGGTTCTGACGGCTGCTCTGAACCGCTCGGGCGTGGTCACGATCCACGGCCACCGCCAGGCCTCGATCGAGCGGATCGGCGGCGAGAACCCGCACGTGCGGTGCTGCGCTGAAACGGGCGCGGCGCTCGAGGCCGACGTCCTGCTGTACTGCCTCGGCCGCAACGGCAACACCGAGGACATCGGTCTCGAGAACATCGGCCTCGAAGCCGACGACCGCGGCCTGCTCGAGGTCAACAGACACTGCCAGACAACGCATCCGCACATCTACGCGGTGGGCGACGTCGTCGGCTACCCGGCCCTGGCCTCGACCTCGATGGAGCAGGGCCGGCGCGCCATCCGCCACGCGCTCGGCATCCCGGGCCCCAACCTCGCCGACAACGAGCTGCCGTTCGCGATCTACTCGATTCCCGAAGTCAGCTATATCGGCGCCACCGAAGAGATGCTCATCGAGCGCGGCATCGAGTACGTCTGCGGGCGCGGCGACTACGACAAGAACCCGCGCGGACAGATCCTCGGCGAACGCGCCGGGATGCTCAAGCTGCTCTTCTCGGCGCAGAACCTCGAGCTGCTCGGCGCCCACATCATCGGCTCCGGCGCCTCGGAGCTCATTCACATCGCCCAGGCGTTTCTCAGCACGGGCGCCACGGCGGTCGACATCGCCGAGACGCTCTACAACTACCCGACGCTCTCCGATCTCTACCGCCACGCCGCCCATGTCGCCCTCGCCGAGCACCACCGCCGCACCGGGCGCCGGGCCTGGGAGTGAAATTCGAGGTGAGACCTCAGATCTAAGAGGTGAAACGTGTAATGAACGTCACGTCTCACCCCTCACGTCTAACGTCTCACCTTTGAAGTGAACCCGACCGTCGCGTAGCCGACCCAGTGGTGGAGGTTCGACGGGGCGGTGGTGCCGAGGCCGGCGTCGAGGGTGGCCTGCGACACCGGAAGCTGCGGCTCTGAGAGGCTGGTGGCGTAGCGGAGGAAGTGACCCTCGGGCGTCTCGAGTCCGGTCTTCGCTGCGAGATCGCGGAGCAGCTCGAGACCGAAGGGGATCGAGAAGCGGCCGCACCACGGCAGGGTGTACGTGCGGACATTGTTGGGGTCGACCAGGGTGTACTCGAATTGCGCCAGCTTGGCGGCGTCGAGCGGTCCCGCGAGGTACTTCTTCGCCAGCCCCTCGTCCCGGTCGACGGCTTGCTGGTAGCCGGCCGCGTCGGTGCCGAAGGGGGCGTGGTCGAAGTCGGGACCGTAGTGCACCGCGTCGGAGGAGACGACGACGGCGAGGTCGCGGCCGAGCTGCCAGCCGTGCTCGCGCATCACCCCGGCGAGGACGGTGGAGAGCTCGTCGGCGAGCTCCGACAGCCGGTCCCACGACGCGTAGGGAACCAGGATCGGGAGGATCGTGACCTCGGGGTTGCGGCGCTGGAGAAAGGGAACGATGGCCTCGAGCGAGTGCTCGCGGCAGTGCATGGCGTTGTCGACGACGAATGAGCCCCGGTCGAGGCCCGACAGAATCTCCTCCCGCATCGGGTCGACCGCCACCGGCTCCCACGGGCCGTGCCAGTCTTCGAAGGAGTCGAAGACGAGGACATCCTCGAGATCCCACAGCCGGGCCGCGTGAAAGACCCCGATGAGCACCACCCGCGGCGCCGTGATCCGCTCGGTGAGGTGGACATAGGCGCGCGCCGCGTAGAGGTGGTCGTCGTGCGGGCAGACCCCGCCGATGTATCCATGCTGCGGTGAGAGACCGAGGGCCGTGTCGCGCTGCAGGATCGCCTCCTGCTCGAGCCCGATAGCCGTGGCGACGACGTCTTCGGCCTGCTCGGCGGTGACGACGAAACCGATGGTGTCCCGTTGGCCGCGGACGAGATCGCCCTCGGATCGCAGCCCCATCTCGGCCTCGATCCCGGCCCGCGTCGGGGGAGGGGAGGCGGGCTCGGCCTGGATGACGGATGCGCCGATGAAGGCCAGGACCGCGACAGCGATGAAGATCGGAGTGTTCATGGCGAAAGTGTAGACCAATAAGCGTTCGGCGGCGGTGCCTGGCTCTCTTTTCGTCCGACGAAAAGGTGCCTGGCATCCGCACGGGGAGGGAGCTCAGAGAATCGGTCTCGGAAATGCGCTCCGGGAAACGCTTCGCCGATCTTGATTCTCTCATCGCGGGTGGCCGAGAGTGCCCCCTCAAACGATGTTTGGGCCCGAGACGCGAGGCTTTCCGGTTGGGTGATGGTTCCCAAAATCGTTTGAGACGGCACGTCCGTTCAAGGCCATTACCTCGTTTCCTACAGGCTATCGATCATTCCTGAACGTCGAAATGGCGCCCCGTTCGAGGTTGGCTTGGTTCTCTCCAGGTTGTCGGGTTTCTTCCGGAACGGCAGGTTAAAGCGTGCGGCGGCGGTGCCTGGCTCTCTTTTCGTTCGATGAAAAGGTGCCTGGCATCCGCTCGGGGTGGGAGCCCAGAGAATCGGGTTCGGAAATGCGCTCCGGGCAACGGTGACCGACAGCACCGCCCCGGGTGGAGCCGCGGGATATCCTTGATTTCATGAAAAACAAGGTCTCTCTGGTTGCAGCCGTGGTTTTTTCGGCAGCGGGATTCGCTCAGGCCGAGACCCCGCCGCGGTTTCCGGCGAGCTCGGTGTGGAATCAGAATCATCAGCGGCGCCGCCGTCCACCCGGACTCGGCGATCCATGATCGCCACCCTGTCGGGTCTCGGCGGTTTCGGCAACGGCCGGATGCAGATCGACTTCTCGCTCCACGTGGTCCATGCGCCGCCGGGATCGCCGACGCGCACCACCGTCAGCCATCCCTGGGGCTACTACGATCCCGACTGCGAGCCCCTGGGCGCGGCGGTGCCGGTGCCTCCGGGCGCCGCCATCGAGGGCGAGACCGGGATGGTCTGCAACAACCTCGACAACGACTGCCACCTGCTCGTGGTCCAGGGCGACACCCTCTACGAGGCGTATCTCGTGACCGCGGCGAGCGCCACCGAGATCGAGACCCACTGCCTCGCGGTCTGGTATCTCGGCGCCGCCTACCCGCCGGAGGGACGGGGCGATCACTGCACGAGCGCCGACGCCGCGGGGTTCCCCATGGCGGCGCTGGTCTTCAACGCCGACGAGATCCAGGCGTCGCTGGACGCGTGATCCGACCGGAGGCGGCGATCTCGGCCACGCCATCCGCTTCATCCTGCCCAACAGCCGGATGGCCAGCGACGGCAGCCTCGGCGGAGTGGACGGCCGGCTCTACGTCCGACCGGCGTCGCACGCCGGCGGGCCGAGCGGTCCCGCCAGGCCGTGCCCTACGGCGCCCGACTGCGGTTGCGAGCCGAGCTTCCGGTCATCGACGCCTATCCGCCGCCGGCGCGAGTCATCCTCAACACCTTCGCCCGCTACGGCATCGTCCTCGCCGATGGAGGCACAGTGGCCCTGACCGCCGAGAGCGACCTCTTCACCACGACGAAGTGGGCCGACCTCGGGATCGATTCGCGGATCTTCGACTCGACCGCGGGAGCGCCGAAGGTCTTCATCGACGACTTCGACGTCATCGACACCGGACCCCGCATCGCCGAGACCTACGACTGCGTCCGGACCGTGGTCGAGCCGTGGCTCTTCGCCGACGATTTCGAGTCGGGCGGGCTCGGCGGCTGGTCGATGGCGACGCCCTGAGCCGGCATCGGCGGATCGCGCCTCGGGCGGCGGGCCACCGCTGACGGGTCGAGCCGGCGGCTGGTGGGTCTTTACCGAGCCGGGCGGGCGTGTTATTATGAGATCAGTACTCAGAATCTGTCCGAAAATCGAAACGCGCCAGATCCCGGGCGCGTGGACGGCCGAAGGAGGGTGGCATGCGTTGGCTTCAGGCTTTGACGGCTTGTGTCCTGGCGGTGGCGATGGCCCATGAGGCTGCGGCGGAGAGGTGGATCGTCCCCGCGGCCGCCCACGTCTCCGGCGCCGGTGACACCGACTGGCGGACCGATCTCCGGCTGACCAACCCGACCGAGACCGAGCTGACGGGCACGGTGACGCTACTCGAGACCGGGACCGACAACTCCGCTCTCGACCGTGTCGCGACGATCACTGTGCCGGCCCTGGGCCAGGTCGCGATCCGTGACGTCCTGGATGCGACGTTCGCGTTCTCCGGCACCGGCGCCCTCCTCGTCGAGTGCGCCGACCGCCGCCTGGTGGCGACCTCGAGGACCTACAACCAGCTCGCCGGCGGCGGCACCTACGGCCAGTACATCCCGGCGGTCGCGGTCGAGTCGGCGCTCGGGGCCGGCGAGCGCGGCGAGCTCATCCACCTCTCGAAGACCGCGGACTTCCGCAGCAACGTCGGCTTCGCCGGCGCCAGCGCCGCGGCGGGCCGCGTGACCGTCGAGCTCTACGGCGCCGACGGCGCGCTGTTGGGCTCGGTCGAGCGGGACTTCCTGCCGTACGAGCACCACCAGTTCAACGATGTCTTCGCCGCGGCCGGCGCGCCGCCGACCGCCGCCGCCCGCGCCGTGTTCCGGACCACGGCGCCGGTCATCCCCTATGCCTCGGTCGTCGACCGCCGCACCGGCGACCCGGTGGCGATCATGCTCCAACGTCTGACCGAGGCCTCGACGGAGCTCGTGGTCACCGCCGCCGCCCGCGCAGCGGGCGCCCAGAGCAGCGTCTGGCGCTCGGACCTTCGTGTGTTCAACCCCAACCCGGCTTCGATCGACGTGACGCTGGTCTATCACAAGAAGGGGGTCGCGGGCGGGTCCCGGCCGTCGACCACCCTCGCCGTCGGTCCGGGCGCGGTCCTCGCGGTCGACGACGTGATGCTGAGCGCCCTCGGTCTGTCCACGGCCAACGGCGGCCTCCGGATCTCGGCCGAGCTGCCGGTGCTGGCGTGGTCGCGAACCTACAACCTGGCCGCCACCGGAAGCTTCGGCCAGTCGATCCCGGCGGTCGCCGTTGTCGCGCCGGTCAAGACCCTCGCGACCCGGGTCTTCACCCTGCCGTCCAACCTCGGTTTCCGGACCAACGTCGGCTTCTTCAACACGACCGACACCGGCCAGGAGGTCGGCTTCGCGCTGCTCGACGGCGCCGGGTCGGTGGTCGGCGAGGATGCCGTCACCCTCGAGGCCGGGGTCATGGATCAGATCAACGACCTCTTCGATCATCTCGGAGCGGAGAACGCCTCCGGCGAGGCGTACTGGCTCGCGGTCGCCGCGTCGAGCGGCGTCCTCCCGTACCTGAGCGTCAGCGACAACGCTTCCAACGACCCCTCGTACGAGCCCGGCACCGTCAAGGCCGACCCCTGCGAGCTCGGTCTGCCGGCGGCAGCCGACGCCACTATCCGGGGCGGCGATTTTGCCGATACTCGACACGGGCACTACACGACCCTCCTCATCAAGGGGATTTACGGCGGCACCTTCGCCCGCAAGAGCTACATGGTTTTCGACCTTTCCGGTCTGCCGCAGCTGAAGACCGGCGGCAGAGTCATGCTCAAGCTCACCGCCTCGCGGCATGTGTCGACGATCCCTCGCGACGCGGTGGTCACGGGGATCATCGACAACGACGACTGGAATCCCGGAGTGCTTGCAGAGAACCTCATCACCTGGAACAACGCGCCGCGCAACGACCTCGTCAGCGGCGTCGCCTTTCTCGACCAGGGCGACACCGCCGGCGCCGGCGTCCGAAACCTCGCGACCCTCAGGCTCGACAACACCGATCCGCCGGACACCACCTATCTCATCGACGTCACAGACTTCGTCAACTGGGCGGTGGGCGGCGATCCGAGCTTCAGCGACCACGCTCCGAGGGACACGGACGGTCTGGTGACATTGATGATCGCCAACAGCGAGGAGATCTCCGGTGTCGACGGGACCGAGTTCTACTCGAGTGAGAACGCCGCCGGGGAAGGGTGCTTCCAGCCGCAGCTCGTGGTCGTGCCCTGAGCAGACGGCGGTGAGGCCGTGGGCAGCCGCCGACGACCTTCGAACAGAGAGCGGGTGAAGGCCGCCAGGAGGTCGACCTCGGCTGATCGTCGACGTTAAAGTCACACCTCTGAAGCTCGCTCCGCTCGCTGGTGAGGAGTCAGCGCTCGCTCCGCTCGCTGTGAGAAGGTGAGCGCTCGCTCTGCTCGCTGGTGAGGAGTCAGCGCTCGCTCCGCTCGCTGTGAGACGTAAGACGTAAGATGCTCAACGTTTAACGTCTAACGTCTAACGTCTAACCTATTATCGTTCTGACCCCTCACTCCTCACCTCCATGCTCCACCTTCGGCCAGAACACCGCGTAGTCGAACTGCTCGCTCCGGCGGTGGCAGCTGCGGCAGGTGCTCTCGTCGGGAATCCGGCCTCCGGCGGCGAGGAAGGCCTCACGGTCGGCCATGATCACGGGATCGACGTAGAGCGAGCCGGGGCCGTGGCAGGACTCGCAGCTCACGCCTTCGGCCTGACGGAAGCTCGGCGCGAGGAGGGCGTCGTCGTCCTGCCGTCCGGTGACGTGGCAGAGCAGACAGCGTTCGTCCGAGATCGGGTCGGTGAGATCGGCATACTGCGGCCGGAGCCTGCCGAGAAAGAGCGCCCAATCGGCGGCGAGCCGCCAGTAGGCGTGGCTGTGTTCACTCTGCAGCCACTGGATGTACGGGTTGCCGTGGCCGCCATCGCCGTGGCAGCTCCTGCAGGCGGTCGACCCCACGTACTGCGGAGAAGGCGTTCTCGTGCCCTCGACCGATCGGCGGAGAAAGTGGAGCGCGATGGACTCGACCCTCCCCCCATCGTCCCGCATGAACTCGACCCGCCAGGGCTCCGCCTCGCAAAAGAAGGTGTCAACGCCGATGGGATAGAGCCCGTCCGGTGCGAACTCGCGGATCTTCAACGCGGCGCCCTCCTGCCAGACCTTTGCCGAAATCCCACCGCCGAGATCGTAGATGCCGACATAATCGGCGAGAAGCGCCGGGTCCATTTCAACGTGGGCGGGTCGCTCGCGCGCGACCTCGGCGGCTGTGCGCCCTTCGGAGTCCTCTGCCGATGGGTCGGCGCCGCCTGCGAGCAGAACCGGAATCACGTCGTCCTGGCCGCTCATGGCCGCGACGTGGAGCGGAGTCCATCCCTCCCTGGTGACTGCCTTCGGGTCGGCGCCGCGGGCGAGGAGAAGCCGAGCGACCGTGCTGCACCCCCGGCGCGCCGCGACATGCAGCGCGGTCCTGCCCCAGCGGTTCTCAACGGCGGGGTCGGCCCCCGCATCGAGGAGCAGGACGACCATGTCGGCCCGGTCGTGGTGGCACGCCCAGTGCAGCGGCGTGCCGCCGTCGCCGCCGACGGCATTCACGGGTGCGCCCGCCGCGACCAGCTCCGTGAAGATCCGCCAGTGGCCGCGGATCCCTGCCCAGTGCAGGGCGGTGTACCCGTCCGAGTCGGTGGCGGAGACCATGTCCGGTGAGCCCTCGATGAGCCGGTGGACGGCGTGATAGTCGCCGCGTTTTGCAGCGCCGACGACATCGGTCACGAAGTAGTCGGCATGACCGGGGGTGCTCCCGAAAAGCAGCAGGACTCCAGCCCCGAGGCTCAACATCGTTGCGTTCATCCGCATCACCCAACCTCCTCCGTCGTCTTGAGACGACATCAGGAGAATGTACGCCCGGCGACGACCAATGTTCGACGCCGGTATGGACTTTTGCAGGTTTTACACCGTCGATCGGGGGTCCTGAGGCCCAGGATTTCGATTTGTGGGGCGGTTGGTTTCCGAGATCACGAGATTCGGGTTGACCGGGTTGATGCCTGTCGCGGATTCCGCCGTCCCCATGGGGCTCGTCGCCCGGACATCACCCGTCAGCGACTTGCCGCCGAGGTCTTCGAACTCCCGCTCGCTCATCCACGGCTCGGAGGTGACGACGGCGAAGCGGTCGCCGACCAGCCTGGCCTTGCGATAGAGCATGCCATCGATGAGGAAACCGCCGTACTCGGAGAAAAAGCGGGGAAGCGTGCTTCGCGGGTACTGGACCGGACCTGGGGCAGGGAGATCGCCGAACCGTTTTCGGAGCTCGACGCGGTCGAGGTATCCTGGAACGCGGTCGAAATGGTGAAGTGGTTCAACGCGCCGAGTCTGCACAGCAAAGCGACCCTCCGCGACCTGGTGGAGCGGTTGCGTGAGGGTATTTACGTCACCAGCCGCGACGGCGAGATCCTCGACGCCAACCCGGCGTTCCTCGAGATGTTCGGCGTCGGCAGCCTGGCTGAGCTTGCCGAAGTCTCGGCCGCGGACCTCATCGTCGATTCGGCCAGGCGGGCCGAGGAGCTCGCCATCCTCGAGCGCGACGGCAACATTCGCGACTTCGAGCTCACGCTGCGTCGGCCCGACGGCGAGGAACGGACCGTCCTCGACACCGCCTACGCGGTCGAGCTGGCGTCGGGTCAGGTGGTTTACAACGGAATCCTCATCGACATCACCCGCCGCAAGGAGCTCGAGCGGCGACTGAACGAGCAGGCGCAGCGGGATGCGCTGACCGGCTGCTTCAACCGGCGTTTTCTGCGCTCGCTGGCCGACGATCTCGACGGCAGCGACGCCGGTTGGGGCGTCGTCGTCATCGATATCGACCACTTCAAGCAGGTCAACGACACCCACGGTCACCAGGCCGGCGACGAGATCCTGGTCAGGACCAGCCGCTTTCTCATGCGCGACATCCGCGCCGAGGATGCGGTCATCCGCTACGGCGGCGACGAGTTCATGCTGTTTCTCCGCGACGCCGGCGCCGAGACCGTCGAGCAGGTCGGCGAACGGCTGCGGAGAGAGGCGCCGCAGCGGGCGCCGGTGCCGTTTTCGCTCGGGTGGGCGACCCGACGCGACGGTGAAACGCTGGAGAAGACCATCGGTCGGGCGGATCAGAACCTCATTCAGGTCCGTTTCGAGGCGCGCGGCTATCCGCACGCGCGGCGGGAAAGGTAGGACGGAGGAGACCGCTGCGCTCAGGACCTCGCCGGTGCCCGGTCAGTCGCCGGTGCCCGCGTCACGAACCAGCGTATCGGATCCCGCGTCCTTGATGGCGACCGGAAGACGGGTGCGCACTGTTTCTTCGATGGCCGCCGCGATCCGCGAGTGGTCCCACGCCGAGTTCACCTTGAGAACGTCGGACAGGAGCGCGACGATGTACCGTTTCTGGTCGGGTCCGCGAACCGCCGGCGACTCGACGATGGCCACCGAGTTCATGAGGTTTTTGACGTTGCCGCGGTACTTGCCGCAGGTGTACCCCTCCTCGGGCGTGCACTTGTAGAAGGAACCGCTCTTGAAGTAGACGGCGGCCTCGGCGAGCTCGGGTGCGTAGACATAGCGGTACCGTTTCTTGGTCATGTAGAGGTAGCGTTTCATCTCGAGGCTCGACCAGGAATCGACCATCAGCCCCTGTTCGATCCGGAGCAGGATCCGGGCGAGCTCCAACGGCGTCGCGTAGGAGCTCGTTCCGGGGACCTTGGCCTGTCCGGCCTTGGTGAACATCGTGCCCTGGCGAAAACCGTCGAGATCGATGCCGGCGGCGGCCAACGGGTCGTTGATGACCGCGAGCGAAAGCTCGCTGAGCCGGCTCTTCGGCGTCTCCTTGAAGAAGGCGTGTTCCTGCTCGACGGTCGGCGGGTATTCGGCGCCGAACTGGCGCAGGAGCATGGCTTCCTTCCACACCGTGGAACCCGCCGAATTGGCCGACGCCGAGATCATGTGGTCGATCCACTCGGCGAGGTTGAATCGCTCGCCGACCTTGATGGTGGAAAAACGGTTGCGGCCGGCTTCCGGATCGAAGTGGGGGGTGGTGTGCGGGTCTCCCACCGCCCAGTCCTCGGCCACCACGACCCTCTCTTTGAGGACCATCGCACGCACGGCCGGATCGGGGAAAGCGCGCCGCAGGGCGTCGAAGAACCCGATCATGACGCCGAGCTTGCCGACGCTGCCCGGAAGCTGCGAGCGGTCTTCCCGAACCGCCGCCCAGACGACCCGGGCCGGATCGGTGATGTCGACCACCGTCACCGCGTAGGACGGGTCGCGACGGCCGAGAATGGTGTCGAGGGCGTTTTGGAGGGCCGGGTCGCGGTTGTCGTCGGTCAGATCCACGTCGCCCGTTCCGGCCAGGTTGAGCTTGACGTCGGCGATACCCAACAGGGCGCCGGGAGGCAGCTTGAACCCGCCGGCCTGTGCCTGCAGGTTGCGATAGCCCTCGAGCCGCCGGATGCCGGTCTGGCCCTCCCCATCCAGGGGGTAGGGGACGGAACCGACCGCCGGCAGGAGAAGGGCGAGAAAGGCGGCGATCATGAGCCCTCGCCGAGGTTCGAAACGGATCTCGTCGACTGCACGCGTTTTCATCTTCACCTCGCGTCGGCTTCCATGGGCAAATCGCGGACCGGAATCAGCTCGTCGAGAAAAACCGACTCGACCGCCGCCGCCGGCCGCGGCGACAGCGCCGCCAGCGCGCGGTCCGCCCTGGCGCTGCCGCGCTCGACGAGCGGTCTGATCTGGAAGAGCTGGAGCCTGCCGTCGACGAAACCGAACTCGATGTCCCACGGCAGGGCCCGGCCGTCGGCCCCGGTTTCGGCTTCGAGCCGCGCCGCGACCTCGGCGGCGAGGTCCCGGAGCGACTCCTGTTCGTCGGCGGTGAGCACGGCGCCGGCCGCGGCCGGAACCCACTCCACACCGCCGGTCTCGCGCAGTCGCCGCCGGTAGGGCGCCTTGGCCTCGCCGACCATGAGCACGCCGCCTCCCGGCTCGAGCACTACCGTCTCCGCCGCGTCGCCGTCCACCGCGCCGCCGACCCCCCACGAGGTGGCGACGGTGAGACCCGGTCGACGGCGCACGAGATCGGTGGTGACCAACACGCCGGACTTCTCGGCCGGAACGCTCTTCATGAGCAGCACCGAGGTGTAGACCTCCTCCGGCCGGTTGAGGATCGGCGCCCGCCAGGCGACAGCCCGTTCGCGGTAGGGTGAGGCCCAGACGCGTGCGATGGCGCGGCGCAGGGCGGCCGGGTCGACGACGTTGGCGACGGTCTCGTTGAGGCCGGCGCCGGTGAAGCCCGGCAGGTCCTCGACGTTGGTGTCCGAGCGGACGAAGACGCCGTAGGTTCCGGCCTTGCCGAAGACCGCCGTCATGAGGGCCTCGAGCTCCGCGGCGAACTCGGGTCGGAGCTCGATGGCTGTCACCAGGTCGTAGACCGCTGCGATCTCGGCCGCCAACGCGGCGTCGTCGATGGCGCCGCTCCGGTGTCGGGCGTAGGCGCCGTCGAGCCTCGCCTTGGGTGAGCCGTCGCCGGCGGCGACATGGTCCGCGAAGACGCCGAACGGGAGTGCGATGGCCTGTTCGACGCGGCCGGGGAAGAGACTGGCGAGCTCACCGAGGTTGGCGGCCTTGGGTCCGACCACTGTGCCCGCCATCCCGCTGCGCAACTCGGCCAGGGTGATCGGACGGTCGACGGCGAGATCCGGCGCCGGAGCGTCGAGCTTGGCTGTGGGCGCCGGTTTGGCGCTGCCGGTCGGAGCAACGAGCTCGAGGACCGGCTGCGAGAGCTCGGCCTTTTCCTCGATGACCACCGAGCCGTCGCTGCCGACCCCGAGCACGACCTCGCGGCCGTCGCGCGGCTCCAGCACCGAGGAGAGCACCGGCGAGACCACGACATTCGGGATGCCCAGGTTCCGGGCCAGGAGTTGGACGTGGGAGAGGAGATTGCCCTCGGCGAGGGTGAGGATCCCGGCCACCGGCGTCAGGTCCGACACGGTTTTCGCCAGAACCACGATTTCCTTCGGGTCGAGCGCGAATTCGGGTCCGCCGTCGTCGCCGTCGACGACGCGGAGGCGGCCGGTGGCGATCCCGGGGTTGAGACCGAGGACGCCGCTGTACCTCGTACCGAAGAGCCGGTGCGCGACCCCGGTGAGCCGGTCGGCGTCCCCCGCCAGCGAGGTGGTCGCGGTGGCCAGGGGCAACATGGGTGAGCCGCGGAGGATGTCGTCGACCAGACGGAGCGCCTCGGGTTCGAGGGCGCCGTAGCTGATCAGGGCCTCGGCGAAGGTAAAACGAACGGTGGCCATGCTCCAGGTGGGCACCCGGCGAAGCCCGTGGATGGCCTCGCCGTACTCCGCCGGAGAGACCTGGTCCGCGGACGCGACGGCCGCGAGCTCATCGACGACGGCCGCGCGCTCACGGGCCGAGAGGAGGCCGCTGCCGTAGACCCCGTCGAGCAGTCGACGGGCGAGCAGCAGCAGCTCGCCGCGCGCCAGCTTCTCGCGGTCGAGCACCGCGAACGAGGCCTTGAGCAGCTGCCGTTCCACGGCGATGGAGAGATCCATGCGGGCGAGATTCCGGGCGCCGTCCGAACCGCTTTCCACGGCGTCCCGCAGCAGCGACAGGGCGCGGGCGAGGCGGCCGCAGGTTTCGAGCCCGGAAACGGCGTCGAGGTCGGTCACCAGCGATTCGATCTCGGGCCACAACGGATCGCGGCGCATCCGCCGGGGAAAACCGTCGAGCCAGTCGTCGCCGCTCCCGTAGAGATTTTCGAGCTCCGAGAGGAGCGTCTCTGCGGTGGCCGTCAGCGCCGGGTCCGCGCCGCGCCGGCGGGCGGCGGCGATCCACTCGGCCGTCGCGCCGATGTCGGCCGGTCCCGGGCGGGTGTGGATCGAGATCCGCAGCCGTTCGAAGCTCGGGTCGCGCTCCGCGATTTCCTGGGAGAGCCGGCGGACGGACTCCGTGCCGTCGGCGCCGGTGCTGTGCGGCAGGGCCCTCACCGATTCTCGCGCGAGCAGGAAGTTGGCGGCGACCCAGTCGGGCTTGCCGAGCAATTGCACCAGAAACTCGCGGCCCGCATGCTCCTCGTCCTCGACCTGGATGTGGCCGCGGTACAAACGCGCCCGGCGCATGACCCAGCCGTCATCGACCTCGACGAGATAGCGTTCGACCAGGAGCTCGCGCAGACGCCGGTTGCGCCGGCCTTCATCCCACAGTTCCTCCCAAGGTGTCGCCGTCAGGATCGTGCCCACCGGCCAGCCGAGCTCGGCCAGCCGCCGCCGCTGCTCCGAGTACTCGCCGTACTGGTGGCCGCCGCCGTGCTCACGGCAGGCGTAGGCCTGGGGCGGCAGGACGGCGCCGTCCTTGCAGTACCACCGCAGTCGCGAGTAGGGCCCGCGTTCGTTGGTCTTCATGGCGTCGACCAGGCGGCGGCCCTCGGCGACGGCGGCGGGTTCGGGCGGCGTCAGCGCGGGAGCGGCGGCGATCGCCGAGCCGCCCGCGGCACACACACAGAAGGCCAAGAGGGTCGCGACGCGGAGCTGGAACGCTGATCCCGGTATCATCATGGGAAGAAGTATAGGCGGAGTTTCAGGTCGAATAAGTCAGAATCTCGTCAAACATCGCCGTTGACGGTCAGCGGAGCACATACGTTGGTTCCGAACTCGTTGTAGAATCCGCGCGCTGGCGACCCCGGGTCGGACCCATGGAGGCTCGACATGAAGTTCGTGGTTGTGGTGATGACAGTGGCCGTCATCCTCGCGGCTGGGCAGATGAGCGCGGCCGAGCCGCCGCCCTCGCTGCCATCGCCGGTGCCCGATGACGCCTGGAGGTCGTTGTACGAATCCGGCGACCCGGAGCTCCAGGCGGCTCTCGAACGGGCGGTGAACGCGAATCCGGCGTGGAAGAGCCTCATCCGCAAGAAGAAGATGGCGGTCGGCATCGTCGACGTCAGCGAGATCGACGAACCGCGCTTCGCCCGGGTCAACGGATCGGTGATGATGTACGCCGCGAGCCTGCCGAAGATCGCGATTCTCCTGGCCGTCTATCAGGCCTTTGAAGACGGCAGCGTCGTCGAGACCGACGAGATCCACGCCGACCTCGCAGCGATGATCAGGGTTTCCAGCAACGAGGCCGCGACCCGGATGATCGACCTCGTCGGGTTCGCCAAGATCGAAGAGGTCCTCACCGACCCGCGTTACGAGTTTTACGACCCGGACCGCGGCGGCGGGATCTGGGTGGGCAAACGCTACGCCAAGACCGGCAAGCGGGTCGGCGACCCCATCGCCAACATCTCCCACGCCGCCACCGTGACCCAGGCTTGCCGGTTCTACTACATGCTCGTCACGGGTCGGATCATCAGCCCTGAACGGTCGGCGCAGATGCTCGAGGATCTCTCCGCTCCCGGTCTCCACCACAAGTTCGTCGGCGTGCTCGAGAAGCGGGCGCCGCGAGCGCTGCTTTTCCGCAAGTCGGGGAGCTGGCGGAACTGGCACTCGGACTCGGTTCTCGTGTGGGGACCGGGATGGCGACGGTATATCCTGGTCGGCATGGTGGAGAGCCCCAACGGCGAGACGATCATGCGGCAACTCGTGCCGGTGGTCGAGGAGCTGCTGCATCCACGGGCTGCGGCGCAGCCTTCGCCGACGGCCGTCGCGGCCCGGGAACCGGCGACCCACTGATCGGCCGTCGATGATCCGACCGAGCTGGCTGCAGCCGACCGACGACTTCGACGAAGCCCAGCGCGAACGGGGCCTGCGGCTGCTGTCTGTTCGACGGCATGTCGACCCAGGTCATGGGCGCATTGACGGGCGGCGCGCTGCTCGTCGCCTTCGCGCTCATGCTCGGCGCGTCGAACACGGTGATCGGCCTCATCGCCGCCGTCGCCCCGCTCAGCCAGCTGCTGCAGATCCCGGCGATCTGGATCGTCGAGAAGCTTCGCCGCCGAAAGATGCTGGTGGTGACGACCCTCGTCGCCTCGCGCACCGCCTGGTTCGCCGTCGCGGCCATCCCCTGGCTGGTTCCGCAAGAGCACCGGGTGACGGCCCTGCTCGTGAGTCTGACTGCGACATTCGGCTTCGCTTCGATCTCGAACTCGGCGTTCAATTCCTGGAAGCGGGATCTCGTGCCCGACGAGAACATGGGCATCTTTCTCGCCCGGCGTCTGGCGTTCGCCACGGCGGCGGGCGCGGCGGTGACCCTGGCGGCGGGGTTCAGCATCGACTGGGGGAGCAGGCACCACGGCGACCCGATGGTGATCTACACCATCCTGTTTCTCTTGGGCGGGTTCTTCGGGTTGATCGGGGTGGGTTGCCTCAGCCGGATCCCCGAACCGAGGATGGATCTCCCCGACGGCCGCGGCATCCTCGCGACCCTGGCGGAACCCCTCCGCGACGAGAGCTTCCGCCAGCTCCTGTGGTTTCTCGCGAGCTGGAACTTCGCCGTCAACATGGCGGCGCCCTTCTTCACCGTCTACATGCTCTCCCGTCTCGGGCTTTCGGTCGGTTGGGTCCTCGCGCTGTCGGTGGTCAGCCAGATCGCCAACGTGTCGTTCTATCCGATCTGGGGGCGGCTCGCCGACCGCTTCAGCAACCGGTCGGTGCTCGGTCTCGCGGGGACGCTGTTCATCATCTGCATCGCCATGTGGCCCTTCACCACCCTTCCCGGGCGCTATGTCCTCACCCTGCCGCTGCTGCTGGCAATTCACATCTTCGCCGGGATCTCCACCGCCGGGGTGAACCTGTGCGCCGGCGGCATCGCGCTCAAGATGGCGCCGCGCGGCAAGGCGACGGCGTTTCTCGCCACCAATGCGCTCATCAGCGGCGCCGCCGCGACCCTGGCCCCGGCCATGGGCGGCGTCCTGGCCGATCTCTTCGCCCCCGAGCATCTGACCATGGAGATGCGCTGGACCTCCTCGGAATCGCTGCGCATCATGCTCACCGCCATGGATCTTGAAGGCCTCGATTTTCTCTTTGTGATCGCAGTGTTGTTCGGCATCTACGCCCTCCACCGACTCATCGCGGTGCAGGAGCGGGGCGAGGCGGACGAGTCGCTGGCGGTCAACGAGGTCTATCTCGAGGTCCGCAAGGCGCTCCGCCACGTCGGCAACGTCGCCGGCCTGAGGCGGATGACCACCTTCCCCTTCGCATTGATCCGCTCGAAGCGGGGACTCGACGACAGCGAGAACGGTAGCGGCCCACCCGCAAAAGGCTGAGGCGCAGGTCATCGGCGGCAACCTCTGCTGTCCAGCCATCTCCTTGACGGCGCCACATTCGGCAACTACTGTCTCAACGAGGCCGGGCCATGCCGCATATAGGGGGAGGACGCGTTCGATGTACCACCGCGGTTCGCCAAAATCTCCGTCCGACGACAAGAGATGGAAGATGGTGACGGCCACCATGCGGCGCCACGGTCACCGGCCTGACGCTCTGATCGAGACCCTGCACACCGTCCAGGAGACCTTCGGATACCTCGATCCCGAGGCGCTCCACTTTGTCGCGTCAAGCCTCTGCGTGCCGTTGAGCCGGATCTACGGCGCCGCGACCTTCTATCATTTCTTCTCCCTCGAAAAGCCCGGGGACCACACCTGCATCCTGTGCACCGGGACCGCTTGCTATATCAAGGGAGTTCCGGGCATTGTCGATGCCATTCGAACCGAGTTCGGTCTCGAGCTCGAGCAGACGGCTGACGACAGATCCCTGTCCCTGCGCAGTGCGCGGTGTCTGGGCGCCTGCGGCCAGGCGCCCGTCGCGGTGATCGACGACGAGATGGTCGGAGCCTTGAACCCGGAGATGGCCGTCAGCCGGATCCGAGAGGTGATGAGTCATGGCGACAATTGAAGAGCTCGAGGAAATCGTCAGGAACGAACAAAGGCGAACGGCGGCGTTCGGCCATCGCCTGATGGTGTGCACCGCATCGGGTTGCCCGAACGGCCTGCGGGTGCGCGAATCCCTGGTTCGGGCCGTCGAGGCGGCCGGGCGCCGGGACGAAGTCGAGGTGATCGGCGTCGGCTGTCTGGGCCTGTGCGCCAAGGGGACATTGGTGGCGGCGCAGCCCGAAGACCTTCTCTACGGAGCGGTGACGGCGGAGGATGCGGCCGAGATCGTTGCCGCGCTCGGGGGCGAACCCGTCCGGCGCCTCGTGGTCGACACGGCGGTTCCTTTTTTTGACCTCCAGCACCGGATCGTGCTCGAGAACTCGGGCCGGGTCGACCCCGATCGCATCGAGAGTTCCCTCGCAGCGGGAGGTTACGCGAGCTTCGTCCGCGCCATCACCGAGATGGCGCCGTTCGCCGTCGTCGATGAAATCACGCGATCGGGTTTGCGCGGTCGAGGAGGAGGCGGGTATCCCACCGGTCTCAAGTGGTCGACGGTCGCCAAGGCCGAGGGCGAGGTCAAGTATGTGATCTGCAACGCCGACGAGGGCGATCCAGGGGCGTTCATGGACCGTTCGGTCTTGGAGTCCGACCCCCATCGGGTGCTCGAGGGGATGGCCATCGCCGCCTTCGCCGTCGGTGCGACTCGGGGTTTCGTCTACGTCCGCGCCGAGTACCCCTTGGCCATCGAACGACTGCGAACCGCCATCAGGAGCGCGCGTCGGGTCGGGCTGCTCGGACCGAACGTGCTCGGAACCACATTCAGCCTGGACATCGAGATCCGGCTCGGTGCGGGCGCGTTTGTCTGCGGCGAAGAAACCGCCCTGATCGCTTCGGTCGAGGGCCGTCAGGGGCACCCGCGTCCACGTCCCCCATACCCCGCCGAAAGCGGTCTGTGGGGCCGGCCGACCTTGATCAACAACGTCGAGACTCTCGCCAACGTGCCCGCCATCCTGCGCGACGGCGCCGAGGCGTTTGCCGCCGTCGGAACAAAGGGCTCCAGGGGCACGAAGGTCTTTGCCCTCGCCGGGAAAATCCGCAACACCGGGCTGGTCGAGGTTCCCATGGGCACCCCGCTCGGCGTCATCGTTGACGACATCGGCGGCGGGGCGCCGGAAGGCCACCGGTGCAAGGCGGCGCAGACGGGCGGTCCGTCGGGCGGGTGCATCCCGGCCGATCTCTTCGACACTCCGGTGGACTACGAGAGCCTGAAAGAGCTTGGCTCGATGATGGGCTCGGGTGGGATGATCGTCATCGACGAAACCTCCGACATGGTCGATGTGGCGCGGTTCTTCATGGAATTCTGCATGACCGAGAGCTGCGGCAAGTGCGTGCCCTGCCGGGTGGGAACCGCCCAGCTGCACGACCTGCTGCGCCGGATCACCGACCGGACGGCGGCACCGGAGGATCTCGTCACCCTCGAAGAACTCTGCACCATGGTCCGCGAAACATCGCTCTGCGGTCTCGGCCAGTCGGCGCCGAACCCGGTGCTCTCGACCCTGCGGTATTTCCGCGACGAGTACGTCGATCATGTATCCACGCAGCATGAGCGTGAGGGGGTGTGAGATGGCGCCGCGCATCGTCACGTTAAAGATCGACGGCCGCGACATCGGCGCCCGCGACGACGAGACGATCCTCGAGGTTGCGCGCGAAAACGGCATCGACATTCCCACTCTGTGCTTTCTCGACGGCCTGTCCACAGTCGGCGCATGCCGATTGTGCCTGGTCGAGATCGGATCGAATCCTCGGCTGCTGGCGGCCTGCGTGACCCGCGTGGAAGAGGGCATGGATATCCGCACCGATACCGAGAAGCTGCGCCGCTACCGTCGGATGGTCCTGGAACTCGTCTTTTCCGAACGCAGCCACACTTGCGCCGTGTGCGTCTCGAACGGTTTCTGCGAGCTGCAGGATCTGGCGGCGCGGCTCGGCATGGATCAGGTGCACGTGCCGTACCGCTATCCCCGTTTCGAGATCGACGCCAGCCATCCGCGCTTCGTCAACGACCCCAACCGGTGCATCATGTGCAGCCGATGCGTGCGGGTCTGCGATGAGATCGAGGGCGCCCACACCTGGGACGTCGCGAGCCGCGGCGTCAACGTCCGGGTGATCGCGGATCTCGACGGGAAGTGGGGCGCCTCCGAAACCTGCACCAGCTGCGGCAAGTGCGTCCAGGTCTGTCCCACCGGCGCCCTCACCGAGAAGGGCCACGCCGTCGCCGAGATGCGCAAGCAGAGCCGGTTCCTGCCGTATCTCAAAGCAATGCGGGAGGTGAACCGATGAGCACCAAGACCACGATGGCGACGGCCTGGCTCGATGGTTGCTCAGGGTGCCACATGAGCTTCCTCGATCTCGACGAGCGCCTCCTCGTGCTGATGGAAAAGGTCGAGCTGGTTTACAGCCCGCTGGTCGATTTCAAGGACTTTCCCGAGGCAGTCGACCTGGCGCTGGTCGAGGGCGCGGTGGCCACCGATGAGGATGTCGAGAAGATCCACATGATCCGCCGCCGGACGAAAATCCTCGTCTCGCTCGGGGACTGCGCCGTCACCGGCAACGTTTCGGCGCTGCGCAACCCCTTCGGGACCGATGCGGTCCTGCAGCGAGCGTACGACGAACATGTCGTCGGCTCACCCGGCCGGCCCGACCGTGAGCTGCCGGTGCTGCTGGAACGGGCGACGCCGGTGCACGAGAAGGTCGCCGTCGATCTGGTGATCCCCGGATGTCCGCCGTCGGCCGATCTCATCTGGCATGCCCTGGGGGAGCTGGTGGAGGGACGGATTCCCGACGTCACCGCCGAAACCCGGTTCGGGTAACCGGGATGTCGCGCCCACCTGCACGACCATTTTCCGACCCGGATCTGGGAGGGAGTGCGCCATGACGCAGACCATCGTTATCGACCCGGTGACCCGCGTCGAGGGTCACGGCAAGATCACCATCGAGCTGGATGAGCATGGTTTTGTGGCCGACGCCCGCTTCCACGTCACACAGTTGCGGGGATTCGAGAAATTCTGCCAGGGGCGGCCGTTCTCCGAGATGCCGTCCTTGATGGCTCGAATCTGCGGGATCTGCCCGGTGAGTCATCTGGTCGCCTCGGCCAAGGCCTGTGATTCCGTCATGGCGGTGACGATCCCGCGCACCGCCGAGAACCTCCGCAGGGTCATGAACCTCGCCCAGATCATCCAGAGCCATGCGCTGAGCTTCTTCCACCTGTCGTCGCCGGACCTCCTCCTCGGCATGGACGCCGATTTGAAAGACCGCAACGTCTTCGCGCTGGCCCGGCAGCACCCGGGAATCGTGCGCGAAGGCATCGCCCTGCGCGCGTTCGGCCAGGAGGTCATCGAGCTGCTCGGCGGCCGGCGCATCCACCCGGCGTGGATCGTCCCCGGCGGCGTCGCTTCCGCCCTCACGCGCGAGCAGCGGGACGCCATTGCCGAGAGGATCCCGAAACAGATCCGCGTCGTCCAGCGCACCCTCGACTGGTTCAAGAACCTGTTCGACGATTTCGCCGACGAGATTCGGTCGTTCGGCAACTTCCCGTCGTATTTCATGGGGCTCGTCGACGAGGATGGCGGCCTCGAGCACTATGACGGCCGGTTACGGGTGGTGGACGCCACCGGGGCGAGGGTCGTCGACGACATCGACCCGGCCCGCTACGCCGAGGTGATCGGCGAGACCACCGAGCCGTGGACCTACCTCAAGTTCCCGTATCTCCTCACCTGCGGGTACCCGGACGGGATGTACCGCGTCGGTCCCCTGGCCCGGCTCAACCTCGTCGACACCTGTATCACCCCGGGGGCGAACCAGGAGCTGAGCGAGTTTCGCGAACTGGGGCACGATACGGTGCACTCGTCGTTCCACTACCACTACGCCCGGCTCATCGAGATCCTCTTCTGCCTCGAGCGGATGGAGAGGATTCTCGCCGACCCGACGATCCTCGACCCCCACGTCCGCGCCCACGCCGACGCCAACTCGTCGGAAGGCGTCGGCGTCGCCGAAGCGCCGCGCGGCCTCCTCATCCACCACTACCGGGTCGACCGCCAGGGCCTCATCGAGGACGCCAACCTCATCATCGCCACCGGCCACAACAACCTGGCCATGAACCGGGGAGTGCTCCAGGTCGCCAAGCGGTTCATTCGCGACGGGCAATTCGACGACGGCATCCTGAACCGCATCGAGGCGGTGATCCGGGCCTACGACCCGTGCCTGTCGTGCTCGACCCACGCGGTCGGCCGGATGCCGTTGGAGGTGCGGCTCGTGGATGCTGCGGGGGCCGAGATCGACCGTCTGGTGCGGGGTTCCTGACCGGGGGTCAGCGGTTGCCGATCACGGCCTCCACCGCCGCACTCGCCCTGTCGACCGCTGCCCCGACCACCGGCGAAAGGCCCTCGCCGAAGCCGAGATCGGCCGCCCCGACGGTGACCGACCAGACGACGGGGCAACGCCCGTAGAGATCGCGAGCCGCCAGGATCAGCGCGCTGGGAGAGAAATCATGGGGATCGAGGATTTGCTGCGAGGCCACCGGTGCTTCCAGACGGCGACAGCGCACCTCGCCGGGTTCGAGGTCCACCCCGGCGTCGACGAGGACGACCAGACCGGCCTGCGCCACGGCTTCGATGTGCTCCGGCAGGAGCTGGAACGCGGTGATCGCCGTGTCGCCCGCGCCGAGCTGCAATCGCCGGACGACGGCCGGCCCCACCCCGTCGTCGCGGCGAAGTGAGTTGCCGTAGCCGATCACCAGAGCTTGATTCACCATCCGAGAATACCTCTCCCGCCACACAGACGGGCGTGGCGATTCTCTGCGAGGCGATGGTGCGATCTCTCGATCAGCCTCCGACGTCGTAGAGCGCGTTGAACAGCAGCTTGAAGGTCCTGAGCGGCTGGCCGCGGTGCTGGGCGCGGAAGCCGATGAGGACGACGCGGCCCTTGCCGACGGTGTACTCGACCACCGCCGCGCGCCGCTCGAGGATCTCGCCGCCCTCGAGATAGCCGCTGAGGAGGATGTCGCGGGCGTGCTCCGGGTAGCGTGCGACGACGTGGCGGTCGAAACGCGGATCGGGGACGCTGGTCTTGAAGGCCGGCGAGTCGGCGAAGTAGATCGCCTCGTCCTCGCGCAGGCCCCAGCCCAGCGGGTGGCTCGTGTCGACCTCGACCTTGAGCGTCGATCCGGGGCAGACGAGGTCCTTGGCGTCGGCGACGACGTCGGTGACCGGGAGCTCGAAGAGATCGATGAAGTAGTCCGATGAGGAGTCGAGCGCGACGACGGTGCCGCCGGCCTCGACCCACCTCTTGATCCGCTCGCCGCCCTTGGTGGGTTTGTCGGTGATGGCTTGCTTCGGTTTCTTGCCGTTGACGGTGTCGTCGTCCGACTTCCACTCGTCGATGCCGCCCGAGTACTCCGGCGGCAGTGGGACGAACCGACCCCAGTAGTCGTCGCCGGGAACGCCCTTGGAGATGATCTCCGCTTCTAAATCCGGGAAGAGCAGGACATCGACGCCGTCGGTGAACTCGCCCGAGCGGATCTGCTCGTTGCTGAGATTCACCATGGGGAAGTCGTACTGCTCGAGGACCCAGCGGGTCCAGCCCTCGTCCATGCTCGCGACCCAGGGTTTGAAGAGACCGATGCGCTGCGCGCTCATCGGGCGGGTGTCTTTGGGCGCTTCGGCGACCTCGGTGGTGGGGAGTGCGAGCTCATCGGCGAGGGCGGCGAGGGTTGTGCGGTCGACCTCGGCAGAATCGATCCAGACATCACCGGTTTCGACCACTCGTGAGACGTTGATCCCGTCGGCGAGCAGCCGGTTGACCGCGGTGTAGAGGGCGTCGGCCCCGGCAGGAACGAGCGTGCCCGCGGGTTCATCGACGGTGACAGCGGAGCGGGGCCACGCGGCCTCGGTGATCCGCTCGAAGCTGCCGGCCAAGGGTTCGGGCGACTCGATGAGATCGACCCCCATGGTCAGCGGCAGCGACCACGAGGCGACGTCGTAGGGTTCGATGATGGGACCGTCGACGGAGGGCCTGACCTCGGGATAGCGCTGGGGCCGCAGCATGACCAGGAGGAACGGCCGGTAGGCCTGCGCCGCCGGGATCACCACGGTGCCGGCCGGGTAGGTGGCGTAGCCGACCTCGAAGGCGGTTGTCGCGCGATCGATCTCGATGCCGTGACGAAGGAGCAGGGCAACCATCTTGCGGGCGGCGACCTCGTCGTGCTGATCGGGGGGGATGATGAAGGCGTAGGGCGCCTCGTTGCTTCCCCTGTCGATGGCCTGGCGGGCCATGCGGTCGACGTTGCTCAGGATGTGGGTGCGATCCTCGGCGATGGCCTCGAGATAGGCCCAGGTCGCCACGAGCTCGTACTCGACGATGTCGCGCAGCCGCCACCAACCCCCGGGCCACGGTGACGGGAAGTTCGACCGCCGGCCGTACTCGGGAAAGCCCTTGCCGCCGCCGCGAAGCTCGCCGGGATCGACATAGATGGGTGTGGCGATGCGGGCGCTGGCGACCTCGGTGAGGAGCCCGGTGACGTTCTTCCACCAGGCCGTGTTGCGGGTGCCGCCGGGCCAGTAGCTGTCGAAGATCATGTTGTGGCCGACGCCCGTCTTGTCGTTCTCCTCGAGCCGGCGCGACATGTTGGTGCCGATGCTGTCGGCCATCCGGAAGACCAGCGAGTGGACCTCGGGGTCGAGGGGGTCGGTCTGGGGAGGGACGAACATCCGCGGTCCGGTGGAGCCCATCTGGTGCTCGTCGAGAAAGACCTGCGGGAACCAGCGGTGGTAGAGCACGTCGTTGACGACCCGGGTTTCCTGCTGGGTCAGGGCGTAGAAATCGCGGTTGTTGTCGTGGCCGACGTAGTGGTGGTAGAGCCACGGCATCTGACCGCCCTCGTACTCGGTGCCGAGCCACTTGGAGTACCAGTCGACGATCATGATCTGGCCGTCGGGATTGATGGAGGGCATGAGCAACAGCACCACCTCGTCCATCCACGCCAGCCGTTCCGGATCCTCGGTGGTGGCGAACTCGTAGACGAACTCGGTGGTCATCTGGGTCGAGCCGACCTCGGTGGAGTGGATGGTGCAGCTGACGAGGGCCACCGCCGGGGTCGTCCTGATGAGCTCGCCCGAGGCCTCGGGCGCGAGCCCGCCGGGTTTGGCGATCTGCCGCGCGCGTTCGCGGATCTCGTCGAGGCGCGCCTGATTTGCGGCCGAGGTCAAGACCACCACCGGCATCCGGTTGCCCAGGGTCGAGGTCCCGGCCTCCTCGATGGAGACCCGGTCCGACGCCGCGGCCAGCAACTCCATATAGGCGAGGACATCGGGGTAGGGGATGAGCGTGCGGTCGGCGCCGACGATGTGGCCGAAGTGCTCCTCCGGGCTCGGAATGGTCTCGGCTTGAACAGAAAACGCAATCAGCAGACAGAGCACGAGCGCGAGTTTTCTCATCGATCCCCCCATCCTGGATGCCGCTGCCGGGCGGCGAACTGATGATACTCCTGCCGGTTGCCGTGCTCGGCGTCAGCCGACGACCATCAGCTCACGTGGAAACGAGCTCAGCGATTTCGGTCCCGTCGCCGTGATGAGCACGTCGTCCTCGATCCGGACGCCGCCGTAGCCGTGGATATAGATCCCGGGTTCCATGGTGGTCACCATCCCCGGTTGGAGCTCGAAGGGGTCGTCGGCCAGGATGAAGGGTCTCTCGTGGAGATCGAGACCGATGCAGTGGCCGGAGACGGTGCTGTGCAGAGCGAACCCGGTCTCGTCGAAGTGGGTTTTGATTCTCTGCCAGACATCCTTGATGGGCGTCCCCGGCTGCAGACTCTCGATGCCGATCTCGGTCGCTCTGCGGGCGGCGTCGTGCATCGCCCGCATCCTGGGCGTGATCGTTCCCACGGCGAAGGTCCTGGTGAGGTCGGCCAGGTACTCGCCGGTGGACGCGCCGAAATCGATGAGGAGAAAGTCCCCCGTCCTGATGCGCCGATCCGACGGGCGATGGTGCTGGTTGAAGCAGTTCTCGCCGGCCGCGACGATGGGTTCGAAGGCGCGCTCGACTCCGTTCTCGAGCATGAGAATGTCGAGACGAGCGGCGATTTCCCTTTCGGTCATGCCGGTTTCGATCTCTTCGACGAGTTGCTGCAGACAGGTCTCGGAGATGTCGACGGCCGCGTCGATGCACCTGATCTCCTCCGCGTCCTTGATCATCCTCAGCCCGGCGATGGGGTCTTCACGGGGCGTGAGGTCGACATCGAGCAACTGCCGCAACCGGTCGTGGAGCGAGTAGGTGATGCGGTTGGAGGTGAAGGACAGCTCGGAGAGAGCGAGTCGCTCGACCTCCTGTTCGATGTTCGCCAGATAGTCGCCCGACGCCTGGTGGACCACGAGGTTCCGGCCGACCTGATCGACGGCCGCCTCGAAG
Organism: uncultured Acidobacteriota bacterium; assembly: GCA_963823445.1. GTDB lineage: Bacteria > Acidobacteriota > Thermoanaerobaculia > Thermoanaerobaculales > Sulfomarinibacteraceae > JAHECW01. The sequence continues at coordinate 271,460 of CAWGLT010000013.1, forward strand.
TAGCGTTCGTCGGCGAGGAGCACGGAACCCTTGCCGCTCGCGATGAGCACGCCCTCGCCCTGGTAGCCGGTGAGATAGTACAGGCTCGTGTGATCGATCTCCTTCGGCATGAGCCGCGCCAGATCGACAACCAGATACCCGTCGCAGTCGATCTTGGCGAGAAGAGCTTCTCGTCGTTCGTCAAAATCCGTCATCGTGGTGCTCCTTCGAGTGGCTTCGACAGGCCTTCGGCGTGGACGATCATACCGGCGCCGGACAGAATCGGAGCGGCTCTGAAGAACGACGCCGTACGGCTCTTCACAGTCGAGCCTCGTGCAGAAACCCACCACCTGTCACGCCGCAGAGCGGCGCTAACCTATGGAACGACGGAGGCATCGAGGTCTCTGAAGGGCAAGCTGGAAGCTCGCCCCTACAAACGGTGATCAGTCACTCCGGAGGACCCTGTTGGGATCGAACCGGGTGACTCTCAGGGCAGGGATGATCGAGGCCGCCACGGCGACGAAGAGCAGAATCAGGGCGGCCGCCGCCAGGGGAGTGGTGGCGATCGAGTCCACCCCATAGAGCTGGTTTCTGATGACGCTCCCCGACAGAGCGAACAGGAGCGCCCCCAGGGCCAGTCCGAAGACCGCCAGACGCACCGCCTGGCGCAACACCATCGACACGAGATCGCCGGGGACCGCCCCGAAGGCGACCCGAATACCGATCTCCCGGGCGCGCTGCGCAACATTGTGGGACATGATGCCGAAGACACCGGCGGCGGCGAGCAGTACTGCGATGACCGCAAACAGGCTTACCAGGAGAAGCAGGAACTGCCGCCCTCGCGTTGCCCCGCTCAGGACCTGCCCCATTGTCCGCACGTCAGAGATCGGCTGGTTGCTATCGAGATCGAGGACCTGCTGCCGGATGGCAGGCACCAGCGACAGCACCCGGCCATTCCCGCGAATGATGAGCTTGGAGTCCGGTTCGGGGTAGTTGTGGTAGGGCTGGTATATCTCGGGCAACGGGCGGTATTCTGCGCCCCACTGACGTACGTTTTCCACGACTCCTACCACCACCGCAGACCACTGCGAATGCTCGGCGTCCTGGCGAATTCGCTGGCCGAGAGCATTTTGGTTGGGCCAATAGAGGTCGACGAACGCTCGGTTGACCACAGCGACACGCTCGGCATCGGTGCCTTCGTTGCCCTCCATCGCCCTGCCGGCCAGCAGAGGGATGCCCATCGCCTCGAAGTAGCCGGCGCTCACGAAGGATCGCTCGATCAGCTCGGTCTGCCTCTCTGGATCGTACGATTCGCCCTCGACCAGGACCGAACCGTTGTAGCTGCCGCCTTCGATAGGAAGTTTGGTCGTGACCGCAGCCCGCTCCACCCCCGGCACGGCGGCACAACGTTCGAGAAGGCGCTCCCAGAATTCGACTCGAGCCAGCTCGGCTTCGGGATCCCCTTCGGCCCCGGCGAGTGAGATGTTGGCTGTGAGGACCTCCTCGGTATCGAAGACCTGCGGGGTGTTCAGCACGTTCCGGTAGCTCTTGACCAGGAGCACGGCGCCGTTGGTGAGCAGAAACACGACTGCCAACTGGGCGACGACCAGACCCCGAAGCATGCGGTTTCGTGCAATGCTGCCGGTGATCGTTCCGCTCGACTGGCGGAGGTTGCCCATGATGCTCGTCCGGGAGGCCGTCAGAGCCGGAACCAGACCGGCCGCCAGCCCCACCAGCGGCGCCAGGACCAGCACGAACAGGATGACGCCGCCGTCCAATTCAATCCCCCCGGAACGGGGCACCGAGGCGGGAACGACGCTGCGCAGAAAGTTGATGCACCAGGCGCCGAGCAGGATCCCGGCCGCACCGCCCAACAAGGACAGCATCAGGCTCTCCATGATCTGTTGGGAGAAGATCCGCGTCCGGCCCGCGCCCAGCGACGCAACGATCGCCATCTCCTGTTGCCGACCGGCGCCTCTGGCAAGCAGCAGGCTCGCCACGTTGGCGACCGCGATGAGCAGCACCAGGCCCACAGCGCCCAGAAGCACCAGCAGTTGCCCGGACATGCCGCCGATGATCTGCCGCAGGAACGGGTTGATCCAGATCGTGCTGCTGGCGTTGCTGTCAGGGTACTGCTGCTCCAGCACTGCTGCAATGCTTTTCAGCTCCGCTTCGGCCGTCTTCCACTCCACACCCGCCTTGAGCCGGCCGATGGCGAGCAGCCAGTTGCGAGCCCTGCCCTCTTCTCCCGCGAAGAACGGTGGAACCTCCAGGGGAGTCCAAAGCTTGACGTCGCCGGCCCGGGTCCATGGCGAAAGAAACTCGGCCCCTGCCGGCATGACACCAACCACCACGTGGGCTTCACCGCTGATGGTGGCGGTCGTGCCGATGATGTCGGGATCGGCGTTGTAACGTTCTCGCCAGAGTTGGTCGCTGAGGATCACCACGCGGCTGCCGTCGTCCACCTCAGCGCGGGTGAAGAACCTGCCGAGGCTCGGCTCGACGCCGTACGTGTGCAACACACCGGCGGTCGCCATGAACCCTTCCACTCGAACCGGCTCGCCGTCTCCGATGTTGTAGGAGCGGGGCGAGATGACGCCGAATGCGTCGAAACAGGAGCTCTTATCCCGGAGGTCGAGGTAGTTCGGATAGGAGAGGGGAACCTGCCACGCGGATCCAATACGGGTCCCCCAAACCTGGACCAGGCGGTCGGGCTCCGGGTAGGGCAACGGTTCCAGGACCATCGCTTTGATCACGCTGAAGATCGCGACGTTGGGGCCGATGCCGACCGCCAGGGTGATCACCACGACCAATGCGAAGCCGGGTCGCCGTAGGATCCGCCGCCCCGCAAAGAGCAGGTCGTGCACCAGGCCGCCCCAATACGATGTTCCGCGGTGGTTCCAAATGTCAGTCTGCCGCTCGTCTGCACCGTGGCCCATGACACCTCCGCTGATCGGTCCTCCTCCCGTAGTGCAAGAGTCGGGCCACACCAGACCGGTGGGCCGGCGGGAGGCACGGGGGTTGATCGTCCGATACCGGGCATCCGTTGTTCGGATCCGAACAGCGGATCACTCCTTGCGGAGCACCTCCACCGGGTTGACGCGGACGGCCCGCCACGCCGGCAGGACACAGGCGGTCACGGCGACGGCGCCGAGAAAAACCGCCGCGCCGAGAAAGGCCGCCGGGTCCAGGGGGTCGGTCTCGAAGAGGAGCCCCTGCACCAGTCGGGTGCCGAACACGGAGAGGACAAGTCCCAGGACCAGACCTGTGCCGACCATCCGAACGCTCCTCGCGGCGACGAGGGCCATCAGCTTCCGGGTCGGTGCGCCGAGGGCGATCCGGATTCCGAACTCGCCGATCCGTTGGTTGACGTGGTAGGCGAGGACCCCGTAGAGACCGATGGACGTGAGCAGGAGGGCGACTCCCGCCAGCAGACCGAGAGCCGTCGTGACGGTTCGGAGACCGGACAGGTCTTTCTCGATGATCGCGGACATCGTTCTCGGATTGAAGAAAATCACATCCGGGTCGATGTCCTGGACGATCCGGCGAATCGGCTCTGAGAACAGGAGAGGATCCCCCTCAGTTCTCACTGCGAGCCACTGAGAGGTGAAACTCATCTGGGCTGAAGGCAGATACATGGCCCAGTAGAAGTCGGAGCGCACACCATCGAGTCTGGCATTCCCGACGACTCCGACGACTTCGTAGGGATCATCCCAGTCGATGTTGACCATTCGACCGATGGGGTCTCGGCCGGGGAAGAGGCTTTCGGCGACGGCCTCGCTGAGGACGATGACCCTGCCGCTGTTATGGGAGTCGGTGATTTCGATGTCCCGCCCCATGAGAAGTGGAATTCTCATGGTCTCGAAGTAGCCGGGCATGGCGAAGCGGGCCAGCGCATACCGGCCTTCACCGTACGCCGGTTTCGGTTGATCGGCGGGCCAGATGAGCCAGTCCGTGGTCGGTGAGGCGATGGGCAACTTGCTGACCGTCGAAGCCTGCACGACCCCGGGGAGTGCTTCAACCCGCTCCACGAGGGTGGCGAAGAACGCGCTGCGCTGGTCCGGGGTCTCGATACACCGAGCCCCGGATCCCGACCGTGCCCGCGAGGAGATTGTCCGGATCGAATCCGAGATTCACCGTTGTCAGCCGGGACATGGTTTGGATCAGCAGGCCCGATCCGACCAGCAGAACCACCGAGATCGCCACCTGTCCCACCACCAGCAGATTCCGCAGTCGGCTGGACTTCCTGCCCTCGGACACATGGGAGACGGTCTTGAGCTGCTCCCACGGGTTGAACGAGGTGGCCCGCAGGGCCGGGACCACGCCCACCGCGGCGCCGGCGAGGATCGACACCAGCAGGGTGAAGAGCAGCACCGTCGTATCGAGTGTGGGTTGGGGCAACCCGGGTCTTCCCAGGGGAAGCAGCTGCAGCAGGAGCTTCTGGAATAGAACCGCGAGCCCGATGCCGGCGATACCCGCCACCAGGGTCATCAAGACACTCTCGGTCACGAGTTGGCGCAGGAGCCGTTTTCGGGGAGCGCCCAGGGCCGAGCGCATGGCCATCTCCGGCAGCCGTGCTTGGCCGCGTGCCAGCAAGAGTCCCGCCACGTTGCCGCATGAGATCAGAAGCACCATGGCGGTCGTCGCCATCAACAGGAAGAGGCTGATGCAAGCGTCGCCCACCATGAAACGCTGCAGATCGTAAAGGATGAATCCTTTGCCCGCGTTGGTGTCAGGGTAGTGCTCCTCGAGCGCCGCCGTGATGGCGTCCGCTTCACTCTGGGCCTGGGCGAGCGTGACTCCAGGCTTCAGGCGACCGACGATCTGGAGGCTGTGGGAGTCCCGTTGGCGATCGATGAAGTAATCCCCGCGCGGGATGGGAAGCCACAGGTCGACATCAGCCATGAACCGGAAATCCGCCGGGATGACGCCGACGATGGTTTGTGGTTCTCCGTCGACATCGAGGGTTTTTCCCACGACATCGACGTCTCTGCCGAACCTGCGTTGCCAGAGCCTCTCGCTGATCAGAGCGGACCTGCTGCCACCGTTGGTTTCCTCTTCGCGGAGGAAGTGTCGACCCACGATCGGATCGGTGCCGAGGATCGGGAGCAGATTCCAGGTCGCAAACATCATCCCCACCACTTCGGGCGGAGCCTCTCCGGTGACTGTGACCTGGTGGGGGACATATGCCGCGAGGCCCTCGAAGGACTCCGCCGAATCGCTGATGTCGAAGTAGTCGAGTCGCGAGACCGGTCCCTGGGGCACCCCGTCCTGGGTCTTCTCGCCGGCCACCAGACGATCGGGTTCGTCGAACGGGATGTCGCGGATCAAGGCTGCGTTGACGGTGCTGAAGAGGGCGGTGTTGGCGCCGATGCCGAGGGCGAGGGTGAGGACGGCCACGAAGGTGAATCCCGGCGCCTTGAGCATCCCACGAACCGCGTACCGGAGATCCCAGATCAGGGATTCGAGAGCCGCTCCGTGCTGCGATTCCCGGACCGAGTCCTTGACCTGCTCGGCGCCGCCGAGCTCCATGAGCGCCTCGCGGCGGGCGAGGGCGGGGTCCATTCCGTTCTCGGTCTTTTCTGCCACGAGGAGCTCGAGGTAGCTCTCAAGCTCCTCGTCCAGCTCCCGATCCCGCGCATCCGACCGGGTCAGAGCCCGATACGTCCCCTTGATGAGTGAAAAAACCGGCATCGTTCGTCTCCTAGTTGGCTTCGAGCACACGGCCGATGGTGGCGACGAGCTGGGCCCAACCCTCCCGCTCTTCTCCGAGGCGGGATCTGCCGGCGGGGGTCAGCGAGTAGAACTTCGCCCGGCGGTTGTTTTCCGACTCACCCCAGGAGCCCTCGATCCAACCCTCCTGCTCCATCCGATGGAGCGCCGGGAAGAGCGAGCCCGGTTTGACCTGAAACACGCCTTTTGTGATCTGCTCGAGCCGGTGGGAGATCCCCAGGCCGTGCAGCGGCGCCAGCGAGAGGGTCTTGAGAATGAGCATGTCGAGGGTTCCCTTGAGGATGTCTTTCCGGCTTTCGACCATCGTGCCTCCTCGGAGCGGCGCAGCTCCTATCGAATGTCTATACGAGTGGACAAACGAAGAGTTTCACCTTCGATCCGCGATCGATCAGCAGCTGCAGTCCCGCAGGATTCTCCAGCGAGTCCGGGGATCGAGCACGCCGGCAAACGGAGAAACCTGCCTGAGATCGTGAGCTGATTGGCTCTGCTCCGTCAGAACCGACACCACCGAGTCGAGTCCCTCTGCGAGGAGCCTCTTCCAGGCGAGCGCCCACGAAGATTCGACCGAGCCCTCCTCCAACCATCGATCGACCCGGTCGATCGCCACGGCCAGAAGGTCCGAATCCTCGCGAAGCCGCACCGCCACCTCACGATGCAGTGCAAGGCTGCGTTCGATCTCGGGTCTCGTTTCCTCCGGTTTCATGGTCGATCGATTATATCCATTGAAAATGGGTACGTACGTTGAGCATCCCGAGCTGAGAAGACCCTTCTGGGTGCTGTGCATCGTCGCCCGCAGTCGAACGGATGGTGAGAAGGTCGGGCTAACACGCGATGACATGAACACTTCGGGCTGGCTTTGCTGGAATGGCTATAGACGCTTGTGACGAGGCCGGGTGCGGGCGGTCGGCACGGCCGTGAGAGGATCTTCGGGCCACTGGTGCTTGGGATAGCGGCCGCGCAGTTCCGCTCTGACCTGTTGATAGGTCGTAGCCCAGAAGCTCGCGAGATCGTCGGTGATCTGTTGCGGTCTGTTGTTTGGAGCAAGGAGGTGCACCTTGACCCGAACCCTGCCGCCGGCGACGGTGGGGCTCGCGGTCATGCCGAAGAGTTCCTGAATCCTGACCGCGAGCACGGGCGGCTCCCCGGGTTCGTACTCGAGCCGAACCCGGCTGCCGCTCGGGACCCGAAGACGTTCGGGCGCCTCTCGATCGAGCGCGGCCCTCTGCTCTGCGCTCAGGCACCCGGAAAAGATATCGGCGATGGGCAGTTTCCGGAGCTCCGAAAGTGAGGTCTTGCCGTGGCAGAGAACTGGAAGCATCGCCACGATCGCCTCGCGGTCGAAAATGGGCAGACCGAGTTCGGGACGCCATTTCGCCAGGCTCCTGAGGCGCGCCAACCAACTGTGCACTTCTCTGCGGTCAAGATCGAGGTTCGCATCAAGGTCGTCGGCCGCTGCCCGTGCGAGCACCGCCGCCGTTTGCTCGTGATCGGTGGGAGGGCCTGTGATTTCGTCCAGTACCAGATCCCTCCACGTGCATCTGCGAACCGTCATCACCCGGCCGCAGGAGCGGTCGAACTCATGTTCGGTCGTAGTCTCCAGCTGTCCCTGGGCAAGCCACGAACGCTGGATCGGCACCAAGTGGTTGACTCTGGCTTCGCCGTGACGACCCCGATCACCGGCTGTGACCTCGACGGCGACAAAAAGTTCGGTGTCCGCGAGCTGTCCTCGGTCGGTCAAACGAAGCCCACTGCCGCCGACCATGACCGCCCGGTCAGTACCTGGTTTCCGCAGTCGTGCGAGGCGATCCGGGAATGCTGCGAGAACCGCACGGCCCAATGCCTCATTCCGGCCCGTCGAGGGTTTCGACGACGGGCCGAGGCGGCGCGTGACGGCATCGACCAATTCGTTTCGGATTGTGTCGATCCTCCGGCCGAGAGCATCGGTCCGCATTCTTCGACCCCGATGTGAGCTCTCGAGACTCGCAGCCGCAAGATCCGACGTGCCGGTTTTCGCCGGCAGACCTTCGCTGAGAGCCGCTGCGATCCACGCAGCTTCCTCGGAGCATCCGAGGTCGAACCCCTCGAGGAGCATTCTCGCGAACCGAGGCGCCACAGGAAGCTCGGCCATCAACCGGCCTCGGGAGGTGAGTCCGGCGTCGTCAACAGCACCCAGGAAACGCAGCAGTTCGACGGCCTCGTCGATCGCTCTTTGTGGCGGTCTTTCAAACCACGGGAACGCCCCGGGATCGGCCTCGCCCCAGCTCAAGAGCTGCAAGACCGCCCCGGAAAGCTCGAGCCGGCGGATTTCGGGGCTCTCGGCATCTCGAAGACCCGAGTTCTCGGCCTCGGTCCACAGACGAAGACACTGCCCGGGCCCCTGGCGCCCCGCCCTTCCCGCCCTCTGCCGCGCCGAGGCCCGGGAAATCCGTCGGGTCTCGAGCCGGTTCAGTCCGCACCCGCGGTCGAACTGCATGACCCTGGCCAACCCGCTGTCGACGACGATCCCCACGCCGTCGATGGTCACCGATGTCTCGGCGATGTTGGTCGCGAGGATGATCTTTCGCTCATCAGCCGGCTGAAGGACCCGGTCCTGCTCAGCGGCCGGCAGGCCGCCATGTAGCGGCATGAGAAGACATGCGCGTTCGGTGGCCAGCCTTTCGAGCTCACGTCCACACCGGTTGATCCACGCGACTCCCGGAAGAAAGACGAGGATGTCGCGGCTGTTCAGGTCGACGGCCCGCCCCACGGCGACCGCTGCGGTACGGGCCGGGTCTCCTTCGACCCGCCTCGATGCATAGGTCACTTCCACCGGATCCTGCCGCACATCGCAGACCATGCGTGGACAGTCGCCAAGGTATGCCGCCACCGGGCCCCCATCCAACGTCGCCGACATGACGACCAACCGGAGATCCGGCCGCACCTGATCCTGCACTCGTCGCGACATGGCGAATGCGAGGTCGAGATCGAGGTTTCGCTCGTGAAACTCGTCAAAGACGACGGCGCCGATTCCCTCCATGAACGGGTCCCGCTGAAGCATGGAGAGGAAGATGCCGTGGGTGACGACAAGGATCCGTGTCGCCGGTCCGAATTCTCGATCGAATCGGACGTGGTAGCCGACCTCATCACCGAGCCGCCACTCGTTCTCCCAGGCAATGCGTCGCGCGGCCGCACGAGCGGCCACGCGACGGGGTTGCAGCACGACGACTCTTCGCCCATCCGCGACCCCGGTCCGGTCAATCGCAACCGGGATCCGCGTCGTCTTGCCGGCGCCGGGCGCCGCTTCGATCACAACGGCGTTCGCTCGTTTGAGCGCAGCGACGACTTCGGAGATCACCCCATCGATGGGCAGGTCCTGTTTGCGCATGCTCCGTTAGCCTACACGTCTCAGGGGTTGATGGCCTCAATCGATGCCGAGTCTCTTGCAAGACTCGAAGTCGGCACAGTTGGATGGTCATATCCGGATCGACTCCAGGCCGTCGGGGACGCCGGTCCTACAATGGCTCTCTGCAATTCTGAGGGTGGGCTCGGAAACAGACGGCCGGAGATACCAGGCGACACCTGGGTCATGGAGAAGTGAAGGCGCGTGCTTGCAGCGGTTTCCTGAGAGATGCGGTATCGGCGTCGCCATCAGCGAGGAGATCGTTGGGTTGGATCGTGTCGGGGTAGCGAGAGCCGTGAGCGGGGCGATAGCCGTGCTTGAAGACAAAGAGGTCGTATTCGCTGACCTGTTGCGCGGCGAGCTCGAGCTCTTCGGGGCTGCTGACGAACTCCGAAAGGAACTGGATGTACTCGCGAAAGGCCGGGTCGTTGACGTCAGCCGGTTGCGCACCCTGCGGGACATTGATGACGAGAAAGGCGATGACGTTGAGCGCGATGATGGCCCACGTCGCCCAGGGGATGCCCTTCGGATTCGGGGAGTCGGAGAAGGGGAAACAAACGGGCTAACTCCTGCGCAGTGGGCCTACGACTGATCCTGATGCTTCGATGGCGACCTCCAGGCCGACAGCTTCTCGGCGAGTTCGCGCTTGAGCTCGTCCTTGGCCGTCTGCGCCTCCCTGTAGATCATATCTACCTTGTAGAAGTGCAGCGTTCGGAAATCGCTCAACTCGGGTTTGATGTAGATATCGGGGCGGCGCGCCTTGAGTTCCTGGCGGACGATGGCTTGCTGCATGATCTGGATCGACCCGAAGAGGGTGTTGAAGTAGCCCGGGACCGACCCGGGTTCGGCCGGACTGCCGCTGTTGATGTCGATGGCGATGACGATATCGCAGGAGTCGGCCAGGATACCGAAGGGCACCGGGTTGACCGTTCCGCCGTCGATGAGTACCCGCCCGTTGAGTTCGACGGGGGTGAAGAGCCCCGGCAACGCCATGCTGGCCTGGACCGCCGGTTTGAGCGGCCCCGAGTCGAGGACCACCGAGCAGCCCTCCCAGAAATCCGTTGCAACCACCGCAAACTGGATGGGGAGCTCCTCAAAGGTCTCGCACGAACGTTCGTCGCAAAGGGAGGCCATGATCGACTCAGCCTTGATGAGGCCGCTGCTGCGAAAGTCGGGGTCGATCATCCCCCACCATTTTCTGATCTTTTTCTCCGAAAACACTCCCCTCATGGTGTCGCTTCGAGTGATCGCCAACCGCGCGATCTTGTCCTTGATCTCCGCGGCCCGCAGACCCGAAGCGTAGAGCGCCCCCATGACCGCGCCGATGCTGCAGCCGGCGATGCGGTGGGGTGTGATCCCAAGCTCGTCGAGAGCCTCGAGCATGGGAATGTGGGCGATCCCCTTGGCCCCGCCGGCGCCGAGGGCGATCCCGATCTTCGGCTGGATCTTCGACGGTGAGCCACCGGGGTCGGCGTCAGGTTGTTCGGAGAGGATTGGTTCGGTCACTCACGGCCCCCGTTTCTTTCCATCGACCATCGAATCGTCATCGCCGTTGAGGTTCACAACGCACGGTTCGGGATCGATCGTACAATGCACGACAACCATCCTATGTCGCGCCTTGGATATACGCCTCCTCCAAGATGAGAGATGGGAGCCTCGCCAGGGCCCCCTATGGTTCGGAATAAGCGGCAGGGCCGACGTTTTTGGCATTTTCGTCAAGCTCCACCTCTCAACTCATCTCGGTGCCAGGCTTGAGGGCCTTAGAATGTTCACGGCAGGAGACTTTCTAAGGTTCTCAAGCCTGGCACCGCTACTACTCCTGGGTCTGGTTCTTTCGCCACTCGGCCCAGTCGATGTCGCGCGATCTCTTGAGGACGAGATCATCGGGATCGAGGTTGTCACAGAAGATCACCAGGTTCAGCCCGTCCCATCGAGCGCTCGGGGCGATGATCCCGTCGACTCCGAGAAAGGCCGAAGCATCGCCGATCTTTTGGGTCCTCTCGTAGAGCAGGCCCGAGTACCCGTCCTGATCGACACCAAGCGTTTCGAGCTCGCCGAGGCTTGAGAACTTCAAGGTCTGTCTGGTGCGGACCTCGATTTCGTTGAGCGTGAACCGGACCTTGGATGGGAAAACGGGTTGTCTTGAAAGATGAAAGTACATCTCGGCCACGGCGCCGTCGGGGTCCATCGCCGTGTAGAGGATCTCGAGGCCGCGAGGGCCCCATCGCCCCGACGACGTTCGGCACAGCAACGGGTCAGCGCCAACGCGAACGACTCTCCACACAGTCTCACGAACCGATATCCGAGGAAGCTCATCGATCGCATCGAGCAGATCGAGATCACGGGCCCGGCGGTCGTGACGCATCGGGCTAGAGGTACACCCCGGCTTCGAGCTGGTCGATCACCGCGAGCACTTCTTCCGTTCGACCGCTGACAATCAGATCGACCGCTCTCTCTCGGTTGAGCATCGGATGCGGCGCATGGAGCCAAAGCCGAGTCTCCTCCGGCGTGTAGTAGTCGGACAGACACTCGACCACGAAACGCAGATCCGCGATGACTGTCTGCGTTTGCAGTGGAGGTGTCCCCGTCCCGTTTTTCCAGCGCGAAACGGTGGGAGGCGACACATCCACGATGTTCGCGATGTCCGCGCCCCGCAAGCCGCCCTGGTCACGAAGACTCCCGAGTATCCTGGCGACTGCTGTAGACATCTTACGTAGCTCCTTTGAAGCGGCCGATCGTCAAAGACCGCCCGTGGATATGGTGGACAACTGGAGCCATGGATTCTCCCTGGAGATCAAGTTACGTCTTGATTTCATCACTGTCAAGTCATGAAACTAAAACGCACGTTCTTACCCCGGAGGAAGACACGATCTCGGTGCCGGACTTCAAGCCGAATGAGAGCGTCTCGTTCATGGTCGTCACCGAGGACCAGGTCGAGACCGACCGCTACTGGAGCGCCATCGTCGGCAACGGCGGCGAGGAAAGCGCTTGCGGCTGGTGCAAGGACAGATGGGGCTTCTCGTGGCAGATCACCCCGCGCACCTTGCTCGATGCACTGTCGGCCGGCGGCGACGAGGCAAAACGCGCCTTCGAGGCGATGATGCCGATGCGCAAGATCGACGTCGCCACCATCGAAGCCGCGCGCAAGGGAGGTTGAATCATGGCGCGCCGGATCATCGGCTCGGTGTTCGTGTCGCTCGACTCGATGATGGCCACCTGCTTGAGAGAGTAGAGTATCGCGGGCGGTTGCTGGGTAAAGAGATCCTGTTTGCCCTTGTACTCACCGATCTTCTGAATCGTCGAGGCATTTTCGCCGAAAAACTGAATTCGGCTCAGATAGGCTGACTGGACCGTATTCATGATGCATCCTCGTGAAATTGGTATTTCGATCCGGAAACGTGGTAATGATTGACAGGTCATCACCTCGTTGGACCGACGAGTCTTGCGCACCTGTCCTCGAGGTGCGATGCCGAGACAGCCGCGGTGGAGCTGGTGAAGTTGTTGAAGCCGCGACTGCTCGGGACTATATTGAATCGACTTCGTTTCACGGTTTGGAAAGGTTGGAGCCGCACCCGGTTCAAGGCCCGGCGCGTTCGCAATGCCAGCCGCGATGCGAGTGACAAAGGGGGAAACACGATGAGAGCATCGTTGATCGTGACGTTGGTTTTCGTGGTCGCGAGTCTGGGGACCTTTGCCGTTGCGGCGCCGGACACCCTGGTGAACGACCCGACCGGTGAGGACGGTGGATCCTCCCACACACAGAGCGGCACTTCGATCGCCGTCAACCTCGACTCCGGTGTCGTCTGCTCGGCGTACAACGACTCGTATCATGGCGTCGTGCAGGGTCAAGGCTACACGGGAGTCAGCCGTTCGACCAACGGCGGCTACGGGTTTCAGGATCTCGGATCGCTGTCGAGCACCAGCTACGGTTACCCGAGCATGGCGTGGCGCCGCATCGATGGGAACTTCTATCTCGCGACGCTTCAGGGTTCCGGGCTCGGCTTGTGGGTCGCTCCCGGCGACTGTTCCGGTTTCGGGTTTCACGGGACGATCCACTCCGGAGGCGGCGACGACAAGGAGTTCATCACGATCGACAACAATCCGGCCAGCCCGTACTACGGCCGAATCTATGTGGTCTTTACCGACTTCAACGCCGGGGGGGCGATCCATTTGACCTATTCCGATGACGGGGGGGGCAGCTGGCAGGTGCCTTTGGCCCTCAGTGCACCGGGATCGGTGAACGGCGCCTGGCCGGCGGTCGCACCCGACGGCGACGTCTTCGTGGCCTGGGTGAGATGGGACGCCTACCCGGCAGGGCCGATTCACATCGACGTGGTCAGATCAGCCAACGGCGGCGCCAGCTTCAGCTCGGTTTCCCGCCCGATGACGGGAAAGGTCAGCCCTCGCGACAGCGCCGCCACGACCGTTTGCGGCCGGCCCGCACTCAACGGGGGCATTCGTGTGACGCCCTGGCCGCAGATCAGCGTCGGACCGGACAACGCCCTCCACGCGGTCTACTCGTACGATCCGGACGGCTACGACACGGGGGATGTGATCGACGTTTTCTATCGTCGGTCGACCGATGAAGGGGCTTCCTGGGAGCCGGAGATCCGGATCAATGACGACGCCACCCTCACCGACCAGTGGTTCCCAACCCTCAGCGTGGGGAGCACGAATCGAGTCGTTGCCGCCTGGTACGATCGGAGGGTCGATGTCGCCGGCAACCTGGCGTTCCTGTACTTCTCGCGGTCCTCATTCGACGGCGGCATCACGTGGGAGCCGAGCTTACCGGTGTCGGACGTCGCATCGCCGGTCTACCTCGATCCGTCCCTTGCAAGCTGCTTCCACGGCGACTACGACCAGCAGGTTCAGGATGGGCAGGGGCGCGTCTATCTGCAGTGGAGCGATGACCGGAACATCCAGAGCGCTCACCCCGACCCGGATGTCTGGTTTGAGAGGGATCCCCCGGTGGTGCCGCTCTTCGCGGACGGATTCGAAACCGGCAACCTCACCGCGTGGTCCGATTGGGTGCCGTGATCGTCGTCGTCAGGCGCCGCTAGCCCGCTCTTCTCACCAGCTATCTGCTGCGGCCGGCGATGCACGGCACCCAGTTGGGTCTTCTCACCTCGGGGTGCTCGACGTACCGTCGAGTACGCCTTCGCGCCCCTTGGATCGAAGATCCAACTTGGCACTGCACCTCGCCGGCCTCGCGACGAAACCCGGTGAGAAGTGCGGGCTAGCCGGAACCCGAAGAACGGCCTCGCAACCCGGTTGGTCGTTGCGATTTCGAACCAGCACCGACCCGCCGTGGGCCTCGGCGACGTGGCGGCAGAGAAAGAGCCCGATGCCGGAGCCGGTGGGCTTGGTCGTGTAGAACGGGAATGAAGAGGCTCTCGGGATCGACAAGACCGGATCCCTCATCGCGGACGGTGATGTCGAGCCATTTCCCGGTCCCGGCCCAGCCGACCTCCACCGCCCCGCCGGTTTCAAGGGTCGCCTCGACCGCGTTGCGCACGAGGTTGATGAGCACCTGTTCGATCTGGTCCTGGTCTGCCGGCACGGTGGAATCGGGACCTCCGATGATGTCGATCGGATGCTGTTGCTCGAGTTCAGCCACTTACTGGTTTCGCAAGGCTTCTACAGGACTCACCCTGGCAGCCCGACGAGCGGGAAGATAGCTCGCCAACATCGATGCCGCGAGGACGAACGCCGCCACGCCGAGATAGATGAGCGGGTCGGTTGCGCTGACGCCGAAAAGCAGGGATCTCATCAGTCTGGTCAGCGCCCATGCGCCGAAGAGTCCAATCGTGATGCCGATCAACGAGATCCACATCCCTTGGCGGACGACCATCGTGCTCACTTGAGCGCTTTCGGCGCCGAGCGCCATTCGCACACCGATTTCTTGTGTTCGGTGGCTCACCAGGTACGAAATGACACCGTAGATACCGACAGCTCCGAGAAGCAACGATACGATCGAGGCCAGGCCCAATAGCAGCAGGATGAACGTCGTACGCCTCGTCGAGCCCGATACGATTTCCTCCGCTGTCCGGACGTTGGCGACTGGAAGCTCTGGATCCATCGCCCAAACGACGCGGCGAACAGAGTCGGCCAGGGCGGTGGTCGATCCGTCGGTCTTGATCACGATACTCATCGACTGGCTGGTTTCTGCCACACCATCGCTGTTGAAGCTGATGAGCGGGAAGTAAACCATTTCGGGGGTGTCGAATGGCAGTCCGTCGTCTCGAACGTCACCCACCACGCCGACGACTGTGTACCAAAAAGCCTCTTCGCGGTTTTCCCCTCGTCTCGCAATCCGTTGACCGAGTCCACTTTGGCCTGGCCAGTAGCGTTGTTCGAAGGCATCGTTGATCACCACAGCCTGCTGGTTGAATCTCGGCTCGGAAACACTTCCCTGGTGAAGGGGAATGCCGAGAGCGTCAAAATATCCGGGGGTTACGAGGTTTGTCCGGCCGAGCGGGGGCAACTCGCCTGGTTGATCCAAAACGCCCTCGAGTACAAGTCCCTCGTTGTTTTGTCCGTCGGCCATCGGGAAATTAGTGATTGCTCCTACTGACAGAACTCCTGCGAGTCCTCCGATGTTCTCCAACAACTGATCGTAGAAACCGGCAGTCACGTGGGCGTCAGTGTATTTGGCAGACGGAAGCGTGAGACGCATCGTCAGCACACCCTCGGGTTCGAACCCCGGGTTCACATTTTTGAGCAACCAGAAGGACCGGGCCATCAGACTTGAACCGACGAGGAGCACCAACGCCAGGGCAACCTGCGAGACGACCAGCCCCTTTCGGAGTTTCTGGGTCTTGAGGCCCTGCAAGCTACCGCAGCCACCATCCTTGAGCGTGGTATCCAGATTCAGACGTCCGTACTTGGTGATTGGGATCAACGCAAAGAACAGACACGAGATGATCGAGACAGCCGCGCTGAACACGAGAACCCGCCCATCGATGGCGACCTCGTTCAACCTCGGAATGTTGGGGCTCAGGGCGAGCAGCGCTTTGATCCCACCGTAAGCGAGGGTCAGTCCGAGAATACCGCCCAGCACCGCCACCAATACACTCTCCGCCAAAAAGAACGTCGCCATGTCGCGACGTCCTGCGCCGAGGGCAACGCGCAGAGCGACCTCTCGTCGCCGGAATTCTGTCCGGACCAGAAAGAGATTGGCCACGTTTGCACAGGCGATGAGAAGAATGAACCCCACCGAACCGAGCAGAATCCAGAGTGTCTGCCGCACGTTTCCAACCACGTCGTTCAACATCGTGTGAACCAGCGTCGCCAACTCGGCGTTCTCCAGCGCTTTCGCGGTGAGTTCACCGGGAACGAGCTCAGGTAGCTGAGCGAGAATCTGATCCAGGTCTGCTTTCGCCGCATCCAGGCTGATGCCCGGCTTCATGCGACCGATGACATTGTAGTTGAAGTTGGCCGTGCCCAACGTGGCGGGATCAATCCGGTGCGGTATCCAAAGCTGAGTGTGCTCACCCGGGAAAGTGAATTCCGCCGGCATGATCCCGACGACTTCCCATGGGGCATCGTCAAGGGTGAGGGTTCTTCCAAGGATGTCGGGGTCTGCCCCGTATCGGCTCCGCCACAATTCGTCGCTGATGATGACGACGTTCGAACTCCCAAAATCATCGTCGACCTCATCGAATGCACGCCCGCGGGCAGGTGGAACTCCGAGAACCTGGAACAACGAGGACGTTGCTGAAGCGGCTTCGATTCGGACCGGATCTCCACCACCGACCAGGTTGAGGCTGCTCTCGTTGACGAGCCCAATATCGACAAAGGAATCGTTGAATTCCCGGTACACCGTGTAGGTGGTCTCCGTCTGTTTTAAGAGATCAAACCCGAATCCTGGAGCAGTGAGCCAGATCCCAACGAGTTCGTGAGAATTGGGGAAGGGCAACTGGCGAAGCAGCACGCTGTTGACGAGACTGAAAATGCATGTACTTGCCCCAATTCCAAGGGCGAGAGTGAGAATAGAAACGAATGTGAACCCAGGAGAGCGGATAAGGGCGCGAAAACCATGTCGAATGTCTTTGATGAATCGCTCCATGCTCAATACCCCCATGCATTCCTGGGCTGTGCATTTGTCCAGTTTCTTCGTCCATGTCCACCAACCCGATTTCATGGCCGATATGCAGATAGACGCTCCTTGTAGACACGCAAAAACGGTGCCAGCCGGACAGGGGGTCATTCTGTTTGGTTTTTCCCGGAAGTCGCGTTTCCGTGGTGTTCATATGCGAACACCATTGTCCGATTGTGATCACAACGATGGGTGCTTCTGGGAAGCTAGGTCGCCACGCCGGCTCTTGGAACCCGAAGAACGGCCTCGCAACCCGGTTGGTCGTTGCGATTTCGAACCAACACCGACCCGCCGTGGGCCTCGGCGACGTGGCGGCAGAGAAAGAGCCCGATGCCGGAGCCGGTGGGTTTGGTCGTGTAGAACGGGATGAAGAGGCTCTCGGGATCGACAAGACCGGATCCCTCATCGCGGACGGTGATGTCGAGCCATTTCCCGGTCCCGGCCCAGCCGACCTCCACCGCCCCGCCGGTTTCGAGCGTCGCCTCGACCGCGTTGCGCACGAGGTTGATGAGCACCTGTTCGAGCTGGTCCTGATCGGCCTGAACCGTGACGTCCGGGCCGCCCACGACCCGGATCGGAAGCCGCTTCTCGAGCTCGGCCACCCGGCGGACGCAGACGCCGACATCGACGGGCGTCAGGGTCGGTTCGGGGATCTTGGCGAGTCTCGAACAGTCGGTCATGAACCGGTTGAGGGCCTCGACCCGGGAGGCGATGACCTCGAAGCCCCGAACCACGTCGCTCTGCCAATCGTCGGGGAGGGGATCGCGGCGGACGAGGCGCTCCATGCTGCCGGTCAGCGACGTGATCGGCGCCAGCGAGTTGTTGAGCTCGTGGCCG
This sequence comes from uncultured Acidobacteriota bacterium, assembly GCA_963823445.1. Classification (GTDB taxonomy): domain Bacteria; phylum Acidobacteriota; class Thermoanaerobaculia; order Thermoanaerobaculales; family Sulfomarinibacteraceae; genus JAHECW01. The sequence continues at coordinate 289,486 of CAWGLT010000013.1, forward strand.
ATGACCCGGATCATCCGCTTCCACGCCGCCAGCTCCTCGGCGCGGAGGGCGCGGCTGACATCGGAGAGAACCAGCAGCTGATTCGGCCGGCCGTGCTGCCGGAAGGCGCCGCGCCGCATCTCCCAGCGTGACTTGGCGCCGTCGATGACGATCTGCACCGTCCGCGCGGGGGCCCCCGACAGGCAGTCCTCGAGACCGAGGTCGGCAGCCGTGGCTCCGAGCACCGCACGATCGCGGCCGAGGAGCGCTTCGCCGGCGGGGTTGACCTGGAGAAGCCGATGCAAGGGGTCGAAGGCGAAGACCGCGACATCGATCTCGGCCATGACCTCGCGCACCAGACCGGTCGCTTCGAGGTCCTCGACCCGCTGCCGGCGCAGGGTGTCGGCGAGGAGATTGACCTCGGTGATGACCTCGCTGAAAGGGTCGCTGCGGGACTGCTCGCGGGCGCGGAAGGAGAAGTCGCCCTCGCGGAGGGCGGCCAGGAGATTGGAGAGGGTTCGCAGGTGGTACCTCGACCGGGCCCGGATGTAGATCACCGACAGCGCCCAGACCGCGACCAGCGCCGCAATCGATGCGAGACGGGCGGCCCGGCCGAGATCCGACTGCCACAGGATCACCGAGGCGATGAGGGTGGGCGCCAGGCCCGATATCGCGATCACCACCGTGAGACGACGGTGCGCCGGTCTCACAGTCCGTGTTTTTCCAACCGGCGGTAGAGAGCGCCCCGGCTCAGACCGAGCGCTTCCGCCGCCTTGCTCACGTTGCCGTCGAAGCGACGGAGCGCCTTCTTGATGAGGATCTTCTCGACCTCGTCGAGGCTCATGTCCTCGATCGAGGTCGCGGTTTCGCCGGTCCCGGAAGCGAGACCGAGGTGGTCGGCCCTGATGGTGTCGCCGTCGGCCATGAGGACCGCCCGCTCGACCGCGTGGGTGAGCTCGCGGACGTTGCCCGGCCAGTCGTGTCGCAGCAGGGCGGTCATGGCGGCCGGGTCGAAACCGGTCAGGGTCTTGCCGTACTTCTGGGCGAAGCGGCCGAAGAAGTGGTGGGCGAGCAGGGGGATGTCCTCGGGCCGATCCCGCAGCGGCGGCAGCCGGATCTCCACCGTGTTGAGTCGGAACAGGAGGTCCTCCCGGAACCGGCCCGCTGCCGATTCGGCCCGGAGATCGGCGTTCGTCGCCGACAGGATCCTGACATCGACCGTCGATGTCTTGGAGCTGCCCACCCGTTCGAGCTCGCCGGTTTCCAGGGTCCGCAGGAGCTTCGCCTGCTGGTCGAAGGGGACGTTGGCGATCTCGTCGAGAAACAGGGTCGCGCCATCGGCCATCTCGAAGCGTCCGACCCGTTCGCCCTTGGCGTCGGTGAAGGCGCCCTTGACGTGGCCGAAGAGCTCGCTAGCGAAGACGCCCTCCGGAAGCCCGCCGATGTTGACGGTGACCAGCGGCCGGTCGGCTCGGGACGAGACCGCGTGCAGCCGCCTCGCCACCACCTCCTTGCCGGTTCCGTGCTCGCCGGTGATGAGGATGTTGGCGTCGGACGGGCCGACCTTGGCGATGAGCTCGAGCACCGGTCCCATGGCCGGGGAGGTGGCGATGAGATCCGGCGTCTCGCGGGTCAGCAGCGATGCATTCTCGGCTTCGAGACGGCGGCCGCGGCGCAGCGCCCGACACAGGGCGACCTGGTTGCGGAGGATCGACAACAGCCGGTCGTTGTCCCACGGCTTCTCGATGAAGTCGCGCGCGCCGAGGCGGATCGCCCGGACCGCGATCTCGACGCTGCTCCAGGCGGTCATCACGACCACCGGGAGCGTGGCGTCGAGCGCCTGCAGCTTCGAGACCAGCTCGAGCCCCTCGGCGCCCGAGGTCATGTCCCGCGAGTAGTTGAGATCGACGAGGGCGGCGTCGAAATCCTTGTCCTGCGCGACCGCTGCCGCCCCGGCCGGAGAATCGACGGTTTCGATGGTGTAGCCCTCGCTCTTGAGCAGCAGGCGCAGCGACTCCAGGATATCGGGTTGGTCGTCGGCGATGAGGATGCGCGGAGGTCGTTCGGTCGGTGTCACGGCGATCTCAGGATACCCTACGCATTCGGCTACTCGTTGCGGAGCGCGACGACGGGATCGATCCGGGCCGCCTTGAGCGCCGGGACCAGACTCGCCAGGAGGCCGACCGCCAGCATCCCCGCGGCAACGGCGATGTAGGCCGCCGGGTCGAAGGCGGAGACCTCGAAGAGGATGCCCTGCAGCCACCGGCTCAGGAGCCATGCGATCAGGCCCCCGGAGAGAACCCCGAGCAGAATGAGCGCCGCGCTCCGCTGCAGGATGGCGGCGAGGATCGAGCGCGCCTGGGCGCCGAGCGCCATCCGAACGCCGATCTCCTGGGTCCGGCGTCCGACCGTGAACGACATCACGCCGTAGAGGCCACCCAGGGCCAGAACGAGAGCGATGAGGCCGAAGCCGGAGAGGAGATTCGTCAGAGAGTCGAGGGACCTGGTGTTGGCGGCGACGATCGCGTCCATGGTGTCGATCTCGTAGATCGCGAGGTCCGGTCCCACCTTCCAGATCGCGTTCTGGAGCTCGGTGGTGACGGAAGCTGGATCGCCGTGGGTCCGGACGACGAATGTCATTGTCGGGGACGGGAACTGGGCCTCGGGGTAGAGGGCCTCGAACCGGGGCTCGGTGTCGAGCGAGGTCTGCCGGTGGTCGCCCATCACGCCCACCACCTCCATCCACGGGAACTGGGAGTCCGGATTGCCGAACTTGACGCGTTTGCCGACGGCGCTCTCATCCGGCCAGAAGTGGCTCGCCATCATGTGGTTGATGATGATGACCGGAGGCGTGTCGGCGCGGTCGAAGTCGGTGAAGTCCCGGCCCTCGATCAGCGGGATGCCGATCGCCTTGAGATACCCGGGCGTGACGGCCTCGTTGCCGACGAAGATCTTGTCGGCGGGGTCCGAGATCGGGTGGTCCTCGAGACTCATCCCCGAGTTGCTGTTGCTCCCCAGAAGGGGCAGCATCGACGTGGCCGAGGCGGTGCGAACCCCGGGCAGGGACGCGATTTCACCGACCGCGCTTTGGAAAAAGGCGTTCTGCTCGGCGCCCGACGGGTACCGTTCGCCGGGCAGTGAGACCCGCATGGTGAGGAGATTGTCGGTGTCGAACCCGGGATCGACGGCCTTGAGGGCCATCAGGCTGCGGATCATCAGCACCGCGCTGATCATGAGCGCGAGGGCGAGACCGACCTGGCCGACCACCAGGAAATCCCGCCGGAGCCGTTCCCGCCGGGTGCCGAGCACGGTCCGGGCGTTGGTCCGGATGACATCGGCAAACCGGGACCGGGAGGCGCGCAGCGCGACGGGCAGACCGAAGCCGACACTGGTCATGCCGAGGACGACCAACGTAAAGGCGAGGGCGCGGCCGTCGACCCCCGGTTCGCCGAGGAACCGCATGGTCGACTGCAGGCTCGCGGTGAGAATGTCGACGCTCCAGAACGCGAAGAGAACCCCGAGGAGCCCGCCGCCTGCCGCCAGCAGCGCCGACTCGATCATGAGCTGGCGCAGGAGTCGGGTCGGACCGGCGCCGAGGGCGGTGCGGACGGCGAACTCGCGCTCACGGCTGCCGGCGGTGGTGAGCAGGAGGTTGGCGATGTTGACGCAGGCGATGAGGAGCACCGATCCGACCGCCGCGCAGAGGACATAGAGGACCGACCGGGTCTTGCGACCGAGGAGGACCTCGGTCAACGGGACCACGGTGACGGTGTGGCCCCGGTTGGAATCGGGATAGAGCCCGGCGAGATCCTCGGCGATGGTCTTGAGCTCGCGGTCGGCATCGGCGGTGCTCACCTCGTCGCGCAATCGGGCGAATCCGCCGTAGTGACGATTTCCCCGGACCTCGGCCACCTCGCCGTAGGTGAACGGCAGCCAGAGGTCGAATGCCCGCACGGCCGCCTCGGCTTCGGGCGGCAGGACGCCGATGATCTCGTGCGGGACCTCGTCGATCCGCAGGACGCTGCCGACGACATCGGTTTTTCCGGAAAACCGCTCCCGCCACACCCTCTCCGAGAGCAGGACCACCTTTCCTGCGTCGGGGTGATCGTATGAGGCGTCGGCGGCCCGGCCGAGGATCGGGGCAATCCGCAGGACCTCGAGGACTCCCGATGAAGCGCGGATCGCCCGCAGCCGGTCCGGGTGCTCCTCGCCCGTGACGTTGACGGCGTCGGCGCCGAAGATCCCGGTCGCCTCGAATGACGAGCTCTGCTCGGTCCAGTCTTTGAAGTTGGGCGCCGAGATCGTCATCCTGTCCCAACCCACCGACGGTTTGGCGGCGAAGAGCCGAACGATGCGGTGGGACTCGTCGAACGGCGGGGGAGAGAGCAGCGTCGCGTCGACGACGCTGAACACCGCGGTGCTCGCCCCGATCCCGAGCCCGAGGGTGAGCAGCGAGATCAGGGTCACCGTCGGGTGGCGCAGCAGCATTCGCAATCCGAAACTGAGATCTTTGCCGAGGTCCGTCATCGCGGGTGCTCCTCTCGTCGCCGGGTTCAGATCGCCGCCGCCTGCAGCACCGGGTCGGTCTCGTCGACGATCTGCCCGTCGAAGAGATGGATGGTTCGTTCCGCGTACTTGAGGTACCGGGGGTCGTGGGTGACCATGCAGATGGTCGCGCCGCCGGCGTGGAGCTCGTTGAGCAGGCTCATGACCTGCTCGCCGCTGCGCGAGTCGAGGTTGCCGGTCGGCTCGTCCGCGAGCAGGATCAAGGGCTGGCCGACCAGGGCGCGGGCGACGGCCACGCGCTGCTGCTGGCCGCCGGAGAGCTGCGACGGGTAGTGGTTGAGCCGGTGCTCCATCCCCACCCGTTCGAGCGCCTCGCGGACCATGATTCTGCGGGTCGACGCCGGGGTCGTGCGGTAGACCAGCGGGAGCTCGACGTTCTCGAAGACCGTGAGATCGCCGATCAGGTTGAAGCTCTGGAAGATAAAGCCGATGGCCTTGTTTCTCAGCTGGGCCCGTTCGCGCACGGTGAGATCCTGCGACGGGTGACCGTTGAGCTCGTAGATCCCCCCGGTCGGAGTGTCGAGCAGGCCCATGATCGACAGCAGGGTCGATTTGCCGCCGCCGGAAGGACCGGCGATGGTGACGAAGGCGCCGGCCTGGATGTCCAGGTGGACCCCGGACAGGGCGTGGGTCTCGACCTCGTCGGTGAGAAAGATTTTCTGGACATTGGCCATGTGGATGAGCGGGGTCTTGGAATCGGTCACGGTTTGGCTCCTTTGACTAGCGCAAGCGGATTCGTTCGTTGTCGTCCCAGCGCGAGGTGTCCGAGAGGATCACTCGATCTCCCTCTTTGAGACCATCGATGATTTCGATCGCGTCGACGGACGAGCTGCCGAGATTGACGCTCACCCGAAGCGCGTGCTTGTCGTCCGCCTCGAGCCGGTACAGACCGATGGTCGCGTGCTCCTGGGCTTGCACCGGCCGACCGACAAAGAGGACGTCGGTCAGCAACTCGATCCGGATGGCGCCGTCAACCGCCATGTCCGGACGGGCGCCCTCGGGCAGGGGGCCGTCGAGACGGACCTCGACCATGACGGAGCCTTCCTGTACCGATGGGTCGATCCGGGTCACCGTCCCGTCGACGATTCCGTTGCGGGTGTCGACGCTGACGGTCTGACCGGGGCGGACGTCGCGGGCTCGGGTCGCCGGAACTCTGAGCTCGGCCTGGAGGTGGGTCGGTTCGGCCACCCTGGCGAGCATGGTGCCGGCGGCGACCTGCTGGCCGATCTCCACCGGAACCTCCTGCACGACGCCGGCGATGCCGGCGCGAACCGCGAGGGCATCGAGCTGATCGGCCCGCAGCCGGAAGAGCGCCCGGTGCTGTTCGACCTCGGCCTCCTTCGCCGCGAGGAAGGCGCGGTTGGCCCTGGGACTCATCTCCAGCCGCTGCGCCTCGATCTCCTGCTGCGTCGCCAGTGCTCTTGCCATCGCCTCCGACGAGCGAAGCGCGATCTCCGAGATGAGACCCTTTTCGTTGAGCTCCCGATTGGCCTCGGCCTCGAGGGTGACCCGGGTGAACTCGGCGTCGAGCTCGGCGGCGCGGGCGCGTTGATCGAGTTCCGACGAAACGAGATTCATCCGGAGGCTTTCGAGCTCGGCTTCGGCGCGTCGAAGCGCATTTTCGGCATCGATGGCCGAGCGGGTGACCTCGGGATTGGAGAGCTCGAGGATGACTCCGTCGGCTTCGACCCGGTGACCGGGTTTGACATGGACGACGTCGACGCGGCCGGTGGTCTGAGCCTGGATCCAACGCAGGCTCTCGGGCACCAGCGTGCCGTGGCCGCGGACCTGGCGTTCGAAACTCCCACGCTCGACCGTGCCGATCCAGACGGTGTCGCGGTCAACCGTCGGTGCGGCGGGATCGAGACCGGCCAGGGCCACGGTGACCACCGCCACCGCGGCGACACCGGCGGCGACCATGAGCCACCGGTTGCGGCGTTTCTTTTCGGTGATGCCATGTCGAAGAATATCCATTATTGACCTTCCGCCGAGCCATATCGCAAGTCGCGTGCCAACTCCGAAGCGGCCTGCAGAGGGATGGAGTCGGGGACCGTCGTCCGCCCGTGGGCGATGAGTGTCCGGAACCGGACAATGGCGACGGCGTTGGGTGCCGAACCCATCATTCGCTTCTGAGAACTGTCGCCGGGTCGGTCCGAGCAGCTCGACGTGCCGGCAGATAGCTTGCCAGAAGCCCGACAAGACCGAGAATCAACACCGCGACGATGTACGTGGGAGGGTCGATGGCACTCACTCCGTGAAGCTGTGACGAGATCAATCGAGCAAGCGCGAGAGCCCCCGCCGTGCCGATGCACAACCCGGCGACGATCATCCTGACCCCTTTGCAGATGAACTGGGAGGCGATCTCCCGCGGCAGGGCGCCGAGGGCGCAGCGGATACCGATCTCCCGGCGTCGGCGGGAAACGCCGAAGCTGAGCATCCCGTACAGTCCAACAGCGGCCAGCAGGAGCGCGACACCGGCGAAGGAACTCATGAGCATCGTATTGAAGCGCCGGTTGATCAGGGCGGTGTCGAGCACATCCTCCATCGTCGTGAGCCCGCTGATGGGCTGGTCGGGATCGACCTCGGCCACCACCCGTCGCAGAGCGGTGGCGTAGGACGCCGGATTTTCCTGGGTACGGAGAACGAGAGTCATGTACGGGAAGGGGTCCTGCGCGAACGGGCGATAGGTCTCGGGTCTCGGCGGCGTGTCGAGTCCGTCGACATACACGTCTTCAACGACGCCGACGATGCTGACCCAGTCTCGGTTCTCGCCGTCCGAACCCGTCCATGATAGACGTTTTCCGAGCGGATTTTCGTTGGGCCAGTAGCGCTCGGCCGCGGTCCGGTTGACGAGCGCCACCTGCGGTGCGCCGTCGCCGTCGCCCTGGTCAAAAACCCGACCCTCCAAGAGTGGGATGCGCATGGTTCGGAAGTAGTCGACGCCAACCACCTGGTAGCCCGCCGTGGTCGAATTTTCCTCGGCCTCGGTTTGTCCCTCGATTGCGAATTTGAGGTCGCCATGGAGATTCCAGTGCATGGGTAGGGTCAGCACGGTGCTCGCCGATTCCACGCCGGGAAGGGACCGCAGCTTTTCGAGAACCATGGCGTGAAACTCCTTCATGGCGTGGTCTTCGCCGTAGTCGGAGTCGGGCAGGGCGACGTGAGCCGCGAGCACACCGCGGGGTTCGAAACCGGCGTCGACGGCGTTGAGATTGATCAGGGTCCTGCACATCAATCCGGTCCCGATGACGAGCAGAAGGGAGGCGGCGACCTCAGCGACTACCAACCCGGTTCGCAGCCGACTTCCATCATTGGCGGAGGCACCCTCGCGGCCGCCGTTGAGGATGGGCCGGAGATCGCGCCCCAGTCCCTGAACGGCGGGCGCCAGCCCGAAGAAGATGCTTGTGCCGACCACGAGCAGAATGGTGAATGCCAGCACATTGAGATCCCCCGTCACCTCATCGATCCGAGGGAACCCTTCAGGCATGACTGCGAGAATGGTGCGCGTTCCCCACATTGCGAGGGTGACGCCGACGACCCCACCGGTGCAGGCGAGGACCAGGCTTTCGGTCAAGAACTGACGCACGATCCGACGGCGTTCGGCCCCGATGGCGAGGCGCAAAGCGATCTCGCTCGACCTTTCGCTGGCGCGGGTCACGAGCATGCCGGCGACATTGATGCAGGCGATCATGAGTACAATCCCTGCTGTCGCGAGGAGGAGGAGAAGACGTGGTCGCGCGTCGCCGATCACCGTTTCCGATAACGAGCGAACGACGACCCCTTCGCCGCTGTTGGTTTCGGAATGGTCTTTGGCGAGGCGGTCGGCGATTGCGGTCATCTCCTGCTGCGCGACAACCACGTCGGTTGCCTCGGCGAGCCGTCCGATGACATCGAAATAGTGGGATGTACGATCGGTCGCGGGGTCACCACCGAAGTCAAACGGTGGCGCGGGAACCAGGCATGGAGAAGAGGTCCACAACTCTGCATCGCTGGGATAGGCGAAGTCAGCCGGCATGACCCCGATCAACACGTACGGGACGCCGTTGAGCCTGAGATTGGTGCCGACGATTTCGGGATTGGCGCCGAGCTGGGAACGCCAGAATCCGTTGCTCACCACCACGCTTGCCTCTGCCCCCGGATGGTCAATTTCCGGCGAAAGAGTGCGCCCGAGTGCGGCGCTGCGGCCGAGGACCGAGAAGAACTCGGGGGTGACCGAAGCTCCGCGCAGGCGGATTGGAAACTCGGTGCCGGTCAGGTTGAAGTTCTTTGCGACATAGCCGGCCAAGAGGCTGAACGAGGTGTTCTGAGCTTTCCAGTCCAGGTAGTCGGCCCCGTTTGCGTTGTCCAACTCACCGTCGCGTTCATTGTCGCTTGAGTACAGCCTGACCAGTCGATGAGATTCCGGGTAGGGGAGGGAACGGAGGATCACCGAATTTACAACGGTGAAGGCCGAGGTGGTACTGCCGATGCCGACCGCAAGCGTCACCACGCACGTGAGGGTGAAGAGAGGCCTCCGGGCCATGGCCCTGAGTGCGATTCGAACGTCCATGCCGAGTCCGGTCATCTCGAGCTCCTATTCGGTCCGCAGTAGGACGTTGGGGTCGACCTGGGTGGCGCGCCGGGCCGGGAGCCAGGTGGCGAGGGCCGCGGTTCCCAAAACCAAGAGAACGGTTCCGAAGAGCGTCGGCGGATCGTGGGCCGTGATCCCGAACAGCCGGGTCGTCAGAACCCGCATGACGACCGCGGTGGTCGCCAACCCGAGGAGCAACCCCGCCGCGACCGGGACGAGCCCCTGCTTGACGATGAGAGCCACCACCCTGCCGGGTGTTCCTCCGACCGCCATCCGCACCGCCACCTCCTGCACCCGTCGCCCCACCGAGTAGCTCACGACGCTGAAGACGCCGACTCCGGTGAGCGCGAGACCGACCGATCCGAAGAGGACGAGGAGTGCGGTCACGATGCTGGTCCTGCCCAACGACCTCTCGACCACCGCGGTCATGGGCTGGACGTTGAAGACGGCGAGTTCAGGGTCGATCCGGTGGATGGCCGCCCTGATCGGATTGGCGAGGTCGCCGGCGGTGCCCGCCCTGGCGCGAACGACAAACGTCGCCCAGTGAAATGGGAACTGGGCCACCGGCACGTACATCTCCGGTCCGGCGTCGTCGGCGAGGTCCCTGTGGCGCACGTCACGGACGACGCCGACGATGGTCCGCCATTCGGCCTCCGGATCGGTGGGTTCGGCGCTCGTCGTCCGGCGTCCGACAACCTCCCCGGAAGGGCAAAGGCGGCGGACGAAGCTCTCGTTGACCACGGCCACCGCGGGCGAGTCCGCGGTGTCGGAATCGTCGACGAATCGCCCCGATGCCAGATCGAGCCCGGCCGCTTCGAGATAGCCCGGACTGACGAATCGAAGATCGACGAGAGGACCCAATGCCGAGCGCTCCGGGACCGGCGCTCCCTCCAGGGCGGCGTAGGTGCTGACTCGCCGACCGAAGAGCGGGAGCGGGTAGACGGTGCCGGCGGCATCCACCTCGGGGATCGCATCGATGGCTTCGACCGCCCGTCGATAGAACTCGACGCGGCTGCTCTCCTCCGCGTAACGCTCATTGGAGAGGGCAACCTCAGCGGTCATCACCCGGTCGCTGTCAAAGCCGGGATCGACGTGGAGGAGATTGACGAAGGTCTGGATCAGCAGGATCGCAGCGGTGAGCAGGACCACCGACAGCGCGATCTCCGCCACCACCATGGCGGTGCCGAGGGTTGACGATCCCCTGGCGACGCTCCGATCGGTCTCGCGCAGCCGAAGCATGATGCGGTCCTCGCGCAGGCGAATCGCCGGCAGCACCCCGGCCAGCAGACCGACGGTCACGGACAGCAGGATTGCGAACCCGAAAACCCCGGCGTCGAACCCGAGATCGGCGGCGCGGGGAACGAACTCGGCCAACCGAAGCCTCAGCATCTTCGTGCTCCAGTGGGCCAGCACCAGACCGACGGCTCCGCCGCCGAGTGCGAGCACGACGCTCTCGGCGACCACCATGCAGACCAGCTGTCGCCGGCCGGCTCCGAGCGCGTGGCGGACGGCCAACTCACGCTGCCGCGCCGCGGTCCGCACCGACAGCAGAATCGTCACGTTCGCCGATGCGATGAGCAGCACACACGCGACCGCGGCCAGCAGCACCAGAAGAGAGGGTCGAACGGCACCGATCATGGTCTCCTTCAAAGGGTAGATGCCGATGCCCAGTTCTTGGTTGGCGTCGGGGTACTCGCGTCGCAGCCACTCATTGACGCTCTCGAGATCGGCGCGAGCGCCGTCGATCCCAACATCCGACCGAAGCCGACCGACTCCGACGACCCGCCCTTCGTTGCGGTCCTCGGCTCCCGGGTCGATGGCGATGGGCAGCCAGAGATCGGTGTCGCCGGGAAAGTCGAAGCCCGCGGGCGCCACCCCGATGATGGTGTGCGAGCGGCCGTTGACGACCACGGCACCGCCGAGGATGTTCTCGGCGGCGTCGTACCGGCGCTGCCAGAGACCGTGAGAAATGACGGCGACGAGGTCACGGCCGGGCTCGTCGTCTTCGGCCCGAAAGGCCGTCCCGAGCTGCGGCGGGACGCCCATGACATCGAAGAACTGCGCTGACACCCAGGCGCCCGGCACGCGTTCCGGCGAGTCTCCTCCGGTCAGGTTGAGGTTCTCCGGAAACATCGCGGCCATGGCTTCGAAACTGCGGTTCCGCTCGGCGTAGTCGAGGTAGTTGAGCGCCGACATGGGATGACCGGCCTGCCCGAGACCCGGCTCGGTATCGAGGATCTCCGCCAGGCGGTCGGCGTCGGGGTAGGGTAGGGGTTCGATCAGGACGGCGTCGATGACCGACCACACGGCCACCGACATGCCGATCCCGAGACCGATGGTCAGGAGCGCAATCATCGTGAACCCCGGAGTCCTCGCCAACGATCGAAGTGCAAGCCGGATGTCCTGAACAAGATCTCTCACACTCGTGTCCCCCCCTTTGCGGGTGGTCGCTTACCTGCTGTCCTCGGCAGTCGGGCGCCTCAGGACCCGACCAGAGCAAGCCTCGTACCAGGGGAATCCGGTGAATGACGACGCGGATCGACGGGTTGTGTCCACTTCCGGATCCGGCTGTTCGATTCCGGACACGAATCTAATCCGCCTTCAGCGCCTCGACGGGATCGACGCGGGCCGCTCGCAGCACCGGGACCGTGACTGCGGTGGCCGTCACGATGATCATGGCCCCGACCGCCGCTAAGACATAGGTGGGATTGAGCGGGCTGACCCCGAAGACCATGCTTCGGATCAGAGTCGATGCGGCCAGGCTCCCGAGGAGCCCGAGCAGCAGCCCCGGACCGAAGAGACGCGCGGACCGCCTGAGGAAGTGGCGGATGACGAGCGCCTTGTCGGCGCCGAGGGCCATCCGTACGCCGATTTCATGGATGCGTTGCGCAACGGAATACGACATCACGCCGTAGGTGCCGGCGATGATGAGCACCAGCGCGGTCGCGGCGAAGAGGGTCATGAGCAGCATGGCGAAGCGACGCCGGCCGGTGCTCTGGTGGAGGATCTCCGCCATGGTCGTCGGTTCGGCCACCGGGATGAGGGGATCGATCACGCGAACCGTTTCGCGGATCGCGGCGGACAACGAGGCCGGATCAGCCTGAGCCCGCACCACCAGGTGAGCCCACTGCGGTCCCCAGACTTCGCTGGTGTGCGGGAAGTACATCTCGGCGAGCGGCGGGTACTCGGCGCCCCACTGCATGACATCCTCGACGACGCCGACAACCCGCGCGCGGTAGCTCTCGACGGGGCCGCGCGGCCGCACGAGCTGCCCCAGAGGGTTCTCGCCGGGCCACAACTTCTCCGCCATGGTCCGGTTGACGATCAACGGCAGCTCGACCGGTGAGATCTCGAGGTCTGCGGCAGCGCTCGAAGCCTCGAGATCGAAGGAATCGAAGAACCGGCCGGCGAGCAACCCGATTCCCATCGCCTCGTGGTAACCCTCATCGACAAACGAGTGCTCGACGAGGTTTCCGGCCCGTGTCGACGGGTCGAAGACCTCGTCATTGACGAGGACGCTCCCGTTGGAACCGCCTTTCAGGGGCAGCTTGTTCGTGAGTCCGGCTCGAGCGACGCCGGGGAGGTTCCGAACCCTCGTCAAAAGGTCTTCGTAGAACGCCCGTCGCTGGTGGGGCCCTTCATACTTCGGGCCGCTCAGCGAGATCCCGGCCACCACCACGTCGTCGGTGTTGAAGTTCATCTCCTGGGACACGACGTTGGAGTAGCTGATGATGAGGACCGCCGCCGCGTTGACCAGCATGAGACCGATGGCGATCTGCGCGGCGACGAGCATGCCGAGAAATCGGTTGAGTCCACGGCCGCCGCCGCGACCGAGCATTCCTTCCCGCAGGACCGCGGAGATTTCGGTTCTCGCGGCAAAAACGGCCGGAGCCAGGCCGGACAGGAGACCGGCGGCGATGGTCGTCATGGCTGCAAAGACGAGAACCGGCGTATCGACCTCGATCCCGGCGACTCGAGGTACGTTGTTGGGCAGGATCGCGACCAGCGCGCCGACCCCCCATGTGGCGAGCACCAGCCCGGCGACGCCGCCGAAGATCGATCGGATGAGGCTTTCGGTCAGCAGCTGGCGCAAAAGGCGGTTGCGGTCGGCCCCGACGGAGCTGCGGATCGCGATCTCCGGGGTCCGTTGCGCCCCCTGTGCCAGCAGCATGCTGGCGATGTTGGCGCAGGCGATGAGTAGGACCAGCGCGACCACGGTCAGGAGAAAGCTCATCGTCTTCTGAACTCCGCCCAGGGTTCGTTTCATCATCGGCTCGGCCCACATTCCGGTTTGAGCGTTGGTATCCGGGTAGGCCGCGGCCAACTGCGCCGCGATCGATTTGAGCTCGGCGTCGGTCTCGGCCGGCGTCACTCCATCGGCCAGCCGCGCCACTCCGCCGAACGAATGCCAAGAGCGATTCGAGCCGTCGCGCGGGAGCACCAGAGGGGTCCAGAGCTGGGTGGTGTCTCGGCCGCCCCAAGGTGTCGGAAACTCGAACTCGCCGGGCATGACGCCGACGATCTCGTACGGCACGCCGTTGACGTGGATCGTCCTTCCGACGACACCGGGTTCCCCGCCGAACCGACCCTGCCACAACCGGTGACTGAGGACGGCCACATGGTCGTTGCCGTCGGTCTCGTCGTCGTCCATGAAGAAGCGCCCGTGCAGGGGAGGGACGCCGAGCGCCCGGAACAGGCTCGCCGTGCACGCGGCGCCTTGGAGGCGGATCGGCTCGCCGTCTCCGGTGACGTTGAACCAACGGCCGGTCAGGACGCCGAACTCCTGGAGAGTCGAGCTCTGTGCTCGGACGTCGGTGTAATCGGGGCCCGAGAACGGCTGGTATGAGATTGCATCTTCCTGCATTTCCCACACTGCCACGAGGCGATCCGGCTGCGGGTAGGGGAGCTCGCGCAGGACGACGCCCTTGAGCACCGAGAAGATCGCCGTGCTCCCTCCGATGCCGATGGCCAGGGTCAACGCGATGAGCGCCGAGAACCAGGGTCGGCGCCCGATCTGCCTCAAGGCAAAACGGACATCCTGGCGAGTCGTGTCGATGAACTGTGTGAGTTTCTCTGCAAAGGGTTGTGTCGCCACCTTCTGCCTCCGCGCCCGAAGCGTTTGTCGACGCTCGCGGACCTGCCGCAATGCCCTTGAGATGCACGCTCGAGGCTTTTGGTTGTGAGGTGGGCGGAAGAACCCGCGGATCTCCGTCCCCGGGCGACGTCAGACCGACGCGACGGGTTCAGGCCTCCGCGAATCCGGGTCGACGCTTTTGAACCGAATGCCGTTGCAGAGGTGTCAGAACTCGTCGTCGAGGTCTGGTCTCGGGCGGCGGTGCTTCTTCTCCGCCGGCTTGCGACCTCGCGTCCCACGCTCGCGGCGCCATTCCGAAGATTCCTCGAAGTCGAGATCCTCGGCAAGGTTCGGGCGGGGTTTCAGCTTGCCCTTCGGCACGACCTCCTGGTCCTCGTCCTTGTCGATCCACTCTTCGATCTGATTGGCCATCGTTCTCTCCCAAACCGATTATATCTGTCTTCGCGAAAGATCAGTCAAGCGGTGGCTCGCCAAGAGGGGTGCGATTCCGTTTCTGGTTCATCGAAGGCAAACCCTGTTACGATGCCGCGGCCCGAGTGGATGGAGGTACCATGATTTTGAGAAAGACGTTCATTTTTGTTGGGTTTGTATTGCTCCTCGGCTGCGGCGGCCAGGTTTCCGATCAGCCGGCAACCGACGTCAATCCGTTCTTTGTCGAGTACGGCACGCCTTTTGATGTCCAACCCTTCGATCGCATCGACGAGGCCCACTTCGTGCCGGCCTTCGAGGAGGGAATGGCCCGTCAGAACGCCGAGATCGCAGCAATCGTCGACAATCCAGAGGCGCCGACCTTCGCCAACACCATTGCGGCGCTCGATCGCTCGGGCGAGCTGCTCGACGAGGTGTCGCGGGTGTTTTTCGCCCTGAGCGGATCCAACACCAACGACGAGATCGAAGCGATTCAGAAGGAGATCGCGCCGCGGTTGGCGGCCCACAAGGACGAGATCCAGCTCAATCCCGGGCTCTTTGCCCGGGTGAAGACCGTCTATGACGACCGCGAGTCTCTCGGCCTCGACGCCGAGCAGCTCTTTCTGCTGGAGAATCTCTACAGAGATTATGTCCGCGACGGCGCCCTTCTGGGACCCGAGGATCAGAGCAGGCTCAAGGAGATCAACCAGCGGCTGTCCGCTCTCCAGGTGGAGTTCAACAGCAATCTCCTCGCCGAGACCAACGCCTTCAAGCTCGTGGTCGAGGACGAGGCCGATCTCGCCGGTCTGCCGCCCGGTGTGATCGAAGCGGCCGCCGCGGCCGCCGAGCGCGCCGAGCTCGAGAATGCCTGGGTCTTCACGACCCACAAGCCCAGCATGCTGCCGTTCCTGACCTACGCGGAAAATCGGGATCTGAGGGAGCAGCTTTTCACTGCCTACACGATCCGCGGCAACCAGGACAATGAGAACGACAACAAGGCAGTCATGGCCGAGATCGTCAATCTCCGGGTCGAAAAAGCGAGGCTGCTGGGATACGAGACCTTCGCTCACTACACCCTGGAACCGCGGATGGCGGGCACGCCGGACAAGGTTTACGAGCTTCTCGACCAGCTCTGGGAAGCGTCGCTGCCGGTGGCGAAGCGCGAGGTGGCGGAGATGCAGTCGATCATCGACAGCGAGGGCGGCGGCTTCGAGCTCGCCCCGTGGGACTGGTGGTACTACTCCGAGAAGGTGCGCAAGGCCAAGTACGACCTCGACGACAACGAGCTGCGGCCGTACTTCGAACTCGACAAAGTGCGCGACGGCGTCTTCTATGTTGCGAACCGGCTCTACGGGCTGACCTTCGTCGAGCTCGAGGAGATGCCGAAACCTCACCCTGACGCCGAGGTCTTCGAGGTTTTCGAGGCCGATGGATCGCACGCCGCGGTGATCTACATGGACTACCACCCGCGGGAAAGCAAACGAGGCGGCGCATGGTGCGGCCGCTTCCGGAGTCAGAACCGATCGGCCGGCGTCGAAATCGACCCCGTCATCAACCTCGTCTGCAATTTCACGTCAGCGACCGAGGATACGCCGGCGCTGCTGAGTCTCGACGAGGTCGAGACGCTCTTCCACGAGTTCGGTCACGCTCTCGACGGCATGCTCTCCAACGTGACCTACCGGACCGGCGTCCGGTCGCCGGACTTCGGTGAGCTGCCGAGCCAGATCATGGAGCACTGGGCCATGAACCCCGAAGTGCTCAAGGTCTACGCCCGGCACTACGAGACCGGCGAGCCCATCCCCGACGACCTCATCGCCAAGATCCAAAACAGCTCGACCTTCAACCAGGGCTTTAACCAGGTCGAGTATCTCGCAGCCAGCCTCCTCGACATGGAGTACCACACCTTGACCGAGCCCACCGAGATCGACATCAATGCGTTCGAGAAGGCGTACTTCGATGAGATCGGACTCATCCCGGAGATCGTTTCGCGATACCGCACGACGTACTTCTCGCACATCACCGGTGGCTATGCGGCCGGGTACTACGGCTACATCTGGTCGGGGGTCCTCGACAACGACGCCTTTGCGGCCTTCGAGGAGACCAGCCTCTTCGACCGGGAAACCGCCAACCGCTTCCGGACCGAGATCCTCGAGGTCAGCGGATCGAGAGACTACATGGACATGTGGGTCGCCTTCCGCGGCCGCGAGCCCGAGATCGGACCTCTGCTGCGCAACCTCGGGCTGCAGTAGCGTTCGCCTTCTCAGTGAAATGAAACGGGCGCCGTCGGGCGCCCGTTTTGTTGCTCTCATCCGGTCTCCTGAGACAGCACCGGGCGGCGCCCGTGAACATCTCTGAGCTGCGGCGGCACTTGGTGTGCGGGTGCACTCCAATGTGTCGCGGGGCAAGCAGCGGAAGGCGGAGGCCGAGAACGAAATAGTCGGGGATGGACAGGCCGACCAGCCGTTCCGTGCGGCTTGCGCCGAGACCCGCGACGCCCGAATCTCAGGCGAAGCTGGGCCCAGCTCATCAAGCGGATCTACGAGGTCGATCCGCTGCAGTGCCCCTCATGCGGCGGCGAGATGAAGGTCATTGCCTTGATCACCGAGCACGACGTGGTCGACGCAATCTCGGGGCATCTCGAGCGCAAGGAGGTGCGGGAGGCGCGGGCTCCAGCCCAACCGACGAGGGGCTGGAGATCACGCAGCGGGTCGGGTTCATGACCGTCGCGCGGCCGGGAGAGGTTTGAGCGAAAAGGGGCAAGGCGTTGGTCCGATTCGCCGTTCAGCCGGCGATTCGACTCCAGTGTTTCCGCGTCCGCCGAGACCGGCCGTCGATACTCGTTGATCAAGCTGATTCCCTTTGCCTGCAGCAGAGGTTCGAGGGATAAGGGGCGTGGTACCTTCAAAATGGGTAAAGGGAATTGCCTGTCCGTAGGCCATGACCGGCGAGAGTCCTGGACACCCCGCTCGACAATCACGGTTTCGTTGGGCTCGGCACTTGTTCTGTTTCATTGTCGGCGGCCCAGCGGGCGGCGGCACTGCACCCCCGGCGGGGAGTACTCCTCGACACGATTGGTCGGGATGAAGCTGTCGTCTTCGTGCCATTCGATGGCGCCGCCAATCACCAACACCGATCCGCTCGGCAGCACCGTAGCCGAGTGCGCGACGCGTCCTTCTGCCAGCGACGCTGCACCCGACCATTCGCCGGTCGCCGGGTCGAAGACCGCGACCGCTCGGCTGACGTTGGAGCGGTCGTCCACCCCTCCGGCAACGAGGACCTGGCCCGACGGCAAAACGACCGTGGCTGGCGCGTTGAGGCTCTCGCGGAGTCGGCCGGCCTCGTACCACTCTCTGGTCATCGGGTCGTACACGGTCGTACTCGGAGCGGCCGCACCACCGACGAGCAAGACCCGGCCGTCGGACAGGCTGACGGCCGAGTGGTAGGTGCGGTCGGCCCCGAAGTCGGCAAGGTGACTCCAGGACGAGTCGTCGGGATCGTAAACCTGGGCGATGGTACTGCCCGTCACCAGCACGCGGCCATTCCGCAGCACCGTCAAACCCGGGACCAGCATGCTCTCGCCGATGTTCCCGGCTGGGCTCCACGCCTCGGTGCTCGGGTCGAAAACCTCGGCCTCGTGAAGGCTCACCTGCCGGCCCTCAGCGCTGTAGAAGAAGCCCCCGGCCACCAGCACGCGTCCGTCGGGCAGCACCGCCGCCGAGTGGAAGATGCGGTCGTTGGCGAGCTGACCGGTGAGGCTCCAGACATCGGTCGCGGGATCATAGATCTCGGTGTCGTACGGCTCGCCGGGCCAGCTGCCGACCACCAGCACGCGGCCGTCGTGGAGACCGACCGCGCGCGCGAAAGGGTGAGCGCCGGCCATCGGACCGGTTGCCCGCCAGCTCGAGGTGGCCGGATCGTAGATCTCGGCGCCTGCTCCGCCTCCGGCGGCGAGCACGCGCCCCCCTTCGAGAGTCGTGACCGACTGCATTCCGCGCGCCTCCGCCATGGGTGCGGCCTGGCGCCACTGCCAGCAGCGGGCATCTGTGCACACCAGAGTTGTCCCCCGTCTCGAGCACGAGGCATCGCCCAGAGCGGTGCTCAGGCTCCAGCTGAAGGTGCCCTGCCGAGTGAAAACGTGGTCGGCACGAAGGTCGGGTGATGCCGAGCCATCGCCGAACCGCCACTCGATCGAGGCCGAACCCTGACAGTTGGCCGGCTCGAGCGAGCCGTCAAAGGCACTCGGCAAACGTGGCCAGGCCGTCGGGGGGGCCGCTGCCTCGCACCACAGGGCACAACCCGAACCGAGCGAGACCCTCAGTCTCGTCCACTCCGCCGCCGTCGTGATCCGGTCGATCTCGAGGTTGGTGGGCGCCCCGTCGTAGCGGTGAGAGCAGGGTGTCGTGCCGGTGCCGAAGACCTGTCCGGACGTCCAGAAGTCGCCGGCGTCTGCGCCCAGATTCTGCTCGATCTCCTCGAGGCCGTCAGCCTCCATGAGACGGAGGAGCTTGTGGTCGGTGAGCGAGTTGTCGTAGACGAGCTCGCCGGTGTCGGACCGCGTCGCGTCCACGTGCCAGATCAGCAGCCCGTCGTTCGGGAGGTCGCTGTCGTTCCCCTGTCGTCGTCGGTACTGGACCATGAAGTACTCGCCGTAGGGGTCGGACGCCGGCTCGCCGTGCATCACCAGCACCGACTCGTCGGTCGCATCAGAGGCGGCGAGGCGAAGCTGCTGGGTGCCCTGGTTGTAAGTCGCGGGTGTGAGCCAGCCGAGCAAGAGCTTGCTGAAACAGTTGTGGTCGCCCTGCGCACCGTCCATCATGTCGAGGCCGCCGACACCGCCCCGCGGTCCGACGGCATCGTCGTAGTCGTAGTAGTCCGGCAGGCCGAGGGCGTGGCCGGTCTCGTGGATGAGCACGTTGGGAGTGAAGGTGTCCGGCCAATCCCACGCCTCCCACTGCCATGAGTAGACGCCGAGACTCTTGCCGTCGACCCGGAAGCCCCGGTCCTGGAACCAGGTGAGGTAGCCCCACCAGAAATCCGCCCACCCCTGGTGCGGACCGGTCCATACCACCGCGAAGTAGTCGATCTCGCCGTTCGAGTCGCTGTCGTACTGGGTGAAGTCGTGGCCGAGGGAGTTGAAGTGGTTGATCGCTTCGCGAACGAGGTTCTCGCGGCCCGCGATCGTCTCCCCGACGCTCCTGCGAGGGTAGGGGGTCGTGTACCAGCCGAGAGTCGAGCCCTGGATCTCGAGCAGACCATAGGACGATCGCCGGTAGTACTCGCGCAGGCTCTCGTAGGGGTGCATCCACGCCGCGCCGTTGCCGAAGATCCGGTCGTCGACGGTCTCGCGGTCGGTGTGGCCGGGGTAGTCGCTGAAGGCGATCAAGAGGGTGAACATCCTTCGGTTGCCGGTCGCCGGGAGCAGCCCGGCGGGCTGTTGATCGGTCGCTCTCTGTCCTGCGAGCAGCTCGGCGAGCCGGCTGACGAGGTGCGGGGCCATGACATGGTTGCCGATCCGGCGGGCCGCCGAGATGCGTCGAGCAAGGCTGCCGTCGTCCCTGTAGTGCTCCACCTGCCGTGGGGTTGGCGGTTCGAGCGCGGACGACGTCGCAGCAGCCCCAAGCCCCACGGCCATCGACAGGGTCAACACGATCAGTGGGCGATGCATCATGACCTCCAAACGGTGTTTCTCGGCTGACGGGATCCTGCACGGCTCGAATGCGTCGGAGGTTGTGCCGGCGAAGCTGTGGCGGCAGGAGGAGACGCTGCAGCTCCGACGATCGCGGCCGCAGCAGACAGCTGGTGAGAAGTGCGGGCTAGAAGCTCCATCTGACCCCCAACGAGGGGATGACGGGCAGGCCTTTCTCCCACTCGGTGGTGACCTCGACGCTGCCGTCCGGGCGGATGCGGAAGTTGAAGCCTTCGGGACGCCCCAGGTTGTCGCGGTTGAAGATGTTCATGACCTCGAGGAAGATCGAGCACACTCCGCGACGAAGCCGGAAGTCGCGGCTCACGCGTGAGTCGATCCGGAGGTAGTAGGGCATGCGCTCGCCGTTTCTCTGCTCGATGCGGGGAACGACATGGGCCTGCCCGTTGCCGTCGTACCAGACCGTGGCCGAGACCCCGGTTGTCGGCCATCCGGTGTGGTAGGCGCCCGAGAGGTTGAGGCTCCAGCGCTGATCGGGACGGTAGCTGAGGCTGAAGCTCACTGCGTGGGGCTGGTCCCAGCTGCGTGGCACCCACCGGTCGTCGATTCGGTCTTCAGCAACGGAGTAGACGTAGCTGATCCACCAGGTCAGCGGGCGGTCTCTCCCCCCCGCAGCGTCGCCTCGACGCCGGCGGCGCGCGACCTCTCCGGCGCAACGAGCACCCGGTCCGCCTCGATCTCCGGGAAGATCTCGATCGGGTTGAACAGGTTCTCGTAGTGCGGTTGGACGTCGGTGTAGCTCTTCTGGTAGAGCTCCACCCTCAGGTCGAGGTCGCTCCGAAGGCGGCGCTCCAGCGACAGGAGCCGGTGCTCCACACGTTGCGCGGGCCAGAAGTGCGTGATCCCGTCGGGAACCTGCAGCTCGTTGATGCCCTGAGCCTGGTGGAAGACGCCCCAGGCGAACCTCACCGCTGTCCGCGGGTCCAGAACCCAGGAGAGTATGACCCTCGGGCTGAGCTGGTCGTCCTGGTCCGTGTATGTCTGCCGGTCCCAGCGGACGCCGAGCTCGACGACCAAGGGCTCCCCGAGCCGGAACCTGTCGGCGGCGAAAAGACCGTAGGAGGCGCCCTCCGGGCGGAGGTGCTCGTCGCGGTCGGTGACGTGCGACGGTCCGCCGGGGAAGACCGGGTCGCGGACGACGGAGTGGCTGGTGTAGTCGTACGAGGCCTCCTGCCGGCGCGCATCGAGCCCCCAGGTCACGAGGTGGCGGTCCCGGATGTCGAGGCTCCAGTCCTGGCGGAAGCCGAGCACGGAGAACGAGCGCTCGTCATCGACGGTACCTTCCTGGTACCAGTAGTCGACTGCTCCCACCCGGTCCGCGACGACACGGCCGGTCGACAGCACCGTTTCCGAACGGAGCGCCGGCGACCATGAGGTGACGACGTCGAGCCATGCGTAGAGGTTGGAGCTCGATGCGTCGAGCACCTCGTCGATCTCGCCGCTGTCGCTCAGGTCCGTGTAGTGAGTGGTGTCGTCGGAGCTCAGCACCTCTGCGGCGACTGTGGTGTGATTGCCGAGCTCGTAGGAGACCTTGGCGAAGACGTCGTGGAACGAGGGTTCGAGGCCGTTGTCCGGGTCGACCCAATCAATCACCGCGCCCAGGTCGGTCAGGCGGCCGGCGACAAGCCAGCGGCCGCTGCCGCCAGCGAAAGAGCCCTGGCCGAGGGCGCTGAGATTCGTGGTGCTGATCGCGAAGAGGGTCCGCCGTTCTTCGACTTCGGACGACGTCATGTCGATGACCGCGCTCAGACTGTTGCCGTAGGTCACGGGGAAGCCGCCGCTCATGAACTCGAGCCCGCCGAGCGCCTCGCTGTAGATGATGCTCAGCATGTTGTAGAGCTCCTTGAGGTGGAAACCCTCCTGAATTTCGAGCCCGTCGAGCATCACCAGGGTCTCGCGGGCCTCGCCGCCCCTCACGATCACCTCCGAAGAGAGGTCCACGCCGGTAGTGCCCGGGAGCCATCGGACCGCGCGGAACGGGTCGTCTGCGAAGTGGGGCATCATGCTGATGTCCTCGCGGCTCAGCGTGGCCGGAAGATCCGGTCGCGACTCGTAGAGAGTGAAGCTGCTCGGCGTGACCACCACCTCGCTCAGGAATCGCGCCATCGGCGCGAGCTGGATGGAGATCGATTCCGAGCTGCACCGGCCGTCGACATCGATCTCCCGGCTGAGAGTCGTGAAGCCCTCGAGCCGCGCCTCGACGACGTGGCGACCTGGTGCGAGCCCCTCGATCTCGAAGATCCCGTCCGGGTCACTGCCGACCCTCAGGGCGGTTCCCTCGACCGAAACCTCGACGCCCCCGAGCGGCGCACCGGTGTCGCTTCGAGTCACTCTGCCGTGGATGACGCAACCGGGGTCCATGGCCTGCGCCCCGGCAACCAGGCCGAAAACGACCACCGTCGCGAACAACGCGTCTCGGAGAAACCCCGGAACTCGTCTGCCGGATGGTGCCGGGACGCAGTCGATCGTGATCGGGCGGTGCCGGTCATTTGCTTCCATCACGTGGCCTCCCTGGCGGCGCGTCGATCCTTCGGCGCTCCACCTGTGAGACGCTCATCGAGGCGACTTCCTTCGCCGACGTCGGTTCCTCGGCGCCGGCGAAGGATTGCTCCGGCCGCAGGCGTCTAACGGTGGGTGTTCGTCGTGCAGCGCCACGGAAGGTCGTGAAAGAACATGTACGCGCGTGCTCGGGTTCGGAGGCCGGCTCACCCCCGTGACGCGACCGGGCATCCGATCGGCGTGGCAGGCCGAGCCCGGCACGGCCGGTGGTACCATGGGAGGCGGTGGGTGGCAGGACACACCACGGTCAGGGCGGCAACGTGACGGCGACGGACAGCGACCGCGGTGACGAGCATCGCCTCGTTCGGCGGATGCTGGCTGGCGACGAGCGTGCGTTCGGCGAGTTCTTTGCGGCCACATTCCCGGTGCTCTACCGATTTGCGCTTCGGCGGGTGGGCGGCGACGAGGACGTGGCGGAGGAGGTCGTCCAACGGACGATGTGCGCCGGCATCGACCGCCTGGACACGTGGCGCGGCGAAGCCTCGCTGCTGACCTGGCTGTGCGCCATCTGTCGCCGCCAGATCGCGGATCATTTTCGGCGGAAGGGCCGCACGGCGGGCCGGGTCGAGCTCGACGAGGACCTTCCCGACGTGCGGGCGGCGCTCGAGTCCATCCTGACCGGAGTGAACGACCCCGAAGGCTGCGCGCTTCGCCGTGAGTTGGCGGAGTTGGTGCACGCCGCCCTCGACGTTCTGCCGCCTCAGTACGCCGAGGTTCTCGAGTGGAAGTATCTCGAGGAGGCGAGCATGAAGGAGATCGCCACGCGCGTCGGGAAGACCGCGAAGGCCGTCGAGTCGCTGCTGACTCGAGCGCGTACGGCCTACCGGGATGCGTTCGGGACTCTCGTGGTCGCCCGCGATGCGCGGCCTGCCGGTGGGGGATCGCATGACTGACCCCGAGAAGTCGATCGGGCAGGAGGCCGTTGGCGATGACGGCGCTGAGCTTCGGCTGCTTCGCCTTGCCGGACCGCGGCGAACGGCACCGCACGAACGGGAGGCACGGGTGAGAGCGGCCGTTCACGCGCACTGGCAGCTGCACCTCTCGGCGCGACGATGGTCGTCGTGGTGGTGGGTCGCGGCCTCCCTCACCGCTGCCGCCACGATCGTGGGTGTCGTGCTGCTCCGCACCTTCGAGCCCACCGTCACCACAACCGGAATGGCTGTCGTCGAGGTGCTTTCGGGTGACGTCCTGGCGACGAGTGGATCCGAGACCGCGACGCCGAGCCTCGGTGCGGAGCTCGGGGACGGTACCGTCGTCGAAACCGCGGCCGAGGGAAGACTGGCGTTGCGGCTGCCGGGGGGCAGCTCGTTGAGGATCGACGGCGGTTCGCGAACGGTGCTCGAAGCGGCGAACATCATCCGGCTCGATCGGGGAGCGGTCTACCTCGACTCGGAACCGGGGTCGTCATCCGGCGGGGTGGTGGTCCGCTGCGATCTGGCGGAGGTCCGGGAGGACGGCACCCAGTTCGAGGTGAGAATCCTCGGGGACGGTCTCCGCGTAAGAACACGCGAAGGAGTGGCGCTCTTATGGACAAGCGGGCGTGAGGAGAGGATCGCCGCCGGCACCGAAGCGACGCTCGGCGCCGACGGCTCACTGTCGAGGAAGGTGCTGACCGCCTACGGACCGGAGTGGGAATGGGTGACATCGACGGCGCCGGTCTTCAGTCTCGACGGACGTTCCGGAGCCGAGTTCCTGCGCTGGGTGTCGCGCGAGACCGGCCGGGAGCTGCGCTGGACCGACCCCGGGCTGGCGGCGGCCGCCGAGCGGGCCGTTCTCCACGGCAACATCAGTGGCGTCAGACCGGAAGAAGCTCCGTCGATGGTGCTCCCGACCTGCGGGCTCTCGGCGACGGTGGACGGAGGGTTTCTCGTGATTGCGGCCGCCGGCCGCTGATGCGGGTCCACGGGTTTCTGGTCGCTCTCGTGTTGGCGGCGACCGCGGTGGCGGCGGCCGGCGGTGGCTTCGCCGGCGCCTCCCTCGCCGAAGCGCTCGAGCGCCTGCGCGCCGACGGCCTCAACATCATCTACTCCTCGGAGCTCGTCCGCCCCGAGATGCGGGTCAGCGGCGAGCCCGCCGGCCGCACCCCTCGCGAGAGGCTCGACGCGCTGCTGGCGAGCCACGGATTGGCCGTTTATGAACGGCCTGGCGGAGCGCTCCTGGTTGTGCATGGAGAGGCCGCCGCCACGTCGACGGGGGTCATCCGGGGCACCGTGGTCCCGTCGGACGGCTCGCAGCCGTTCCCGAGCGCCCAGGTGCGGGTCCTGGAAACCGGCGACGTGAGCCGCAGCAATGCCGAGGGCGTCTTCGCCCTCGAGGACCTCCGGCCGGGGCGGTACACCCTCCACGTCTCCTGCCCGGGTTACGTCGAGGTCGTGGTGGACAACGTGACGGTGTCTGCGCAGCGGGCGACCGAGGTGGCGGTCGAGCTGTTTCCCCGCCCCACCTTTCTCCGGGAGGTCGAGGTCACGCCGAGCCGGACGGGCCTCTTCGACACCCCGCCGGAGCCGCGGCAGTTCCTCGACCGCGATGAGGTCCGGGCGCTCCCCCATCTCTCGGACGATCTGTTTCGGGTCGTGCAGTGGCTCCCGGGAACCATCGCAGGCGACATCTCCTCCGAGTTCGGCCTGCGCGGAGGTGGTCCCGATGAGGTGATGGTCCGTCTCGACGGGATGCAGATACACGATCCCTTTCACCTGCGCGACTTCTTCTCCTTGTTCAGCGTCGTGGACTCCGAAGTCGTCGCCGGCATGGACGTGCTGTCGGGGGGCTTCCCGGTGGAGCACGGGGACGCGATGAGTGGCGTGGTCGATCTCACCTCGGTTGTACCGCAGGAGTTCGGCTGGTCGCTGGGTGCGACCGGGGTTCACGCGCGGGCCCAGGCCGGCGGGACGTGGAGCGACGGCCGGGGCACCTGGCTCGTCTCGGCCCGTCGCGGTTACCTCGACTGGTTGCTGCACTGGCTCGCCGAGATAGGAGAGGAACCGAGCATTCAGGGCACGCCGACGTACTGGGATGCCTACACCGCCGTACGACACTCCATTGGCAGCCGCTCGGTGCTGTCCGGCTACGTTCTGACGTCGCACGACGACGTGCGCGCCGAAGACGTTGTGGAGCTGCAGTCGGCGGCCGGTGTCAGCTCCAGCTGGTACCTGTGGGCAACCCTCGACACCGCATTGAACGGAGGGCTCTCGGCGCGGACGGTGGGGTCCGCAACCAACGTCGAACGGGCTCTCCTGGGAGCGTCGCTTCCCGGCGCGGTCGATCGAATTCAGGTGCGCGACGAACGCGCCTTCACGATCTACGGTATCGACCAGCAGTGGGTCCTCGAGCCCTGGCGTAGCCATCTACTCAAATGGGGCTTCGAGGTCCGCCGAGTGTCTGCGTCGTACGACCTCGACAGCACCTTCCTGGTGCTCGACCCGATCTTCACCGGCACCGGGCCGCCCCAGCTGGTGCGCCGGTACGCCGAGCTCCACCAGACGGGAACTCAGCTCGGTGCTTACGTTGCCGAGCGGATCCGCCTCGCCCCCGGCGTGACGGCCGAGGCCGGTGTCAGGTGGGACCGCCAGACCTGGACGCCGGGAGACGACCAGTTGAGCCCGCGGCTGAACCTGGTGTGGGAGACGGCTGATCTCGGCACGGTGCGCGCATCGTGGGGACGATTCGCCCAGTCTCAGGCGATCTACAAGCTCCAGGTGGAGGATGGGGTCGACACCTTCTTTCCCGCCGAGTGGGCCGACCACCTCGTCCTCTCCTGGGAGCGGCGCATGGCGTCGGGTCTGACGATCCGGGTGGAGGGTTACCGCAAGGTCATGACCAACCCCAGGCCGCACTTCGAGAACCTCTTCGGAGAAGTGGATCTGTTCCCCGAGGGCGAGCTCGACAGGGTCGAGGTGTCGCCGGAGCGTAGCGAGGCGCGCGGGCTCGAGCTGCTCGTCAAGTCGCCCGCGGCGAGGCGGGTCACCTGGTGGATCGGCGGCACCCTCTCGGAGGCGAAGGACAGCTTCGGCGGCGACTGGGTGCCAAGGAGCTGGGACCAGCGGTGCGCGCTCACATTCGGCCTGAACTGGGCGCTGTCGCCGGAATGGAGCCTCAACCTGGCCGGCCTGTACCGTTCGGGCTGGCCCGCGACCTACGGCAGTGCGGAATGGGCGGTGCTGCCCAACGGTGAGTCGACCATCGTGTCCACCCTCGGCGAGCGCAACGCCGTGCGGCTCCAGTCGTACCATCGGGTCGACCTGCGGATCGGCCGGTCGTTCGACGCAGGCAAGGGAAAGGTGCGGGCCTTCCTCGAGATCATGAACCTCTTCGATCACGAGAATGTCCGCTCTGCCTACGGCGCCGACTTCGTCCGCGGGGACGACGGCTCGTTGGAGCTCGTGGACAACGAAGAGGACTGGTTCCCGTTCTTCGTTTCCCTCGGTTTCAACGTCACGTTTTGAGCCTCGCGTGGCCGAAGGCCTCCGATTTCCTGGCCGGGATCGGGTCCCTGACAGGTCGTGACGAATAGGACCTCTCCTTCACCCACCTCGAAGGGTCGGCGCCCATCATCTCGCGGATCTGCGCCCCTGGCCTGACGAACCTGCCCGATTGGGGTGCTCCGGGGACCGATCCCGCCGAGCACCGGAACATCGACGACCGGTCACCGTCCCACCCGGCGGGTCGACCTCGTGGATCCGCTTGATCAGCTGGGCCCAGGTTCGCCTGAGGGCGCGGGCACCACGAGTCTCGGCACGCGTCGCACGAGAAGCCGGGTCGGTGTCTGAATCCCCAACCTCCGCGCTCTCAGCCGCTGCCTCCCGCCGCTTGCCAAGCGACACGTTGGAGTCCCACCAGTAGTACCGCACCAGGCGCCGCCGCGCCTCTGGGATGTGCGTGATCACGCGGGCGAGGAGCTCCCCCGGGTCGACCGCATCTCCCTCGCGCTCTCCCAGTCCCGGACCCTCGTGACCCCCCTTGCATCGACACCGGGTGAGGCGCGGGCCGGATCATCATCCCGTCCTTTTGGCCTCGCTGCTCACGGCCTGTGCCTTTGGGCGCGGAGGCTAACTCGGCGGTATGTTGAGCACCCAACGGTGAGAAAACGCGGCTGGCGCGGATGCATCGGCAGGCTCCGTCGTGCGGCTTGGGAGACGGCGCACGAGATGATGGCTGCGGTCGATTCCTCAGAGTAAACCTACCAGGTTCAAACATTTGTATATTCTGCTCTGCTGTCCGGTGTTGAGGCGTCCGCAGCATCCCAGTCCTCTGCCCTGAGGGCAAATTCGGCACCGCCTGCTCGTCGTTGACTGCCACGGCGTCCCCAAAGGCTCGCGCTGTCGTACTCGTCTTGAAGTGCGGTCGCCATCTCAGTGACCTTCAGGCCGAATCTCTCGACGCCGAGACTGAAGAGGATCTCTCGCGCCCTGACCACATCCCGCCGTTTTGTCCCGCCAGCCGGTTCTTCCCTCGAGATTTTCTGCACCCTCAAGACCCGATCGATGAAATCGTCTGAAATGTGTGAACGGTTTCCGGTTTCCATTCAACATCGCGACGGGCGGTAGCGGTGGGGGGGGGTGTGCCATGGCACACGTGTGCCGCGCCACCGTGTGTCGTGGCCCACTCGGCTGGAGCTGCGGCGGGGTCCGGGTCGGCAGCGGTGGTCGAGGTCAAGTGAATATCCCAAGGCAACTTGACGGGGTACGACGGTCTCTCCGACAGCCGATCCCGGGATCGACCTGTTGGCACGGATCTTGGAATCCTACCGATTGAAGAACTCGAGGAAGGAGGGGCGAGATCCCTCAGGTCGGCAGGTTCATTCCGCCCGCCACGCCCAGGATACGCAAGCGGTGCCCTGAACGATCCCGGAAGGCGCCGGGTTCACACGTGGCGGTGGCGATCGCCCAAAACATAAGAGTGCCGGGCACCGAACAGGCTGAAGTTGTCGGGGAATCACGCGACGGAGTGAGCCGCTGGATGCGACACGGGGCGTGGGGCGCCGGGCGGCGGATCCGGGTTTCGCCGCTGCTGCAGAACGGCCGGAGTACGTCGCCGGCGAAGACCCCTGAGCGAATTTTCAGGCAGATCGGCGCCCGGCGCCTTTTCGTTGCAGCGGCCCTGCAGCCCGTGCGCGGGCTGATATGCGCGGCGGCCGGGCGACGGCCCGTCGATCACGCCAGGTGGTAGTCCCAGGCGCAGAAGTCGTCGCCCTTGAGGATCGAGTGTGTGATGACGCAGTGCGCGAACTCGCGCCCGAGGATGGGCTCGAAGAACTGCCGCGACCAGCCCGCGGCGCGGTAGCAGAAGATCGGGTCGACCCTCGGCGCCGCGGCCTCCCGCACGAGGTTGCAGAAGCAGTAGGCCTTCCGCTTCTCCTCGTGCGTCGTCGCGGCGGCGTAGGCCTCGTGGTCGTAGGGCACCTTGCTGAGGTGGAGGACCCTGCCGTCCCAACGCCACGGGTCCGGGTACTTCTTGCCCGACCTCGCCTCGAGGTCCGCCTCCTGGGCGCGGAGGACATCCGCGAGGTCCCCGGTCCGGTCGTAGAGCTCCTTGTAACGCGCGATGTCCTCGCCCGGGCGCACCAATGCGACCCGCGACAGGATGTCGAACTGCTCATCGACGGTGGACCGCTGCTTGAGCCTCGCGATCGACGCCGCCACCCACTCGCAGCGGGGGTCGACCGGGGTGTGCGGGTCGATGTCCTCGCCGCCCCGCCAGATCTCGCCGGCGGCCGCCTCGCCGAGGACGCGGCCGAGCTGCGCGCGGTAGACCTCCGGCCAGGCGAGGAACGAGGCCATGACCTGGGTCTTCGCCTCGTGCGGCCGCTCGGCGTCGCGGTGATGGAAGACCTCGACCGTCTCGAGCTCCGGCGACAGACCGGTGGTGTTCATGTACTCGTACAGCGTGCCGCGGGTCTCCTTGACGGTGTCGTCGGGCCCGTGGTGCATGGCCGAGTAGAAGTGCATCTCGCGCAGGGTGTGGGTCCTGACGTCGCCGCTGTCGACCGGCTCGGTGACCGGGAAGCCGATCTCCGAGTCGAAGCCCTCGACCGGCGTGTCGAAGCGGAAGATGTGGGTCAGCGGACCGGCGATCCGGTCGCCGCAGGCCCGCCGCACCTCCCCGATCCGCGGCTCGAGCTGCTCGCGCGCGGTGATCGGCCTGCGGATGCCGGCGAACAGCGTCGGCGGCCGGACCACCGTCTCGATCCCGCTCTTCGCGTCGATCCCCTCGGCGCAGGCGCGGCTCGGGCAGAGCCCGAAGCACGCCGGCACCGAGGCCAGCGCCAGGCCCGTGACGCCGAGCCCGACGAACTCCCTGCGATCGATCGCCGACATCCGGCCGTTCTTCATGAAATCTCCCTCCTCCGTCGCGCAGGGTGCCGGGACGGCGCGTCCGGAGGCGCCGAGACCGGCCCGCTGCGCGACGCGTCGCGCAGCGTTGGATCCATGGAGGAGAAGTACGGCGGGGCCGGCCGCCGGGTTCTCGCTCCCGGCCTCTCCGACCGGAACGGTGTCGGGCGCTGGTAGTTTCGGATGTTTCGAACCGGCGACTTTCTGAGGTTTCCATGCCTGGCAGTACCCTGGGCGCGCTCCGGGAGGCCCGGCTGCGGCCGGGCACGAGCCGGCGGGACGCGGGCCCGCGGCCGTCGAGGCGGACCGACGGCGATCGGCGCACGAAAACGGGGGCCCTTTCGAGCCCCCGTGTGGATGGGTCGGCGTGAGCCTTACTTGCAGGTGAGCTTGCGCGGGTGGCAGAGGCCGGAGCAGCAATCGGAGTTCGAGGTGCATTGATCGCCGACGGGCAGGCAGGAGCCGCCGCCGCAGTCCGGGTCGTTGCCGTCGATGAGCCCGTCGCAATCGTCGTCGATGAAGTTGTCGCAGATCTCGGCAACCGGCACGCAACCACCGCCGCCGCCGAGCCACTGCGCCACCTGGTCGTAGTAGGCGGCGAAGGCGCCGTCAACTGTGGAGTTGTCGGTGTTGTTGCAGGTGTTGTAGACGTCGTAACCGCAGCCGCCCGAGAGCTGGCCGACGACCTGTCCCTGGGCGTTGACCACCGGCGAGCCGGAGCTGCCGCCCTCGGTGGCGCCGGTCTTGTCCTGCGAGTAGATCCACTGGCCGCGGGGCCACGAAGAGCATTCGACCGGCGGCACCCACTCATCGTGCTGCGAGTACGCCTGGGGCGCGCCGCCGGGGTGGCTGATGCGGTAGAGACGAGCCCCGGTCCCGACGACGACTCGGCGGTGGTCCAGCCCATGAACGCGCTGCCGTTGGGTGGAGACTGGCTGAGCCGCAGGAGCGTGAAGTCGGACGTTTTGCTGGTGGCCAGGACCGTGGCGCCGTTGGTGCTCGGAGCGCTGATCTGGTTGTAGTCCGGGCAGGCGCTCGAGCCGCACGGGATCGTGAACTGGAAGAAGGCCTCCAGCGTGCCGGCCTCACGGTCGCGGCTGATGCAGTGGTTGGCGGTGAGGAAGTACGGTGTCCCCGAAGCGGCGGAGTCGGCGAGCAGGCCGCCGGAGCAGAAGTAGATGTAGGGCCGCTTGACGTACTGCATGTGGGCGATCGCGTCCTTGGCCTCGCTGACCGCCGGCTCGCTGTAGCACTCGCCGTTGTAGATGCAGCTCTCGTTGAACGAGCAAAAGGCCTTCAGCGGCGCGCCGAAGCCGAGGTGGCCGATCTCGGTCACCGCGAACGAGGCCGGTTGCTCGGCCGCTGAAGCGCCGTGGCCTCGCAGCTGCAGCACCGCGTCGGAACCTCCGACCGTCTGCGACCAGAAGTCGCCGTTGCCGTGCGGTCCGAGACCGGTGTAGGGCCCGCGCACGATACCGTTCATCGAGTAGACCCAGAGCTCGAAGCCCTCGGGCAGCGAGAAGCCCTCGAAATGGACGCGGAGCGCGGTCGCGTCGTCCGAGTGGACGGCGGCCGTCCACACCAGGCCGCCGTCGTCGGCGCGGGCGATCGCGCCATGGCTCGGGGCGGCGAGGTCGAAGGTCAGGGCAGCCGGTTTGACCACGCCGGCGAGCAGCGCCGACGGCGACGACTGGCTGCCGACCTCGCGACCGAGTTCGATCTGCCGCAGCTCCTGCTCGCTGAGCTTGATCGCGACCGGCGCCGCGAGACCCTCCTCGACCTGCTCCGCCACGAGCCAGGCGAGAAGACGCTGCTGCTCGGCGTCCCAGGCGGCGCGGTTGAACTCGCCCGGCGAGCGGTAGCCCTGCACCTCGACGACGCCCGCCTGGGCGACGCCGGCGATGCAGCAGAAGGACAGTACGACAAACAACGAGCACGACCTGTTTCTCATCTGAGCTTTCCCCCTCATTCTGCAAAATAGATCAACGACCGCGGCGCGTGGTGAAAACACCTTACACATCGACCGGAGTTGATGCAAGCGGTCGTCCGACATCGCGACCGACGGAACACCGCGCGTGGCACGGCCGCCTCTCTCACCAGTCAATGGACCGATCTTGGACTCATCCAAGCGTTCTGTTCCTTCGAAAAGCACAGATTCACGTGCGTAAGGTCGATTTTGACTTCACAATTGAGTGGTTCGGAAATTCACATGCGACGGAGATCATCATGCATAACAACCGGCGCCGCCCTCTGACTTTCGTCACCGTCGTTCTCGCAGTGCTCGCCTATCCGGCGATAGCCGGCGCCCAACTCACGTCCTGCCTGCACATCCTCCAGGCGGGCGGCTCCACTGGTGATGGGGTCTACTCGATCGATCCCGACGGTGCGGGAGGGAACGCTCCGGTCGACGTCTACTGCGATATGACGGCCGATGGCGGCGGCTGGACCCTGGTCGCCTCGACTCTCGACCAGACACTCAACGATGAAGCCTCGACATACTACGCAGATCTCATGACGTTGAGCCCGGCCGGGCCGCACACCGGCGTATGGGACGGATTGGGAGTCGCGATGCTGGGTGGCAACGGGGACATCAGGTTCTCCTGCCGCAACGGAGCTTCGACTGGACCGTTCACCGTCGACCTGGTGTTCTATGACAACATCTGGTACACCGAGATCACCACCGGCGGTGATACCGAGTCGTGCTTCGAAGAAAACACCGGGACCGGCCAGACGCTGCCCCCGGTTGCCCGGCGTGACCTGGTTTCCGGCGCGTTCCTGCCCTTGGGAGACCAGTGGAATTTTGGTTACATGGAGGGCGAGGACGCGTGTTCCGATACCAGTGACTTCACCGTGGACTTCGATGACCGCGGCATGGACAGCAATCAGAGCGACGGCACCGACTGGGGCGAGGATGACAGCACGTTCAAGTGCGGGATGAGCGGCATCGCCACCGGAACGTGGTTCATCTGGGTGCGCGAAGAGGTTCCCGTCCCCGTGGAGCTGATGGAGTTTCGCGTCGAGTAACCCACACGGGGCCCTTGGAGACCCGCCGGTCGGACGATGTCGGCAACGAGCGCGGTGGAGAGTACAGCGCGAATGGGATAGGCTCCATCATGGAGCGGTGTCAGACCACGCGGAGGTGCCTCCCGACTCGAAGCCGTCGCCCCAGAATGGCGCCTCGACATCGCCGAGGGGGACGACTGCAGTCTCTACCAAAGCGGCGTTGCGGGCCTTGCCCTGATAGGAGTAGGTCGTCTCGGGGCCGGTGGACGTGTCGACCCACTCGGTGCTTGTCGTCCACCCCGAGTTCGCGCCCGTGGTCAGGTTTTCCACCCAGAACTCGGTACCCGCCGGGTTGCCGTTGGCCAACCAGCGGGCCGTGAGCGAGACGTGTGTGAGGGTGGCGAATCTCGTGGGGGCGGGCTCCGCGGCGTGGGTCCGCGCCGATGTTGTCGATCCGGGCGGGTTCTCGACGCCGTCACCATTTCGCGAGCGGCCGACGAAAGTGTAGGCGGTGTTGGGGGTCAGACCCGCACTCGTCCAGCTCACCGGAGCTTGCACCCAGCCCGACTGCGTGCCCTGCGTGAGGTTGTCCACCCGCAGACCCGACAGGCCCGATGCGATATTCGAGTACGAACCCTGGGAGAGCGCGTCGATGGTGGTCGGGGAAGTTGCCGTCGCGATCGGCGCCTCCGGGGCCTCGATGAGCGTGTAGATCGAGGCCGTCGGTCCGAACGGGCTTTCGACCGCATCTCCGTTCCTCGAGTGGGTGCGGAAGGCGTACTCCGTGTTGGGGTTCAAACCAGTGCTCCCCCATGGTGCCGTGGTCTGCACCCAGCCCGAGTTCGTTCCCAGGGTCAGGTTGAGCGTCATCACACCCGATGAGCCGCTGCCGAGATTGGTGAACGATCCCGAGGGTGAGGCATCGATCGCCGTTGTCGACGTGGGCGTCATCGACGGCGCCAGGGCCGTCTGAATGAGGGTGTAGGCGCAGACGGACGAGGGCGTGGACGTCTGGTTCTGCGCTGCCGCGTTGTCACGGGCGTACGGGCGGTAGCAGTACTCGTTGTTGGTATTGAGTCCGCCGTCGGTGTGCTGTCGGCCCGACTGCCACCCGGAAGAACTCCCACCGGATCCACCGGTTGGAGAACTTGAGAAAAGAAGGTAGTAATCAATCGGTTCGTGCAGGTCGGTCGCAATGGTCGCCCACATTTCAATGGACGACTGGCCGGTTGCGTGGGGTGGGGTCGAAAACGTCATCGGGTTGGGCGTCGGCGGGGTGGTGTCCCACTGCACGTTGACGCTGGTCGACCAGTTGATGGTTCCCCAGGGGGTGCCGTAGGAGTCGTGGGTCTGGGGTGTGTACACATGGTCCAGACCGATAGGCTGGGCGGGCGCCACCTGGATCGTCCATGCGCCGTGTCCCGATGCCCCACCACCTCCGGCGGCCGATCCCAGGTTCTGGACCTCGGATCCCGCGACCAGGATCCACCCTGCGGGCAGGTTCAGATCGAGTGTGTTGTTGTGGCTCGCGATCTCGTCGTTGTTACTGACCCAGACCTCCAGGTCGAAGGTCTCACCGGGCTCGACGGATGAGGGCTTGGCTGCCCAGCCGGAGAAACTCGCCGGGATGGCAACCTCGGTGAATCCCTCCTCGGTGGCGAGTGCGAAGCTCTCGGTGGCACCTCCATGGGAAAACCCGCTGGACCACGCATAGGCCTTGACGATCACATCGGTCTCGCTCGCACCGGAATCAATCCGAACCTGTTGGACGTTGTCCGACCCCGTAGTGTCGTAGTCGTAGAAGAAATTGTCGCTCTCCCGGTACAACCGGAGGTTGAGGTCCACCAGGCTGTAGTACGTCGCCGGGGGCGCCGCCGGGTTATAGGTGGCGTGCCGGTTCCAAACCATGGTGACACGGTCGCGGCCCTCCCCGCCCGCCCCCTCGTCCCGCATCGACCCCTTGAAGAGCCGGTAATCGCCGGTCGTACCCCGTGGCGTGACGGAGGATGTGATCACGTCGTTGCGGTGATAGTACGCCGCCCACGCGTTCATGTAGCCCCAGCCGATCTGGTCGTCCCAGCCGTCCGAGTCGTTCTCGATATTGATCCCGGGCTCGTTCTTCTGTGCGGTGTTGATGAGCAGGGCCTTGAGCTCGAGCTCGTCTATCACTCCGGCGTCCATGAGGTCCATGGCGACACCGAGAACCGATGGCGAGGACATGCTGGTCCCGCTCTTGGAGATGAAATCGGAGTTGGTGCCCTCCCAGGTGTTGCGCGGCGCCACGATGGAGCTTCCCGGCGCTGCGATATCCGGTTTTCTTCGGCCGCTCGCCGTCGGCCCCACCGAGCTGCTCGAAGAAATCGTGTCATCGTCGCGGTCGGCGGTTCCGTGGTCCCAGACGTTGGCCACCGTGATGGCGTTGTAGGTGATGGCAGGGTTGTTGAAATCGGTGTTGCTCGGACCGCTGTTGCCGGCCGAAATGGTCATTGGCAGGTCAGTGTAGCTGGAAATGACCGAGTCCCAGAAGCGGCTGTCGTCGGTATCGTCGTCCGTGGTCGAGCCGCCGAAGCTCAAGTTGAACCCGTCCACGTCGTCGTTGAAGGTGTTGAACGGTCGCAGCTCCTCGTCGCGGTACAGGGCGCGGTCAGCGATGTTGTGCCGGTCCGACCAGTACATCCTGCCGTCTCCCGCGGTGTTGCGCCAACCGGCCTTGAGGGTGATGAGCTTTTCGACTCCGAAGGCCATTCCCAGGTGACTGCTGTAACCCGTTGAGCCGTAGCTTCCCACGATCCCGGCCACATGGGTTCCGTGGCCCTGGAGGTCATCCTCACCGAAATAGTCGTTGAAGGTGGGGTCGGCACTCGCGGCCGACAGGTACCAGGTCCAGAAGTTGTTCCGCACAGGCGAGGCACGGTTGGCCATGGCCGGATGGGTGAGATCCAGACCGGTGTCGATGATGGCCGGGTCGTAAGCCCCACCATCCGCTCCGCTGACCCAGAGACCCCCGGAATCTCCGACCCTGGTGGCGTCATCCATGATGTCCAGGTGCTCGTCTTCCAACCGATCCTCGCTGATCCGAAGAACATCGGGGTGAAGGGCGAGCTCCGGAATCCGGCCCGCGGGAAGCCGGGCCACAACGAGACTGCCAGCGACGGTGCTGAACTCGAAATCACCGCCGAGGTTTTCGATCTCGGACCGCACCCGCGCGAAGAAGGGGGCGAGCTCGGCGCTCAGCTCGGCGCTCATTTCGATCTTCACCGCAAGCCCGATGGCTTCCATCTGCTCGTTGAATCCTCGCAGAGCTTCCCGCTCTTGCGGAAGGGTCTGGATCAACTGTCCGTAATTCTCCTTGTCCGCCATCAAGGCCGGGTCGCGGCGCGCCGACGCTTGAGTCAATACTCCATCGATCCCGGTCTCGACAGCGGCGCGGTCGTCGGCATACCGGGCGTTGACCTCCGCCGAGATTCGATCCTGCGGCAGATGGCGCAGGAACACGAGGACGCGAATCAGCTGATCTGCCGGCGCCTGCGCGATCATCGACCGGAGCGCTTCAGACACAACCGGAAGGTTCGCCAGCGGACCCGCCGGATCCGCCTCCGGTCCGTCGAGTCCGTCGGACGTTCGGGCGCTGAAATCGGTGGGTGTGTATTCCCCCGAAATCTCAACCGGTCCGGGCGACGCCAGTTCCTTGGACGTGGGCTGGTGGGGCACCGCTCGCCCCGCTGCTGTTTCCGCCACGGGAATTTCTGTTCCAGGGACCGCCGGAGCCCCTGCCCCGATAGATAGACACACAATAATCATCGTGAACACACGATGTGGGCCAAGGTTCCTCATGGTTTCCTCCCATCGGTTCCTCGATGGGAAATCCGGGACGCGCAGCGCGTCGGATCCCCAAGCTGTTGATTGTCTCGATTTCGTGATCGTACCACAGACGGCTGGGAACCAATCTAAATTTGAGAATCGTTCCGATTTTCAAGAAATCACGATTTAATTAGTGCCGAGCTTTTCAACCCTCAGGAAGTCGGGGTTTCCCGGTTCTCGAGATTTTCAAGGCGCCGAATGTGAAACACCCGGCACTTCGGTTCGGTCATTCCCCGATGATCTTGACCATGACGCGCTTGGGGCGACGGCCGTCGAACTCACCGTAGAAGATCTGCTCCCACGGGCCGAGGTCGAGCCGGCCGCCGGTCACCGCCACCACCACCTCGCGACCCATGATCTGCCGCTTGTGGTGGGCGTCGGCGTTGTCCTCGCCGGTGCGGTTGTGGTGGTAGCGCTCGGGCGAGGGGTCGAATGGGGCGAGGTCCTCGAGCCAGCGTTTGTAGTCCCGGTGCAGCCCTGGCTCGTCGTCGTTGATGAAGACCGAGGCCGTGATGTGCATTGCGTTGACCAGGCACAGGCCCTCTCGGATGCCGGAGGATCGGAGCTCGGCCTCAACGTCAGCGGTGATGTTGACGAAGTCCATGCGCTGGTCGATCTGCAGGACGAGCTTCGCGGTGTGGGATTTCATGACGGTGCCCCCGTCAGCCAATGATACCGGTGTCGGGCACGTGGGTGGCACTGTTCCTAAAGGTGCCCGTCGAAAATCTGAACGGCGTCCACTTTGGGTTGGGCGTCCCTCGGTGCCCCCTCGATCACGCTTTCGGTTTCGGTCTTCTGCGCACGTGCCGCAGATCACACCGCCGCGGAGGTCGGCCGCCGGCGGGCCGGTGTCGATGTGGTTCGCGCCATGAGTCGACGGCGAAGGTCGACGCGGGTGGCGCCGATCCCGATATCCGTCTCCGGTCTTTCTACAGGATCAGCAGGACAACTCCCGAGAACGCGACGAGGGTGCCGGCGAGTGCCCGCAGTGAAACGTGCTCCCGGTGGATGAAGACGGCGAACGGAATGAGCACGACCGGGGTCAGGGCCATGATGGTCGAGGCGACTCCGGCAGTGGTGTAGTGCAGGGCTGCGAGAGACAAAGTGACCCCGAGATACGGACCGAGAACGGCGCCGACGGAGGCCTGGGCGAGAGCCTTCGCATCGCCCCTGGACTGCCAGATCTTCGGCCACCATCCCAGGGCGAAGAAGATCACGACCACACCCAGGGTTCCGGCCAGAACCCGGATGGTGGTTGCCGAGACGGGGTCGAGCATGCCTCCGCCGCTCATCATCCCGACCTTGCTGAAGATGTAGCCGACCGCCTGGCCGAGCATCCCGAGAAAGGCCATGAGGATTCCATTGGGGGTGATCTTCTTGACGATCCGGTTCCTCGGGACGGCCAATCTCCCGGGCCCGGTGTGGTTTCGTTCGAGGATCACCATGGCGACCCCGGCAAGCGTGACCGCGATGCCCAGCCATTGAATCGGTCGGTACGCCTCGTCGAGGAACGCCCAACCGATCAGGGCGGTCACAGGGGCGGAGAGCGACATGACGAGCATCGAGACCCGGGGGCCGATCTCGACGAATGCCTTGAAGAGAAACATGTCACCGAGGGCGAAACCGATGATCCCCGAAATCGCCAACCAGCCCCAGTTTTCAAGAGGAAAATCCCAAGGGACCAACTGCCCCCTGGTGACGAGCAGGGTCAGGCAGAGAAAGACCGCCGCCAGGACCAGCCGGACCAGGTTGACGGTCAGTGCGCCGACGCGCTTGCCGGCGGCCTCGAAGAACTGCGAACCGACCGCCCAGCACAGGACGGTGAGGAAGGCGATGATCTCGCCGGTGTATTGGGCCACTGTCTCGGGTCTCGTTTCTCGTTCCTCGTCGCTCGCGACTCAGATCTGCCCGGAGCCGCGAGCAACGAGCAACGAGATACTA
The DNA here is from genome assembly GCA_963823445.1 of uncultured Acidobacteriota bacterium. Lineage (GTDB taxonomy): Bacteria > Acidobacteriota > Thermoanaerobaculia > Thermoanaerobaculales > Sulfomarinibacteraceae > JAHECW01. The sequence continues at coordinate 328,500 of CAWGLT010000013.1, forward strand.
CTCCTTGAGCGCCGCGAGCGCCTCATCGAGCCTCCTCACCAGGGTGTCGCGATCATAGGTGTACGGTTGACGCTCGTTGAGCTGGACGGATTTTTGAGCGGCGGCCGCCGCCTCGGTCTCACCGGCGGACGCCGGAGTCGTGAAGCCGATCACACACGCCAGGGCCGTCACCACGGCCATCGGCGCTTTCGAACTCTTGATGATTCCCATGGTTCTTCCAATCTCGTTCAGATACTGAGTCGCGATTGCCTCATGCTGTCACGGAAGGTGCGAATCATCAGGTAGGGTGGGAACGAGATCCGGCCCCCACCGCTTCCGATGGGGGCCGGATCCGAGCTCGAGCCGCGGACTAATCCGGGGTCGAAGAGTGCCGGTAACCGGCGGGTCTTGCGGAGCCGCGGTCGATCACCATGACTTCCGCTTCACCGCAGACGGGATCGCCGCTGACGGTCACGGCGACGAGTTGGAACGTGTTGTAGTCGTTCAGGACCAAACCGTCGATGGTCTTGATCTCATCCATGAGGAACTTGGCCACGAAGTAGCCGCGGTTGTCCGCCTTCCACGAGCTGATGGCGACGTCGGCCAGATAAACGGTATAGACATCCATCTCGGAGTAGAGAATGTCGGTGTGAACGGTGACCGCCGTCCCGTTGCTCTGGAGGTTGAGGGTCTCCGGTGCGATCCGGATCTCGTTGTCACAGGCCGAGGCGATGGTCGGCGTCATCATGACCGCCATCGCGAGTGCGCCTGCCGCGAAGACGCGCCGGCCGATCGATCGTGCATTCATCATGTTCATTGTCGCCCTCCTGAATCCTGGTTGTGGTCGGTGTCGACCGGGTTGACGTGACCATCGGTACGATCCGTCGTTTCTCGATGGCCTCCGAGAGACCGCGGGTGCCACCAGAGCAAGAGCACGACACGTGCCAATCCGGGCGCCGTACGCGATCATATTGTTGAATAGAGATTTACGTGAAACCCACCCGCTGTCGCGGTGGTGGCCGACCGGGTCGTATCGCCCCGCAAGGTGTGGCTTTTCGACGGTCGATGTTCGTGAGAGCTTCTCGGTCGAGCCTCGTGCAGAATCCAGGATCCGGACGCCGAGGTCTCCCGACCCTGGTCGCCGTGAGGCTGGCTCGACGCCGGGCCTGCAGGGGATCTCAGCCCTCTGCAGTGCCGGCGTCTCGCCGGCACAGAAGCTACCAATCATGAAGGAATGGAGTTTTTTGCAGGAGGCTGTCGAGTCAGCCGATCGATGCTTCCCGCAGCGCGGCCGTGAGCACATCGATCTGTTCCGGGCTGTTGAAGACCGAAAGCGAGATCCGGAGACCGTTGAGTCCGTGGCTCGTCATGGGCCGGCAGTCGATATGGTGGCGCTCGGCGAGCCCGGAAGCGACCTCGCGGACATCGCGTCCGACGACCTCGATGGTCTGGATCCCGGCCGAAAGGCGGTCGTCGGCCGGGGTTTTGATCTCGAACTCCGGGTCGTGTTCGAGGGAGGCGCGGAACCTCCGTTTGAGCTCGATGATCCGGGCTGATCGCCGCTGGGGTCCGAGGAGTTGCTGGAAGTCGAAGGCGGCCCCGAGACCGAGGACTTCGGGCAGATTGCGGGTGTTGTAGTTCTCGAGGCGACGGATGGACGTGTCCTCCCAGCCGTGGGCGACGATGAGCGGCCGAAGGCGAGCCTGGGACTCCTGCCGGGCGTAGAAGACACCGACGCCCTTGGGGGAGAAGAGCCATTTGTGGGCCGATGCGGCGTAGTAATCGCACCCGAGGTCGTGGAGATCGACATCGATCTGACCGGGGGCCTGGGCGCCGTCGACGGCGACAAGGATGCCGCGCTCGCGCGCGAGGGCCGAGACCTCCTTGACCGGCAGAACCATGCCGTTGGTGTTGACCGCGTGGCACATGGAGACGACCCGGGTCCGGGGTGTGATGGCCCGGCGGTAGACCTCGACGATCTCCTCGGGTCGGGTCGGCATCAGGGGCAGGGTCGGCCGGACGAGCCGGATACCCTTTGGAACCTGCCAGTATTCCCAGGGAATGGTGCCTGAAGAGTGCTCGTGGTCGGCTACGATCACCTCGTCCCCGGGTTTGAGATCGAGGCTGAACGCCACCAGGTTCATCCCCTCGGTGGTGTTGTGGATCAGGGCGATTTCCTCCGGTGAGGCGCCGAGCAGATCCGCGGCCTTGATCCGCACCGCCTCGTACTCATCCTTCCAACCGCCCCACATCCATCGTGACGGGAAAGCATCGAGCATACGCCGGTAGTGCTCGGTGGCGTCGGCCACAAGCGCCGGCGACGGCCCGAGGGAGGCGTTGTTGAAATAGAGGAGACCCGGCTCGAGCCGGAATTGCTTCTGGGCCAGCCGCCAGAACGCGGCGTCATCTCCGGCGGTCGCCAGTTCTTCGGCGATCGCGTTTCTCGTGGCCGTTCCAAGGCTCGCCAGCACCGCGCCAGCGCTGAACGCGCCCATGGTCGAACTGACAAAACCGCGCCGGGTCGATTCGGTCATGACATCCCCCTGTCTGGTGATCGTATACCGTTTGAGATCCGGAAAGAGGAGAGAGTTCGAGGAGCCCCGGTTGATCCTACCCTCCGGCGTCAGCGCTCCCGGATCGATGGGCGGTGGGTGTTCAACGGATTCGACGGTCAATCCAGATTGAGGACGCCACGGCCAGGACTCCGGTTGCGAGTCCGGCGATGACATCAGTGATCCAGTGAATCCCGAGTACGAGCGTGGAGAGGACCACCAGGAAACCCAGCCACACAGAAACCCACCTGTAGCGAAGATTCTCCAAAAAACAGAGACCGATGATCACGGTGGCCAACGAAACGTGGAAACTGGGAAAGCAGTTATTGAGGCCGGAAATCGGCCGGAAGATCTCGATGAGCCAAGGAGCCCAGAGATCCGACAACAGGATGGCGCCGGAGTCGGGCCACGCCCAGCGCTCCGGAACCGGAAAGAAGAGGAAGAAGGGCAGACTGACCGCGTAGGTCATTGCGATGCTCGAAGCGAACAGACGGAAGGGTGCCCGGTTCGGTCTTTTCGCGAGAGCGACACCGGTGAACACAGCCAGAGTGAGGAGGAGAAAGAAATAGGCGATCGAGTAGCCGTAGACCACCACCTGGGGAACGGTATCCCAAGCTGAGATGACCGCTGGTCCTTCCCACCAAAGAGAAGCGCGAGCGAGTTGGGACTCGAGTTCCAGGCCGAATCCGTACTTATTCCGTAGAGTGGTTTCCACCATGGTCTCGATGAGGTTGATCAGGAAGATCGCAGTGAGGAGCAAGAGTGAGATGCGATGGCGCGAAAAGAGCCGTTGGACTCGGCGCCGGAGGTTTGTGGAAAAGGGCGGTGATCCACTCCGACGTTCGACGAAATCGCGGTCGACCCTCAACGCCCCCGATGATCGCTGCAGGCGGAGAATCCTCAACTGTTCATAGAGGCTTTCGGCGGACTGGAGCCGCGCGGCAGGGTCCTTTTCCAAACAGAGAGCGATGGCGAGACTGAGCTGCTCCGGAATGTCGTGGCGGTCCGAGGATATGGGCCGCGGTTGTGAGTGGAGAATCGAGGTCATCAGGTCTGCACAGGTCCGGCCGTGAAATGGCCGCTCGCCGGTGAGCATTTCGTACAGAATGATGGCGAGAGAAAAGAGATCGGATCTTTGGTCGATCCCACGCCCGATGACGTGTTCTGGAGACATGTATGGGATGGTTCCTATCAACTTGTCATCTTGGGTCAGCCGTTCGGAGCCTGGACCCAATGGAGCAGTCTGCGGTGCGCCTGTCACGTCGTCATTGTGCGGATGGTCGATCACCCTTGCGAGCCCGAAATCGAGGACTTTTACGCCCCCGGATTGGGTGATCATGACGTTGTCGGGTTTGAGGTCGCGGTGCGTGATGCCGGCAGAGTGGGCAGCCGCCACGGCTTGGGTCAGCTCTTCTGCGATCCGGAGGAATTCCTCAATCGGGAGCCCGCCGCGGGGGATGATCTCACGCAGGGTGCGACCCTCCACGAACTCCATGGCGATGAAGTGAATACCGTTGCACTCCTCGACACCGTGGATGGTCACGATGTTCGAGTGGTTCATCGCCGCTACGGCCCTGGCCTCGAGGAGAAAGCGTCGGAGCCGATCTTCGTCGATCACCGAGTCCGATGGCAGCACTTTGAGTGCGACATTACGAACCAGCTTGGTGTCCTCGGCGAGAAAAATCTCGCCCATCGCACCCTTACCGATCCGCTTCAAGATGAGGTAGTGAGCGAGTTTCTGGCCGATGATCGGTCCGTGGGCGGTCACGACGCCAACGTCTCCTCGTCGAACCTGAAATCGGCTCTCCTGCCTCGGCGGGCGGCCGTGACCGCCGCCACGGCGGCCAGCGTCAGGAGAACCACCAGTACCCCGGTAGCGATGCGGTGGAACGTGTTCGGCGGCTCCTGGCGAAGCTCGTACACCCTGAATGCGACGTTGCTCATGGGATCGAGGGTGATCGGGCCCTCGCCGGAGCGCAGAAAATCATCGATTTCGAGCTCGTGGACAAACATGCTCGATTTCCGGACTCGAGCCATAAACAGCGGTCCAGCGCGGAAGCTGTTACGCAGGGGATCGAGCCAGGTGATCCTTTGCACCGGAAGTTCGGTGCCTGGCGCGAGAGCCAAGGTGGTGTCACGGATGACCATGGGTTGGCGGCCGCTGTAGGGCCAGACGGAGCGAATGCGGTGCAGTCGATCTTGCATCAGCGAGACGATGCGCTTGGTGAGGTCCTGCTCGTCGTGGAAGCTGATGGGAAACATCTGGTCATCGATGTCGGTTCCTGGGAGTGTGCTGCGAAGCCTGGCGGCGCCGTCGTGGATTCGGTCGATGGTCCACCTGTAGTCGATGTGTTCGTGAAAATCCTGGTCGTAAAGCACGAACTCCATGCCTGAGAGGCGAACGGCGTGGCGGGCGGCATCGAGCATCTCAGGTGTGGCGGATCGAGAACCACCGGCCGAAATGACGTCGACGGTGACCGGAGCCGCCTGCTCGCGGGCCAACCAGCGCAGCCGAGACAATGCGGTTCGAGCATCCGGGGTGTCGACGATATCGACCCAGTGTCTGAAGTCTCCGATCCCGATCTCGTCCTCAGCCATCTCGCGGATCTCCGATCGAACCTTCTCCTTGAACTCTGAGGGAGCCCACCTCGAACACACCAACAGGTCGTTGGGAACGGAAAAAGGCAGGGGGATGAAGACCACCTCGTGGCCGAGTACAAGGTCGGCGGGATCTCCGCCGCCATCGGTGAATCGTGCGCGAGTGCCGTCCCAGACCGCCGCGAGATCAGCCTCGCCGTTGGCGATCGCCCGGACCAGGGCACTGCTGCTGTTCTCAGAGAGTTGCTCCACATCGAGCGCGATGATGGATTCGGTTGCCTCGGAGGAATGGAAGACGAGGTTGGAACGAAAGTGGAGGGTCGGCAGAAAAAAACTCGAGGTGCTGAACAGGTTGTGGTGGACAAAGAGCAGCCGTTCTTTCGATTCGGAGATCAATGACACGACGTCGGCCGGGGTCGGATTGCGAGGCAGGCTCTCCTGAAGGGCGACGTAGTAGGCTCGGTAGGTGGAGCTGCCGGTCGCCGAACTGATGTAGGTCGCCAGGACCTCGAGATCGGCGCCGAGCATTTCCGACGCCACCAGCGCATAGGGGGTCGTGCGCGCCAGGTAGACTCCCTCATCACGCCGCCATGAAGCCAGCCGCTCGACCACCTGGGCGTATTCCAGCTCCTCGGGAGCAAACGACAGGGAGACCCGTTGTTCCAGATACGTCCGGAGGCGGCGATCCGCTTCGCGGGTTTCGGTGTCGAGGGCCACACCGACGAAGGCAACCCGCTCCTGGCCGTTGGCCGTCAAGGACGTCAGAGCCAGCAGCGCGAGGGTCGAGACCAACAGAAATCTGCAGCCCGGAGGTCCCGCTCGATTTGATTTTCGATCAATCATCTCGTTTCAGAATACACCGTTGCGATTGGGGATGTCCCGAGTCCATGTCTGTTCATCTGGGTTCTGGTGCGCACGAAGGGTTGAACCGCAAGGACGCAAGGGACGCTAGGACATCGCGATCCGGGACGTCGTGATCAACCACAGAGGCACGGAGACACAGAGAGGCACAGAGCCATCGCAATTGAGAGTGGGTACCGCGGTCGTGGGGTGAGATCCGGTGCAGGAAGTGTGAATCGGGTATTCGGCGCGATATTTCTTACCACAGAGAACGCGGAGGCATCGCACGCTGAGGGCGCAGAGACATCGCATTTGAGAGTGGGTTCCGCACTCGTGAGGGGAGCTCCGGTGGAGGTAACGTGAGACCAAGTTCAAGGCGATATTATTGAAACACGAAGAACACGAAGAACACGAAGGTCATCGCAAAGGCATCGCAGACATCGCATTTGAAAGTGGGCGAAGGGCTCTTGGGTGGAGCTGGGGTAGAGGAAAGCGATTCGTTCTTCGTGGGCACCCTGCGGGCGGGACGCCCGCACCACACCGGCGGACGGCCCGAAGGTATGGCTGCGAAGGCTCGTGAACCGGTCGGTTTTTGGAGGACATCCCCGCGCGCGTTGCCAACTCTATACTGCGATGACTCTGCGACCTCTGCGTGCGATGTTCTCTGCGACCTCCGCGATAAGAAATTTCGCCTGGACGAACAACTCGCGTATCTGGCACCGGGACGCCGTCCACGGACCTTTCTCCAACTTTCCAATGCGATGTCTCTGTGGCCCTCTGTGATGGCCTCGCTCCGTGCCCTCCGTGTTAAGGATATCGCCTGGACGAGCGACTCGCGCTTCTGGCATCAGGACGTCGTCCACGAACCTCTCGCCCACTCTCATCTGCGATGGCTTTGCGATGGTCTTCGTGTTCTTTGTGGCCTTTGTGTTTCAACCCGTCGTGCGCTCGAGACCCCATGATCGATGAGCCGCAGGCCCGAACCCCGCTCACGAACGTGGCACCCACGCGCTCAGGTGAACCGGGAGACGCGGCCCTTCTTGCTTGTGAGGAACGAGCACATGGCGGGGACGACGAAGAGGGTCAGGAAGGTCCCGATCATCATCCCGCCGATGACCGCGACGCCCATGGGAATCCGGCTCTCGGCGCCGGCGCCGAGGCCCAGCGCGATGGGCAGGATGCCGAGCACCGTCGACAGGCTGGTCATGAGCACGGGCCGGAACCGCGAGGTCGCGCCGGCGATGATCGACTCGGTCACCGAGGCCCCCGCCGCCTTGCGCTGGTTGGCGAACTCGACGATGAGGATGCCGTTCTTGGTGACCAGCCCGATGAGCATGATCATCCCGATCTGGCTGAAGATGTTGATGGTCTGGTTGAAGTACCAGAGCGAGAGCAGGGCGCCGGCGAGGGCGAGGGGGACGGTGAACATGATGATGAAGGGATCGCGGAAGCTCTCGAACTGGGCGGCCAGGACGAGGTAGACGAGGACCAGCGCGAGGACGAAGACAAAGACGAGGCTGGTGGCGCTCTCGGCGAAGTCGCGCGACTCGCCGGCGAGGGTGGTGGAAAAGCTGTCGTCCAAGAGATCGTCGGCGATGCGGTCCATGGCGTCGATGCCGTCGCCGATGGTCTTGCCCGGCGTCAGCGCGGCCGAGACCGTGGCCGACTCGTAGCGGTCGAAACGGTAGATCTGCGGCGGGCTCGAGGTCTCGGTGACGGTGACCAGCTTGTCGAGCAGCACCGGCGCCCGGCCGGCATTGGTGACGTAGAGGTTGCGCAGGTCGACGGTCTCGTCGCGGGAGCCGCGCAGGACCTGACCGATGATCTCGTACTGCTTGCCGTCCATGACGAAGTAGCCGAGCCGCTGCTCGCTCAACGCCAATTGCAGGGTCTGGGCGATCCGAAGAGCGGAGACGTCCTGGTCCTGCGCCCGCTCGCGATCGATGGCGACCCTGAGCTCGGGTTTGTCGAACTTGAGGTCGACATCGATGAAGTCGAAGGTCGGGTCGGCCTCGGCGGCGGCAAGAAAGCGTGGGAGGATCTCCTGGAGCTTCTCCATGTTGGGCGCCTGGATGACGTACTGGACCGGCAGCCCGCGGCGGCGGCCGACGGCGATGGTCGGTTCCTCGGAGAGAAAGGTCCGCGCCTCGGTGAGCAGGCGGATCTTCGGTCTCAGCGCGGCGACGATTTCGGATTGCCTTCGCAGCCGGTCCTCGGGGTCGATCAGGTTGATGCGGCCGAAGCCCGAGTTGACCGATGATGCCGCGCCGAAGCCGGGCGCGGTCACCGTGACGACGTTGTCGATCTCGGGGACCTCGTCGAGGATGAGGGCGTTGAGCCGATCCATGAAGTGATCCATATAGGCGAAGGTGGCGCCCTCGGGACCACGGGCGTTGATGCTGATGGACCCCCGGTCTTCGAGGGGCGCGAGCTCGCGCGGCAGGAGCTGGAGGAAGAGGGCCACCAGGCCGAGACACACGGCGATGATGGGAAATGCCAGCCAGCGTCGTCGCAGCATACCGGTCACGAGCTCGCGATAGCCCGCCGCGAGGGCGGCGAAAAACGGTTCGGTCGTCCGGTAGAGCCAGGGCTGACGGTCGCGCCGCTTGAGCAGACGGGTGGAGAGCATGGGCGTCAAGGTCAAGGCGACGAAAGACGAGATGATCACCGCGCCGGCGAGCGTGACGCCGAACTCGCGGAAGAGCCGGCCCACCAGCCCGCTGAGGAAGAGAATCGGCATGAAGACCGACACCAGGGCCACCGTCGTCGCCACCACTGCGAAGAAGATCTCCCGGGTGCCCTCGACACCGGCCTCCATCGGGTCGAGCCCGCCCTCGATCTTGGCGTAGATGACCTCGACGACGATGATGGCGTCGTCGACGACCATGCCGATGGCCAAGACCAGGGCGAGCAGGGTGAGGACGTTGATGGTGAAGCCGGCGAGGTACATGATGAAGAACGAACCGATGAGCGACACCGGGATCACCAGCAGCGGAATGAGGGTCGTCCGCCAGTCGCGGAGGAAGACGAAGATGATGAGCATGACGAGGCAGAACGCGATGAAGATCGTCTGCTGCACCTCGGCCACCGATTTCCGGACATAGCGGCTGGCGTCGAAGGCCCAGGCCACCTCGATGTCGGCCGGCAGGGTCTGCTTGATCATCTCGACCCGGCGGTGGAACTCGTCGGTGATGGCGATGTAGTTGGCGCCGGGTTGGGGGCTCGCGACGACCAGAACCATGGGGACGCCGTTGCGTTTGAGGACGGTGCGCTCGTTGCGCGAACCGAGCTCGGCGGTTCCGACATCGCGAAAACGGATGATCCGGTCGCCCTCGGATTTGAGGATGAGGTCGTTGAAGGCCTCGGGGGTGTCGAGGCGGCTCATGGTCCGCACCGGAAGCTCGACCTCGGCGCCCTCGATCCGGCCCGATGGGAGCTCGACGTTTTCCCGGGCGACCGCGTCGCGGACATCCATGGGCGAAAGCCGGTAGGCGGCGAGCTTGTGCGGGTCGATCCACAGCCGCATGGCGTAGGTCTTTTCGCCCCAGATGTCGACGCTGGCGACGCTGGGAATGGTCTGAAGACGCTCGACGAACACCTCCTGGGCGATCCTGCTGAGCTCGAGCAGGTTGCGACTGTCGCTGCGCACCGAAACCCCGACGATGGGCCGCGCATCGGCGTCGGCCTTGGAGACGATGGGCGGGTCGACGTCGGGAGGGAGGCTGGACTGGGCCCTGGAGACCTTGTCGCGGACATCGTTGGCGGCGCGTTCGAGATCGGTGCCGAGGGCGAACTCGGCCTGGATGGTGCTGCGGCCGTCGCGGCTGGTGGAGGTCAGGGTGCGGATGCCGTCGACCCCGTTGATGGACGCCTCGAGGGGTTCGGTGACCTGGGACTCGATGACATCGGCCGAAGCGCCGCGATAATCGGTGGAAACGCTGATGTTGGGTGGATCGAGGGAAGGAAACTCGCGAACGCCGAGAAAGGAGAATCCGAGCAGGCCGAAGAGTACGACGGTGATGGACAGCACGATGGCCAGCACCGGGCGCCGGATGCTGAGAGTGTAGAGGGTCATTGCGTCTCGACGCCCCCCTCGGCGGGTTCTTCGAGCTCGACCTCGAGCTCCGGCTGGAGCTCGAGAATGCCGCTGACGATCACGAGATCGCCCTCGTCGAGACCGCTCGTGATCTCGACCTCGCGGTCGTTGCGGATGCCGGTGGTGACGGGCCGGGGCACGGCCCTTCCGTCGCGGTAGACATAGACCTTCTTGCCCCCGAGCTCGGGGATCACGGCGATGGCGGGCACCGCCAGCGCATCGGCGACCGAGCGGATCGCGAGCTCGACGTTGGCGAAGGTGCCGGGAAGCAGGGCGCCGTCGGTGTTCGGGCACCGTGCGCGCATCCGCAGCGATCTCGAGGCGGCGTCGACGTTCGGTTCGATGGCGTAGATGGTGCCGGGGAACGTGCGTTCGGAGCCTTCGACGGTGAAGCTGATGCCGTCGCCGATCCTCATGAGCGCCGAGTACCTCTCCGGTACGGAAAAATCCAGCTTGACCGGATCGAGATCGTGGAGCGAAGCGATGCGGGTCTGCGAGGAGAGGTAGCTTCCCGGGCTCACCCAGCGCAGACCGATGACGCCGCCGAAGGGCGCCCGGATCTCGGTTTTGAGGAGTTGCGCGTCGATGAGCTGGAGCTCGGCGCGGAGGACGTTGAGTTCCCCGAGGGCGACATCGTAGGTCTCCGACGAAATGACCCCGTCATCGAGGAGCTGCTGCTGACGCGCTTCCGCCCGCTCGGCGAGCTCGACCCGGTGGATCGCCCGCTGCCGCTCGGCGACGAGCTCGGAGTCATCGATCTTGAGCAGGAGCGCGCCCTCGGCCACCCGGGCGCCTTCTTCGAAATGGATGGCGGCGATCTTGCCGGAGACCTCGGACACGATTTCGACCGACTCGTTGGCGAGGACGGTGCCGATGGTCGACAGGCGTTCGGCGAGCTCGACCGGCGCCACCCGGTGGACCTTGACCCGCAACGGGGGATCGGACTTCCCTTGCGCCTCAGAGGCTTTGTTTTCATTGAACTGCACGAGCTTGGGAACCGCAAGCGCGGCAATCACAGCGAGCGTGATGGCGAGGGTAAGACCCCATCGGGGAAGAGTGAGCATGAAGTTCTCCGGTTCGTCGAGGCGCCTGGTGGCCCGCTCGACCGGGGCATTATGTCACGTGGTGCGTCGACGTGACCGATGTGACCGCCGGGAGACAAGATACCGCAGACATCAAACCCTCGCACCATCGCAGAATGAAACACGGGGATCACGGAGAACCACGGAGGTGCCACGGAGACTATCGCACCCCTGGTGCTGCGGCTCCGTCTGCTTGTCACGCCGCAGAGACAATGTCGTCGACCTCAGTGGTCCACGATAGTCAGAGCAGGTCGACGCCTGTGTGACTCACACTCAATTGCGATGGCTCTGTGGACCCCCCGTGGTTCTCCGTGATCCCCGTGTTTCGACCTGCGATGCCTTTGCGTTCGATTCTGCTAGTCGTCGGGGACGAGGGTCAAAGTGGTCACGGTCTCGCCGGGGAGGAACGGTGTCGGGTCGCCGTTGACCCAGGCCTCGTGGCCGGCGCGATAGTACGGCGACATGGGGTGGCCGCTCTGACCGCCCGGCATGTGAAAGTAGCCTTCGTCTTCACGGCCCGGCGACACCGCGAAGCGCTCCGATGCGCCGAATCCGGAGCTTTGGACCCGCGGCATGTTGCTGTCCCCGGCGAGCTGACTCGGCGGCAGATCGAGCCATCCCGAGAGCTGGGGGACCGCGAGACTCATGGGGTGCTGGATTCTGACCGTGTTCCGCTCGCCCCAGGTCCAGAGCTCGGGGTCGGGGCCGACCTCGGTTTCGAAGTACGCCATGGTGTTGTCCACCGCGGCGAGCAGTACGTCATTCCAGGTCGCGTGGTCGGATCCCAGGAGATGATCGGGTTGCTCGGTGACCATGCGCCACAGGGAATCCTCCCACTGGACAAGACGATAGATGCTGAACCGCTCGTCGGCCTCGGTCAGGGGCGCGAGGAACCGGCCGTAGACGAGCTCGAAGGTCTCCAGGCGAAAGGTCCGGGCGAGGCGGAACCCCTGGGAGTCGACACTCGCCTGACCGGTCCAGGTCGACTCGACGAGGTCGCGAAAGACCCGGCGCGAAGGATGATCGGCGACGGCGCCGTCGGTCAGCGTGTCGAGGGCCAGCCGCCGCCAACGTTCGAGAAAGACCGCCCGGTCGTCGAGTTGGACGGCGAGCATGGCCGCTTCGTCGGCGATCTCGAGAGCGAGAAGATCATCACGTATCTGCTTCGCCCGGGCGCCGAGGTCGAAACCGCCGTCGCCGAGGATTTCGAGGAGCTCGCCGGAGACCTGGCGGTTGTTGGCGGTCCAGAGGATTCCCTCCCCGGGGTCCGCGATCCGCGGGTATTTCTCGGGTGCGAGCCAGCCGTCCCAGGAGCGCGTGCCATCGGCCCAGGACGTCGGTTCACGGCCGGTGAATCCCCGTCGATTGGGGATTCTGCCGATGATGGTCCAACCGATCCGCCCGGTCGAATCGGCGCAGACGAAGTTCTGCGGTGGGATCCCGGTCCGGTTGGCGGCCGCCATGGCCTCGTCGATGGTGGAGGCTTCTTCGACCTCGAAGAGGTTCATGTCGGCGCTCCCGGTGGAGTGGGCGATCCAGCTCAGGGCGCGCGGCCGGCCGAGATGATCGTTGTCCACCACCGGGCCCCAGATGGTTCGTCGGACCTCGAAGACCTCGGGTTCGCCGCCGCGGACCTCGATGGTCTCGGTTCGGATTGCGAACTCGCGCGGCCCCTCGGGCGTCAGGTAGGTGTCGCCGTCGCTCTCGAGAATCACCAGATCGGACCAGTCGCCGTAGGAGTTGGTGAAGCCCCAGGCGACCCGGGAGTTGCTGCCGGCGACCAGCGCCGGCGAGCCGGGGAGGGTGACGCCGGTGACGCGGCGGGTTGCACCTCCGCCGCCGGCCGACCACTCCATGGATGCGCGGTACCAGGTGTTGGGCAGGCTCAGACCCAGGTGCATGTCGTCGGCGAGGATGGCCCTGCCATCGGCGGTCCGCGATCCGGCCACCGCCCAGTTGTTGCTGCCGACCATCGATGGGGCGGCGTCCTCGACGACGACAGACGAGGCCGCCGTGGCTGCCGTCGCCCCGGAGTCGGCGCTGAGCGCGGCCGGCATGCCGGGGACCGCCATGGTCCCGCCATCGAGGGCGGCGTCCCAACCGGTCCCCGCCGGCGCCAGGAACGCGGCGAGCTCGGGATCCATGAGATCGGCGAGCAGGCCGCGGGCCGACTCGCGGCTGCCGGTCGAGTCGTTGAGCTCGAAGTACATGGCGTAGAGGACGAGGACGGAATCCTCGTCGCGCCAGGGCTCGGGATCGAGGCGGAGCAGCAGGTATTCGAAGGGCACGTTGCCGAGAGCGGCGAGGCCGGCGTTGACGCCTTCGACATAGGCGTCGAGGAGGAGCCGGTGACTTGCGGGAAGGCTCTCCACCACCTCGTGGGCGAGGGCGCGGAAGCCGTGCAGCCGGGCGGCGCGATCGGCTTCGACGGTGGCCGCGCCGAAGAGTTCGGAGAGCTCGCCGGCGCCCTTGCGGCGCAGGAGATCCATCTGAAAGAAGCGATCCTGGGCGTGGACGAAACCGAGAGCGCGGGCGACGTCCGCACGGTCCTCCCCCCGGATCGTCGGCACCCCGAGAGCGTCGCGCTCGATGGTCACCGCGGCGCTCAGACCGGCAACGGCCGATTCGCCTTCGAGCTGGGGGAGGCTCCCCGTGATCGCCCTGCGCACGAACAAACCGGCCGCAACCACGAGGATGAGCGACGCCACCATGAGGATCCCGAGCATCTTGACCCAACGACGCATGCCGACCTCCTTCGGAACGGGAACACCCTAGCAAATGAACGGGGTTTGCGCGTCATCGGATTTTGAACCGCCAAGACGCAAGGGACGCAAAGACGTCGAATCGAAAAGTGAACCACTCTTCCTTCGTCGATCGTCCGGTGCGAGATGCGGGAACGCCTCTCGAACGCAAAAGCACCGCACCCGCAACCGGCACCGCGACTTCGATCAAAAACGCCTCGCCAACTCTCAGATGCGATGGCCTCCGTGGGAGCCCCCGTGTGCTCCGTGTTCTCCGTGTTTCAAATCCTGTGTGCCGAAGACCCGATCCCGCTTCTGGCACCGAGATGGACTCCCAATAACGAGAAGCCCAATCTTGGATGCGATGTCTTTGCGTCCCTTGCGCCCTTGCGGTTCGATTCCGCGATCGATCTCAGTCAGTGAGCGGCAGCCGGAGGATGGTCGGCTCCACGAGTTGATCGACCAGGAGCTTTCCTTCGGCGTCGAACGATCGCCACTGGCTGGCTGCGACATAGAGGAGGTCATCGCCGACCACGGTGCCGAGGGTGGGTTCGCGATAGAGGTGGTGTGCCCGTTCGAGGGTTTCGACCCTGTCGATCGCCGATCCGTCCGCATCGAGGACGATCCGAACCACCCGCGGCGGCTGGATCCCGTTCTGGATGGCGATGAGATCGTCGCCGTGGCGCTCGAGACCGTCGATGCCGAGCAGACACGGACCTTCGTGATCGAGGAACCGGACCTCAGCGGTTTCGACATCGACCGCCGCGACGCCGCGGCCGTAGTCCGCGGCGTAGAGAGTCCTCCCGTCTGCCGAGAGCTCGAGACCCTGGGTGGACAGGAAAGTGCCGGGCGGGACCATGATCTCGAGCTGAGCTCCATTCGAGCCGAGCCGGTGGATGGCGCCCGCGCCGCTGTCGGAAACATAGATCGAGCCGTCGTCGCCCATGGCGAGCGAGTCGAGGACCGCACCGTCGATCCCGGCCGGCGGCTCGTACCGCCCGGTCTCGGATCCGTCTGCGAGGGAAAACCGAATGAGCGCGCTTCGAAGGGGCTCAGCGGGTGTGCCCCCCCGCATCCTCGGGCTGCCGACGGTGATGCTCCACACCGCCCCGTTCTCCGCGTCCACCACCATCCCGAGCATCGACCACAGATCATCACCGGGCGCGGTGAATGGAATCATTTCCCCATCCGGGGTGACGCGGGCGATGCGTCGCTGGTAGAGGCTCGACAGGAGTAGATCACCGGTCGTCGGATCGTGGGCCACACCCTCGACGAGAAATGTCGGGTCCGGAACCGTGAATGCCACCGAGCTGTGTTCCAGAGGTTCGGTGATGGCGGCCATGCTCCGGAGCACCATGTCGAATCGGGGATCGCCCCGGAGGGGGTCCATACTCGGGCTCGACGCCAGATCGACGGCGACCTGCATCTCGGCGATCCGTTCGAGCCGGTCGAGGGCCTGCTCGGTTTCGCCGGCGAGCGCCATCGCGCAAGCCGTGTTGAAGAGCAGCCGCGGGTGGTTTGGCAGCATGGCCTCGGCCTGGAGGCTGAGCCGGGTCGCGTTTTCATAGTCGCCGGCCGTGTGCGCTGCGATGGCCTCGCGGACGATGGAGTCGAGGTCGGGCTCGACGGAAACCGGATCGGCAGGTCCGCCTCCGCCGCATGCCGACACGACCAGGATCAACGAAAGAAGCACCAGCCGACAGAGAGCCATCATCGTCCTCCTCCACCTCCATACGTGGCGAGAGGAGAAAGGATGCGTTCAGATCATCGGTCGTACCGTTCGACGCTCCACCGTTCGGCGACGGCTTTCGCGACCCAGTCGCGCATGGCGGGAAGCGACCACACGGCGTCCATGTACTCGCCGGCGATACCGCCCACCTCGACGCCATAGGTCCGGAAGCGACAGATCACCGGGGCGAAGAAGGCGTCGGCGATGGAGAAGCCGCCGAAGAGGAGATCGCCGCCGGCGCCGAAGTCGCGGCGGCAGGATTCCCAGACCGAGGTGATCCGCTCGATGTCCTGTTCCACGCCGGGAGCTCGACCGGCGCCGGGGTAGGAGGCACGGATGTTCATCGGCATGTTGCCGCGGACCGCGGTATAGCCCGAGTGCATCTCGGCGACGACGGAACGGGCAATCGCGCGAACCCGGGGATCGGCGGGCCAGAGACCGGCCTCCGGGAAACTCTCGGCGAGGTACTCGGCGATGGCCAGCGAGTCCCAGATGACGAGGTCGCCGTCCTGAAGAACCGGCACCAGACCGGTCGGCGAGTGCTTGGAGATTTCGGTTTTTGTCTCGGGTCGGCCGAGCACGACCATCACCTCGTCGAAAGGCGCGCCGGTGGCTTTGAGAACCAACCAGGCACGGAGCGACCAGGACGAGTAGTTTCGGTTGGCGATCGTGAGGGTGAGTCTGTTCATCGGATCCTCCAGGGTCGAGGATCGAAGTGTAGCTCATGGCGGCGCTACAATGCGGCTCCCGATGCGGTGATCGGGATGGAGGGCCTGTGACAATCGACGTGACCAACGAGCTTCGCGACCGGATTCGGTCGGCCTTTCCGGCGCTCGCCGGCGAGACCGTTTTCATGGAGAACGCAGGTGGATCTCAGGTGCCGGCATCGGTGGCCGACGCGATCCACCGGTACATGCTCACGAGTTACGTCCAGCTCGGCGCCGGTCACCCCCTGTCGCAGCGCGCCACCGCCGTGGTGGACGAGGCGCACGACTTCGTCAGGCTGCTCGTCAACGGGTCCGACGGCGAGGTGATTCTCGGCCCATCGACCTCGGCGCTGCTGCAGATGTTGTCCAACAGCTACGCCAAGGTCCTGACCCCGGGCGATCAGGTGGTCGTCGCGCAGATCGGTCACGAGGCCAACATCGGACCGTGGAAGAAGCTCGCCGAGCACGGGATCGAGCTCGTGTGGTGGAAGATGGATACGAGGGATTGCTCGACCCCCATCGAGACGCTCGAGGAGCTCCTCGGCGAGCGCACGGCGCTGGTCGCCTTCCCGCACGTGTCGAACCTGCTCGGTGAAATCATGGATGTCCCGGCGATCACCGAGCTCGTCCATCGGGCCGGCGCCAGGGTGGTGGTGGACGGTGTCGCCTACTCGCCGCACCGCGCCATGGACGTGGATGCATGGGGTGTGGACTTCTACGCCTACTCGACCTACAAGGTCTACGGACCGCACATGGCGGCCCTGTGGGCAAACCGAGGAGCTTTGGACGAACTCGAAGGCCCCAATCACTTTTTTGTTCCCCACGCCGAGCTGCCGTACAAGTTCGAGCTCGGCGGCGTCTGCCACGAGGGTTGCGCGGGCATCCTCGGTCTGCGTGACTATCTTGCGATGCTCGGTGGAGTGGGTGAGCCGGGCGCTCTCGATCGCCCGGCGGTGGAGAGGGCGTTCGATCTCATGACCGCGTGCGAGTTGCCCCTCCAGGAGCGGTTGATCGGCTATCTGGGCTCGCGGTCGGACATCCGGATCATCGGCCCCGACCACGCCGGGGCGTCACGGGTGGGGACCGTCAGTTTTGTCCACAAGACCAAGACCTCGCGGGAGATCACCGAGGTGGTTGATCGATCGGGAATCGCCATCCGGCACGGTCACATGTATGCCTATCATCTGTGTGAGGCCCTCGGGATGGACCTCGACGACGGCGTCGTGAGGGTCAGCCTGGTGCACTACAACACGCCGGACGAGATCGAGCGGCTCATCGCTGTGCTCGATCGAGCCCTCGGATAAGGAGATGGGCCGGCGGGCGTCTCGCCCGCGGCTGCCCACTTGCGTCGGAGTTAATCGCTCGGCAGGTTCTCGTTCAGAACGTCGAACCAGTTGGTGACCAGGGTGAGGTGGCTCTGGAACCCCTGGTTTTCGCCGCCCAGCAGCACCACGAAGCCCTCACCGCCGGGCATCGGGTCGAAGTCCGAGAAAATGGAACCGCTGACCGCGATGCCGACCTGCTCGCCCGAAAAGCCGCCCTGCGCCAGCTGCTGCGGCCGGCCGGCCCGGAAGGTCCCGTCGCGAGTCGAAACCGGCGCCGCCATGAGACCGTCCTGGCTGCGGTAGATGATCTCCGAGCCGTCGCGCGACCAGGCCGGCCAGCTGCCGCCGCCGTCGGAGACCTGCCACTTGCCGCTCGCTGCGGGAAACGGCCGAACGTAGATCTCCGGCCGGCCGGACTCGTCGGACATGTAGGCGACCCAGTTCCCGTCCGGCGAGACGGCCGGAAAGCGATCGAAGAACTGAGTGGCGAGGTACTCCACGGGCTCACCCTCGCCGTCGGCCGGCACCGCCCAGAGGTCGAAGGTCTCGGCCTGGACCTCGCCGAGGATCCACTTGCCGTCGGGCGACCACGAGGTGGCCCAGAACGCGTGTTTGATCTCGGCCAACCGTTCGGGCTCTCCCGAGCCGTCGGCGCGTTTGCGGAATGGGTTCTCGGTCCCGCCTTCGTCCGACGAGTAGGCGAGGTACTTCCCGTCCGGCGACCAGACCTGATCGCCGTCGTAGCCCTCGTTGAAGGTCAGGCGAGTCGCCACCTCGCGCTCGAGATCGTAGACCCAGACATCCCAGTTGCCGTCGCGGAGAACCGTGAGCGAAAGGCGCCGGCCGTCGGGAGAGAGCTTGGGGTTGGCGTAGGTTCCCGGTTCGTTCCACAGCGTCGATGTGACTCCCTGGCGGTTCATCTGCATGACGGGGTACTCGGGGACGCCGATGACGCCGCTGACATAGGCCAGGGTCCCGTTTTGCGAGAAGCTGATCTGCGAACCGCCGTTGCCGCTGTTGGCGGTGACGCCCTGCACCATGGGTGAGGGCGAACCCGTCGCCTCCATGCGGTCGATGTCGAAAGTCATGGCGAAGAGGGTGTTCTCGCGAACATAGACGAGATGACCCGAGGGCACCCAACGGCCGTAGGCGCCGCCGCGGTGCAGCACCTTGCGCTCGCCGGTCGCCAGGTTCACCGACTCGATGACGCCATCGTCGGCGACCCCGGAACCCTGGTGGAGCACCGTGAAGATCGCATGCCCCCCGGGAACCACCTGCGGCCAGTAGTGGGCGGCTTCATCGTGCTCGGTGTCGAGGGTGGTCACGGCGACCGGCTCGCCGCCGGCGGCGGCGACCTTGAACAGGCCGCTGCTCCGGTTCGGCGAGAAAACAATGGTGTTGTCCGGTCCCCAGCTCGCGCCGCGCGACCGGTTGACCTTGCACAGGGCGATGGGAGTTCCCCCGGTGATCGGCACCTTCTTGAGCTCCGCGGGTGTCACGAAACCGACCCACTGGCCGTCCGGAGAGAAGAACGGGTGGTAGGGCTGGTTCTGCGAGCTGCCGGTCACCAGCGGCGTTCCTTCGAGCTGGTCGAGAGATCTGACCGACATCGTCCGGCCGTCTTCGCCATCGGTGGTGTAGACGATCTTCCGGCCGTCGGGCGAGAGTTCGACCGAAGCCCCGAGATCGACGAAGAGGGAGTCGTCCGAGATCTTGACCTCGAGGCGCATGGTGGGCGCCCCGGCCGGTTCCCGAGGCCAGAAAACGGCCGCGCCGGCGAGAACCGCCGCCAGGGCGCCGGCTACGGCCCAGGGGAGGACGCGCTTGACGACGGACGGGTGTGCTGCGGATTCCTCGGCGGCGACGTCATCCGCTGTCGGGTTTTTGAGAAAACCCTCGATGGCGATCCGCGCTTCGCCGATCGCCTGCAACCGATGCGAGACCTCTTTTTCGAGGCAGCGCTCGAGAAGACGGTGGATCCGGGCCGGGGTGGCCGCGGGGAGCTTGTCCCACTCCGGCTCCCGCGCGAGGACTCCGGCCAGGGTATCCGAGACCGTTTTTCCGGCGTAGACGCGGTTGCCGGTGAGCATCTCCATGAGGACGATGCCGAAGGACCAGATATCGGCCCGGCGGTCGGCGGATTCACCGCGCGCCTGCTCCGGGCTCATGTAGGCGGCGGTGCCGAGCAGGACTCCGGCGGTGGTCATCCCCGCGGTGAGGGTGGGCGAGAGCGAGAGCCCGGGGTTCGAACGGCTCGCGGCATCCGAGGCTTCCAACGCCTTGGCGAGACCGAAGTCGAGAATGGTCACATCGCCGCCGGAGGTGATGGTGATGTTGGCCGGTTTGAGGTCGCGGTGGATGATGCCCTTGTCGTGCGCTGCCTCGAGGCCTTCGGCGATCTGGAGGGCGATCTTGAGCGCCTTGTCGGGCGGGATGGGGCCGCGGTCGATGCGCTCGGCGAGGGTCTCGCCCTCGGCCATCTGCATGACGAGGAGCTTGCGGCCGTCGACATCCTCGAGACCGTAGATCCCGGCGATCCTCGGGTGGTTGAAGGTGGCGAGGACCCGCGCTTCGCGTTCGAAGCGCGCCAGGCGTTCGGCGTCGGCGGTGAAGGCCTCGGGCAGGACCTTGATCGCGACCTCGCGACCCAGGGTGGTGTCCTGGGCGCGCCAAACCTCGCCCATGCCCCCTTCGCCGAGCTTGTCCAGGATTTTGTAGTTCGCCAGAGTCTGGCCGATCATGCGTACCTCCCACCCCTCGCTCGATCCAAATCGAACAACCCCTCCCATTGGTTTCCGGTTGTTGGTTCCTTCAACCTCGGGGATCAGAGATGTATTCTCATTCGCGGACGTCGTAGGCGGGTGCGGCGGACCCCGGAGAGTGATTCGGTGGGCGGCACAAACGGCGTAATGAGTGGTATCTTCCGTTCGGACGGTGGGCGTCACCGGTCCGGGAAACGATCGAGGTTGCTGAAATTCAAGGAGGATGGTTGAAATGAAACGGAATCTTATCATCGTCGGTGTCGTGGGATTGTTGCTGAGCGTGTCCGGGGCCTGGGCTCAGGAAGAGATCATCGATGGCGTGATGAAGGCGTGCGAAGAGGAGATCACCGCCTACTGCAGCCAGGTGACTCTCGGGGAGGGCCGTCTGCTCGCGTGCTTCTATGCCCATGAAGACAAGCTCTCGGGACGCTGCGGATATGCGCTCTACCAGGGCGCGGCCCAGCTCGAGCAGTTCGCCGCGGCGGTCACCCATGTCGCCACGGAATGCGCCGACGACCTCGTGAACTACTGCGCCGAAGTCGAGCTCGGCGAGGGCCAGGTCGCGACCTGTCTGTTGGAGCACAAGGCGGAGGTCACGGACGCCTGCAGGCAGGCGATGGATGACACCGGACTCGAAGTCGCCGAAGAGTAATCGACACCGGGTTGTGAGCGGCGCCCATCGGGTGGCCGGGTGAGCGGTTCCCCGAGTATTTTCGGTCGTTCATCCATGGTGGGACGATTCTCACCGGGTGCCATCACTCTGCCGTGCGAGGATCGATCGGGTCCGCGCAACCGGATGAGGTTTCCCGCGTATCACACGAGACCGAATCTATTCCGCGGGAGGCTCGTGTGCCTAATCACGTGGATCGTGCCCGGTTCTCATCGGCGTTTCGGATCCGTCGACGAGCCTGGGGATCTCGCATCTGTTTCCAGGGTCGGGTCGTTGCAGGGCTCGGAATCATGGTCGTCGCCCTGGCTTCCGTGGTGACCGCGGAAGTCGCGAAACAGACTGACTGGTCGGAAGGCGAAGGGGCGGCCGGAGCCGTGTCCGAGTGGGGCAGTTCTTTTGCCGAGGCGGAGGGGATCTCCTGGCTCGCCGTACCCGGTCAGATCACGCTGTCCGGGGTTGATCTCGAAACCGCCATCACCCATGTCATCGATGACAGCATGGTCGCCTCGTCTTCCCTCGATCCGGTGGACATGGACGGTGATGGCGATCTCGATCTTGTCGGCGCCGCCTTCGATGGGAGTCGGATCCGTTGGTGGCGAAACGAGGGTGGCCGTCCACCCGCTTGGACCCTGGTCGACATCGAGTCGGGCTTTGCCGGTGGTTCGTCGGCCCGGGCGGGGGACATCGATGGCGACGGAGCCGTGGATGTCGCAGGATGCGCATGGGTCGAGGACGAGGTCGTCATCTGGTTCAACCACGGGCAGGGTCTGAGCTGGACGCGGCAGAGCGTGACGAGAGACTTCGCCCAGTGCCACTGGGTCGATCTCGCTGATCTCGATGGCGACGGAGATCTCGATCTTCTCGGCGCAGCGGCGGGAGCCGACACGGTGGCGGTGTGGATCAACGGCGGCGGCGTACCGGTTGATCTGACCATGCAGGTCATCGATGCCTCGTTCGACGGGGCCCGCTCATTGGTGGCCGCCGATCTCGATGGCGATGGCGACCTCGACCTTCTGGGCGCCGCGCTCGAGGATGACGATCTCAGCTGGTGGAGCAACGACGGCGGGGATCCGATCACATGGACGCGACGGGTCGTCGTCGATGATCTGGCGGGCTCGCACCACGCCGATGCGTGGGATATGGATCTCGACGGTGATCTCGATGTCCTTGCGCTCGGGTATGGCTATCCCTGGCTCAAGGTGTTCTGGAACGACGGCGGCGATCCGCTGATCTGGCGGGAAGAGGACATTGGCGATGCGGTGGTGACGCCGCTGGTCCTCGGCGCCGGCGATCTCGACGGCGATGGGGATATGGACGTGGCGGCGACCTCGGATGCCTGGAATCGGGTGATTCGGTGGCAGAACAACGGCGAATCCCCGACCGACTGGCCGTCGACGAGTGTCGCGACCCAGTTTCCGGGTCCGTGGCCGTTGGCCATCGCCGATCTCGACGGCAACGGGGCGCTCGATGTCGTCGCGGGGGCGGGTGGAGGGAACGAGGTCATCTGGTGGCGTTTGACCGATTTCGTGGCTGTCGGATCCATCACCAGCCGGGTTCTGAGCATCCCCGGTGACGTGGTTTCACTGGAGTGTGACATCGACGCGACGGCGCCTCCTGGAACCGGGATCGCCGTGGCGATCCGGTATGGCGCTTCTCCGGACGATCTCGGTGACTGGGTTTCAATGGAGCCGGATGGGCGGCTGACCGTCATGGCGCGTTCGCCGGTGTATCTGCAGTATCGGTTGGAGCTCGGTACGTCCGATTCGACCGTGGCCCCCTCGGTTCGAGCGATCGAGTTTCGCTGGACCGGCGATCTGCCGAGCCGTGTGAGCCCGGGCCGACGAATCATCCCCTGATTCGAAGCGAGGATCGCGACCCACCTGCGCGAGAAACACAGCGAGATGGACTCCCATAAAGGTGACGACGCTCACTGGACTAATTAGGTAAATTCTCATATAACTATGTAGAATTTTGATGCCATGGAGATGCTCGTGAGCCAAAACTCCGCTTCCGCGTTGCATTCCGGGGCCGCCAGCGGCCGTTCTACAGTCGGTACAAACCGTCGTCTTTGGATCCCCGGCGTGGTGATCTGCCTGATGGCGCTGATCGGTGCTGCGGGTTCGGTCCGGGCTCAGAATCCGCACGCCGGCCTGACCTGGAGCGGGCCGGACACCTGTCTCGGGTGCCACGAAGACGAGGCGGTCGAGGTCCACGGCTCGGTCATGTACCAGTGGCACGGTGATGCGCCCGAGGTCGTCAACGGACCGCCGGCCCAGGGCAAGATCTCGGGAGGCGTCAACAGCTACTGCATCAACATCACCGGCAACTGGGCCGGGTGCGGGTCGTGTCACATCGGGCTCGGCGCCCTGCCCGGCGCCGATCCCAACCCGGCGGAGCTCGCCAACATCGACTGCATGATCTGCCACCAAGAAGCCTATCGCCGGAAAAAAGAAGGCGGCGTCTTTGTCCCCGACCTCGGAGCCATGACCATCACCATGGATGAAGCGGTCGAGACAGTCCACCTGCCCGAGCGGTACAACTGCCTCCAGTGCCACGCCAAGGCCGGCGGCGGTGATGCGGTCAAACGGGGCGATCTCGCTCTGGCCCAGATCGCCACCACGGACAACGACTTCGATGTTCACATGGCGGTCACCGGCGCCGATCTCAAGTGCCAGGAGTGCCACACGACCACCAACCACCGGGTCGCCGGCAGGGGATCCGATCTCAGACCGACCGATTCCGACGTGGCGATGGACTGCACCGACTGCCACGAGAACATGGCGACCCAGCACCCGGGTGCGGCGAGGCGGCGGCATCTCGCCCGCGTCGCCTGCCAGACCTGCCACATCCCCATCTACGCCAAGAACGCCTCCGACACGACGGCCACCGAGGCGACCGAAACCCACCGGACCTGGCTCGAGACCCACAGCACCGCGCCCCCCTATCATCCTGCGTCCGACAAGCTCAACAACCTGACTCCGGTCTACAGGTTCTGGAATGGGAAGAGCCGTAACTACCTGCTCCATGAAACTGCAGTCATCGACCCGGTCACCGGCCGCTATCCCACATCCCGGCCGGTCGGACACGTGTCGAACCCGGACGCCAAGCTCTACGCATTCAAGTACAAGACCGCCGAGCAGCCGATCACCAACGGCACCTCGCAGTTGATCGCTCTCGACACCAGCGTCTTTTTCGCGAGTCACGACGCCCAGGCCGCCACCGAGCAGGGACTGGAGAACATGGGGTTGAGTTCCTCGACGGCGTACTCGTGGATCGAGACCGATACATTGCAGATGCTCAACCACCAGGTCGGCAACGAGGACAGCGCCCTCGAGTGCGATGATTGCCACAGCGCCGGCAACGGCCGGATCGACCTCCAGCGGGACCACGGTTTTGAGATGTGGGGCCCCACCGAAACCGTCTGCCGGCAGTGTCACGGGCCCGAGACGATGCCGTCGTTCGAAGAGGTCCACAACATCCACGTCACCGAAGAGGGATTCGACTGCTCGTGGTGCCACGGCTTCGCCCGTCCGGAGCGTGGATTGACGCCTTCAGACGCCCTCTTCCGAGACACGTTCGACGCTGGGGACACCTTTGCGTGGACCCAGACGGAGCCCTGGTAAGCTTTCCCCGCCGCCTCGCCTCCCGGGCGAGACGGCGGGACCCTCGGGCCGGATCAACCCTGTCCGTGCCACCCGACGCGGAGCCAGATCGTCCGTCCGGGCTCGTTGACCCTGACCGCCGCCGGGTCGAAGGCGCTGGCCCGGTTGAGGTGGTTGGCGTAGGTCCGGTCGAAGACGTTCGCCACCCCGGCCCGGATGCCGAACCCCGCACCGATCTCGACGGACGCTGCGAGGTCGAGCACCACCCAACCGGGAGTCGGGCCGGCATCCTCACCGCCGCCGGTCATGGGGTCGTCGTCGACCCGCGTCTGCTCGGCCGCCCAGCGAACGACTCCTGAGGCCGACCAACGGGACGGCGCCCATCCGACGCTGAGATTGCCGTGCAGCGGCGGCGTTTGCGCGATGGCGCGGCTGTCGGTGGTGTTCTCGGCCCAGACCCACGCCAGTCGGCCCGCGAGGTTCCACCGGGAGGAGAACTGCCACATACCGTCGGCCTCGACGCCGTAACGCCGTGCGCTGACGTTGCGGTAGATGGTCGCGTTGTCGTTCTGGAGCACGCCTTCCTGCCCGTGGGCGCGATCGCGGAGGATGTAGTCGTCGACATCAGACCCGAAAAGAGTCATGTTGACGCTCGATCCGCTGCTGCGCCAGCCGGCGCCGAGATCGAGCTGGTGGTGCTTCGCCGCATCGAGATCGGGATTGCCGATCCAGCGCATGGACGGCATGGGACTGTTGGCGCCGAGATAACGCTCGGTGGCGTCGGCGACGCGGATGGTGCGGCTGAGGCCGCCGAAGAGCTGCCACTGACCGACGCGGTGCTCGATCCGGGCCAATCCGCCGAAATCGGTGGTCGACCACGAATCCTCGCCGTTGCCGGTGTACATCATCCAGAGCTGGCGTGGGGAAGGGCCGTTGCCGCCGACGGTCCTCTCGTCGGCGCGGCTCGCATCGGCGTCGAAGCGGTCGACCCGGGCGCCGTAGACGAACCGGGTCGAGGTTCCGAGTCGGACGGCGCCCTCGACGAAGAGGCCGGCCTGGGTGCGGTTGATTCCGGCCCAGAGGATGGACTGGAGCATGGTGACCATCTCGGCGTTCGGTCCGGCGAAGCGGGTGGCGTCGGCGTCGGCAGACTCGATGGTCACGCCCACCTGAACCGGATTGTTCTGGCCGAACTCGAGGTGGCCGCGGAGACCCCATGTCGAGGTGTCGGATGGGACCCGCATGGCCATGGGAGAGGTCAGCGGCCGCAGCGAGTAGTTGTCCATGAGGTGGTCGACGCTGTCGTAGAAGGCGTCAACGCGCCAACCCATGTGTCCGTTTGCGGTCGACCTCTCGGTCTGGAAGCGGACGATGTCGGCGGTGCTCTCGGGAGCGTCCATCCCGGCGCCGGCAAAGAGCGCGTCGTCGGTGTTCGAGAGCTCGTAGCTGAGCTCGAACTCGGTGTCGGCATCGGGACGCCAACCAAGCATGAGGGTGCCGCCCCGGCTCTCGGCGGCGGAGCGGACCTCCTCGCCGCTGCCGTCGTTGTAGTTGTCGGTGTTGCGATAGGTGCCGAGGGCGCGCAGGCTCCAGTCGCCGAAGCCGACGGCGGCGTCGAGATCGAAATCGGGAGCGTCGGACCAGTTGGACCCTCCGGTGGTGGCGTTCAGATTCCAGCTCGTGTCGTCGAAAACCGGGGTCCTCCGGTCGTAGAGCACCGTTCCGCCGGGGGCGCCGGGACCATAGCGAAGGGTTTGGACGCCGCGGATGACCACCAGTTGATCGGTGGCCGCGGTTGTCGAATACGATGTCGCCGGGTCCATCCGGTTCGGGCATCCGCCGTGCACGGTGGCGCCGTCGAGGAGAACGGTGAGATCGCCCTGGCTCTGGCCGCGGACAAAGGGTTCGAGGCCGTGACCGCCCATCCGGCTGAGGTCGGCGCCGGTGACGTCGCGGAGCACCTCCGACCCGTCTCCCATGGGGACGGTGGAGCGGAGCTGGTCTTCTCCGATGATCACCAGCGCGGGAATCGGGATCGCATCGGCGGTGACCTCGAGGCTGCCGTGCATGACGGGTTTCTCGGGTTCGTCGTCGGCTTCGGTCGCCTCCACCCCGGAGGCGAATGGACAATAGAAAATGAGTGCTCCCGCGGCGAGGCGCCGGGAAACCGAAAGGG
This sequence comes from uncultured Acidobacteriota bacterium, assembly GCA_963823445.1. Lineage (GTDB taxonomy): Bacteria > Acidobacteriota > Thermoanaerobaculia > Thermoanaerobaculales > Sulfomarinibacteraceae > JAHECW01. The sequence continues at coordinate 355,359 of CAWGLT010000013.1, forward strand.
CTCGGGCAAACATGATGACTCCTTTTTCGGCGCGCTTCCGCCGCGGGCGCGCGCCAATCCGTTCTGTTCTTCTGTTTTTTGCTGTGACTCGAACGGAAGGGGTCAGGTTCTTGGCGGGGGAGTCTCGGGCAGCGGACCGAAGTCGGTGGTCACCGGGAGGTAGTGGATCGTATGTCGTGAGAACAGCTCGGGCACGGGCACCGCGATCGGTTCCGGGGGCCCGATGGGGGGATTGACGTGCGGCGAGCTGATGTCCGGATCCGCAGAACCCGCGCAACGCATGGCCAGCGGCGAGGTGGGTCGAGCAACGCAGCAGCACGCGCCCTGGGGGTTTCCGCACCCGCACTTGCACATGGTGGGAACAGCCTCGTCGTCGGTTTGGTCGGCCACCATGGGCGCGACGGCCGGAAACAGCAGGACCAGCGCGAGAACAACCGCCGTGCCTCGCCACCGCCCTGAGCCGAAACACATCGTCTTGAGCATTGGCAATACGTCAAACTTGATCAACTCGGCAACGATAACACGGGGATGGTGAGAAATATTTTCGCTGCGGTCAATCATCACGAACGTCGATGAACCGGTCCTCGCGCGGGTTACGGGCGTTTGAGAAAGCTCCCATTCCGGTACTCGGCGAGCGCCTGTTCCACCTCGGCCTGGGTGTTCATGACGATGGGGCCCGCCCAGGCCACCGGTTCCCCGAGCGGCTTGCCCGAAACCAGGAGAAAGCGGATGCCCGACTCACCCGAGTCCACCACGACCTCGTCGCCGCGGTCGAAGATGACGAGAGTGCGGTTCTCGAGGGCCGAGGGCGACGGTGGTCTGGATGCGCCGGCGGTCTCGGTGACGACGGGACGAGGCGCCGCGGCATTCCCGAAGCGGCCCGAACCGCCGAAGACATAGGCGAACGCATGCCGGGTCGTCTCGACGGGCAGACGTTTTCTGGTCAGGGGAGGGACCCGGACATCGAGGTACTGAGGCTCGGCGGCGACTCCGTCCACCGGTCCGGTGGCGCCCCAGAAGCTGCCGCAGATGATGCGGACCCTGGTTCCGTCGTCGTCCACGACCTCGGGGATCTCGGCCGATGAGACGTCCTGGTAGCGGGGATCGGTCATCTTGAGCGACGACGGCAGGTTGGCCCAGAGCTGAAATCCGTGCATCCGGCCCCGGTCGTCGCCGCGCGGCATCTCCTGGTGGATGATCCCCGAACCGGCCGTCATCCACTGGACATCACCGGCGCCGAGGCTGCCGGCGTTGCCGAGGCTGTCTCCGTGCTCGACGGTGCCCGCAAGAACATAGGTGATGGTCTCGATCCCGCGGTGGGGGTGCCAGGGAAATCCCGGGAGGTAGTCCGAGGGCCGGTCGTTGCGGAAGTCGTCGAAGAGCAGAAACGGGTCGGTTTCGGAGGTGTCTCCAAAACCGAAGGCCCGGCGGAGGCGAACCCCCGCGCCCTCGACCACCGGCTGAGATGCAGCGAGCTTTTTGACCGGGCGAATCGACATGGGTCCTCCAACAATGTGATGACGAACGACGGTCTCAGAGGAGAACCATCACCCCGACCGCCGTAATTCCGCCGATCTGCCTTCGGCCGGGATTGATCTCGTCGGCGTCATCGCTGTTCTGGTGGTCTTCGCGGCCCACGCCCTCAGAGCGAAGAAAAAGGGAGAGGTTGCGCTTCAGGAGCAGTCATCGACCGGTGTTGCGACGAGGAGGACTTCATCGGCTTCACCGATGGCGGTGCGGGAGGCCACGACGATCCCGAATCTGAAGGGCAGTTGGTCACCCTCGGCCGTCTTGAAGAGAAACTGGCCGCGAGCGATCTCGCCCTGCGGCGCGATCACCATGTTCTGAACCGTCGTGCGGTAGAGCTCTCGCGACGCCGGCGCGATGATCGAGTCCACAATGGCGCCGCCGGAAACCGCGACGTGCTCTGGCGAAAACCCGAGAAAATCCTCGATCCTCCCGTTGACGTAGTTGCACTTCAGCGAGTTTGCGTCGATGGTGGCGATGAGACACGGGGCGGACTCGATGAGGCGCTGGACGAAATCGTTGGCCCGCCGAATGCGGTCCTCGGTCGCGCGCCGTTCTATGACCTCGTGATTGAGCGCCTTGACCGAACGGGTGAGCTCCTCGGTGCGCTCCTTGACCCGGTTCTCGAGGTTGGCGTTGACGTACAAGAGGGCGTCCTCGGCGGACTTTCGTTCGCTGATGTGGAGGACCATCGGTCGAAACAAGAGGTAGTACAGGACCGGGGTTGCCAGCAGGGTCAGCAGCACGGCGTCGAGAATGGCCTCGTAGACGACCGGGATCGGGCCGATCAGCGGCATCAGGAACATGATGACGGCTTCAGCCACGAAGATGGCGAGGGCGGTCAATCCGAGGAGCTGCGCCGGTGAGAGATAGCCGGCCGCGGTCAGGTAGGGCGCGACCGCACGCGTCGGCTGGATGGGTTCGCTTTTGGGGGATTTGCTCATGATTCCCGGCCCGTCCGGATCTTCGGCGAAACCAAATTCGGCCCTGTTCCCAAAGGTCTCCGGGGCCACCGAGATCCTGGCCGAACTATACCGGAACTTTCTCGCGATTGAGCAGCCGAGCATCCGACTTTCGCCGGAAACTCAGGCCGTGTCCGATCACGCTGTCGGGAAGGTCGGTGCGGTTCCGAGACATCGGGAGCAACAGGAAAACGGGCCGATCCGGTTGGATCGGCCCGCGAGAATCACGTCCGGACGATTTGTTCTAGGGTGTCCTCAAACCCCGCTCGGGTCGGCTGAACGAGTGGCACCACGAGCAGTCGTAGCGCTTGTCCTTGACGTGCTTGTTGTGGAGCTCGGTGAAGGACTTGTTCTCCTTCGATCCATGGCACTGATAGCAGACCTGGGATTCGGGGCCCTTGAGGGCGTACCCGAGCTCGCCCTGGAGGTCCATCCGCTGGGTGGAGCCGTGGCAGTCGTTGCACTCGAGCGCCGCTTCGCTGGCGCTCACCTGGTGGTTGAGCATCTGGAAGGTGTCGGTCTCGACCCAGGAGTAGGGCTCGTTCTCGCTCAGCCCCATGTTGACGAGTCCCTGTTCGGTCGCGGCGATGGGATCGCCGGTCGCGAAGAAGACGCTGGTGTCGAGGGCGATGAGCTTGCCCTGGTCGTGGGCGAAGGGCTGCTCGGCGGTCTTGTATTTGAACGCATAGAGCTTGGCCCCGTCGTCAGCGACGTCGCCGATGGGCCGCGATGTCGGATAGCGACCCGTCGTGGGATCGATCACCGCGATGTCGTGGAGCAGGTGGTTGCTGCTCTTCCGATTCCAGAAGCGGTACTCGGGCACGAGGTCATTGTCCTTGTACAGCGCCGGGTGGAACGGCGGAGCCGTGCTGTGTGTGGTCAACCATGTCCGGTGGGTCTCGGTCGCCTCCGTTGACGGACTGTCGGAGGCGTCCTTGGCGTAGATCGGGATGTGACAGGTTTGGCAGGCGACGCGGGCGATGTGACGCTCGACGTAATCGCCTTCGTGGCCGTCGCTCGTCGTCATGTTCGAGTGGCAATCGGAGCACTCGAGCTTGTCCGCCGAATCGGTGGGCCGGAGGTCGGATCCCTTGCCCGCCACTTTGTGATCGGTAAAGGTGTGGCACTCCTGGCACCGCATGTCGGCGCCGGTGGTCGCCATGTGGACATCGAAGTTCCGATCCGTGGTCGAGATCTGGGCCATGGTCAGATCCCCCCGCTTGACGGCATCTCCACCACCCGCCTTGGCGTGGCACTGGAGACAGTTGTAACGGCCGGGGGGGTGAACGGTCCGCGCCGCCTCGTCCATGGAGATCGTCATGGCGTTTTCATCCGGAACGAAGGTTCCACCGACCTTCTTGCGGCGGTACGCCTCCTGATGGCACACCATGCAGTCGATGTTGGCGAGCTGCTCCGGGGTCGCCTCCGGCGCCGGCGGTTGACCCAACCCGACGTGGCAGTTCCCGCAGGTGTCCCAGTTGCCCAGGATGCTGATGCAGTAGCTGTTGACCGCGCCCGAGATCTTGCCTTGAAGATCGGGGCCGGAGGTCATATCGGGGGTGGCGCCCTCCCACTGATACATCACCGAGGCGTGGACCTCGTGGGCCTGGGTGGTGTGGCACTGCAGACAGGTCTCGGATCCGTTCCAGACGAGGCCGTCGTGGCCCTGACCGCATGAGAGATCGGATCCGTCGCAGTCCTGGTCGATGCCGTCGCCGCAGATCTCCGGCGCTCCGGGAAAGACGGTCGGATCACCGTCGTTGCAGTCGTCGCCGCCGCAGGCGCCATCCTCGTGGCCGTCGGCATCGGCGTCGGGGCAGCTCACCGGTTCGTCGGCGACCTCGAAGGTGAGCGCGGCCGTCGCCCGGTTTCCGTCGCGATCATTGACGCTCACACTTACTTTCCATGTACCGGTTGGTCCGGAAGCGCCGAGGGCATAGGTCGCGGTGTAGACTCCGCCGCCCTGGTGGGAAAGTGATGATCTGAATCGTCGTTGGCCGGCCGGATCGTTGATGGTGACGGTTGATCTTCGCAACTGGGTGACGGGATCGCCGTTTTCGTCGGTGACCACGCCCTGGACCACGACCTGATCTCCGGGCGCGTAGACCGTCGCGCCGGTGGTGACGACCAGGTTGAGGTCAGCGGCAGCCTCGGCGTTTTCGACCCAGCCGAGAGCCGCGATGATGCAAACCGCGAAAGCCAGAGCCTTCGGGTGAAACATGCTCGTTCTTCTTCTATACATGGTGCCCTCCATTTTGAATCCCGGGCCAGCTGAGGGGCGTCCCCCGACGGCCCGAGTAATTGAGATTGAATATTGAAAATATGCCTCCTTTCTTCAACCTCATAGTTAGAGGAAGATATATTCAATTACGCATTCAATCGAGTGACCCGGGTCACGAGCCGAAACCGGGCCCCGGGCGCCGCGACCGGGGGCCGAATCGGGGATGAAACGGCAAAGCCTTGACAGGGTTTTTGGCCTCGACGATGATCGCTCTATGTCTCGATCTCGAAAAACAGTGGTTGCGTGGTTGGCCGCGCTTCTCGCGTGGTGTGCCGTCGGCGCGGCTGAGGACGGACCGCCCCCTCCCGGGCCCAAGGACCGGTGCGCCGTCTGTGGGATGTTTGTCGCCAAGTACCCGAACTGGGTGGCCACCATTGCCTATGCTGACGGTTCCCACCGATTCTTCGATGGACCCAAGGACCTCTTCCGTTATCTCGCGGGCAAGGACGGTTCGACCGCCGGAGACGCCGAGATCTGGGTCACCGATTACTACACGACCAAACCGATCAAGGCCCGCGGAGCGTTCTTCGTCGCGGGATCGGATGTTTTCGGACCCATGGGCGCCGAGCTGATCCCACTCGCCACGGCCGATCTGGCGGAGAGTTTCCGGGCGGACCACGGCGGCGCAGAGGTTCTCGCCTTCGATGGTGTCGATGAGGCCGTGCTCCGGTCCCTCGAGTAGTGATGGGTATTCGTCCCGTCGCCGGCCGGAACCCTGAAATCCGGAGCCGCTCGTGACCCGAGCACGGCGGTTTCTCGTCTTCGTCGCGGTCGGTGTTGCCGTCCTGGCGTCGTTTGTCGGGTGGGCCGCGCGCGAAAAAAACCGATGGCGCCGGGAAGAGCTCCCGCAACTCCACGCGCTGACCGCCCGTCTCAACCTCTCGGATCTCGCGGTGTGGACCGAGGCCCGCTACACCCGTCACCCGTCCCAGGCGGATCTCTTTTCCGCTTTTCAGGATTCTCCCGGTGCGCCCGAGCACTTCCCGGCCGGTTCGATCCTGAGCCCGCCGCCCGGTCTGACTCGAGCCGGGGCGCGGCCTGAGCCGAATGGCGATGCTCCGTGAGACGGCACCTCAAGATCCTCGACTTCGCCCTGGCGTCGCTGCGACGCCGGCCGTTCAAAAACTGGGCCATCGTCGTCGTCTACGCCTTCACCGTGGCGGTGGTCGCCTCGGTTCTTTTTTTAACCCAGTCTCTCCGGCGGGAGGCCTCTCAACTTTTTGTCGGAGCGCCGGAATTGACGGTCCAGCGGATGGTCGGCGGCCGCCATGTGCCCATCGATCTGACGGTGGCGGAGACCATCGCCGGCTTTCCCAGCGTCATCGGCGTCGAGCCGCGGTTCTGGGGATACACCTACGAGGCCGTCACCGAGTCGACCATCACCGTCATGGGCGCCGGCCCGGGGTTGGCGACCCTCGATCTCGTCGAAGGTCGGCTGCCGACGCATTCCACCGAGTGCGCGGTCGGCGCCGGCGTGGCCGCCATGTGGGGAGCATCGGTCGGCGGTGAGATCATCCTCATCGATGCTGCAACGACCGGGGTGCTCTACGAGGTGGTCGGCACCTTCACCGCCGAGTCCGACATCCTGACCAACGACCTCGTCGTCATGACCGCCGATGAGGCGTCCTTCTTTCTCGGCCTGCCCGAGGGATCGGCGACCGATCTCGCGGTGCGGGTGGCCAACGAAAACGAGATCGACACCATCGCCGGCAAGATCAAACGAGCGTTTCCCGATTCGCGGCCGATCACCCGGTCGGAGGTCCTGAGAACCTACGATGCGGTCTTCCACTGGCGCAGCGGAATGATGCTGGCGGTGTTCTCGGGTGGGCTCATCGCCTTTGTCATCCTCGCGTGGGACAAGGCGACGGGTCTCAGCGCCGAGGAACGGCGGGAGATCGGGATCCTCAAGGCGGTGGGTTGGGACACCAGCGATGTCCTCGAGCTCAAGATGTGGGAGGGGACGATCATCTCGGTCACCTCGCTGATTCTCGGTCTCGTCGCCGCCATCCTCCACGTGTTCGTGCTCGGGGCGCCGCTGCTCGTGCCCATGCTCCGCGGCTGGTCGATTCTCTTCCCCCGGCTCCACCCGACGCCCCACATCGACCCGTACATGCTCTTCGCCATCGCGTTTCTGACGGTGGTTCCCTATGTCGCCGCCACCGTCGCGCCGTCGTGGAAGGCCGCGGTCACGGACCCGGATGCGGTGGTGCGCGGATGATCACGTCCAACGGTGATCGTCTGGTGCAGGTCGAGGATGTGACCAAGATCTACCACCGTGGGGCGCCGGACGAGGTCCGCGCGGTCCGCGGGATCACCCTGTCGGTTTCCCCGGGCGAAGTCCTCGTTCTCGAGGGTCCGAGCGGATCGGGAAAGACCTCGCTGCTGACCATCATCGGCTGCATGAGCCGGCCGACATCGGGCCAGGTGGTGGTGGGTGACCGCCGGGTTTCGCGGCTCTCGGAGACCGCGCTCACCTCGATACGCCGATCGACCTTCGGTTTCATCTTCCAGCACCTCCACCTCATCCCCGATCTCACGGTCAGGGACAACGTCATGCTGCCGCTTTTCCCGACCGAGATGTCGGTGGCCGAAATGGAGGAGCGGGTGGACGGCGCGTTGCAGAGGATGCACCTCGGCAAGCGCAGCACCGCGCGAGCGGGTCGAATCTCGGGCGGAGAGCAACAGCGCACCGCCATCGCGAGGGCCCTGGTCAACGAACCGGCCATCGTCATCGCCGACGAGCCCACCGCCCACCTCGACAGCGTGCTTTCTGCCGAGCTCCTCGAAATCCTGGCCGAGCTCAATCGGTCGGGCACCTCGATCCTCATCGCGACCCACGATCCGAGGGTCATGGATCACCCTCTCGTCGACCGGCGACTGGTGGTCCGCGATGGGCTCATCGTCGAAGAGTCGGCGCCGTGATCCTCCACCCAGGGGTTCTCGGGCTCCTCATCGGGGGTGGTCTGGTGGTCGCGCTCATGGTCGCGGGTTCTCTCATCGGCGTTCGCGTCCTCAGGGGCTGGGACCCGTCGTCGGCGTCCGAATATCAGCTCACCCTGGAACGCAGGTCCTATCTCGTCTCGGTGGTGGTCAATGTCGCCCTGTGGATCGAGATCGGCTCCGCGCTGCTCTTCATCCACACCGTCGACGATCTCAACGAGCTCTTTGTCGGCGCCATGTGTGCGACCGGGTCGCTCAACGCCAACCCCGTCGGCTGGTGGGTGCTCGCGACCAAGGCGGCCATGGTGCTGCTCTTTCCCATCTGGATCGCCCTCAACCGGCTCGACCAACGAGCGGGTGATTACCCGGTGATGCGCCTCAAGAACGCTCTGCTGCTCGCAATGACGCCGATCGCCGTCGTCGATTTCGCGCTTCAGGTTCGGTACTTTCACGGGATTCATCCGGACATCATCACCTCGTGCTGCGGTTCGCTCTTCTCCGAGTCCAGCGACCGGGTCACGGGCGACGTCGCGTCGCTGTCGGCCGCCACCACAATTCCGCTTTTTGCCGTCGGGTCGGTGTTATTTCTCGCCGCTCTCGGCTGGGCTGCGGCCGGCCGCAGATCGGGACCGCGAATCGCCGCTGCCGTCCTGGCGCCGTTGGTTTTCGTCATGGGGATCGTCGCCATCATCTCCTTTGTCTCGGTCGCATACTACGAGCTGCCGACCCACCATTGCCCCTTCGACCTTTTTCAAGGCGGCAACTACTATGTGGGGTATCCTCTGATGGTCAGTCTTGTGGTCGCGGTGGTCGCGGCGTTTCTGCCCGGGCTATTTCTCTCCGTAGCCCAACGGACCGGGATGGGTGGTCTGATCGTGAAATCGGAACGACGGTGGCTTGCGCTCTCCATCGCGGCGTACTCGATCTTCGTCGTGTTCGCTACGTGGCCTCTCGTGTTCGGCAATCTTGCCTGGGGGTTGATGTGAAGCATACAAATACGAAACCAGCTCGTTTCTTGATGCCGCCGGGGGGCCTCGGTCGAGCCGCGATCCCACTCCTCGTGGTCTCGGTCGCCCTCCTCGCCGGGGCGCCCTCGGGAG
>CAWGLT010000014.1:0-283437 GCA_963823445.1 uncultured Acidobacteriota bacterium
GGTCCGTTCGCGGTCGGCCGCGGCGAACTGGGAGGCGGGGTTCCGCGAGACAAAGAAACTCACGGCGAGAGCCACGGCTGCGACGGCGAGCAGGGCGATGATGGAAAGACGGACGACCTTTCGCACCTCTTCGAGGGCGTCGGCGGTCTCCTGCTGGTAGCAGAGCAGCCACCGCCCCTGTTTCAGGGGCGCGAAGGCGAAGATCGACGGACGACCGAGGAGGTTTTCTCCATCAACGACGATGATCCGGTCCGAACGGGTCTCACCACCGAGAATCCCCTCGGAAGGGCGGGCGATTGAGCGAGACTTCAAACTGCGGGTTGGTCTGGAACTTGGCCCGTCGCGGCTGATGATGAAGGCAAAGCCGGTGTCGCCGATCCGGATTCTCTCGACCAGCGCGTTGAACGATTCGAAGTCGATGGTGGCTTTGACGATGAAGGTCTCGTCCCACCCGGCGCTGGGTGGTGACGATAAAGTGGGGTGTCCCGCGCAGACCGGCAAACACGTCGCTGACGTAACTCTCGTTGGCATAGGCGAGTTTGAACCAAGGGGCGGAAGAATAGTCGGCCTTCTCGAGGTTAAAAGGCCCCGCGTACGCGACCTGAATGCCGTCTTCGTTGACCAGGCCGAGATCGACAAAGGCGCCGTGGTATTCCTCCCGCATCAGGTTGAGCACCTGACGAAGGAAGTCAGCGCTATTTTAATCGTTCGATGGGGTGCTCGCGGGCGATGACCCGAACATCACTGAGGCGGTCCGCGATAAACGAGTCGACGATGAACTCTGTCGTTCGATCATCACCGTGAGCTCGCTCTCGACCTTGTGGCGGTAGACCACCTGGAACTGCTGCAGGTTGATCGCGCCGGTGATGACGAGCGGTGCGAGGACGATGAGCGCCAATCCGAGCACCACCGTTCGGACCGTGGGCCTCGGCGGATTGGTGCGTTCGGTGGTGTCCGGCGATGTCATGGCGACTCGGCCCCTCTTCGCGACGTTTGGTGAGAACGCAAGCCTCATGCCAATTCGGTCAGCAAGAGCAAGAGCGGGGTCTTTGCTGCGACACCAGGTAAATGTAGTACCCCAGGCCATTTCAGACAAGGTGTCTGGAAGCCTCTGGTGTCATGATTTTTTACACAGGTGTCAGGATTCTTGTTGGTTGTGGGTCAGGTGAGGCCGTGCTTGCCCATCTTGGCCAGGAGGGTCGGACGTGAGATCCCGAGCAACCGAGCTGCCTTGGTGCGGTTGCCGTTGGTGTGCCGCAGGGTCTCGACGATGGTTTGTCGGGTGACCCGGCCGGTGATGGTTTCGAGCAGGTTCGACGAACCGTCGGTCAGCGCCTGCCGCAGCCCCTTCGACTAGAGCCTCGTCAAACTGCCGGAGTGGATCCGCCGGCTGTTCCCGCGTGCCCCGTAACAGGTGTTCAACGGTTTCCGGCCCCACCCGCTGTCCCCGGCTGAAGATCAAGCACTGCTCCATCAGATTGGCGAGCTCACGGACATTCCCGGGCCAGTTGTGGGCAACGAGGACGGGATAGGCCTCGGCGGCCAGCCCGGGGTTACGAACGCCGAGGCCGAGGGCGAATCTCTCCATGAAGTAGTCGCTCAGGAGGGCGATATCGCCTGGGCGATCGGCGAGGGCCGGCAGGTGGATCGGAACGACACTCAAACGGTAGAAGAGGTCGCTTCGGAAACTCTCCTCCTTGATGGCCGCTTCGAGATCCCGATTGGTCGCCGCGAGAATCCGAACATCGACCGGAATCGGGTCCCGTCCACCGATCCGCTCGATCTTGCGGTCCTCGAGCAGGCGAAGAAGTTTCGCCTGGATCGGGAGAGGAACATCGCCGATTTCGTCGAGGAACAGGGTGCCGCCGTCCGCTTGTTCGACCTTGCCGATGCGGCGTTTGACCGCCCCGGTGAATGCGCCCCGCTCAAACCCGAAGAGCTCGCTTTCAAGCAGGGACTCGGGAATGGCGACGCAGTTGACGACGACAAAAGGTCCGTCCGCCCGCGCCGAGTGTTGATAGATGGCCCGCGCAACCAGCTCCTTGCCGGTGCCCGAAGCGCCCCGGATGAGGACCGTCGCGTCGGTTGGTGAGACGCGTCCGATGGCCTTGGAAATCTCCTGGATCGGTTTCGATCTCCCGATGAAGGCTTCGCCCGCCGTGTCCGTTTCCGGTTGAGAAATCGCCACCGGCGAACGCATCAGGCGGCCGGCCTCGAGGCCCTGCGAGATCGTCAGAAGATCGTCTTCATCGTAAGGATCCAGGAGGCAATCAAAGGCGCCGGCCTTGATGACCTGGATCGTCTCGTCGGTGCCTCCCTTGGAAGAGAGAACCACCACCGGCATTTTCGATTCGACGGAACGAAATGCGGCCACCGCGTCGCGGCCCGCCGTGTGGGCCAGGGGTAGGCACAAAAGGACGAGCCCGGGACTGCTACGGACGGGGTGTTGATCGCGGCGTCGACACTTTCGGCAAGGGTGATCTGGAGATCGGCGCGATTGAGAAGTAGCTTCTCGAGCCCCTCGAGGGCGTGCCGATCGCGATGGACGACCAGGATCCGGTTCACGAGTCGGCACCCGAACCGGCGATACGATCACCCTACTCCGCGGGGCGTGGCGGGCGATGGGCTCCCACCGCTGGGATTCGGGGTGAGGGCTGGATGGAGCCCTCATGGAGATCGTAGAGCCAGCCGTGGATCGTCAGGGATCCTGCACGTTCGCCATCGGCGACGCAGGGGTAGGTTCGGAGATTGTCGAACTGCAGCAGCACGTTGGTCTTGATGATCGCGAGAGAGCGTCGTCCTCGGCGACCCCGGGCGAGCACCTGCTCGCCGCCGGTCGTGCGAGCTCGAGCCATGAAGTGATTTCCGGTTGGGTGGCCGGCTCGGATGCGGCCGCCAAAGCCGCGATACCGCCGCACTGGGTGTGGCCGCAAACGACGATGTGGTCGACGCCGAGATGGATGACCGCGTACTCGACGGCAGCACCGGTGGCGCACGCCGCCGAGCTCGCCGGCGGGACGACGTTGGCGATGTTGCGGACGTCGAAGAGCTCGCCCGGATCGGCGCCCGTGATGAGCTCGGGTACGACGCGTGAGTCTGAACAACCGATCCATAGGACCTTGGGGTTCTGACCCTCTTCGGCGAGCCGGTCGAAGACCTGGTGGTTGGATTTGTATTTCTCTGAATCGTCGGTAGCCGTCAATCAGCTTGCTTGTCGGCATGTGCTTCCTCCCTGGTCGACCACGATCGGCTCGCTCAGCATCAGGGAGTGGGAATCGTGACCTGCATCCCCATGAGCGGCCAGATGAAGAGGACGAAGATCGTCACCACGACCATCAGAAGAAGGCTCGCCGGGATCCCGGCCTTGAAGAACTCACCCGATGGTGAACTGTTTGCTCTCGTAGGCGATGGCGTTGGGCGCCGCGCCGACGAGGAGGAGGAACGGCATCCCCGCGGCGACCAGGGCGCCGAAGAGGATGACCTCGCCGCCGACCCCGAGATAGGGGGCGATCTTGAGCGCCACCGGCAGACAGATGGCGATGGCCGCCACGTTCATGATGAGAGTTGGTCATGATCAGAACGAAGAACGTCACACCGACGATGAAGACGATGGCCGGCGCCGTCTTGAGCAGACCCACGGCGTTGATCGCCATCCAGTCGGCGGCGCCGGTCTGGACGAGACAGTAACCGAGGCTCATGGCGCCGCCGAAGAGCAGGATGATGTTCCACGGAACATTTTCCAGGTCCTTGATGTCGAGGATCTTGAAGACGAAGAAGAGCAGGGTCGCGAGCATGATGATCCCGCTCTTGTCCACTGCCTTGAGGGCGGGGACAAAGGACCGCAGACTCATGGTCGCGACGGCGGTGACGACGATGGTCGCCGCCAGGATTTCCTTGGTGGTGATCTTGCCGAGCTGGGCGTAGAGATCGCGGGCGCGTTCGCGCAGCCCCGGGATCGAGGCCCGCTCGGGTTTGTAAAAGACCATGAAGAAGCCCCACAGGGCGAATACCATCACCCAGCCGATCGGGGCCATGTACCAGCTGAGCTCGAAGAAGCTGATTTCGACGCCGGTGATCTCTTTGTAAAAGCCGAGGGCGACCGCGCCGCGGGCGGCGCCGAGCAGGGTGATGATGCTGCCGGCGCCGGCGACATACGCCATGCCCATGAAGAGGCCCTTGCCGAAGTTGGTCGGCTCGTCGCCTTCATCGTAGAGACGGTAGATGGCGACAAGCAGGGGAAAGATGGTGGCGGCGACGGCGGTGTGGGCCATGACCAGGGTCAAGATCGCGGTCATGACGAAGCAGCCGAGATAGATCATGCTCGTCTTCTCGCCGACCAGGGCCAGCATCTTGTAGGCGAGACGCTTGGTCAGCCCGGTCTTGGTGAAGACCATCCCGATGACGATGGAGCCGAAGATGAACCACACCGAAGGGTGGAAGAACTCCTTCATGGCGAGCTCGGGCCCGCCGATGGGATCGGTCTCGCCGACAAAGAACTTGTCCGGCCGGATCAAAAAGAGCGCCTGGGTGACCGCGATGGCGATGCTCGTCACGCCGATGGGCACGACTTCGAAGACCCACCAAACGGCGGCGAGAAGGAACAAGGCCAGCGCCGCCTTTCCCTGCTCCGTGAGGGTGAAGGACTCGCCCGTGGGATCGATGGCCGCCGGCCAGGGGGGCGAGAGATAGACCGCGAAGAACAGACCGAGACCGAGCAGGAGAAAGAACAGGCGTTTGGTGTCGATGGGGGTCGCTGGTTTATTGAACAGCCTGAGTACGGGCCTTTTCGTGACGGTGGTGTCAGACATTGCTGCCGCCCTTCTTGGAGCCGGCACCGGTCTTGCCGCCGTGCTCCATGATGAACTGGGCGACGACATCGAAGATGTTGGTCATGAGCACCACTCCCGCGACCTTCGTGCCGTCGAGAACGGCCACGAGGTCGATGTTGTGGTACAGCATGGTGGTGATCACGGTCGACAAAGAGTCGTCGATCTGCACCGCTCCCCGGATCGGGACCATGACCGTCCTGACCGATTCCGAGGATGCGTCGACGGCCGCTTTGGAGAACAGCGACGTCCATCGGATGAAGATCTCGCGCGGGGTGCTCCCGCCAAAGGGAACCAGCGCCCTGATGTGCTCGGCCGACTCGCGGTCCTCTCGGAAGTGAGGGACCAGGCCCTTGAGGAGTTCGCGGCGGCCCACCACCCCGACGAGCTCGTTGTCGGCGTTGCGTATCAAGAGGTAGCGCGGCAGCATGAAGTGGCCGTCCTCGAGCTTGACCGCCGAGGCGCTGAGGGCGACGATCGCTTCACGGATATTGCAGTTGCCCTGACAGTTGGGATACTGGTCGAGGGTCAGCATGACATCGGACGCCTTGGCGTCCTTCGACGAAAGCGCAAAGTCGGGACTCGGCGAGAAATCGACCGCGTTTACCTCGCCGTCGTCGGTGAGGATCGTCGTGACCCCGTGGATCTTGCCGATGAACTCGATCAGCTTGTCGCGGTTGGCCTCGAACGACCGATCCCCGGCGAGTCGGACCTCGCCGTTCTTCACCGAGACCCGGGCCATGTCCGGGGTGAAGGCGGAGTTGAAGAAGAGATCGGCTTCGATGCGTTTGCACAGCGCGAAATCCTGGTAGTCCTGGATGCACTGGGGTGTCGGTTGGCGATCCTCGCCCCGCATGATCTCGGCGATGAGGCCCGCCGCGGTCTCGAGGCTGACCTGATCCAACTTGACCACGAGATCGTAGAGATCGGGGTCGTTGACATCGGCGTCGAAGATCTGCCGACCCCAATGCAGGCGGTGATCGTCGGCGGTGCGGATGTGTCGGATCGCCTGGTCGCGGGTCAGACCGAGTCGGCGCATCGCCGTGTCGATCCTGTTCGCCATCGGAGCGACGATCCGCACCTTGAACGCGGTGCACAGGTCCTGGAAGAGAAATTGTCCGGCCAAGCCGTGATAGATGCCGTCTCCGTCTCCGAAAAGCTCGGTGATCGCGGCCTGAGAGGCGAGCAGGTATCGGGTCTTGCGCTGGGTGAAGCGCTCATAGAGGTTGGCCGGAAGATACAGACCGCGTAGAAGCTCTTCCTCGGTCATCCGATACGCCCTTGCGGCTGCGGACGAGGCGTCCTCCTGGCTGAGGACGGGCCAGCCGAGTTTGGCGTGCAGAAGTTCGGCGAGCTCGGTGCCGCCGCTGCAGACTCCTCGAGAGATGGTGATGATCGGCATGGGATCTACTCCTGGCTTTTTGACGTCGGTGAAGTCCGAGTTGGTGATTTCCTGGAGATGCCGGGGGCGGTCAGAGCTCGGCTGTGATCTCGTTGGATGTGGGTTGCGGGAGCGCACCGACAGCCGGGTTCCTGAGCGGTTGAATGATCACGGGCGTGATCGCGTTCAGCCATAGCCCCGCCACTGTAATTGTTTGAGAAATTTTTCTCAAGGACTTTGCTGCTTTTGTTTTGGCCAAGCAGAATCACGAGAACCGAGAATTCGCAGACAGAAATCGACGCCCCGCCGATCCGGCGGGGCGTCGATTGGCGGCAGGGAAGAGAAGGTCTCAGTAGCGATCGAGATAGCGATCGAGCTCCCAGCTGTGGATCTCCTTGATGTACTCGGCCCACTCGGTGCGCTTGTTGTGCAGGAAGTGGTCGAAGATGTGATCACCGAGGGCGTTCCTCAGAAGTGAATCCTTCTCGAAATAGTCGAGGGCCTCGTCGAGACTCGCCGGCAGTTGGTGGATCTTGAGGCGCTTTTTCTCGCGCTCCGACATGTCGAAAATATTGCGGTTGACCGGTTCGCCGCAATCGAGTTCGCGCTCGATGCCGTCGAGGCCGGCCGCCATCATGGAGGCAAAGGCGAGATAGGGGTTGCACGACGGGTCGGGCATCCGAACCTCGCACCGGGTGCCGATCCCTCGCCGCGCCGGAACCCGGATCATCGGCGAGCGGTTTTTCTCCGACCAGGCGACGTTGACCGGCGCCTCGTAGCCGGGGACGAGACGTTTGTAGGAGTTGACCAGCGGATTGGTCACCGCCACCATGCCGCGGGCGTGGTCGAGCAGGCCACCGATATAGGCGCGCCCGACGTCGGAGATCTGATATGGAGCGTCGGCGTCGAAGAAGGCGTTGGCGCCGTCGAGGGTGAACAGAGACTGGTGGACGTGCATGCCCGAGCCGTTGACCCCGGCCAGCGGTTTCGGCATGAAGGTCGCGTGCAGGCCGTGGGCGAGCGCGACCTTTTTGACCACGAAGCGGAAGGTGACGACGGCATCGGCGGTGGCGACGGCTTCGCCGTACTTGAAGTCGATCTCGTGCTGGCCGGGGGCGACCTCGTGGTGCGCCGCTTCGACCTCGAGACCCATGGCCTCGAGCACGAGAGTGATATCCCGGCGAGCCTCCTCGCCGAGGTCGCGCGGGCTGAGGTCGAAGTAGCCGCCGGTGTCGTGGGTGGTCGGGATCGTGGCGCCGTTGCTGCCGGTCTGGAAGAGGAAGAACTCGGCTTCCGGCCCGGCCATCATGGTGTATCCCATGTCCTTCGCCTTCGCCACGACTCGCTTGAGGGCGCCGCGCGGGCAGCCGACAAACGGCGAACCGTCGGGCAGGGCGACATCACAGACCAACCGGCAGACCTTGCCCTGGTTGGCCTCCCACGGGAAGACCTGGAAGGTCTCCAGATCGGGGGTCAGCAGCATGTCCGATTCCTCGATCCGGGTGAATCCCTCGATGGAGGAGCCATCGAACATGATCTGACCATCGAGGGCCTTTTCGAACTGGCTCTCGGGGACCTCGACGTTCTTGATGATGCCGTCGATGTCGGTGAACTGGAGGCGCATGAAGTGGACCTTTTCGTCCTTCACGCGGGCGAGGATGTCCTTGGTGGAAACTGGCATTGTGCAACCCCTTTGCGCGACGTTCTGCGGATTTTGGGCTTGTTTTTTGTCTAAGTCAAGGAGTTTCTTGCTGAATTGACCGAGTTTTATGTTCAATTTTGCATTTTCTATCAGCCCCGGCCTTCTCGGCCGCCGTGCCGCCACGGCGTCCCGGCGACCCGGCGTCGCACCATCGGCGTGGTCGCGCGTGGGAGAGAGGGGAGGGCTGCGACCACGCCGATGGCACGCCGGCGGCCTGCCTCGTAGCCGGGAGAGCGGACCGCGTCGCGCGTCCCGGGGGAGCCCGGTCGGCATTTGTGCTGGGCGGACCGCTCCGCCGGGAGGTCGTACCGGCACAAATGCGGACCCGGCACCCCGGTGGGGCGTGGGTTTCCGCGTCTCCCCATCGGCCCCGGTCCCGGTTTTCTTTCAGGTTGGGCGGAGATTGTGGGGGCGGGCTTCCAGCCTGCCCGTCAGGGTTGTTGAAGCCGGCCGGGCGTTTCCGAGAGAGTGCGGGGTATTGGGTCTTGTGGGATCTCGGGTTCCTGACACCCTCATCCCCGGCCTTCTGGGCCGCCGTGACGCATTGGCGTCCCGGCGGCCCAGCGTCGCACCATCGGCGCGGTCGCGCGTGGGAGAGAGGGGAGGGCTGCGACCGCGCCGATGGCGCGCCGGCGGCCTACCTCGTGGCCGGGAGAGCGGACCGCGTCGCGCGTCCCGGGGGAGCCCGGTCGGCATTTGTGCCGGGCGGACCGCTCCGGCGAGAGGTCGTTCCGGCACAAATGCGGACCCGGCACCCCGGTGGGGCGCGGTTTTCTGGGTGTCCCCATCGGCCCCGGTCCCGGTTTTCTTTCAGGTTGGGCGGAGATTGTGGGGGCGGGCTTCCAGCCTGCCCGTCAGGGTTGTTGAAGCCGGCCGGGCGTTTCCGAGAGAGTGCAGGGTATTGGGTCTTGTGGGATCTCGGGTTCCTGACACCCTCGTCGCCGGCCTTCTGGGCCGCCGGGACGCTGTTGCGTCCCGGCGGCCCAGCGTCGCACCATCGGCGTGGTCGCGCGTGGGTTGATCGGGAGGGCTGCGACCACGCCGATGGCGCGCCGGCGGCCTGCCTCGTAGCCGGGAGAGCGGACCGCGTCGCGCGTCCCGGGGGAGCCCGGTCGGCATTTGTGCCGGGCGGACCGCTCCGCCGAGAGGTCGTACCGGCACAAATGCGGACCCGGCACCCCGGTGGGGCGCGGTTTTCCGGGTGTCCCCATCGGCCCCGGTCCCGGTTTTCTTTCAGGTTGGGCGGAGATTGTGGGGGCGGGCTTCCAGCCTGCCCGTCAGGGTTGTTGAAGCCGGCCGTGCGTTGCCGAGAGAGTGCAGGGTATTGGGTCTTGTGGGATCTCGGGTTCCTGACACCCTCGTCCCCGGCCTTCTGGGCCGCCGTGACGCTATTGGCGTCCCGGCGTCCCAGCGTCGCACCATCGGCGCGGTCGCGCGTGGGAGAGCGGAGAGGGCTGCGACCACGCCGATGGCACGCCGGCGGCCTGCCTCGTAGCCGGGAGAGCGGACCGCGTCGCGCTCTCCGGGGGAGCCCGGTCGGCATTTGTGCTGGAGCGGGCCGCTCCGCCGGGAGGTCGTTCCGGCACAAATGCGGACCCGGCACCCCGGTGGGGCGCGGTTTTCCGGGTGTCCCCATCGGCCCCGGTCCCGGTTTTCTTTCAGGTTGGGCGGAGATTGTGGGGGCGGGCTTCCAGCCTGCCCGTCAGGGTTGTTGAAGCCGGCCGGGCGTTTCCGAGAGAGTGCGGGGTATTGGGTCTTGTGGGATCTCGGGTTCCTGACACCCTCATCCCCGGCCTTCTGGGCCGCCGTGACGCATTGGCGTCCCGGCGGCCCAGCGTCGCACCATCGGCGCGGTCGCGCATACGAAGCGGGGAGGGCTGCGACCACGCCGATGGCGCGCCGGCGGCCTGCCTCGTAGCCGGGAGAGCGGACCGCAGCGCGCTCCCGGGGGAGCCCGGTCGGCATTTGTGCTGGGCGGACCGCTCTGCCGGGAGGTCGTTCCGGCACAAATGCGGACCCGGCACCCCGATGGGGCGCGGTTTTCCGGGTGTCCCCATCGGCCCCGGTCCCGGTTTTCTTTCAGGTTGGGCGGAGATTGTGGGGGCGGGCTTCCAGCCTGCCCGTCAGGGTTGTTGAAGCCGGCCGGGCGTTTCCGAGAGAGTGCGGGGTATTGGGTCTTGTGGGATCTCGGGTTCCTGACACCCTCGTCCCCGGCCTTCTGGGCCGCCGGGACGCAGTGGCGTCCCGGCGGCCCAGCGTCGCACCATCGGCGTGGTCGCGCGTGGGTTGATGGGAGGGCTGCGACCACGCCGATGGCACGCCGGCGGCCTACCTCGTAGCCGGGAGAGCGGACCGCGTCGCGCGTCCCGGGGGAGCCCGGTCGGCATTTGTGCCGGGCGGACCGCTCCGCCGAGAGGTCGTTCCGGCACAAATGCGGACCCGGCACCCCGGTGGGGCGCGGTTTTACCAGGACCTGCATCTTGTATCCTACGTGCTTGGAGGCCGCCATGACGACGACACCGACTCGCGACGACGCGTGGGCGCTGCTCACCGAGTACACCGACAACCCGAGCCTGATCAAGCACGCCCTCGCGGTCGAGGCGGCGATGCGCGCCTACGCCCGCAAGCTCGGCGAGGACGAGGAGAGCTGGGGCGTCATCGGTCTCATCCACGACTTCGACTACCAGCAGAATCCGACCGAGGAGACCCATGTTCATGTCGGAATGACGATTCTCCGCGACCGGGGCTGGCCCGAGGACTGGATCCTCGCCGTGGCGTCGCACGCGGACTACATGGGGCTTCCGCGGGAGACCGCCGCCGCCAAGACCCTGTTCGCCGTCGACGAGCTGACCGGTTTTCTTACCGCGTGCGCCCTCGTTCGCCCCGACAAGGCCATCGCCAACGTCGAAGCGAAGTCGGTGAAGAAAAAGCTCAAGGACAAGGCCTTCGCCCGGGCGGTCAACCGCGACGATGTGAGAAACGGCGCCGACGAGCTCGGAGTCGAGCTCTCGGAACACATCGAGTTCGTCCGCGACGCGATGGCGACCATCGCGGATCGGCTCGAGCTGCCTCCGGGCGAGTAGTCCCGCGCCATATCAACGAGATGGGAGGGGATGCCAGGCACCTTTTCGTCGGACGAAAAGAGAGCCAGGCACCCAGTCCGCGCGAAATCGACGATCGCTCAGCTTGAAGGTTCAATGAGCTCGAGACCGCCCAAGTAGGGCCGCAACACCTCGGGCACGACCACCGAGCCGTCGGGGCGCTGGTAGTTCTCGAGCACCGCGACCATGGTGCGGCCGACGGCGAGGCCGGAGCCGTTGATGGTGTGGACGAGCCGCGCCTTGCCGCCGTCGGCGGGACGGTAGCGGAGCCTGGCGCGCCGCGCCTGGAAGTCGGTGAAGCTCGAACAGGAGGAGATTTCGCGATAGGCGCCCTGCCCGGGCAGCCAGACCTCCAAATCGGTGGTCCGGGCGGCGGAGAAGCCGAGATCGCCGGTGCACAAACCGACCACCCGGTACGGCAGCCCGAGGCCCTGAAGAACGGCCTCGGCATGCCCGGTGAGCTCGGCGAGGGCTTCGCCGGACCGCTCCGGATGGGTCAACTGAACCAGCTCGACCTTGTTGAACTGGTGGAGCCGGATGAGGCCGCGGACATCCTTGCCGTAGGAGCCGGCCTCGGCGCGGAAACAGGGGGTGAAGGCGCAGTATTTGACGGGCAGGCGCTCTTCCTCGAGCACCTCGCCGCGGTGGTAATTGGTGAGCTGCACCTCGGCGGTGGGCGAGAGATAGAAATCGGTGGTCTCGAGACGGAAGAGGTCCTCGGCGAACTTGGGCAACTGACCGGTCCCCTCGAGAGACGCGGTGTTGACGATGGCGGGCGGTTGGATCTCGGTGTAACCGTGCTTGCGGGTGTGGAGATCGAGCATATAGCTCGTGAGCGCCCGTTCCAACGCCGCACCGGCGCCCCTGAGGACGGCGAAACGGCCGCCGGCGATGGTGACGGCGCGCTCGAAGTCGATGATTCCGAGCGCCGGACCGAGATCCCAATGGGCCTGCGGTTCGAAACTGAAGTCCGGCGGCGCTCCCCACCGGCGCTCCTCCCGGTTTGCCGACTCGTCGGCGCCGTCGGGCACGTCATCGGCGGGCAGGTTGGGAAAGCTGAGCTCGAGGGCGCAGAGCTCCTTCTCGAGACCCTTGGTCTGTTCCTCGAGGGACGAGATCTCGTCGCCGATGGCCGCCATGGCTGCCTTCTTGACCTCGGCTTCGTCGCGCCTGCCGTCGCGGAAGAGAACGCCGATCTCCTTGGATCCGGCGTTGCGTTTGGCCTTGAGCTCCTCGAGGCGGACGAGGAGGTCGCGCCACTCGCCGTCGACCTCGAGGAGCCTTTCCAACGGCGCTTCGGTGCGCCGCAGATCGAGCATGCGTCGCACGCGGTCGGGATCGGATCGGTAGAGCTCTCGGGACAGCATTGGGCCTCCGGTCGCGAATCTTACCTCAATTCTCCGACCGAAACGGTCGACCGTTGCGGTCGGAGAATTGAGAGAGCTGGACGCTGTCAGGAGTCGGACGACCCCAACGGCACATAGATCTGTGTTCCCCGACGACAGCGGACGATCTGATCGACGAGGGCGTCGAAATCCGCCGGGGTGCTGACGAAGTCGATGTCATCGGTGTTGATGACGAGCAGCGGCGTTTCGCGGTAGTGAAAGAAGTAGTAGGAATACGCTTCGCTGAGCCGCTCGAGGTAGTCGGGGTCGATGGCGGATTCGAAGTCGCGCCCGCGCTTCTTGATCCGTTCGAGCAGGACCGGCAGCGAAGCCTGCATATAGATCACGAGATCCGGGGTCGGAACCTCCTGATCGAGCACCGGGAAGAGCTTCTCGTAGATCCTCAGGTCGGTGTCGTCGAGATTGAGGTAGGCGAAGATCCGGTCCTTCGGGAAACTGTAGTCCGCCACCACCAGGCGCTGGAACAGGTTCATCTGGGCGATCTCGCGCTGTTGCTGGAACCGCGACAGCAGGAAGTAGATCTGAACCTGGAAGGCGGCGCCCGCCTGGCCCTCGTAGAACGCGGGAAGAAACGGATTGGTGATGTCCTCGAGGACCATCACCCCCTCGAAACGGTCCGCCAGGAGCTGCACCAGCGAGGTCTTCCCGACGCCGATGGGACCTTCGATGGCGATGTGACGAAATGGAAGCTTGCGGTGGCTCATGCCCGGTGCATCTTAGTACAGCACTCGACGGGCCCTCAAGCGACCAGCTTGGCGATGACGAAGAGCGAACACATCACGACCGAGAGCAGACCGTTCGCGGTAAAAAAGGCCGCATCGACCGCACTGAGGTCGTCGGCGCGGACCAGGCGGTGCTGCCACACCATGAGGATCGCCGCCGCCACCACAGCGGCGAAACGGAGCCCACCGCCACCGGCGGCGACGGCAAAGCCGGCGAAACCGACGAGCGCGAGCAGATGGAAGAACCTGGCGATCCACAACGCCAACCCGGGACCGACCGCGGCGGGGATGGAGTGCAGCCCGTGCGATCGGTCGAAGGCCTCATCCTGGAGCGAGTAGATGGTGTCGAACCCGGCGACCCAGAGCATCACCGCCGCGCCCAGGACCAACGGCGTTGTCGCGATGGCGCCGGTCACCGCGATCCAGGCGCCGATGGGTGCGATGCCGAGCGAGAAACCGAGCCAGAGATGTGCTGCTGCGGTCCATCTCTTGGCGTACGAGTATCCGAGCAGAATCGCCAGAGTCGGAACCGCGAGGATGAAACAGAGTCGGTTGAGCATGGCGGCCGCGCCGACAAAGGCGACCGCAGCGACGACGGTGACGATCCAGGCGAAGCGACGGTCGAGCCGGCCCGCCGGAAGCGACCGATTCTCGGTGCGGGGGTTGATGGCGTCGAGTCCGTGGTCGGCGAGCCGGTTGAAGCTCATGGCCGCGGTCCGGGCGCTGATCATGGCGATGATGACCCAGACCCAGGTCGCAGCCCGAGGCCAGCCGTCTCCGGCGGCCGTGATGAGGGACATCAGAGCAAAGGGCAGAGCGAAAACCGAGTGTTTGAAGGCGATCATCTCGGCAGTCTCACCGAGATCGGAGAAGAGACGGTGGGCGGCCGGCACGTTCGCGGCTCCCGAATTCGCGGCGCCTTTTCGGGGTTTCGTCGTGTCCGGATCGGCGGGGCCTTGGCGCATCGCGGGAGTATAACCCGCTCCTCCTCGCCGCAGTCGCCGATTCGAAATCGCGCCCGCAGCGCCGAGTCCGCCATCCGCAGGGGTGGAAGATCTTCTGTCACCGACAAAAATTTCTCCATCCTCTCGGGGTTGATTTCCACCGTATTTGTAAAAATCTCTTGTCAGTTCACCGATTTGGGCCTCGTTGATCTCTCTGATTTTAATGATTGAATTTAAATGATTTCGTGTGTATCTCCAGAGTTGGCACGAATCTCGCCATGTCGAGGGCACATCACTCGAGGAGGTGCCCATGCAGAAGATCCCATAGCCAGAACGAGCGGCGAGTCGCAGATCATCAACTCGAACAAGGAGAAAGACAATGATGAAACAAATCGCAGTCGTGTTCGTCGCCCTGGTGCTTGCCGTTTCGTCGCTGGCGATGGCGGCCGACGAGACCGCAACCGGGGTCGTCAACATCAACACCGCCGGATCCGAGCAGCTCCAGTTGCTGCCTCGCGTCGGCCCCGCGTTGGCGGACCGCATCATCGAGTTCCGTGAGACCAACGGTCTCTTCAAGAGCATCGACGAGCTCGTCGCGGTCAAGGGAATCGGCGAGAGTTCGCTCGTCAGGCTCGAACCCTATGTCGCGACAACGGGTGCAACCACCTTGACAACGAAGGTCAGGCTTCCGCGTTCGCCCGGCAGCGGCTCGCCCGCCGCGAGCTGATTTCAAACCCAACACAGCGTGGACGGGATGCGGCCCTTCGGGGCCGCGTTTTTTCCAGTCGATCTCGGAGATGGAGGCTTGCATGAAGAAAACGAATTGGATCAGGTTCAGGAACGCCGACCGGGCACAGCGGGGGATCTCGACGGCTGAGCTCGTGGCGGTCATCGCGGTGAGCGGATTTCTGACGATTGTCGGGGGTCTCTCGCTCAATGACGCGAAGGGTGGTGCGGCGATGACCAGATCGGTGGCCCAGGTTCACGGTCTGCTCGTGCGGTGTCGGGCGGTCGCGGTCCTGCGAAGCCGGCCGTGTGCCGTTGTCTTTGATCGCCAGGCCGACGGGAGCTGGCGCTGTTTTGTCGCCGAGGACGGCGACGGCGATGGGGTTCGCCGGGTCGACATCGCCACCGGCACGGATCCCGTGGTGGACGAGGCGGTCGTCCTCGACACCGATGTCGCCGGTCCGGGGATCCTGGGCGGCGCCCCGGTGCCGGATCCCTCCGGCAGCGGCCGCCTCGGGGGGGATCTCGGGGATCCCATCCGCGCCGGGATGGGCAACATCATCACGTTTTCGTCGAATGGGACCGCGACTCCGTCATCGGTGTACTTCACCGACAATTCCCGACGGATGGTGGTGCTTCGGATCTACGGCGGCACCGGACGGATCAACCGGCTGAGTTGGCAACGCGGCTGGAGTCGCTGGAAGCAGGGTTGAGTTGCTCAACCGCCGGGTCGGGCGCGCACAGCGCGAAACTCGTCGACAACCACTTCTCCCGGGCTGGTGGAGAGATCTCCGAGGAGAACAGAGCGGAGAACGCGGGTGCGGGGGGCAACCGTCGCGCCCTCGGCGACGACCGACTCTTTGACGACCGAGTCGTCCCCGATCCGAGCGCCGCGGCCGATGAAAGCGGCGCTGACCTGAGCCGACGGGTGGACCTCCGCTGACGGATGGATGACCGGGGTCCCACCGCCGAGCCGTCCGAGCACCGCTTCGAGGTAGTCCGACGGGGTTCCGATTTCACGCCAGTGGCCGGGAACGACGACGCCTCCGAGGCGATGTGTGGCCAGCGCCGGTCGCCAGAGGCGCTCCGGGACCGCCCCGGGCAGCGGGGAGAGGTCGTTCAACGCCTCGCGGGCGACGAGCATCACGCCGGGATAGAGAAACGGGACCTCGGTCGGATCGGGCCGACCCGCTTTCTTGATGCAGTGGACCAACCCGTTGGGATCGAGGATGACGCGCGACCAGCGAAACGGATCGAGATGAGGCAGGAGCGCCAGGCTCACGAGATCCCCGGAGCGGGTCATTCGTTCGAGGAGCGGATCCAGATTCAGGTTGAGCCAGCCGTCACCGTTGATGATCAGGACGGGGCCGTGCTCGCCGAGCAGGCCGCGGTCGCGCGCCAGGGCGATGCCGCCGGCGGTGTCCATGAGCTCCGGCTCGCGGGAGACCGCAATCTCGATGCCGAGATCGATCTCGGCAAGCGCGCGCTCCATGGCCTCGGCGAGGTGCCAGGTGTTGACGACCAGCCGCTCGCTGTCGATGGTGGTCGCGAGCCGGAGCGCCGAAGCCACAACCGGCTGGTCGAGCAGCGGCAGGGCCGGCTTCGGCAGGACCAAGGACAGCGGCTGCATTCGTTCGCCGCGACCGGCGGCGAGCACCATCGCCGCGGCGACCGTCACGAATCGAAGACCATATCGCGCCCGAGACCCGGGTGCCGCCGGCGATGATCCCGCCACAGGCTGACGTACGACTTCGCGACCGCCAGAGTCGGGTCGAGGCCAAGCCCCCGGGCGGATGCCGCGAGAGAGTCGGCCGGGCCCTCGAGTTCGACGAAGTCGCCCATGGGCGTGTGGTCGAGATCGACCCGCACCTCGCCGAGACGCCAGCTCTCCCGGTATTTTTCGTAGCGCATCGATGGTATGTAGCCGAGGACGTGGAGGAGTTCGGCGATGCGTTCGCTCGAGGAGATCTCGATCTCGATCTCGCGGCGCTGTTTGACCGCGCCGTCGAACCTCGCCGGTCCCTTGAAGGTCAGGATATGACGTTCGCCGACCCGCCGGACCCGGAGCGCCTGACCGCTCGTGGCCAGCCGTCCGGCGGTCGTGTCGAAGAGAATGTTCACCTCGTGTTCGGCGGCGGTGAGTTGCACAGCCTCGGCTGCGACGAGGCGACGGCGGATCTCATCGAGGCCGGCAACCGGGATCTTGAGTTCAGATTCGATCACCCGGTCAGCTTAGCCGGTCGGACCCGACGGGCCAAGTGATCCGAGTCGCGATCTGTGGCAGGCCCGGACAATTCATGAGCTGTCTGCTGCGGCCGAAGATGCCGCCTCTCCAGGCGGGCGATCTCAGCTTGGGGTGCTCAACGTACTTCCCAGTACGCCTCCCCGCCCCAAGGTGAGATCGCCCACCTGGAACCGGCGTCTCGTCGACCTCGCGACGAAACCTCATGAATTGTCCGGGCTCGGGCAAAAAGCTGTGTACCATGGCGGGATGGAGCATGTTGTTTTTGGAACCGCGGGCCACATCGATCACGGCAAGACGACCCTCGTCAAGGCCCTGACCGGGACCGATTGCGATCGCCTGCCCGAGGAACGGGATCGCGGCATCACCATCGACCTCGGGTTCGCCCAGGTCTCCACCGAGAACATGCAACTCCACTTCGTCGATGTTCCGGGCCACGAACGTCTGGTTCACACCATGATTGCCGGCGCTTCCGGGATCGACCTCGCCCTGCTCGTGGTTGCCGCCGATGAAGGGATCATGCCCCAGACCCGCGAGCATCTCGAGGTGATCCGACTCATGGGTGTTCCCGGCGGCGCCGTGGCGCTGACGAAGATCGACATGGTGGATGACGAGCTGGCCGAGCTTGCCGCCGAGGAGCTCAAGGAGTTCCTTGCCACGACGCCGTTTGCCGATGCTCCGGTCGTGCCGGTCTCCGCCGTCTCGGGCCGCGGTTTGGACGAGCTTCGCAGCGTGCTGGTCTCCCAGGCGCGCTCGGCCAGCCCCCGACAGATGGAGGACCGGCCCTATCGCGAAGCCGTGGATCGGGTTTTCAGCCTGACCGGAGCCGGGACGGTAGTGACCGGAACCTCGCTGTGGGGACGCCTCAAGGTCGGCGCCGAGGTCATGATCATGCCCGGCGGGGATCGTTCGAGGGTGCGCCGGCTGCATGTCCACGGGGTGGAGCGCGAGGCGGTGGAAGCAGGTGAGCGCGTCGCCATGAACCTGGTCGGTCTCGGACGCGACGAGATCGCCCGAGGGCAGCAGGTGATGGCCCTCGGTGACTGGCAACCGACCCGGATGGTGACCCTGCGGCTCGAGCTTCTCGCGTCGGCGCCGCATCCCCTCGGTGAAGGGGATGAGCTCGAGCTGCACGCGTTTGCCGATCGGGTTCCCGCTCGGGTCGACCGCCTGTCAAGATCATCGTTGGCGCCGGGAGACTCCGCCGCCGCCCAGATCAGCCTGAGCGAGCCCATGCAGCTCTTTCCCGGTGACCGGGTCGTGCTGCGCCGGCCGGCGCCGGTCAACACCTTTGCCGGCGGGGTCGTTCTCGACGCGCAACTGCGGCGTTGGCGGCGTCGTGACCGGGCCGGTCTCGAGACCGTACCGTCATCGAAGCGAGGCGCCTGGCCGGACCTGCTCGGCTGGTGGATCGACCAGGCCGGTCTCGAGGGCGCGACCGCGCATCGCCTGGCCGTCCGTCTTGGTGTCCTCGACGGCGCCGTGGAAGCCCCGATCGGGCGGCTGCTCGAAGGTGGGACCATCGTCGCGCTGCCGACCCATCCGGCAACGCTTGTCGGGAAGGCGCATCTCGATCGTCTGACCGACGACGCAACCGATGAGCTCCAACGTCGATTCAAGGGGGTCGAGGTATCCGCCGGGGTTCCGACCCGCGATTTCGCGGCGGCATTGCTGCCGAAGCGGGCTCGAGATCTCGCCGGTCCCTATCTTGAAGAGCTTCGCCAGAGGGGCGTGCTCGAGCTCTCCGAGGGTCGGGTCGTTCCCCCCGGAAGCGACCGACACATGTCGGCCCTGGGTGAAGAACTCGCCCGCCGGGTGGAGGTCCTGTATCGCGAGAAGGCGTTTGCCGCCCCCGGGCCGGGCGAGGCGGCGACCGAGCTCGACTCCAAACCGGCGACGGTTGAGGGGATCTGCACCTTCCTCGTCCAGCGCGGCCGGCTGGTGCGTCTCGATGGGAAGTTCCTGATCCATCGAGCGGTGCTCGACGAGGTCGCGCGCAAGATCCGGGAGTGGGACGCGGAGACCTTTGACGTCGGCGAGTTCAAGGAGCGGTTCGGGCTCACACGAAAGCTCGCGATTCCGGTGCTCGAGTGGCTGGATTCCGAGCGGGTGACGGTCCGGATGGGTAATCAGCGCAAGATCATCAGACGATCGTAGATGGCGTTGGCGTCGGGTTCCAGGCCGCGACCGTCAGGGTTGAGTGCTTGGTGGTTCGTAGTTTCGGTCGCGAATGACCTTCACCCCGGTCGAATCGAGGGTCGAGATCTCGAGTTGCGCGCGCGCCGAGTACACCACCCAGGCTTCGTGCGGTGCGCCGTTTGACAGTGCGGGTTCGAGCCGCCAGGTGGCGAGATAGGCCGAGAGCCATCCGTGAAGCCCGGATTCGAGGTTGAGCGGCACAAAACGATCGCACCTTCCGCTCGATGTGATGTGCACCAGGGCGCGGACCGGGATATCGGCATCCTGGGCCGGCGCCTTCACCTTGAGCCGGCGCGGCGACGCAAAGGTCGTCAGCGAGCCCATCGGTTCGTAGGGGGCGCTCAGAAGAAGACCCGAAGGGGCGGCTCGCAGCGGCGTCGTCGGCTCCGGCGGGGACGCCGGATCGGGGAGCTCGAAGGTCGGGCCGCCGACGCTGGATTCCTTGATCCGGCCGACGATGTCGAGCCCGAGGACGACCCACGACCCGACGATCTTGTCTCCGGTCTTTGCCGGGTCGAACCGGACGTTCTTGAGTTCGTCGAGGATGGTCTGGGTCATCCCTGGAAAAGGCAGATCGAGCGGGACGCCGCCAAGGCAGCCGCCCTTGGCGTCGACATACGCGGCGACGACGGCCTCGCCCTGGACGTCGAGCTTCTTGGGGGGGGTCGAGGTGACGAGTCGTGGTGGTTGGTCGACGGCGATGGCAAAAGGATTCGCGGACTCCAAAGCGACGATGGGCACCGGGAGATCGATCGTGACCGCGACCCTTTGTTGCCAAGCCCGAGGAGCTCCGCTCTGGGCATACGCCGTTGATGCAAGGCACAGCAGCAGGATCGCACTGGCGATGGAGGCGAACTTCATAGGCTGAATCGTATCACGTACCTCCCCGAGGAAGGCGATCCCCGAGACTTTGTTGGCCGCTCGCGATGCGCGTAGACTTTCCCGATGGAGGGCTCGAGAATCACCGACATCGAGGTGGACCGAAAACGCTCGGGTGTGCTGAGCTGGTTCATCTCCCCCCACGGTTTCGGCCATGCCGCTCGCGCCAGTGCGGTCGTCGCCGAGATCTCTCGGTTGTGCTTCGGAATCCGCCACCACCTCTTCACGACGGTGCCGCAGGCGTTCTTCGACGATCGGCGGACTCGTCGGACAGTGAGATCAGCGGTGAGTCTCGGCCTGCCTCCGAAGACGATCCTGGTGGCGCCGGGCAGAGCGGCGCAATCCGCCACGAAGGAAATCTGATCCGGATTCCGACCATGGGCGGGCCGTATCACCCCGATCTGGTGGCGGCGAGCGATCTGGTGATTTCCAAGCTCGGCTACAGCACCGCCGCCGAGGTCTACCACGCCGGGACGTCCTTCGCTTATCTCCGCCGCCCGACGTTTCCGGAGAGCCCGATCCTCGAGGCCTTTGTCCGAAAGCACATCCCGTCGGCCCCTCTGCCTGCCGGTTGGCTCGACAACCCCGGTACCGGCCGGGTGATCGAAGACCTGCTTGGTGCGACCCGTCCTCGAGAAGACCGCCCCAACGGCGCGACCCAAGCTGCGGGACTGATCCTCGACTCCCCTCATCTTCGATTCTGAGGCCCGGTTCGCCGTCGGCGAACCGGGCCTCAGAATCGAAAGGGAGCCCACCATGGAACCCAGGCTACCTGCGGCACTCGCCGTATCCTCCTTAGTGCTGCTCCCTTCCGGGCCTGACACGATTCGAAGGGCGACGATGCACAGGGCCCGGGCTCCAGGGTGGGCTCCCTGCGGCGATCGTTGGCGGAGAGGGCGGGATTCGAACCCGCGGTGGAGTTACCCCCACACACGCTTTCCAAGCGTGCTCCTTCGGCCACTCGGACACCTCTCCGGGCAATTTTCTGTCATGGCGGAGAGGAAGGGATTCGAACCCTTGGACCCCGTGAAGGGTCAACGGTTTTCGAGACCGCCCCGATCGACCACTCCGGCACCTCTCCACACGGGGATCGGCATTGTACCCGCAGTCCCACAGGCTGTCCACTGCGGTCGCCTCGGGTGGCGGTGATGGTCTTGGGGTCTTGGGGTCTTGGGGTCTTGAGGTCTTGAGGTCTTGGGGTCTTGAGGTCTTGAGGTCTTGAGGGGGTGTGGGCGCAGTTCGATTGCCGGTCAGGCCCTCAAGCCCGGGTGCCGGAGACACCGGCCAGGTCCGCAAGCCCTCGTCAAGAACTCCGAGGAGAAGCGCCGGGCGATGCCGAGCGCCGTCGTCTGGCAAAAAAGACCTCGAGGAGCTGTGCGCTCTTCTCGGCTTCGAGCCCCCCGCGATGAGCCAGGAGCGGCCCGAGGCGGCGGTCGCCGGCGAGGTCGATCACCGACCCGCACGCACCCGCTTTCGGATCGTCGGCGCCCCAGATCACCAACCCGACCCGCGCCTGGCGACAGGTGGCGATGCACATGGGACAGGGTTCGAGGGTCACGTAGAGGGTGCAGTCCTCGAGTCGGAAATCGCCGGTGAACGCCGCCGCCTGGCGGATCGCCAGAACCTCGGCATGTGCCGTCGGATCGTGGAGATCGCGTCGGCGATTGCCGGCCCGGCCGATGATCTGACCCGCACGAACGACCACGGCCCCGACCGGAACCTCATCGCGCTCCGCCGCCGCCGCCGCCTCGGCCAGAGCGGCCGCCATGAAGCGGCGGTCCTCGTCATCGAAAACCCAATCGGGAAGCATTGCTCCAGAGATTACACCAGCGGCGGCCCGATGCAGATGTCTCTTTTCAGAACAGTGGCTGATATCATTCTCCTTTGGTTGTCGTCTGGGGGGTCAATGAGGATTCAGCAGCTCCGCGCGGCCGAGTTCGATTAAAAAAACCCGGTGGCGGATACCCGCCTCCGGGTGTTGATCGTTGTTGACGAAGTGCGCTATTTGATCTCGACCCAATCCCCAATGTAGATCGACGCCCAACCCCGCGTGAGGATGGCGGTGGAGTAGTGTTCCTCGACGGTGAGGATTCCCAATTCGCCCATCACCAGACGAGGCATGCCGGCGACCGGGTTGTCTCTGAAGATGGTTGCGAACTGGCCGGGGTAGAGGCCGTCGGCGGCGCCGAGATCGATGAAGACCAGCCAGCCGCCGGCGATTTCGATCTGATCATCTCTGGTGTAGATGATCCGTCCGATGGGTTTGCCGTTCGGGACATCGCAGCGGTCACTCGGATCGGGATCCACCACGAGGGGGACAGGGATTGGTCGGAACGGCTGTAGAACGTTGCCGATATCGATGGGGTCGCAGGCGTAGGTGATCTCGGCGATGGCGGAGTTCTCCTGGGCACACAGGACCTTGATCTGGCCGACCCTGCTGTAGACGATGCCGATCTCCTCACCGGTGTTGGGTCGGCTGAGGGTGACTTCTTTCGCGAGACGGTAGAGCGGGCGAAGCCGAGCCATGACGAAGAAGCGGTCTCCCGCGGCGACTCCCTGTTCGACCCCGCCGTCGATATAGACGATATCGCCCTCTGAGAACGAGTCCTGGAAATCGATCCGTTCGGCCGATGTGATGGTGAAGGGGTAGATCGACTCGTCCTGAACGAGATCGGCAAAACAGTAGACATCGGCCGACGAACCGAGCGGGCGCGGCTCTCCTTCGTCGATGGCGGGCTCGTCGAAGCCGCTCGAATCGACGTACTCGGAGGTCACGGTGGCCTCGGGAAGGACCTCCTCGACCTCAGCCGGTGGTTCCTGGACCGCGACATCGACGGCGATGGGATCACCTGGGTAGATCCAGTGAGAATCCTTGATATATGGATTGCGTTCCCAGATCTGCGGCCAGAGGTAGGGATCGCCGAGATAGGTCGCGGCGAGGGCCCACAACGTGTCGCCCGGAACCACCCTGTGGACGGTCGAACCCTCGGGGAAATCCGTCGGTGGATCGTATGGCGTCCAGTGGCCGTCAATGAAATGGAGTGGCTGCGGCGGCGGTGCGACAGCTTGGCTGAACGCGATAGTGGGGAGCAATAGCGCGACGACCAAAACCGGGATTTTCACATTCATGGGTACTCTCCCAGTGCCAGAAAACACACTACGAGAGTAACCGAAAGCGCAACTGGCGTCAATCTTCGATCTTCTTTGTTCGTTCTTCGATGAGTTTTTTGTATCGAGCTTCGGCCTCGTCGAGCTTTGATTGAATGGCTGAAATCCGATCGTTCACAGCGACGATTTTGGTGTAATCCGGGTAGTTTTCCTGGATATATTCAAGTCGCCACTTGGCGCCAATCCACCGCTTATTTCGGAAGTAATACGTCGCCACAAGCCATTCATGTTCTGCGAGTAACTCCTCGAGACCGCCCATTCGGTCCTGCGCCTCGCCCGCGTATCGCGAGTTGGGATAGAGGTTGGCCAGTTGTCGGTAGGCCTCGAGGGCCTCTCGTATCGGACTCAAGTCCCTGTCCGCTCGCATCTTACGGGCGCTGAACGTGTGTCCGACCATGAGCAGAGCGTAGTCCCGGTCCGGGTCGTTCGGGTATCTATTTGCAAAATCTCGATAGCGAAGCCGGGCTTCTGTGAGGTTGGTCACATCGGTTTTTGCCGCGTATGTGTCAGCCACTCTGAGCGCGGCCTTGTGACCCAGTGGATCGTTTGGGAACGAGTCGTAGACGAAGGAAAACAGCTGCCTCGCTTCGGCGTATTTTTTTTCGTCGTAGAGGGTTTCAGCGCGTTCGTAAATAGTGTCTTTGTCCAGATTCGACAGCTCCTCCAGGAGTTGCTCCTCCTTCGATGCCTTCGACGAGCATGAGAGAGTGGACAAGACCGAGAGCAAGACGAGCACAATTGTGATCGATCGTTTCATGATTCGGTTCCTCGTTGTGCGGCCTGCCGCAGTGCCGCGAGAGCCCGGACGCGGTCGCTTGATCCGAAGACGGCGGATCCCGCGATGAGGGTGGTCGCCCCGGCGGCGACGAGGGGGCCGGCGGTGTCCTGATCGACCCCTCCGTCCACGGAAATGTCCAAGCCCCTGTCAGCGATGAGGCTTCGCAGGCGTCGAATCTTGCTCAGGCTGGATGGGATGAACGCCTGGCCGCCGAAGCCCGGGTTGACGGACATGATGAGGACGAAATCGATGTCCCCGAGGATCTCATCGATGGTGGTCAGGGGAGTAGCCGGGTTGAGAGTGACTCCCGCTTCCATGCCGGCGTCTCGAACGGCCGCGAGAGTGCGGTGGAGGTGCCGACAGGTCTCGACGTGGACCGCCGTCCGCAGCACCCCCGCATCGGCCAACTGCGGCACCAGTGGGTCGGGATCGGTGACCATGAGGTGTGCATCGAGCCCGATGGTCGCGTAACGGGCCAACGCGGCAATCACCGGCGGTCCGAAGGTGAGGTTTGGAACGAAATGTCCGTCCATGAGGTCGAGGTGGAGAAGATCGGCGCCGGCCGCCTCGACATCGGCGATTTCCTCGGCCAGTCTGGCAAAGTCGGCCGATAGGAGCGACGGGGCAATTCGGATCACGGGATTCATCGGCTCACCCACACCGAAATGATGTCGGAACGGGACAGGGGGGACCCTGCCGGGGGGTACTGACGAAGCACGAGTCCCGCTGAGAGACCGGGATAACTCACCTCGTGGACCTGGCCGAGTCGCAGTCCATGGGTGCTGCAGAAGCGACGGATGAGACTGACGTTCCTCGACATCAACGAGGGCATGACCCAGAGATCGTCGCGCGGGGTGGTGTTGACCAGGATCGCGACCTCGGTGCCGGGCGGTACCTGAGTGGCCATGGGGGGACCGGTGGCGATGACCTGATCCGGGCCGGCCTGTCCTTCGACTCCGATTCGAGCCCCGACGGGCAACCCGAGCTGCTCGAGGCCGCGCAGCGCGCTCTGGAGCGATTCACCGTAGATGTCGGGAATCGAGACCCGTTCGTTGCCGAGACTGAGGCGGACGGTCACCCTTGCCCCCGCCTTGACCTGGAATCCCGGATGCGGGCGTTGGGCGGCCACCCCGCCGGCCGGGATCGAAGCCGAGAAGACCCCGGGATCCTCGATCTCGACTTCCATCCCGAGATCGTGAGCCACGGCGCGGGCCTCCTCGACGGAAGAACCGCGAAGATCGGGTACGGCCATGGCTCCCCGGTGAACGGTGTAGACCAGCGCAAACCAGAAGACAACCGCCGCGACCGGGAGAAAGACCGCGAGGGCAAGCAAGCGAACCGCCATCGCAGCGAACTTTAACATGACCGGCCAGCGCGCCCGATCGGGAACCCTCAGCCGGCGAAGAAGAAGTTGTAGATACCCGGCGGCAGGACCTTGACGATGTCGTTGAAGAGGACGACCACCATCAGGAGAATCAGGGCGTAGAACCCGACCTCCAGGATCCGCTCCTTGACCTTGAGCGAGAGATCACGGCGAATGGTGGACTCGAACGCGAGAATCGTCAGGTGGCCGCCGTCGAGGATGGGAATCGGAAGGAGATTGAAGATCCCCAACTGGAGCGAAATGATGCCCATGAACCAGATCAGGGAATCGAGACCGCTGCGGGCGGCTTCGCCCGAGATTTGGGCGATCCCGATGGGGCCCGAAACCTGTTTGATGGACGTTTTCCGCGTCAGCAACCGACCGATGATGCGGAAGGTCTCAACCGTCATCCGCAGACAATCCCCGGTGGCGGCGGAAAGCGCCTCGACGGGGCCGAGATGTTCGATCTTCGACGGCGGTATCAACGGCACACCGATCTTGCCAGCACCCTCCTCACCTCGTGGGGTGACCGCAATGCTGAGGGTCTCGTCTCCGCGGAGCACTGTGAGGGTGATTTCCTCGTCGGCGCGGGGCGAAATGAGCCGAATGAGGTCGTAGAACTGTGTCACCTCGACGTCGTCGATGGCCAGGATCCGGTCGCCGGCCTTCAAACCGGCCGCGCTCGCGACACTGCCCACGGGCACCTGCACCAGGACGGGATCAACCGGGGGCTGCAGGCCGGAGTAGCCAAAGCCGTAACGTGTGACCGACTCGGGAACCATGGCGACCTGGTGCCGACGACCGTCGCGCTCGACCTCGAGCACGACCTCGTTCTCGGCCGAGGTGATGATGGAGGTTTCGAGCTCCTGCCACATGGTGACCGCGGCGCCGTCGACGGCGACGATGAGATCGCCGACCTCGAGATCCACTTGGGCGGCCGGCGAACCCGGGTCGATCCATCCGATCACCGGGGGTTCTTCGCGAAACGCCGGAGTCTCGACGCCCATCATGTAGGCGACACCGATGAAGAAAACCGCCGCGATGATGTTGGTCACGGGTCCGGCGAGGAGGATCAAGGCCCTCTTCCACCGTGGCAGGAGCTCGATCTCCTCGCTCGTCTCACCGACGACATCGGACTCGTCGGGGCCGAGACCCGGGATCCGGACATAGCCTCCGAGGGGGACGAGCGAGATCCGGTAGTCGGTGCCGCCGCGTTCGAAACCCCAAAGACGGCGACCGAAACCGACCGAGAAGACCTCGACCGGGGCGCCGAGAAAACGAGCCATCCCGAAGTGACCCGCCTCGTGGATCACGACAAGGACGCCGATGACGACAATGAACGCGAGTATGCTCAACAACATCAGCTAACCTGAACCCGAGATCGGGCCGTGATATTTCTCAACGTCGCCGTGGCCAACCCGCGGGCCTCGATATCGGTCTGAGCGATCTGCTCGAAAGATGAGAGCGGACGATTGCTGCGGTTCGAGTTTTCCATGACGGCGTCGATGGTAGCTGCGATTCGGCGGAAAGGACAGCCTCCCGCGAGATTGCGGGTCGATGTTCCGGTGGATCCGGTGGAGCCGGGGCCTGCGAGCCGCTTTATCCAATGAGACCGACAGCGATCAGATAGCCGAGAACCGGAGGTGCGGCGTAGAGCAGGCTGTCGGTTCGGTCGAGGAATCCGCCGTGGCCCGGAATCAGGGTCGATGAATCCTTGACCTTCGTATCTCTTTTGAACTGCGATTCGACGAGATCGCCGAGGGGCGCAGCGATCGCGAGGATGGCGGCGAGGGCGGCCATGTGGCCCCACGACCAGGGCAGACCGAAGACGAGCTTCGAAGCCGCGGCCGCGGCGAATGTCGCAGCCGCGCCACCGGCCAGACCCTCCCAGGTCTTGTTCGGGCTGATTCGCGGCGACATCTTGTGGCGTCCGAATCTCGATCCCACGTAGTAGGCGCCCGAATCCCCGACCCAGATGGAGCCGAGAAAGAAAAACAGGATTCCGATCCCGAGATTCGCCTCGGGGAGGATCCGCAGCCAGCCCAGGCAGGCGCCGCAGAGACCGCAGTAGAGCACGGTGAGGACTGCGGCGGCCGACGCCGTGAAACCGCCCTCCGGCGCGCGGGGATGTCCCAGTTGGGTGGTCGGCAGGACGATGACTGCGGCCATCGCCATGACGGCCGTGCCGGTCGGGCCCCAGTACCACGATCCGGCCAGGACCGCGCTGAGCATGAGCAGCGGTACCCAGCGGCCGACCGGGATGCCGGCGCCGCGGGCCATGGCCAACAACTCGTCGGCGGCGAGGGCGACGACGGCGCCGAGCAGCGCGAGGAATGCGACCGCCGGCAGCCACAAGATGGCGGCGACGAGGAGCGGAATCGCGACAGCCGCGAACGCCTCACGTTTTCCCATGCTTGTCCTTGGGGGAGATGAAAACCCTCCCGGTTTGGGGCAGACCTCCAAAACGGCGCTCTCGACACTGGAAGGCGAGGAGGGCCCTGAGGAATTCCTCTTGGTTGAAATCCGGCCAGAGCACCGGAGCGAAGTAGATCTCGGAATAGGCGAGTTGCCAGAGCAGGAAGTTCGAGATTCGCTGCTCGCCCGATGTTCGGATCAGAAGGTCGGGATCCGGCTGCCCGCGCGTCGTCAGGTGATCCTCGATCCACGACTCGTCGAGGTCATCGGGTTTGAGGGCGCCGGCAGCGGCCTCCCGCACAGCGGATCTCATGACGTCGGTGAGCTCCTGCCGGCCGGAGTAATTGAGGGCGATCTGGATCAACGAGCCCCGGCATGAGGACGTCGCCTCGACGGCCCGTTCGAGTTCGCGTCTCACCGACGCGTCGAGCTGATCGATGCGGCCGATGGGTTGGAAGCGGAGATCGTGTTTGAGGAAGGTCTTGAGCTCGCGGTTGATGTACTCCTTGAGGAGACCCATGAGGGTCAGCACCTCATGCCTCGGACGCTTCCAATTCTCGGTGGAGAACGCGTAGAGGGTGAGCACGTCGATGCCGAGTCGGGCCGCGGTCTCGATGGTCTGACGAACCGCATGAATTCCGGCCCGGTGTCCCTCGACCCTCGGGAGTTTTCGGGCGGTGGCCCAACGACCGTTTCCGTCCATGATGATGGCGACGTGATTGGGTAGCCGACCGGGCTCGAGTTGCTCGAGCACGGCGTGGGCCTCGGTGCCCGGCTCAGCGATTTCATCGAGCGGTACTTTCACGTCGACCTCGAGGAAGCGTGAGTCTACCATGACGACGGGCCGATGTCCGCCGAGACCCCGCCGCGATCCGGGGAGAGGCCGGGCGACGCCCGATAGTAGACCCGTTCGAGGGTGAGGCCTCGGGCGGGTGCGGTATGGAGGGGTGCGCCCGGGGATGGAGATTCGAGGAGGCTCTTGATCTCGTCGATGGTCAATTTGCCGCGACCGACGTCGAGGAGCGCGCCGACCATCCGCCGCACCTGGTAGCGCAGGAAACCCTCGCCGAATACGTGGAGGTCGATTCCCGATCGTCGCCACACCGGTTGGATCCGGAATACCGTCCGAACCGTGCTTCGGCCGTCGGTGTAGGGTACGGTGAACGATGCCCAGTCCCGACGCCCGGGCAGTTGTTGACAGGCCGTGTCGAAGAGCGTCCGCTTGACCGGTGGGGGCAGTACCGCCGAGCGGAGTCCTTGCCAAGGCAGGTCGGGTTCGCTCCATCTGATGCGATACGCGTAGTGTTTGCCGAGCGCAGAACCGATGGCGTGGAAGCCGTCGGGCGCTCGGGTTGCCGAGCGCACTCTCACGTCATCGCCGAGACGGGCGTTGAGGAGTCGGGGCAGAACCGCCGTAGGGATGCCGTCGGGAAGATCGACATGAGCCGCCTGCGCGGCGGCGTGGACGCCGGCATCGGTTCGACTCGCTCCAACGACCACGATGCGCCCGGGGCCGAAGAGCTGTGTCAGAACTGACTCGAGTTCGCCCTGGACGGTTCGGGCTCGATCCTGCCGCTGCCAGCCGGAAAAACCGCCGCCGAGGTAGGCAACCGTGAGTTTGCTGCGGGCAACCATCCCAGACATCCTCGCATATCGAGTTCCTGGGCGCCCCGCCACGGTTTCGATGTAAATTCCTGGAAAAGATGAACGGTCCTCGGGCGTGATTTGGCGTCGGGCGCATTAGGTTGGGTGGGGGATGCCGGGGAAGGGCGGTGAAGATGATGAGCCTGAACATCTCGATCGCGGCGATGCTCCTCGTGACAACCAACTTCACTTCCCCGGAAATTGCCCATTTTCCCGGTTCGTTTTTTGAGGCCAAGGCAAAGGACCATCTTCAGCAACGCGCCATGAATCAATGGCCGGGAGCTTCGCAGATTGTCGATCACTGGCAATCGGGTGGCCTTGACCTGTCCGAGAAGATGGCGATCCTGCTCGCGATGTCCGCATCCCACGACCCGGTGCTGTTGCCGATCTACCGCGAAGCGGTCGTGGCCGACGACGAACGACTTCGAATGGCGGCCGCCTATGGCTATCGCGAGCTTCTTGCTGATGCGGTGCCGAATCTGGCCAACGGTGTCGACCTTGAATCGGCTCGGCAGCTCGCGGGGGAGATGGATGCGGTGGCCTTGACTCTCCGCGAACGGCCATTGGTCGAGTTCTGGTTGCAGAGCGTGCTCATGGCCGACGGCACCTCGATGCCGGGCTGGCGGGGGGTGGTGCTCGATCGGCCCAAGGGCCTCGGCCTTCGAGCCGTGGAGCGGGTTCTGAGCTTTGACGATTTCCACTATCTGGCGACGGCCTATCGCCTTGCCCAGGGCACGGATACCCGGGTGAGTCTGATGCGGCTGCTCGAAGCCATCACTCTACGGGAGTTTTTGGTCGTTCCGAGCGATGGCCGGACGGGGTGGGGATCCAGGCAGATCGACGAGGCTCTCCAGGCTGCGGACGAATTCGTCGATTATTGGATCGACGTCCGGTGCACCAGCGATCCCAATGCGATCCTCGCCGCCTCGATGAACGCCCTGAATATCAGGGGGGCCCGGCCGCTGGCGCCGGAGTCGTATGACACCTGGCTGCGTGTTCTGAAGGAAGGCTCTGATTCCTGGTACATGATGGCCGCACAACAGCTCTACGACCTCGGAGGACGGTGGTCGCGGCTTTCGGTCTTGCAGGCAGATTCGCCGTCCCAGAAAGCCGCCCGGGACGAACTCATCCGGTGGTACCGGCTGCTCCCGGCCCACGTCCTCAATCGGGGGAAAGCTCGGCCACAGCCCGGGCCCTGATCGACCGGCGGTCCTCCGATCGCCCGATTCGAGCGGACCAGTCGGTCGAACGAGCGGACGAGGACGGCCCAACCGTGTGATCCTGGCCGCGGCGCAGTACAATGACACCGATGCTCGAGCTCATCTATGACGACGCCGACGGCAACCACCGGGTACCGATTCGAGGAACGCTGACGTTCGGACGATCGAGCGACAACGACATCGTGCTCCGCGACTTCTCGGTCTCGCGGTACCACGCGCGTGTGGATTTCGAGGACGGCGTGGCCAGAGTCACCGATCTCGACTCGACCAACGGCGTCAAGATCAACGAAACCCTGGTGGCCTCCGGTCCCCTGGCGGCGGGTGATCGCCTGTCGGTGGGGAGTTTCGTCCTTCTCGTCGAGGAGAGCTTCGAGCGCGATTCCGGTCTGTCATCGGCCACCCTCCTCAGACCGCTTTCAGAATTCAACCAAGACTATGGGCTCGAGGGGCGGGCACCGTCGACATCCTCCGCCGAAGGTGGCGGGCGGCAGAGGGTCTTCGAGGTCCTCGCACAGGTCGGCAAGACCCTCATCGAAGTCGGTGATCTCGAGCCGGTTTTGGAGCAGGTCATGAACGTGGTCTTCGAGCAGCTGCTCGTCGACCGGGGGTTCATCGTTCTCTTCGACGGCGAGGGGGAACCCAAGCTCGAGTGCTTCCGAACCCGCGAATCGACCGACGTCGCGCCCGAGGTCCCGATCTCGAGGACCATCCTCGACACGGTCACCCGGCAGAAGGTGGCGATCCTGACCAATGACGCCCAGGCGGATCAGCGATTCGAGGCCGGACGGAGCATTCGAATTCACCAGATTCGCTCCGCCATGTGTGCGCCGCTGTGGCTGCGCGAGCGCGTCATCGGTGTGATCTACATCGACTCCCCGCTCCACGTCGGTTCATTTTCGGCGACCGATCTCGATCTGCTGACGGCCCTTTCCAACTATGCCGCGGTCGCCATCGAGCGGGCCCGGCTCAACGAACGGATTCAAGCCGAGCGTGCCGCCAGAGACCGTCTCGAGCGGTACCATTCTCCCGCGGTCATCGAGGCGGTGCTCGGGCGGATCGAGCACGAAGAACCATCGGTGACCCTTCGCGAAACCTCCATTCTGTTCGCCGACATCGTCGGTTTCACCGCTCGCTGCGAGAGCCTGCCTCCGGAAGATGTGGCGGCCTTTCTCAATCAGTTCTTCTCCCTGGCAGCCGATGCGATCTTCGAGTTCGGCGGCACCCTCGACAAGTTCATCGGTGATGCGGTCATGGCGTTTTTTGGCGCACCGCTGCCCCAGAGCGATCACGCGGAACGGGCGGTCCGCGCCGCCCTCGCCCTCGTCCGCTCGCTCGAAGCGTGGAATCATGATCGCGTCGCGGAGGGGTTGGATTCCATCAATGTCCGGGTCGCCATCCATTCCGGGCCGGTGGTGGTCGGGGACATCGGGTCGGCGAGCCGTGTCGACTACACGGTGCTCGGCAACACCGTCAACATCGCGGCGCGGCTCGAGGAGTTTGTCGCGACGCCGGGTTCCATCGTCGTCGGCGAGACCACGTACGAGGCCGTCAAGCACCTCTTCGCGGTGGAGCCCCTCGGCGATATGCCCCTCAAGGGTTTGAGCAAGAAGATCAGCGCCTTCAGGATCTGTGAGGGAGGATTCGGCGGTGCCGGAGGTCCGGTTTCGTGAAGATCGACGACCTCGTCTTCGTCACCTCCAATGAAGGCAAGCGGCGAGAGGCGGAAGCGGTGCTCGGCTTCGCGCTCCGCCACCAGGGGCTGGATCTCGTCGAACCGCAATCCCTCGATCTCCACACGATCGTTCGAAGCAAGGCGGCCGCGGGGTTCGAGCTCATCAAGGCCCCCGTCCTCGTCGAGGACACGGGTCTCGAACTCCTCGGGCTCGGCGGCTTTCCCGGGCCGTTGATCCGCTGGTTGCTGGCGAGCGTCGGCGCGAGCGGCATCTGCAGGATCGCCCACGCCTTCGGCGATCCCCGGGCAGTGGCGCGATGCGTGGCCTGCGCAACCGATGGGTCGCAGACGATCCTCGGCGAGGGCGCCGTTTCCGGCACCATCGCCCGGGAGCCCCGGGGGGCCGGTGGTTTCGGCTGGGACAGCGCGTTCATCCCGGACGACTCGGGCGGGCGGACCTACGGCGAAATGGACGACGATGAAAAGAACGCCATCTCGCATCGCCGGAAAGCGTTTGTCGCCCTCAAAGAGGCGCTCGCAGGCTCGTAGGAAAGTCAGCGGAACCTCGACTCCGACATCGCGATGGGAGGGGATGCCAGGCACCTTTTCGCGGCGAAAAGAGAGCCAGGCACCGATCCCGTGTTCTGTGGAGGGTTGTTGGTATTGGCCTCGACCGGAAGTGCCGCTTCAAATCATTGTTTGGTGGAATGTTCTCGTCGCGACGTCGGGCGTTGGGGCCAGACAATGTTTGAGGGGGCACTCTCGGGAAGCTCGATGGGAGAACCAGGCTCAGAGGAGTCTCCTTAGATCGGTTGATCCAATCATGCTAGGCTCCCGCGGTGCGCCAGGAACTGATGGAAAAGCGGTCATCCGAAATCCAGCGGATGTTCGGTCGTATCGCCCACCGCTACGATCTGCTCAACCGGGTGTTGTCGCTCGGCTCGGATCTTCGGTGGCGGCGGCTGCTGGCCCGCCGGGTGACGGCGTTGGGGCCCGCGCGAGTGCTCGACGTCTGTTCGGGAACCGGCGATGTCGCCCTCGGGCTCAACCCGGGCCCGTTCATCATCGGTGCGGATTTCAGCCTGCCCATGTTGGCGCTGGCGAGCGCCAAGGCGGCCGGACGTCGACGTGCGCTCGAATTGGTGGCCGCGGACGCCCTCGAGCTGCCGCTGGCGGATGCCTGCGTCGATGTGGTGACCGTGTCCTTCGGCGTGCGGAATTTCGAGGATCTCGAGCGCGGGCTCGGTGAACTGATTCGGGTGTTGAGGCCCGGTGGGACCCTGCTCGTGCTGGAGTTCTCACACCCGAAAGGCGTCTTCGGACCCTTGCTCGGGTGGTGGGTCCGCAACGTGCCTCCGCGGATCGGGCGGGTCCTTTCCGGCGATCCCGAAGCCTATCAATATCTGCCCGCATCGGTGGGCGCGTTTGCCGACGCCGAGGCGATGTGCCGGATTCTCGGCGGTCTCGGTCTCGAGGACCTCGAGGCGAAGCCGCTCACGGGAGGGGTGTGTACCCTGTACCGGGGAGTCCGGCCGAGGCGCGAGAGGGAGACGATGTGATCGAAGAACGCAAGCTTCTGAACGGGACGCGGGTCGCGTCGGACATTCGTGCCGAGGTCGCCCGGGAGGTCAGCGCGCTGTCGGCGAAGGGCGTCAACCCGCGACTCGATGTGGTGCTCGTGGGCGACGACCCCGCATCCGAGGTCTACGTCCGCTCCAAGGCCAGGACATCGGCCGAACTGGGAATGAGGTCCGAGACCCATGTCCTGCCGGCGACCACGCCGCAGACCGAACTCGAGGCCCTCATCGACGGGCTCAACGCCGATGACGAGGTCGACGGCATCCTCGTTCAGCTGCCGCTGCCCGGGGGCATCGTCAGCGCGAGCATCCTCGACCGGATCGACCCGGCGAAGGATGTCGACGGCTTCCACCCCGTCAACGTCGGAATGCTCCAGCAGGGGCGGCCTCGGCTCGTGCCGTGCACCCCCGCCGGGATCATGGAGATGCTGCGCCGCGAGTCCATCGACCTCAAGGGTCGGCGCGCGGTGGTGGTCGGAAGGTCGGACATCGTCGGCAAGCCCATGGCCATGCTCCTGCTCCACGCCCACGCCACCGTGACCCTGTGTCACTCGCGGACTCGGGATCTCGCTTCGGTGACCCGCGAGGCGGAGATTCTCATCGTCGCCGCGGGACAACGGTCGCTGGTCGGGGCCGAGCACGTCGGCGAGGGCGCGGTGGTGGTTGATGTCGGGATGCACCGGGTCACCGACCGTTCGGTGGTCGAGCGGCTCTATCCCGGCAACGAGAAGAAGATGGCGGCGTATGAGAAGAACGGCGCCGTGCTCTGCGGCGATGTCGACACCATGCGGGTGGCGCCCATCGCCGGCCGGATCACCCCGGTGCCGGGTGGCGTCGGCCCGCTGACCATCGCCATGCTGATGGCCAACACGGCCCGCGCCGCCAGACTACGCCGGGGACTCTCACCGTGAGCCAGCGGCCCTGCACGGTCGGTCTCACCGGCTCTCTGGCATCGGGGAAGTCGACGGTGGCGGAGATCCTCGAACGCCTCGGCGCCGAAGTCTTCGACTGCGATCGCTACGTCCACGAGCTCTATCGCCCGGGCGGCGCCGGCGCTCTCGATGTCGGGTACCTCTTCGGCGACCGGGTCTTGGATCCGGACGGCGGGGTTGACCGCACCCGGCTTGCGGAGCTGGTCTTAGGCGACCCGGCGGCTCGGGCGAGGCTCGAAGGAGCGATCCATCCCCTCGTTCGCAACGGCGTCGAGGAATGGCTGGCCACCCTCGGACCACGCGCGGTGGCGGTGGTGGAAGCAGCGCTCCTGGTCGAAACCGGGTCGTGGAAGAGCTACGATCTGCTCGCCGTCGTCTGGTGCTCGCCGGACCAGCAGCTCGCCCGTGCGGTCGCTCGGGGAATGTCCGAGGACCGGGCGCGCGGTCTGCTGGCGGCGCAGATGCCGATGGCGGAGAAACGCGAATTAGCGCAGGTGCTCATCGACAATTCGGGCACACGAGACAGACTCGATGCCGAGGTCCAGCGCGGGTGGAGCGAGATCGTCACCCTCTGCAAGCAGCGGCGGTAGGTAGTATCGGCAAATAAGGGCAGCGCCTCCTAATCTGGTCCCCCCATCGCGCTCCCCGAGAGTGCCCCCTCAAACATTGTTTGGCCCCAACGCTCGAGAGAATCGCCAGGTCGTTCCACCAAACAATGATTTGAAGCGGCACGTCCGATCGACGCCAATCCCGCGATCCATCGAGAGAACGCGGGCTCGGTGCCTGGCTCTCTTTTCGCCGCGAAAAGGTGCCTGGCTCCGCTCCCATCGCCTTTCATCGGGCGCGGGTTATTCCACCGGCCCCTCCAGCCACTCGGTCTGATAGTCCGGCGTGTGGGGAATCACG
Source organism: uncultured Acidobacteriota bacterium (assembly GCA_963823445.1). GTDB lineage: Bacteria > Acidobacteriota > Thermoanaerobaculia > Thermoanaerobaculales > Sulfomarinibacteraceae > JAHECW01. Next base: position 35,804 of record CAWGLT010000014.1, read on the forward strand.
CAGATGAAGCTGACGGGTTCGTCGGTACGATTCTCGTACCAATGGGCGACTCCGGCTGGGATGAAGATGCTGTCACCCTCGGTCACCACCGTTTCACGATCATCGAGGCCGATCACCATGGAGCCGGAGAGGATCACCTGCTCGTGCTCGATGGTGGCGTGCCGATGTCGTGGGATTCGCCCGCCGGCCGCCAGGGTGAACCGCCGAGTGATGAAATTGGGAGCGCCATCGGCGGGCCCGATGAGGGTCTGGATCGTGGCGCCTCGCGCGCGGTCCACGACCGCGGACTTGACGGCGGCGAAGTTGCGGACAACGGGAGACGTGGGGTGGCTCATGATCGAGGCCTCCATTCGCGAACTTGTAGCGTGGTCCCTGACATTCATTGTACTGGATCGGTGGTAGCATGCCGACCAATGCTCGAGCGTCTCATCGTCCAAGGACTCGGCATCATCGATGCCGTCGAGGTTGAGTTGGCGCCGGGGTTTGTCGCCCTCACCGGGGAGACGGGCGCGGGAAAATCGTTGCTGGTGACCTCCCTCGAACTCCTCGCCGGGCGAAGAGCCTCCGCGGAGCTCGTCCGGACGGGCGACGAGCGCCTGCGGGTCGAAGGCTGGTTTGGACTCGAGGTCGGTTCCGGAGTCGAGGCGATCCTCGATGAAATCGGCGCTGCCGACGATTCGCAACTGGTCATCCGGCGCGAGATCTCGGCGACGGGGCGCGGCCGTTGCTGGGTCAACGATGTCTCGGTCACCGCCAACACCCTTCAGCAGCTCGCGCCTTTGCTTCTCTCGATCCACGGTCAACACGAGCAACACGGACTCGCGGACCCGGACGTGCAGCGCCGGCTGGTCGATGATGCCGGCAGTCACGACGTTCTGCTCGCCGAGGTCGGCGCGAGTTATGGCAAGTGGCGGGACGCGGCTGATCATCTCGCGGCGCTCGAGGCGGCGCGGGCGAACCGTCGCGACCGCCTCGACACCATAGCCTTCCAGCTCGCCGAAATCGCCGCGGTCGATCCCTCCGAGGACGAACACGAGCACCTGACCGCCCGGCGGCAGGTCTTGCGCAACGCGGCGCGGCTGCAGGAGTTGGCGGATTCGATTCTCGGGAGCCTCAGCGATGACGACGAGTCGGCGGTGGACCGCATTGCTCGCGCCGAGCGCGACATGGAAGAAATGGTGGCCCATGGTCTGCCTCTGGCCGAGGGATCAGCGGCCCTGTCGGAAGCACGGATCAACATCGAGGAGTTGGTTCGCGAGGTGCGGGCCCTGACCGCTGATGTGGACGACAGTCCCGGTGTCCTCGATGGCGTCGAGAGCCGGCTCCACAGCCTCGACCAGCTCATGCTCAAATACGGTGATTCCCTCGCTCGGGTCCTCGAACACCGGACGGCGTTGATGACGGAAAAGGAAGAGCTCGAAGAGGTCGAAGACCGGCTCGGGGCCGCCGCGGCGGCGGCTGCCGCCGCTCTCGGCGACTTTGACGCCGCCGCCAATCGACTCGACGAAGCTCGACGGAAAGCCGGAGCTCGACTCGCGCGGTCGGTTGAAGAAGTGCTCACCCGACTCGGCATGGCTGGAACCCACATGGAGTTCCGCTGGCAACCGCGGATCGACGAACGCAGCCCCCTGGTGCGGGATGGCCGCGGCGTTGCCTTCGATGCCGGCGGGGTCGAGGAGTGTGAGCTGCTCATCGCCGCCAATCCCGGTGAGGAACCGCGATCCATGGCTCGCATCGCCTCGGGGGGTGAGCTCTCGAGAATCCACCTCGCCATCCGAACGGTGCTCCGGTCGGCGCGCCCCGGAGGCGCCGTGACCCTGCTCTTCGACGAGGTCGATTCCGGTCTCGGTGGGGCGACGGCTGCGGCCCTCGCCGGGCTGCTGGCCGATCTCGCCGCCACCGATCAGGTCCTGGCCGTCACCCATCTGCCGCAGGTCGCGGCTGCGGCGGATGGTCATTTCAAGATCGAGAAGGTCCGGCTCGGTGACCGCGCGGTGACGCGGATCTTCCCTCTCGACGGCGAGGACCGCGAAATCGAGCTGGCGAGGATGTTGGCCGGAGATGAGATCGGAGCATCGGCGCGCGCCCACGCGCGGACCCTTCTGGAAGGATCATGATTCGTCTGCCGTTTTCCGAACCGGATGAGATCAGGAGCGCGGTCGGCGTTGTCGCGGAGGTCGTGGCCGCGGGCGGGGTCGTGCTGATTCCCACCGAAAGCCACTACGGGCTCGCGGTCGATCCGCGACAGCCCGAGGCGGTCAAGAAGATTTTCGAGCTCAAGGGCCGGCCCGAAGGCCTCGCGTTGCCGGTTGTCTGTTCCGACTGGGCTCAGGTGGACTCGCTGGTCAGCGTGCCCGACATCCACCGCTTCAGGCTGGCCAGGATCTGGCCCGCCGCATTGACCGTGGTGGCGCCTCGAACTCTTCCGGTCGCGGCGTCATCGACCGCCACCCTCGCGGTGCGGATTCCCGACCACGACGGGTTGCGGGCGGTTCTCTACCGGGTCGGGCCGCTCACCGCAACTTCCGCCAATCGGCACGGGGAGCCGCCCTGCCCGACGGTGGATGGCGCGCTCGGTTCGTTGCTCGGCGCCCCCGATCTCGTTCTCGACGCCGGGGACCTGGCCGGCGGAATGGTGAGCACCCTCATGGACCTGAGCTCGGAGGAGGCGCGCGAGATCCGCTCCGGACCGGTGCCCTGGGATGCGCCGTTCGACTTTGATCGCTGGGTCCTTCCAGAGGGTTGATTCCCACCCGCGGGTCGGCGCCTCCGAATCCCTTTCGCCTCGCGTACACCTCTGTGGAAAACCCTGTGGAAAACCCTGTGGAAAAGTGGTTAAACTGATGTAAATACAAGCACTTCTGTGTTTCACCGGATTTTTGTTGCTTGGAAGATAACCGATTTATTTTCAATAAGTTATCGCTATCTCATTGAGTTTTCGACTGTTGTTCGACGCCGATTCCGAGCTGAGATCCACAACCCGAACAATTCCGGTATCTTGCGTGCGGCGATCGCGGAGCCGACGTTGCTGGGTTCGGCGGCCCTGTGGTAGCGTGCCCACTCCGCTCGTTTGAACGGCGGATGGAGGATCCCGATGGCGGTTCACACGGTCTCCGGACTGACCCCGAGTCTCGGTCGGCGAGTCTTTCTCGCCGACAACGCGGTCGTGGTCGGAGACGTCACCCTCGGGGATGACGTGTCGGTCTGGTACAACGTGGTGATCCGCGGCGACATCCACTGGATCCGGATCGGGGCGAGGTCGAATCTCCAGGACGGTGTCATCGTTCATGTCGAACGCGGGTTGTACCCCACGCTCCTGGACGAGGAGGTCAGCGTCGGACACGGGGCCATGCTCCACGGCTGCACGGTGGGCGCCGGGAGCCTGATCGGGATGGGCGCCATGGTGCTCAACAACGCCGTCATCGGCGAGGGTTCGCTGGTGGCCGCCGGCGCGGTGGTACGCGAAGGGTTCGAGGTGCCGCCGCGCAGCCTCGTCGCCGGCGTGCCAGCGGTGGTCAAACGGCGGCTCACCGATGCCGAGGCCGACCGCGCCCGAAGAACCGCAAGCAACTATGTCGAGTACAAGAATAACTACCTCGAGCAGGGCCTCGGGCGGCCCGCCGCCGGGATTGAAGAAAAGAGCGATTCATGATCCGCAAAGTCAAAGGCACCCGCGACATCCTGCCGCCCGAAACGCGGCTGTGGAACGGGGTCGAACAGACCGCACTGCGGGTCCTGGGGGGATTCGGTTACTCCGAGATCCGGCTGCCCCTCCTCGAACCCACCGAGCTCTTTGTCCGGACCGTGGGCGAGGGCACCGACATCGTCTCCAAGGAGATGTACACCTTCGCCGACCGCAAGGGTCGATCACTGACTCTGCGGCCCGAAGGAACCGCCAGCGTTGCCAGGGCCTTTATCGAGAACGGTCTCGGTCAGCGCCCCCAGCCCTTGCGGCTGAGCTACTTCGGTCCCATGTTCCGCTACGAGAAGGCCCAGCGCGGTCGTTATCGCCAGTTTTCCCAGATCGGGATCGAACTCCTCGGCGCCGCCTCCCCGGCCGCCGACATCGAGGTCATCGTCGCGCTCCACACCTTCCTCGCCGAGCTCGGGTTCGACGACCTCGTCATCGAGCTCAACAACCTCGGCGATCCCGAGGATCGGGACCGTTTCGTCGCCATCATCAAGAACGAGTTGACGCCGCACCAAGCTGAACTCTGCGGCGATTGTCAGCGCCGCTGGCTGGAGAATCCGCTGCGAATCCTCGACTGCAAGGTCCCCCGCTGCCGCGAACTGGTCGCGGAGACGACCCCGGTGGCGGATGTGGTGAGCGATGATGCTCAACGTCACGTCGCCGCGGTCGAAGCGGGTTTGGCCGAGGCGTCGATTCCGGTGCGCCGGGCCCCGCGGCTGGTCCGCGGCCTCGACTACTATCTGCGGACGGTCTTCGAGGTCATTTCGCCCGAGCTCGGAGAGAATACGGTGATCTGCGGCGGCGGGCGCTATGACCGCTTGATTTCGGATCTCGGCGGTGCGGCGGTGCCCGGCGTCGGGTTCGCCATCGGCGAGGACCGGCTCGTGGAAGTCCTGCCGCGGAGCTTCAAGGATCGGGCTCTCGGCCAGCGGATCGTGGCCGTGCTCCCCATCGGCGATGCGGCGGCGGCTCGCGCCATGGCCCTGACCCGCGATCTCGTGCTCTCCGGCCGGACGGTCCACACCGAAGTCACCGGCCGTTCGCTCAAAGCCGGCCTCAAGTGGGCGGGCAAGATGGCCGCTTCGGTCGCCGTCATCCTCGGCGAAACCGAACTCGCCGAAAATGTCGCCGTGATTCGTGATCTCGAGCGGGGCGAACAGGAGACCGTTGCCCTCGACGGTGTGGCCGCGCGCGTGGCCGAGCTGCTTCAACCTAAGGTGAGCGATTCTGGTGGATGAGATGCGCCAAGATCTTGATGCTCTGACGTTTGCAAAAAACGGAGGCATACCCGTTGGTATGTCGAGTCTTTTTGCAAACGTCCAGAGCGCAAGAGATTGGTGCAGATCGCCGCCGAGAATCGCTCACCTTAGGTTCAAATCCAACGACAGGTGTCTGCGACGGAAACGGAGACTGCGATGACGAGTGCGTGGATGAGACCCTGGTGTGCGGCTCTTGGTGCTCAACAGATCGGAGAGACGGTGGAACTCGTCGGGTGGGTGCGTCGCCGCCGCGACCTCGGCGGTCTCGTCTTTGTCGATCTGAGGGATCGCAGCGGTCTGGTGCAACTCGTCTTCGAGGACGAGGCGGTGGCCGAGGGCGAAAAGCTCTCGAGCGAAGATGTGATTCGGGTGAACGGATTGGTGCGCCGGCGCGCCGAGGGCCAATCCAACACCGAGCTCGCGAGCGGCGAGATCGAAGTCAAGGTGACCGACCTCGAACTCCTCACCGAGTCTGAGACCCCGCCCTTTGTCGTCGAGGATGACGCCAACGTGTCGGAGGAGCTCCGTCTCAAACACCGGTATCTCGATCTCCGCCGGCCGAAGATGATGGCCAACCTGGTGTTGCGTCACAGGGTCGTCGCCGACACCCGCCGGTACTTCGACGAGATGGACTTCCTCGAGGTCGAGACCCCGATCCTGACTCGTTCCACGCCGGAGGGTGCGCGCGATTTTCTCGTCCCGTCGCGGATCCACAAGGGCAGCTTCTACGCCCTGCCGCAGTCGCCTCAGCTCTTCAAACAGCTCCTCCAGGTGGCCGGGACCGGTCGTTATGTCCAGATCGCCCGCTGCTTCCGCGATGAGGATCTTCGCGCCGATCGTCAGCCCGAGTTTTCGCAGATCGATGTCGAAGCCTCGTTCATCACCGAGGAGGACATCTACGAACTGGTGGAGGGGCTTTTTGCGAGGATCTTCCCCGTCGTCGGGATCGAGCCCCCGGAGATCTACCCGCGGATGACCTATACCGAGGCCATTGAGCGGTTCGGCTCGGACCGCCCCGACACCCGCTTCGGTCTTGAACTCATCGACTTAGCCCCGATCTGCGCGGGATGCGGCTTCAACGTCCTCGAAAGCGCGGCGGCCGAAGGCCGCGTCAAGGGAATCGTCGTTCCCGGTGGGGCGGCGCGATCGCGCAAGCAACTCGATGCGCTTTCGGATTTCGTCAAACCCTACGGTGTCCCCGGGGTGCTGTGGTTCAAGCGGACGCCCGACGGCTTCGCCTCGCCGGCGAAGAAGGCCCTGGGTGACGAGGGTATCGAGCGCTTCCTCGTTGCGGCGGGCGCCGCCGACGAGGATCTGCTCGTGGTCGTCGGCGGGCGGGAGAAGATCGTCCTCTCGGCCCTCGGCGCGCTCCGGCTCCATCTCGCCGCCGAAGACGACCTCATTCCCCGGGGTCGGCACGACTTTCTCTGGGTGACCGACTTTCCCCTGCTCGAGTGGGATGAGGACGAGGGCCGGTACTTCGCCATGCACCACCCCTTCACCTCACCGCGGCCGGAGGATCTCGAGCTGCTCGAGAGCGATCCGGGCGCGGTCCGCGCCCGCGCCTACGATGTGGTCATGGACGGGGTCGAACTCGGGGGCGGGTCGATCAGGATCAACAACCCGACGGTCCAGCGGCAGATGTTTAAGGTCCTCGGAATCGGCGAGGACGAGGTTCAGGAGCGTTTCGGCTTTCTGCTCGAGGCCTTCCGCTACGGGGTGCCGCCGCACGGCGGTATCGCGCTCGGGCTCGATCGGATGATCATGCTCATGTCGGGGCGCGACTCGATCCGCGACGTCATCGCCTTTCCCAAGACCACCTCCGCCTCGTGCCTGATGACCGAAGCGCCGTCGGCGGTCGACGATCGGCAGCTCGAGGAATTGGGGCTGAAGACCCGGTAGGCGCGACGCCCAAATCCCGAAACGCGATGGGAGGGGAGCCAGGCACGCGACTTCGATCGCGGCGAGCAAAGTTGGTGCCAGAAGGCACCCGTCCCGCGCAATCCGGAGCGACCTCAAGGACGGCACGTCCGGTCAACGGCGAACCGCGGATCTTTGTGAGTACTCGGCAAGCACGCTCACCGGGACGTGCCGGGTTTGACATTGTGCTGGAATCGCCCCGCCGGCTGCGCGTCGCGCCCCGCACAATGTCCATACCGGGCAGTCCTCGGGAAGCGCGACGAGGGACGTTTGCTGATGTTGGAGGGAGGCCGTCGTTCGCGTGATCAGCGTGGTCGCAGACATTTCAATCATCCCACGCGCGACCACGCTGATCCGCGACGCTGGGCCGCTGGAGGCGGACCAGAAGGCCGGGGTTCAAGCAAACCGAAACGAGAACGCGAGAAACTGCCTGCCTTCCCCTCCCATCGCGTTGCTGGGACGAGCTAGTCGGCCTCGCCGGCCTCCAGAACGTCGGAGGCGAGCTCGAGTTCACCGGCCTCGACTCGTGCGATGAGATCGCGGGCGGCGGCGGCGTGCTCGGGGGCGACCATGATCTCCACCGCTCCAAGACCATCGAGAACAAAGGCGTGGGTCTTGCGGAGCGCCTCCCCGCGGACCACTGTCGGGATCCCGTTGGCCTCGAGGAACATTCGCAACTGCTGCTCCTCGAACTCGCCCTGGACGTTCGCGATGACAACGGGTTCGGTGTCCATGTCGGCCTCCATCGGGCCTATTCTATCCCTGAGTGCGACGCCGAACGAGTTTCTTTCGTCGCGGTTGCCCGTGAGAGCCCCCCTTGACATTGTTCGGCGTGAAGTACCGAGTCACGGCGAGGCGATGCGGGTGCCGAACAATGATCAAGGACGGCACGTCCGTTCGAGGCCTTCACCGCGAGCCCTCAAGAGAATGCGGGAAGGGTGCCTGGCTCCAACTTTGTTCGCCGCGAACAAAGTTGCGTGCCTGGCATCCCCCGGAAACGTTGACAGCCACCCGCTCGGTTGCTAAGATCCCGGTCCCTCTGGGCTTCCAGAGATCGATCTTTACAATCAAAGGACGAAGACAGGTTTCAAGTGTTCCCACGGAGCCACCTGTCAGTAGCCTGATAGGCGCGTAGCTCAGCTGGTTAGAGTACTACCTTGACACGGTAGGGGTCAGCGGTTCGAGTCCGCTCGCGCCTACCATTTTTCTGTTTCGTGTAGGCGCGTAGCTCAGCTGGTTAGAGCGCATCCCTCACACGGATGAGGTCCGCGGTTCGAGTCCGCGTGCGCCTACCACTGACGGAACAGTCAAACCCGACCCGATCCCGTGGTCGGGTTTTTGTGTTTCTTGCCCGGAACGTGCCCCTCAACGGAGTGCCAAATGGCCGAGACAATCCAGATTACCCTGCCCGACGGCAGCGCCAGGGAACTTCCCGCCGGTTCCACGGTCCTCGATGTGGCCGAGGATATCGGTCCGCGCCTCGCCCGCGACACCGTCGCCGGCGAGGTCGACGGGCACGTGGTGGATCTGCGAACCCGGCTCACCAGGAACGCTTCCTTGCGGATCATCACCGTCAAGGACCCCGAGGCGGGAGACGTCATCCGCCATTCGGCGGAGCACGTCATGGCCGACGCCGTCAAACGCCTTTGGCCGGGCACCCCCATCGATGCCGGACGGCAGGACCACTCGGAGAAGTACCAGTACGACTTCCGCTTTCCGCGGTCGTTCAAGCCCGAGGATTTCGAGCGCATCGAGGCCAAGATGGCCGAGATCATCGCCGAGGATCTTCCCTTCGAGCGCACCGAGGTCGGTCGCGACGAGGCCACCGCGGTCATGAGTTCGCGCGACGAGGACATCAAGCTCATCCGACTTTCGGATATCCCCGAGGGGGAGGTCATCAGCCTCTACCAGCACGGAGATTTTGTCGATCTCTGCCGCGGACCCCACCTCCAGCGCACCGGCCAGATCGGTGCGGTTCGCCTGCTCGAGTCCTCGGGCGCCTACTTCAAGGGCGACGAGCGCAACGAGATGCTCCAGCGGCTCTACGGCACGGCGTTCGGATCCAAGAAAGAACTCAACGCCTACTTCGAGCGGCTCGAGGAGCTCAAGCGACGCGATCACCGCAAACTCGGTCGTGAGCTCGATCTCTTCAGCTTCCACGCCGAGGCGCCGGCGAGCCCGTTCTTCCACCCGCGCGGCGCCATCGTCTACAACGCGCTGCTCGAGCTCATGCGCGAGAAGTACCGCGACCACGGCTACGAAGAGGTGATCACGCCGCAGATCTTCGATGTCGAGCTGTGGAAGCGTTCGGGTCACTACGACAACTACCGTGACGACATGTTCTTTGCCGACGCCTTCGACGAGGTCGAGGAGCGTTCATCGAGCGTCAAACCGATGAACTGTCCGTCGCACTGTCTGATCTATGGATCCCGCGCCCACTCCTACCGCGAGCTGCCGCGCCGGATCGCCGATTTCGGCCGGCTCCACCGCTACGAACGATCGGGCGTCGTGACGGGTCTGACCAGGGTCCGCACCTTCAGCCAGGATGACGCCCACATCTTCTGCACCCCGGAGCAGATCGGACCCGAGATCGAAGCCCTCTTCGAGTTCATCTTCGAGATCTACGAGATCTTCGGCTTCTCCGATGTCAGGGTGTTTCTCTCGACCAGACCCGAGAAAGCCATCGGCGACCTCGAGGTTTGGGAGCATGCCGAGGCGGTGCTTGCCCGCTGTCTCGAAGACCGCGAAGGGATCACCTACACCGTCAAGCAGGGCGAAGGCGCCTTCTACGGACCCAAGATCGATTTCGAGGTCGCCGACGCTCTCGGCCGCGCCTGGCAGCTGGCGACCATCCAGCTCGATTTCCAGATGCCCGACCGATTCGGACTCGGCTATATCGATTCGGAGGGATCCGAGAACCGGCCGGTGATGATCCACCGCGCCATCCTCGGTTCCCTCGAGCGCTTCTACGGCGTGATGCTCGAGCACTTCGCCGGCGATCTGCCGCCGTGGCTGACGCCGGAGCAGGTGCGCGTCCTTCCGATCACCGATGCGGTCCTGGGATACGCCGAGAAGGTGACCGAGACCCTGCGCAGGCGCGGTCTCCGCGCCGATGTCGATCGGCGGTCGGAGAAGCTCGGCTGGAAGATCCGCGAGGGCGAGACCATGAAAGTTCCATACCTGCTGGTCGTCGGCCAGCGGGAAGCAGACGAAAACACCGTTTCCCTGCGACTCCGTCACGGCCGAGACGAGGGGGTTCAGCCCCTCGAAGCGGTCGTGGAGCGGGTCGTCAACGCGGTGTCCACCCGCTCGCGCGAAGCGTGAGGACGGATCCGAAGAAAAGGAGTCAGAAATGCCAAAGATGAAGACCCATCGTGGGGCGGCCAAACGCATCAAGCGAACCGCGAGCGGCAAGTTCAAACGGCACCATGCCTATGCGTCCCACATCCTGACCAAAAAGAGCACCAAGAGGAAGCGCAAGCTCCGCAAGGCCGTGATGGTCTCGCCGGCCAACGCCAAGGTGCTCAAGCACATGCTCATCGGGATGAAGTGAGGAGGCTGGTATGCGCGTCAAAAGAGGTTCCAATCGCAAGGATCGCCGGAAGAAGATTCTCAAGCTCGCCGAGGGCTACTGGGGAGGCAAGTCGCGGCTGCACCGGACTGCCAAGATTCAGGTCGAAAAATCGCTGCAGTACGCCTACCGTGACCGCAAGCAGCGCAAGCGGCATTTCCGCAGCCTCTGGATCACCCGCATCAACGCCGCCGCGCGGCTCAACGGCACGAGCTACTCGCTCTTCATCAACGGGCTGAGGAACGCCGGCTGCGAGCTGGACCGCAAGGTTCTGGCCGACATCGCCGTCAAGGATCCCAAGGCCTTCACCGAGCTGGTCGAGCTTTCCAAGAGCGCGGGCTGAGGGTGTCGTGGGGCTCGAGCGCCTGAACGAGGTGCGGGCGTCCTTTGTCGCCGACCTGGAGACCGCGGGGAACGATCCGGATGCGGTCGAAAGGCTCCGTGTTGCCTACGCCGGCCGCAAGTCGGGTCTGCTGCTGGAACTGACCGCTGCGTTGCGCGAGCTGCCGAACGAGGACAAACGCGGCTACGGCCAGGCCCTCAACGAGCTCAAGAAGTTCGTCGAGGACGGGCTCAAACAAGCCAAACAGTCAGCTTCGGCGACGGCGGACGCCTCTTCGGCCCACCGGGTCGATGTCACCCTTCCCGGCCTGAGGCCGGCGCGCGGCGCCGAGCATCCGGTCCACCTCGTGCGGCGCCGGATCGAGGAGATCTTTCTCCGCATGGGTTACGACGTCGAGGGCGGACCCGAGATCGAGGACGACTGGCACAACTTCGAGGCCCTCAACATGCCGCCGGACCACCCGGCGCGCGACGATCAGGACACCTTCTACATCGGCAGCGAACACCTCCTGCGCACCCAGACCTCGCCGGTCCAGGTGCGGGTGATGGAGCGCCGCCAGCCGCCGATCCGAATCGTCGTGCCGGGTCGCGTCTACCGCCGCGACTCGGACCTCAGGCACTCGCCCATGTTCCACCAGCTCGAGGGCCTGGTGGTGGACGAGGGCATCACCGTCGGCCACCTCAAGGCGACGCTGGAGACCTTCCTCCGCGCATTGTTCTCGGACGACGTCAGGGTCCGCCTGCGGCCCAGCTACTTCCCCTTCACCGAGCCCTCGGCCGAGGTCGACATCTCGTGCATCTTTTGCGGGATGAAGGGTTGCGGGGTGTGCTCGGGCTCGGGTTGGATCGAAATCCTCGGCTCCGGGATGGTCGACCCGCGGGTCTTCGAGGCGGTGGGCATCGATCCCGAGCGCTACACCGGCTTCGCCTTCGGCCTCGGTCTCGACCGGGTCGCCATGCTGCAGTACGGAATTCCCGACTTGCGGCAACTCTTCTCGGGCGACCAGCGATTGACGAGGCAGTTCGAATGAAGTTCGACTCCGATTGGCTGTTGCACATGCTCGAGGGCGCCCCGGACGCCGACGAGACGGCTGACGCCTTGACCGCGTGCGGCTTTCTGGTGGAACTGCGCGAGCCCGGGGACGGCGCCGAAATCTGGGACGTGGATGTCACCACGAACCGCCCCGATGCCATGAACCACCGCGGTCTCGCCCGAGAAGCCGCGGCGGCGACGGGAACGACGCTCAAACCGCTCGAGTTCGACCTTGTCGAGGGTAATGAGGCGACGACCGATATCGCCACCGTGGAGATCGCCGACCCCTCCGTGTGTCCGCGTTTCTGCGCCCGGGTGATCCGGGGGGTGGCCGCCGCCGACTCGCCGGAGTGGATGCAGCGCCGGCTGAGAAACGCCGGAGTGCGGCCGATCAGCGCCATCGTCGACGTCACCAACTACGTCCTGCTCGAGCTCGGCCAACCGCTGCATGCCTATGATCTCGACAAGGTGCGCGGCGCCACGCTCGTCGCCCGTCGGGCCGAGCCGGGCGAGGGTCTCGTCACCCTTGACGGCGAGACCCGCAAGCTCGAGCCGGGGATGCCGGTGATCGCCGATCGGGACCGGGTCGTCGGTCTCGCCGGGATCATGGGCGGCGCCGACTCGGAGATCGGCGACGGCACCCGGGATGTGCTTCTCGAAGCCGCCAACTTCGACGCTCTGGCGATCAGGAGGGCGGCGCGCAGACTCGGGATGCACACCGAAGCTTCCCACCGTTTCGAGCGCGGCGCCGATCCCGAATTGCCGCCGGTGGCCATCGACTACGCCGCCGCCCTCATCGCCGAGTTCACCGGTGGCACGGTCTGCGGTGGGCGCATCGATGTCCGGCCGCGGCCCTTCGAGCCGCGCCGGTTGTCGACGACCGCGGCCAGGGTCGCCGGTTTCATCGGGCTCGAGGTGTCCATGAAGCGGTTGGTCGAGATCGCCGGCGGGCTCGAACTCGGACCCGAGGTCGACGGTGACACCCTGACGGTGACGGTTCCCTCGTACCGGGGCGATCTCGAGCGTGAGGCCGACCTCCTCGAGGAGTTCGTCCGTCATGTCGGTTTCGACGCGATACCGGCCCGGTTGCCGGTCCTGGCCACGGCTCCCGGTCATCGCAGTTTGAATTGGCAGCTCGTCGACCGCGCCCGATCGGCGGCGGTGGACTGTGGTCTGGCCGAGATCGTCACCTGGTCGTTCATCGATCCTGCGGCCGACTCGATGGTGGAAGACCTGCCGCTGTGCCCGGGCAGGCCGGTGCAGCTCGACAATCCTCTGGCGAGCACCCAGGCCACCATGCGGCGGTCGCTGCTGCCGGGTCTGCTTTCGGCGGTGCGCGACAATCTCAATCAGGGAGAGCGGGCCGTGGCCGTCTTCGAGCAGGGCCGGGTCTTCTGGTTCGCCGGGGACGCTCCCGCCGAGGGCGAGCGGATCGCCGTCGCCCTCGCCGGTTCGGGTCTCGGACACCGGGGAGCCGCGGGGTTTGCCGATCTCAAGGGCGTCGTCGAGGGGATGATCGGCGAGCTCGGTTTTCCCGACGTCTCATGGCGGCGCGGCGGTGGTCCATGGCTCGACGAGGCCCAGGGCGCCGTCATCGAGGCCGAAGGTGGGCGAATCGTCGGTTGCGTCGGGTTGGTCGCCCCGGAGACCGCCCGACGATGGGACCTCAAGACGCCGGTCTACATCGCCGAGCTCGATCTCGCGGCCGCTGCGGAAGAAATCCCGCTTGCCAGATTCGTCGAGCTGCCCAGGCACCCGGCGGTGGCCGCGGACATGACCATCGAGCACGCCACCGACCTCAGCTTTGCGGAGCTCGATGCCGCGGTGCGGGAGTTGGCCGGAGGGCTCGTTGAGAGCATCGAACTCCAGGCGCGGTATTCCGGCAAGGGGCTGCCACCGGGAGCGGTTCGGACGACCCTGCGATTGACCTATCGCGCGGCCGACCGATCGCTGACCCAGAACGAGGTCAACGAAACTCAGGAGGCACTGCGTCGGAGTCTGAGCGGGCGCCTCGGTGTGACTTTCGCATGATCAACGGGATCCAAGGAGTGGAATGATGGCGATGGAAACGGTCTTGAAACAGCTGGAAACCCGGATCGAAGAGCTCGTCGAATCCTACCGCGGCGCCGTCGCGCGATCCGCCGAACTCGAGACCAAGGTCGGTGAGTACGTTGCCGAGATCGACGAACTCAAGACGCAGTTGGCGGGGACCACCAGCGCCAACGAGCGAGTCGGATCCCTCGAAAAGGAGCGCGACGAACTCGCCGTGCGACTCGAAAAGGTGCTCGGACTCATCGACGGCGTCCTCGATCGGGACAAGCGCTGAGCGCGGCTTCCCCCTGGTTCTCGGGACCAGTACAGATCACGACCCATAGATCGAATCCACCGCCGGCGGGGCACTTTCGCGCTGCCGCTGTGCCGACGAGTTTCCGCCAACCACGGTTGCTGGCGAGCGACGTGGTGAGACACGGATTCGATACTGTATACTTATCAATGGGAAGGAGTGATGAATGGCAACCGTTCGAGCGACTGTCGAAATTTTCGGTCAGCGGCTCGGACTCCGTGCTGACGGAGACGCGACCAGGCTGCAGGAGATAGCCCGGTTCGTGGATTCTCGGATGCGCGAGGTGGCCGATCGGAGCTCCAGTGTCGATACGGTCAAGATTGCGGTCTTGACCGCACTCAATATCGCGGACGAGTTATTTCAAGAACGTGAGACAGATCAGGACGTCCGGCAAAAACGTTTGGAGAAACAAGCGGAACGACTCGTAATGAAAGTCGAAGAGGCCATGAGGCCCGAGGAAATCGGGGATGAGAACTAGGACTTGGAGGTCCCTGCGCGGTTGGTGATGAGTGAAACTATCGTTGAACCAACACCTATTTGAAGGGTTGCCGGGTTTTCCCGCTTCGATGCCTGCCTCACGGTGGGAGACAGGCGGGGAACAGGTACCCAACTGTGGTAACGCAGGTTCAAATGGGCTTGCTCACACGGCCGTAGTGGGGGCCTCCCCTTAATCCTCTGAATCCGCACTCTGAGAGATGTCGGTCGCACTGATCGCTCCTTGACAAAAAGGGGGTGGATCGTGGGCTTACCTTTGATAGCGGCGCTCTGTGTGCTGCTGGTCGCGATCCTCGGTCTGGTTTTGGTCTGGGTAATGTGGCGTCGCTCACGGCGCGCCGCACTCGGACTCGTGGCCAACGCCGAGAAGCAGGCCCGAAGGGTCCTCGCGCGGGCAGAGATCGACGGTGAACGTCTTCGGAAAGATGTGGAGATCGTGGCTCGCGAGCGGCTGCTCGCGGCGCGCACCGAATTTGAACGAGAGACCCGCGATCACCGGCTCGAGCTCTTCGGACTCGAAACGACGCTCGAGGAAAAGGGGACCGATCTCGACCGGCGGTCGTCGCAGGTCGCTGAGAGCGAACAGGCGGTGGCGAAACTCGAGGAGGAGCTCCGGCGACAGGAAGCCGTCCTCGGAGCTCGCAGCGAAGAACTCGAGTCCGCCCTCGCCGAAGAGCGGGTCAAGCTCGAGCAGATCGCCGGACTGACGACCGAGCAGGCCAAACAGGAACTTCTGAAATCCCTCGAGAACGAGGCGCGCATGGACGCCGCCAATCTGGTCCGGAAGATCGAGGAGGAGTCGACCGAGAAGGCCAAGGAGAGGGCCCGTCGGGTGATCTCCATGGCCATCCAACGGATCGCGTCGGAGCACGTGGTCGAGAGCACCGTTTCGGTGGTCGATCTGCCGTCGGACGAGATGAAGGGACGGATCATCGGCCGCGAAGGGCGAAACATCCGCGCCTTCGAGCAGGCGACCGGCGTCGATCTCATCGTCGACGACACCCCGGAGGCGGTGATTCTGTCATGCTTCGAGCCGGTGCGGCGCGAGATCGCACGTCGCGCTCTCGAGAGCCTGATCCAGGACGGTCGCATCCACCCCGGACGGATCGAAGAACTCGTCGGCAAGGTCAAGGCGGAGATGGACGAGAAGCTCCTCGCCGATGGTGAAGCCGCGGCTCTGGAGGTCGGGATTCCCGATATCCACCCGGAGATTCACAAGCTCATCGGCCGGCTTCAGTTCCGTTCGTCCTACGGGCAGAATGCGCTCAAACACTCCATGGAAGTGGCGTGGCTGGCCAACCACATGGCGGCCGAACTCGGCGCCAACGCCGAGGTCGCCAAGCGCGCCGGTCTGGTCCACGACATCGGCAAGGCGGTGGATCGCGAGATGGACGGCACGCACCTCGAGCTCGGCCGCGAGATGCTCAAAAAGTTCGGCGAAACCGACGAGGTCATCCATGCCATGGAGTGCCACCACGGCGACTACGACCCGCACACCGTCGAGGCGGTCCTGGTGACGGCGGCGGATGCGCTTTCGGCCGCACGACCGGGAGCCCGGCGCGAAATCCTCGAGAACTACATCAAGCGCCTCGAGAAGCTCGAGGGCATGGCCTCCGATTTCGAGGGCGTGGAGAAGGTCTTCGCCATCCAGGCGGGCCGCGAACTCAGGATCATCGTTGAATCGCAGACCATCAGTGACGACAAGGCCGTGTGGCTCGCCCGCGACGTCGCGAAGAAGGTCGAGGCCGAGCTGACCTATCCGGGTCAGATCAAGGTGACGGTGATTCGCGAGACCCGCGCCGTGGAATACGCGCGGTGAGGCCGTGATCCGGCTTCTCTTCGTCGGCGACATCATGGGATCGGCCGGACGCAAGGCGATCGCCGGGGGCCTCGAGTCCCTGGTCGATCGCGAGCAGGTCGATTTCGTGGTCGCCAACGTCGAGAACGCTGCCGGGGGGTTCGGTATTACCGCGTCGGTGCTCGAGGAGCTCGAGCGCTTCCCGGTGGATGTCTGGACGACCGGCAATCACGTCTGGGACAAGAAAGAAGGGGTGCCGTTGCTCGACGCCCACCCGGCGTTGTTGCGGCCGGCCAACTACCCGGACGGCAACCCGGGCCGCGGTTGGTGTGTCGAGGAAACTGCCGCCGGTATTCCGGTGGCGGTGGTCAATCTCCAGGGGCAGGCCATGATGCCTCCCATCGACAACGCGTTCAGAAAGGCCGATGCGGTGCTCTCGGAGATCGGATCGGCGCACCCGGATGTCAAGGTCATCCTCGTCGACATGCACGCCGAGGCGACGTCGGAGAAACAGGCCATGGGTTGGTACCTCGACGGACGGGCGACCGCGGTTCTCGGCACCCACACCCACGTCCCGACGGCTGATGAGAGGATCCTGCCGCAGGGCACTGCGTTCCAGACCGATGTCGGGATGACGGGGCCGTATGAGTCCATCATCGGGATGAAGCCGGAAAAGGTCCTCGAGCGATTTCTCTTCAACACGCCGAGGCCCTTCGAGCCTGCGAAGCGCGACATCCAGCTCCGCGGCGCGCTCATCGATGCCGACGAGAAGACCGGCCGAGCAACCGCCATTCGCAGGGTCAAGGTCGACATCAGCTAGCTCCGTCTGGTCCGGCAACGCGATGGAAGGGGAGCCAGGCACGCAGTCCACGGCCTGTTGAATCGCGATGGGAGCGGTGCCAGGCACCTTTTCGCGGCGAAAAGAGAGCCAGGCACCGAGTCTGCGTACTCTCAAGGACACACGGGAAACGCCTCGAACGGACGTGCCGGGTTCAGAGGCGCGACGCGGTCTACGAATCGACGCGCCGGCCGTCGCGGACGACGATCTCTCCTGATTTGACCACGTGGCGGATGGGGTTGACGCCGTAGTGGTAGACCAGGTGGTGATAGGTGGGCCCGTTGAGCACGGCGATGTCGGCGCGTTTGCCGATCTCGAGTGATCCGATGAAAGCCGCCCGGTCGATGGCGGCCGCGGCGTTGAGCGTCGCCCCGGTCAGCGCTTCCTCGATGGTCAGACCCATCTCGAGGGTCGCCAGGGCGAGGATCATGGGCATCGATTCGGTGGGCGAAGAACCGGGGTTGCAGTCGGTGGCCAGGGCGACGGCGCAGCCCGCCTCCACCATCCGTCGAGCCGGCGCATAACCCGAGCGGAGGAAGAACGACGTGCCCGGGAGGAGCACGCCGATGGTTTGAGACGCCGCCAGGGCGGCAATGCCGGCATCGGTGACGCACATGAGGTGGTCGGCCGACAACGCGTTGAACTCGACCGCGAGTTCGGCGCCGCCGAGAGGGGTGAGTTCGTCGGCATGAAGGTGGATCCGCCAGCCGAGAGCATCGGCGTCGGCGAGCATTCGGCGGGTCTGAGCGAGGTCGAAAACGCCGTCCTCGCAGAAGACATCCACCGCCTCGGCGAGTCCGCGGCGGGCGATACTCGGATGGATTTCCTCCACCAGCTTGCTGACCCAGCGATCGGGCTCGTGGCGGTGCTCAAGCGGCACCTCGTGGGCGGCGAGACAGGTTGGGTGGAGATCGACCGGGTGGTGTCGATCAGCGGCACCGATCACCTCGAGCATCCGGACCTCGGTGGCGAGATCGAGCCCGTAGCCCGATTTGGCCTCGATGGTCGTCGTTCCGTAGGTCAAGAACGTGTCGAGACGGGTGACGGCGGCATGGAAGAGCTCGTCGAAAGTGGCGGCCCTGGTCGCGCGAACCGTGGCGTTGATGCCGCCCCCGGACCGCGCGATGTCCATATAGGACTCACCCGCGAGGCGTCGGTTGAACTCCTCCTCCCGCGATCCCGCCCACACCGGATGGGTGTGAGGGTCGACAAAGCCGGGGATCACACAACAGCCGGTTGCGTCGAGGATCTGATCCGGGGCGGGAAACCGATGGTCGTGCTCGGCTGCATCGCCGACAAAGACCAGCTCGGCGCCATCGCAGCGGACGACGGCGTTGCCCATCGTCAACACCCGACCGAGGTCCGCGCCCCGGCGAGCCGCGTTCCCGAGAGGGGTTGCCACCTGGCTCGCACCCCGGATGAGAAGGCTCATCCCTTGCTCTCCCCGGCGTTCTCGGTCTTGCGGGTGAGAATGGCGAGCTTGGGCGTCGTCCGTTCTTCCTTTTCGCGGCTGCGATCATCCTCGATGATGCCCTGGAGGAGTTCGACGAGACGGATGAGTTCGGATCTCGTTTCGCGCCGGCGCTCTCGGAGCTGTTGAATCACGTTGTCGATCGTCCGCGATCGTTCGTTGGCTTCCTGAACCAGTCGATCGGCGAGCCCGTGACCGTCTTCAATGATCCGCTGACCCTCATCGCGGGCCGCTTCCACGGTCGACTCGGCCATCCGCTGGGCGGCGACCAGGGCTTCGTGCAGTGCGGTTTCGCGCTCTCTGAACGACGCGAGCTCGGTCTCCAGGCGATGGACCTGTTGACGGAGTTCTCCCCGTTCGCGCATCAACGATTCCATTCCACCGGCGATTTCGGTGAGGTATTCGTGAACCTCGTTGGCCGGATAGCCGCGGAACTTCACCGGAAACCTCTTACCGAGGATGTCGAGGGGTGAGAGCTCTGACATGGCGCAGCCCTCCTTTTCAATCACCAAGTATGCCATGAATCGGCTCGATGTCTGTGATCGAGCCCCTTGAGAGCGAGAGAATGTCCGTACGGGTCGGTGATCAACCCCGGCCGGCGCCGGGATCGGCCCCGTGTTCAACCGTGGGTTGCGATCCACCCCGAGTACTCTCGGATATACTTTTTGCGACCGAGTTCCACGACCGCGACCGGGAGGGTTCATGTCCGAGGTGCAGCTGCGGGTTCACGATCTCTGGAAGACCTTCGATCCCGGTCTCTTCGAGGCGTCGGTGGAGGTGCTCAAGGGATTGAGCGTCGAGGTCGAGAAGGGAGAGATCTTCGGTTTTCTCGGGCCGAACGGCGCCGGGAAGACGACCACCATCAAGGCCGTGACCGGGCTGGTGACCCCGGATCGGGGCGAGATCACCGTCGGCGGTCACCCCAACGACTCCATGCAGGCCAAACGCCTGATGGGATTCATGGCCGAGAGCCCCTATCTCTACAACTACCTCAGCGGTCGCGAGTACCTCCGCTTTTCGGCACAGCTGCTCGGCATCGAGCGTGCCGAGATCGACGACCGGGTGGCGTGGACCCTCTCTCAGGTATCCATGACCGACCGGGCGGATCGGAAGATGCGGACGTTCTCGAAAGGGATGTTGCAGCGGATCGCGCTCGGTCAGGCTCTCCTCGGCGAGCCCGAACTGCTCATCCTCGACGAGCCCATGAGTGGTTTGGATCCCATCGGTCGGCGGGATGTACGGGACATCATTCTCACGCAGAAGGAGCGCGGGGTGACGGTGTTCTTCTCGAGTCACATCATCCCGGATGTGGAGACCGTCTGTGATCGGGTTGCGACCGTCATCGACGGAACGGTGCGGGGGATCGGAGCGGTGCGGGAGCTCATCGCCCGTGAGGTCGAGAGCTACGAGGTCACCTTCACCGGTCTCGATCCCATGGCCGTGAACACGCCGGTGGCGTCCGCCCATCGGGGCCGCGATGTCGCGTGGGTGCGGGTCGATGCCGCCCATCGCGACAGCCTGATTCGCGAGCTCTCAGATCGGAGCGCGCGGCTCGTCGGTTTGACCCCGGTGCGGAGCAGTCTCGAGGATCTCCTGGTGCGGCAGTACGAGGAAGGGGCGGCATCATGAGAGCCATTCGCATCATTGCCGTCAACACCTTGCGGGAGGCCTTGCGCGACAAGGTCCTTTACCTTTTTCTCGGTTTCGCGGTGGTGCTCATGGCGAGCTCGAAGATCTTCGGGATCCTCACGGTGGGCGAGCAGGACAAGATCATCAAGGATCTCGGTCTTGCCGGGATTCAGTTTTTTCTGATGCTCATCGCGGTGATGATGAGTGTGATTCTGATCAGCCGCGAGATCGACAGCAAGACGGTCTACTTCATTCTCGCCAAACCGGTGCGGCGATGGCAGTTCCTGCTTGGCAAGTATGCCGGTCTGATGGCCACGGTTCTGGTCAACCTCGTTTTGATGACGGTGATCCTTGTCGGCTTCGTGTGGTTGTATGGCGGTGGTTTCGACCCGAGGCTCTTCGTCGCCACCGGGATGATCGGTGTCGAGATGGCGGTTCTGGTGGCCTTCGCGACCCTGTTTTCGGTGCTGACCAGACCCATCCTCGGGTCGGTTTTCACCCTCGCGGTCTTTGTCATCGGCCACCTCTCGCAGGATCTCTGGCTGCTCACCCGCCACCTCCCGGGATCGCTCGGTCGGACGCTGGTTTCGGTCCTCTACTATCTCGTCCCCAATCTCGAACGCTTCAATTTCAAGACCGAGGTGGTCCATCAGCTCCCGATCCCGGCCGGCGCCATCGGTCTCGCAGTGGTCTACGGGGGATTTTTCACCGGGCTCGTGTTGCTGCTCGCGTGTCTCCGCTTTGAGGGGAAAGACCTCCAGTGAGGCGCGGGCCGATCCTCCTTGCGGTGATAGCCGTCTTGTTGGCGGGGACGATCGTTGCCGAGCGAGCGCTCCAGAAGGTCGACCGGGTGGACCCGTTGGGCCGGAAGTTGCTCTATCTCCCGAGCGCGGAGATGCTCGAGCTCGTCAGCCTGGGCAACGAGGGCCTGGTCGCCGATATTCTCTATCTGTGGTCGATCCAGTACTACTCCCGATACCGGCCGCACGAGCAATTTCTGTATCTGGAAACGGTATACGACCTCATCACCGATCTCGATCCGCTCTACGAGGACGCCTACCGCGTCGGCGCGTTGATCATGCAGCTGCCGACGACCGAAGAAGCAATGTACAAGACCGCCGTGATTCGCCTCTTTGACAAGGCCCTCGGCAACATGCCCGACAACCACGACATCGCCGAGGCGGCCGGTTGGGACATGTATGTTCGCTACCGCGACAAAATCGAAGCTCTCCGCTATTTCAGATCCGCCACGGCGATCCCGGGGGCTCCTCACCGACTCAAGCGGTTTCTCGCCACGTGGGGCAACGAGGCGGAGGGGTGGACCTTCGAGGACGCCCTGTCGTACTGGATGGAGGTCCGCGACGAGGCGGAGACCGACTACGATCGGGCGGTCTGCGACAAACAGATTTATCGTCTCGTTGCCTCCCGCGACGAGGCGGCCCTCAATCCGGTGCTCCAACATTGGAAGCTTCGCCACGGGATCTGCGCCGATAGCTGGCAGGAAATCGTCGAGGCGGGTTGGTTGGGCGAGGTTCCGGTGGACTACTTCGGCAAGGAATACCGGATTTCGTCCGATACCTGCGCGGCCGAAGCGGTCGAGGGCGTTCGTTTCGACTGAGACTCGGTCGTCCGGTCAGTCTCTCCTCACCAGATCGAGAAAGACCGCCAGATCCATCGCGCGCCGGCTATTTGGATTCTCGGCCAGCGCGCGGCGAAGTTCCGCCGCCACCTCCCGGCGGAGGTCGGGGTCGGTTCGGAGAGCCTTGGTGAGATGCTCGAAGTCATCGGGTCGAGCCACCCGGTACTCATGTGCGGCGAGAAAGGCCGCCGGCACCGATGAGCGCCGGACGAGCACGATGGCGACATCATCCCAGTAGACCGTTGCCCAGTGCGACGACCGGAACCAGAGGGTCGAGAAACCGCGCCGCCCGAGGTCGTCGCCGGCCGGATTCGTGACAGCGATCGGCTCGTGGTAGCGAAGGAGAACGGTGTCGATACTCCAACGGTCGAGGAGACTCTCCCAGGCGGCGACGTCGCTTTTCGCGAAGATCTCCCAGATTTCCCTCAGCAGAGGCTCGTGGATCTCGTTGCGGTCATCGAGGAAGACCTGCCGGTCGGGATAGCCGTCGAGAATGAGCCAGCCGCCGAAGCGGACATCGTTGTAGAGGTTTCCCTCGAGGAGATGCTCGTTGGCGAGAAACCGAAGAGCTTGGTCCGGGTACCAATTCTCGGCAAAGCCGAATCCGGCGCGGGGCCACGGCCGGACGATGGCGGAGACTCCGAGGACGCCGACCAGGACCAGGCTGAGCGCCAGTCGTGCCCGAGGGCGGGTTCTGGCCGGTGCTCCGTCCGCTGCGAAGAGCGGCCATCTCGCCAGAGAAGGCGCGATGGTCTGTGGCAGGAGAACGAAGAAGAGACCGATGTTGCGGATGTGTTTGACGGCCAATGCGGCGGTGGCGATTGCAAACAGCCATGATTGCGGCGACGCGCGACCCACGATCAGGACCATGGCGACAAACCCGAATGCGGCATAGAGGACGGGCGCCTCGGCAAAGCCGGGAGAGATCCACTCGGGGTTGGGGACGTGTGGTTTCGTCACCATCTCGGCGAGACGAAAGGGCACGGTCCAGATGAGCCACCCGTGTGGGTTCAGCAGGGGCGCGATGAACGCGGCGCCGACCCCGATGGCGCCTGACGACAGCGTTGAGCGGTCCAATTCGTGGCGGATGAGTTGATCGCCGACCTCGCCGGAAAACCAGACCGCCATGAGGATCGGCGCCACCAGGATGGCGCCGTGGAGGTTGACGCCGAGGGCGATGACGGCGACCAGAGGCAGCGGCCAGAAACGCCGCCCGCGGCGATCGGCAAAGAGCCACATTGCGAGGGGCAGGAGCAGGAGGGTGAAGAGCTCGGGCCGGAGAAAAAACCGCTCTCGAGCGCCGAGGACCGCGAGGGACGCGAGAACGAGCGCCACCGGAGGGTCGAGCCCGCTCGTCATTCCGATCCGCACCAGCAGGAGCATGAGCGCGGCGACGATGATCATCCGCATCACGACGAGAGCCGGGGCGCCGCCGAGATCGAAGAGGGCGGCGGAAGCGATCTGAAAGAGCCACTCGTGATCGATCCACTCTGCCCCGCCCGATGTGAAACTGAAGACGTCGTGGTCGAGGATCTCGCTGTTCTCGAGCATCCACCGACCGCTGGCGAGGTGCCAGCCGATGGCGGTGTTGGTGATCTCGAAGGCGCCGCAGACGAGTCCGAAGACGATCGCCGCGGCAATGATCGCGGGTGGGAGATTGCGACGGGGGGGGCGGATTCTCTCAGCGGTGACGGAGGCGGCCCGCGTGATCGCCGCCGGTTCCGTAACAGACCCGGCGTCAGTCGTCGTCGGGTTCGGGGTCGGTGACACTGTACCGTTCCCACTCTTCCTCGAACGCGAGCGATCGGGTCGAGGTCATGCGATCGAGAAACACGACCCCGTTGAGGTGGTCGAACTCATGCTGGATGACCCGAGCGTGGAAACCGTCGGCGGTGAGGCTCAGGGCCTCGCCGTCAACGGTTCGGCCCCTGACCTTGATCCGCCGTGCGCGCGGAACAACGCCGCGGAGGCCTGGAATCGACAGGCAGCCTTCCCAACCCTCCTCGAGCACGGGATCGACGACCTTGATCTCCGGGTTGACCACGATCGTCGGCTCGATCTCGACCTCGCCTCCGTGGGCGGGGACCCAGTAGGCAAAGAGCCGAAGCTCCTCGGCTACCTGCGGGGCGGCGAGACCGACGCCCTCCTCCTCGAGCATGGTGCGGATGAGGTCGCGGCCGAGGTTGTCGAGACGCCCGGTTGCAAACCACTCCTCGGGGACCGGTTCCGCCACCGATCGCAGGACCGGGTGGCCGAGTCGGACGACCTCGAGGAGACGGGGTTCGACGGACATGAGCCTAGTGTACCCCGCCGCAATTGGGGTGCGCTATCGAGGGTGCCGAGGCGCCTTCCTGCCTGCACTTCGCGACCGAGGAATACTCGTTGTATTTTGAGAGAGTGAAGTGCAGGCAGGAAGGGTGCATCGGTGCACGAATACCACCATCAATTGTGGCGGGGTGCACTAGCCGCAGCCCGAGCAGCCACCGCCGGTGCCGCAGGCGTCGGCCTCGGGTTTGTTGGGGTTGTCGACCATGAATCCGGTGCCCCTCTGGTCGTCGATAAAATCGACGGTTGCGCCGGTGAGGTTGGGCGCCGAGTTCTGGTCGACGAGAACCTTCAGGTCACCGTTTTCAACGACGGTGTCGCCGTCGCGCTTCTCGTCGAAGGTGAAACCGTAGGCAAACCCCGAACAGCCGATGCCCTGGATGAAGATCCGCAGGTTCTTGCCTTCGGCTTCGGGAGTCTGGGCGGCGAATTCCTTCACCTTGCTGACCGCGGCGTCGGAAAATGAAATCATCTGATCCTCCAGTCGCGCCGCTTCCTGGCGACGCGGTTCACGAGCCTATCTTCAAGAGAAGAACGTCGCAAGTCCTCGAGTTATTCGATCCCTCGTTCGGCGAGCCAACGTTCGGCCTCGATGGCCGCCATGCAGCCGGTCCCGGCAGCCGTGATCGCCTGCCGGTAGATCGAGTCCTGCACGTCGCCGCACGCCCACACCCCTTCCACCGAGGTCCTGGTGGTTCCCGGAACGGTGATGATGTAACCGTTGGCGTCCATATCGAGCAGACCGGCAAAAATACCCGTGTTGGGCCGGTGGCCGATGGCCATGAACACGCCCTGGGTCGGGAACTCGCGGATTTCGCCGGTTTGAGTGTCCTCGAGAAGAACGCCGGTGACGCCACCGTCCCGCGAGCCGAGGATCTCGGTGATCACCGCATTCCAGGCAAAATCGATCTTGGGGTTGTCCATGGCGCGCTGTTGCATGATCTTCGATGCCCGGAGCTCGTCTCGGCGGTGGATGACGGTGACCTTGCTGGCGAACTTCGAGAGAAAGACGGCCTCCTCCATCGCGGTGTCGCCGCCGCCGACCACGACGATTTCCTTGTCACGAAAAAAGAACCCGTCGCAGGTGGCGCAGGCGGATACGCCGAATCCCATGAGTTCGGACTCCGACTCGAGTCCGAGCAATCGAGCGGACGCACCGGTCGCGATGATGAGAGCGTCACAGGTGATCTCGCCGGAGGAATTGGTCCTTACGGTGAACGGGTGACTCCCGATCTCGACTCCGGTGATCGTGTCGAAGACAAAGCGCGTGCCGAACCGTGCCACCTGGGCTTTGGTACGCTCCATGAGCTCGGGCCCCATGACGCCTTCGGGAAACCCCGGGTAGTTCTCGACCTCGGTGGTGATGGTGAGCTGCCCACCGGGTTGCATTCCCTCGATGACCAGCGGCGCGAGATCGGCGCGGGCCGCGTAGAGGGCGGCGGTCAGACCGGCGGGGCCGGAACCGATAATGAGGACCTTGACGTGTTCAGAACCCATGGCTGAGCCTCCGTGGTGGGTGCGATCACCAAAAGCGGCGGTGGCGGGAATGCTTGCCGCAACAACGCATTATCCATAGAACGAGAGATGGAGCAAGACCGGCGGTTGGACGACGAAGAGGTGCGAAACCGCTTCTTGAACGGTGGATGACAATGATGTTCTCGCTTTTGATTCTCCTCTTGGCCGAGGTCCAGGCCGTGGAGGCGGGCGCCACAGGGGGCCTTGAAGCTCTGGCTCGAGCGAACCGTTGGGATCAGGTCCTCGCGGTGGCCGGGCGGCGAGCCGACCAGCTGCCGCTGCGTCCCGAGGAGGCCATGGTCGCCGCCTACGCCGCCGGGATGTCGGGCGATGTGCGGGCGCAGGTTCACTTTCTGGAGTTGGTGGCGCCTCCGTCCGATCTTCATTCGGTGGCCAGTGTGGAGATCGCCGGTTTGGTGGTGGGCGACGATCCGGATCGTGCCTTCGATCTGGTATCCGGGTATCTCAGGCAAGCGCCCTCGAGTCAACTTCGCCTGGCGGCGATCAAGACCACGGAAGCGGCCGTGACGACCGGTCTGGGCCCCGATCGCCGGGCCGAGCTCGAACGGTTGCTGCCATCGATGAACCGGAGCTCGCGGCGGGGGATCGAGCTTGCCCTTGCGCTGAGCGCCGATCCGGTCGACCGCGCCCGGCTGAGTCGGTTGCTCGCCTCGTCGACCGGCGACCTGGTGGCGCTGGCGGCGGCTGACGAGCTCGGATCGACACCGGGGCTCGGGGACCTCGATCGCTGGCGGGTTGCGAACACCTACTTCGGTCACGGTCACTACGATCGGGCCGCACCGCTGTTCGAGAGTCTCGATGGTGTCTCCAACAGCCAGATCTCGCGCCGCGAAGTCGCCTATCTTCGCGGTCGTTGCGCCTTTCGTCGAGAGGAGTGGGCAACGGCCGTGCGGTGGTACCAGACCGCCATCTCGAGTACGCCGGCGGGGGAGAGGCGGGCCGAGCTCGAGGTTCACCTGGGCCGAACCTACGAGCTCGCCGGAGACCTGGACGAGGCGGTGGCGGCGGCGCAGCGGGCGGTTCGGCTCAAGACGAGCGACGACCGGAGGCTCTTTCTCGCACGGCTTCGTTTGCGGCGCGGTGAAGGAGAACTCGCCCAGGCGGGGTTGGCCCGGTTGAAATCCCGGTCGGACCGGGATCGGGGCCAGCTCATGCTTGGTCTCGACGAGTTGCGGAACGGAGACGGTGGCGCCGCGCTCGGCCGGCTCGCGCAGGTCAGCCGAGAGCCGTGGCAGGCCCCGGCGGCGGTGATCGGCGCTGGACTGGCCGTGGATTCCGGCGATCATCGAAGGGCTCTCGATCTGCTGGTTGCCGCGGCTGCGGGATTCGATTCGTACTGGGCCGAGGAAGCGCGGTCGGTGATGACTCGGATCCCAGCCGAAGTCGTGGCCGGTTGGCGCCGCCGGGAGGTCGACGCGTTGGGCGATCCGACGGAGAGGACCCGTGAGCAGGCGATGGCCCGTTTGCTGATCCTCGAACCCGATCCGGATCGCGTCGCGGATCTTCGCACGACCGCGGTCAAGATGGTCGGTCTCGAGGCCGAACCGGAGACACCGGGCTTTCAGCCCGGGCTCGCCGCCGATCTCTGGGCCATCGGGCTGCATTCGTCAGCGCTGCGGTGGGATCCCGTGGGGATGCCGCGCGATGGTGCGCGATCGACCTGGTGGACCGCCGAGAAGGAACTCGAACACGGTCAGCCGTGGTTGGCGATCTCCGTCGCCGATACGGCGCGGTGGCAGGCGTCTGCCTACCTTCCCGAAAGGGGGCTGCCGATGGGGCTGAGGTGCGCGCTGTATCCGCTCCCCTATTCCTCGACGGTGGCGCGCGCCGCATCCTTGCACGATCTTCCGTGGTCGTTGCTCGCCGGCGTGGCCCGCGAAGAATCGCGTTGGAACCCGAATGTGGTGTCGAAAGTCGGAGCCCGCGGCCTGATGCAGTTGATGCCGGCGACAGCGCTCGCCACCGGCGCCGCTCACGGGCGCCCTGAGATCGCTGCCGACGATCTCTTCGAGCCATTCATCAGCCTCGATCTCGGCGCCGCCGAGCTCGGACGGTTGGTCGCGGTCTTTGGCGGCAATCGTGCCGCCGCGGTCGCGGCCTATAACGCCGGAGAAGCACAGTCTCGGCTGTGGCTGGATCAGTGTGGAGAACCGTGTTCAGAGGCCCGGTTCCTGGCAACCGTGAGTTTTTCGGTCACCCGCAGCTACACCGAAGCGGTCCTGGGCGCGGCGGCGGTGTATGAGGAGCTCTACGGGAAATCCACCATGAGTCGCGTCAGCGGACAAAGCGAGTGACTTCACGTTCTTCGAGCGCTCTCGCCACCCAACGTTCGATTTCGTCGTTGAGCTTTCGTTCGGCGATGAGCCGGCTGAGTTGATCCTGAACCGAGGTCAGCGGGGGAGCGATCTCGCCCTGGGACTCGAGCTCGACGGCGAGGTTGCGATAGGCGGTTTCGATTTCCTCGAGGGTGACGCTGATCCTCGGGCGCAGACGTTGCTCTGCGTAGGCGTTCGAGGCGCAGATACGGAGTGCGAGCTCGTCGATGTCGGCATCGCCGAGGCCCGCGGCCGCAAGCTCATCCGAGAGCGAGTCCATGTTCCCAGCAGCGGAGAGGACCGCGCGCCGGACCCCGGCGACATCGAGCTCGAGGCGATAGAGAACTCCCGTGGCCTCGAGATCGCGGAACTGAACCTCGAGCTGGATCCGTGCTTCCAAGAGGGCGGATCTGATAGTCGGTCTCGGTTGCTCCGACGGGGCGGTCGACGAGCTTCAAGAGCTCGGCGAGATCGATATCGCTCCGCAGCAGAGGCGTCCGATCGACGACCGCCACCACCTCCTCGACAGGTTCGCGAACGAGCGCCTGCGCGCCGGACAACTGACTGGAAATCAGTAAGATGAGAATCATCCCGCGGCATTTCACCCTGATATCATAGCAACGTGTCGGACGCCAACGGAACTCTTTGGATTGTCGCAACTCCCATCGGCACCCTCGACGATTTCGCTCCCCGGGCGCGGGGGGTTCTCGATGGCGCCGCCTTGATTCTCGCCGAGGACACCCGCCGGGCGGGCAAGCTGTTGAGCCACGTGGGGGTCGCACCCGGCCGGCGGCTGAGGAGCTATCACGAGCACAACGAAACAAACCGCCTGCCCCTGGCGCTGGAAACGCTCCGGGCCGGGAAATCGGTCGTGCTCATGAGTGATGCCGGCACGCCGGTACTCTCGGATCCCGGCTTTTTGCTGGTCAGGGCGGCGCGGCGCGAGGATATCCGCGTGGCGACGGTTCCCGGTCCTTCGTCCTTCACCGCCGCGCTTGCGGCCTCGGGTCAACCGCCGCTACCGGCCACCCTGGTGGGGTTTCTGCCCGCGAGATCCGGCGCCCGCAGGAGCCGGATCGCGGAGTTTACGAAGGTTCACTGGACCCTGGTCGTGCTTCTCTCGCCCCACCGACTCAGAGCCGAGCTGGAGGATCTGGCGCGGTGCTTGGGCCCCGACCGACCGGCGACCCTCCTCGCCGAACTGAGCAAGATGCACGAGCGGGCGGTCTCGGCGACGCTTGGCGAACTCGCGGCCTGCGATGAAGCCGGCGGTCCACGGGGCGAGTATGTCGTGGTTGTTGGTCCTTCGACCCGGCCCGAGCTTGACGGTCCCGTGCCGGCCGAGCGGATCCGGCGGGCGTACAGGGTCGCCGTCGCCACCGGGTTGACCCGCAAGGAAGCGATGAAGGCGGTCGCCGAGGAGTGTGGCGTCGGCCGGCGCGAGGTCTTCGATTCACTCGTCAATCATGAGATGATCGATGATTGACAGGTGCTCCAGATGAACCGAAGAAGGCGATGACCATTGCAGGATTCCACTCGTCTCGATGAGGTCTGTGATACCCTGAGGCCGATTACTGGAGGTGCCGTCATGTTCCGGCGAGTCGGTCCGACCATTGGTGCGATAGCTGTGCTCGTTCTGGTGTTGGTCGGGTGTGGCAACGCGCCGGTTGTCGGGGTCCTCCTTCCGACCACCGGTGAGGCGGGAACCTACGGCGAGTCCATCGAGAGCGGCATTCGACTCGCCATCAGTGATGCTCGAGATCGCGAGGAGCTGCCGAAAGGATTCGAGGTCATCTGGGTGGATACCCAGTCGGACCCGGATCGCGCGGTGAGTGAACTGCGGCGATTGGCTTCCGAGCGGGGAGTCAAGATGGTGATCGCCGGCGCCACGAGCACCGAAGCGCTGGCCATCGTCGATATTCTCGACGAACTCGAAGTCGTCTGTCTCTCGCCGACGGCGTCGACTCCCGGACTCAGTCAGCGGTCGAAGCTCTTTTTTCGGATCTTCCCGTCCGACGAACTCGAGGGCCACACCGCGGCCCGGTTCATGTTCGATCGACTCGGTCAGGAGCGGACCGTGGTCTACTCCGGTTCGGGCGATTACGCCGCAGGCATCGAACCTGAGTTCATGAACCAGTTTGTCGAGGACCTCGGCGGCGAAGTCGTGGCGCGGGTTAATCTCAGCAATCCCGATTGGCGGTCGGCGTCCGACGCCGTCGTGCCGGGCAGCGGAGTCGGAGCGGTCTACGTCGTCGGCTTTGCGCCGGAGATTCTCGAAGCGATCACCTACCTGAGGACAGCGGGTTACCAGGGACGCTTTGTCACGACCTCGGCGTTTTTCAACGACCAGATCATCCACGAGGCGGGCGCGGCGGCGGAGGGAATCCTCTTCCCGTTGCCGCCGTTCGACCGGACCTCGGAAACGGAACCGGTCCTCGGGTTCGTCAATCGTTATATGGATGCACTCGGCAAGGCCCCGGATGTCTTCGCCGCCCACGGCTACGACGCCATGTGGTTGACCATCCAGGTGATGACCATCGCCGATCCACCCGACACCAATCAGATCCGGCGGGCGTTCCACTTCGGGATGAACGAGCTCATGGGGGTCACCGGACCGATCCTCTTTGACGACTATGGCGACGTCAAACACTATCCCAAGATGTTCATCGTCAACCAGGGCCAGGTTCAGAGCTATCAGCGATACATCACGAACGAGCGCGAACGAATTCTCCGCGAGGTCCAAGAGCTCCTGGTCACCGGAGCCGAAGGCAACTAGCCAATGAGCTTCGTCCGCCTGCTGTGGCGCCAGCGGGCGTTGGTTGCGGTCCTGGTGCGTCGCGAGCTCAACGCGCGGTATCGGGCGTCCGTCCTCGGCTTTCTCTGGTCGCTGCTGAATCCCCTGTTGCTTCTCTTCGTCTACGCGGTTGTATTCACCTACATCTTCAGCCCACGGTTCCCGGGTGGCGATCCGTATCCGCTGTTTCTCTTCAGCGGCTTGCTGCCGTGGCTGTTTTTTTCCGGCACGGTGCTCGATTCCTCGGTCACGCTCATCGACAACGGCCCGCTGCTCGCCAAGGTGATGTGCCCACCGGAGATTTTCCCCGCGGTGACCGTCGTGTCCCACTTCGTTCACCACCTCCTGGCGCTGCCGGTGCTGCTCGCGGCGCTGGTGGTGGCCGCGATTGCGGGGTGGCACTCGTTTCCCCTGACCGTTTGGCTGCTGCCTCTGGCGCTCATCCCTTGGCTGCTGCTCGCCGGGGGAGCGGCCTTCGGGGTCTCGGCACTGTCGGTGAAGTTCCGCGACCTGCGCGATCTCGTCGGCCACCTCCTCAACCTGTTCTTCTTTTCCACGCCCATCATCTACAGCCTCGACGGACTCGAGGTCCCGTCGTGGCTCGAGCGGATTCTCCGCCTCAACCCGCTCGCGAGCCTCGTCGAGGTCTACCGAGACGTCGTCTTTGCCGGCGTGATCCCGGGGATCGAACTGTGGCTCAGCGCCTTCGCCGTGGGTCTGGCGGGTTGGGTTGTCGGGGCGTTCATCTTCCTCCGCTTCCGGGAGACGCTGGTGGAGTCGGTGTGAAGGGGCGCCTGCGGTTTTCCGGTGTTCGAAAGATCTACCGGTGGCGCGGGACCCGGGTGCGCAACGAGTCGGTCAAGGGCGCCGTTCTCGGTTCCTGGTGGCGTCGCCGCCGGCCGACCGCCGAGGCGCACGTCGCCCTCGATGGGATCGATCTCGACATCGAACGCGGTGAAGCGGTGGCGTTGATCGGGCCGAACGGTTCGGGCAAGTCCACGTTGCTCAAGCTCGCCGGCGGCATTCTGCAGCCCACCGAAGGCACCGTCGAGGTTGACGGGCGGGTGACGGCGCTCATCGAGCTCGGCGCCGGATTCCACCCCGAGATCACCGGTCGGGAGAACGTGCTCTTCAACGGTATGCTCCTCGGTCTCGATCGCCGCGAGATCGAGGCTCGCCTGCCGGAGATTCTGGATTTTGCCGAGATCGGTGATTTCATCGATCAGCCGGTCAAGACCTACTCATCGGGGATGTACGTCCGTCTCGGATTTGCCGTGGCGGTGGCGGTGGAACCCGATGTCCTCCTCATCGACGAGGTTCTGTCGGTCGGTGACGAGTCGTTCAACCGGAGGTGTCTGGATCGGCTGGCTCGGATGCGGCAGGCGGGTGTCACCATGGTGCTCGTATCGCACGACCTCGACCTCGTCGAGACCTTTGCCGATCGTGCCGTCTACCTCCGCGCGGGCAAGATACGGTCGCGGGGCTCCGTGGATTCGGTGATTGCCCGGTATCGCGGCGATGTCGCCGGCACCCCCGAACAGCCCGCCGAGGACCAGGCATCGAGCTCCCGGGTCGACGGCCAGAGCCGACGATGGGGCAGCAAAGAGGTCGAGATCGACGCGGTGGAGCTGGAGACCGACGCCGGGGTGACCCGGCTCGTGCCCAGCGGAGCGCCGTGCCGGTTGCGGATCCGGTACCGGGCGCAGCGCGAGCTCGACGATTTTGTCATCGGGGTGGCGTGGCACCGCCCCGACGGCACCCTGGTGACCGGCCACAACACCGATCTCGACGGTCATCTGCCGCGGGTTCTCGACGGCGAAGGTGAGATCCGCTGCAGCTACGATGGACTGCATCTGGCGCCCGGGGACTATCTGGTGGACGTGGCGGTGCACGCAAGGGACGGAAAAGCCTACGACTACTGGTGCGACGCTCTCCGGATCAGAGTCACGTCCGGTGTCGAGTGGCCCGGGGTCTGGGCCCCGCCCCACCGCTGGGAGTGGGATGGCGATCTCTTTGAATGACGCTCGTGGGCAGCGTATTCCGGCTCCGATGACGTTGAGCGTCACTCTTGCGGTCGATTCCCCGCTCGGAAATCTGGCATGAACATTGCTTCGTTGTTTCTCGGATTGAAAAGGAGGATCGAATGCGCAGACAAAAAGGTTTCACTCTCATCGAGCTGCTGATCGTGGTCGCGATTATCGGTATCATCGCCGCTATCGCCATCCCGAACCTGCTCAACGCCATCAACCGTGCCCGGCAGAAGAGGTCGATGTCCGACATGCGGACCATCGGCACCGCGATCGAGGCCTACGCCGTTGACTGGTCATTCTACCCGACCGTCGCCGAGGGCGTCGTTGACCCGACCCTGTCGGTGATCATCTCGCCGGTCTACGTCAAGAAGACCCCCGCGGCCGACGGCTGGCGCTATCCTTTCAACGCCGTGTCCGAGTCGCGTTTCTACACGATCGGATCGGCTGCTCGCGACAGGACCTGGGAAACGCACCCTCGACAGCACCAGCTACTCCCGAGCGCCGACCACCGACATGGACTGCGATATCATCTACTCCAACGGTACCTTCATGTCCTATCCGGAAGGCGTGCAGACCGACTGATCGCGATTTCGCGTCGTATCGGGACGGGAGCGCTTCGGCGCTCCCGTTTTTCGTTCTGGGCGGGAGGCGTGGATTCACGATAAGATCGCCGTGTGGACAGCTCGAAACGTGGAGATTCGTCGCCGCACCCGACGCCCCAATCGGCAGAGACTCCGGATCGATCGCCGGAAACAGCGCCGGGTTCCGGTCCGACGATCACGCGGTCCGGTGTTTTCGCTTTCGTCCTCCTTCTCATCGCTCGCCATCGGTGGTGCATGGTTTCCGGTCTCGTCGAATCCATGGACTGCAGTTCTCATCGCCGCCGTCGTTCTCGCTCTTGTCCCCTGGGGTTGGCGGCGGACGGGGAGGACGGAGCTTTCTTTGCTCGTCGCCGGCGGCGTGGTGCTCTCTGCGCTGACATGCTCGGCCGTGGCGGGATGGGACCCATCGCGGGCGGTGGGCGAGATCGGGTTGGTCGCGGCGGTTCTGGCGCTGATCTGGCTTGCTTCCCGCTCGCGGCCGCCTGAAGTCTTTCCGGCACTGCTGGCGGTCGGACTCGCCGGGCTGGCTCTTTGGGGAATCTGGCAGGTCGTCACGGGATTCGAAACGATCCGGCCCGGTATCGACGAACTCGCGACACCCGCACGGGAGTATGCCGAGGAACGCGGTGGCGAGCGGGCGAGCGTTCGCCTCCCTTCCGTTGCCGAGCCATCTCGCGGTTCTCCTGGCGACGGCTCTGCCGTTGCTGCTCGTTCGCGTCCGTGCGACCCCGAGAGGCCTCATCTGGGTCGCGGCCGCTGTGGTGACCATTCTCGGGTTGGTCGCGACGAGATCTCCCGTCGGGCTCGGCCTCGCCGTGCTGGCCGTGGCGCCGATCCTCGTCGGACGCCACCGGGCCGCAATGCTCCTCGTGGTGGGAAGCCTGGTCGTTGCGATCGCGGCGGTGGTGGTCGTCCGGCCGGATGTCGCCAAGCTCGAGCCGGTGTCGTTACGCCTCGACAACTGGCGGACGGGTGTCTGGCTTTGGACCACCTCGCCGGCCTCGGGTGTCGGGGTGGCGAGCTTCGCCCAGGCGAGCCAGGCCAACCCGCTCGCGGTGGGAAACCGTCCTGCGCACGCCCACAGCGTGGCGTTCGAGGCTCTCGCGGAGCTCGGCCCGGCAGGTCTGGTTGGGGTCGTGCTTCTGGGACTCTGGCTGTTGCGGCTGACGACGGATGTCTGGAAGAGCAACCCTGCTCTCGCGCTGGCCATCGCGGTGGTGCCGCTCCACAATCTGCTGGATTTTTCGCTTTTTGTGTCCGGGGTGGCGCTGCCGTGGGCGGTGCTGCTCGGATGGGCGGTGGCGCTATCGAAACCACCCGAGCGACAGCCGAACGGCGGCGCCGGCTCGGGGCCGTATCGTGCTGGTCGCGGCGGTTTCGGCGGTGTTGGGGGTGACGATCCTCCAGTGGACAAGCGTGGCGGTGGAGGCGGCCGCCGCCGCCTCGATGGACCCCCGAGAGCAATTCGACGGCGCGGAGCAGGCGCTGAGAATGGCGCCGTGGCGGGTGCAACCCCAGTTCCTCATCGCCTCCGCCGCCATCAACAGTCGTGATCGGGGCTTCCAGGATCGTGCGTGGCTCGAACTCGATCGGCTGCGCTGGCTCCGGCCGCGTTCCGCCACGCTGGCCCAACGCCGGGCGCAGCTTGCCCTGGCCCGCGGCGATGTTTCTTCGGCGCTCTCGGAGCTGTGGATCGCCGCTGAGTACGGTTCCCCGGACTCGTCCTCGGCGCAGGCACTGGCGGAGCTGATCGCGAAGGCAGAACAGGCCGGTCACGATGCGGCCCGCTGATCTCGCGGTTCCTGCCGCGGCGGCGGCGGTGGTGCTCACCGCGTTTCTGGGTGGTGGGTTCTACCCGCTTCCCCGAATCGTGGTCGGCGTGGCGCTGGTGGTTGTCTGGCTGCTGGCATCAAACCGCATCGGCGGCAGGCTCGACGGGGCCGAACGGCTGCTCGCAGCGGGTGTGGCGTGGGGAATCGTCTCCGCGATCTGGGTGGGTTTGTCGCCGTTGGCGGCAAAGGAGACCCTGACGATCTGGATCACGGCCTGTCTGCTCTTCGGGATCTGCCGCAGGGGAGACCCATCGAGCCGCAGACGGGCGCTCGGAATCCTCGTGGCCGGCGCCGCGGTGCTCGCGGCGGCGGTGGTCATCGAGGCATTCGGCGAGGGTCTCCGTGTCGGCGGCCTGTTGGAGAATCCGAATGTCGCCGCCGGTATCCTCGTTCCGATCCTCCCCATCGGCTGGTGGATGCTCGAACGGACGCCCCGATGGCGGTGGGCGTGGGCGGCGTCTCGTGGCAACCGGAGTCGTGGGCACGGGTTCCCGAGCCGGGTTGCTCGCCATGGTGGTGGTCCTCGGGTTCCTGCTGCCCCGAGGGCGGCTTCGGCTGGCGGGTTTGTCGGCCGGCGCCGTCATGGCGATCGGCGTGCTGATTCTGCGCTTCGTCAGCCAGCCGGATGTTCTCGCCTGGCACCGCGTGTCCATCTGGTGGGCGGTCATCAAGATCTGGTTGACGCGTCCGCTCACCGGTGTCGGCCCGGGCTGCCTCATGGAAGCTGCATCGGCCGAGCGGATTCTCCATGCCGACGAGATCGGCCGCTACCAGTTTGTCGTCGGCTACGCCGAGTCGACACCGCTCGCGATTCTGGTGCAACTCGGCTTGGTCGGAGTGGTCTTGACGGCTCTGGCTGCGAGCGCATGGCTTGTCGCGATGCGACGCTCCGGCGCTCTGAGCTCACGCCCGGTGGTCGCCGGTCTCGCTGCCATGGTCACTCTCGGCTTGTTTCACGACTACCTGACCATCGACCCGGTGCTCTGGTGGTGGGCGGTGCTCGCGGGGTGCCTTGGGCAGTTCCATCCACCCGGACGAGCAACGAGGCGTCGGTCACCCGATCGGGGGCTCTCCACTGGTCCATCGGAATCGTCATGATATGGCTGACGGCCTGGGGAATGTTCACTCCCGCGTACGCTCGGCTATGTCTGGATGCAGGCCGAGCCGACGACGGACCATGTGGTCCGAACACTGCGGATCGAACCGTGGTTGTCGGCGGCGCCCGCCGGACGGGTCCAGCGAACTCCTCGCCTCACCCGATGCCTGGTCCTGGTCGGAAGCCGCCGAAGCGCTGAGCTGGGCGCGCACAGCCATGGACGACACAACCCGGACTCGCCCGACGATCGGCAGATCTCGGCCGGGTTCACATGAGGATTCTCTCTGACCTCGGCGGTACTGAACACGATGTCGAGGCCGCGAGAAATGCACTCGACCGCGCCTGCGAACTCGATCCCCACCTGCCCTGGAACTGGCTCGAACGGGCGCGGCTGGAGCGGATCCTGGGAGATCACCGGAAGGCTGTTCAGTTGACCCGCCAGGCCCTCGCCGAGGAGCCGAACACGGTTCGGGGATGGCTGATGCTGAGCCGTCTCGAACTCGAACTCGGTCGCGTCGACGCGGCCCGGCAGGCGCTGGCGGAAGCCGACCGCCGACTGGAGCTGGCGAACCGCCCGACCCTCAGCGACTATGAGCGCGAGCTGCTCTGGGCGTCCGAGGGCGAGCTGAGATCGATCCGCGAGGCGCTCCGGTGAACATGGGCGTTGAGACCAGGTTGGCTGGAGCCTCCAAGTGCGACTGTTCGTTGACATTGGGAATCAGCCGATCGTGACCCCAACCGTCTTCGGAGTTCTTCTACTGGTAGAATTTAGAATCGGAATGTCCGAGTCGACTCGTTCAATCGCCCTGATCGACCGCGGCCGAGTCTGGGGCTGGACACAACTCGAGTCGAGGGACGAAAACTGGAAGACGAAATGGAAGCGATGCAGCCGACGGCACCATCCTCCAGCATGCTGAAACGACTCGCCGGCCGAATCGTGAGAGTTGCCCGTCATTGAACGGGCGCTGGTTCGGCTGCTGTCATTGATCCCGGCAGATGTTCTGACTCGAGATCGGTACTTTCGACTCTTCGAGCGAAAGGGAATCCACGTCACACCCGCGCGATGGGACCAACCGATTCCCAACACCCGAGAGCTCGGCGAAGATCTGTGGTCGGCACGGTCCGAGATGGTTGGGATCGATCTCGACGTCGATGGGCAGCTCGAGCTCCTGGCCGAGATCGCGCGTGAATACCGAAACGAGTACGACGCATTTCCCGATCGCCGGAGAAATGGTGAGACCGGGTTTTTCTTCGACCAACAGTCGTTCCGTTCGACCGACCCCGAGTTGCTGTACTGCATGATCCGCAAGTTCAAGCCAAAGAAAATGATAGAGATAGGGTCTGGAATGTCCACCCTGGTCGCGATGGCTGCAAGCCGGAAGAACCGAGAGGCCACGGGCATGGGGTGTCGAATCGTCGCCATCGAGCCCTACCCGCGGGATTTCCTCCTCGTCGAGCTGACCGAGCTGACCGAGCTGATCCAGGCACGGGTTGAGGACATTCCCATCGAGAGGTTTCTCGAACTCGAGCGGAACGACATCCTCTTCATCGACTCGAGTCACGTCGTAAAAACCGGCGGCGATGTCGTGTACGAGTTTCTCGAGATCCTCCCGAGGTTGAAACCGGGGGTCATCGTCCACGTCCACGATGTCTTTTTGCCGGCTGACTACCCGCGGTCGTGGATCATGGACCGGCACTGGTTCATGACCGAACAGTACCTTCTGCAGGCCTTCCTCGCCTTCAACAGCCGGGTCGAAGTGCTGTGGGCTGGCAGTTTCATGCACCTCACCCACCCCGACCTGCTCGAGGAAGCATTCAGAGCCTACAGGCGGGACCGTGAGTGGCCCGGGAGTTTCTGGATGAGGATGAAGTAGATTGACGGTGCCTGACCTCCACTCCGCGCGACCACGAGCGTCCACCTCCTCGGCTGACGGTCATTACTCCTGTATTCAACGGCCGGGAATTTATCAGGAGCTGTGTCGACAACGTGGTCGATCAAGGTGAGAGCGAACGGATCGAGCACCTCGTGCTTGACGCCGCCTCGACGGACGGCACGGTCGAGATTCTCGAGGAACTGGCGGATCGGTGGCCCCATCTTCGGGTGATCTCCGAGCCCGATCGCGGGCAGTCGCACGCGCTTGAACAAAGGTATCGGTCTCGCGGCGGGGCAGATCATCGGGATCCTCAACGTCGATGACTACTACGAACCGGGGGTTCTCAACCGAGTCTTGACACTCTTCGACGACCTTCCCGAGCCCTCGTTCGTGACCGGAAACTGCAACATGCGACGTGAGGACGGGAGTGTGTGGTTTGTCAATCGGCCTCGATGGTTGAAATCATGGCAGCTCCTGCTTGGACTGGAGCTCGTCAAGTTCCCCCTCAACCCGTCGGCCTACTTCTACCATCGCTCTCTGCACGAGTTGGTGGGCCCGTACGATGAAGATGAGCACTTCGCGATGGATCTCGACTTCATCCTCAGCGTCGCAGCGCGAATTGAACTCACATACGTCGACGAGATCTGGGGAAATTTCTGTTTGAGTCCCCGATGCAAGACTGTGGTAGGTGGTGACAGCGGGGTGGCGATTCCGCAACGTGAGGCGGTCTATGCCCGACACCGGCTCGGTCTTCCCCCGGTTCAGCGGGTTCTCGTGTCGGGCATCGCCGCCGCATCGCGGTCCAAACCGGTTGATGTGTTGCGGTTCTTGGTCCAACATCCCGATCTGGCCTTGAGCCGGATTGCATTTCGCCTCCGAAACCTGGCCTCGCGGAAGTAACGCGTTCCGAGCTGTCATCATTCAAGTCACGGCTGGTAGAATCAGGCCGTGGACACGATCGCAGCAAAGCGCGCTCGGAAAGATCGGACAGGAAACGAGATCGGCTGCCAAGGCGCTTTGGACCTCTGTCACCGAGGAGGCGGCTTGAGACATCGTTGTTGTCAGCGCCAAGACCGCGGTCTCCTAATACGATGACGCGCCAGATCGAAGGGCAGCATCATCGCCACGATTCCGTGCGAGGCGCCTCGTCCGATCTCACCGTGATCGAACCTGCGAAGGGTCTCACTGGAATTGGATTCAAGGAGCTGCTGAACTATCGCGAATTGCTCTTCTTTCTGGTTTGGCGGGATGTCAAGGTTCGCTACAAACAGACTCTCCTTGGGGCATCGTGGGCGGTCCTCCAGCCGGTCTTGACGATGATAGTCTTCACGCTGGTCTTTCATCGAATGGCGGGGATCCAGGCCGATGGAGTCGCCTATCCTGTTTTTTCACTCGCGGGATTGCTTCCCTGGACGTTCTTCTCACAGGGATTGACCCAGGCATCCAACAGCCTCGTCGGATCGTCCCACCTTCTGACCAAGATCTACTTCCCCCGAATTCTGATTCCGGCGGCCTCGGTGCTCGCCGGCGCGGTGGACCTCGCAATCTCCTTTGTCATTCTCGCAGGAATGTCCGTCGTCTACGGAATCCGACCGAGCACCGGGTTGGCTCCTGTTACCGGCCGTTCTTCTCCTCGGTTTCATCACGACCCTTGCAGGAGGACTCTGGTTATCCGCGCTCAACGTCAAATACCGTGACGTGCGTTACCTCGTCCCGTTCTCGATCCAGCTTCTGCTCTTCGTCTCACCCGTGATCTACCCCGCCTCTGCCGTAGTCACGCGGTTCAACGGAATAGGGCTCCCCGGGTGGCTGTACGGATTGAATCCCATGGTCGGCGTGGTGGAGGGCTTCCGTTGGTGCGTTCTCGGGGCGGGGCCTGCGCCCGACTCGCTGCTGATCGTTGGAGCCGTGACGGCGTGCTGTGGCTTGACCGCGGGACTCACGTACTTTGGCCGGGTGGAACGCAGCTTCGCGGATATCGTGTAATGCTCGAAGCCGAACACATTGTCGTTCGGGCCACCGAACTCGGAAAGGAGTACCGGCTGGGACGGATCGGGGCCCGGCTACACCACCCTTCGTGACGTGATGGCGAACCTGATTTCGGCTCCCGCCAGGTTGTTGTTTGGGTTGGGTCAGAAGCAAGTCTGTGAGGCGAGAGCGGCGAAACATTTTGGGCCCTGCGAGGACGTGGAATTCGAAATTCGTCGAGGCGAGGTGGTGGGCAGTCATCGGACCAAACGGTGCCGGCAAAACCACGCTGTTGAAGATTCTGTCGAGAATCACCGTGCCGACGACCGGAAGAGTCGAACTACGCGGCAGGGTTGGTTCGCTCCTCGAAGTTGGCACCGGGTTTCACCCGGAGTTGACAGGTCGCGAGAACATCATTCTCAATGGTGCGATTCTCGGCATGAGCCGCGCCGAGGTCAAACGGAAGTTCGACGAAATCGTCGACTTTGCGGAGATTGGGAGGTTTCTCGATACCCCGGTCAAGAGGTACTCGTCGGGGATGTACGTGAGACTGGCGTTTGCGGTTGCCGCCCACCTCGAACCGGAGATCTTGATGGTAGACGAGGTCCTCGCAGTTGGAGACATCGCCTTTCAACGTCGCTGCCTCGGCAAGATGGACGAGGTCGCCCGCGGCGGTCGGACGGTACTCTTCGTGAGCCACAACATGGCGGCTGTCGAGAACCTCTGTAGCCGCGGGTTGATGATTGATCGAGGCCGTCTTGTGATGGACGGCCCGGTATCCGAAGTAATCGACCATTACGTGA
Source organism: uncultured Acidobacteriota bacterium (assembly GCA_963823445.1). GTDB lineage: Bacteria > Acidobacteriota > Thermoanaerobaculia > Thermoanaerobaculales > Sulfomarinibacteraceae > JAHECW01. The sequence goes on from CAWGLT010000014.1 coordinate 77,009, forward strand.
AGCGCCAAGAGGATCGTCTCCGGCAGGGTCTGACGAACGAGGTCCGTAGAACCGGAACGGGAGAACTGCAGTTCACCTCCTTCGCCCTCGAGTCCGCCGATGGCGCCGCATTCCCATGGCGCGGTCGGGCCAGGATGTGGTCGTTGTTTTTGGTCTCGCAACAACTCCGGCCGAACTCTCCACAACGTTGATGTAGGGTTTTCCGTGCACACCGTGAACGGCCAGCCGAGTCACTGTTTTCTACGGGTCGTACACCGGCAAGACCTATTCGATCGAGCCCGGCAAGAGTGAATGTCGCTGCTCGCTGACGAATCTGCCGTTGGCGTCCGGTCGATACCGGATCGGTGGCCGAATTCTCATTGGCGGGGAAGAGGCCGACTACCCCCAAGACGGACTCGGTTTGCTGGAAATCCAAGAAGGGGATTTCTATGGGACCGGCCACGCCGGATTCGAAGGGTCCGACACCGCTGCTGCTTGGTGGGACCTGGACATGAGGAGTCGGTCAGAATGGAGGGATTGACTCGACGGATGATTGCGGGAATCCGACGGATTCTCCGACGCGAAGGGGCCGTGGTGCTCCCACCTTTCGCCCAGCTTTCCTGGGCCCAAGAGGCCGAAGACGTTGATTCTGCTGGCGCTATTTGAACGGGTGCCGCCGAAATCGCGGTTCTTTGTCGATGTCGGGGCCCACCATCCACAACGGTTTTCCAATACCTGGCTCTTCTACCAGCGAGGGTGGAACGGAATCAACATCGATCCCCTGCCCGGGGTGATGGACGAGTTCAATCGTCTTCGCCCTCGTGACATCAACCTCGAGGTTGCGATATCCGACCAACCGGGGCCGGCTGGCTTTTTTGTTTTTGACGAAACAGCGGTTTCCACGCTGTCACCAGCGATTGCGAGGGAACGTGAGGCAGGAAGTCCATATCGGATAAGGATGGAACTCGAAGTGCCGACGCCGAACCTTGACCTCCGTCCTCGAAGAACATCTTCCTTCCGGCAGTTCACATCGATTTTTTGACTGTCGACGTGGAAGGTTACGAATTGGGTGTTGTTCGTTCCATGGATTGGTCTCGATGGCGACCGACTTTGTTGCTGATCGAGGCCCTCGATTCCGAGGATGCGAGTGCTGATCTGGTTGCCGAGACGGTTTCGAAATTGGTTATAGGCTCGTCGCCCAGACGCCGAGGACAGCCTTCTATCGGGACTATTTCCCTGGAGGCTGAGATGGACCTTCCGTGGCGGCGGTCGATCACAGGGTAGAATGGCGGTTGATGGTTATGAAAAGGGTGTTGAGCTCGATAGGAAATCGAGCACTACAAGCGGTCATCCATCACCCGCGAACCGATGTCAACGTCGATGTGATTCGACACGGGAGTGACTACGGAGGGTGGATTATTTGTCCGTCGCTATTGCAGTCAGACAGCGTCGTCTATTCGCTCGGGATCGGTGAGGACGTGACCTTCGATCTCGCGATGATCGCGGAGTACGGCGTTGAAATCTGCGCTTTCGACCCCACACCAAAAGCGATTGAATGGGTCGAGAAGCGAGACTTGCCCAAGGAATTTCGATTTTACCCGTGGGGAGTTGCCGCTTTCGATGGAGAGGCAGCGTTCTTGCCACCCGAGAACCCAGATCACGCGTCGTATCGAATCGAATCTCGGGAGAGTGAGATCACCCTTTTGTTGCCAGTTCGGCGGCTCGGAACCATCATGGCCGAACTCGGCCACGTGAAGCTGGATCTCTTGAAGATGGATATTGAAGGTGCCGAATTCGAGGTGGTGAACGACCTCCTCAATTGCCGGCTTACCGTTGACCAATTGGTGGTCGAGGTGCACCCTCGGATCGGTTATGTCTTCGGCCGAAGTTGGCGCCTCGTGAGATCGCTCAGGCGTGCCGGATTCCGACTTTTTGCGATCTCCGACCAGCTTTGCGAGTACTCGTTCATTCATGAGAGATGTGGCAATGTCTTCCATTGCTGAGGTGATTCCTCGGATCACTTTCGGCATGATCGTCTTCAACGGCCAGCCCTTTTTACGCTACAACCTCAGGGCGCTTTATCCCTTTGCCAACGAGATTATCGTGGTCGAGGGTGCGGCCCTGGGAGCTGCACATCACGCCACACCACAGGGGCATTCGTCTGACGGGACCTTGGAGGTGCTGAAGGACTTCATACGATTGGAAGACCCAGCAGGGAAGGTCACCGTTGTCACGGCGGAGGACGAGGGCAGCCCGGACGGTTTCTGGCCGGGGCGAGAAGACCGAGCAGAGCAGGGCGTTCGCTCGCAGGGCAACCGGTGACTATCTCTGGCAAGTCGACGTCGATGAGTTCTATCAGCCGGCTGCCATGAATCGCGTGTTGGAGATGCTTCGCGCCGACCCCGAGATCACCGCGGTGTCGTTCTGGGAGACCACGTTTTGGGGCGATCTCGAGACGGTTGTCAACGGATGGTACCAACGACGGGGCGCGTCCGAGTACCACCGGCTCTTCAAATGGCGTCCCGGGTATGTCTATTCCGAGCACCGGCCACCCACGGTGCATACTCCTGATGGGACTGATCTCAGGGCTCTTCGATGGCTTCGAGGGCGAGAACTCTCGCGGCAGGGCATCGGCCTCTATCACTACTCCCTCCTCTTTCCGAGGCAGGTGCTGGAGAAGGAAAGCTATTACCAGGCCGCTGGCTTCAGAAACGAGGCGATGAAGTGGTCTGTCGATTGTTACCTTGGGCTACAGCAGCCTTTCCGCGTGCACAACGTGAGTGCCTATCCGAGCTGGTTCGAGCAGTTTTCCGGTAGCCATCCGCCCGCCATAAGTCAGCTCTGGCACGACCTCGAAATCGGAGTCATAGCTGAGGAGAAGCGATCGAATGAGGATGTGGTTCGGCTTATGAGCTCGCGTGGATATCCTCTCGCTCGCGGTTTACTGAGATTGGCGGATTATCCCGACAGGCTGAGAATCGCTATCCTCAGCATCGCGGGAAGACTCGGACGGAGAACGAAACAGGGAGCCTGGTCCATTCTGAGACGTCTGTTGCTGGGCAGGTAATTTCATGCATGTGGTGATGCTCTCGGATCTTGAAGATTCTGGCGGGGCGGCGGTCGCAGCCAGTCGGCTGGCCGACCGGTTGGTGCGAGACGGTTTCCGGGTGACCAGGATCGTCCATTCTGAGTCCTCCAAACCACAGCTTTGGGAGACAGTCGCGCTCGATCAGGACCGCACTGTGAGTCGCCTTCTTCGTCTTCTACCCGAAAGATTCCGGTTGGTCGTCAGGCGGAACCTCGTTTCGAGGAGGCTGCAACAGGTCCTTGCGGAGCTCAGACCGGACGTGATCAACGTCCACAACATTCATGGCGCCCTGTCCGCCGGTTGGGGGTTGGGTCTTATCGAGGTTTGCGCCGAGAAGGCCCCGGTGGTGTGGACCCTTCATGATATGTGGAGCTTTACCGGTCGATGCGCCTATAGCTGGCAATGTGAGCTGTTTCTCTCGGGATGTGATCAGACCTGTCCAACCCATAATGAGTATCCGGCGTTGGCTCCGGAAATGATCGGTGCCGACTGGCGCCGAAGAGTCGCCCTTCTCGATCGTTGTCGAGAGATCGTCGCGGCTGCCCCGTCTCGATGGCTGCAAACTGAGGCGGTAAGGGGGCTGTGGCCGGTCGAACGGGTTGTGCGGATACCATATGGCTTGCCTCTTGATCGTTATCAGCCGATAAACCGGATGGTTGCTCGAACAGCTTTAGGACTGAAGACTTCGAAACCGGTGCTGTTGGTGTGCGCGGCCGATTGGACTGAACGCCGAAAAGGAGGGCAGATTCTCGAGCGCGCGCTCCAACGACTGCCGCCGCAATCGGTATGCCTGCTGACGCTCGGAAACGGCCGGATAGAGGTGCAAGGGCAAGACGCACACGCATTGGGTTTTGTCGAACACGAGAGAATGCGGGTCTTGGCGTATTCGGCTGCCGACCTGTTCGTACACCCGGCGCAGGTCGACAACCTGCCAAATGTTGTTCTGGAGGCGATTGCGCGCGGCACACCGGTGGTCGGTCTGCCGATCGGTGGTGTTCCTGACATGGTCGTTCCCGGTACTACCGGGTGGCTTGCGGCGGGAGCGGATGGTGGAGCGCTAGCCAGCGCCATTACCGCAGCCTTGGCCGATCGAGTGAACTGGGGCAGATTTCGCCAATCCTGTCGTACGTTTGCCGAGGAGCGCTACGATGAACGCCTTCAGGCGAAACGGTATGTCGACCTTTTTCGACGCCTCATGGACCGGCCAACGTGACGACCGTCGTTCGCACCCACATACATCGCAGTGCGCCATATCGCGCGTTTGCGGCGACAATGACGGTGATTCGGTCTCGCCTTTTTTGGTTCAAAACCTCTGATATCCTGAACCGGCCTCCGGGGTCTTTTGTCGCGGCGAGTACTATAGTTGCCGTGGAGGACCTCATTGCGATCTCCAGTTATTGAAGGATTGCTGCGAACAGAATCGATTCGTCCGGTGTTGGTCGATCTTGGCGCGTCCGGCGAGGCCCCCTCCGTTTGGCAAGCGATCGCCCGCCAGGCCGTTTACATTGGATTCGACCCTGATCGTCGAGAACTTCGCTCCGCAGCAGCCTCGTCATTTGCCACCACACACATCGTGCCATGTGCAGTAACCGCCGACGGGTCCGCTACGACCAGGCTGTTCCTGACGAAGTCTCCATTCTGCTCGAGTACCCTCGAGCCGGATTACGCTTCTCTTCAGTCATACCTCCTGGCACCGCTTTTCGAGGTGGATTCCGTGACCGAAGTTCCGGCATCGACCCTGGGGACGGCGCTGGAGGGCCTCGGTTTGAGTGGCGCCGACTGGTTCAAAGCCGATACTCAGGGTACCGACCTTCGGATCTTCCAGAGCCTCCCGGATTCGATGCAAACGGGTGTGCTCGCAGTCGATGTTGAACCCGGTCTCATCGACGCGTATCAGGGTGAGGACCTGTTTGTCGAAACCCACTCACATCTGGTTTCCAAGGGCTTTTGGCTCTCGCGCTTGGATGTGAAGGGCGCGGTCCGGATGACGAATGCCACCAAGTGCGAGCTCGAGGCACATGACGAGAGTGCCTCGAGCGGAACAAACGGCTTCGGGGTGCGAGAGAGTCCCGCCTGGTGCGAAGCTCGATATCTCCGGACCGTGGCGAGCCTTGAGGGTCGCTTGGAGCGTGACTGGATCCTGTCGTGGGTCTTTTCAATGTTGGACGATCAGCCGGGGTTTGCGCTTGATCTTGTCAGAGGATTCGAGCGTCGATTCAATCAGCCGTCTATAGCTTCGCTCATGCGGCGCGAGGCGATGGAGTTAATCCTTCAACGCCGAAGACTGCCGGCTCACAAACGAATCTGGAGGCGCTTTCTTCCCCGGTCTCTTCGACGATCGGTATTCAGGGTCAGGGAGTGGTTATCACCGGACCGCTGAGAGTCCTCGCCATCGGTCACGATGGGGGTCGGCAGGGCGCACCGATGGTTCTGCTCAGGATGCTCGGGTGGTTGCTCGACCACGCTGAATTCGAGTTTTCCGTCGTTCTCCATCACGACGGACCGCTGAGGACCGAGATCGAGCGGCTTGCTCCGACGACGGTTCTCGATCCGTTTCACGGATCCTCTCGGACGGCGGCGAGAATCCTTCGCAGGTTGGCTCCTCGCGAGACACTCGAGAGAGTTCTTGCCGGCCCGATCGGGAAACGGATCAAAGCCTCGAACTTCGATCTTGCCTGGATCAACAGTCTGGCGTCGTGGCGCGCCGCCGAACTCATCGTGCCACCCGAGATTCCCCGCGTCCTCCACGTCCACGAGCTCGAGTACGCGATCGAAAGAGTCGGGCCGGCGGCAGGATCTTCTTGTTGGTCGGCATCGGCGTTCGTCGCGGCGTCGGGCGCCGTGAGGGACAATCTGATCCGTCGGCACGGGGTCGATCCCGAGCGGATCACCGTCGTGTACTCCTCGATCCCAAAGCGAGCCAACCCCCCCCTCTCGGTGGAACAGACGCGGTCGGGCCGAAAGCGTTTGGGAGTGTCGGACGGAGATCTCCTGCTGATTGGATGCGGTTTCGCGAGTGAGCGCAAGGGCGTCGATCTTCTGCCCGAGCTGATGCGCCTGCTTCGTGTCGAACGCGGCTTGAAGGCGGCGCGGTTTGCCTGGATTGGTCTGATCTCGGACGAGTTCGAGGCCCAGATCCAGGACGCGTGCGATCGACGCGGGGTTTCCGGGGCCATCGAGTTTATCGGCGAGGTCGACGATCCCGGGGCCGTGATGGCGCTCGGAGATGTCTTTGTCCTGCCTTCGCGGGAAGAGCCGCTAGGGTTGGTCTGTCTCGAAGCGGCCCAGTGTGGTCTTCCGACCGTGTGCTTCACCGATGCCGGCGGGGCGACGGAGTTTGTCGGACAAGACGCGGGACGATCGGTGGATCTCCTCGAATCGTCCGCCATGGCCGAGGCCATCGTCGAGCTTGCGGGATCGCGGGAGCTGAGAGCGCGCCTCGCCGCCTGCGGCCGCTCGAAGATCGACGCGGTTTTCAATCTCGACCGCCAGGGACCGATTCTCGCCGATCTTCTGACTCGTGTTGCCGGGCGCGCCTGAGGTCAGGCGGATCGGCGGCGAAACGAGAGCCATCGAAGCGGCCACGCGGAGCAGACGAGCGGGTACTGCATCGGGTGGTTCTGCTGGAAGTACTTGAAAATGGCGTCGAACTGGAACTGTTGATAGAGCTTCGGGTCCATCTTCTCCGACGAGACCCCACCGAGATGAACGACGCGGATCTCGGGTACGACAACGCTCATCGCGCCGTTTTCCTTGACGCGGCGGGCGAGATCGACGTCGTTGAACAGAAGCGGGTAATTTTCGTCGAAAAGCCCCCCGATGTCATTGATCAGATCACGACGAACGAGGCTGAAGGACGCCCCCGGTTGGTCGATCGCCTCCACCCTGTCAAAGCCGAGGTCATGGTAGAGGTAGCGGCCCTGCAGCCACCGACCGAGGAGCAAGCGGTCGATGGCGCGGCCGAGTCGGTGATAGTGCGCGATGAGGTAGGGGGCAGTGGGCATTCGTCGGTAGAGCTCCTGGCGGTCACCCTTGGGACCGACGAAAAGCGGGGTCACAACGCCGACGTCAGGATGGTCGGAGGCGTATCGCACGAGGGCCGTGACGGCGTCGTCTGCAAGCAGGATGTCGTTGTTGGCGATGACCAGGTAACGCCCTCGACTGATCTCATAGCCCTGGTTGCAGGCGCCGGCGAAGAAGACGTTTTCGTCGTTGAAGAGCGCCGTTACGCGACGGTCCCGAGATGCAAAGTCCTCGACGGTCTGTCGACTCCGATCCGTTGAGCCGTTGTCGATAACGATGAGCTCGAAATCGGTTCCCTTGGTATGCTCGAGGATCGAGGCGAGGCAGGTTTCAAGCACCTCGCCGCCGTTCCAATTAGGGATGATGATCGAGACCTCAGACATCGGATCCACCGTCTTCCCGGCGCGCTCCCACTGCGGCCGCTGACCCGAGGCTCGCAGAACCGCTGATTTCGATCAAGGGGGAATTCGGCATGTCACAATGGTGAGGAACATGGAGCGAATGAAAGCGAACTCACGAATCTACGTCGCCGGCCACACCGGTCTGGTGGGCTCGGCGATTCTCAGGCGTCTCGATCGCGAAGGGTTTTCGGCGGTTCTGACCGCGACCAGAGAGCAACTCGATCTCCGCGACCAGGCGGCGGTGAATTACTGGTTCAAGGCGAACCGGCCCGAGTTCGTCATTCTGGTTGCCGGCACGGTGGGCGGCATACTCGCGAACTCCACCCGACCCGCCGAGTTCATCTACGACAACATGATGATTCACGCCACGGTGGTCCACGCCGCGCACCTCTACGATGTCAAGCGGCTGCTCTATCTGGGGTCCTCGTGCATCTACCCGAGAGAGTGCCCGCAGCCCATGCGCGAGGAGTACCTGCTTTCGGGTCCACTGGAACCCACCAACGAGTCGTACGCGGTGGCCAAGATCGCCGGAATCAAACTCTGTCAGGCGTACCGGAAACAGTATGGCTGCGATTTTGTCTCCGCCATGCCGACCAATCTCTACGGCCCGAACGATAATTTCGATCTCGAGAGCTCGCACGTGCTTCCGGCATTGATCCGTCGTTTCCACGAAGCCAAGGAGGCGGGGTGCGACGAGGTGGTGCTGTGGGGGACCGGAGCCCCGCGCCGGGAGTTCCTCCATGTGGACGATCTCGCCGACGCCTGTCTGTTTCTCATGCGCGGCTACGACAAGACCGAACACATCAACGTGGGAACCGGGACCGACCAGACGATCCGCGACCTCGCCGAATTGGTGGTTTCCATCGTCCATCCCGGGGCGACGCTGCGTTTCGACGCGAGCAAACCCGACGGAATGCCGCAGAAGCTGCTCGATGTGAGCAGGCTGCACGCTCTCGGCTGGAGACACCGCATCGAGCTTGCCGACGGGATCGACGCCACCTATCGGTGGTTTCTCGACCAGGGGATGAGATCATGAGTCTCCTGCGAGGTCAGCCGCATGCTGAGCATTGACAAGCAGCTGGAACGCGGCGCACTGGTCTGTCCCGAAACCCGCCAAGAGCTGGTCGAAAAGGACGGCGCGCTGACCACCCCCGATGGACTTCGGATCTACTTGATCGAGGGTGGAGTCCCGATTCTCCTGCCCGTCGGCTACGGCACGGGCGCGACCGAACGAGAGTCGGCGGCCGCCGAGCGAGGTGCGGCCCCGAGACGGCTGACCCGTTTCCAGGACGCCATGGACAGGCTCTTCAACGCCGCCGGCGACCAGCGGTCCGAGCCCTCCATCCGAGCCTGGCAGCGGTTCATTTCCCGCCTTGGCGAGGGCGACCTCTGCATCGCAGTCGGCGGTGGGCCATCACGTGCGCATCCCTTCCTCGTCAACCTCAATGTCGAGGCCTTCGAGAACGTGGAGGTGGTGGCCGACGCGCACCGTCTCCCCTACGCCGATCAGTCGGTCGATGCAATCCAGTGCGAAGCTGTTCTCGAGCACCTCGAGGATCCCGTGCGGGCGGTTCGCGAGATGTTCCGGGTGCTCAGGCCGGGTGGGGAGGTCTACTGTGTCACGCCTTTTCTTCAGGCGTTTCACGGCTATCCGAACAACTACTTCAACCCGACGCGCGAAGGTCATCGCCTGTACTTCACTCGATCGGGTTTCGAGATCGAAGCGGCGGGCGTGTGTGTTGGACCTTCGTGGATGATCTCTTCGCTCATGGTCGAATACGTGTCGATCCTGGTACCGATCCGCGGGCTGCGGGCTGCCGCCGTCATCGCGGCACGGGTCCTGCTGTTGCCCGTTCGGTTTCTGGACCGCTTCGTCAACCGTTCCGAAAGGGCCCATGTGCTCGCCTCCACCACATTCGTCTACGCCCGAAAGCCGGTTCAGCTTTAGACCTCCTAGCCGCTCTCCCCCCGGGAACCCGTGACGGAAACCGCGAGGTTCCGGATTCGGGAACCTCGATCGGTACGGCCGTCATGGCACAATGAGAGGGAATGGAACGATGCAAGACCGGTTCGAGGATCTGTGGTCGGGGGTCGAGCCGGCCCGCTGCCGATACCCCGCTCAGGACTCGAGGGGGTGACCACGTCTCCGCCGCTGGGGTCGACCGCCGCCGCGACCGGTATTCGGGAGATTCGTCTGAGGATCCTGGTGGTCGGCGACGAGGAGGTTGCGAGTACCCGGTATCGAATACTGGCCCACCTGCCGGCGTTGCGCGCCGCCGGTTATGATCCCAGGGTCACCTTTCAGAAACCGCGGCCCGCAAATCGCGCTCTGCGTTCTCCGCTGCGTCTCCTCGATGAGATTCGCGATCTCCGTCGGGCCGCCGACAGCGATCTGCTGCTGATCCACCGACGGTGCTACCCGGCGTTGTTTTCGCCGTTCTTGCGTCGGAAGAATCGCCCCATGGTCTTCGACATCGACGACGCGATCTATCTTCCATCGCCGGCGGAATCGAACTCGAGGATTGCCCGGGCCCGGTACCGGCGAAACTTCGAAACCACGGCAGGAGCCGCGAATCTGGTTCTCTGCGGGAACCAGGTCCTGGCCGAGAGGGTGGGGAACAAACGAAAAGTCATCGTGCCGACGGCGGTGGACTGCGGCCGTTTTCTTCCCGGTGCGGTCGGAGCGGCCGAACACCCGACGGCGGGCTGGGTCGGTCACTCGAGCAACCTGGCCTATCTCGAGGCCATCGCCGGGCCGCTGCGGGAGATCGCCCGGCGGCATCCCGGCTTCAAGGTGATCGTTGCGGCCGATCGAAGACCCCGGCTCGAGGGGGTACCCGTCGAGTACCGCGCGTGGAGCCTCGAAAACGAAGTCGAGTGCTTCAAGGGGATCGGCGATCGGTCTCATGCCCCTCGATGACTCCGAATGGACGCAGGCCAAGTGTGCGTTCAAGCTCCTCCAATACATGGCTCTCGGCATACCTTCTGTGGCATCGCCGGTGGGGATGAACCGTGAAGTCATCGAGCACGGTCGAAACGGAGTGCTGGCAATCACCGACGAAGACTGGATCAACGGTCTCGACAAGCTCATCAGTCAACCGGCGAAACGGCGGGAGATCGGGCGCGCGGGGCGAGAGACCGTCGTGAGGAGTTTCGATCTGCCGGTGGTCTCGGATCGACTTCTCAAGGCCCTGGGTTGGGTGATGGACAAGATGGTCCGCACCCACAAGGTGTCATAATCGGTCTGTGTGCGGAATAGCCGGAATCCTGGACGCGATGGACCGCGACGAACGGTCGCGTCGGGTTCGGGCGATGACCCGAAGGCTGGTGCACCGCGGTCCCGATGATGAGGGCTTCTTCGACGGCGATGGGATTTCCCTGGGATTCCGCCGGTTGTCGGTCATCGATCTCGAGACCGGAGAGCAGCCCATCGTGATCGCGGACGGCCCCATCGCCATCGTGCTCAACGGTGAGATCTACAACTTCCGCGAGCTCCGCGCCGAGCTCGAAGCCAAGGGTCACGTCTTTCGCAGCCGGGGCGACGTCGAGGTCGTCCTCCGGCTCTATGCCGAGGAGGGTCTCGGCTGTCTGCGCCGCCTCAACGGGATGTTCGCCCTCGCGCTGTGGGACGGTCGGGACCGGATGCTGCACCTCGCCCGCGACCGGTTCGGGATCAAGCCTCTCTTCTGGCAGCGATCCGACGCCGGTGTCGCCTTCGCCTCGGAGATGCGGGCGCTTCTTGCCGGCGGATTCCCGGTCGGCCGTGAGCTCGACCCGGTCGAGCTCCGCCACTATCTCGCCTTTGGCCACAGCTCCGCCACAGGGACGCTCTTGAAGGGGTGCGCGCGGTTCCGCCGGCGTCGGTGCTGAGCCTGTCGGTCGCCGGGCAGGAGCGGTTGACATCGTATTGGCAGCCTCCCGAACCCGAGCTCGCGGCGCCCCGGCCGGCCGATGTGGTCGGAGAGCTGCGCGCCATCCTCGCATCGGCGGTCGGGCGCCAGCTCGTGGCCGACGTTCCGGTGGGTGTCTTTCTCTCCGGTGGTGTCGACTCGTCCACCGTGTCGGCGCTCGCCCGGCGGGCGGGAACGGGGCCCCTGCGCACCTATTCGGTGGGCTTTGACGGGACCGGACGCGGTTTCCGAGTTGCCGGCGGCGCGCCTCGTCGCCCGTGAGCTCGGGAAGCGACCACCACGAACTGGTGATGGATCCGACGACCGTGGCGCGGGATCTCGGCTCCATCCTCGACGGTCTCGACAGTCCCCTCGCCGATCCCACGGCCATCCCCACCTGGTACATGTCACGGCTCGCCCGGGAAACGGTGACGGTGGCCCTCTCCGGAGAAGGCGCGGACGAGGTCTTCGGCGGTTACCAACGGCAACGGTACGACGTTCTCCTCGATCGATTCGGCGCGGCCGGCCGGCGGCTCGCTCCCCAGATCGTGCGGCTGGCGGGCCGATCGCCGAGTCCACGCCTGCTCGAACGGGCGGCCATGGCGCCGGGTCTCGCCCGGCAGCTCCACTGGGGACGAATCTTCACCGCCGGCGAGCTCGCCGAGCTCGCCGCCGGGCCGCTGGCCGACGAGGGGGCCATGACCCTGACATACCGAAGCCTCGAGGACCGGTGGCGCCGGTTTGACCGCAGCGATCCGATCAACGGGCGGTTGACCACCGACCGTGAGGTCTTCCTGCCCGGCGATCTTCTTCCCAAGGTGGATCGCATGAGCATGGCCCACTCCCTCGAGGTCCGGGTGCCCTTTCTCGACAACGAGGTGGCCGATTTCGTCCTGCCTCTGCCCGGCCGATTGAAGGCCACCGCGTGGCGCGACAAGATCCTCCTCCGGCGGGCGATGAAAGGGGTGATTCCGCGAACCGCGGCCACCCGCCGGAAACAGGGTTTCATGGTGCCCGTCGGCGCCTGGATCCGCGGCCCCCTTCGGGCGGCCGTCGAGGATCTTCTCTCCTTGGAAAGCGTGCGCGACCGGGGCCTCTTCGAGCCCAGGACCGTGCAGCGGCTGCTCGACGAGCACATGGAACGACGGTGCGACCACGGACCTCAGCTGTGGTCCCTGGCGGTTCTCGAACACTGGCAGAGGAGTCTCGACGGGATGCATTCGGAGACGACCGGATGAAGCTCGCCGCCATCTCCCATCTGGCCTCGCCGTCCGCCCCCACCGGCGCCGAGAAGAGTCTCGCCCAGCTCGCCGGCTCCCTGGTTCAGCGGGGCCACGAAACCACGGTTGTGGTCCCCGGAAAGTGGTGTCTGGAAGGTACCGTCGTCGGATCGGGCGCCGGGGTGGTCGAGATCCCGAGCCGGGGCTGCTGGCTCGTCCAGGCGGGTGAGCAGCCGTGGTGGAAACAGACGTTGCGGTATCTCCGTTTTCGGCTGCCCGATCCCGGAACCCGCAGGATGATGGTCTTTCTCGATCGTTTCTGGCCCGATGTCGTACACGTCAACTGTCTGCCGCAACTCAAGGGAGCGGCGGCGGCGCGGGCGCTGGGTCTGCCGGTGGTGTGGCATGTCCGCGAGATCCTCCCGCCGGGTCGAAGGCGAAGGTGGTTTGCCGGTCGTCTGCGGCGCGACGCCGACACCATCGTGGCGGTGAGCCAAGCGGTGGCCGAGTGGTTGTCGGAGGAAGGTCTCTCGCGGACAGGGTCACCGTGGTCCACAACGGGTGTGCGACCCCGCCCGACGTCGGAAATGTCGCGGAGCTTCGGACCGAACTCGGGTTGCCGACAACGGGTGCGTTTGTCGGGTTCTTTGCCCAGATCATCGGCCACAAGGGCGTTTTCGATCTGGTTCAGGCGAGCTCGCGAGCCATGGCCGAGGGGAGCCGATCTGCATGTCGTCATTGCCGGTGATGGGCCGCCGGCCGACAAAGAACGTCTCCTGGCGGAGATCGCGGGCGCCGTCCACCCGGATCGCGTGCATGTCCTCGCGCCGGTTGACGATGTCGGCAAGCTCCTGGCGGCGGTGGACATGGTGGCGGTCCCGAGTCTTTGGCCCGACCCCCTGCCGCGGACGGTGATGGAGGCCATGGCGGCAGAAAAGCCGGTGGTCGCATACGACACCGGGGGCGTTGTCGGAGATGGTGGTGGAAGCCGAGACGGGGTTCATGGTGAACCCCGGGGACGTCGACGGACTTGCCGAGAGGATCACGCGGCTCGCCGGCGATGCGGAACTTCGACACCGCTTCGGCGCCGCCGCCGGTCGAAGGGCGAGAAGTCAGTTTTCCTTCGACCGGTACGTCGATTCCATGGAGAGGATTCTCAGCGAAACCGCGGCTCGTCATCAACGGGCGCGCAACGGTGCCGGATAGAGCATGGGATTTCTCACCCGACACCCGGTTTCAACGGATTCGCCCCAGGCGTTCGCGGGTTGCAGTGAGGAGACCGTTTCACCCGATCCCGATGCCTCTGAACCGAGGGAAAAGGAAAATCAATCCCGCGACAAGGCTCTGGGCCGGCGCTTCATCCGAATCTGGGTACTCTTCGCCGGGTTCTATACCCTGCTCGCCCTCGTCGGTCCCAACGGTCTGCTCCCTTCATTCGTCTGGCCCGACAATAACCAGCACCTTCTCCAGGTCAGGGCGTGGCTCGGCGAAGACATCGACGTGGAGTCCGGCGAAACGGGTGAGGGCCTCCACGTCGATGTCGAACCACGCCTCGATGTGACACCGTATTTCGAGCATCGTGTGATCGCTCATCCGCGTGATCGAGCGATGCTCGCCAATCTCGCGATCGTCGTTCCCGGACCACCGGGTGGACCGGCGTTCCTTCCGGCCCAGAGCGTGCTCGGAAACGATCCGGGAAACGAGGCGCTGCTCGAACGGGTCATCTGCCACGTCGGTTTTCCACCGGGCCCGGCGTTTGTCCTGCTGCCCCTGCGGCTGGTTTTCGGCTCTGCGCTCGCAAACTCAATGGCTGGGGGCGATCCTCGGTGGGCTCGCGATCGCCTTGATGGACCTACTGCTCGGCATGTGGACCACCGATCGACCCGACGTTGCGGACGCCGTTGCTCGTTCTCAGCGGTCTTGGCACCCTCTGGATCTGGATCGTGCTCGACGGCGGCACCAATTTTTTTGCTCAGGTGGTCGCGACGACGGCCCTCGCCGGCGTTCTTGCCGCCGCGATCGGGAAGCGGTGGTTCGTCGGCGGGTGTGGGCTTGCAATCGCCGTCACGAGCCGGGTTTCGATGATCGGCAGTCCTGCCGATCGTGGTCTGGCTCCTGTGGCAGGAGCCGCCGAACCGCAGGATGCCCGCGCTGCTGAAGGATTGCACCGGCGCCGATCATCGTCGGCGCACTGACTTTGGCCCTCAACTCCCTTCGCTTCGGCTCGGTCTTCGACTTCGGTTACTTCTACATGTTCACGCCCCCCGAACTGCTCCAGCGCTTTCTCGAGCACGGCCAGCTCAGTCTCGTCTATCTCGCCGACAACCTGCGCTGGGTGATTTTGGAACCACCCATGGCCATCCGAAATGCCGCCGGATCCCTGGTGTTTCCGTTCTTCGCCAGCAGCCCCTACGGTATGGGTGTGTTCTTCGTCACCCCCGCCTTTCTCGCGATCTTGATCACCTTCGATCCCCGACATTCTCAATTGCGGCCGCACCATCGTCACGTGGCTCAGCCTCGTTCTCATCTGTCTTCCCGGTCTGCTCTACTTCAACACCGGCTGGGTCCAGTGGGGCGGACGATTTCTGCTCGATGCCTGGCCGCTCTTCCTGCTGCTGACCGCCTGGGGACTTCGAGCGCATCCCGAAGTGGCTCGTCTATCGTCCTGGTCGCCCTTTCGTGCCTGTCGAACAGCTGGGCGGTGGTGCTGACGGTGCTCCGCATCTGGCCCGGGTGCTGCTCATGACGCATCGGGACAGGTCAAACCGAAGGCCGCGCGCGAATCTCGGTCGTTTCTTGAAGTTCGGCGTCCTCGGGGCGGTCGGTTTCGGGATCAACATCGCGGTGACCGTGGTGCTCACGGAGATCCTCGGTGCGTCCGAGGAGCTGGCGTTCGCCATCGCCCTGGCGGTGGTCTTCGTCTTCAGCTTCGTGACCAGCCGCTATCTCATCTTCGCCGGGGCCGCCGCCGGGGATCCCCGCAGACAGCTGGCCAGGTTCGCCCTCTCATCGGCCGTTTTTCGCGGCGCCGAATATCTCGGCTTTCTTCTGCTGCACACGGTGTCGGGGGTGCCGTATCTTCTGACGATCGTGGTGGTGCTGGGGGTTTCGTTCTTGACCAAGTTCGTCACCTATAGCACCGTGGTCTTCACATCCGAAGGGGAGGCGCCGTGATTCACCGTGGGCTGAGGTCATGAACGAGGTCGAGACGGCGATGGGCAGTGGTCAACTGGCGGCCGCGGCCGGTCGTGCCCTGAGGACTGCGTCAGACGGGCCGCAGACCTACAGCGTGGTGGTTCCCTGCTACAACGAGATCGGTTCGATCGAGTCGACCATCAGCTCGCTCATCGACGTCATCGCGCCCAACGGGACCGAGATCATCGTCGTCGATGACGGATCCACCGACGGCACCCGCGAGCTTCTCGAGGACATGGTCCGCTCCGGCGAGTGGGGTCCTCTCCGGGTGATCTACCACGGGTCCAATCACGGTTACGGCGCGTCGGTCAGCACCGGGGTGCGGCGGGCAAGATCCGAACTCATCGCCATCATCGACGCGGACGGCACCTACCCCTGCGAGCGGATCCCAGATCTGGTCGAGGCGGCGGAGTCGGTGGACATGGTGGTCGGGTCGCGGACCGAGGGCAGGAACCCGCAGCCGCTGTTGCGCCGTTTCACCAAGAACGTGCTGCGAGCCCATTGCTCGTGGATCGTCGGTGAACGCATCCCGGATCTCAATTCGGGCCTCAGGGTCTTTCGCAAGTCGATCTTCGACCGGTTCTTCAAGATCCTGCCCAGTGGGTTCTCACTCACGACGACGCTGACGGTGGCCATGATGCGCAACCGATACTCGGTGGTCTTTGTCCCCATCACCTACGCCGAGCGCGTCGGTCGTTCCAAGATCCGTCCGATCAGGGACACCCTCGGGTTCATCCAGCTGATTCTCCGAACGGGGATGTACTTTGCCCCGTTGCGGGTCCTGTTCCCGTTGGTGACGCTGCTGTCCCTGGCGTTTCTGACGAGCCTCGGCTACGACGTCTTTGTGCTCCGGGACCTGACCGAAAAGACCCTCTTGTTGCTGCTCTTCGCCATGAACACCATGCTCTTCGCCCTGCTCGCGGACATGATCGACAAACGAAGCTGACCCGTTTCGCGCACCAACCACGGGCCGCGACTTTCCGCCGGATCAGGAGGCGGGCGGGGAGGGCCGCAGTGCGAGGACTCTCCACCAGGGGCCCGCGGCCACCGGGCTGGTGAATTCGAGCAGAAATCGATCGAGCCCCGCCTGGGCGTCGGGCGTGGCGCACTCGAGGTAGTGTCCCCTGCCGGCTGCGCCGGTGATCCGCCGGGCCTCGGCCTCGTTGACGAGCAGGTGGGTGATGCCGAGGCGTTGGAGTCGCGCCGCGATTTCGACGGGCGACGCCGACGCATCGGCGATCTCCGCGAGGAGTGGCTTTCGAAACGAATCCTCGACGACGAAGGCTCGGTCGAGACCATAGACCCGCGGTTCGCCGACCAGGAGGACGACCGCGTCCTCCGGCAGCTTGGTGTTGGCCGCCCGCACCGCCTCGAGCTGGGTGCAATGCGCCTCGAGGTACGCCTCGTAGGAAGTGGTTCCGGCAAAGCACGCGAGCTGGTCGGGAAGGTACTCGGCGCGGATCGGGTTGCAGTTGGCCGCGAGAAGGGCCGCCAGCACGCCGGTGGCGAGCGATCGGGCAGCCGGGGGAAGGGACCGCAGAAGCTCGGCCCATGACGCGCCGATGCACGCGGCGAGGAGCGCGATGGTGGGGAGGAGATAGCGTCCGAGCGGGGGGCCGAGGGACCAGAACAGGATCCCGCCGGCGATGAGGGCGATGATGGCCGGCACCCCGGGTCGTCGGCGCTGCCGCCATGCCCAGATCAGCACCAGCGGACTCAACCAGAGATAGACCGGACCGATATCGCCCGAGTGGCCACGGCGGGCGAAGGTGCCCAGTGTGAAGACGGCCTCGAGCTTGTCCGGGCTCAGACCGAAGTCGCCGATGCCCGCAACCACGTCCCCGTCGATCGCAGACGGGTTGAAGATGGTCTCGAGGTACGGGTGGGTCGGGTTGCCGATGGCGATTGCATTCCGGACAAACCATGGGCCCGCCGCTACCGTGATGCCGATTCCGATCGTGAGCGCGGCGATAGTTGCGTCTCGGAGCCGCCGTCCCGGTCGCGCGGCCAGCATCGAAAAAACCACCGCGACCACGAGCAGTGGCACCGCGATGGTGGCGAGGGCGAGGTATTTGCAACCAACGGCGAGACCGGCGAAGACCCCGGCGATGATGGCGCGACGGCCGTTGACTTCCAATGCAGAATGGTCGCCGAAGAGACTCAGGGCCGCGGCCACGGCAAAAGCAGCGACCCCGAGATCCGCTCCGGCGAGCGCACCCATCTGGATCACGTTGGGGGTCGCCAGAAAGATCGCCGCGGCCAGCAGGCGACCGGCGCTGGGTGCGCCCAGGCGACCGGCGAGAACCGCCGATCCGGCGGCGGTGAGGATTCCCATGAACCAGTGCATGATCTGCGCGGCCCAACCGCCGGCGCCGGCGAGCGCGTAGACGTAGAGCAGACCCATGTTCGACGGAAAGAAGGAGTAGGCCTGCCGGTCGAAGGTGACGATGGTGCCCCAGCGCAGCCACTGGTACGGGAATGCGAGGTGATAGTGCCATTGATCGTAGAACGGCGCGAAGGTGGTGGCCGCGGCGAAGCTCAGACCGCCCGCCGCTACCAGGAGCACTGCGAGGGGATGACATTTTCCGCAAACCGCGGAGGGCGCTGCCGACCGGGACCGAGAGAGGTTGAGTGCTCCGAGGCATGCCCAGACCGCGAGCACCGCCAACACGAACGGGGGCCGCAGCAGGTGCACGGCGGCGAGCGCGGCCGAGCTGACCATGAGCACTCCGAGACCTCCGACGAGGGTGAAAAAAGTCCGTTCGAGCGGGTCCTCGATGGTCGCAAACGCCCACCGGGTCAGGGGCGCGCCGGCGCCCCACGCCGCGAGCGAGACCACGCCGACCCAGAGCGCGGCGTTGACCGACGGGACGACGAAGTTGAGCGCTCGCAGCCAGCCATAGCCGGTGAGCACCGCGATGAGGGGCAGGACGAGCACGGCGACGATGAGGAGGGTGGTCTTCCCCGGAATTCGGCCGTGCTCCATAAATTGATGGTAGCGCACACGCCTATCCCGCTCTTCTCACCAGCTGTCTGCTGCGGCCGGCGATGCACGGCCCCCAGCTGGGTTTTCTCACCTCCGGGTGCTCGACGTACTCTCAAGTACGCCTCCGCGCCCCTCGGATCGAAAACCCAGCTGGGCACAGCACCTCGCCGACCTCGCGACGAAACCCGGTGAGAAGTGCGGGCCATACCTATCCCCATGACTCAGGTTGGCCGATGGCGAAGGGCTTTCAGCACGATTTGGTCGCGCACCCTAAAGGGCGCGCCTACAGTTATGTTGTTAATAGAGTGCTGCTTAGGACACTGTAGGCAGGTCCTTCAGGGCCTGCGACCAAACCATTGCCGGAGTGAGAACTGACCAACCTGAGCGAAAGGGATAGGTATGGTGCGGGCTATTCATCTCCGGGCGAATAGATCTCCGGTTGATCAGGATAGGCCCGGTGCAGGCGATCGCTGAGCGCCGCCACTTCTTCCCGGGTGTTGAAGCGTTGCCTCTGATAGACCGTCACCGTCACCCCGCCGTCGAGTTCAAAACGCTCCGGTAGCCGGGAGAAGGCGAGCGCGATGTCCGTGCCGGCGAGGAAGCTCGCCGCCGGTTCACCGATCGTCCGCTGATCTTGAGCGCGGAGGTGGTACTGCACCGGGTCGGCGACGAGAACGACATCGGCCACCAACAGACCGCGCGGAAATCCGTCCCGACGATCGACATGGGCGGCGCCCAGGATCCTCTCGGGCGATCGGAACGACGTGCCCAGAGAGAGGTTCGAGAAGGCGAGCACGTGGTCGGAAAGCGTCTGCGAGCTCGAAAGAACGTACACGCCTCCCTCTCGCCCGCTCGCGATCGAATCCAGACTGGACAAGAGCCGCTTCACCTCGTCGAGATCATGCCGAACCCGGGGACGAACGGCATCGGCCGGAAGGAACGGAGCGAACCGGCCTCGCGGATCTCCACCGGCCGGCGCAAAGACTGCAGTCATCATCGCCAGCCCGGCGGCCGTCAGACCGAGGAGGATGGTTCGCCGTCTCACCCGGTTGGCATCGGAGGCGAGCTGGACCATTGCGGCGCCGATGATCACGAGAACCTGCGGCGAGTAGAGGTACCAATGTTGGGGCGAGTGATCCTGGATGCTGGTCATGATGGAGAACGTGCAGACCAGGTGTGCCGCCAGCAAAACGGCGATTCGCCGCATTTTCGGCGTCGAAACGAGGATCCAGACACACCCTGCCACGACCGCCAGACCGACAAGACCGAAACGGTCGACGATCGACAGTAGGCGCTCGGACGCGCTGCCGTGGCGATAGGCGCTGAAGCGATCCGCGTAGTCTGTCTGCAATCGGCTCACGATGACGGGCGCCGCGAGCGCGACCACCGTCAGACCCGAACTCACCGAAACGATGAGCATGCAGCGGATCGACTGCCAGAATCTCCCGGGGTTTCGATCGGGAGACCTCCAGAAATGCCACAGAGAATCGGCGACCATGACGATCACGAACGCCAGACTCCAGATTCCCCACCAGCGGCGGAAGAGGGCGAGCATGGCGAGCAGGATTCCGGCAAGGACCATCGTCCGGGTGCTCGGCGATGGTGATCCGGATGACCAGACGAGACCGATCACCAGCAACGCCGGCGCCACGCCGCCGATGCCGAGATAGCCGATGAAGATCGGCTGCCAGACGGTGGCCGCCAGCGCAAACGTCAACGGCGCCACCCAGGGAGGCGGACGCGGGGTGATCCTGGCGAGCGCGAAGACCAGCGCTGCGGCCGTCGCAGAGCCATAGACGACGATCACCGAGATCACATACACCAGCCGTGATCCGCCGAAGACCACCATGATCAATGAGATCGGAACCGCCGGCATGAGGTTGACATCGTTTTCGGCAACTGTGTCGACGACCGCGCGGACCGCCGCGAAGGGGTGTTCACGCATCAACTGGGCCAAACTGCGGGAATAGGACCAATAGGTGACCTGGTCGGCGTGGTACAGGGTCTGTTCCGTCGTGACGAACCAGACGGCGAAGACGACGAGCGCGAGGATGAGGACGACCAGCGGGGCGAGGAGGTTCATCACGGCGCGTCGAGACCCAGGCTCGGGTCGATTACTCGCCGGTTGATCGATCCCGAGACCTCATGATTGCAGCGAGCGACCGGATCGCAGGCGCCGCGGGCCGGTCGGGCTCCGCCGCGAGCTGCGCTGCGAGCCAACTGCGGTATTCGTCGCGAGTCCGGGTGATCGTCGAGCAATCTGAGATGAAGTTCCATCAGCTGTCGTGTTCGTCGGGTCCAGATCGAGCCCCGCGAGCAACCAGCGGCCGGCTTCGTCCCAGCGTTCGAGTTCCATGAGCGCCGAGACCGCGACGAATGTCCCGTCGGTGGTGACGCCGTGGCGTTCGCCGAGCGTGCGCTCGTGCTCGAGGGCCTCTGAGGGCCGGCCGAGATAGAAAAGGGCGGCGGCGAGATTGTGGCGTGGGCGATAGAGTTCGGGGGCGAGGGCCACCGCTTCGGCGTAGCACCGCGCGGCGTTGGCGAGATCCCCCTTCTCGACATAGTCGTTGCCGAGCCACTCCCAGCCGTCGGGTGCGTGCGGCGCGAGCTCGATGGAGGCGCGGGCCAGGTTCTCCTGCGAGGGTAGACCTCGAGCGCGCGTTGCGATACCGAGCAACTCGACCGCGAGGAACACGACGACCACCGCCGGGATCGCCCAACCGAGGCTGGAGGCGCGTTGCCGGATCCAGCCGGCGAGCCGACGGCCGATCTCGGCGGCGGCAAGGGCGGTGAATCCCCACGGCAGGTAGAGATAGCGCCCGAAACCGCCCCAACCCGGCACGGTTGCAACCAGAGCCACCGGGACCATCATGCAGATGGTCACCCCGAGGGCGGTGGGAGCCAGCGGCAGCCGTCGACGGACCCGCCATGCAAGCACCGCGAGAACGAGTACGACGACGGCTGCGGTCACGCTCAACGACCACGCCAGGTCGCGGTAGTCCCAGTACAGGTGGCGGATCCCCACCGGCCACAGGGTGAACATGGCGCGGAGGGCATCGAGAACGAGCACCGGGAGGTTTCTGATCGCGTCCAGACGCTGGCCGGCGCCGCTGCCCGTTGCCTGCAAGCCGCCGAGAGCATTGACCCGCATGGCGAGAAAGACGACGACGGCGATCCACGGACCGACCAGGGCCCGGAGGGAAACTCCGCGGACCCACCACAAGAAGAGCGACACCACCGGAAGGGCGGTGAGGACGGCCTCTTTGGCGAGGAGCCCGAGCAGCAGGACGAGACCCGCAGCGGTGGCGGCAACCAGGTTGCTCCGATCGCCGCCGCACCACCTGTCGAGGATGAGCGCCGATCCGAGCAGACCGGCGGCCGCCAGCGGTTCGGAGACGGCCGACGCCCACAACGTGGCCTCGGCGATGACCGGGTGGATTGCGAATGCGGTGAAGACGGCCGCCGCCGCGAGATCCGAGCCGATCAAGCGGCGCGCCGCCGTCCACAACAGCAGACAGACGCCGAGGTGGGCCAGGAGCACCGCCAGGTGAAACCAGAAGGGATCGGGGCCGTTGATCCGGTGGACCAGCCACAGAGTCACAAAAAAGAGCGGCCGGTAGGTGTCGACGCCGTCGGCGCCGCGGCCCTCGGAGCCGTAGGACTCGACGACGTTGAGAGAGAAGTACCTGGCGGGCGCGGCCGGGTCGGAGATGCTCGGCGAACTGACGATCTGTTGGAGATCGTCCCAGACGAATCCCGCCCCGAGGCTCGGTGAGAGAACCGCAAAGACGGCGGCGGTCAAGAGCACAACCTGCAGCCACGGGTGGGCGCCGAGAAAGACCCGGGGAGATGCGGTCTTTGAGCTCACGGGACCATTGTGGCAGGGCCCGCGAGAATAGTGAGATAATTTCCCTGATGCCCGTTACATGTCCATACCGTGATCAACCGCTCATCGGGGGGGTGGCCGGTTTTGGATACCGCAGGATTCGATCATGACGGGCGCGATCGGGATCGTGGTCGTGAGCTTCAACTCCGCGGCCGATCTCCCCTCGTGTCTCGCGGCGCTGTCCGCCGCAGAGGGAGTGGCAAGGATCGTCGTCGTCGACAACGCATCCACCGACTCGAGCCGTGAGGTTGTCGCAGCTCAAGGCGATGATCGCGTCGACCTTCTCGCCCTCGAGATCAACACCGGGTTCGCCGGTGGTTGCAACCGCGGGTTTGCAGCCGTCGCCCGCGAGTGCGAGATCGTGGCCTTCGTCAACCCCGATGTTTCCGTGGCCCCGGACTGTTTGAGACTCGCCGCTGAAGCCCTTGCCGCAGATTCCGGTCTCGCCGGGGTCGCGCCGAGGCTCATGAGAAGCGACGGCGTCACCGTCGACAGCGTCGGTCAGGTGCTCCACCCCGTCACCCTCGAGGTCCGGGACCGTGGGTATGGCCAGGCGCTCACGTCAGAGCTGGGCGAACCGCGACCGGTCCTCGCCGCCTGCGGCGCTCTCGCGGTGTATCGCCGGGATGCGTTGTTGAGTGTCGCCGATAAAAATGGGCCCTGGGCGGAGCAGTACTTCTGTTTCTGGGAGGATCTCGAGCTCGGGTGGCGATTGCTCAATGCAGGCTTCAGGATCTCGAGTCTTCCCGCGGCGGTGGCGATCCACGGGCGAGGCGCGGGCGCCGCCGCCGGCAGGGGGCCGTTGCGCTGGCGAAGACCGGTCGAGCTCGAGGCCTGCGTCATCACCAATCGCTGGATGACCCTCGTCCGACACCTCGCCACCCTTGATCTCGTGATGCGGCTCCCCCTACTCTTGGGGTGGGACTCGGCGCTGACGATCACAGGTGTCGTCAGGCGGCCGAAGCTCTGCGCCGCCATCGCCCGCCGATGGCCGCTGGTGGCGCGTGAGTGGCGGTCGCGTGGCGGTCGCCGACAACGGAGGCTTGCACAACTGCCATGGTGATCCAACTCATGCTCGGGTTCTTTCTCGCCTATCTCCTGGCCCTGGTGGGAACGCCCATGGCGCGAGACGCGGCGCTTCGGTTCGGCGTCGTCGATCGTCCGGACGGCCACCTCAAAAACCACCGACAACCGGTGGCCTATCTCGGGGGGCTGGCGGTCTTTGTCGCCTTCCTGCTCTCCATCGGCATGACCTTCGAGTTCGACGAGGAGCTGCTGGCCCTCCTGCTGGCCTCGACCATTGTGACGACGGTCGGTCTGGTCGACGATTTTGGCGCGCTGACGCCGAAACCCAAGGTCATCGGCCAGGCGGTGGCGGTCTTTGTCCTGCTCAAGGCCGGGGTCATGCTGCAGATCATCTTCATCCCGTGGTGGGCGCGGGTGGCGTTGACCGTCTTCTGGCTGGTCGGGATGTCCAACGCCTTCAACCTGAGCGACATCATGGATGGCCTGGCGAGCGGTCTCGGGGTTATCGCGGGCACCTATCTGCTCGTGGTGGCGCTGCTCAACGGCCGCATGGTCGTGGCGGCCTTCACGGTGGCGCTCATCGGCGCGCTCCTCGGTTTTCTCCGCTTCAACTTCCACCCCGCGGTGATCTACCTCGGAGACTGCGGCAGTCTTTTCATCGGCTTCACCCTCGGCGCCCTCGCCATGGTGATGGACTACACCAGTCACAACGATCTCGGCTTTCTCGCGCCGCTGTTCATCCTCGCCCTGCCGGTGATCGACACCTTCTACGTGATGTTCCTGCGGCTGCGGGCGGGCCGGAAGATCTACTACGGCAGCCCCGATCACATCCCCCTGCGGCTGCGCCGCCGCCTCGGCGGTTCGACGGTCCGAACCGTGGTCGCCTGTTACGGCGCGGCGGTGGTCCTCGGCGGTGTCGGTCTGGTGATTCTCTTTCTCGACCCGATGACGACGGTGGTCGTCACCGCGGTGGTGGCGGTGATGGTCCTCGCCGTCCTCGTCTGGCTCGGGCGGGTCGATATGGAGGCGAAGTGAAACCCGTCATCATCGGCGGTGGACTGACCGGTCTCGTGGCCGCCGAACGGCTGGCGGCGGCCGGGATCACCGCGCCGGTGCTCGAGCGGGAGCCGGAGCCGGGCGGCGTCTGTCGGAGCATCGAGGCCGGGGGTTTCACCTTCGACCACACCGGACATCTCCTCCACGTCGCCCGCCCCGAGACCGAAGCGTACCTCGCCGAGCTCGGGGTCTGGTCCGAGCTCGAGGTCTGGAAGCGCAGCGCCGCCATCGTGGTCGGTGGGCACGTGACGCCCTATCCGATCCAGATCCACACCCACGGTCTCGCGCCCGAGGACCGGCGCGACTGCCTCCTGGGCTTTATCCGTGCCTGGGCGGCGGAGCCGGAGGGCGAGCCCGGGAACTTCCGCGACTGGGTCCTCGAGAGGTTCGGCGACGGTTTTGCCGAGCACTTCTTCTTCCCTTACAACCGCAAGCTCTACCGCGCCGAACCCGAGGAGCTCGGGCTCGACTGGGTCGGCCGCTATGTTCCCAAACCGGATCTCGAAGAGGTCGTCAACGGCGCCCTCGGTCTGCACGACGAGGCGGTGGGCTACAACGCGGTCTTTCGCTACCCGAAGACGGGCGGCATCCGGCTGCTGCCCGACCGCGTGGCGGACCGGGTTCCCGAGCTGAGGACGAATAGCGAGGTGGTGGGGCTCCATCTCGGGGAGGGTTGGATCGAGCTCACGGGCGGCGAACGCCTCGCCTTTTCAGAAGCGGTCGCCACCATCGGTCTTCCGGCGCTGCTCGACATGGTGCTCGACGAGCTCCCATCCGAGGTGGCCGGAGCCCGAAGGGCCTTGCGCTGGGTCCGGGTGCTCAACATCGCCCTCGGGGTTCGCGGCCCGGCGCCGGTTGCCGAACACTGGCGCTACTTTCCCGACCCCGATGTGCCGTACTACAGGGTCGGCTTCCCCTCCAACCACGGGCGCCTCGCCCCCGCAGGCTGTCACACGGTGTCGGTGGAGATCAGCTTCGATCCCGCGGCGGGTGACGTCGAAGCCGTCGCCGCCGAGGCCGAGGAAGCGCTCATGAGGACCGGGTTGGTTGATCCGGCGGCGGTGGAGGTCCGCCGTCTGACCATGGTCGATCCCGCCTATGTGGTCTTCGACCACGATCGGCGGGGGGCGGTTTCGGCCCTTCGGAGGTGGCTCGGATCGCACGACATTCGGCTCTCCGGCCGCTGGGCCGAGTGGAAGTACTCGGCCATGGAAGACGCCGTCCTCGACGGCATGGCCGCGGCTCGCCGGTTGATCAAGGGGGCGGATTGAGCCGTCGCCTCAAAGTCCTGACGGTCATCACCCGCCTCGAGCTCGGGGGTGCGCAGCGGGTCGTGTTGCACACCGTCGCGAACCTCGATCGGGAAGGCTTCGAGGCCGGTCTGGCATGGGGTCCGGGCGAGATTCTCGACGACGAAGCACGGGTCTTGGACGATGTCGAGAAGTTCGAGATCGTCGATCTTGTCCGAAGGGTTGCGCCCCGCAAGGATCTTCGAGCTCTGGCGCGCCTGCGCGAAGCCATCCGCCGATTCCGGCCCCAGGTGGTCCACACCCATTCGTCCAAGGCGGGGGTCCTGGGCCGGCTCGCGGCCCGTCTGGAGCATGTCCCGGTTGTCGTCCACACCGTTCACGGGTTCGGTTTCACGCCGCTCCAGTCGGCTCTCAAACGCGCCGCGTTTTTTCGCGCCGAGAAGGCGGCGGCGAGCTGGACCGACCATTTTGTCGCGGTGTCGGCCGTCAATCGAAACCGCGGGGTCGAGCTCGGGCTCTGGAAACCCGATGAGGTTTCGGTGATCCGCGCCGGCGTCGATCTCGATCGTTTCCGGGCCGCAAACGACGATGGCCGTGAAACGCGCCGCCGGCTCGGCATCCCCGATGGTGTTCCCGTGGTCGCCCAGATCGGCAACTTCAAACCCCAGAAAGCGCCCCTCGACTTCATCGAGGCGGCCGCCCGGATCGCCGAGAGGATGCCGGAGGCGTGGTTCGTCATGGTGGGTGAAGGGCCGCTTCGCGGTGCGGCCCGAGCTCGGGCGGCCGAGCTCGGACTCGCCGAGCGCGTGATCTTCTGCGGTTGGTGGGATGATGTCCCGGGGCTCCTGGCGGCGACCGCGGTGTCGGTGCTGTCATCGCGACACGAAGGCCTGCCGTGTTCGGTGGTGGAGTCGCTGGCGGCCGGGGTGCCGGTGGTGGCGACCGCGGTGGACGGGACGCCCGAGGTCATCCGTCCGGGAGTCAACGGCGAGCTGGTGGCGCCGGGAGACCCCGCCGGGCTGGCGGCGGCGGTGCTCGCCATACTCATGAACGACGAGCGGCGTCGGTCCATGGCCGCCGCAGCCGCGGATGGTCTCGCCGACTTCGATCGCGACCGAATGGTGCGACAATTGGAGGAGCTCTATCAATGGCTGGCTGGATCCAACTACCCCTGCTGATCGCCGAGGCCTTCGTCATCGGGGCGGTGGTGGGCAGCTTCCTCAACGTGGTGATCTACCGCGTCCCGAGGCGGCTGTCCATCGTCAGGCCCGGGTCGGCCTGTCCCTCCTGTGCGACCCCGATTGTCTGGTACGACAACGTGCCCATCCTGTCGTGGTTGATACTCGGAGGCCGCTGCCGCTCCTGCCGCGGCGCCATCGCCTTTCGTTATCCGCTCGTCGAGGCGGCGTCCGGCTCCCTGGCAGCCTTCGGGGTCGCCCTCTACGGCCTCCACCCGGTGACCATCGAGGTGGTCGTCTTTGCCTGGCTCTCGCTGGCCCTCGCCCTCATCGACCTCGAGCACCAGATCCTGCCCGATGTCATGACCTACCCGGCGATCCTCTTCGGTCTCGTCTTCTCCTGGTTCGGTGGGTTCACGACCTTTGTCGACTCGGCCGCCGGCGCCCTCGTCGGGGCCCTGCTTCCGACCAGCGTCATCCTCCTGTATCGCTGGATGCGCGGGATCGACGGCATGGGTTGGGGCGATGTCAAATACCTCGCGGCCATCGGCGCAGTGGTGGGGCTCAAGGGCTGTCTCATGGTGCTCGTGGTCGCGGCTATCCTGGGAGCGCTGGTGGGCGGTCTCCTCATCGTCACGGGCCGCGGGTCGGGCAAGACGGCGCTGCCCTTCGGCACCTTTCTCGCCGTGGCGGTGCTGCTCTGGCTCTATATGCCTTCGTCGTGGCGTTTGCTGAGTCCGTTGTAGGCTGCAACCACCGAGCGTTCCAGGATTTCATCCTGGGAAGGTCGAGCGCTTCTGAGATCGAGGAGAACCTCGTCGTCGACCAGGCGGCCGATGACCGGGAGTTCGCCGCGGCGAAGGAGATCCTGAAGCGCCTGGCCGCCAGCGATCGCCAAACCGTAGCTGGGGATGGTTTCCTCGGGGGTCGTGCCGCCGCCGAGAGCGGCTCGCATCGGGCAGCCACGGGCCGGGATGCCCTGTTTTCTCAGTCTGCCGCCGATTCGGCGGGCCCTCCGGATGAGGGTGTCGAGGGGAGCCGACATCATGGCGTAGAGCGGGATCTCGTCGAGACGGTCGGCGTCGTGTGCGGCAAGGACCTGATCCATGAGGATCAGAGCGGTCTTGTCCGGTCGGAGCGCCCGGTAGAGCGGGTGGCGGCCGAGGGGCTCGACCCACTCGCGGCGGCCGACGATGATCCCGGCCTGGGGTCCGCCGAGGAGCTTGTCGCCCGAAAAACAGACGATGTCGGCGCCATCGCCGAGCAGTCCGCCGACCGTCGACTCGGCCGGCAGGCCCCACCGACGGAGGTCGTGCAGACAGCCCGATCCCTGATCGACGATCAAGGGCAGATCATGGCGATGAACCAGGTCCGCGAGGTCGGCGGTTTCGGGCTCGGTGGTGAAGCCGATGATCCGGAAGTTGGACTGGTGGGCCGCGAGAATGGCGGCGGTGTCGTCGCCGATGGCGCGCTCGAAGTCGGCGAGATGCGTTCGGTTGGTGCAGCCGACTTCAACCAGGCGGCAACCGGAAGCGGCCATGACATCGGGAAGCCGGAACGAGCCGCCGATCTCGATGAGCTGGCTGCGCGAGACGATGACCTCCCGGCCAGAGGCGAAGGTGCTGAGGATGAGAAGGAGGGCGGCGGCGTTGTTGTTGACCATCACCGCGGCCTCGGCGCCGCACACGGCCGCGATCCGGGAACCCAGCGGCGCGAGGCGTTGTCCCCGACGGCCGGTTGCCAGATCGAACTCGAGCGCGAGGTATGATTCGAGACAGGAGAGCCGGTCGGTCGGCAGCGGGGATCGCCCGAGGTTGGTGTGAATCAGGACGCCGGTGGCGTTGATGACCTCACGGTAGGCCGATCGGGTCGCTCGTTGGAGATCGGCGATGATCTCCGACTCGAGGGCCTCTCCCGCGGCGGCGATATCATCGGCGGCGATGGCGCCCTCGTCGATGCGACGGCGGAGCCGGTCGACCGCCGACCGGCACGCTTTGATGACCGGCGGTCGACCGAAACGCTCGACGGCCTCGACGAGCGAGGGGAGCTCGAGCAGGCGATGGATGGCCGGGATGGTGCGATACTGAGACATCACGGTATTGTATCCCGAGGCGAGACGATGGTCATCCGAGAGTCGGGAAGGTGGTGAAAATGGATCTCGAACAGAAGATCCAGATACTCGAGCGCGACCTGCGAGAACAGGTGAAGAACTGGGAACGGTTTTTTTCCGGCGGACTCCGGGTGCCTCCGGAGATTGAGCGGGCGCGTTTCGCCCAGAGGCTGCGCGCCCTTGCAGAGCACAATTTCAATCGCCGCGCCGACCAGTTTCGGGTCGAACAGCTGCAACATCGTTTCATGAGCTATTCCCAGAACTGGGAGAGGATGCTGAGGGATCGCGAAGAAGGACGCCTGCAACGGGGCGAGCTGTCTTCTCTGCCCAAGACCCAACCCCATTTCGAAGAAGCAAACGGCCCGACGGTGACATCCGTAGAATCCCCCGGGCGCGGATCGTTGTACGACCGATACGTCTCCGCCAAGCGTCAGCTCGGACTCGATGTCCGGATGGAGCGGGCTGCGTTCGAAAAACAGCTCGAGCAGCAGCGGGATGAACTCCAGCAGAAGCTCGGCCGTCAGGTCGAGTTCGAGGTTCGGGTGGAGGATGGTAAGGTGAAACTGGCGGCACGGAAGGTGCGAAATCGGGAGTCCGGAACATGAAGCTCGCGACCACTGCAAAAATCCTGGCGACCGGACTCGCGGTCCTTCTATTGGTGTTCAACGTGGCGGCTCAGGACCCCATTTTTGTCAAATGGCTGGTCATGGATGATCCCGGCGACGAGACCATCCGGGAGTATTGGCAACGGGCGGAGTCGGGCGAACTCAATCCCGAGGAGCTCGTCGACCTCGGCACCATGCTCTTCTACCGGGGGTGGTCCAACGACGCGGTGGACTACTTTCAAAAGGCGTTGAAGATGAATCCCGAGCTCTCGGAGGCATGGTTCAGGATCGGTCTGGTCGAACACCATCGTCGCGATCTCGCGGCAGCGCGATCGGGCTACAAGAAGTGCCTGAAGCTCCAGAGCGGTCACGCCTGGGCCAACTTCTATCTCGGATTGCTCGAGGAATACACCGGAGACGGCAAGTCGGCCATGCGGCACTACGAGATGGCATTCAAACACGCCCCGGAGCTCGCAGACCCGGAGATCAATCCCGAGATCATGTCGTCCAACCTCCAGCTCGGTGCCCAGGTCAAGCATTTTGATGCACGACGTTTCGAGAACACCATGCCCATGCCCTTCCTCGAACCGGCCACGGTTCGCAAGGTCCGCAGGGAGTTCGAGCCGGCGCCGACCCTCATGCCGGCGCCGGAAACGACGATCGGTCAACCCACCCCGACCCCGGTGGAGGGGATCGGGGCTGCGAGCGGCTCCGCTGCGACGACAACGACGAGACGCAGCCCAACGCGGTCATCGACGACGGGTGCGGCTGCAACCGGCGCGCCGGCGGGACGGGCGGGCTCGGAACCGCTTCCCGAAGCCGGCAGCACTCCATACGGGGTTCCCGAAACGGTCAACCAGGGGGCGGCAGGGTCCTCGGGGGGGAGCACGGCGCCGAGAATCGGCGACACCTCGCCCGATGCGAGCCTCGGTCCCTTGTGGCCCGGGCTCTACGAACTCGCCGCCGCCCTCATCTGAGTTCAACGTCTCTCAGACGTTGAATCGGAAGTGGACGACCTCGCCGTCGAGGACCTTGTAGGTCTTGCCTTCCAGTCGAAGGGTCCCGCGCTGGCGGCATCCCGACATCGATCCGACCTCGAGCAGTTCATCGTACGGCACCACCTCGGCGCGGATGAATCCGCGTTGGATGTCCGAGTGGATCTCACCGGCCGCCTCGAGGGCCTCGGTTCCGTTGAGAATCGACCACGCCCGGCACTCGTCCTCACCCACGGTGAAGAACGAGATCAGACCGAGCAGTCGGTAGGATTCGCCGATGATCCGGTCGAGGGCGCGGTCATCGAGTCCGAGGTCCTCCATGAAGACCTTTGCGTCATCGCCATCGAGCTCGGCGAGCTCGGTCTCCAACGTCGCGCAGAACCGGGTGAACGCGAGGCCGGGCCGTGACCTCCATGCCGTCCAGGCGGGATCCGAAAACGGGTCCGACGCGACATCGTCCTCGCCGACGTTGACAACCACCAGGACTGGTTTGAGCGACAAGAAGGTGAAGCCCCGGAGCTTCTTCATCTGGTTGGCGTCGAAGGTCTCGTTGCGCAGTGGGGTCGCCGATTCGAGGATCTCGAGACAGCGTTCGAGGAGATCGCGCTCCCGCTCGAGTTCCGGGTCGCGCCGTTTCTGGATGTCCTTGCGCAGTCGTTCGAGACGCCGCTCGACCACCATCTGGTCCTGGAGGATGAACTCATCTTCGATGTGCTCGAGATCGCGCAGGGGATCCACCGAGCCCTTGGGGTGGGCGACGGCGTCGGAAGGAAAGCCTCGCAGCACGACCATGATGGCGTCGGCCGTCCGGAGTTCGGGAAGGTTGAAGCTGGTGTCGCCGCGATGCTCGTCCGGAATCCCGGGCACATCGGCGAACCGGATCGTCGCCGGAGTGAACTTCTTCGGCTTGTACATTGCGGTCAGGGCATCGAGCCGGGGGTCCGGGACTTTGGCGATCCCGACCTGGCTGACATCGCGACGCCCGCCCGTGGTGTCCGGGGCCTGTCCGGTGAGGAGGCCAAAGAGCGAGGTCTTGCCGCTCGCCGCCAAACCCATGATGCCGACTTCCATCGTTTCCTCCGTTCGCGCGCCTTCACTGTCGACTGTCAACTGTCGACTGTCAACTCCCGAGCGGCCTCAACCCACCACGGGTTGGCGTCTGATGAGAAGCGAGGGCGCTCCGACAAACCCGACGGGGGTCTGGAACCAACAGAGGTCGGTTCCGACGGCGTCGATCCGCCGCAACAACCCGCCCAAATCACCCGAGAGTTCGACGACCGGATGCCAACCCTTCACCCGCTGGTGCTCGATCCAGACCCCCGAGGCGATGAGGCTGTAGGTCCCATCGTCGAGATTGCACGTTACCGGCGCCAGGGGGCGGAGGAGATAAAGGGCCCGGTCGCTGGCGGTCAGGAGCTGCCCCGCCGCCATGCCGTCGTCGGTGAGTACCCGGAGGTTGGCCAGTCCGGTCGACGGCCGGTCCCGGTACGACAGGCGAACAGCACCGCCCCGCGGCGTGTCTTCGAACCGGCGGGCATCGGCGTAGCTCGCCACACGGTGGCGTGGGGCGCCCTCCTCGAGCAGGAGAGTGCGGCGAGCCGGGAGACCTTCGCCGTCGCACGGCCCGACCACGGGCGCAGACGGATCGGCGCGATCGTCGACGAGGGTCAGGGCGTAGGCGGAGAGGAGCCCGTTTGGTCCGAGCAGCCGCGGCAGGGGATCCTGATCATCGGGCGCCGCGAGGAAGAGCGGTGAGATCGCAGCGAGGAGCTGTGCGCTGACTTCCGGGTGGAGGAGCAGATCGTGGAGCCCGTGATCGGTCGCGATCCGGTGGCGGGTGAGCAGGGCGCGATTGCCGATCCGGGCGGCGGTGGCTTCCGCAGCGAACGCCTCCGGATCGGCCACGTGGATCCACTCCCGCCAGGTCCCGGGACGATCGCCGACCAGCACCTCGACCAGCATCGAGGCCACGGTCCGATGGTGCTCCACCGTCCAGTCGTCGGCGGTGCTCAAGCTCCAGACATAACGGCCCTCCTGGGCGATGGCTCGACCGAGGCGGAGAACGCCGCCCGACAACGATGCGAGGGCGAGTCCGAGTTCCGATGTGACGTGTTGCGCCCACCCCCGGGGCGGCATTTTCGGACCGGGTTGAATCGGCGTCGTGCCGAGAAGCCGCCGGGGAGGCATGGGATCCGGACCAACCGCAGCCCCGGCGGTTGCGAACTCGACCGCCGTTCGCGCCGACGAGGCGTCGAGACCCGATGAAGCGGCAAAACCGGCGCGGGTTCCGTCCCAGGCGCGGACGCCGATTCCGCTCTCCTCGACCTGCACGGTCCGCCGCAACCGGCCGTCGACGAGCTCGGTTTCCCTGGTCAGCGAGCTCTTGGCAAAGACCTCCCAGCGTCGCGAATTCCCGGATTCGAGAAAGCCTCGACAGGCGGCGGTGACCTCGACCAACCGTCCCGGAAGCTCGTCGGGTGGCACCCGGTCGATCATCACAGAACCTCGAGGCGTCGGACCATGAGGGTCGGCGCCTCCGACCCGGTGGGCAAAGGGAGCCCGTCCTTGACGCACCAACCGAGCCGCCAGTCCGGAGTGGGGTCGTTGCCGACCGCCGGGTCGATGGCGGCGAGGATCTCGGTGACTCCGCCGGTCAGCTCGAACGGGGCGAGGGGACGTCGGCGCCGGCCGTTGCGGATCTCGAATCCCCGCTCCACCCGAAGCACCGTGCGGCTCGAGATCGGATCGACGGTCGCTCCGGACAACCGGGTGACCACGAGGCCGTTTCCGACACCGGCCTCGATGGACCGTGGATCCGCCTCGCCGGCGGGGACCACGAGGTTTGAAAGACGAGGGACCGGCGGGTGCCGCCAATCGGCTCGACGTCCGCGGCCGGGGTAGACATCACAGACTTCCGCGGTCTCCCGATCGCAGAGGAGCCCGCACAGTTGACCCCGGCGCATCAGCATCATGGGTCTGGCCGGAACCCCTTCGTCATCGCAGTCGAAGGCGCCGGGGAGGTCGCTTCGACCAGGATCATCGATGAGATCGATCGCCGCCTCGGTGAGGTTGGCGCCCCCGAGCCCGCCGAGGGGGGAGCGGCCGCTCGCGATGAGATCGCCCTCCACCAGGTGTCCGACGAGCTCGTGCAGAAGGGCGCCGGCGGTCCCCTCGCTGAAGATCACCGGGCACCGCAAGCCCGGCGACGGACTCCACGTTCGGGCCGGGCGAGGGTCCATGAGCGCCCGGATCCAAGCGCCGAGCCGCGGCTGTCCCCAGACCGCCAACAGCGCACTCCGTTCCCTCGCGCTGCTCTCGAGCCGAACCAGGGGGGGGCTCGTGACGTGCCGCCAACCGTCCCGCCGCACGACCACGGCTCGTCGGGCGAGAAAACGGACGACCGCATTGTGCCCGGCCATTCGGGCGGTCAACTCCCGCGCCCAGTCGGCCCACCCACTCGGAGGGTCGAGATCGATCATCGGGGGCGGCGGACCCGGGGGGACTTCGAGCCGATCGGAATACCGTGAGACAAGCTCCGCCACGGCCCCCGACGAGACGCCTGCGGCGGCATGGACCGCCCAACGGGTGGGGAACCGCCAACGAGCGGCGCTGCCTTCGACCCGGCACGAAGCCACCTCGGACCCGGCGGCCACTCTGACTTCCAAACGGCGCTCGAGATAGAGGTCTTCAAAACGCGGGTGGGCGCCGTGGAGCTTGCGGCAGCCATCGGCAAGTTCGTCGAGCCAACGGGGGTCAAAGGGTGGGCTGCTTGAGAATCGCGGTTGCACAGCCGTATGGTAACGCTGACCCGCGCCATTGCAGCCGAGATCGGGCGATCGTCTCGAAATTGGCGGACTCTCTTCGGGTCAAGCGCCGAGACCCACGGTAGAATGCTCCTGCTTCCGGCGGCGGCTCCCGCGCCGGTTCTTGAAGGAGGACGCATGGGAAACGATGTGCTCGGCCGGGTTGAGAAGCGTCTGGCCAACGGCAGGCTCGGCGGTGGTCAGGACAAGATCGACCGGCAACACGCGCAGGGCAAGCTGACGGCGCGTGAACGCGTCGAGCAGTTTCTCGACGAAGGGACCTTTGAGGAGACCGACGGGCTCGTCGAGCACAGCTGCACCGATTTCGGGATGGGCAACAAGAAGATCGCCGGTGACGGCGTGGTGACGGGACACGGCAGGGTCGATGGCCGTCCGGTCTTTGTCTTCGCCCAGGACTTCACGGTCTTCGGCGGGTCTCTGTCCGAGTCCAACGCCGCCAAGATCTGCAAGATCATGGATCTCGCCCTCAAGGTCGGCGCCCCGGTCATCGGGCTCAACGACTCGGGCGGGGCACGGATCCAGGAGGGGGTGGGTTCGCTGGCCGGCTATGCCGATATCTTCCTCCGCAACACCATTGCTTCCGGGGTGGTGCCGCAGATTTCGGCGATCATGGGCCCCTGCGCGGGAGGCGCGGTCTACTCGCCGGCGATCACCGATTTTGTTTTCATGGTCGAGGAAACGGCCTATATGTTCGTCACCGGGCCCGAGGTCATCAAGACCGTGACCCACGAAGAGGTCACCATGGAGAAACTCGGCGGCGCCATGACCCACAACTCGGTCTCCGGTGTCGCCCATTTCGCGTCGCGGTCGGACACCCAGTGCCTCGCGTCGATTCGAAAGCTCCTGTCGTTCCTGCCCTCGAACAACGCCGAGCAGCCCCCGGTGGCCGAGTGTTCCGACGCCCTCGATCGCGAGATCCCCGAGCTCGACGCCTTTGTTCCGGCGGATCCCAACAAGCCCTATGACATCACCAGGCTCATCAGCTGGGCCGCCGATCAGGGCGAGTTTTTCCAGGTCCACGAGCACTTCGCCAAGAACATCGTCGTCGGGTTCATCCGGATCGGCGGCCGGCCGGTGGGTGTCATCGCGAACCAACCAGCCCACCTCGCCGGCGTGCTCGATATCAACGCTTCGGTCAAGGGCGCGAGGTTTGTCCGGTTCTGCGATGCTTTCAACATTCCTCTGTGGATCGTCGAGGACGTGCCGGGTTTCCTGCCCGGCACCGCCCAGGAATGGGGCGGGATCATCCGGCACGGCGCCAAGCTGCTCTACGCCCTGGCCGAGGCCACCGTTCCCAAGGTCACCGTGATCACCCGAAAGGCCTATGGCGGCGCCTACTGCGTGATGGGCTCCAAACACATCCGAACGGATGTCAATTTTGCCTTCCCGACCGCCGAGATCGCGGTCATGGGGCCGCAGGGCGCGGTCAATATTCTCTATCGGCAGGAGATCCTGAAAGCCGAAAACGCCGAAGCGAAGCGAGCGGAACTCGTTGCCGAGTACCAGGAGAAGTTCGCCAATCCCTTCGTCGCCGCCGAGAAGGGATACATCGACGAGGTGATCCTGCCGCGGATGCTGCGCCGCAAGCTCGCTGCGGCCTTCGCCATGCTCGGCACCAAGCGCGACACCATGCCGGCGAAGAAGCACGGGAACATACCTCTTTAGGAATTCTCAATTTTGAATTCTCAATTCTTAATTCCGGATCAGGGGCTGCGGCACATTTCCAGGAGCATAAATAATTGAGAATTAATAATTTAGAATTAAGAACTTGAGACGGACTGGGTCGGGGGAGCTGAATGAAATTACTGGTAGCGAATCGTGGCGAGATCGCCGTGCGGATCATCCGCGGCTGTCGCGAGATGGGAATCGAAACCGTGGCGGTGTACTCCGAGGTGGATCGGCGATCGCCGCACGTCCTCATGGCCGATCAGGCCTTTTTGATCGGTCCGGCGGCGGCTTCCGCGAGCTATCTCAATATCGATCGCCTGCTCGGGGCGGCCAGGGCAAGCGGCGCCGACCTCGTGCATCCGGGCTATGGGTTTCTCGCCGAGAATGCCGAGTTCGCCGAGCGGGTCGAGGCCGAAGGGCTGACCTGGGTCGGGCCGCCGCCCGCCGCCATCAGGCTCATGGGTTCCAAGACCGAGAGCCGCAAGCTCGCCATCGACACTGGCGTTCCCCTGGTTCCCGGGATGGTCGATCCCCTCGAGGACCTCGCCGCCCTCGAGGCATTTGTCGATGAGCACGGGCTGCCGGTGCTTCTCAAGGCGGTGGCCGGTGGCGGCGGCAAGGGAATGCGGGAGGTCCACGACCGGTCGGAGCTCGCGGCGTCGTTCGAGCGCGCCCGTTCCGAGGGTGGGGCCTATTTCGGCGACGATCGGGTCTATGTCGAGCGGCTGGTGGTGCGGGCTCGCCACATCGAGGTTCAGGTGGCTGCGGATCGC
The DNA here is from genome assembly GCA_963823445.1 of uncultured Acidobacteriota bacterium. Lineage (GTDB taxonomy): Bacteria > Acidobacteriota > Thermoanaerobaculia > Thermoanaerobaculales > Sulfomarinibacteraceae > JAHECW01. The sequence continues at coordinate 114,162 of CAWGLT010000014.1, forward strand.
CACGGCAACGCCGTCTATCTCGGCGAGCGCGAGTGCTCGATCCAACGCCGCCACCAGAAGGTGGTCGAGGAGTGCCCGTCGCCCGTGGTCGACGCCGACCTGAGGCGGCGTCTCGGTGAGGCGGCTCTCGCCATCGTTCGCGGTTCCGGTTATCAATCGGTCGGGACGGTGGAATTTCTCGTCGATTCCGACGGCAGTTTCTTTTTCCTCGAGATGAACACCCGGCTTCAGGTCGAACACCCCGTCACCGAGGAGGTTTATGGTGTCGATCTGGTCCGGGAGATGATCAACCTCGCGCTGGGATCCGAGCTCTCCTGGAGCCAGGAGGATCTCGTTCCCCGCGGGCATGCTATCGAGTGCCGGATCTATGCCGAGGATCCGCTGCGGAACTTCGCTCCCTCGCCCGGGCGGATCTCCCTCCTGGTGCGTCCGGGCGGTCCCGGGGTGCGGGTTGATTCGGGAGTCTTTCAGGGCAGCGTCGTTCCCCTGGATTACGACCCCATGGTCGCCAAGCTGGTCGTTCACGCCGCCGACCGGCCGGCCGCGGTGGCTCGATTGCGGCGGGCGCTCCAGGAGTACCAGGTGCGCGGGATCGCGACGACCCTGACCTTGTTCCGAGCGCTGGTCGAGATGGACGAATTCGTCGAGGCGGATTTCCACACCGGTTTCCTCGACGCTCTCCTCGCCTCGCAGCGATTGGCCGAGGTCCACGGGGCGCAGGACCCGGAAGCCGAAGAGGCTGCGCTGGTGGCTGCGGTCTGTCTCGCGACGATGGAGGCCGGAACCGTCTCCGGCGACCCGTTCAGCCATGGCGACGGGAGTCACTGGTGGCGGGAAGGGGTCCGAACGCAGCACGGGAGGTATCCGCGATGAAATGGGTCGTACGCCAGGGTGATTCGACTCGCGAAATCGAGGTCGAACGGGTTCCCGATGGTTTCGAGGTGGTGATGGGATCCGAACGCCGGCGCGTCGACATGATTCGGCTCGACGAGGCCATGGCCTCGCTGCGCTTTGTCGATGGCGGGCAGAGCTACTCCGTGAGCTACCAGAAAGGCAACGGTCGTGAGTGGCGGCTGGCGGTCGGTGAACGCGACTTCGACTTCGAGGTGCTGACGCCGGTGGAGGCCATCGAGGCCAGCGCCGCAGCCGCGGCTGTCGGCCCCAGCCGGCTCGATGCGCCGATCCCCGGCAAGGTCGTCAAGGTGCACGTGAGGGTGGGCGACGAGGTCGAGGCGGGGCAACCGCTGGTGGTCCTCGAGGCGATGAAGATGGAGAATGAACTCACCGCCACCCAGTCCGGCAGGGTCACCGCCGTCCACGTGGAACCCGGTCAGATCATCGACGCGGGCGGCCTCCTGGTCGAGCTCGAATAGTCGAACGCGGGCCGGGTGCCTGGCTCGCTTTTCGCCGCGAAAAGGTGCCTGGCACCCCTCCCATCGCGTTGCCGACCGAGAGCCTATTCCCTCACCGTCACCTTTGTCGTTGTGAACGACGCGTTGCGCGTCACGGGGTCGAGGATGCCCACCGCGACGCTGTGGTTTCCCTCCTCCATCAGGAGGTTGGCGGTGATGGCCCAGCGTTTGAGTTGGGCGTCGTCGTAATCTGCCGCCTTGACCCTGATCTCGTGATTCTGGCGGACGACATCGGAACGATCCCCGTTGCTGTTTCGCGCGGCGATGAACAGGGTCAGGTTGCCGACGTAATCATCGCCCGCCGGCAGAAGAGCCACCCTGCGCAGCGGGAACGTCAACTCGAAGGGCACCATCCAACGAGTTTCGCCGGCGGGGCCCTGGTTGCCGATCTCGACCATGATCTCCATCGGGTTGTCGTCGAGGGGGAACATGAGCCCGGTGACCACCTTGTCCTGAACGCGGCTCTCGAGGCTCTTTTCGACAAAGCGCTGACGGTAACGAAGTCTCAGATCGGGATGGTTGGGAAGCTCGACTTGGATTCGGTGGACCTTGTCGAGACCGGTCTGGTTGAGGTCGTAGCCAAGAGAGTAGTAGGTGAAGAAGTCCTGGCCCACCCTTTCGAGTCCCTCGGCGAAATCGTTGGTGCTGACGATCGCGGCTCCTCCGGTGCTGTCGGCCATGAAGCGCAGCGGGTCGAGGTAGTTCTGCATGCCCAGGCTCGCCGACATGGTGTCCGTGTTGGTGCCGAGTTCGGCCGAGGACAGGGTCGGATTCTCGAGCCCGCCGACCCCGAAGGTGTAGAAGCTGATGTCCTGAGCGTTGGCGTTGGCGACGAGCGAGGTGAAGTGGCGGGACATGTTGTAGCGGGCGGACTCGGTGACGGCCGATGTTTCGTGGTAGGTGTTGGCGAACGCGTAGAAGAGGTCCAGGCCGGCAATCATGGGAAGGCCGTTGGAAACATAGATCACCATCTTCTTGCCCGGAAGGCCCGAGAGCATCGTCAGGGTGTCTCTGAGTGCGCCGAGGGTGAACTGCAGCGTGTTGGCCTCTTCTTCGGCAAAACCGATCATCATGCCGTGGGCGCGGCTCATGGAGCTGACATCGTTCTGAGAATTTCTCTGGGATTCGGAAAACTGCCGAAGAATGTCCTTGCGGGCATTGTCGAGTTCGGTTCGACCGCCGGTGTACAACTTGATCTCGCGCAGGGCGTCGTAAATCTCTCGCGGGTCATCCGTAAACCCCTGCACCACCTCGTACGACTTCTGATACGAGATCACCATCATCTGCACCGGTGGGTGGAGGTTCTCCCGGATGAATGTCCGCAGCTGGGTGATGAGTCGGTTGCGATCGAGGGCGCGCGAATTCTGGTTGTCAAAGTAGAGCACGACATAGACCGGACGGAAACTCTCCTCGGAGAGGGTCTCGGCGCCGGGAATCGGGGTTGGTGTCGGCAGACCTATCGGCGCCTCGGTCCCGCGGTAGTAGCTGCGGTAGACCTCGTCGGTAAAGAGGCCGAAGTTCGTGATCGCCTTGGCCGTCCCGTCCTGGGTCAGGACAAAATCATCGGCGGCGAGGTCGGTCACGACGCGGCCCTGTTTGTCGGTGACGTAGACGTTGACATTGACCACCGTCACGTCGATCGATCCGGTGAAGGGAAGACCGCCGATGGCCTCCTGAGCCTCCCGCGGGCGCCCCCTCCGGCGGCGCCGATTCTCTCCCCTCTTCATCCTGGGCGGAAACCGCCAGCGCGGCAAAGCACACCAACGCGACCGTCGCGATCCATTTCCTTTTCACGAGCCACCTCCGCCAAGAGTCTAACCCGAACCCGGCATCCGGCAACGCCGGAACCCGGACGAACATGCCGGGTGTTCGAGACCGAAACAGCCATGTCGAAACCTTGTATCATGACGACGCTGTGAGTTTAGACAAGGCCTCTGACGAACAACTGGTGCGTCTCGCCCTGGATGGGGAAGAGGATGCGTTCACCCTCCTCGTTCGCCGGTACCAGCGCCGCCTGACGGCCTTCCTCTCGCAGCTCGTCGGAGATGTCGAGCTCGCCCGGGAACTCAGCCAGGAGGCGTTCATCCGAGCCTGGTCGGCGCTCGAGCGGTTCGACCCGAAGTATCGGTTTTCAACCTGGCTGTTTCGCATCGGCCACAACCTGGGTATCGACCATCTGCGCCGGCGGCGCCTCAAGACGGTGGCGTTGTATCGCACCGATCACCAGGGCGATGAGGTTGAACTCGTTGTCGAGGACCAGACCAAGGACCCCCTCGGGCACTTCGAAAACACTGAATTGGCGGACTCGCTCAGGAAGGCCATCGACGACCTCCGGCCGGAGTACCGTGAGCTTGTCATGCTGCGTCATTTCGGTTGTTTGAGCTACCAGGAGATCGCCGAATTCAAAGAAATGCCGTTGGGAACGGTCAAGAACAAACTTTTTCGTGCGCACGCCGTATTACGAAACGCACTGGAGGCCTTCCTGTGAGGCTGGCGGTGCCATGAGAGGAGGCCACGGTGGCTAAGAACTGTGAGGCAATTCAAGAGCGTCTCACCGAATTTTTCGGTGAGACCGAGCGGCTTTCCGACGAGGAACGCCGGCACCTCGAGCTTTGCCCGCAGTGTTGCGAGGTTGCGGCCGGCGAAAATGCTCTCGGTCTGATTTTCGCAGCTGTGCTTCCGCCCGCCGATCCGACCATGGAGATCCGGGTTCGTGCGGCCATGCAGACCGCCCGACGTCGGCGTCGGTTCGTGGCCCTTCTTCCGGTCGCGGCTTCCCTGTTTTTCGCCCTGCTCGGTGCGGTGATGCTCGGTGGCGTGCCGGGCGGCAGCCTCTTCGCTCTGCTGCCCGTGTGGTCGTCCCAGGGGTGGGTTTCACTCGCCGCTTCGGTGGGAGACTGGAACACGGTTTTCACCACCGCTGCCGGTGCGACGACCGCCCTGCTGAGTCCGGGGATTCTCGCGGCAGCGATCGTGGTCAGCCTCCTGGGGTTCGCGGTGGTTACGTTCGTGGCCCGCCGTTGGCGGCGGGTCTCGCCATGGCACGACATCGGTTGATCACCGCCGTAGCCACTGCGGTGGCCATGGCGGCGGGTTCGGTGGCCGAAGCCGCACCTCCCCGGACGACCGTCTTCAACGACATCGTGGTCAACGAGTACGTCGACGGCGATGTCGTCGCATTCGAGGCCGACGTCCATCTCGGACCGATGGCTGATGTTTCCGGCGACGTCGTGGTCGTCAACGGCGATCTTCGCCTCGATAAAAACGCCCGGGTCGGCCGGCACGTCATGGCGATCTTCGGTGAGGTCGAGGTGGCGTCCGGGGCACTGGTCGGAGGTCGAACCCTGGCGTTTTCATCGCTATCGAGCGTGGCTCTCCAGCCCGGGGGGAACGAGCCGCTGCAGGTCAACGTCGCGGTGCGCCTGATCAGCTCGGGCGGATGGCTGCTGGTGACCACGGCGCTCGCGTTCGGGCTGTCGGCCCGGCTTCGCTACGGAGTGTGGGTCCTGCCGCAGCTTGGATTCAGGGTCTTTCTGCTCGGCGTGGCTGCAGGAGTCACCTTTTTTGCGGCGGTGGTTGCGGTCCTCGGTTTCGGGCCGTCAGTGGGGGTTCCGATGGCGGTCGGATTGACGGTGGTCTTTTTCGCCTTTCGGGCCATCGGGCTGACGGTGATCGGCGGATTCCTCGGCGGTCTGGTCTTGCGGCGCTGGATGCGCCGACCGTTGCCGTTGACCCTCGAGGTCTTCGTCGGGGTCGCCATCTTGTTGGCCGTGCGGTTCCTGCCTTTTTGCGGCGGCCTGCTGTGGAGCGTGTGCGCAATCGTCGCCTTGGGGATGGGCGTTGTCGCTCTCGCCACCACCGTGTCGGATCGGGAAACCGCGGCGGATCTGACCTGATCGACGATCCGTGAGAAGTGCGTGTTCTCTATCGGGTGCACCCCGCTAGCCACTCAACCGTCCGGATGTTATACTTCCGCCCCCTGTGGGGAGAGGTGTGCGTGAAGATTGACCTTTCCAAGATTGATACCGAGCCCGTGAGCTTCGCCGAGACTGCGAGTTTCGACGGTGACCGGCTCGACCCGTCCCGGGTCATCGGACCGATGGAGGTCCGGATGGAGGGGAAGGTGCGTCCGGTTGGCGATCACTACCTTGTCGATGGCCGAACCAGCGCCAGCGGTCAGGTCAGCTGTGGTCGATGCCTCGAACCGGTGAGGTGGCAGATGGAGTCGACCTTCGATCTGGAGGTCGCGCTGGGCGCACCGGAGCCGCTCGATGCCGAGCTCACCCTCGATCAGGCCGATCTCGATTTCGTCTTTCTCGACGAGCCGGTTCTGGACCTCGAGGATCTGGCCATCGAACAGGTCCTGCTCGAGATGCCGATCCGGGTGTTATGTTCCGAACAATGCGCCGGGTTATGTCCGCAGTGCGGCGCCAACCGCAACGAAAACGACGCCTGCCTATGCGAACCGGAAGATGATCCGAGATGGGCGGCGCTGAAGGATCTGACGGGTCACAACCCGGTCGACTGAATCAAGTGAGACGAAACGGAGAGTTCTGATGCCGAATCCAAAGCATAAGATTTCGAGAACGCGTCGCGACAAACGACGCTCCCATCATGGCCTGGTGCCACCGGGTTGGAGCCTGTGCACATCGTGCTTCGAGCCCAAGCCGCCGCACCAGGTTTGTCCCCACTGCGGAAGTTACAAGGGTCGTGAGGTCATCGAGGTGGAAGATCTCGATTGACGAATCGTGAAGGGACCGACGTCGAGCCGCACGGGTGAATGATGTCCACCCGAGCCATCGCTCTCGATGCCATGGGTGGCGACGGCACGCCGCAGATCCGTATCCAGGGAGCGTTGGATGCGGTGGCGGACTATGATCTGCCGGTCTGTCTCGTCGGTCCCATCAAACATCTTCGTCGGGAATTAGGGCGCTTTCGTTCGCTGCCCAGCCGACTCGAATTGGTCGACGCCACCGATGTCATCGAGATGCAGGACTCTCCGATGTCGGTCCTGCGAAGCAAGCGAAACTCGTCGCTCTCGGTGTGTGCGGAACTCGTCCGCAACGGCCGTGCCTCGGCCATGGTCACCGCCGGGAACACCGGGGCTGCATGGGTCGCGGCGAAATCCACCCTCGGGATGATCGCCGGTGTCGAGCGGCCGGCGCTCGCGGCGATCCTTCCCAAACTCGACGGACACACCCTGGTGTTGGACGTCGGCGCCAATGTCGAAGCCAAGCCTCGTCAGTTGGTGCAGTTCGCGGTGATGGGCTCCTACTACGCATCGGTGGTTCTCGGTGTCGAGGACCCTCGGGTCGGGCTGATGTCGGTCGGTGAGGAAGAGACCAAGGGCGGCCCGCGGGTCCGACGTCAGTACGCGGTGCTCAAACAGGCCGGGATCAACTTCATCGGCAATGTCGAAGGACGGGATGTCTTCACCGGCGCGGTCGATGTGGTGGTCTGTGACGGATTCACCGGCAATGTTGTTCTCAAGGTGGCCGAGGGACTGGGCGAGATGGTGGTCGGGATGCTCAAGGAGGAAGCCCGCCAGTCGCCGCTCTATGGCGCCGGCCTGGTGCTGGCGAAAGGTGCGTTCCGCAACGTCAAACGCAAGGTCGACTACGCCGAGCACGGCGGCGCGCCGCTGCTCGGCGTCAATGGCGCCTGCCTCATCGGCCACGGTCGATCGACGGCGAAGGCGATTCGGAATGCGATTCGGTTTGCCGATTCCTACGCCTCGAGCAATGTCATCGAGCAGATCGGTGACAAGATCGTCGAGGTCTTGTCCGAGCCAGTCGAAAGTCAGGAAAGCTGAAATGCACGATCACTTCGCGAAGACCGCGAAGATAGTCGGCCTCGGTTCCTTTCTTCCGGAGCGGATTCTCACCAATCGCGAGCTCGAGTCGATGGTGGATACCAGCGACGAGTGGATCAGGACCAGGACCGGCATCAGGGAACGACGGGTCGTGGCCGAAGGCGAAGCGCTGGTCGATCTCGTCGCGCGAGCCGGTCGCGCTGCCCTGGAGGACGCGGGAGTCGGACCCGAGGAGGTCGATCTCCTGATCCTCGCGACGGCGACGGTCGAGCAACCGATTCCCGCGACAGCGGCGATCGTTCAACCCATGCTGGGTCTCGTCAACGCGGCCTGCTTCGATCTCTCCGCCGCGTGCTCGGGCTTCACCTACGCCCTCAATGTCGGGCGCCAGTTCATCGCCACCGGAGAGGCCGAGACCATCCTCGTGGTGGGCGCCGAGTGCCTCACCCGCTACCTCGACTGGACGGACCGCACGACCTGTGTCCTCTTCGGTGATGGTGCGGGAGCGGTGGTGCTCAAACCCGGCCGGCCCGGGGAGGGGATCCTCCAGCTCAAGTGGCGGACCGACGGAAGCTTCGCGGATATCATTTCCATGCCCGGCGGCGGCAGCCGGTTCCCCCCGTGGAGTGCGGAATCGATCGAACGGCGGCTTCCGTTCATCAAGATGCGGGGCAACGAGACCTTCAAGATCGCCGTCCGGTCGCTGACCGAAATCAGCCGTGAAGTCATGGATGCGGCCGGGATCGGCGTCGAGGATCTCGACCTCTTCATTCCCCACCAGGCCAACATGCGGATCATCCAGGCGGTGGGTCAACGCCTCGGGTTGTCGGACGAACAGGTCTTCACCAATGTCGACCGGGTCGGCAACACATCGGCGGCCTCGATCCCCCTCGCCATGGTCGATGCCCGGAATCAGGGTCGGCTCGAACCCGGCAGCCTGCTGCTCACCTCGGCCTTTGGCGGCGGCCTCACCTGGGCCTCTTCCCTGATCCGCATCTAGGGCGGATTCCGGGTAGAATCAAAAGGAGTCGTGATGGCGCGCATTGCAGCACTTTTTCCAGGCCAGGGAAGCCAAACCGTGGGAATGGGACACGATCTCGCCGAACGGTGGACCACCGCGGCCACCCTCTTCACCGAGATCGACCGGGGTCTCGATATCGACCTTTCGGCGCTGTGTTGGAACGGACCGGAAGAAGAGCTTCGTCTGACCACCAACACCCAACCGGCGCTGCTCGCCCACTCGGTGGCGGCATGGCGGGTGCTCTCGGAGCACGGCTTTCGAGCCGAGGCCGCGGCGGGCCACAGCCTCGGCGAGTACTCCGCGGTCGTGGCTGCCGGCGGTCTCGATGCGGTGAGTGCGGCGCGGACCGTTCGCGAGCGCGGCCGCCTCATGCAGCAGGCGGTTCCGGTGGGCGAGGGAGCGATGGCGGCGATCCTCGGTCTCGATGACGAGGTGGTTTCGGCGGTTTGTGACGAGATCGCGGGCGAGACCGGGCTTGCGGTCGTTCCGGCGAACTTCAACTCCCCCGGTCAGGTTGTCATCGCCGGCGCGGCGGCGGCGGTGGCTCGGGCCATTGCGGCGCTCAAGGAGCGGGGAGCCCGGCGCGCGCTGCCGCTGCCGGTGTCGGCGCCCTTTCACTCGCCGCTCATGGCGCCGGCGCGCGACGGCCTCGAACCCACCCTGCGAGGTCTGGATTTCCGAGGACTCGTCATTCCGGTCTACCGCAACATCGACGCCTCCCCGGTGAGTGCGCCGGGCGAGGTCTGCGATGGCCTCGTCAGACAGGTCGATTCCCCGGTCCTCTGGACCCAGACCATCGAACGGATGCGCGCGGACGGGTACGACACCTTTGTCGAGATCGGCGCCGGCAACGTGCTCTGCGGCCTGGTCAAACGCATCGACCGCGAGGCGACGTGCTACCCGGCCGGCACCGTCGAGACCATCGAGAAGGTGATTTCCAAGTTGGTGACCTGTGTTCCCTAATTTTTACGATTTCTCCAGGGGCGCGAACGCCCCTGGAGAAATCGTAAAAATTAGGGAAGAGTGGCAGATCGAAGTATGCGAGGAGGATGCAATGGGCGATTTTGACGGTCAGGTGGCGGTCATCACCGGGGGTGCGAGAGGGATCGGGGCTGAGATCGCCCGGAGAATGGCCGGTGACGGGGCGCACGTGGTTTGTGCCGATGTTCTTGACACCACCGAGATCGTCGCCGAAATCAAGGCTGCGGGTGGCTCCGCCGAGGGGCGGCCCATGGATGTCACCGATGCCGGCGCCGCGGCCGATGCGATCAAGGCCATTCACGAGGATCACGGCCACCTCGACATTCTCGTCAACAACGCCGGGATCACCCGCGATCAACTCCTGGTGCGGATGAAGCCCGAGGACTGGGACCTCGTCCTGCGGATCAACCTCGACGGCGCCTTCAAGGTGACCCAGCCGACGGCCAAGATCATGATGCGGCAAAAGAGCGGGCGCATCGTCAACATCGCCTCGGTGGTCGGACTCATGGGAAACGCCGGTCAGACAAACTACTCGGCGTCCAAGGCCGGGTTGATCGGATTCACGAAATCCCTCGCCCGCGAACTCGGGCCGCGCAACGTCACCGTCAATGCGGTGGCCCCCGGGTATATTCAAACCGCCATGACCGACGCGCTCACCGACGAGCAACGCGCCGCGCTCATGAAGACCGTCGCGATTCCCCGCCTCGGCACACCGGGCGATGTCGCCGACGCGGTCGCCTTTCTCGCCGGTCCCGGAGCCTCCTACATCACCGGCGTCGTCATCAACGTCTCGGGTGGGTTGTACATCTGAGGCGACGAGTCGGCCCGTACCCGTTTCCGATGGAACAGGACTGCTTGATGTGGCTGGACTCCATCGGGCATGGACAGGGGTGCGGGCACGGGCACGGGTTGAGATGGTTTGACCTGCGCTAAGATGAGGGTGGAGGTCCCCATGCCCGCCCAGATGCGCGTCCGAGACATCATGTCCACCGATGTGATCACCTTGATCGAGGACGAGACCCTCGCCGACGCCAAACGCTGCATGGATCGTGGTCGGATCCGCCACCTGCCGGTCGTCCGGGATCGCAAGCTCGTCGGTTTGGTGACTCACCGGGATCTTCTCGCGGCGTCGTTTTCGATCTTTGCCGAGGTCGAACCGGCAGAACAACGGCGGATCTTCGTCCGGGTTCCGGTGGTCGAGGCCATGCACCGGGATGTGATCACCGTGGGCCCGGATGAACCGGTCGCCGACGCCGCCCGCACCCTTCTCGCCAACAAGTGGGGCTGCCTGCCGGTGGTCGACGACGGCGGGAACCTCCTCGGTATCGTCACCGAGGCCGACTTTCTCCGACTCACGGTCCGCCTGCTGGCATGACCATTCTCGATATCGTGCTGGTCGTCGTCTGGGCCGGCATCACCCTCGGCGGGTTTTTCAAGGGCGCGATTCGCATCGTCTTCGGACTCGGGGGTGTCGCTTTGGGGATCTGGCTGTCGGTGGTCGTGGCCCCCGATCTCGCCCTCACGTTGACCGGGTTGGTCAACAGCGAGTGGCTCACCCTCATCATGGCCTACCTGCTCCCGCTGGTGGTCGTCTCGCTGCTGTGTCTTCTCGCCGGGTGGGGAATGGAGAAGACCCTCGAGGCTCTCAAGCTCGGTTGCGTTAACCGTTTCCTCGGGGCGACCTTGGCCGGTGCGGTCGCAGCTGTGGTGCTGGCGATCCTGCTCGTGACCGCGGTCCGGCTTTCACCGGAGCTGGCCGCGATGGAGGAGCGATCGATTCTCCTGACGCGGGTTCAGGCCGCCATGGGTTGGGCGGCCGATCTTGGAGAAGACGGGGCTCAGGAGGCCGATGCGCCGGCCGCTGCGGAGGAGACCGGTGCGGCGAAGGAGGATTCGAGCGGCCGGTAGAGCGTATCGCGCAGGACCGGTGTTCTCCCCGCTTCGCGAATGAGGTACTCGAGCCGCCGTCGATCGAGTCCGGTACCGGCGGTTCCTCCGGCGGCGTAGGTGATCCGCTCGTCGACCACGGTTCCATCGAGGTCGTCGGCGCCGAAGTGGAGCGCGACCTGGGCTATCTTCTCGCCGAGCATGATCCAGTAGGCCTTGAGGTGGGGCACGTTGTCGAGCACCAGCCGGGTCGTGGCGATGGTCTGGACATCGAGACGACCACCGGTCGACGGGAGATGGTCGAACCCTGTGTTCTCGGGGTGGAAGGCGAGGGGGATCATGCACTGGAACCCGCCGGTCTCGTCCTGGAGTTCGCGCAGGGCCAGCAGGTGATCGAGGCGGTCCTCGACGGTCTCGACATGGCCATAGAGCATGGTGCAGTTGGATCTGATGCCGGCCCGATGCACTTCCCGGGCGATCTCGAGCCAGCGGCGACCATCGGTCTTGTGATCGCAGATCTGGTTGCGGACGGGTTCCGCGAAGATCTCTGCGCCGCCGCCGGGGCACGAGTCGAGACCGGCCTTTCTGAGGCGGGAAATGAGCTCGCCGAGCTCGATTCTCGATGCGCCGGCGATGAAGTCGAGCTCGATCATGGTCAGGGCCTTGAGATGGATCCACGGGAATCGCTCTTTGAGTGCCCGGAAGAGATCTTCGTAGTAGTCGGCGCGGAGCTTCGGATGGAGACCGCCGACGATGTGGAGTTCCGAAACCGATTCGTCGACGTCGCGCGCCGCGATTTCGACCGCCTGCTCGACGCTGTAGGTCCAACCCTTCTCACGGTCGCGCCACGGGACATAGAACGCGCAGAGTTTGCAGGAGGCGACACAGACATTGGTCGGATTGAGATGCCGGTTGATGTTGTAGTAGGTGCGGTCGCCGTGGAGGCGTTCGCGGACGATGTTGGCGAGCCGCCCGACCCCGAGCAGATCATTGGTCGTGCCAACGACGATCCCGTCATCGCGGTCGAGGCGTTCGCCGGCGAGCACCTTTTCGGCCACCGGCTTCAACAGAGGATCGATGAGCCGGAGATCGGCGGTGGTCGTCATGGACATGCGATCATTATCAATGAGATCGGTTCTCGAAACAAGTGATCATCGAGCGGATTCCGCGGTTCTACTTGAGCTGCAGCGACTGGAGGAAGAGATCGTTGGAGGAGAATTCGCGCACCTTTTGCAGCAGGAGCTCCATCGCCGCCTCCGGCGACAACGACGACAGGGCGCGCCGCATGAGGTAGAGCTTCTCGACCTGTTCTTTCGAGTAGAGCTTCTCCTCTTTCCGGGTGCCCGACTGGGGGATGTTGATCGTCGGGAAGATGCGCTTTTCGAAGAGCCGCCGATCGAGCACGATCTCCATGTTGCCGGTGCCCTTGAACTCCTGGAAGATCACCTCGTCCATCCGGGAACCGGTGTCGATGAGGCAGGTGGCGACCACGGTCAGGCTGCCGCCGCCTTCGATGTTCCGCGCCGAACCGAAGAACCGCCGCGGTTTCTCCATGGTGCGGGCGTCGATGCCGCCGGACATGATCCTGCCGGATCCCTTCTGGGAGTTGTTGAAGGCGCGTGACATGCGGGTCAACGAGTCCATGAAGACGACGACGTCTTCGCCCATTTCCACGAGCCGGCGGGCGCGTTCAAAGACCATCTCCGAGATGTTGATGTGGGATTCCAGGCTCTGATCCGACGACGAGGCAAAGACCTCGCCACGGGCGATGCTTCGCTTCCAGTCGGTGACCTCCTCCGGACGTTCGTCGACGAGGAGAACAAAGATGGTGGTGTTCGGGTGGTTGGCCGCGATGGCGTGAGCCATCTGCTGCAGAAGCGTCGTCTTGCCGGCCTTGGGCGGCGAGACGATCAGGCACCGCTGTCCCTTGCCGAGGGGAGCGATCAACTCGGTCACGCGCGGCTCGACCACATCGGGATCGGTCTCGAGTTTGAATCGCTCGAGAGGATCGATGCTGATCAACTCCTGGAACGGGATCGCCTTCGCCCGATACTCATCGGGCTGCATGCCCTCGATGGTCTCGATTTCGAAGACTCGCGGGCGGTCGTTGCCGCGGGCCTTGGCTTCAATTCGCAACCCGCTTTCCAGGTGCCATGTGTTGATGAGCTCGGCCGGAACCAGTGGGTCGCTGTTGGTCGGGACGAAGCCGTTTGCGGAGTTCACCAGCATCGGGCTGCCCTTTTCGCGAACCAAGAGGTAGCCGTGAACTGGAATCACCGGACCCTTGGGTCCTCCACGACGGCGGGGCCGCCGCCGGCGGCGACGTGGGTCTTGATTCTGCTGTTTCTTCTTTTCTTCGTTGTTCTCAGTCATACCTTCCCTCGTGTACGGGGAGAAATCTGCAACGGCTCCGCACAATCTTGAGCCGAGGTCCGCGCCACAGGGTTCATCAATACTGTGACGATTCACGCTTGCGAGACGAGGCTCGCCTTTACAAGAGCAGTCGTCTTCGAGCGTTGATCCGGGCGCCGGCGACCTTCCCGGTGGGTTACGGCCGCGCGCGAATCAGGTGCGCCCGAGTGACAGCTTACGATGATCCGCCCTTCTCTGCAAGATCTGCCGGAGTACGACGGGCGAAATGGAGCGCTGATCGGCAGTCGCTCGGTGGTTGCATGGGCACCCTTGACGTTGTATACAAATTGTATACAATCTCGATATGGCCGATTCGCGCATCGCCTCTGCACCACCGCGCCGCACCGCCGCCGAGGGTGTGTACCGAGCCCTCAAGCGCGACATCATCACCCTCATTCACCGACCGGGAGCCGCCCTTGCCGAGCAGGCCCTCGCCGACACCTACGGAACCAGCAGGGTGCCGGTGCGTGAGGCATGCCGCCGGCTGCAACAGGAAGGCCTGCTCACCGCCATTCCTTACAAGGGGTACTTCGTGAGTCCGATCTCCCCCAAGGAGATCTCCGACAGCTTCGAACTCAGGAGCGCCATCGAGACCAGGGCGGTCGCGTTGGCGGTCACCCGTTCGACGAACGACGAGCTCGACCGCCTCGGCGAACTCGCCGCGGTCGAATACACCTACTCAGATTGGGTTTCGTATGTCGACTTTCTCGACAAGAACCTCGGGTTTCACCTCGAGGTCGCGTCGTTGTCGCGCAACGACCGCCTCTTTGCCGTGCTCCGCGATCTCCTCGTTTCCATGCAGCGGTACTTCTTTCTCGGTCTCGATCTCGGCGACTTCGGCGGCGAGATGCGCGACGAGCACGAACTCCTGGTCAAGCACATGATGTCGCGCAGCGTGGCGGCTGCCTCGAGGTGCGCCGAAGAGCAGATCACGTCTTCTTATGAACGAATCCGGCGCGCCCTCGCCGCCGCGGACAAGATCGAGATTCCAATCACCGAGGTGTGACATGAGTGATTTCGTTTACCTGGACAACGCAGCGACGACGTTTCCCAAACCCCCCGAGGTCATCCGCTTCATGTGCGACTTCTATGCGACCCGCGGAGTCAATCCGGGGAGGACCGGTTTTGATCTCGCCCTCGAAGCCGAGGACACGCTGCTCGAGGCCCGCCAGGCCCTGACCGATTTTTTCGGCGGCACCGACCGGAACCGGTTGGTCTTCTCGCTCAACGTCACCGATGCGCTCAATCTCCTCATCGGCAGCGTGCTCTCACCCGGTGACCACGCCATCACCACCTGTCTCGAGCACAACTCGGTGCTCCGCCCCATGTACCAGCACAAGGCCAAGGGCGTCGATGTCGATTTCGTTCCCTTCGACCGGGACGGCTTTGTCAACCCGCGTGATATCGAAGCGAAGATCCGGCCCAACACCAAGCTCGTGGTCATGAACCACGGTTCCAACGTCATCGGCACCATTCAGCCCGTGGCTGCGGTCGGCGAGGTCTGCCGCCGTCACGGAGTTCTCTTCGCGGTGGACGCCGCGCAGACCGCCGGCCTCGTCGAGATCGATGTCGCGGAGATGAAGATCGACGTCCTGTGTTTCACCGGCCACAAATCTCTCTTCGGACCAACCGGAACCGGCGGCATGTACATGGCCGAACACGTCGACCTCATGCCCTGCCGGTCGGGCGGCACCGGGGTCAAGAGCGCGCTCAAGACTCAGCCGCGCGACTATCCGTGGCGGTTTGAGTTCGGGACCCTCAACACCATGGGGATCGCCGGGCTTCTCGCCGGCCAGCGGTGGATCGCCTCCAAGGGCGGCGTCAAGGCGCTCTACGACGAGGAGATGATCCACGCCACGCGGCTGTACGAGGCGCTCCGGGCGATGGACAACGTCACCCTCTATTGCGCCGACATGGCGAAGAACCACCTGCCGGTCTTTGTCTTCAACATCGACGGTCTGCCGGCGGATCAGGCGGGTCAACTTCTCGATGTCGAACACGACATCATCACCCGGACCGGGCTCCACTGCGCGCCGCAGGTCCACGAGGGTATCGGCACCGCCGAGATCGACGGAACCGTGCGCTTCTCGGTGGGCGCCTTCACCACCGACTCGGACATCGATCGCGCCATCGAAGCGGTCGCGGACATCGCGACCTATGCCAGCGCGAGGGTCGAAAAGACGACGGCTGTCACGGCCTGAACCCGCCGGACGTCCGGCGCTGGCGTGCAGCATCGGGGCGTGCTATCAAGGTCGCCGGGGGTTTCCATGAGGTGTCTGCTCACTGGCCTGCTGGCGGTTCTCCTTGTGCCGTGTTCGGGGTTGGCGCTCGACGGCGCCGCTGCGGACGGGATCAACGCCGCCACCGATGAGCTCTTCGAGTCGCTGGTGGAATGCCGGCGCTGGTTCCACGTCCATCCCGAGCTCTCCAATCGCGAGGCAGCCACCGGTGCGGAGATCGCGCGCCGGCTGCGCGCGATGGGCTACGAACCCCGAACCGGGGTCGCCGGCCACGGAGTCGTCGCCGTCCTCCATGGTGGCAAGCCGGGACCGACGGTGGTGTGGCGCTCCGACATCGACGCCCTCCCCATCGAGGAGGCCGTGGATGTTCCATGGAAGTCGCAGAACCCGGGTGTGATGCACGCCTGCGGCCACGATGTTCACATCACGGTCGGACTCGGCACCGCCGAGGTGCTCATGGGGATGAGGGACGAAATCCCCGGAAACGTGGTGTTTCTCTTCCAGCCGGCCGAGGAGGGGCCCCCTCCCGGCGAGGAGGGCGGCGCCACCCTGGTCCTCGATGAAGGCGTCTTCGACACAACGAAACCCATCGCCATCTTCGGGTCGCACGTCATGCCGGATCGCGAGGTGGGCACCATCGGCTGGGGCAGCGGCGGCGTCATGGCCTCGGCCGACCGCTTCACCATCACCGTCACCGGCCGCATGACCCACGGGTCGGCGCCCCAGGACGGAATCGACGCCATCTGGATCGGATCGCAGATCGTCGACGGTCTGCAGGGCATCATCTCCCGCGAGGTTGACGCGCGACATCCGGCGGTCGTTTCGGTGGGGACCTTCGCCGCCGGCAACCGCTTCAACATCATCGCCGGCTCCGCCGAGCTCACCGGCACCGTCCGGACCCTCGACCCCGGCGTGCGTGATGACATCGAAGCGGCCATCTCGAGGATCGTTGCCGGTGTCTGCGCCGCCCACCGGGCGAGCTGTGAGGTCGACTACCAACGATTCACCCCGGTGCTGGTCAACGATCCGGAGCTGACGACGGCGTCGGTTGGGATCCTCCGCACCATCTTGGGCGATGACGCCGTTCGCGAGGCCATACCCATCATGGCGGCGGAGGATTTCGCCGAGTACGCCCGGGTGGCGCCGAGCTTCTTCTTCATGCTCGGGGTCGGCAACACCGAGAAGGGCTGGACGAGCTATGTCCACACCCCGACCTTCCAGCCCGATGAAGAAGCGCTCAGATTCGGGGTGCGTGCAGCTTCGGCGCTGCTGTTGGGGACGCTGCAGAACCAGTGATCTCAGCGGCGGTGGGGAAAGAGCACCGAGACCACCGACCAGGCGATCGCCGCCCCGGAGAGACTGCTCGCCCAGTGATTTCCGATTAGAATGGGTTGGTGTCATGAGACTGTCGTTCTTCCGGCAGGGGTCGGAATCGGGAAGCAGCTTGCGCTGATCGTCTTTGTGAACGCCATTTTCCGGGTTGGCCGATATCGGTCGGACGCAGATCACCGGAAAAGGGGGGAGACATGAGCTCGGAATCGGAACCTGAGGACAAGGCAACGGGGCTGTCGTCGGCGAAGCGAGAGGACATCTGGGCGTTGATCATCGCCGGCATCGTGATGCTGCTTTCGATCGCAGCGCCCGAAGCCGTTCACAATTTCTTCAAGAACGTGCTCTACCTGTTCTAGGGGGAGGCAAGGATGGCCAAACTTCCATCGTTGGTGGTCCCGGGCTGGACCAAGATCATCCCGGGGCTGATCTCCTGCATCGTCTTCGCGTTGGTCGTGATGAACATCGATCACGCGCTGGGCAAATACCACAAGGCCGACTTGGCCTCTGCGGCCATTCCCGCCCTCGAGGAAAAACTGGCCGAAGCCACCGCCGCGGGAGATGCCGGCGCCATCGCCTCGGCCGGGGCGCAGCTCGCCGGGCAACAGAAGGCTCTCGACAAGGTGGATGGAGCGGTGGGCGACGCCTGGCCCGTGGCCACCCTCCTGTACCAGAACCTCCAGTTCAATTACGTGGCCATGCTGCTCATCGGCGGCATCCTCATCCGCAACATCGCCGGAATACCGGAGGCTCTCAAGCCGGGCGTCGCCGCCGCGCGACCATTGATCAAGCCGGGGATCATCATCCTGGGGGTCCACTACGTGTGGTCCGATGTGGTGAGGGTCGGGGGGACAGGGATGATCCTGGCGGCCGTGTTCATCTTCGGCACCGCCATCGCCGTGATGTGGTTGAGCCGAAAATACGGGGTGTCCGACGGCCTCGGCGGCATCATGGGCGCCGGCACGGGCGTCTGCGGCGTCTCGGCCATCATCGCCACCGCGCCGGTGGTCGGCGCCAAGCCCCGCGACATGGCCTACGCCATCGGGACCATCCTGCTATTCGGCACGGCCATGCTCTTCATCATGCCGTACCTCGGCCGGGCCCTTGGGGTCTCCGAGCCCCAGTTCGGCGCCTGGTCCGCCCTCGCCATCCTCAACACCGCGCAGCTCATCGCCGCCGCCGAGTGGTACGGGCAGGAGGCGCGGGACACGGCCGTTCTGATCAATGCCGCCCGGATCATGCTCATCCCACTCATCGTCGTCTTCGCCGTGTGGTTCTACGGGATCAAGGGCGAGGGCAAGGGCGTCAACTTCTGGGCCACCATGCGCTCCAAGTTTCCCGTCTTCATCCTCGGTTTCTTCATGCTCATCATTCTCAACAGCGCCGGCATCGCCTTTCTCGGCGGACCCGAGAACGCGGGCACGCCCTTCTGGGCCATGGACGCTGTGTACAAGTGGTTCTTCGCCATCGGTTTTGCCGGGATCGGCCTGTCCATTTCCATCGACGACATGAAGAAGGCGGGCGGCACGGCTTTCGTCATCGGCTCCGGTGCGGCGACGGCCAAGATGGTCCTCGGGCTCATCGTCGTGCTGCTGCTCGGCACGGAACTTCTGCGAGTCGGAGGTGGCTAGCCCGCATTGCATCGTGTTGGCTGTGGACGGAGAGCCCCACACCGTCGAGGCGGTGTGCTGGGCGGTGGACCTGGCGCTGGGACTGGGTGCTGCGCTCAACCCCGTCCACATCCGCGATCCGTACCTGAAGCAGTTCTCCAACGAAATCTACGCCCAGGGCCGGGAGGAGTATCTCGAGCACGTTCAACGGTGCCTCGAGGAAAAGGCCGAGATGGCGCGGGCATCGTTTGAGTCGACCGTCAAAGAGCGCGTCGAAGGGCGGCGTGACCGGAAGCAGCCGGACTGGGTATTCGATGTGCTCGACGGAGACCCTGCGGAACAGCTGACGGCGTACCTCAAGCGTGGGGAACATTCCATGCTGGTGCTTGGAAGACGTCGCCGGACGAGGTTTGCGGTCTTGAAGTCCCGCGACCTCGCCGAGCGGCTCTCGGCCGTCGGGTGCACGGTTCCCATCCTCATCGTTCCCGAACCGTCACGGGATGAGACGCCCGCCGGCGGTCTGCCCTGAAGGCGCCCTTGACGACCACTGAAAACCAGCTCATGCGCCAGACAACCAGCTCATGCCGCGTACGACCGAACCATGCGCGTGGCGACCGAGTCGTGTTTTGTCTTGGAGTGGTGTTCGGAGGTCCGGCGTCGCCCGGTTTCAAGAAGAGAAAGGACCACCGGCCATGGCGCAGCCACCCGCTACGAACTGGCGCATGAGATCATAGCCTCCCAACCGAGGAAGTTGAAATGACTGCGACGAACAAAAAGTACAGATGGCAGTTCAAGGCGCGATTCCGCAGGCATGCCTTTGGATGGAGATCGCAACCCGCCATCAAACGCATCAAGGAGGCGGTTTCCGAGATCAAGAAGGTCGCCCGGCGGGATCAGTCGCTCGCTGCCGAAGGGGCGGTTTTGTTTCTCGAGAGGGTCTCACCCGCGCTCGAAAATGTGGACAGCTCATCAGGGGCGATCGGGACAGCCGTCAACAGGGCGATCACCGAGCTTGCCGGGATCGTCGCATCCGCGCCGGTCGATGTGACGACCCGAGAGAGCTGGCTGGAACGGCTGTTCGAGGCCCACGCTGACGATCAAATCCCGTACATCGAACAGCTCGGCGACCACTGGGGCGACCTGTGCTCCTCGCAGGAGCTGGCTTCCCGGTGGGCGGACCGGCTGATCCACATCACGCGCAGGGTGCTGAGCCCCGACAGAGAGCGTGGCGAGTTCTTCCACGGCACGACCGCCTGCCTGAGCTCGCTCTTCGCGGCTTGCCGCTACGGCGAGCTTGTCGATCTGCTCGAGCCGGAGCGCTATTGGGGCTACCGCCGCTGGGCCGTCAAGGCCATGATCGCGCAGGGCAAACGGGCCGAGGCCATTCGCTACGCCGAGGGCTGCCGGGGACCTTGGGGAAGCGACCACGAGATCGACGGGTTCTGCGAAGAGGTGTTGCTTTCGTCGGGCCTCGTCGATGAAGCATATGAGAGGTACGGGCTTCAGGCGAATCGTGCCGGGACCTATCTTGCGTGGTTCCGAGCAGTGACCAAGAAATACCCCCGGAAATCAGTCGCCGAGATCCTGGCCGACCTCGTTCAGCTGACTCCGGGAGAGGAAGGCAAGTGGTTTGCGGCGGCCAAGAGCGCGAAACTCTTCGACCTGGCCATCGATCTGGCGAATCGCTCGCCGTGCTCGCCCCAGACGCTGACTCGAGGGGCGCGCGACTTCGCCTCCGAGGCGCCCGGGTTCGCGGTCGAAGCCGGACTGACCGCGCTGCGGTGGTTGGCGGAGGGTTACGGCTACGAGGTCACAAGCGTCGATGTTCTGGACGAGTACGAATTCACCATGACGGCGGCCGAGAATGCCGGTCTCGAGGCTGAGACCCACTCCCGGATTCGCGAGCTCGCCGCGGGGGTTGCTCCTGGTGGGAGCTTCGTCAAAGAGGTACTCCGGCGACGGTTGGACCGTGAATGAGGTTGTTTCTGAGCCTAGACGAGTCGTTGTCCAGGAAGTCGAGGACTTGCCGATGGTAGAGGCGGGCGGATGTTGCGACTGGCTGCACGGAATCCGACGAGTGCTGCCTTGCCGAGGTTGTCCGAGCGGGGCACGGTAGGGTGAACGGGAATTTGAGTGGCGACAAGGAGTACAGAGTGGATCTGAAGACCCTGGCCGAGCTTGCACCATGGGACTGGCCGGAGGAGACCGGCCGGGTGCTGCTCGACGCGCTTCGCGACCACGGGTTTCGCCCGTCGGATCGTTTGATCGCAGCGGACCTGGCCGGCAGCTTCGTTGTGGTCAACGACGACCTCGTTGCCGCGCTGACCTCGATCGTCGCCAACGGCGAAGAATCGGACGAGCTGCGGGCCCGGGCGGTCATCTCTCTAGGACCGGCCCTCGAGTCCGGTGACACGGACGGGTTCGACGAGGACAACGGGGCCCCGATCTCGGAACGATGTTTCCTCGAAACGAACCAGGCACTTCGGAAGCTGTACCGAGATCCCGACCTCCCGAAAGAGGTGCGCCGCCGGATCCTCGAGGCGTCGGTTCGGGCGCCGCAGGACTGGCATCGGGAGGCGATTCGAGAGGCCTACGCCTCGGCGGACGACGACTGGAAGCTGACCGCGGTTTTCGCCATGGAGTTCGTGCGGGGGTTTGCGGACGAGATCCTCGACGCCCTCGGCAGTGAGAATGACGAGATCGAGTACCAGGCGGTGTGCGCGGCGGGGGCCCGGGGGCTCGACGCGGCGTGGCGGCATGTTTCCGGGATCCTGGCCTCGGACTGTGACGACAAGGCGCTGCTGCTCGCGGCCATCGAAGCGGTTGCGTCGATCCGTCCGAAAGAAGCAGGTATGGTTCTTGTCGACCTGACCGACCACGACGATGAAGATGTCGTCGAGGCTGCCCACGAGGCCATGGCGATGAGCGACGTTCTTGCGGAGCTTGACCTCGAGGATGGGATGGACGACGACTTCCCCGATTGACCGACGTAGCGCCGGAGGAAGGTCGAGTGGCGAAAAAGCAACCGCGGACAAACCCGAAGATGCAGGCGTGGATTGACGCCCGGCGACGCCACCGTCTCTCCCATGCCCAGGTTCAGATGGCGCGCGAGCTGGGCATGAACCCGAAGAAGCTCGGCGGCAAGGACAACCACCACCAGGAACCCTGGAAGATGCCGCTCGGGATGTTCATCGAGCACCTCTACCTCAAACGGTTCGGGAGAGAGAGGCCGGAATCGGTGCTGCCGATCGAGGAAAGGATCCACCTGAATGCGGAGAAGAAGGCCCGCAGGCGAGCGGAGAAGCTCCGGCGTCGGGAAGCTGATGAGTGAGTTCTTCGAGACCCTGGTGTGACGATTCAATCGACCTGACCGATAAACCAGAACGTCTTCTCTTTGTTCGCCGGACCGGGGTAAGCCCGAGAGTGAAGGCGAGTGGCCATCCAGAGCCGGTCACTGAATTGCCGGGGCGCTGGGGTCAATGGTGCTTCAGGTAGGAGCAAAGCTTCAGGAGTTTGGTATGGAATCTACCCCTCATAGGTGTCGTATTGCGAACGCGCTCCCAGAATGGCTCTTGAGGTAGACCTCGAAGCATCGGGCTTGCCAGAGCGTAGTTTGAAACGAAGCCCGGCTTCGCTCTGAGCTCCGCCGTGACAATTTTTTGGCCTTGGCTGCATCCGCAGCCAAGGCCAAAAAAATGGTGGAGCCGAACGGGATCGAACCGTCGACCTCCTGAATGCCATTCAGGCGCTCTCCCAACTGAGCTACGGCCCCACGAGGGAGCGTAGTTGTAGCAAATGGGCGGGAGTGTGTCAATCTCCGGCGTGCGTCGGGGAGGCGATTGACGATTCCCGGAATCGATGTGGATGTTAAGATAGCCGCTGTGGGGAAGCGCGTGGAGTCTGGTGGCTTCCGCGGACTTCAAATCCGTTGGGCCGGCTCTTGTCGGGTCGGTCGGAGGGTTCGATTCCCTTGCGCTTCCGCCATTATTGTCGGGTTCTTCTTCCTTGGGGGTGAGTCGGGGTCGATGGTGAGCGAAGAGTTCATATTCAGGGGAGATCTGGAGAGTGATTCGCTGCCGGAGATTCTGGCCACGATTCACCGTCACAGCGTTCCCGGGGTTTTAGAATGCACCCGTGACGATGTGACGAAGAGGGTCTACTTCGCCACCGGCGACATCATCTTCGCAACCTCCACCGACCGCGAGGAAAGCCTCGGCGAATCGCTCCTCAGAGAGGGCCTCATCACCGAGGACCAGCTTCGCCTGTCATCGGATGAACTCAAGCGGACCCCCGGAAGACGCCACGGCACGGTGCTCGTGCAGATGGGCTTTCTCGAACCGCACGAGCTCGGTGCAGCGGTGAGGAAGCAGGTTCAGTCGATCGTCTGGAGCCTCTTCGCGTGGACGTCGGGATCGGTGACCTTTCGAGTCGGAACCTTCCGTGACGACGAGGTCTACAAGATCAAGATTCCCACCGCCAAGGCGATCATGGAAGGCTGCCGATTCCTTGCCGATCCCAAGGACGTGACGGCGCGACTCGGCGGCCGGGGCGCGATTCTCCGGCCGTTGAAGCGACCGGCGCATCTCCAGGGGCTCCAACTCGAGGATGAAGAGCGACACCTCCTCGAGCTCACGGATGGCTCGCGGACCCTGTATGAGTTGTGCGAGGCGGGGCCGCTGAACCCGGGAGTCAACGCGCGGATTCTCTACGCCATGCTGGCTATCGAGCTCATCGGTCGCGAGAACACGTCGAAAGCGGTTCGCGTCCAGGTCAGGGACCGCTGAGCCCACTCCACCGTACGAGTACGAGTGTTTCCTCCGTTGGGGCCGCTTCGAGCTGATTCAGCGCGTGGCGGCGGACCCGGTCCCGTGGTTCGAATGGCTCAGTCGCTCGAAGGAAACTCCGGGACCCGTTCGAAGGCGAGTTTCGCTCCCGCGCTGATCTTGTGGAGGGTCGCCGCTCCGGCCGGAATCTCGAGGACAGCCTTCGCTGCCTGTTTCGGCGTGAACCGGGGACACGGTTCGCCGGGGCAGGGTTGCGCGTCGGTCACGACATCGACGACGGTCCCCTCCGAATCGAGATAAACGAGGTCGAGGGCCACGAGGGTGTTCATCATCCAGATGCTCGGCAGGCGCTCTTCGGCGAAGATCAACAGCATGCCCCGGTCGTCGGGAAGCTTGGGACGGAACATCAGACCCTGGGCCAGTTCTTCCGGAGTGATGGCGAGTTCGAGGGTGACCGCGAAACCATCCGGGAGCACGACAACGGGTTTTTCCATGGGGGGCGCCTCGGTGACCGTCGAATCGACTGTCGAGCTCGGTTCGTTCGATGTGGCCATGATGTCCGGCGAGGGTGCGCAGGAGCCGGTCATCAAGCTCAGGATCAACAGGGGGAGGGCCAACGGGCGGAGCCCGGTTGCCGCTGGTTGGAAACTGGTGTGGTGCATGATCTCTCCAAGGAGGCGCCGGACTCAGTCGCCATCATTGGCGAGCCCGAGCTTCTCGGCATGATACCGGAACGCGCGGTACGACAGTCTCAGAAGTTCGGCGGCGCGCTTCTGCTGACCGCCGCTCTTTTCCAGCGCCTGGCGCATCAGGCTGGCCCGAACGGCGCTCAGATGTTCTTCCAGGTCGATGCCCTCCTCGGGGAGACCCACGTGGTCGAAACTGAGGGTGTTCTTGGGAGTGCCTCGCAGATGGTCGGGCAGGCTTCCCGACGAAATGAGCTCGGAGGTCTCGAAGGCGACGGTTCGTTCGATGATGTTCTCGAGCTCGCGGACATTGCCGGGCCAGGAATAGGCCTGAAGGACGCGGACGGCATCCGGGGTCAGTCTCTTGCACTCGATTCCGAAGCGTGCACAGGTCCGCTCGACGAAGTGGCGGGCGAGATCGGGAAGGTCGTCGGCTCGCTGGCTCAGGGGCGGCAGGTGGAGATGGAGCACGTTGAGCCGGTAGAAGAGATCCTCTCGGAAAGTTCCCTCATCGACATCGGCGCGAAGATCCCGGTTCGTCGCCGCCATGACCCGAACGTTGAACTCGATTTCACGGGTCCCGCCCACGGGTCGCACCCGTCGCTCCTGGAGCACGCGCAGGAGTTTCGCCTGCATGGGTTGGGTCAGCTCGCCGATCTCGTCGAGCAGGAGGCTGCCGCCCTGGGCATCGACAAAGAGCCCGGCATGATCGCGGACCGCGCCGGTGAAGGCGCCGCGAAAGTGGCCGAAAAGCTCTGACTCGAGGAGACCTTCGGGCAGGGCGCCGCAGTTGACGCTGAGAAACGGTCCGTCCGAGTTCTTCGAGGCGGCGTGGATGGCCCGGGCGAGGAGTTCTTTACCGGTGCCGCTTTCACCGGTAATGAGAACGGTGGACGGCGTTGACGCGATCCTGGGGATCATGTCGAGAATCCGCTGGATCGGGGCGCTCGAGCCGATGAACTCGGTCACCTCGAAGGGGACGTCATCAGGGCTTTTCTTTGCCAGGAGCTTGGTGAGGATCGCCTTGAGATCATCGACGTTGAAGGGTTTCGAAAGATACTCAGCGGCGCCGGCTCGGAGAGCCTCGAGGGCGTGCTGGGGCGTCGTGTGCGCCGTGATGATGATGAACGGCGTGTCGAGTCTGTGCTCGCGCGCGTGGCGGAGAACCTCGAGACCGGTGCCGTCGGGAAGCTTGAGATCGCACATCACCAGATCGGGGTGATCCTCGGCCAGCAGGGCGATGCCCTCGCTCACGCTGGCGGCAGTGACCACCTCGTATTCCTCCTGCTGGAGGAGGATGGTGAGGAACTCGCGAATCGACTTTTCGTCGTCGATGACCAGGATGCGTTGCTTGCTCATTCGTCCCCCAGGACGTTGGGCAATTCCACCGTGACCGTGGTTCCCCGGTCGGGAGCGCTTACGATGTCGACCATGCCGCCGTGCTCTTGGACCGCCGAATACACCACGGCCAGACCGAGTCCGGTGCCGGTGGAATGGCTGGTGACAAAGGGCTCAAAGGCGCGGTGGCGGACCTCCTCCGACATGCCGACTCCGTTGTCCCGCCACCTGATGACGGCCGTTCGTTCTCTCCGCTCAGCCGAGATCTTGAGGGTGCCGCCATCGGGCATGGCCTGGAGAGCGTTGCGCGAGAGGTTCCAGAAGATCTGTCGCAGAAGGTGTTCCTCGCCGAGAAGCATCAGTTTCTCCGGTGCTTCCAGCACCAGTTTGTGGTCTTCGGTGATCTCGTCCGATCGACGAAGCAGTGCGACGCAGTCGTTGAGAAGCTGGCTGAGATCACACATGGCGTGGGTCGATTGTCCGGGTCTCGCGAAGACGAGAAAACCGTCGAGGATCCCGGAGAGCCTCCGGCTCTCGTCGACCACGATGTCGAGCAACCGGCGGCCGGTCTCATCGACCCCGCCCACCGAGCTGAGCATCTGCGCCGATCCGGAGATCGAAGCAAGAGGATTCTTGATCTCGTGCGCCATCCGCGCCGCCATCTCGCCGGTCGCGGCCATTCGATCCCTCATCCGGTCACGTTCGGCTTCGATTCGGAGTTCGGTCAGATCCTGGAAGTTGACGATGAAACCGACCACGGTCGCCGACTCGTCCTTGAGCGGATCGACCGAAAGACCGAGGCGCGCTTTGGATCGTTCGAGGGTGCCCTCGACCCGGGGGATGGAGTGGCTGCGCGCGCGGCTGGCGATGAGGCCCCAGTTGTGCTCGGTGAGCGGCATCACGGTCTCGAGGGGTTGACCGATCTGGCTGTCGACGTTGGGGATGCCGAGAATCGCGGCCCCGGCGGGGTTGATGTAGAGGGTCTTGCCCTCGAGGTCGGCTGCGAGAATACCCGCTCCCACCGATCGAACCACGTGTTGCGTCAACGCGACGAACTGTCTTGCCCGCTCGGTTTCCTCCTCGAGCATCGTATGAGCCTGGCGCAACGAGGATGTGAGGTAGGACACGAGCACGGCCACCAACACAAAACCGACGATGTGAATCAAGATCTGGGACAGGACCCGTGAGGCGGACGCGGTGACCGGGATCCCCTCGATGGTGGTCGGCAGCGGCAGCACCCGGTAGTACATGAGTACAGCCTGGAGGCCGTAGGCGATGGCCGAGAGGCCGGCGAAGACCACGCCGCCCGCCCGAAGCATCGCCGCCGCCACCACGATCACCGTCAGATAGAGAAAGGAAAACGGCGAAAAGACCCCGCCGGTCACATAGACGAACCCGGTGACGATGACGAGATCGCCGGTCAGTTGGATGGCCGCCTGGAGGCTCGGCGGGAGGCCGCGCACGTGGATGATGAGGTAGAACAGGGACAGCCCATAGGCGAGCAGGATCAGGCCGTAGAACGATCTCAGCTGGAGAATGAGCTGGGTGTTGACCTGGATGAGCAACACGCCGAGAAAGAGCGTCGAGACGACGATGAGACGCAGCCCGATGAGCAGCCGCAGGGTCCTGGGCGACGGAGATGCGACGGGCGGGGTGTGAGCCCCGCCCGTGCGATCGGCCTGGACGGTTCCGGCCATTATCCGATCTGGCTGATGAGGCTGAACATGGGTAGATACATGGCGACCACGATGGTGCCGATCACCACACCGAGGAAGGAGATGATGATGGGCTCGAGGAGGGACATCATGCCCTCGACCGCGGCGTCGACCTCGTCCTCGTAGAAATCGGCGATCTTGCTGAGCATGGTGTCCATGGCGCCGGTCTGCTCGCCGACGGCGATCATCTGACAGACCATGGGCGGGAACTGCTCGGTCCGGCTCAGGGGGTCGGCGAGGCTCTTGCCCTCCTCGACCTCTTTGCGAACCATCAGGATCGCCTCCTCGATGACCGCGTTGCCCGCGGTGCGGGCGGTGATTTCGAGAGACTCGAGAATCGCCACACCCGAGCTCAGCAGGGTGCCGAGGGTGCGGCAGAATCGGGCAACCGCGATCTTCCGCAACAGGATGCCGAGCGCCGGAAGCTTCAGCATCAACTTGTCGAGCTGGTAGCGTCCGCCTTCGGTCTGGTAGTACTGCCGAATACCGAAGATCGAGCCTGCGACCACGATGAAGATGAGCCACCAGAAGTTGCCGATGAAGGTCGAAAGGTTGACGATGACCTGGGTCAGGAACGGCAGGCTTGCACCGAGACCTTCGAACAGCGTCGCGAAGACCGGGATGACCTTCCAGAGAATGATGTACACGACGATGACCGCGATGACCACGACGGCGACCGGGTAGATGAGCGCAGATCGGACCTGGCTCTTGAGTTTGACGGTCTTTTCGATGTAGTTGGCGAGCCGTTGCAGGATGGTGTCGAGAATACCGCCGGCTTCGCCCGCCGCGACCATGTTGACATAGAGGTCGTCAAAGGCCTGGGGGTGTTTGGCCAACGAATCGGCCAGCGAAAGACCACCCTCGACGTCCTGCCGGACCTGGAGCAGGACCTTTTGGAAGGACTTGTTGTCCTGCTGTTGCCCGAGGATTTCCAGGCACTGGACGAGGGGCAGACCGGCGTCGATCATCACCGAGAACTGGCGGGTGAAGACCGCGATGTTCTTCGACGAGATCCCACCGCCGAACTTCGGCAGCGCGATCTCCTTTCCCTTTTCTTTGACGGTCGTGACGACGATCTGCTGCTTCCTCAGAGCGGCAATGACGGCGTCCTTGGTCTCGCCGATCAGAACGCCTGTCTGCGGGTTGCCGTGGCGGTCTCGTCCTTTCCACTCAAAACTTGGCATCTCAGGTCCTCCTCGGGGCAGCCGGGTTCTCAGACTGCGAAACCGCGCCGACACCCCGGTTGATCATGTCCTGCAGCTCGTCCTGATGCGAGCTGTAACCGAGTGCAGTCTGGAGAGAGATCAAACGGCGGTGGTAGAGCGTCGCCAAACTCTGGTTGAACGTCTGCATTCCGTGTTTGATCTGACCCGCTTGCATCATCGAATAGATCTGGTGGACCTTGTCCTCGCGAATGAGGTTCCGAATCGCGCTCGACGGAACCAGGATCTCGCACGCCAGGGACCGGCCCTTTCCCGTCGCCCGAGGGAGGAGGGTCTGGCAGACGATCCCTTCGAGGACAAAGCTCAGCTGGGCGCGAACCTGCGATTGCTGGTGTTCCGGGAAGACGTCGATGATGCGGTTGATGGTTTGTGGCGCCGAGTTGGTATGGAGGGTGGCGAAAGTGAGGTGGCCGGTTTCGGCGATTCTCAGCGCGGATTCGATGGTTTCCAGATCGCGCATCTCACCGATGAGCACCACATCGGGGTCTTCACGCAACACCGATCGCAGGGCGGCCGGGAACGACAGTGTGTCGGCGTGGAGTTCGCGTTGGTTGACCATCGACTTCTTGTGCGTGTGGAGGTACTCGACCGGGTCTTCGATGGTGAGGATATGAACCGGTTTCTCACGGTTGATCTTGTCGATCATCGCCGCGAGGGTCGTCGACTTCCCCGATCCGGTGGGTCCGGTGACCAGGACCAGCCCGCGGGGCTTGTCGCACAAGCCCGCGACGGCTGGAGGCAGACCGAGCTCCCGGAAACCGAGGATTTCATAGGGGATTCGGCGAAAGGCCCCGGCCACGGCGCCGCGCTGGACATAGATGTTCGCCCTGAAACGAGCAAGACCTTTGACGCCGAACGAAATGTCGAGCTCCAGGTGTTCCTCGAAGCGGTGTTTCTGGGCGTCGGTCAAGACGGAGTAGGCGAGCTTCTTGGTGTCGACGGCGGTCAACGAGGGCTGATTGAGCGGAACGAGCAGACCGTCGATTCGAATCAGCGGCGGAGAGTTGGTCGTGACGTGGAGGTCCGTCCCTCCCTTCTCGACCATGGTCTTCAGCAGTTGGTGCAGGCTGACCGTCATCTCAGAACCTTTCCATCCGACTACAGCACGGACTCGCGGACGACTTCCTCGATCGTGGTGACGCCATCGCGAATTTTTTGCAGACCCGACTGCCTGAGTCCGATCATGCCTTCTTCAAGTGACTTTCGGCGCAACTCGATGGCCGTCGCACCCGACAGAATGAGTTCGCGAATGTCCTCCGAAATCACCATCACCTCGTAGAGCCCGACCCGGCCCTTGTAGCCCCGCTGGTTGCAGTGGTCGCAGCCGCGCCCGCGATAGAGTTGGATCTCGGGGGCCTCGGCCTCGGAGAATCCGACGTTGAGCAGCGCCTGCAGCGGCGCGTCTTCCTCTTCCTTGCAGTGGGAACAGATCCGGCGGATGAGGCGCTGCGCGACGATGAGGTTGACCGATGTGGCGACGAGAAACGGCTCGATACCCATGTTCATGAGCCGGTTGATGGTCGATGGGGCGTCGTTGGTGTGCAGCGTCGACAGGACGAGGTGACCGGTGAGCGACGCCTTGATGGCGATCTCGGCGGTCTCGAAGTCGCGGATCTCTCCAACCAGAACGATGTTCGGATCCTGGCGCAGAAAGGAGCGCAGCGCCGCCGCGAAATTGAGCCCGATGCTGTCCTTCATCTGAACCTGGTTGATGCCCGGCAGCTGGAACTCGACCGGATCCTCGGCGGTCATGATGTTGACCTCGGGGGTGTTGATCCGCGACAGAGCCGAGTACAGGGTGTTGGTCTTGCCGGAACCCGTGGGACCGGTCACCAGGACCATACCGTAGGGTTGGGTGATGCAATGCTCGAAGTTCTTCAAGCTCGATTTTTCGAATCCGAGCTTGGTCATATCGAGCATGAGGTTGTCTTTGTCGAGCAGACGCATGACGATCTTCTCGCCATGCAGGGTGGGCAGGGTCGAAACGCGGTAGTCGAGCTCCTTGAGCTTGCCCTGAAGCTTCATCTTGATCTTGATGCGGCCGTCCTGGGGCAGGCGTTTCTCGGCGATGTCCAGGCGAGCCAGGATCTTGAGACGTGAGCAGATCGCGTCCCGGAGTTTCATCGGCGGGTTCATGATCTCGTAGAGCACGCCGTCGATGCGGAAGCGGACGCGATAGCTCTTCTCGTAGGGTTCGATGTGGATATCCGAGGCGCCGCGCTTGAGGGCGTCGGTGAGGATGAGGTTGACCAATCTGACCACCGGAGCTTCGTCGGCGGCGGCCTCGTCGGCGGAGATGGCGAGATCCTCGTCCTCTTCCTCGTCGAGGACCTCGAGGGCGGTCTCCTCCACCGTCGAGAGGTCATCCATGACCTTCTTCAGCTCGATGGCGTGGGTGGTGCCGTAGTACTTGTCGATCGCCTCGCGAAGCGCTTCTTCCGAGGCGACGACGGGTTCCACCCGGTAACCGGTGATGAAGGTGATGTCATCCATGGCGAAAACGTTGGTCGGGTCGCTCATGGCCACCGTCAAGGTGGCGCCGGTCTTGGAAACCGGGATGAACTGGTACTTCCGAGCCACGTCCGCCGGGATGAGCCGGATGATCGATTCATCGATCTCGAAGTGCTGAAGATTGATCGACGGCACCCCGTACTGTTGTGACAGACAGTCGAGAATGTCTTCTTCGGTGACGTAACCGAGCCGGATCAGGTGTTCACCGATCCGTCCGCCGGTTTGTTTTTGCTCATCCAGGGCCTTGTTGAGCTGTTCATTCGTCAGCAGTTTGGCCTTAGTGAGCAATTCTCCAATTCTTAAAGGCATGAGTCCATTCCATTAAATCACTTCACCGCAAATTGTAGCACTGAACCGGGTCAACCAATGTGTGACGTGTACGACATCGACAGCCGGTCATTCATGACTCCCGAGCAGGTGTTCGATGGCTGTGCAGATCTCTGAAGCGGCCACCGATCTCGCCTGCCCGGTGGTGGCGGATCCGCCCGAACCGCGCCCCGCCGCCGCGCCGGAGACGACGCCGACTCTTTCTCCCGCGGGGCCGTTTCTCTCCGGGTCCGTGGTCAGGAAAACCGCCAGGGTCGGCACGCCGAGACTGGCGGCGAGATGGACCGGGCCGGTATCGCCTCCCACCACCACCGCCGCCGACCCGAGCAGGGTGGTCAGTTCGATGAGATCGGTCGGCGGCGCGAGGTGAACCCCCGGACCGCTGAGCTCGACGATTTCGCGGGCGCGATCGCGTTCGGATGGGCCCCAGGCGACGACGACATCCATGCCCGAAGAGACCAGGTAACGCGCCGTGTCGGCCAGGATGGAGGCGGAGAGGATCTTCTCCGGCTGTCCCGCGCCGGGAAGAACCACCGAGTAGTCTCTTCCCGTCGAGTTTGAGCGATCGGTTCGAACGCCGTCGAGCAGCCAACGGCCGTCGGGCGATGTTGGTCTGGCCGGTGGATCGCCGCCGACGGATCGAACGAGCTCCAGGTTGGTGGCGATGACGTGTCTCTGGCCGCTGCTGCCGGGCAGTGTTTCGGTGTAGGCGAGGCCCGCGACGGTCTCCCGCCGCCACGGCCGGGCCAGACCGACCCGCCGCGGAGCCTTGCACCAACGGGTGATGAGTCCCGATTTCAGGGTTCCCTGGGCGTCGATGGAAAGATCCGGCTGAAGCTCGTGCACCCGACTCTTGAATGCGGCGACCTCAGCTCGCGTTCGGGAGGAGAACGGTCGCTTCCGCCACCGTCCGGTGGCGACGGTGAGGACCGCATCGACCGCGGGGTGGCCCGCAACCAGCGGCGCCAGGGGCTCCTCCACGATCCAGCAGAGGTGAGCCCGGGGGCGAGCGCTGCGGATGGCGACGGCCAAGGGCCAGGTGTGAACGATGTCGCCGAGGGCCGAGAGTCGAATGAGGACGATCCTCATCGCCGCCCGAACCGCTCGGTGATGATGCCGATCACATCGGTGGTGGCGTGGTCTTTCGGATCGCCGCAAATGACGGTGCGGCCGCCGTAGGCGGCGACCACATGACGCTCGGGCACGCTGTCGGCGGTGTAATCGGTGCCTTTGGCGTGGACATCGGGTTTGAGCTGCTCGAGGACGGGTCCCACGGTCACGCTGTCGAAGAGACAGATGCGATCCACCATCCAGAGGTGCGACAGGATCTCCACCCGCTCGTCCTCGGGAATGATCGGTCTCGTCTCGCCCTTGGACGCCCGGACCGAGGCATCGGAGTTGACCGCTGCGACAAGGTGATCCCCGTGCTCCTTGGCCGCCGCGAGATAGCGAAGGTGACCGACGTGGAGCATGTCGAACGCGCCGTTGACCAGAACGACGGCCTCGCCCCGCCGCCGCCAGAGCTCGCACTCACGGGCGAGCTCGTCCAGGGTCTTGAGCTTGTCCTCAGGGGCGGTCACGAGGCCTCGTGGGTGATGGCGGTCCGGAGTTCGTCGGAGGTGATGGTGGCGGTGCCGAGCTTCATGACAACCAATCCGGCGGCGATGTTGGCGAGACGGGCGCCCTCGACCGGCGACGCGCCCGCCGCCAGGCTCGCCGTGAGCACCGCCAGGACCGTGTCACCCGCGCCGGTGACATCGGCGACCTCATCGGTGCCGAACACGGGCACGTGAGCGACTCCGCCGTCGGCGTCGGCGAGGGTCATGCCGCGATTTCCACGGGTGGCGAGAATAAACCGCGCATCGAGATCGGAACGCAATTCGGCTGCGGCGGCAGCCACCTCGTCATCGTCGCGAAGCCGCCGTCCGACCGCGACCTCGAGCTCCTCGAGGTTGGGGGTTGCGCCGTCGATCCCGACGAAGTCACCGATCCGATAACGCGAATCGAGGGTGATCCATCTGCCGCCTCCGGCGATTCCGCGCAGGGCGTCGACGATGTCCGGTTGGACCGAGCCGTATCCGTAGTCCGAGATGGCGACCGCCGCACAATCGGCGATCGCGGGCAACCCGTCGCGAAGCTTCATGTACCAGTCGCCGTCGTCGGGGAGTTCGTCCTCGATGTCGTAACGCGCGACCTGGTGCTTGAGCGACGAGGCGCCGCCGCCGAGGATCCGGACCTTGGTCGGGGTGCGGTAGCCGGGCACGACGACGAGGGAGTCGGTGGCTACCCCGCGATCGGCGAGGGCCCGACGAAGAGCGGCGCCGGGTTCGTCGTCGCCGATGGCGCCGAGAGCGATGACCTTGAGGCCGAGCGCCGCCATGTTGGCGAGGGCGTTCGCTGCGCCGCCGGGGATGTCGCGCTCGCCCTCATGGTGGAGGATGATCACCGGCGCCTCGCGCGAGATGCGTTTCGGCGTGCCGAGAATGAAACGGTCGAGCACGAGATCGCCGATGAGCGCCACCGACGTGGATGAGAAACGGTCGATGATCTCGAGAAGACGTTGCCGATCGGGCATAGAGGGAGTTTAGCTCAAACCCGCGCCTGATGATGAGGGACCAGAGCAACCGGTTCGCGATGGGAGGGGTGCGCAGGCACGCGCCATGTTCGCGGCGAACAATGGCGGACGCCAGGCACCCATCCCGCGGCCTTTCGAGGTACGAGGACGAGGCGCGTCAAGGCCACGCCGAAGACCACGACGATCGGGGTGCCGGGTTTGACATTGTGCCGGAACGACCACCAGGCACCGCGTCCGCTCCGCACAATGTCATACCGGGCTCCCCCGGGGAGCGCGACGCGGTCTGCTCTCCCGGCTACGAGGCAGGCCGCCGGGACGCAACAGCGTCACGGCGGATCAGAAGGCCGGGGACGAGGGTGCCGGGAGCCGGAGATCCCACAAGGCCCGATACCCCGCACTCTCTCGGCAACGCCCGGCCTGCTTCGGCAACTCTGACGGGCAGGCTGGAAGCCCGCCCCCACAATGTCCGCCCAACCTGGTAGGGACCCTTGGTCGCAGCCCTCCCCGCTTCCCACGCGCGACCACGCCGATGGTGCGACGCTGGGCCGCCGGGACGCAACAGCGTCACGGCGGATCAGAAGGCCGGGGACGAGGGTGCCGGGAGCCGGAGATCCCACAAGGCCCGATACCCCGCACTCTCTCGGCAACGCCCGGCCTGCTTCGGCAACTCTGACGGGCAGGCTGGAAGCCCGCCCCCACAATGTCCGCCCAACCTGGTAGGGACCCTTGGTCGCAGCCCTCCCCGCTTGCCACGCGCGACCGCGCCGATGGTGCGACGCTGGGCCGCCAAAGGCGACCCGGAAGGCCGGAGCCGAGGCCGCAGCCGGCCCCGGTGACCGGGGATACGGCGACGGCCTGGCGATCAGTTCGGTCCGAAATCGCGTTTTCTCTTGGCGAGGTCGACCAGTCGCGAGGCCAGCTCCGAGGGTTCCAGGGCGCCTGACGATACTTCGGCGGCGAACTCCTCGAGTTCGTCGGCCTCGGCGAGTGCGCGGTTGCGCAACGAATTGAGCATGTCGTTGAACGGAAACCTGAGATCGAGCAGAGTATCTCGCGGGCGCAATCTGAGCATGGTCTGGAAATCACCGGTACGAACCCGATCGAGGGCTTTCTGCAGGGCGTAGACGGCTCCGGCGGTGCGGTGTGTCTCGGCAATGGTGATCGCGAACACTCCGGCCACGAAGATGATCGAAACCACGATCAGCATCATGCCCATTCTCGCGTCCTGCTCTTCGAGCACCGGCCGAATCTGGGGGTTCGCCGCGGAGAGCACGATCGACTGAGTGCTTCGAAGAACCGAGAACGCAACGTTGGCGACGATCAGGAGCATCAGCGAAAGACCCGCGGTCAGGGCAGCCGATCGATACTGACGGCGGCGGTCGATCACGTACTTCCGGCGCATCACCCGCGGTCTCGCCGTGGCCGGAGGATTCGATCCATCCGTCGAGATCTGAGCACCGACCTGAGTTGGTGTCTTGGCGTCGTTCATTCTTCTCTCCTCTCTGCGAGCGTGGGCCGACCTCGATCATGGACCTGCAAGATGACGCCCTTGACCAGCGGTCGTCAGAACCTGTGGGATCGGAAGGCGATCCTTCCGAAGATCTCGCACCCTAGGGCCTGGGGGGCTTCGGGGGCTTGGGGGGCTTGCCTCCGCCACCGCCGCCTGATCCGGTGTCTTTTCGGTAGAACTTGTACCAGACCGGCCGGTCATCGCCGGGCATCGCAATCGTGGGAGAGCCGTCGTCTGCGAGGAAGACATAGTCCGCGAGGCGGCCGTGGTCGTGCTCGCAGGCCAGGACGAAATAGATGTTCTCGTCTTTCCGCGGGGCATTACCCGGGTTCTCTTCGTCAAAACCGTCGAGATCGTTGCCGTGGCCGTTGTTGGGATCGCTGTTGTCGACGGCGTACCAGAATCCGGTCGGTCCATGGCCGCCGAAGACGCCGCTCCAGAGCATTTCCGGACTGGGGAATGCGAGCCCGCCATCACAGTTTGCCCAGACCGTCTCACGAATGGTGACCATGTTGGCCAGGCACGCCGAAAGACGGGCTTTCTCGATGGCGTTCTGAACCTCCCCGATGACAATCACCGACAGGATGCCGACGATGGCGATGGCGATCAACAACTCACTGAAGGAGAACCCGAGTTCGCGATTCGGGTGATCACAGTCGCCGATCTCGCCGCGGTGATCGTGGAGCTTGCGGTGATCATCGGTATCCGGCGGCTGCGGGATCGAGTTGAGGGTGGTGTCGGTAGGGTCGTTGCGATCTGCCATGGCGGCCTCCTGGCAGCTACCTGAAGCAAGGTTCTTGCCAGAATTGAAAACCTATTCAATAGAAAGTCCCGCCCATGAGGTGTATCGAATCGAGACAGATCCGTTCCTGTGAACATGTATGGCGGCGACCGGCGCTCTGCACCGCGAGGGAATACCAACGGGAGAATCAAAGGCTATATCGGTGTGTCCGGCGCATCTGCCATTGGCGCGAGTCCGCGAGCGCCGCCTCGATTCATTCGCCGAATTGAAGCCGTTATACTATGCCGTCATGAGTACGACCCTGACGCCGCGCCTCCTGGCACGCTGGGATGGTCTCCATCTGGTCCTCGACCTGGTCCTGGTGGAAGAGCATCTCGTGCGGCTCACCGCCGGTGTCGAGAAGATGGATGGTCTGGCGCTTGCGGGAGCGGGCGATGCCCTCGATATCTCGGCGACCATCAAGTGGAAAGGGGTCCGATCTCGGGTCGCGGTGGAGATCGCCGAACTCCGGCTGCGCCACCGCCATCTCGGTTTCCGGATGCGCAAGCTGCGGGTCTACGGCGGTCTGCCGGTGCCGAGGGCGGCGGTGGAGGCGATTCTCGAGTCCATCGACAACGATCTCATCACGGTGTTTCGCGGGAAGGGGATCGTCGTCGTCGATCTCAGGAGGTGGCTGCCGCCCGAGCTCGATCTCACCATCGTCACCGTGCAGTCGACGGAGAGCTCGCTCCACCTCTGGTTCGGCGCCGGCGGGTTGCGTGATCTTCCCGGTCAGGACCTCCCGGTTCTGGCGGCCGGAGAACCCCCGATCCGGACCCTCGAATCAGGAGAGGATCGCCGTCAGACAACCGCTTGACAGACGGTAGCCTCTCGGCTAGAGTCTTGTTCCCTTGCGCCCGCAAGGGGATTGCAGAAAAGGACGCACGCGATGCAGAGCTACGTTCCCAAACCGCACGAGATCCGCCGCGACTGGGTGGTGATGGACGCCTCGGACAAGGTCCTGGGCCGTTTCGCCACTGAAGTTGCGCGTCTCCTTCGCGGCAAGCACAAGCCCGAATTCACACCATTCCTCGACACGGGCGATTTTGTCGTCGTCGTCAATGCCGATCGTATCCGCATGACCGGCAACAAGCTCGAGGACAAGAAGTACTATCGCCACTCCGGCCGACCAGGCTCTTTGAAGGTTGAAACCGCCAAGGAGCGTATGGGCAAGTACCCGGAGCGGGTGATTCAGGCCGCGGTTTGGGGCATGCTTCCCAAGAATCGCCTCGGTCGAAAGCTGCTGCGCAAACTCAAGGTCTACAGCGGTCCCAATCACCCGCATGAGGCCCAGCAGCCCAAGAACTACGTCTTCTAGAGAAAGAGGGGGACCCGTGGCTGAGATTCAATACTACGGAACCGGTCGACGGAAGACGGCCGTGGCCCGTGTCTTTTTGCGGCCCGGCAAGGGCGACATCACCGTCAACCGCCGGACTTTTGACGAGTACTTCCCGAACCGGGTTTTGAAGATGATCATTCGGCAGCCCATGATGCTGACCGAGACCAACGACAAATTCGACATCCTGGTCAACGTCGATGGTGGAGGCCCCACCGGTCAGGCGGGCGCGATTCGCCACGGCATCTCGCGCGCGCTCCTAGAGTACAACGCCGAGCTTCGGCCCCGGTTGAAGGCCGCCGGCTTTCTCACCCGGGATGCCCGCAAGGTCGAGCGTAAGAAATACGGTCAACCCAAGGCCCGCAAACGCTTCCAGTTCTCGAAGCGGTAAGGGAGACTTCTCACGTGGCTACGATTCAGATGAAGGAACTGCTCGAGGCGGGTGTCCATTTTGGCCACCAGACTCGGCGGTGGAACCCGAAGATGAAGCCGTTCATCTTTGGCAAACGCAACGGGATCCACATCGTCGACCTGCAGAAGACTCTGCACTACTTCGACGAGGCGGCGGAGTTTATCCGCGACCTCGCGGCCAATGGCCAGAACGTGCTCTTCGTCGGGACCAAGAGGCAGGCTCAGGATGCCGTCCGCGAGGAGGCCGTGCGCTGCGGGATGTTCTATATGAACCACCGATGGCTCGGCGGCACCATGACGAACTTCCGCACCATCAGAAAGTCCATCGATCGCTTCAAAGAGATCGAAACGATGCTCGCGGCGGAAGAGTCGAATCTCACCAAGAAGGAGCGGATCCGCCTCGAGGGTCAGCGACGGAAGATGGATCGGGCGCTCGGTGGGATCAAAGACATGGAGAACCTCCCCGAGGCTCTCTTCATCATCGACACGGTTCACGAGCACATTGCCGTCAAAGAGGCGAATCGACTCGGAATTCCGGTGGTCGCGGTGGTCGACACCAACTGCGATCCCGAAGAGGTCGATTTTCCGATCCCGGGCAACGATGATGCCATTCGCGCCATCAGGCTCTTCACATCGAGGATCGCCGACAGCGTTCTCGAGGGTCTGAATCTCGCGGACGAACGGTTCGTCGGGCCTGCCGATGATGTCGAGGCTGAGCTGGTCGAGGCCGGCGAGGTCGATGTCGCGGCAAAGACCGATGAAACGGCGTCCGAGCCCGTCGAGACCGCGTCGGTCGAAGAAATCGCGGAGGCTGAGGGAGAAGCTGTCGTCGAGGACGCCCTCCAAGCCGACGAAGAGGAGGCTCCGGCCAAGGCCTGAGCCCGACTCCGGAAAGAGAATCTCGGTGGGGCCAGGAGCTGAAATGCGCCTGGCCCCTCGTTCACGAAGGGAAGAAAAATGGCAATCACAGCACAAGCGGTCAAGGATCTCCGGCAGAAGACGGGCGCCGGCATGATGGACTGCAAGCGGGCCCTGACCGAGACCGATGGCGACATCGACGAGGCGATCAAGCTTCTGCGCACGAAGGGCCTCGCCGCGGCGGCCAAGAAAGCTCACCGCGCGGCGTCGGAAGGCGCCGTCATCATCGTCGGCGACGCCGCCAAGATGGTCATCCTCGAGCTCAACTGCGAGACCGATTTCGTCGCCCGCAACGAGGACTTCCAGGGGTTGGCCACAGCGCTGGCCGAGCAGGCTCTCGCGAGTGGTGTCACCGATGTCGAGGCGTTCAAGGCCATGCCCTTCGCCGGTGACGAGAGCCACACCGTCGAGCAGGTCATCTCGCAGAAGGTCGCGACCATCGGTGAGAACATTGTTCTCAGCCGCATCGAGATCGTCGAGGCGGGCGAAGGATCGACACTCTCGTCGTATGTCCACGGCGGCGGAACCATCGGCGTCGTCGTCGAGGGTTCCTCGAGTGCGGGCGCCGAGACCCTCCACGATGTCGCGCTGCATATCGCCGCGTCCGAGCCGCGGTTCGTCAACCGCGACCAGGTCACCGACAAGATTCTCGCCACCGAGAAGGAGATCGCCCTCAAGCAGGTCATCGAGCAGGGCAAGCCCGAGCATATCGCCGAAAAGATCGTCGCCGGCAAGATGGAGAAGTTCTTCGAGTCCGAGGTTCT
Organism: uncultured Acidobacteriota bacterium; assembly: GCA_963823445.1. Classification (GTDB taxonomy): domain Bacteria; phylum Acidobacteriota; class Thermoanaerobaculia; order Thermoanaerobaculales; family Sulfomarinibacteraceae; genus JAHECW01. The sequence continues at coordinate 153,745 of CAWGLT010000014.1, forward strand.
GCTCGAGCAGCCCTTTGCCAAGGACACGTCCATCTCGGTGGGAGAGCACGTCGCGAAGGCCGGTGGCGCAGGCGCCACTGTGGTACGGTTTGTTCGCTTCAAACGCGGCGAGGAGACCGGAAACGATCGATGATGAGCGAGAACGACCCTCGATACCGGAGAATCATGCTCAAGCTTTCGGGCGAGGCCCTGATGGGATCTCAGCCTTTCGGTATCGATCCCAAGGTCGTCCAGAACATCGCTGAGGAGGTCGCCGCTGTGGCCGACCTCGGTATTCAGGTGGCAGCCGTTGTCGGCGGCGGCAACATCATCCGCGGCGTTTCCGCCCACGAGCAGGGCATCGATCGGGTCACCGGCGACTACATGGGGATGTTGGCGACCGTCATCAACGCCCTCGCCCTCTCGTCGGCGCTCGAGCAGCTTGCGATTCCGACGCGGGTTCAGACCGCCATTGAAATGCACCAGGTGGCCGAGCCTTTCATCCGACGGCGCGCGATTCGTCATCTCGAGAAGAGCCGCGTCGTGGTCTTTGCTGCTGGAACCGGGAATCCGTTCTTCACAACCGATTCGGCGGCTGCCCTGAGGGCCAACGAAATCCAAGCCGAGGTTCTCATGAAGGCCACCAAGGTCGATGGGGTCTACACCGCCGATCCGGTGACCGATCCGACCGCACGCCTGATGCCGAAACTCACCTACCAGGAAGTCCTCCAGCGAGGGCTGCGGGTCATGGATGCCGCCGCCATCTCGCTGTGCATGGAGAACGAGATTCCGATTCAGATCTTCAACATCCACAAACCGGGGATCCTCAAGCGAGTCGTCCTCGGAGAGGATATGGGTTCGTTGATCGGCCCCGGGGAGGATGCATGAGCGATGCCGTCCTGAAAGAGACTGAAAGCCGTATGTTGGGTGCGACCGAGGCCTTCAAGGTCTCGTTGAAGAAGCTCCGCACCGGGCGCGCGTCACTGGCCGTGGTCGATGGAGTGCTGGTCGACTATTACGGCAGCGCGACGCCCCTCAACCAGGTCGCCTCGCTGTCGGTCCCGGATCCCACCACCATCACCATCGCGCCGTGGGAGCCCGGGGTTCTCGCTGCCATCGAGAAGGCGATTCTCAAGTCGAATCTCGGCCTCACCCCGAACAACGACGGCAAGGTGGTCCGGCTCAACATCCCGCCGCTGACCGAAGAGCGCCGCCGGGATCTCGTCAAGATCGCCCAGGCCAACGCCGAAAACGCGCGCAATCAGATCCGTCAGATTCGCCGCGACGGCAACGATCGCTTCAAGGGCCTCGAAAGGGACAAAGAGATCTCCGAGGACCAGATGCACGACGGCCAGGAATCGGTGCAAAAACTGACCGACGCCTATGTCGGCAAGATCAACGACATCCTCAAGCGCAAGGAAGCCGAGATCCTCGAGGTTTGAGAGCGCCCTGGGCTCGAGTGAGGCGGGATGACTCAATCTGAGTGGACTGTGGGCTTTCATGCGGTCCTCGCCGTCCTCGAGGGGGATCGTCCGGTGGAACTGGTGTGGCTTCAGGACGGCCGCCGGGACGGACGTCTCGCCAAGCTCGAAGAGGCCGCCCGCGGTCGTGGTCTTGCCCTGCGACGGGTCCCGAAGCGAAGGCTCGACGAGGTCGCGCTCGGCCAACCCCACAACGGATGCGCACTGCGTTCGGCCCCTGTCGGGCTGCGGGACATCGCCGAGATCATCCGTCCGGATGGGGAAGCCGCCGCGGTCGTGCTTCTCGATGCCATCGACGATCCGCACAATCTCGGTGCGGTGGTGCGGACGGCGGCGGCCTTCGCCATCGACGGCATCATCGTCGCCGGCCCGTCGGCGCCACCGCTCGGCGGCGCGACCGCCAAGGCGGCGGCGGGCCACCTCGAGAGGGTGCCGCTGGTGCGGGTCAATGTCGCCGCCGACGCCCTGAGGACCCTTCGCGATGCCGGATACTGGGCCCTCGGAGCGGCCATGGAAGGGACGCCGAGTCGCGGGATCGACCCGACCCGCCGCTGGGTCCTCTGCATGGGTTCCGAGCACAAGGGGCTGCGAGCCAAGACGCGGTCGGCCATCGACGAGTTCGTCGCCATCCCCATGGCCGATGGCGTCGAGAGCTTGAACCTGTCGGTGGCGGCGGGGATTTTGATGTACGAGTTGACTCGCCCGCGTTGAACGGGGTGCCATCTTTTGCCATTGTTCGGGAGTGAATCGCTGAGGTTCGGATCGGTCCAGATCCCGAACAATGCTAAAGGTGGCTCCCTCGGCCAGCGCCGTCCCCCGTGCGGATGCCAGGCACCTCTTCGTCCGACGAAAAGAGCGCCAGGCACCCGTCCCGCGTTTTGTCGAGGATTTGCGGACGTGGCTTCGAACGGACGTGCCGCTCCAAACCATTGTTTGGGCTGTGGGCCTCGCGGTGTTCTCGCGCGTTGCGGCCGAACGATGTTTGGGGGGGCACTCTCGGTGAGAGCGTCCGGAGAACCAGGTTCAGCGTTGCCTCGAGGTTCAGTTTTTAAAACCGCGAAGACCCCTTCCAGAAAAACGCGAAAAACCCCCGGTATGCCCCTTGCATCCATGTTGCGCCTGTGTTACTGTCCCAGTCCTTCTGCGTGAAGCAGAAGTGCGCTCTTTTATAGCTGAATTTTGGAGATGTACGGAGTCAGGGAGACGACCGGCTGCTGGCGTAGCTCAACGGTAGAGCAGCTGATTTGTAATCAGCAGGTTGCGGGTTCGATTCCCATCGCCAGCTCCATGAACAAAGATTGAGGCGCAGGCGTGGCCGAGTGGTTAAAGGCGGCAGACTGTAAATCTGTTGGCGTATGCCTACGGTGGTTCGAACCCATCCGCCTGCACCATTTCATTATTTTTATTGCGGGCGCCGACGACGCGGGAGTAACTCAGTGGTAGAGTCTCGGCCTTCCAAGCCGTTGGTCGCGGGTTCGAGTCCCGTCTCCCGCTCCAGAGTTTTTGCGCAATTCGTCGGCCCACGTAGCTCAGTGGTAGAGCACGTCCTTGGTAAGGACGGGGTCACCAGTTCAAGTCTGGTCGTGGGCTCCATTGATCGATTGACACCAGGGCGAGTTCGTCACCTCGCGAACCAGTAACGCCCAATAACCGAGGGAGGCAATAATGGCCAAGCAGAAGTTCGAGCGGACGAAGCCGCACGTGAACATCGGGACCATCGGTCACGTGGACCATGGAAAGACGACGTTGACGGCGGCGATCACGAAGACCCTGCACGCAAAGGGTCTGGCTGACTACACGCCGTTTGATTCCATCGACAAGGCGCCGGAAGAGAAGGCGCGGGGAATCACGATCAACACGGCGCACGTGGAGTATCAGTCGGAAGCGCGCCACTACGCGCATGTTGACTGTCCGGGACACGCCGACTACGTGAAGAACATGATCACGGGTGCGGCGCAGATGGACGGGGCGGTGTTGGTGGTGTCGGCGGCGGACGGACCGATGCCGCAGACGCGGGAGCACATCCTGCTGGCGCGGCAGGTTGGGGTGCCGTTCATCATCGTGTACATGAACAAGGTGGACATGGTGGACGACGAGGAGCTTTTGGATCTCGTGGAGCTGGAAGTGAGAGAGCTTCTGAGCGAGTACGAGTTTCCGGGCGACGACATTCCGGTGGTTCGGGGGTCGGCGTTGAAGGCCGGCGAGAGCGATGATCCGGATTCGGAGGAATGCAAGTCGATCTGGGAGCTTTTGGCGGCGATGGACAGTTATGTACCGCTGCCGGAGCGCGACATCGACAAGGACTTTCTGATGCCGGTCGAGGACGTGTTCACGATTTCGGGCCGGGGCACGGTCGTGACGGGTCGAATCGAGCGCGGGAAGGTGAAGGTCGGTGAGGAGATGGAGATCGTCGGCATCCGACCGACGATGAAGAAGGTGGTGACGGGTGTGGAGATGTTCCGCAAGCTGCTCGACAGCGGAGAGGCCGGCGACAACGTGGGTCTGCTGCTGCGGGGCACGGAGCGGAAGGACGTCGAGCGTGGCCAGGTGGTCGCGAAGCCGGGCTCGATCAAGCCGCACATGAAGTTCCGCGCCGAGGTCTACGTTCTGACGAAGGAAGAGGGTGGACGGCACACGCCGTTCTTCCGTGGCTACCGGCCGCAGTTTTTCTTCCGGACGACGGACGTGACGGGATCGGTGAATTTGGACGAGGGTGTCGAGATGGTGATTCCGGGCGACAACACGAATATCGAGGTGGAGCTTCTGACGCCCATCGCGATGGAGCGCGGGCTGCGGTTCGCGATTCGTGAAGGCGGCCGGACCGTGGGCGCCGGGTCCATCACCGAGATCTTGGAGTAATACGAGGCCGTGCTTCGTGTTGGGGTGAGCCCGCTCGACGCGGCCCCGGCGAATGTCCGAATTCCGCTGGAGTCGTTCGAAGTCGAGAAGCGAGCCCTTCGGGTATTCGTGTAGGCCAGTAGCTCAATTGGTAGAGTCCCGGTCTCCAAAACCGGTTGTCGGGGGTTCGAGTCCCTCCTGGCCTGCCATCTTCGCTGGACTGGAGTCGGCGGTATGCAGTGGTGGAAACGCCTGAAAACCTTTCTTTCCGAGGTTGTCGCGGAGACCAAGAAGGTCACGTGGCCGTCGAGGCAGGAGGTCATCAACACGACGACCGTCGTGGTGATTGCGTCGTTCATCTTTGGAATCTATCTGTACTTCTGTGATCTCGTGTTTTTGTTCCTGACGCAGAAGTTATTCGACGTGTTCGGTGTGTTCTCCTGACCGGAAGGAACGACATGGTCAAGCAGTGGTACATCATCCACACGTACTCGGGTTTTGAGGATCGGGTCCAGAAGACTCTCCAGCAGCGCGTCGAAGCGCTCGGCATGCAGGAGTTCTTCGGTGAAGTCCAGGTCCCGACCGAGACCGTGGTCGAGGTGAAGAACGGCAAGAAGCGCGAGGTGCGCCGAAAGTTCTTCCCGGGCTACGTGTTGGTGGAGATGGAAATGACCGACGACGCCTGGCACCTGGTGCGCAACACGCCCAAGGTGACCGGTTTCGTCGGCGCCGGCAAGAAACCGACGCCGCTCACCGAGGAGGAGGTCAACCAGATCCTCCACCAATCGGTGGCGACGCAGGAGAAGCCGCGCCCCACCGAGGTCTTCGAAAAAGGAGAGAAGATCCGGATCAACGATGGTCCGTTCGCCTCCTTCAACGGAGTCGTCGAGGAGGTCAACTTCGACCGATCCACTGTCAAGGTCATGGTCACCATTTTCGGCCGTGAGACACCCGTCGAAATAGAGTTCCGCCAGGTCCAGAAGCTCTCGTGAGAGGAATTCGATGGCCAAGAAAGAAATAGGCTCAATCAAGCTCCAGCTGCCAGGCGGCCAGGCGACACCGGCACCTCCGGTGGGTCCGGCCCTCGGCCAGCATGGACTCAATATCATGGACTTCTGCAAGGCGTTCAACGCCAGAACGCAGAAGCAGACGGGAATCATCATTCCCACCGTCATCACGGTCTACGCCGACCGAACCTATTCGTTTATCACGAAGACGCCGCCCGCATCATTCCTGCTCAAGCAGGCGGCCGGCGTGCAAAAGGGATCGGGCGTGCCGAATCGGGACAAGATCGGCACGGTCTCCATGACTCAAGTGGAAGACATCGCGAAGACCAAACTTGAAGACCTCAATGCGGCTTCCCTCGAGGGAGCGGTGCAGATCATTCTCGGCACCGCGCGCTCGATGGGAATCGAAGTCGCGGACTGAAGGGGGGTGGCCGATGGCTCGCAGAGGCAAGAACTATCGCGACGCGGCTGCCAAGGTGGAGCGCCGCCCGTACGCACTCGAAGAGGCGCTCGGCCTGGTTCAAGGGGGGGCTTACGCCAAGTTCGACGAAACCGTCGAGGTCTCGATGCGGCTGGGGGTCAATCCCCGCCACGCCGACCAGATGGTGCGTGGGACGGTGGTGCTTCCCCATGGCACCGGGAAAAGCGTCAGAGTCCTCACGGTCTGTGAGGGCGAAGCTCAGAAACACGCGGAAGAGGCCGGTTCCGATTTTGTCCTCACCGCCGACGACGCCGTGGCCAAAATCCAGGGCGGATGGCTCGATTTCGACGCCGTTGTGGCGACTCCGGACATGATGAGGCACCTCTCCAAGGTGGGTCGGGTTCTCGGACCGCGCGGCCTCATGCCGAACCCGAAATCGGGCACGGTGACCCAGGATGTCGGTGCGGCCGTGGCGGACATCAAGTCCGGCCGAGTCGAGTTCAGAGTCGACAAAACGGCCATCATCCATGCGCCGGTGGGCAAGATCTCCTTCTCGCTCGACAAGCTCGCCGAGAACACCCGAAGCCTCGTCGACGCGATTCAGAAGGCCAAACCGGCGACGGCAAAAGGCAAGTACGTCCAAACGATCTTCCTGTGCTCCACCATGGGCCCCGGTGTGCAGGTCGATCCCGTCAGCGTAGACGTGAAGTAGGAGGGGCGATATGCTCACGAGAGAGCAGAAACAAGAACAGTCCGACCAGCTTCGAGGCGCTCTCAGTCAGGTCTCGACGCTGTTCCTCCTCGAGAACACCGGGCTCAACGTCAACGACGTCAACGTGCTCAGGTCCGAGATTCGCAAGACCGAGGGCACCTACAAGGTGGTCAAGAACTCGGTCGTGAAGCTCGCGGTCGAGGGAACCGGTCTCGAGGTCATCACGCCGCACATGAGCGGCCCCAAGACCCTCGCGTTCACCGACGGTGACGCCGTTTCCCTGGCCAAGGTGCTCAAGGCCTTTGTCAAGAAGCACCCCGAGCTCACGATCCAACACGCCTACTTGGACGGCCAGTTGCTCGACGCCAAGGACGCGGCGAAGATCGCCGACCTTCCCTCGAGGGAAGAGCTCATTGCCAAACTTCTTTACGTGTTGCAGTCGCCGATTCGTCGGTTGGCCGTGGCGCTCAACAGTCCCATTCAGCAGCTGGCCACGGTTGTGGACCAGATCGCAGCATCCAAAGATTCGTGAGAATTGAGTTATCCCCAGGGAGGATCCGAAAATGGCACAGATCGAAACAATGATGGAAGAAATCAAGGGCATGACCGTCTTGGAGCTCAACGAGCTCGTAAAGGCCCTTGAAGAAGAATTTGGTGTGTCGGCCGCCGCGGCGATGCCGATGATGGTCGCCGGTGGCGGCGCCGTTGCCGGCGGTGAGGAAGCGGCCGAAGAACAGACGGAGTTCGCCGTGATGCTGAACTCCATCGGTGACAAGAAGATCAATGTCATCAAGGCTGTTCGTGAGGTGACCTCGCTCGGTCTCAAGGAAGCCAAGGAGCTCGTCGAGAGCGCTCCGTGCGCCATCAAAGAGTCCGTCAACAAGGACGAGGCCGAAGAGATCAAGAAGAAGTTCGAGGCCGCCGGCGCCCAGGTCGAGATCAAGTAGCACTGTTTCGAAAGCGGCCCTTGGCTGAAGAGAGCATTTACGAAGGATGTGTGATCCTGCTGGATGAAATCCACCAGATACCCGTTGCTCCGGTATGTGTGAAGAGCGCAGGCGTTCCCGTCGGTACGCCGAGTTCCTCCACAGGCGACCGGGGCGGCGGGGAGCGGCGGAGATCGCTGGTGAGGGTGGTGCGTTCTTGGTAGTTAACTGACGACATGGGGAGCGTGTGCCTCCCCGTGTCTCCATTGGTCGGGAGGGAGCGCCCATGACCACGAGCCCCAACGGGCGGCTGAACTTCTCGAAGAATCCGTCCACCATCCCGTTGCCGAACATGATCCAGGTGCAGCGAACCTCGTATGAGGATTTTCTGCAGATGGATCTGTTGCCGGACGAACGCGGTTCCGCCGGTCTGCAATCGGTGTTGAGTACGATTTTTCCATTCACCGATTTCCGTGAGACCTGCGAGCTCCAGTTTGTTCGGTATGAAATCGGGAACTGGTCCTGCCGGTGCGGGATCCTCCAGGGTCTCGAACATCTTCGTCTGGTCTGCGAGCACTGCGGTGCTCGGTTCAAGGCGGGTGATCCCCACGAGACCGAAGTGGTGTGTCCGTCCTGCGGCAAGGCCAACGCCAACAAGATCGAGGTCTGCGATGTCTGCGGGACATCGGTGAGTCTCCGCCAGCCGTTCACGGCCGAGGAATGCCGGGAACGGGGGATGACGTACCAGGTGCCGCTGCGTCAGACCTTCCGCCTGGTCACCTTCGACACCGAAGAGGATGGAACCCGCCAGGTGCGGGACGTCAAGGAAGAAGAGCTCTACTTCGGTGAGCTCCCCTTGATGACCGACACCGGGACGTTCATCATCAACGGCACCGAGCGGGTCATCGTCTCCCAGTTGCACCGGTCTCCGGGTGTGTTCTTCACCCTCGAGGGCCCGAACCACTATCTCGCGAAGGTGGTTCCCTATCGCGGCTCGTGGATCGAGTTCGAGTACGACTCGAAACAGATTCTCTGGGTGCGTATCGACCGCAAACGGCGCCTTCCCGGGTCGGTCTTCCTCCGCGCTCTGAGCCCCGAGCTCGAGACCAACGCCCAGATTCTCCGAGCGTTCTACACGGTCATCGACACCAGCCTCACGGCCAAGAAGGCGACCCTCAACCTCGACCGGCGCCTCGTCGATATCGAGAACGATCGCCAGAAGGCGCTTCGCTTCCGCCGCGTGGCGGAGCCGACGCTCTTTGCCGGACTCAAGCTCAACGATGCCATGCGGGCCAATCTCGAGAAGGCGACGGTCGAGAAGCCGGCCAAGATCAAGGTCGATCGGGACGACCTCATCGGCGCCGTCGTGGTCGACGATCTCGTCGATCCCGAAACCGGAGAGGTCATCGCGGCCGCCAACTCGCGGGTCACCGAAGAGCTCCTCGCCCAGGCCGACGAAGCCGGACTCAACAAGCTCGCCCTCGCGTTCCCCGACTGGGATCCCACCGGCGAGATCCTCCACCAGACTCTGGAGAAGGACTCGAGCACCGCTCAGATGGACGCGCGGATGGAGATCTACCGTCGCCAGCGTCCCGGCGATCCGCCCACCGAAGAGTCGGCAACGACCCTCTTCAACGGGCTCTTCTTCGACGAGCGCAAGTACGACCTCTCCCAGGTCGGGCGGTTCAAGTTCAACGCCAAGCTCGGCCTCGCCAAGGATCTCGAACGACGCATCCTCGATGTCGAGGACTTTCTTCACCTGGTCCGTTACCTGCTCTGCCTGCACCGCGACCTCGGTCGCGTGGATGACATCGACTCGTTGGCGAATCGACGGGTCCGCACCGTCGGCGAGCTCATGGAGAACCAGTTCCGGATCGGCCTGGTGCGCATGGAACGGGCGATCAAGGAGAAGATGTCCATCCACCCCGACATCGATTCCGCCATGCCCCGCGATCTCGTCAACTCCAAGCCGGTCATGGCGGCGGTGGACGAGTTTTTCGGCTCGTCGCAGCTCAGCCAGTTCATGGATCAGACCAATCCGCTTTCCGAGGTCACCCACAAGCGGCGGTTGTCCGCCCTCGGGCCGGGCGGTCTGTCGCGGGAGCGCGCGGGTTTCGAGGTCCGCGACGTCCACTCCACCCACTACGGGCGGATCTGTCCCATCGAGACTCCTGAAGGACCGAACATCGGCCTCATTTCGTCGTTGTCGTGCTATGCGCGACTCAACGCCATGGGCTATATCGAGTCGCCCTACAAGAAAGTCGACAAAGGCCGGGTTCAGGAACACGTTGAGATCACCCAGGTCGGCGATGCGGGCTACACCCTGGGCCAGGTCGTGCTCAAGGAAGACTTCCTCAAGACCAATGCCAAGCTCAAGAAAGCCGCAAAGGTCGAGGCCTGGTCTCGGCCCCACGCCTTCTATCTCCCGGCCTGGGAGGAGGAAAACCTCAACATCGCCCAGGCCAACGCCAAGGTCAACGACAAGGGCAATCTCGTCAACGAAAAGGTCATCTCCCGGTCGGGCGGCGAGTTCCTCGTCATCGACCGCGACCAGGTCGACTTCATCGACGTCTCGCCGCGCCAGGTCGTGTCGGTGGCCGCGTCGTTGATCCCCTTCCTCGAGCACGATGACGCCAACCGCGCGCTCATGGGTTCCAACATGCAGCGGCAGGCGGTGCCGTTGGTGCGGCCGGAGGCGCCCATCGTCGGCACCGGCATGGAAGCGGTCGTCGCCCAGGATTCCGGCGCAGTGGTGATCTGCCACCGCGACGGCGTCGTCGACAAGGTCGATGCCCAGCGCATCATCGTCCGCGTCGAAGGCGGCGTCGGCGGTGAGGGAGAGTTCGGCGCCGACATCTATCAGATGACCAAGTTCCGCCGCTCCAACCAGAACACCTCGATCAACCAGAAACCGCTGGTGGCGGAAGGCCAGACCGTGGTCAAGGGTCAGGTGCTCGCCGACGGGCCCAACACCCAGAAGGGCGAGCTCGCCCTCGGCCACAACGTGCTCGTCGCCTTCATGCCCTGGCGGGGTTACAACTTCGAGGACGCGATCATCGTGTCCCAGAAGCTGGTCAAGGAAGACAAGTACACCTCGATTCACATCGAGGAGTTCGAGACCTCGGCCCGTGATACCAAGCTCGGCCCCGAGGAGATCACCCGCGATATTCCCAACGTGAGCGAGTCGGCGCTGGCGCAGCTCGACGAAGCGGGGATCATCCACATCGGCGCCCAGGTCCGGCAGGGATCGATCCTGGTCGGCAAGGTCACTCCCAAGGGTGAGACCCAGCTGACCCCGGAGGAAAAACTCCTGCGCGCGATCTTCGGCGAGAAGGCCGGAGACGTTCGCGACGCCTCGCTGCGCTGCCCGCCGGGTATCGAAGGTGTGGTTGTCGGGGTCCAGATCTTCGCCCGCAAAGGCGTCGAAAAGGACTCGCGCCAGCTCACCATCGAAAACCAGGAGATCGACCGGATCCGCACCAACTCCGAGGACGAGAAACGCATCATCCTCGAGGTGCGCGACTCCAAGATCCAAAACCTCCTGCTCGGTGTGATCGTCAAGGACGACGTCAAAGCCAAGGGCGGCGATGTCCTGGTCAAGAAGGGCGGCAAGATCACGGCCGAAGCCCTGCGTCGCCTCAATCGGAAGGACCTCCTCGGTCTTCCGCTCAAGACCCCGGCGCTCATGGACAAGGTGAGGCTCATCGTCCGCCAGGCGGAATCGCAGATCGAAGTCCTCGACAAGATCAACCAGCAGCGGATCGAACGGCTGCGCGAGGGACACGACCTCCAGCCGGGCGTCATCAAGCAGGTCAAGGTCTTCATCGCCATGAAGCGCAAGCTCCAGGTCGGTGACAAGATGGCCGGCCGCCACGGCAACAAGGGTGTGATTTCGCAGGTGCTGCCCGAGGAGGACCTGCCGTTCCTTCCCGATGGAACGCCGGTCGAGATCATCCTCAACCCCCTCGGCGTGCCCTCGCGAATGAACGTCGGTCAGATCCTCGAAACCCATCTCGGTTGGGCGGGCTCCGAGCTCGATCTGTCCTTTGCGACGCCGGTCTTCGAAGGGGCGACGGAGGACGACATCAGAGAGATGCTCGAAAAAAGCGGTCTTCCCGAAGACGGCAAGAGCCTTCTCTATGACGGCCGATTGGGACAGGAATTCGAGCAGCGCGTCACCGTCGGATACATCTACATGCTCAAGCTGAGCCACCTGGTGGACGACAAGATCCATGCCCGATCCATCGGTCCATACTCGCTCATCACCCAGCAGCCGCTGGGTGGTAAGGCACAGTTCGGTGGTCAGCGTCTCGGCGAGATGGAGGTCTGGGCGCTCGAGGCCTTCGGCGCCGCCAACACCTTGCAGGAGCTGCTGACCGTCAAGTCCGATGATGTCGAGGGCCGGGCGAAGGTCTACGAGGCCATCGTCAAGGGCCAGGTGCCCGAGGAACCGGGTCTGCCCGAGTCGTTCAACGTTCTGGTTCGCGAGCTGCAGGCACTCGCCCTCGATGTCGAGCTGCTGCAGCAGGACGACGAGTAAAGGGGGGGTTGCATATGGAGCGTTCGAACCTGTCCGAGGTCCGCGGCTTCTTCGAGAAGCCGAAACCCCTCAATGACTTCAACGCGATCCGGCTGGGGCTCGCGAGCCCCGAGAAGATCCGCTCGTGGTCGCACGGCGAGGTCATCAAACCCGAGACCATCAACTACCGCACCTTCAAACCCGAGCGTGACGGTCTCTTCTGCGCCAAGATCTTCGGCCCGGTGACCGACTGGGAGTGTCTGTGCGGTAAGTACAAGCGCATGAAGTACCGCGGCGTGGTCTGCGACAAATGCGGTGTCGAGGTGACCAAGTCCAAGGTCCGCCGCGAGCGGATGGGACATATCGAGCTCGCCGCTCCGGTCTCCCACGTCTGGTTCTTCAAGGGCCTGCCGTCTCGCATCGGCCTGCTCCTCGACCTCACCATGCGCGAGCTCGAGCGGGTCCTCTACTTCGAGGCGTACGTGGTCGTCGATCCGGGCGACACGACCCTCGAAGAGAAGCAGATCCTCACCGAGGAGGACTATCGCGCGGCCAAGGAGGAGTTCGGCGAGGCGTTTGTCGCCAAGATGGGCGCCGAGTCGATCCGATCGCTGCTCGAGGTTCTCGATCTCGACGACATGGCCGCCGAGCTGCGGATGATCATGCGCACCGAGACCGCCGTCATGCGGCGCCAGAAGGCGGCCAAGCGGCTCAAACTCATCGAGGCGCTGCGACGCTCCGGCAACCGGCCCGAGTGGATGATCCTCGAGGTCATCCCGGTCCTGCCGCCCGAGCTTCGGCCCCTCGTGCCGCTGGATGGCGGACGATTCGCCACATCGGATCTCAACGATCTCTACCGCCGGGTCATCAACCGGAACAACCGACTCAAGAAGCTCCTCGATCTGCGCGCCCCCGAGGTCATCGTCCGCAACGAGAAGCGGATGCTCCAGGAAGCCGTCGACGCGCTCTTCGACAACGGCCGGCGAGGCCGGGTCATCAAGGGCTCGAACAACCGGCCGCTCAAGTCGCTGTCCGACAACCTCAAGGGCAAGCAGGGCCGGTTCCGTCAGAACCTCCTCGGCAAGCGCGTCGACTACTCGGGTCGTTCGGTCATCGTGGTCGGCCCCGATCTCAAGCTCCACCAGTGCGGGCTGCCCAAGAAGATGGCGCTCGAGCTTTTCAAACCCTTTGTCTACCAGGAACTCGAACGCCGCGAGTTGGCCACCACCATCAAGATGGCCAAGGAGCTCGTCGAGCTCCAGACCCCGGAGGTCTGGGACGCGCTCGAGAAGGTGATCCGCGAGCATCCGGTGCTGCTCAACCGCGCTCCGACGCTCCACCGACTCGGCATCCAGGCCTTCGAGCCGGTGCTCGTCGAAGGCAAGGCGATCAAGATCCATCCGCTGGTCTGCGCCGCCTACAACGCGGACTTCGACGGCGACCAGATGGCCGTCCACGTGCCCCTGTCGCAGAAGGCGCAGCTCGAAGCGCACGTGCTCATGATGTCCTCGCGGAACATCCTCTCGCCGGCTTCCGGCCGGCCGTTGGCGGTGCCGTCCCAGGACATGGTCATCGGGATCTACTACCTGACCACCGAGAACTACATGGCCAAGGGCGCGGGCAAGACCTTCGCATCGGCCGAAGAGGTCTTTCTCGCCCACCAGGCCGGGGTCATCGCCACCCAGGCGCCGATCCAGTTCCGCTACACCGGCCAGCTCATCGATCTCGTCGCCCAGGGCGGGTCGCAGGACCTCCTGCACGCGGACCAGATCGAAGTCGAGAACATGCTCATGGAGACCACCACGGGCCGGGTTCTCTTCAACACCCACCTGCCCAACACCATGCCCTTCATCAACGGTCAGCTGAAAAAGAAGGGGCTGCAGAACCTCGTCGCCTTCTCGTCGCACCGTCTCGGGCACGAGGCCACCGTCAAGCTCCTCGACAATCTCAAGGAGACCGGCTTCGAGTTCGCCACCACCTCGGGGCTGTCGCTGTCATCGAGTGACATGGTGATCCCCGAAGCCAAGGAAAAGCACCTCGCCCAGGCGTACAAAGACGTCGACAAGGTCGAGACGCAGCGCTCGTCCGGTCTCATCACCGCGGGTGAACGGCACAACAAGATCATCGACATCTGGCATCAGGTCACCGAGGACGTGGCCAAGGAGATGTTCACCCAGATGTCCGAGATCGATCTCGACTCTGGCGAGTACAACCCCATCTTCATGATGGCGGATTCGGGCGCTCGCGGATCGAAAGAACAGGTTCGTCAGCTCGCCGGTATGCGCGGCCTCATGGCCAAGCCGTCGGGCGAGATCATGGAGACGCCCATCACCGCGAACTTCCGCGAGGGCCTGAGCGTGCTCCAGTACTTCATCTCGACCCACGGTGCGCGCAAGGGTCTCGCCGACACCGCGCTCAAGACCGCCGACTCGGGTTATCTCACCCGTCGTCTGGTCGATGTCGCGCAGGATGTGATTGTCGTCGAGCACGACTGCGGCACCGAAAACGGCATCGAGGTCACGGCCATCACCGAAGGTGGCGAGATTCTCGAGCAGCTCCGAGACCGCGTGGTCGGTCGTGTCGTCGCCGAGGACATCTACGATCCTCTCGAGGGAACGCAGATCTGCTCGATGAACACCGAGGTCACCGAATCCCTGGCGAGCCAGATCCAGGAAGCCGGTATCGAGCGGGTCAAGATTCGCAGCGTGCTCACCTGTGAGACCGACCGCGGCGTCTGCCAGCTCTGCTACGGGCGAATGCTCGCCACCGGTCGATCGGTGGAGATCGGCGAAGCGGTGGGCATCATCGCCGCCCAGTCCATCGGCGAGCCGGGCACCCAGCTCACCATGCGGACCTTCCACTACGGCGGAACCGCGACCCGCGGCGGCGACACCTCACGGCACGTGGCCAACCACTCCGGCAAGGTCAAGTTCCTCAACGTCGCCGCGGTCACCAACAAGGATGGCGAGACCGTCGCCATTTCGCGGACCGGGAAGCTCGTCATCCTCGATGAGCGGCAACGCGAAAAAGAGCGGTACTCGGTCGCCTACGGGTCGCACCTGCTGGTCGAGGACGGAACCGATGTCGATCCGGGAACGCCGCTCGTCGATTGGGACCCCTTCACCTCGTCGATTCTCACCGCCATCAAGGGAAAGGTCGTCTTCCACGACCTCATCGAGGGCGAGAACGTCCGCGAGGAGATCGACAAGCTCACGGGCCACGCGCACAAGATCGTCATCGAGCCGTTGGGATCCGGCAAGCGAATCCCGACGCTGGAGATCGTCGGCAGCAAGAAGGACGAGACCCGGCGTTATCAGCTGCCCATCGGTTCGCATCTCTCGGTCAACGAGGGCGACAAGCTCGCGCCGGGAGACGTGCTCGCCAAGATCCCTCGCGAGATGTCGAAGACCAAGGACATCACCGGCGGTCTGCCGCGCGTCGTCGAGCTCTTCGAAGCGCGCAAGCCCAAGGACCCGGCGGTGGTCTCGGAGATCGACGGCACGATCGTCATCACCGAGCCCGTCCGCGGTCAGCGCCGCATCATGGTCGAGGGCGAGGGAGACGAGCAGCGCGAGTATTCGATCCCGCGGTACGCCCACGTGTCGGTCCAGGAGGGCGAGTTCATCCAGGCCGGCGACCCCCTCACCGAGGGTGCGGTCAACCCGCACGACATCCTGTCGATCCTCGGTGAAAAGGAGATGCAGCGCCATCTCGTCGACAAGATCCAGGAGGTCTACCGCTCCCAGGGTGTGGCGATCAACGACAAGCACATCGAAGTCATGGTCCGGCAGATGATGCGGTTCGTGAAGGTGGTGGATCCGGGCGACACCGACTTCCTGCTCGACCAGCAGGTTCCCCGGTATCTTTTCCAGCGCGAGAACGAGCGTGTCATCGCCGCCGGCGGCGAGCCCGCGACCGCAAAATCGCTGCTGCTCGGGATCACCAAGGCCTCGTTGGCCACCGAGAGCTTCATCTCGGCGGCCTCGTTCCAGGAAACCACCCGGGTTCTCACCGAAGCCGCGGTCTCGGGCAAGGTCGATAACCTCCACGGGCTCAAGGAGAACGTGATCGTCGGCCGGCTCATCCCCGCGGGAACCGGCGCCCCGAGGTATCGTCGAACGGTGATCGATCCGGTGCCCGAGGACGAGCTCGAGGTCTTGGAAGAGGCCGAAAACCTCTATCAGGAAATGACCGACGCCGCCGCGGCGCTCATCGAAGCCAAGGGAGATCGCCCCCTCGCCGACAGTTGACAGGGGAGCCTTTCTCGAGTATTCTTCCGCGGCTCTGGCTCCTGAAGCCAGGGCCGCGTTTCAACCATCATGCGCCGAGAGGCAAACCCCTCGGCCGAAGTAACCCGAACCAGGGAGCGACAATGCCCACGATCTCGCAGTTGGTCCGCCAGGGCCGCAAGATGGCGACGGAGAAGACAAAGAGCCCGGCACTCCAGGCCTGTCCTCAGCGCCGAGGCGTTTGCACACGTGTCTTCACGACCACGCCGAAGAAGCCGAATTCCGCACTCCGGAAAGTGGCTCGTGTCCGGCTGACCAACGGTATCGAGGTGACGGCCTATATCCCTGGAGAGGGCCACAACCTGCAGGAGCACTCTCAGGTGATGATCCGCGGCGGCCGCGTCAAGGATCTGCCCGGTGTTCGCTACCACATCATTCGCGGCACCATGGACTGTCAAGGTGTTGACGGTCGTCGCCAGGAGCGATCCAAGTACGGCGCCAAGCGGCCGAAGAACTAGGCGGAGAAGAGACATGCCTCGCCGAGCAAATGTTGAAAAGCGGACGATTCTTCCCGACCCCGTGTACAACTCGCGGTTGGTCACCAAGTTCATCAACAACGTGACCAAGAACGGCAAGAAGACCGTCGCCGAGCGGATCTTCTACGGCGCCCTCGGCCTCATCGAAGAGCGCACCGGGGATGATCCCCTCAAGGTCTTCAAGAAGGCCGTCGAGAATTCTCGCCCGCTCGTCGAAGTCAAGTCGCGCCGGGTCGGTGGTTCCACCTACCAGGTGCCCATGGAAGTTCGGTCGGATCGGCAGCAGTCGCTGGCGATTCGGTGGCTCATCAACTACTCCCGGGCACGGCACGAGAAGACCATGATGCTGCGGTTCGCCGGTGAGTTCATCGATGCGGCCTCCAACCGGGGCGGCACGATCAAGAAGCGCGACGACGTGCACCGCATGGCGGAGGCCAACAAGGCCTTCGCACACTATCGCTTTTAACGGAGTAGCAGACAGACCTTTTTCGCGTTCGGAACGGAGATCTTTGAAAACATGCCCCGCCTCATCCCACTTGCTCAGGTTCGGAATATCGGCATCATGGCCCACATCGATGCCGGTAAGACGACGACGACTGAGCGCGTGCTCTATTACACGGGCATCAACTACAAGTTGGGAGAGGTTCACGACGGCACCGCCACCATGGATTGGATGCCGCAGGAACAAGAGCGGGGCATCACGATCACGTCTGCTGCGACCACCTGTTTCTGGCGCGACCACCGAATCAACATCATCGACACACCGGGCCACGTCGACTTCACCGCCGAGGTCGAGCGTTCGCTTCGGGTGCTCGACGGCGCGGTGGCGATCTTCTGCGCCGTCGGCGGGGTCGAGCCCCAGTCCGAGACGGTGTGGCGCCAGGCCGATCGCTATCACGTCCCCCGGGTTGCGTTTGTCAACAAGATGGATCGCATCGGCGCCCGGTTCGCCGGTGTCGTCGATCAGATTCGCGACAAGCTGAAAGCCAACCCGGTGGCGGTGCAGATCCCGCTCGGCCGCGAGGACAAGTTTGTCGGTGTCATCGACCTCGTGCGGCTCAAGGCATATCGCTACCTCGATGAGAGCCTCGGCGCCGAGTACCGCGAAGAAGCGATTCCCGATGACTACCGGGCCGAGGTCGAGGAGTACCGCGAGCGTCTGCTCGAGGCGGTGGCGGAGACCTCTGACGAGGCTCTCGACACCTACCTTTCCGAGGGTCAGATGTCCGAAGAGCAGATCCTCAGGGGTCTGCGCAAGGGCACGCTGGCGGGACTGCTGGTCCCCGTGCTCTGCGGCGCGGCCTTCAAGAACAAGGGTGTTCAGCCCCTGCTCGACGCAGTCGTCGACTACCTTCCGTCACCGCTCGATGTTCCTCCGATCGAAGGCGTCGTGACGAGCGGCAACGCCGTCGATGTCCGTTCGGCTTCGGATGACGAGCCGTTCGCAGCGTTGGTCTTCAAGATCATGACCGACAGCTTTGTCGGTCAGCTCGCCTTTGTCCGGGTCTACTCGGGCAGCATGAGCACCGGCACCCAGGTGGTCAATGCCGCCACCGGGAAGAAGGAGCGGATCGGTCGGCTTCTGAAGATGCACGCCGACAAGCGGGAAGAGATTTCAGAGGTTTTTGCAGGTGACATCTGTGCGGTCGTGGGTCTGCGAAACGCCGGTACCGGCGACACGATCTGCGATCCCAGGCACTCCATCATCCTCGAGACCATGCATTTCCCCGAGCCGGTGATCTCGGTCGTCATCGAGCCCAAGACCACCGCCGATCAGAAGAACCTCGCCGGCGCGCTCGGAAAATTGACCCAGGAAGACCCGACCTTTCGGGTGTCCACCGACGAAGAGACCGGCCAGACCATCATCTCGGGGATGGGCGAACTCCATCTCGAGATCATCGTCGACCGCCTGTTGCGTGAGTTCAAGATCGCCGCCAATGTCGGTCGGCCGCAGGTGGCGTATCGAGAGACCGTCACCGAGGAGGCCGAGGGCGAGGGCCGGTTCATCCGCCAAACCGGCGGCAAGGGAATGTACGGCCACGCCAAGGTCCGGGTCTATCCCCTCACCGACGGGACCGATTTCGAGTTCCGCGACGAGATCCGCGGCGGTGTGATTCCGAACGAGTTCATCAAACCGGTCGAAATCGGCGCCCGCGAATCCATGGAACGCGGCATCCTCGCCGGTTTTCCGCTCATGGGAGTCGGTGTGATCCTTCTCGACGGTTCGTTCCACGAGGTCGATTCGTCGGAGATCGCATTCAAGGTGGCCGGATCCATGGCCTTCTCGGACGCCGCCGCCAAAGCCGATCCGGTCCTCCTCGAGCCCGTCATGGAAGTCGAGGCGGTGACCCCTGAAGAGTATATGGGTGATGTCATCGGCGATCTCAACCGTCGCCGCGGCCGGGTCATCAATATGGAGCCCCGCGCCGGTTTTCAGGTGCTGTCGGTCCATGTGCCGTTGGCCGAGATGTTCGGCTACGCCACGGATCTGCGCTCCGCCACCCAGGGGCGAGCGACCTACACGATGCAGTTCGATCACTACGACGAAGTTCCACGCAACCTAGCTGACGAGATTGTGGCCCGCGCCAGGGGCCTGACCACCGCGTAAGAGGAGACGCTCATGGCCAAGCAGAAGTTCGAGCGGACAAAGCCGCACGTGAACATCGGGACCATCGGTCACGTGGACCATGGAAAGACGACGTTGACGGCGGCGATCACGAAGACCCTGCACGCAAAGGGTCTGGCTGACTACACGCCGTTTGATTCCATCGACAAGGCGCCGGAAGAGAAGGCGCGGGGAATCACGATCAACACGGCGCACGTGGAGTATCAGTCGGAAGCGCGCCACTACGCGCATGTTGACTGTCCGGGACACGCCGACTACGTGAAGAACATGATCACGGGTGCGGCGCAGATGGACGGGGCGGTGTTGGTGGTGTCGGCGGCGGACGGACCGATGCCGCAGACGCGGGAGCACATCCTGCTGGCGCGGCAGGTTGGGGTGCCGTTCATCATCGTCTACATGAACAAGGTGGACATGGTGGACGACGAGGAGCTTTTGGATCTCGTGGAGCTGGAAGTGAGAGAGCTTCTGAGCGAGTACGAGTTCCCGGGCGACGACATTCCGGTGGTTCGGGGATCGGCGTTGAAGGCCGGCGAGAGCGATGATCCGGATTCGGACGACTGCAAGTCGATCTGGGAGCTTCTGGCGGCGATGGACAGTTACGTTCCGCTGCCGGAGCGCGATATCGACAAGGACATTTCTGATGCCGGTCGAGGACGTGTTCACGATTTCGGGCCGCGGCACGGTCGTGACGGGTCGGATCGAGCGCGGGAAGGTGAAGGTCGGCGAGGAGATGGAGATCGTCGGCATCCGCCCCACGATGAAGAAGGTCGTGACGGGTGTCGAGATGTTCCGCAAGCTGCTCGACAGCGGTGAGGCCGGCGACAACGTGGGTCTGCTGCTGCGGGGCACGGAGCGCAAGGACGTCGAGCGTGGCCAGGTGGTTGCGAAGCCCGGTTCGATCAAGCCGCACATGAAGTTCCGCGCCGAGGTCTACGTTCTGACGAAGGAAGAGGGTGGACGGCACACGCCGTTCTTCCGTGGCTACCGGCCGCAGTTCTTCTTCCGGACGACGGACGTGACGGGCTCGGTGAATTTGGACGAGGGTGTCGAGATGGTGATTCCGGGCGACAACACGAACCTCGAGGTGGAGCTTCTGACGCCCATCGCGATGGAGCGCGGGCTGCGGTTCGCGATTCGTGAAGGCGGCCGGACCGTGGGCGCCGGGTCCATCACCGAGATCTTGGAGTAGATACATGGCCAGCGAAAAGATCCGTATTCGGCTGAAGGCCTTCGATTATCGCCTGCTGGACCAGTCGGCGACTGAAATTGTTGACACTGCGCAGCGGACCGGCGCCAGGATTTTTGGTCCCATCCCGCTGCCGACGCACATCCAGCGGTTTACCGTGCTGCGTTCTCCGCACGTGGACAAGAAGTCCCGTGAGCAGTTCGAGATCCGCACGCACAAGAGGCTCCTGGACATTCTCGAGCCGACCCAGCAGACCATCGATGCTCTCATGAAGCTCGAGCTGCCGGCCGGCGTCGATGTCCAGATCAAAGCCTACGGCCCACGGTGAGGTGGATATGGTACGCGGCATACTCGCAAAGAAGGTTGGCATGACCCAGATCTTCGACGACGACGGACGCGCTGTGTCCCGTCACGGTGGTCGAGGCTGGGCCGTGTATCGTCGTTCAGCGAAAGTCCATCGAGCGGGACGGCTACGAGGCGGTTCAGCTCGGTCTGGTCGAATCCACACCGCGGCGCAACGCGCCGAAACCCATCCAGGGTCATTTCGCGGCGGCCGGCGTTCCTCCGACCCGGCTCATGGCCGAGGTCCCGGTCGATGCCGCCGATGATTCCAAGCCCGGCGATGCGGTGCTCGCGGACATCTTCGACGTCGATGAGAAGGTGCACGTCATCGGTCGTTCGAAGGGCAAGGGTTTTCAGGGTGTGATCAAGCGTCACAACTTCGGTGGCGGACGAGCGACCCACGGCTCCATGTTCCACCGCGCACCCGGTTCCATCGGACAATCGGCGTGGCCGTCGCGGGTGTTTCCGGGTACCAAAATGCCCGGTCAGCACGGCAACGCCAGGATCACCGTGAAGAACGTCACGGTGGTCAAGATCGATACCGATCGCAATCTCCTCTTCCTCAAGGGCGGTGTTCCGGGAGCGCGGAACAGCTATATCCGCATTGTCAAGGCATAGGGCGGGGGATGACCATGAAGATCGACGTCAAAAACTGGAACAACGAAGTCGTCGGCTCGGTCGAGCTGCCCGACGACGTGTTCGCTCGCGAGGCCAACGACCATCTCGTCTGGGAAGTCGTGCGTGCGTACCTCGCAAGTCTCCGACGTGGAACCCACCAGCGCCAGGGATCGCGGCGAAGTCAAGGGGAGCCGCACCAAGCCGTGGAAACAGAAACACACCGGGCGCGCGCGTGCCGGTAATCGCCAGTCGCCGCTGTGGCGTTCCGGAGGAACCGTTCACGGACCGAAACCGCGTTCGTACGTGCAGAAGGTCAACAAGAAAGCCCGCCGCGCCGCGTTGCGGGGCGTGCTCTCCCAGCGCGTCGCCCAGGGTCGGTTGGTGGTGCTCGAGTCGATGCAGCTCCCGGATCCCAAGACCAAGGAGTTCATGAAGCACCTGGATGCCCTCGGGATGAGCGGTCAGAAGGTGCTCCTGGTGGATGGTCTCGAGAACCTCAACCTCCATCTCGCGAGCCGCAACAGGCCCGAGCTCACCATGCTCGACGCCACATCGCTCAATGTTTACGAGGTGCTCAACCACCGCTGGATCGTGGCGACCGAGCCTGCGGTCCGTTCCCTCGCGGAGGTGTTGTCATGAAGGCGCGCGAGATCATTCGTCGCCCGCTGCTCACCGAGAAGACCACCATGATGCAGGAACAGGAGAATACCGTCTGCTTCGAGGTCGATCGGCGGGCGAACAAGATTCAGGTCCGCCACGCGGTCGAGGAGCTCTTCGACGTCGCAAGTCGCGGCGGTGCGCATCGTCAACCGCAAGGGCAAACCGATCATGCGTTACGGCCGGGTGGCGAATCACCGACCGGCCACGCGCAAGGCGTACGTCAAGCTCGCGCCGGGCTCGAAGAACCTCGAGTTCTTCGAGGGCGTGTGAGGAGTCCCCGATGGCGATAAAGAATCACAAACCGACATCTCCGGGCCGACGATTCGTCACCCACCTCGATTTCGAGGAGGTCACGAGATCCAAGCCCGAGAAGAAGCTCACCAAGGGCAAGAAGCGCTCGTCGGCGCGCAACTCCGATGGCCACATCACCTCTCGTCACCGCGGTGGCGGCCACAAACGGCGCTACCGCGCGATCGATTTCAAACGCGACAAGTTCGACGTGCCGGCCAAGGTTGCAACCATCGAGTACGACCCCAACCGGACATCGTTCATCGCGTTGCTCCACTACGCCGATGGCGAAAAACGCTACATCCTGGCGCCGATCGGTCTCAAGGTGGGCGACCAGATCATCGCCGGCGCCAAGACCGATGTGCGGACGGGCAACGCCATGCCCATCGGCAACATCCCCCTCGGCACGCTGGTCCACAACGTCGAGCTCAAGCCCGGCAAGGGCGGTCAGATGGTCCGCTCGGCCGGAGCCTCGGCCCAGATCATGGCGAAAGAGGGCAAGTACACCACGCTTCGGATGCCGTCGGGCGAGATGCGAATGGTGCTCTCGGTCTGCATCGCCACCATCGGTCAGGTGGGCAACACCGACCACTCGAATATCAAGATCGGCAAAGCCGGCCGCTCGCGCTGGCTCGGCATCCGACCGCAGACTCGCGGCACGGCGATGAACCCGGTGGATCACCCGCACGGTGGTGGTGAGGGTCGGAACAAGGGCCGCCACCCGGTTTCGCCGTGGGGCTGGCCGACCAAGGGCGCGAAGACCCGCGGCAAGAAGGCGTCCGACGCCTCATCGTCTCGCGGCGAAAGAAGTAGGGGGATAAGATGGCTCGTTCGATCCGTAAGGGACCGTTCATCGATGACCACCTCATGAAAAAGGTGCAGGCAGTCTCGGACTACCGGTGACCGCCGTGTGATCAAGACCTGGTCGCGGCGCTCAACCATCACCCCGCTCATGGTCGGTACCACCATCGCCGTGCACAACGGTCACAAGTTCGTGCCGGTCTACATCACCGAGAACATGGTCGGGCACAAGCTCGGCGAATTCGCGCCGACCCGGACCTTCCGCGGTCACGCAGGCGGTCGGTCGGACCGAGGCGCACGGTAGGGGATGGCCATGGACGCTCAAGCAACTCTGCGCTACTATCGTTCGTCGCCGCGCAAGGTGCGGCTGGTCGTCGATCTTGTTCGCGGCCAGGCGGTGGAACCGGCGCTGACTTCGCTCCAGATGTGTCGGAAGTACGCTGCTGCCGACGTTGCGAAGTTGGTGAAATCGGCTCTGGCCAACCTCGAACACGCCCAACCAGGGGTTGACGTCGATCGGGTCTTCATCAAGACCATCACCGTCGACGGCGGACCCAGTCTGAAACGAGCCCGGCCGGCCTCCAAATGGGTGCGGTCGCATCGCATCCTCAAGCGGACCTGCCACATCACTGTCCAGCTGGCAGTGCGCGAGAACTAGGAGGCACCAGTGGGACAGAAAACACACCCGTACGGGTTCCGCCTCGGCTACAACAACACCTGGCGTTCGCGCTGGTATGCCGACGGTACGAACTACGCGAATCTCCTGCATGAGGACCTCCAACTCCGCAACGAGCTCATGGCGCGACTCAAGAACGCAGCCGTCAGCGCCATCGACATCGAGCGCACGGCCTCGAAGCTGAGGGTCAACATCCTCTCCGGCCGTCCCGGAATCATCATCGGCCGCAAAGGGCGCCGAGGTGGACAAGCTGCGTGATGACCTCATGCGGCGCTACGGCCAGGACATCCACATCAACATCCAGGAGATCCAACGGCCCGAGATCGATGCGCATCTCATCGCGGCCAACGTCGCCCGGCAGCTCGAGCGGCGCATCGCCTTCAGGCGCGCCATGAAGCGGGCCATCGAGAACGCCTTGCGTTTTGGCGCTCAGGGGATCAAGATTCGTTGCGCCGGCCGACTGAACGGAGCCGAGATCGCCCGCTCCGAGCAGTACCTACAGGGGCGCCTGCCGCTCCATACCCTCAAGGCCGATATCGACTATGGAGTCGAGAACGCCTTCACCACATTCGGCGTCATCGGCGTCAAGGTGTGGGTTTACCGCGGCGAGCGCCATCGCGCGCGCCCGTATCTCAAGCGTCTGTGAGGAGTCGTCATCATGCTGATGCCGAAAAAGGTCAAGTACAGGAAACAGCAGCGCGGGAAAAACCGCGGAGTCGCGCTTCGCGGTTCCACCGTTGCCTTTGGTGATTTCGGGCTGCAGGCGACCGAGCGCGGTTGGCTGACGGCGCGGCAGATCGAGGCCGCACGTATTGCCATGACCCGTCACGTCAAGCGCGGCGGTAAGATCTGGATCCGGATCTTCCCGGACAAGCCCGTGACGAAAAAGCCCCTCGAAACTCGAATGGGTAAGGGCAAGGGCGCCCCGGAGGAGTGGGTTGCGGTGATCAAACCGGCCCGCATTCTCTATGAAATGGAAGGTGTGGCGGAGCCCATCGCCCGCGAGGCCATGCGCCTCGCAGCGCACAAGCTGCCGCTCAAGACGCGATTCGTGACAAGAGGAGAGCGGCGATGAAAGCCCCGACGCTGCGTGAACGTTCCGTCGACGAGCTGACCAAGACGCTGTCGGATCTCGAGGAGCAGCTGTTCAAGCTGCGCTTCCAGAAATCGACCGGTCAGATCGAGAACCCCGTCAAGATCCGCGAGGTTCGCAAGGACATCGCCCGGGTGCTCACGGTGATCAACGAGCGCCGGATCCAGGAGAGTGCATGATGACCGACGTCGCCAAGACATCTCGCAAGACCACCAAGGTGGGCGAGGTTCTCTCCGCCGCCGCCGATAAATCGGTGGTGGTGAAGGTGGAGAACTTCGTCATGCACCCGCTTTACAACCGGTTCGTGCGCACCACTTCCAAATTCATGGCGCACGACGAATCGAACACCTGCAACAAGGGAGACCGTGTCCTCATCGAGGAGTGCCGTCCCTTGTCGCGCCGCAAGAAGTGGCGCGTTCGCAAGGTGATCGATCGCGCCCAGTAGGCCGGGAGGACACCAATGATTCAGATGGGAACCCACCTCAACGTGGCCGACAACTCCGGTGCGCGGAAGCTCCAGGCCATCCGCCAGCTCGGCGGTTCGGCAGCTCCGCGCTACGCCGGGATCGGCGATATCATCGTCTGCTCGGTGAAAGAGGCCGCGCCGGAGTCCGATATCAAAAAGGGTGCAGTGGTCAAGGCCGTGATCGTTCGTACGAGAGCTCGTAAGCGCCGCGTCGACGGTTCCTACATCAGCTTCGACGAGAACGCCGCGGTGCTCATCAATCCCGAGAACGAGCCGATCGGCACCCGCGTCTTCGGGCCGGTGGCTCGTGAGCTGCGGCAGCGCAAGTTCATGAAGATCGTCTCGCTCGCCCCCGAGGTTCTGTAGGAGTCGATGATGAAGATCAAAAAGGGCGATAACGTCGAAGTCGTGACCGGCAAGGATGCCGGCAAGAGGGGGCGTGTTCTGCGGGTCGACCGCGACCGCGACCGCGTTGTGGTCGAGGGCGTGGCCATGATCAAACGGCACACCCGACCCAACCCCCAGAAAAAGATTCAAGGCGGAATCGTGGAACGCGAGTCGGCGATCCACGCCTCCAACGTCATGGTGATTTCGCCCGACTCCGGGCGGCCAACCCGGGTCGGCTACAAAATTTTGGACGACGGACGAAAAGTCCGCGTTTCCAAGGTCGACGGCGCGATTCTCGACCGATAGGAGGGACGATGGCGCGCTTGCTTACTACGTATCAGGAAGAGGTCTTTCCAGCTCTGAAGAAAGAGTTTGGATTGACCAACCCAATGCAGATACCTCGGATCGAGAAGATCACCTGCAACATGGGCGTCGGTGAGGCGTCGAAGAACGCCAAGCTCCTCGATGTCGCCGTCGAGCAGCTCACCTTGATCACCGGACAAAAACCGGTCATCCGCAAGGCGAGGAAGTCCATCGCGGCCTTCAAGCTGCGCGAAGGGATGCCGGTCGGCTGCAAGGTGACGCTGCGGGCCGAGCGCATGTACGAGTTTCTCGATCGGCTCATCGCCATCGGGTTGCCCCGTGTGCGCGACTTCCGTGGCACCTCGCCGACCGCGTTCGACGGACGAGGCAACTACACATTGGGCATTCGCGACATCCTCATCTTCCCCGAGGTCGACTACCAGAAGATCGAAGGAACGCTCGGGATGAACATCACGATCACAACCACGGCGCCGACCGACGATCAGGCAAAAGCACTGCTCGCCGGGCTCGGAATGCCGTTCAGACAGCGCTAGGAGGAAGACCATGGCAAAGAAATCGAGTATTGCCAAGAGCCTTCGCAAGCCCAAGTTCAAGGTGCGCCATCACAACCGCTGCCGTGCTTGTGGTCGACCGAGAGGTTACATGCGCAAGTTTCAACTCTGCCGCGTGTGTTTCCGGAAGCTGGCTCTCGAGGGTTTTCTCCCCGGGGTGACCAAGGCGAGCTGGTGAGGGGTTATCGATCATGAGCATGACTGATCCTATTTCCGATCTGCTGACCCGCATCCGTAACGCCGCGGCGGTACGCCACGACAGGGCGGATGTGCCGGCATCGAAGATGAAACTGGAGATCGCGAAGATCCTCAAGCAAGAGGGGTACATTCGCACCTTCAAGATGATTGATGAAGGTCCGCAGGGCACCCTCCGGATCTACCTCAAGTACGCCGATGACGGCGAACCCGTGATCCACGGCATCCGCCGGGTTTCCAAACCCGGTCTCCGCATCTACCGCGGGGTCGAGGACCTGCCGAAGGTCCGCAGCGGGCTCGGCGTCGCGGTGATCTCCACCAATCGCGGGGTCGTCACCGATGAGCAGGCGCGCAGTCTGCGGATCGGTGGCGAAGTCCTGTGTGAAGTCTGGTAGGGGGCGACCATGTCACGGACTGGAAGAAAACCAATCCCGATTCCGAAGGGCGTCGAGGTCAAGGTCGAGGGCAACCTCGTCGGCGTCAAGGGCCCGAAGGGCGCCCTCGAAGTCAGCCTGAGCGAGGGAATCACGGCCAAGGTCGAAGACGGCAACTTCTCCCTCGATCGGGCCGATGATGAACAGCAGAGCCGCGCCTACCACGGCCTCGCCCGTGCATTGATGGCCAACGCGATCACCGGTGTCTCCAATGGCTGGTCCAAGGCACTCGACATCGTCGGCATCGGCTACCGGGCCGAGAAACAGGGCGACGCGGTCGTCTTCAATCTCGGCTACTCGCACCCCATCAATTTTGCGATCCCGAAGGGGATCGACATCGAGGTCGACGGCAAGGCCAATCGCGTCACGGTCAACGGCATCGACCGCCAGAAGGTCGGTCAGATCGCCGCCGAAATCCGCGGCCTGCGGCCGCCCGAGCCCTACAAGGGCAAAGGCGTCCGTTATGCCGACGAGCGGATTCGGACCAAGGCCGGGAAACAGGGGGCGAAATAATGAGCCGCGTCACAGATCGTAAGCAGCGTCGCGACAAGAGCAAGCGCCGTTTCAGGCAGCATGTTCGCGGAACCGCGCAGCGGCCGCGTCTCACCGTCTTTCGCAGCCTGCGCCACCTCTACGCCCAGCTCATCGATGACGAGCGTGGGGTCACCATCGCCGCCGTCTCGACCCTCGAGAAGGCGTCCACCGGGGATCTCGGCTCGACGGGCAACCGCGAGGCAGGCAAGAAAGTGGGCGAGCTCATCGCCGAGCGCGCGAAGAGTGTAGGTGTCGACACCGTGGTCTTCGACCGCGGTGGTTTCCAGTATCACGGAGTGATCCGTGCCATCGCCGAAGGCGCCCGCGGTG
This sequence comes from uncultured Acidobacteriota bacterium, assembly GCA_963823445.1. Classification (GTDB taxonomy): domain Bacteria; phylum Acidobacteriota; class Thermoanaerobaculia; order Thermoanaerobaculales; family Sulfomarinibacteraceae; genus JAHECW01. Next base: position 181,904 of record CAWGLT010000014.1, read on the forward strand.
CGGGCCTGAAGTTCTAGGGACAACACGATGATGAACCGAGACCGTGACAGCGAATTCGCCGAGACCGTCGTCCACATCAACCGGGTTGCCAAGGTCGTCAAGGGCGGGAAGAACTTCTCCTTCTCGGCGGTCGTGGTTGCCGGAGACGGGGCCGGCCGGGTCGGCTATGGCACCGGAAAGGCCCGCGAGGTGCCGCCCGCCATTCAGAAGGCCTCCGAACAGGCCCGCAAAGAGATGGTCAAGGTGCCCCTGGTGGGTGGGACCGTCCCGCACCTGATCTGGGGTCAGTGGGGTGCGACCAGGGTTCTGCTCCGACCGGCCTCTCCGGGTACCGGGGTGATCGCCGGCGGCGGCGTCCGCGCCGTCATGGAGTCGGCCGGGATCCAGGACATCCTGACCAAGATCGTCGGCAGCCGGAACCCGTTCAACGTGGTCCGCGCGACCTTCGACGCCCTCCAGAATCTGATGACCGACGCTCAGGTGCGGCGCCTTCGCGGCGTTGATGTCGCCGGCGCCGATCTGGGCGCCGAAACGGTCGAATTGGCCGCCGAGGGTGGAGAAGTGGCGGAAGAGCCGGTGGTCGGAAAGACCGCTGCGAAGACTGCCGCGAAGACCGCCGCCAAGGCTCCGGTGGAGGAGGCTGAGAAGTCATGACCGCTGAAGAGAAAAACGACCAAGTCGAGGTGAGCCCGGCCGACAAGGCGGCGGAGAAGAAAGCCCCGGCCAAGAAAGCCGCAGCCAAGAAGGCCCCGGCCAAGAAAGCCCCGGCAAAGAAGGCCCCGGCGAAAAAGACCGCGGCTGAGAAGGCTCCGGCGAAAAAGGCGCCCGCGAAAAAGGCCGCCTCCGAAAAGGCGCCGGCCGAGAAGGACGCCGAGACGACACCGGCGGCCGAAGAAGCCGAGCCGAAGAAAGCCGCGGCGAAAAAAGCCGCGACACCAAAAACCAAGAACATGCTCAAGATCACCCAGGTGAAGAGCGGGATCGGGTACCAGGGCAGGCAGAAAAAAGTGCTTGCGGGCCTCGGTCTCGGCAAGATCGGCCGCTCCGTGACACGGATTGACGACGAGTACATCCGCGGCATGGTGAACAAGATCTCCCACCTGGTCAGGGTCGAGAAGTTGGAGGGCTGAGATGGCCAACGAACTTCACAATCTCAAGCCGGCCGTCGGCGCCACCCAGAAGCGCAAGCGGATCGGGAGGGGCCCGGGAACGGGGCAGGGAAAAACCGCCGGCAAGGGCCACAAGGGCCAGAAATCGCGCAGCGGTTACTCTCGGCGCTGGGGTTTCGAGGGCGGACAGATGCCCCTCGTCCGCCAGATCCCCAAACGAGGCTTCACCAATATCTTCCGGGTGGGCTACCAGGTCGTCAACCTGCGCGACCTCGAGCGGGTGTTCTCCAACGGTGACACCGTCACCGCCGAACTCCTGACCGAGAAGGGTCTCATTCGCGGCGACAAGAAGCCGGTCAAGGTCCTCGCATCGGGCGAGCTCAGCAAGAAGTTGACCGTTCAGGCGCATGCCTTTTCCAAGAACGCCCAGGCCAGCATCGAGGCCGCCGGCGGCAGTTGTGAGGTGGTGACCTCGTGATCGAGAGCTTCCGCAACATCTTCGCCATCCCCGATCTCCGCAGGCGGTTGATCTTCACGTTCGCCTTGCTTGCGGTCTACCGCATCGGCGCCTTCATCCCGATTCCCGGTATCGATCCGGTCGCGATTCACGAGTTCACCACCGCGGCCGAAGGGACCGTGCTCGGATTCTTGAATCTCTTCTCGGGCGGCGCCCTGGGGAGGATGACGATCTTCGCGCTGGGGATCATGCCCTATATTTCGGCATCGATCATTCTCCAGTTGCTGACGGTTGTGTGGCCCTATCTCGAGAAGCTCTCGAAAGAGGGCGAGCTCGGCCGGCGGAAGATCACCCAGTACACCCGGTACGGAACCGTCGTGCTCTCGATCATCCAGGGCATGGGCATCTCCTTCTTCCTCGAGCGGACGACGGCGCCCGGCGGCGCACTGCTGGTGCCCGAGAATCTCCAGGGCTGGGGCTTTCGCCTCCTGACGGTGCTCACCCTGACCACCGGGACGGCGTTTGTCATGTGGCTCGGCGAGCAGATCACCGAACGGGGCATCGGGAACGGGATCTCGCTCATCATCTTCGCCGGCATCGTGGTCGGCCTCCCGAGCGCCATCGTCAACACCATCACCGACGTGAGGACGGGAAGTCTGAGCGTCATCACCATCGCGATCCTGGTCGTCTTCATGATCGGTGTTGTCGCGGCGATCGTCTACATGGAGCGCGCCCAGCGCCGGATCCCGATCCAATACGCCAAGCGGGTGGTCGGACGCCGGGTCTACGGCGGCCAGAGCACCTACCTTCCCCTGCGCCTCAACACCGGCGGTGTGATCCCGGTGATCTTCGCCGCCTCGATCATGTCCTTCCCGCAGACCATCGGCCAGATGATCGACAATCGCTGGCTGCAGAAGATCACCGAGGCCCTGGCCTGGGGCGAGCCGATGTACAATCTCATCTACTTCCTGTCCATCGTCTTCTTCTGCTACTTCTACACCTCGATCATCTTCAACCCAGAGGACACGGCGGAGAACATGCGCAAGTACGGCGGTTTCATTCCCGGCATCCGGCCGGGCAAGCGCACCGCCGAGTTCATCGACCGGATCCTGACCAGGATGACGCTTGTGGGCGCCATCTACCTGGCGCTGGTGGCGATCCTCCCCGAGATCCTGATCGCGGGCTTCAAGGTCGCGACCATTCCGTTCGTCGGCCCGACCCTCGACGCCTTCCTGCCGCGCTGGTTTACCGAGGGCCTCGGCGTCAAGTTCTTCTTCGGCGGCACCTCGTTGCTCATCGTCGTCGGAGTCGCCATGGACACCGTCAATCAGATCGAATCGCAGCTCGTCATGCGTCACTATGACGGGTTCATGCGCCGCGGAAGGATTCGCGGGAGACGGTGATGAGTCCGACCTTTTCAAGCCTCAACCTGGTGCTGCTGGGCCCCCCGGGCTCCGGCAAGGGCACGCAGGCGCGCCTGTTGGCCGAACGCTACCAGCTGCCGCATATCTCCACCGGAGACATGCTGTGGGGCGAGGTGGCCAACGGCACCGGGCTCGGGGGCGAGATCCAGTCCGACCTCGATCGCGGAGAGTTGGTCTCCGATCAGGTCATGAGCGGCCTCATTCTGCAGCGGATCGACCGTGAGGACTGCGCCCGTGGATTCATCCTCGAGGGCTATCCCCGCAAGGTCGCGCAAGCGGAACTCCTCGACGGGATCCTGGCCGAACTCGGGCGGCGCGTCGAGCAGGTCATCCTGCTGGATGTTCCCGATGAGGTCATCGTCTCCCGGCTCAGGGGCCGATTGATCCATCCGGGATCAGGCCGGACCTATCACCGCCTCGAGGATCCGCCGAAGGAACCCGGTGTCGATGATCTGTCGGGCGAACCGCTGGTCGAACGCGAAGACGATCGGGAAGAAGTCGTCCGCGACCGCCTGCGGATCTACCGGCTGCACGCGGCCGGAGTGGCGGACTTCTATCGCAAGCGAAATCAGCTCGTGGTAGTTGACGGTAACCAGGCCATCGCCCGCGTCGCGGATTCGGTCGACGAAGCGGTGGGAGCGCCGGTGACCGTATGATCGTCCTCAAGTCCACCGCCGAGCTCGACGCCATGCACCGCGCCAATCGGGTCGTCCACCTCGCCCTCGAGGCGGTCCGCGACGCCGCGGCGCCCGGTGTCAGCACGGGCGAGCTCGACGCGATCGCGGAGGAAGTCATTCTCTCCGAGGGTGGCGCGCCGGCCTTCAAGGGCTACCGCGGGTTTCCCGCGACCCTCTGCACCTCGGTCAACGACGAGATCGTTCACGGAATCCCGAGCGAGAGGGTGCGCCTTCGCGACGGCGACATCCTGAGCGTGGACTGCGGTGTCATCCTCGATGGTTTCTTCGGCGATGCGGCCGTCAGTTTCGGGGTCGGTCATGTCAACGGCGAAGCCGAGCGGCTCATGAAGGTGACCAAGCGCTGTCTCGACAACGCCGTCGACGAGATGGGTCCGGGCAAACGGCTCGGCGATATCGGCGCCGCCGTTCAAGCCTACGCCGAGGGCGCCGGATTCGGGGTCGTGCGTGAGTTTGTCGGCCACGGAATCGGGCGTTCGCTGCACGAGGAACCGCAGGTTCCGAACTATGGGAACGCCGGCCGCGGGCAGATTCTCAAACCCGGTCTGGTGCTCGCCATCGAGCCCATGATCACCGCCGGGAGCTGGCGGGTGAAGATCGACGACGACGGCTGGACAGCGAGGACGGAAGACGGTAAACTCGCTGCCCATTTTGAGTACTCGGTGGCGGTCACGTCAGACGGCCATCGTGTGCTCGGTCTCGAGGAGTAATTGGATGGCCAAGGAAGAGGCGATCGAAGTGGTCGCAAGTGTGGTGGAGCCGCTTCCCAACGCGATGTTCCGCGTCGAGTTGGAGAACGGTCACGAAGTGCTCGCGCATATTTCGGGAAAGATGCGCAAGCACTTCATCCGCATTCTTCCCGGCGACAAGGTTTTGGTAGAGCTTTCGCCATACGATCTCAAACGTGGGCGGATCGTCTACCGCTACAAATAGGGTAAGAGGGGGCGACGATGAAAGTTCGTCCGTCAGTGAAACGCATGTGCTCGAAGTGCAAGATCATTCGCCGTAAGGGCGTGATTCGGGTTCTCTGCGAGAACCCCAAACACAAGCAGCGTCAAGGCTGATCGAGGAGGAGAGCGATGGCACGCATAGCAGGTGTTGAACTGCCGTCGGCAAAGCGGGTCGAGATCGGCCTGACCTATATCTATGGTATCGGCCGGACCCGGGCGACCAAGATTCTGGGTACGGCGGGTGTCGATGCAGGTATCAAGGTGAAGGATCTGTCGGAGGACGAGGTCCTCAGGATCCAGCGAGTGATCCAGGATCAAGGCGGTGTCGAGGGTGATCTCCGTAAGGAGGTCGCCATGAACATCAAGCGACTCATCGAGATCGGTTGCTACCGCGGAATCCGGCATCGCCGCGGTCTGCCGGTGCGCGGTCAGCGCACCCACACCAACGCTCGCGGCCGCAAGGGTCCGAGGCGTCAGGCTGTGGCCGGTAAGAAGAAAGTCACGAAGTAGGGCGGGAGAGAACTCATGGCTGCTGATCGAAAAGTAGCGCGCAAGACGCGCCGCGAGCGCAAGAACGTGCCGCACGCCATCGCGCACATTCATGCGACCTTCAATAACACCATCGTGACTTTTTCGGATCCCAGCGGTGGGACTCTGTGTTGGTCTTCAGGTGGCCGAACCGGGTACAAGGGCTCGCGCAAAGGAACCCCCTACGCCGCCCAGCTCGCGTCGAAGAACGCGACCGAGCAGGCTCAGGACAGCGGCGTGCGCAGCGTCGACATCCTCGTCAAGGGGCCCGGACCGGGTCGCGAGTCGGCCATCCGCGCAGTCGCGGCCGCCGGTTTAGAGATCAAGAGCATCCGCGACATCACGCCGATCCCGCACAACGGCTGCCGTCCGCCCAAGCGGCGCAGGGTCTGAGGAGAGAAAAATGGCTCGATACAGAGGTCCAGTCTGTCGACTTTGCCGGCGCGAGGGGATGAAACTCTTCCTCAAGGGCGAGCGCTGCTACAAGGAAAAGTGCGCCATCGAACGTCGGAATGCACCCCCCGGCCAGCACGGTCAGGGCCGCCGGCGCAAGGTGCGGGCGTACGGTCTGCAGCTTCGCGAAAAGCAGAAGCTCCGGCGGATCTACGGCGTCCTCGAAAACCAGTTCCGGAGGACCTTCGATTCCGCGAACCGGAAGAGGGGCGTCACCGGCGAGAACCTGCTCAACTTTCTCGAGCTGAGGCTCGACAATGTCGTGTACTCGCTCGGTTTTGCCACCTCGCGAACCCAGGCCCGCCAGCTCGTGCGGCACGGCCACATCATGGTCGATGGACGCCGCGTCGATATCCCGTCGTTCCGCGTCAAGGCCGCGATGGAGATCGCCGTCGCCGAGAAGAGCCGCAAGGTGCCGACCATCACCGATGCTCTGGAGTTTGCCCAGGGGCGGGGAATCCCGCCGTGGCTCGAGCTCGACAGCGCCGGGATGACCGGCAAGGTCACCGAGCTTCCGACGCGCGAGGATATCCGGTACCCGATCCAGGAGCAGCTCATCGTTGAGCTCTACTCCCGATAGGCTGGAGGTTGCATGATCTGGCATGAGTTTCAGCGACCGTCGCAGGTACAGCCGGAGGAGGAGGACCGCTCCGAGACCTTTGCGCGCTTCATCGCGCAGCCCTTCGAGCGCGGGTGGGGAACCACGGTGGGCAACGCCCTTCGTCGGGCTCTGCTTTCGTCGATTCCGGGTGCGGCCATCACCGCCGTCAAGATCGAAGGCGCCGACCACGAGTTTTCGGCAGTCCCCGGCGTCGTCGAGGACGTCACCGACATCATTCTCAATCTCAAGATGATTCCGCTCAAGATCCACGGCCAGGATGCGGCCGTGCTGACCCTTGACGCCAAGGGACCTGGAGAGGTCACGGCCGGCCAGCTGGTCGGTTCGCATCAGGTCGAGGTCATCGACCCGAATGTCCACGTCGCGACCCTCTCCGTCGACGGCAAGCTCAAGATGCAGGTCCGCGTCGCCGCGGGTCGTGGCTATGTTCAGGCCGAAGAGAACCAGACCGAGGATCTCGATCTCGGGTTCATCCCGATCGACTCGGCCCATTCCCCCGTGACCAAGGCGAACTTCCGGGTCGAGATGGCGAGGTTGGGCCGGATGACCAACTACGAGCGCCTGGTGCTCGAGGTCTGGACCAATGGCACCATCGGACCCGAAGAGGCGCTTTCTCAGGCGGCCCAGCTGGTTCAGGGCCACATGGACATGTACTCCCGCCTGTCGACGGTCGAGGAGATGGAATCGCCGCTCGAGAGCGAGGTCGAGGCCGAGGAGGAGAGCGTTCTCGATGCGAGCATCGACAGCCTCGAGCTTTCGATCCGGTCCATGAACTGCCTCAAGAACGCGAACATCCGCACGCTGCGCGATCTCGTCGCTCGCGGCGAGAAGGACATGGTCGAGATTCGCAACTTCGGCGAGAAATCGCTCAAGGAAGTGCGTGACAAGCTCGAAGTGCTCGGGCTCGGATTTGGAATGAATTTGGATTTGTAAAGAGCTCTTGGCTCTCAGCTATGAGCCCGTAGCTTTTCCGCCCGCCCAAGGGCGTGCGGAAGTCGGTCGGAGAAGATCGATCGGTAAGAACGGAGATAATCGATGCGACATCGAGTTCACGGACGCAAGCTCGGACGCACCTCGTCCCACCGCAAGGCGTTGTTCCGCAATCAGCTGACCGCGCTGTTCACCCACGAGCGCATCATCACCACGGTTCCCAAGGCGAAGGAGCTTCGGCCCATCGCGGAGCGCATGGTCACCATGGCTCGTACCGGAAGCCTGGCCGCACGCCGTCGGGTTGCCGCCGTGATCTCAGACCGAGGGGTCGCCAAGCGCCTCTTCGACGAGATCGCGCCGCGTTTCGCCGACCGTCCGGGCGGCTACACCCGGATCATGAGGCTGGGCCGCCGCCACGGCGACAATGCCGAGCTCGCCATCATCGAGTTTGTCGACTACGAGTTGGCCGACCACCAGGACGACGGGGAGAAGAGCTCCAAGAAGGGGTCCTTCCTCGATCGCGCCAAGGGGATGTTCGGCGGCGGGGCCGCCGAGCCCGCGGCGGCGGACGCACCCGAGGCGACCGAAGAGGCCGTCGAGGTCAAGGCCGCGGCTGAGGACGTCGTCGAAGAGCCGGTCGAGAAGGCCGAGGCTGCGGCGGTGGAGGAGACTCCGGACGTCGAGCCGGCGGCCGAAGAAGCCGACGTCGCCGACGAGTCCGAAGAGAACAAGACCACCTGAACCGAAGACCGGTATCACAAACTCAAACGCCGCGGCTGAAGCCGCGGCGTTTTGTTGATCTCGAAACGCCGATAAATCAAAATACATGTGCCCACCTCGTCATTTCCAACTTCCATCCGTGGTAGCCTCGCAAGGGCGTAAACGGAGGTGATCATGGGGCCGAAACGACGAATGCTGTGGTTGTGCACATTGCTCGCCGTGGTTGTGCTCTGCGGGTGTGGCCGATCGCCCGACCCGACTCCGACCACAGAGATGCCGCCGACTCCGGTTCCGCTGGAGCTGTTCGGCGAGGCCCCGCCCGCTCCTTCGGCAGAGTGCGGCGTCACCATCGAGCGAATCCACGTGCTCGGCTCGGCCGTGGAGTCCTACGAGGACGCGAACGACACCTACCCGGACGTCACCACACTCGATGAGCTGGTCGAGGCCCTCCGTCCGCTGTACGGCAACGATCTGCCGCGCATCGACGGCTGGGGCCGCCGATTCGAGTTTGCGATGGTTGATGGGATGCCGGAGATCCGTTCGCTCGGGGCTGACGGTTTACGCGATGCCGGCGAACCCCGGGGAGAGGTCGACGATCCCGATGCTGACATCGTGTTCTTTGACGAGGATTTCCGACAGTGGCCGGCGTCGCCCCGCTGACCGCAACGTCTGCTACGTCGGTTCCGCTCTGAGAGTGTTCAGATCGTCAGCGTTCCACCGAGCTCGGGTATCACGGGCTTCCAGCCGAACTCATCGGACAATCTCGTCGCGAGGGCCTGCTGGGCATCGTACTCGCCGTGGATGAGCACCACCTTCTCGGGCTCCCGCTGGCGCTGGCTGAGCCAGACCATGAGCTCGCCGGCGTCGGCGTGGGCCGACATGCCGCTGATCTGGGTGACGTGGGCCTTGACCGGGATCCACTCGCCGTGGATCTTGACCTCCGGCTCGCCCTCCACGAGCCGCCTCCCCTTGGTGCCCTGGGCCTGGTAGCCGACAAAGATCACCGTGTTGCGTGCGTGCGGCAGCCTCAGCTTGAGGTGGTGGAGGATACGGCCGCCGGTCGCCATCCCGGAAGCGGAGATGATGATCGCCGGTCCGCGAAGATCGTTGAGCTTCCGCGACTCCGACGAGGTCGGCGTGACCGTCAGGTTGGAGGGGAAGATCGGGTTGACCTGCGCCGAGAAGAACTCGCGCATCTCGGCGTCGTGCTCGTCGATCCAGCGGCTGTAGAGCGCGGTCGCCTCGATCCCCATGGGGCTGTCGAGAAAGATCGGGATCTCTGGCAGATCGCCGTCGACCGTGAGCTCGTGGAGCATGTAGAGCAGCTCCTGGGTCCGGTCGATGGCGAAGGCGGGGATGAGGATGACGCCGCCGCGGCCGAGTCCGGCGCGAACCGCCTCCGCCAACGCCGCCCGGGGGTCGCCGTCCGGGTGAAAGCGGTCGCCGTAGGTTGACTCGAGCAGCAGGACATGGGATCCGGGATAGGGAACCGGTTCGCGGAGGATCGGAACCCCATAGCGCCCGACATCGCCGGAGAAGTAGATGGTCTTGCGCTCGCCGCCCGCGACCTTGGTCTCGAGCTCGATGGCCGCGGCGCCGAGAATGTGGCCCTGGCGGTGATAACGGAAACGAATGCCCGGGTGGAGGTCGCGCCACTCCTCGAAGGGGACCGGCTCGAGGAGTTTGAGCGCGGCGCGGGCGTCGGCTGTGCGGAAGAGGGGCAGGGCGGGCTCGTGCTTCGAGTAGCCCTCTTTGTTGGCGTATCTGGCCTCTTCCTCCTGGATGTGGGCGGCATCGGGGAGCAGCACGCGCAGCAGGTCGCGGGTCGGCGGCGTACAGAAGACGGGCCCGCTGAAGCCCTGGCGGACCAGCCGCGGCAACCAGCCGGAGTGATCGATGTGGGCGTGGGTCAGGGCCACGGCACCGACCTTGGCGGGTGGGTAGGGGAGAGGCTTCCAGTTCCGTCGCCGGTTCTCGGCCGGACCCTGGAAGAGGCCGCAATCGATCATGGCCGAGAAGTTCTTCCACTCGAGGAGATACTTCGAACCGGTGACGCAACGCCCGGCGCCGAGGACAGTGAGCTTCATAGAGCCTCCGCGGGTATCGTACCGCGTCCTCCGGCGGCCCGGGACTCTACGACGCACGAAGTTGCCGCAGATCGCGCGAATGGACGCCGAGATCACTTGTCACGGCGCACCCGTCGGCGAAGCCGGATCGTTGTTGCTGTTCCCGGTTCTCACGGCACCGGCCTTCCGGTCCGCCTTCGGCGGCCCGGCGTCGCCCCATCGGCGGGGTCGCGTGGGTGGTGAATTGGAAGGGTTGCGACCCCGCCGATGGGACGCCGGCGGCCTGCTTCGTGGCCGGAGCAGAAGATCGCAACGTTCCTGCTAAGCGGCCTCCGGCCGCCGCGACCAGACCTCACGAGCGGACGACCGCAGGCAAACGAGGCCCTGCCGTCGTTTGCCGCGGTCGTTCGCCGCTCCCGAGGCCAGGTTCCTCGGGGGAGCCCGGTACGGCATTGTGCAGGGCGCACCGCGGGCCGGAGGGTCGATCCGGCACAATACCGTACCCGGCACCCCGAGGGACGCTTCTTTCCCTCCGACCCGGGACGGCATCTGCCGCTGCCCCGGTCGCTGCCCCCGACAGGCTGGAAGCCTGTCGCTACACAGCGGCCGTTCTTGATTGTGTAGCGACAGCCATCCTGGCTGTCGTCGGTGACGTGCCCGAACGCGGTACCCGGCCGCTGCCCCGGACGCTCGCCCCGGACGCTGCCGCTGCCCCTGGATGTTGTCAGACTTCGAGGAGGCGCGCACCAAACGGGGAGTGGTCTGAAGAGCCGGCGAGACGCCGGCTCTACAACCATCGCAGACCCGTTTATTGAGGCGGCTCTTTGTGGAGCAGGCTTCCAGCCTGCTCAGGCCGCTGCCGCTGTTCCCGGTTCTCACGGCACCGGCCTTCCGGTCCGCCTTCGGCGGCCCGGCGTCGCCCCATCGGCGGGGTCGCTCGGTGGTGAATTGGAAGGGTTGCGACCCCGCCGATGGGACGCCGGCGGCCTGCTTCTGCGCGTGCTAAGCGGCCTCCGGCCGCCGCGACCAGACCTCACGAGCGGACGACCGTAGGCAAACGAGGCCCTGCCGTCGTTTGCCGCGGCGCCGCTCCCGAGGCCAGGTTCCTCGGGGGAGCCCGGTACGGCATTGTGCGCAGCGCACCGCGGGCCGGAGGGTCGATCCGGCACAATACCGTACCCGGCACCCCGAGGGACGTTTCTTTCCCTCCGACCCGGGACGGCATCTGCCGCTGCCCCGGTCGCTGCCCCCGACAGGCTGGAAGCCTGTCGCTACACAGCGGCCGTTCCTGATTGTGTAGCGACAGCCATCCTGGCTGTCGTCGGTGACGTGCCCGAACGCGGTACCCGGCCGCTGCCGCGGTCGCTGCCGCTCGGCCGCTGCCCCGGACGCTGTCGCTGCCGCTGGATGTTGTCAGACTTCGTGGAGGCGCGCACCAAACCGGGAGGGGTCTGATGGGCCGGCGGGACGCCGGCCCTACAACCATCGCAGACCGGTTGAATGAGGCGGCTTTGTGGAGCAGTCTTCCAGCCTGCTCGGGGAGGTGACGGCGGCAACGGCCATCGGGAACGGGATCGGGACCGGGAGTGAACGGGGGAGGGGAAACGAACCCTGTGTGCCCGAGGCCACTGGACTCACGCCGCGCCGCGACGTAGAATGAAGGAGTCCCACACCAGAGGAGGACAGAGATGAACGAGAAAACCGCTGACAGTGTCGATGAAGCCATCGAGCAGGTAGCCGATCAGACCCAAGCAGGTCTGGAAGACGTTCAAGAGTCGTTGGCCAAGGCTCAGCGCTCCATGGAGAGTGCCAAAGCCGCGCTCCAGAGCGCCTCCGGCAAGGCGAAGGAAACCGCCGCGGTTGCGGCCGAAAAGGTCCGCGCATCACTCGACGACGCCCGCAAGGCGCTCGGCGAGGCTCGCGAGAAGATGGGCGATCTCGGGGTCAAGACCCGCGAACGGGCCGAGGTGCTCTACGCCAAGGCGAAGGATCAGTACGAGATCCTCGTCGAAAAGGCCCGTGAGCTCTACGCCAAGGTCCGCGACCGTGTCGCCGAGGTCGATCTCAAGCAAAAGACCGACCAGGTCCTCGAGTACATCCGCAGCAACCCGGGGAAATCGGTCCTCATTGCGCTGGCCGCGGGGTTCCTCGTCGGGTATATCGCGCGGCCGCGCGAATAGCCGGAGTCTGTGATGGATCGGACTGTGGATGATGAGCTCGACGCGATGATCGATGACGACGGCGATTTCGATGATGATCTCGACGACGTCGAGGATCTCGCCGAAGACGCGAAGATGGCGCGACGGATCGACGCCGATTCGATTCTCGATTCGCTCGTGCCGAAATCCATCGATTGGCGGGACACGGTTCGCCGCTACCCGGCCGGGTCGGTCCTGTGTGTCGGCCTCGTCGGATACCTCGTTGGACGGACCAAGGGTGCAACCATCATGGCGGGCATCACTGCCGGTCTGTCGGCGGCCATGATGCGTCAACTCTCCGACGTCTTCGAGGGCGATTTCTTCGATTACTGACCTCCCGCGCAACGGGTGGGGAGCAGCTATGCCGACAGACTCCGGCGCTGGCGATTGGATCACGGTCGAAGAGGCGACTGATGAAAGACTCGCGACCGCCGTCGCTGCGCGCCTCCGTCAAGAAGGAGTCGCGGTCCGGTTGGTTGCCGCCGACCCGTCCGATCCGTCTCGACCGCACGGCGACCTGACGGTCCAGGTCCCGCTCGACGACTTCGAGCTCGCACTTGAAGCCCTCGAGCAACTCGATGAGGAGGAGCTCTGACAGCCGGAACCGGGCGCAGGTCGACGGCTCCGCAGACGCCCGTTCGACCCGCCGCCGGCGGCGGGCGATCGCGATCCCGTCCCTTGAGTCTCGGTCGGACGTTTCTCATCTGGCTGCTCGGGGTCTTGGTCCTGACGATCATCACGGTGAGCTCCCTGGTCCTCTGGCACGAGCAGCGGGTCCTGTCGTGGGAGCTCGAGGTCCAGGCCGATCTCCTGGCGCGTCTTGTCGCCCTCTCGGCCGGTGACGGAGGCTCTCCCGGATACCTCGCGATCCTCTCCCTGACCGATCTCGTCGCGGGCGAGGTGCGCTCCACCGAGGGCGAGATTCTGTGGCGGTACGGTCCGCCCTTTGCCGAGGTCAAGACCCTCGGCGGTTCTCTCCTGGAAGTGCAACGCCGCGTCGAAGTGACGGCGGGGCCGTGGGGCCGCGACGGGGCGGTGGAAGTCACCCTCCTGGTCTCCCGCGCCCGGATGCAGTCCTATCTCGCCGGCGCCGCGGTTCGACTCGTGATCGCCCTGGGTTTCGCTCTCGCCGTCGCCATGACCGTCGGTCTGTGGATCGTCGGGCGAGTCGTTCAGCCCCTCAGCGAGCTCGCCGAGCTTTCGCGCAGCTTCGATCCGGGAGAGCCGGTCGAGATCGCCGACGCGGGTGGCGGCACCGCCGAGCTCGCCGAGCTCGTGGTCGCCTTTCGCGAGATGACCCGGCGGCTGACGCAGCAGCAGCGCTCCCTCGCCGCCAGCGAGCGGCGTTACCGAGAGCTGTTCTCGTCGTCGCCGACCCCGCTCCTCGAGCTCGACACCGATCTCAGGATCCGCGGTGCGAATCCGGCGGCGGCCGCCTTCCTCGGCGGCGAGCCGGGGGCGTCGACGGGGCGCCGGGTGCAGGATTTCGTCATCGGCCCGGACGACGATCCGTTGACCGCCCTGACGGGTTCGGCCGCGGCTCTCGGCGAGGGTCTCGTGGAGGCGCGCTGGCGGCTGCCCGACGGCGACCTCGCCGAGGTCGAGCTCCATCTGCGTTCGTCGGGCGAGGCCGAAGGGTTCATGGCCGCCATCCACGATCTCACCGACCGGGTTCGCCGGCTCGGTCAACGGTGGCAGCGAACCTTCGATGCCATGATCGACGGCGTCGCGCTCGTCGATACCGAGGGAGAGATCGTGGTCGCCAACCGGGCGCTGGTACCCCATCTTCCGACGCTCGCCGGGGAGCTCAGGCGGCGGGGGCCCCTCGAAGCGGGGTGGCGGACCACGAGCCTCGACCGTCTCCTGGAATGCAACCTCAGCCGTCCCGCGGGTCTCCGGCACGCCATCCTCCTCGTCCGTGACGTGACCGAGACGGTGAGCGCCGAGGCGCGATTGCGCGAGGCCGAGAAGATGCAGGCGGTGGCGACCCTGGCGAGCGGGGTCGCCCATGATTTCAACAATCTCCTGGCCGCCGTCCTGCTCCACGTCCGGTTGATCGAAGAGGAGCCGGCCAAGGCCCGCGAGGCGGCTGCCGCCATCCGCGATCTCGCCGAGCAGGGCAGCGAGGTGGTCGGCGAGCTGCTCATCTTCGCCAGATCCGACGACTCGCTGCCGCCGCACACCTTCGATCTCGCGGCTTTGGTGAGCGATCAAAGGGCGGTGCTCAAGCACCTTCTTCCCGGGGGGATCGACCTCGAGATCGAAGGCGCCGGGTCGGTTGTTCCGGTGGTCGGCAACCCGGTCGCCCTGCGTCGTCTCATCCTCAACCTGGTGGTCAACGCGCGGGACGCCATGGCCGACAACCCGGGAACGATCACGATCACCGTGGCGCGACGCGGCGGCAGGGCGATCCTCGAGGTCATGGACACCGGACCGGGGATTGCCGAGGAGTATCGCGACCGCCTCTTCGAGCCGTTTTTCACCCTGCGCCGGAAAGGCCGGGGCGCCGGTCTCGGGCTCGCGGTGGTCTACGCCATCGCTACGGCCCACGGCGGCGATGTCGAGTTGACGTCGGGATCCGGTGAGGGTGCCCGCTTCGTGGTCCGTTTGCCGCCCGGAGATATCGGCGAGCTCGAATCCCTGAACGAACGCGGGGGGGGAAGCCGGGGCGCGGAGCCGGGGCGGGTCGTCCTCGTCGAGGCCGACGGCAGGCGTGCGGCCCGTTTTCTCGAGGCCGTGGCCATTGCCGGGTTTGACGTCCGTCACGCTCCTGACGCCGCGGCTGCCAAGGCGATCGTCTCCTCGTGGTCGCCATCGGTGGTGGTGGTCCGCTCCGATGATCTCGTCGCGCGTCAGTGGGCGTCTCGCTTCGGGATTTCGGCGGTGGTGTTGGAAGCGCCGGATTCGCCCGAAGCGCCGGCTCGCCTCGTCGAAGAGCTCGGCGCTCTCGGTGGCGGGAACCGCACCGCGTGACGTCGTTGCCGGGCGATTCCGCCGCCGCTTCGGCGGGGTACACTGGGTCCATGGCTGACGAAACCGGACATCGGGGAACCGGGTGGCTGCGGCGCTGGGGACCGTGGCTCGCCCTGCTCGTCTTCTCCATCGGGATTCACCTCTGGGGGCTCGGCGAACGCGCCTACCACCACGATGAGGCGATCCACGCCCACTCGGCGTACAACCTGCTCAAGAACGGGATCTACCGCTACGACCCGACGTATCACGGTCCGTTTCTCTACTATCTCGTCGCCGGCAGCTTCGCGGCTCTGGGCGACTCGGACTTCACGGCGCGACTGCCGGTGGCGGTGGTCGGAATCCTGCTCGTCGCGGTGGCCTTCAGCCTCCGCCGGCCGATGGGCGGCCGCGCCGCGTGGTGGACCGGGCTGCTCGCCACCATCTCGCCCATCACCCTCTACTACGGCCGCTTTCTGCGCATGGATGTGCTCGAGATGGCCGTCGCCTCGGCCGCCGGGGTCGCGGCGTGGCGCGCCGCACGCGGCAGCGACGCCGCCTGGGCCTGGTTCGGCCTGTTTGTCGGTCTCGCCTTCGCGACCAAGGAAAACTCCTATGTCACCGCCGCCCTCGTGGTCCTGGTCTGGGGGATCCTGGCGGCGATCTACGGGCTGCAACGGACGATCCCCGAGACCTTCGGCTGGTTGTGGGGGCGGCGCTGGGGCATCGTCCTGGCGGTGGCCGTTTCGGTGGTGGTGGTCATCCCGCTCTTCACCGTCGGTTTCAACTACCCGGAAGACTGGTTCTTTCCCAAGAAGGCCATCGGTTACTGGTGGGGTCAGCACAGCGTGCAACGGGTGGCCGGGCCGCCGTGGTTTCACCTGCCGCGCCTCGCGGCCTACGAGTTTCTGCCCATCGCCGCCGGCCTGGTCTGGGCCGTCCGCCGCGGCAAACGCAAACGGGTCTTCGAAGAGGCGCTCGTGCTTTTCGGCCTCGCCTCCATCGGGATGTACGCCTACCTCGGCGAGAAGGTGCCGTGGCTCGGCGTCCACCAGGTCTGGGCCTTTCTCCCCCTGGCCGGTCTCCAGATGGCGAGGACCTTTGGCCCGCACGGCCGCTGGTGGAGCCGGTCGCTGGCCGGCGCCGGTCTCGCAGCCACCGCGGCGGTCAGCTTTTCGGCGAACTTCATCAACGACGAGATCTCGCCCAACCGCGACCGCTCGGAGATGATCATCTATGTCCAGACCTGTCCCGAGACGGCCGCGCTCGCCCGCGAAGGTGTCGCGCTGGCCGCCGAAGGTCACTCGACGGTGGCGGCGGTGGCGGGGACGGCCGGATGGCCCATGACCTGGTACTGGCGTGAGACCCCGACCTGGTGGTCCGAACCGCGCCCCGATCTCCGCCCGCCCCTCGTCGTCTGCGATGCCGAGGACGAGGAGAAATTCAAAAAGCTCCTCGGTCCCATGTACCGCGGTGAGCGTGTCCCCCTGCGCGCGTGGTGGGTGCTCGAGCCGCCCAAGGCGGGTCTCGCCTCGGTGCTGCGATGGCTCACGACCCGGGTGCCGTTCTCGCCGGTGGGATCGACGGATGTCATGGTCTTTCGTCGCCTCAACGAGGCGGCGCCTCAGGCGTACGGAGTCGAGGTGCCGGCCGTTCTCGCTTCCGAGCTCGGGTTCCATCGCGCCCGGCTCGTCGGTGAGGGCTGGCTCTCCGATCCGCGCGGTCTCGCGGTGGACCAAGGCGGCCGGCTGGCGGTCGCCGATGTCGGTCTCGACCGGGTCGTCTTCTT
The DNA here is from genome assembly GCA_963823445.1 of uncultured Acidobacteriota bacterium. Taxonomy (GTDB): domain Bacteria; phylum Acidobacteriota; class Thermoanaerobaculia; order Thermoanaerobaculales; family Sulfomarinibacteraceae; genus JAHECW01. The sequence continues at coordinate 198,791 of CAWGLT010000014.1, forward strand.
CGACGACGAGGGACGATACCTCGAGGTCGGCCCGACGGAGCCCATGGATCGGCCCGAGAGCATCGCCTGGGCGCCGGCCGATGTCATGGTCGTCGCCGACACCTGGAACCACCGGCTGTTGCTGTTCCGGCCGGGCGATCAAGGGGTCAGCGTCATGCCGGCTCCCGCGGGCGGGTGGTTCGGTCCGCGCGGCGTCGCGGTGGCGGCGGACGGCGCCATCGCGGTCACCGACACCGGGAACAAGCGCGTCGTGCTCTACGAACCCGACGGCGCGACGGAGTTTTCGATCCGGCTGCTCGGCGAGGGCGGCGACGAGCCGGGTCGGTTCTCCGAACCCGTGGGTCTCGCCTGGCTCGATAGCCATCGACTCCTGGTCTGCGACACCGGAAATCACCGGCTGCAGATCCTCGACCGATCGGGCGCGGTGGTCGAGCTCATCGAGCTCGAAGATGCCTGGCGGGACTTCTACTCGCGGCCCCAGGCCGTGGTCCTGGACGACGGCCGGATTCTGGTCAGCGACACACCCTCGGCGTCGCTCTGGTTGATCGGGGGCGACGACGTGCGGCGCCTCGAGCTCGGGGAGGACGGGATCATCCCCACCGGGCTCGCCGTCCACGACGGTGCGCTCTACCTCGCCGACAGCAACGGCAGGGTGTGGATTTTTGACGTTGAATAATTCTTAATTCTCAATTTTCAATTCTTAATTACATCGCAACAACGATCCGGGGGACCCAGGTCGCGGTCGGGAACGGTGCGATGGAAATTCAAAATTAAGAATTCAAAATTAAGAATTCGGTCTGAAAACGGCAGTTTTCAGACTGCGGCCCTTTGTCAAAGCTCTTTGAAGGTGTGACGTAGACCCTTGACCCTTGACGGGAAGGCTCGCATGCTGGAGATGATGCAGTGTGTCGATGAGGCGCGGGGAGGATGCATGAAGCGACGACGAGACGGCCGTCAGGCGGGTTACACCCTGGTGGAAGCCCTGATCGTGGTAGCGATCATCGGCCTCATCACGGCGGCCACCATTCCAACCATGCGGCGGGCTCGGATGCGGGCGAGCATGCTCGAGGTGGTGCGGACCTTCCAGCAGGCCGTGGCGGTTTCCCGGATCAACGCCATCAAGCGCGGCAACAATGTCTGCCTGAGGATCCTCCCCGACGGCACCCGCCGGCACCTCACCGAGTTCCGGGCGTGGATCGACGCCAATGCGAACGAGATCGAGGATGCGGGTGACGAAGTCGTCGGCAACTGGCGGATCCAAAACGTCGACGAGTGGAGCTTCGAGGAGTCCGGAGACGCGAATAAACAGATGTACGTGCTCAACGCCAGCGGCGGTGGAACCGCCCGGGGGTACGTCTTTCTGCCCAACGGAATGGCCCAGGTCGAGGCGGCGACCCAGGTCGGGATCGGCGAGGGCGCTTTCGAGTACTTCATCTGGCAGGACGCCAGGAAGTGGAACACCTTCGAGATCTCGGTCTTCGGCGGCGCCGGCACGGTGCGGACTCTTGATGTGGAACCCGGGCGCGAGCGCCTTTGACTCGAACTTCGCCCATTGGGAGTACTACTGATGCTGATGAACCGCACCCCACGATCCGACGACGGCTTCACCCTGATCGAGGTGCTGATGGCGCTCCTCATCCTCGCCATCGTCTCCCTCGGCGTTGCCGGGATGTTCTCGCACGCCATGGTGGTCAACGCCTCGGGTTATGACTACGCCCGGCTCGCGTCGGAGGCGCGGTTCGTCCTCGAGGAGCTCCGCGCCCGCCCGTTCGACGATCCGACCCTGGTGGCGACGGCGGGCACGACCTGGGTCCCGCAGAACGCCACGTACTCCAACTCGGGTTTCACCGCCACCTACGCCATCACCGATTTCGCCATCGACGACTGGGCCGATCTCGGGGTCTGGACGCTGCCGGCGGCGGGCAACCCGGGCAACGTCAAGCGGATCACCGTCAGGCTGCGCTCGACCGCGCAGACCCTCCAGGGGCGGCGCGAGCTCGTCGTCAGCGCGTTGAAGACTGCGGGGTGATGATGGAACTCAAAGCCCGTCGCCCCGCTCATTCAGGCTTCACCCTCATCGAGATGTTGGTCGCCATCGCGATCTTCGTCATCTTGATGATCGGTCTTTTGAACCTGCTCGACAATTCGACCAAGGTCTCGAAGCTCGAGGCGGCCCTCGCCGACACCCAGGAGAACGTCCGCTACGCCACCTACCATCTCATGCGCACCGCCCGGATGATGGGCGGGACGGTCATGCCCTTCGCGCGCAGCGCCGGCGGCAACGCCTGGGTGGCGGGCGAGGTCCACGACAACGCCGCCGGCAACTTCTCGATCTTCGGCGCGACCCTCGACAACATGCCCGGCAGCGATGTTCTCGTGCTGCGCGGTTTTTTTGACGTGGCGCCGTTTTTTATCAATGTCGGCGACGTCGACACCCTCGGGAGCACCGTCACGATCCGAGAGACCGCCGACCCCGGTCTCTCCACCGAACGAACGATCAACGATCTCAGCGCCTTCGCGAGCATTCCCAACATTTTCCTCGACCGCGGCCTCATCATCTCGACCGGCGACGGACCGGTCCAGGTCGGTCCGGGTCTCTGGATCAGCGGCCAGTACGTCGTCGGCAAGATCACCGCGAGCACCGGCGTCGCCGGGTCGGCGCCCAACCGGCAGCTTCAGCTGACCTATGCCGCGGACGCGGCCTGGGACGGGCTCAGTTTCGATGGCAATCCGGTCGCCGCGGGCGAGCCCGCCTGGAGGAACATCTCCCGCGCCGGGATCCTCGAGGCCTACGCCTATTATGTCGACAACAACATGGTGCTGCGGCGGGTCGCACAGAGAAACGCCGCCATCAACCCCGACGGCGAACCGGTCGCGGTCAACATCGGCAGCCTCCAGGTCGAGCTCGGGATCGACGTCGACGGCGACACCTTTCTCGATCCGGACGCCGAGTGGGACGCCTCGCCGACCCTCGCCGAGGCCCTCCAGGGCGGCGGCGTCGTGGCCATGCGGTTGACGGTGCTCGGCCGGACCCCGTTCGAACTGCCGGACTGGACCGAACCGACCCGGACCTTCACCGGCGCCGGCAACATGGCGGTGCCGGCCGCGGGCGCCTCCGGTCCGCGCCACGCCAAGTGGCGCCGGATGGAGGTCGCGGTGGCGCTCAGGAACTTCTTGTGATGAGGATGACATATGGAACACGAAGTCAACCCCTTCGCCCGTCCCTCCGGGTCCGACCGCGAGCGCGGGGCGGCGATCATCATCGCCATCATGGTCGCTCTCATCCTCGCGTTTCTCGGTCTCGGGCTGCTGCTCCAGACCTCGCTCGGGATGCAGGCGGCGGGGACCGACCGGTGGGTCGTGCGGGCGCTCTATGCCGCCGACGCCGGCGCGCAGGCGGAGATCGCCACCCTGAGAAACGGTGCGGTGGGGATGGGCAGCTTCGTCCTCGCCGACGACACCGCTCTGCCCGGGATGCTGAATGGTCAGTACAACGTCACGGTCTCGGATGTCTGCGAGCTCCAGACGGCGACGGACGCCTTCAATCCCGAGGACGGCAGTTTCTACGAGGTCGGCAAATGGAAGGCCCGGTACGTCCACTTCCGCAGCACCGCGACCCGGGATGTCGGCCTCCTGGTCGGTCTCACCCAGGCGACCATCGTCCAGGATGTGATGGTCCAACCGGTCGATGTTGAAACCTATGTTCCGGCGCCGAATTGTTACTGAGGGGGCAGCGATGAAGACTCAACCGACCAGAAGCTGGATGATCGCGGCCGTCATGGTGGCGCTCGTCGCGGCGACCGCCGCCGCCGACGACCGCGACTTCCTCCGCGAACGCGCGGCCAAACCCAACATCCTCATCCTCCTCGACACCTCGACATCCATGATGGGAACCTCCGAGATCGCCCCGGAGTTCTCGAGGTGGCAGGGCCCGGCCATCGTGAACTCGGGCATGCTGCCGGGCGCCGGCGACGACCCGCGATCGCGCATGGGCATCGCCAAGGCGGTGCTGCGGAGCTTCCTCCAGAGCGTCACCGATGCCAACTTCGCCCTCGCGGGCTATCAGTACGAGCTGCCCAAGGATGCGAGCAGCAACATCGTCAACCCCTACCCGGCGGAGCACTGGACCTACCAGGCGCTCAGCGCCGATCGCTTCGGGTTCCTCGAGGAGAACTATGTCTACCGCGTCGGTTGGGCGGAAAAGACCTACAACGGCGCGACGGCGGCGCTGCCCATGACCAACCCGGCGGACTACTCGCGGAGCATGCTCTTCGGCTACAACCCCTACTTCGACCCCGACCCCGCCGGCACCGGCTACGTCCCCCCGTTCGAGCGCTACGGCCCGATCCTGGCGCCGGATTTTCACCCCTGGAATCCCTACGCCCTCCTGCCCATCTATCTCATGCGCAACTGCGAGACCGATGACCTCGACGGCCTCGGCAAGGACTGCGGCCTCAGGGTCTTCCCCTACTACACCTCCCTCGACAGCCTGGGCGCCACGGTCTCCCATTCCTGGACATCGAGCTTTGTCAACTGCGACCCCCTGACCGCCCCCGACGCCGGCGGCACCGACAACGGCTGCCGCTCGAGCTGGAGCGTCCTCGATGTCCCCGCGAGGCAGGTCACCCAGTGGGTCCGGCGGGCCCATCTCGAGGTCCCGACTACCGTTTCGGGTGCGGCCAACCACCCCATCGGCGAGGACACCGCGGGCAGCATGTCGGGCAACTGGACGATCGCCGATCCCAACCCCGGGGCCGAGAACTACGATCTCGGAGCGACCGCCGACGACGCCGACTACGACGGCGATGAGAGCCTCGACTGGCTCATGCGGGTCAACATGGTGGAGGAGCGGAAATCGCGCCTCTGCGCGCTGCCGGCGACCCCCACCCCGACCTTCACGCCGACCGACACCCCGACCTTCACCCCGACCTTCACGCCGACCTATACCCCGACGCCGATTCCACCGCAGTGTTCAGACATCTTCGTCGACGATCTCTACTACCTCGACGAGTACCGGGTGCGGATCGACATGGTCCGCAACGACAACGCGATCCACCAGGCGGTGCACCGGCAGACCAACGTCGTCTGGGAGGACCTGTACGACCCGGGCCAGTACCTCAACTTCATGAACTTCAACAGCTTCCCCGGCAACTACTACGACATCGACGACTACGACCCCGACACCCTCGCCGTCGTCGACGTGCCCTTCGACCCGGGCGTCGGGACCATGCTCACCGTCCGGTGGGACGGCATCCCCGGCGGTGCGTACATCGCCGGCACCACCACCGTCACCCTCACCTTCGAGTATCCGGCATACGGCCTGACCTGCCCCCCAATCACGAAAACCGTCAACCGGGCCGCGCCGACGCCGACATCGACCCCGACGGCGACCGCGACGCCGACATCGACCCCGACCCCGGTTCCGGCGGACTGCACTGACATCGAGTTCGGTCCGACGCTCCGGGTTCAAAACTCCGATCAACTCATCGACGAGCTCCGCAACAACTCGGTCTTCCCGGCATATGTCACCAATACCGTATTCGCCTGGCAGCCCACGAAGCCGCCCACGCAGCTCAACACCCCGATGGTCGACTTCATCAGGCTGGACGGACAAACAGCCTACTACGGTGGGAACGCCACGACATCGCCAGTCGTTCGCAACGATGGTTACCCGGGTGCGAATCTCGTCCGGCGTACGATTCCCGCGACCAGCACCCGGATCTGGCGGGCGGATCTCGACTACGTCTGGGCGCCTCCTCGGGGGCTCCACCGGGTCGACCTCACCGTCTTCCTCCCCGGTGCCGGCGCCGGCGGAGCAGATCTGACCTGCCTGGTTTCCGCCGACTATGACCTGTCAACACCCCGACGCCGACCAACACACCGACGATCACCAACACCCCGACCAACACCTTCACGCCGTCGAACACGCCGACGCCGACGAACACCTTCACGCCGTCGAACACCCCGACGAGAACCTTCACGCCGACGATCACCAACACGCCGACGGTCACCAACACGCCGACGCGGACCAACACCCCGACGAACACCTTCACGCCGTCGAACACGCCGACGCGGACGAACACCTTCACGCCGTCGAACACGCCGACGCGGACGAACACCTTCACGCCGTCGAACACGCCGACGCGGACGAACACCTTCACGCCGTCGAACACGCCGACGCACACGCCGACGAACACGGCGACGTTCACGCCGACGCACACGCCGACGTTCACCCGGACCTTCACGCCGTCGAACACGCCGACGTTCACGCCGACGTTCACGCCGACGCATACGCCGACGTTCACGCCGACCTTCACGCCGACCTTTACGCCGACGCATACGCCGACCAACACCCCCACGCCGACTCCGACGAATACGCCTGACCTCTAGGGTGAGGGGAGAGACAGCATGAGAACACACAAGCAACCACTCCCGTTCACCTCGACCCGCGGTGCGGCTCTGACCGCCCTCGGCGTCGTCCTCCTGGCGGCGTCGCCTCTCGCCGCCCAGGTGTCGGAGATCTTCCCCCTCAACCCGCCGCGCGAGACCTATGCCGAAGACGTCAGCTCGGCGTCCGTGGGCAGCCTGCCGGCGGGGATCTCCCAGTACATCTGGACCCAGGTGCCGGGCCCCCCGGTGCCGGCGGTCGGTTCGTCGGCGACCGCGGTCGCCTGCGGCGGCGGATTCTGGGGGACCCACCTCATCCAGGATTCGGGTCTCGCGGCCAACTACTCGGCCACGATCAACCGCCCGCACCCGCTTTCCCCGCAGGGGAACTCGGCGGTCTTTGTCGTTGACCGGAGCGTCTCCGGAAACGCCGGGTATCTTCCCACCGACTGGGACAACTTCCGCTTCGAGTTCGACTTCACCGCCGATGCCAACGCGGCGGTCGGCGTCGTCTGGGGCGGCCACCCGGTCACCGGGCTCACCAAGGTCAAGAGCGGCTATCTCTTCTATATCGATGAGCTGCCGACCCGGACCGCGGCCGTCGACGACGGCGAGCGCGCCCGCTGGCACATCGTCAAGCGGGAGTCCGAGTACGATCTCGAGATCGATGCCGGCGATCTCGAGCTCAACGGGGGCAACGACGACCTCCTGTCGGTCTACAGCGGCGGCTGCTACCGCCTCCGCCTCGAGTTCTTCTGCGGCACCCTGAGAATCCGGATCGCCCGGCTCAACTGCGGCGCCACCGATTGCACGGTGACCCAGTGTTACGGCGGGACGACGACGTGCTCTCCCGAGAACTACGCCGTCTGCAACCCCAATCCCATCGAGTGGTGCACGGCCTTCGAATGGGTCGACCCCACCGATGCGCTGCTCGTGCCCGGTTTTGTCGGCCCCTTCGCCGGCGGGACGGACACCGTCACCCTCGGTGTTTCGCGCTTCGACAACCTCGTTGCCGGAACCTGGGACTACTACTGTTCCGATCTCTGCGCCGCCTGGCCGGCCGCCTGGGACGACACCTTCAGCGGCGCGGTCGAGGAGATCGACCTCAAGTTCCTCTACACCGGATCGCTCATCGACTATGAGTACGGCTATATCTTCGGCGCCGACACGGCGTTCACCGATGTCACCGTCAAGACCAAACCGACCTCGGTGGTCAATATCGACGGCACCCTCGGCACCCGCGACGAGTGCGGCGGCTGGACCGTGCTCCACTCCAACGTCGAGAAACCCGTCGTCGATCTGCCGTCGTGGGATTCCAGCACGAGCAACCTCGGCGAGCTCCTCGCCTACCTCGAACCCATGTCGAGCTCGGTCAAGCTCGTCTATGACAGCTCGGCCTCGCCGACGCTGAGCTTTGTCGACGACTTCGACAACCGGCGCGAGATCCTCGGGGTCGCCAACCCCGACTACAACCCCAACCCACTGCCGACCCGCGGCGCGACGCCCATCAAACCGTCCCTCGACGACGCCTTCGAGTGGTACGTCAACCACCGCACCGCCGGCGACTGGGCCGACGACCCGCTCGCGGATTGCCGCCTGTGGTACGTCATCTTCATCACCGATGGCGAGGAGGCTTGCTGCGCCGGTGGTCCGCCCTGCGCGACGGTGGTTCCCGATTGGGCCTGCGGCACCGGCGGCCCGGCCGAGAAGTTCGCCGATCCCGCGGCTTTCGGATACTCCGGCATCGACCCGGTCGCCGTCTACACCGTCGGATTCTCCGAGGATTTCGGCGGCAGCACGACCTCGCCGCTCGAGTGCGTCGCCGACATCACCGGCGGCCGCTTCTTCTCGGCCACCAACGCCGGCCAGCTCGTCGACGTGCTCTACGACGTGCTCGACGAGATGGAGGAGTCGGACCGCTCGTTCATCCCGTTCGTGGTCGCGCCGCCGCCGCCGTCGGCCTCCGGTCAGATCGCGGCGGATGACGATTTCATCGCCGTCTTCCCGTTCTTTGTTCCGCGCAACCAGCAGAGCATCTGGGACGGCGATCTCCTCGCCTTCGCCCTCAACCGAAACCAGACGACCCTCCCCCTGACCGCGGACTGCGACCTCGACACCAGCCAGGTGGCCTGGACGCTCGGCGGCGCCCCCGCCGGCGCCAACGAGATCCTCGAGGATCAGATCACCAACTCGACCCGCAACGTCTTCCTGGGGTCGGATGTGACCGGCGCCTGGGCGCGCTATGGGATCGACCAGGTCTTCACGAATGCGACGCTGCGGACGGATTTCAAGAGCCTGCTCAAGATCTCCGGCGGCGCCAGCGATCTCCAGGCGGTCGAGGTGGTCAACTTTGTCCGCGACATCTACGCCAACCCGGGTGGGCTGAGCCTGAGCCCGGCGCCCGAGAACCCGCCGCGACCGCTCGGCTACCACGCCCTCGGCGATATCTACCACTCGCAGCCGGTCGTCGTCGGACCGCCGAGGCAATTTCTCTTCTACTCCGACTTCGGTCTCGGTCCGGCGCCCGGTTATCTCAGCTTCCAGGCCAAGCAGGCCTTTCGCCGGCGGGTTGTCCTCGCCGGCGCCAACGACGGCCAGCTCCACGCCTTCGACGGCGGTTTCTTCGACCGCGACACGACCAACTACCCTGACCAGCACGACCTCGGCACCGGCGTCGAGCTCTTCGCCTGGGTGCCCGAGGCGGTCACCGAGCGTCTCCACCGGCTCACCTACGGCACCGAGCACCTCTACACCGTCGACGGACCGGTCTCGGTTTCGGATGTCTTTATCGACATCGACGGCGACAGCACCAAGGAGTGGCGCACCGTCGCCCTGAGCACCATGCGCCGCGGCGGCCGCGGCGTGCTCGCCCTCGACATCACGACCCCCGATCCGGTTCTGGCGGCGGGCAACTGGGAGCCGCCGGTCAGCGTCTTCCCGGGGTGCCTCGACGGCACCGCGTCCGGGTGCGACACCGAGTACCCCCGCATGATGTGGGAGTTCCACGATGTCGACGGATCCGGAGTCCCCAACGACGACGACGGCGGCTGCGCCGCCGCCGGTTTCTCCGGCGCCCAGTGCCCGCCGTACTACGATCTCGGCTGGACCTGGTCGAAACCGGCCATCGGCCGCATCGGGGTCTACTACGAGGACGCCAGCGGCAACGTGGTCCCGAAAGACGTCTTTGTCGCCTTCTTCGGCGGCGGTTGGGACGCCACCGAGGACGACATCACCGGCAACTACTTCTACGGGGTCGATATCGAGACCGGCGCCACCCTCCTCAAGGAGAACATCGGCGTCTCGGTGCCGGGAAGCCCGACCATCTTCGACTCGAACAACGATGGTTTCCACGACCGGATCTACTTCGGCGACACCAACGGCACCATCTGGCGGCTGCAGTACCCCTCGCCGTTCCTCATGACCGCCACCGGCGCCGGCGCCGGAACCCTGCGGCGGATCTTCAGCGCACCGGTGGATCTGACCGACCCGGTGGCGCGGCCGCAGCGGCAGCAGTTCTTTGTCGCACCGACCGTGGTGCCGGTGCTCTTCGACGGCGTCAACTACACCTATGCCGTGGTCATGGGCGCCGGCGACCGGGCCAACCTCGGCGACGAGACCGCCGACACCTTCAACCGGTTCTACGCGGTCATCGACGATCTCAACAACGATTCGGTGACCTATCCGGCCTACGATCTCTCCGATCTGGTCGCGCGCGACTACACCGATCTGACAAACCAATACACCCCCGAGCCCGGCGCCGTCGATCTGCACCGTCTCGGCCTTCTCGCCGCCGAGCAAGGGCTGGGCCCTGACCCTGCGCGAGGACGAAAAGGTCAACTACGAGGCCACGGTCTTTGCCGGCCATGTCTTCTTCACCACCTTCGAGCCCGGCGACACGCTCGTCGCGTCCAACCCGCCCGAGATCTGCACCCCCAGCGGGGGTGGTGGTGGCGGCGGCGGCGGCGGCGGCGGCGGTGGCGGCGGCGGCGGCGGCGGTGGCGGCGGTGGCGGCGGCGGTGGCGCCGACGCGCCGGTCTGCAAGGCCTCCGGGATCGGCCGTCGTCTACGACATCGGGATGACCTGCGGGCTCGGTGAGTACACCGAGGTCAACGACATCCTCACCGGGATCACGACCTACAGCATCGGCAACACCGTGCGTAATCCAGGCAACCTCCATCGAGTGGTCCCACGGGTAGACCCGGACGACCCCCCGGTGGTGCCGGTACTTCCATGTTGTTCAACGCAGTTCTTCGCTTCAACGACCAACTGGCGGCAGGAGTAGCCCATGCGACAGCTCTTGATGACCCTTGTCCTGATCATGGCGGTCGGTCCGTGCTCGGCGGTCGAGATTCCCTTCCGGGACGGCTCGGTGCTCGAGGCCGTCAGCTACACCGTCACCGGTTCGTATGTCATGCTCGAGATCGAGGGCGGCGGCAAGGTCGCCTACGATGTCGCCGACATCGATCTGGCCTCGCTGCGGCGCGCGGAATCCGCCGCCGCGGGTGATCCGGCCGCCCCGGCGGAGCCGGTCAAGGCGACGATCGGGAACTCCGGTGCGCTCCAGGGTCCGGGCGAAGACCCGGCGGATTCGGGCGGGCGGCTCGTCATCACCGACCAGAACGTCAAACACGTCAAGGGCAGCGGCATCGCCGGACCCGAAGACGAGCCGGCGCCGGCCGAGGACGACGGCGGCGTGCCCGAGGGCTTCGAGCAGGGCGGCAACGTGCTGCTCAACAACGTCAGGGTCACCCCCCTCGAAGGGGGGCAGTGGGAGGTCAAGGGCGAGGTCATCAACCGGATGCCGGAAGCGGTGCTCGATGTCCGCGCCAATCTCGAGGCCGCCGTTCCCGATCAGGATCCGTGGACGGCTTCGGTGGGCGTCAGCGGCGTGCTCGGCCCGGATGAGAAGGCGGACTTCTCGCACATCTTCTCGACGCCGGAATCGGCGGGGGAGGGCTGGGCGCCGCAGATCCAGGTCAACGTCGTGTGGATGAAGAGCGAGACCCGGATCGAACCGCAGTACAACCGGACCGCGCCCCATCCCAGCGCCCTGCCCCTGGATCGCGGCGGGGTCGGTGGGGTCGAGACCCGTGAGGAGATCGATCTTTGATCGCAAGGACCCGGGCCTCGAAAACCGGCCATGCGTGACCTCCGTGCTCCGTTGATCGTCCTCGCGGTCGTCGTCGTCCTCGCGGCCGTGGTCTGGATGGTGAGCCGGCCGGAGCACGAGCCGTCGCGGTTGGTTCCCGTTGAAGACGAGCCCGTCCGCTTCGACTTCGCGGACCTCGCGATCACGTCTCCCGATCTCGCGGTCGCGGCGCCGGTGGTCCGCGGTTCCATCCGCTCGGACTACGCGTCGTGGGTCGTCGTGCTGCGCTGCGCCGAGCCCGAGGGTTGCGCCGGCGAGTTCTCCGTCGAGGTCTCGTATCTCACCGGCGGGGAGCGGAGATCTCTCACCATGGTGTCCCGCTGCGACGCGCCTGATGGCGGCGAGCTTCGCTTCGAAGGGCTTCAGGATCCGCCGACGCCCATCGACGGGATCGAGGGACTCGAGCTCACGGTCATCGAGCGGAGTACTCCCGGTCAGGAACCGGACGAGTCCATCGAGTTCTAGCCCGCACTTCTCACCGGGTTTCGTTGCGAGGTCGGCGGGCGCGGCTCCCCGTTCGGGAATCTGGAATGGCGCAGAGGCGGTGACGGTTCCAGGATCTGACGGGGGAGTATGCACGATTTCACGCTTGCGGACAGATTCGAAAACATCAGCGAGTGGCGGCACCGCGGCAACGGACTGACGGTCCTGACGGTTCCGACTCCGGTCGCCCCGGTCGTCGGCTTCGCGGTGGTCTATCGGGTCGGATCCCGTCACGAGGTGGCGGGCCACACCGGTGCGACCCACATGCTCGAGCACCTCATGTTCAAGGGGTCGGAGAATTTCAACGCCGCGCGCGGGACCGAGATCGCCCGCACCCTGCACCGGGTGGGGGCGTCCTTCAACGCCACCACGTGGCTCGACCGCACGACCTACTACGAGGTCTTGCCGGTGGAGCGCCTGCCGGTCGCGGTGGCGATCGAATCGGATCGGATGCGGCGGGCGCTCATCCGACCGGAGGATCTCGAGAGCGAGCGAACGGTGGTGCTCAACGAGCTCGACACGGGCGAGAACGAGCCCGTCGACCTGCTCATGAAATCGTCCTTCGCGCACGCCTTCATCGAGCACCCGTACCACCACCCGACCATCGGTTGGCGAGGCGATGTCGAACGGATGTCCGCCGCAGTGCTGCGCCGGTTCTACGACACCTATTACCACCCGGACAACGCGACCGTCATCGTCGTGGGCGATATCGACGAGGAGTCGGCTCTCGTCGAAGTCGAGCGTGGATTCGGAGGGATTGTACCCGCACCGGCCCCGATCCCGGATCTCGCGATCCGGGAAGGGCGACAGCGGGGCGAGCGACGCTTCATCGTCGAGCGGACCGGCGAGCTCGGCAGCCTCGCCCTGACCTGGCACATCCCCGAAGGGCTGCACCCGGATCTGCCGGCCCTCAACGTGCTCACCCAGGCGCTCAGCGACGGCGTGACATCGCGGCTCTATCAGCGGCTGGTGGAGACCAACCGCTGTCTCGGCGTCCACGCCTTCACCTTCGAGCTCCATGACCCCGGCGTGCTCCAGGTCTTCGCCACCCTCGCCCCCGGGGTCGACCACGACTCCGTCGAAGCCGAAATCCGCGACGAAATCGCGTCCCTGGCCGAAGCGCCGCTGTCCGGAGACGAGCTCGCGCGGGCACTCATCCAGACCCGGACCGATCTCGCCTTCCACTGGGAGTCGCCGGCGCAGATCGTGAGCGCCCTGACCGAGGCGGTGGCCATGGGTGACTGGCGGCGGTTCCCGGGCGAGCTCGAAGCCGTGTCCGCGGTCCGGGCCGAGGATGTGACCCGGGTCGCCGGGGAGTATCTCGGCCCCACCAACCTCACCGCCGGGTGGTTTGTTCCCCAGGGGGGAAACGGCGCCGCGTCGGGTCGGGCCCCCGCCCCCCGTCCCTGTTATCTCCATCGTCCCTTCGCCGACCGGGTCGACGTCCGCACGCTCACGGGCGGCGCCCGTCTGGCGGTGCTGTCCAACCGCCACGCGCCGACGGTCACCATCGCCGGAACCATCGGCGCCGGTCTCGTTGCCGCCACCGACGGCCGATTCACCGTTCCGAGCATGACCGCAGCCATGCTCGACCGGGGAACGCAAAGCCGCGACCGTCTCGCCCTCGCCACCGAGCTCGAGGACCACGGTCTCCAGCTCGGGGTTCGGGCCATGGGCAACTCGCCGACCGTGGTCTCGTTCTCGGCCCAGGGTCTGGCGGAGGAGCTCGATCGTCTGGCGGTCTTGCTCGTCGACATTCTGCGATTTCCGGTCTTCCCCGCCGACGAACTCGATCGTCTTCGTCAGCGGATCCTCGGTTCCCTGCGCAGGGAACGCGAGAGCACCTCGGCGATGGCCTATTCCGCGCTCACCCGGAGCCTGTATCCCATGGGGCATCCCCTGCACAAGCGGCCGGTGGAGGACCGGGAGTCCGAGCTCGAGACGCTCACCCGAGAGGATCTCGAGGCTTTTCACGCCCGTGCCTACGGGCCCGGGTCCATGGTGATCGCGGTAGTCGGAGATGTCGATGCCGGTGCGGTTGCCGCGGCTCTGTCCCGCCCGTTGACGGGCTGGCGGGGCGTGTCGAATCCGCGCTTCGATGCGCCGGCGGGCGGCTCGGGAGCAACGGCGTCGACGTACATCGAGATCCCGGACCGTCCGAACCTCGACTTCTTTCTCGGCCACGCCGGGCGGCTCCTGCGGGGCGACGCCGATTTCGCGGCCGCCGGTCTCGCCAACTCCTGTCTCGGCCAGTCCGCCCTGACCTCGCGGCTCGGCGCCGCGGTCCGCGACGGCGCGGGTCTGTCCTACAGCGTCTACAGCCGGCTTTTCGGTACCTTGGGGATCTCGGGCCCCTGGGCCGTGAGCTGCAGCGTCGCGGCCGCCAATCTCGATCGCGCGGTCGATCTCTGCCGCGAGGTCGTGACCGCCTATGTCGCCGACGGACCCACCGACGCCGAGCTCGAAGACGAGCGCCTGGCGCAGGCCGGCGCCTACCAGGTCGGTCTCGCGACCAACGCCGGGATCGCGAGAGAGCTCGTCACGGCGCTCACCGCCGGCGAGGAGGTCTCCCGTCTCGACGAGCTTCCGGGCCGTTTCCTCGGGACGACCCGCGACGAGGTGGTGGAGGCCACTCGAAAGCACATCCGACCCGACGAGCTCACCCTCGCCGTCGCGGGCACCCTCAACGAGCCGAGCTCGTAAATTCTTAATTTTGAATTCTCAATTCTTAATTTCCATCGCACATTCGTCACAGACCCATGCGATGGTAATTAAGAATTGAGAATTGAGAATTGAACGTTCATTCCCACTCGACGTTGAGGTGGTGCAGCTCTCCCGAAAAGTGCGGCCGCACCTCGCTGTCGAGAATCTCCTCGACCTCGCCGAGCCGGTGCCGTCGGGAGGCGTGCAGGAGCACGAGGTGCCGGCACGCGAAACGTTCGAGATGGGGTTGGAGATCGGCGAGGTGGGTGTGGCCGTAGCGGGTGGCCCGGTCCCGGTCGGCGGGTTTGAAGAAGGAGCACTCCACGGCCACGATCTCGGCGTTGAAGAGCTCGGGTCGGGTCTCGAGAAGACCCGGGCCCGAGTCGGCGCAGTAGGTCAGGATCTCCCTGCTCACCTCCTCGACGACCTCCTCGCCGGCGAGCCGTCGGCGGGCGATCTCGGGCTCGGGCAGGTGCGCGAAGTCGGAGCGGAGCCGCCGCTTGCGCCAGATGATCCGGGTGCCGAGGGTGGGGACCCAGTGGTCGGTGGAGAAAAAAACCAGATCCAGATCGCGGCGGAGCTCATGGCGGGCGCCGTCGGTGGCGGGAATCACGCTGACCTGATAGGGCTCACCGCCCTCGAGGCGGGCGAAGTTGGCGAGGAGCGAGCGGATCTCCTCCGCGATGGCTTCGGGAGCGATCACCACCGCCGGCGGCATGGAGCTGAGATAGCGCTGAGAGGCCCAGTATCCGAGCCCTCCGAGATGATCGAGATGACCGTGACTGACGACGATGGTTCGCATCGGGGGCAGGGCGCGGTGGGCCCTTCCCGGATCGAGTGCGAGGTGGAGTTGCGGCAGGACAACGAGGGTGCTTTCGCCGGCGCGGGATCCACCGACCAGACGCAGATCACCCCACGAGGTCGCGAGCTGGAGCTGCTTCATCGCCAAGGATCACCGGCTGGTTCGAATGAGGGAGAACGACGCTTCGCCGGTGCTCTTCGGCTGCTCGATCTTGAGCGTCCACTCCGAGTCTTTCGGCAGGGTCTCGCTGAAGGTCTTCGTTGCGATCACTCCCCGTTTCTGGTCGGTGACGGTCACCCCGAGCGTTCGCGCTCCCGACGGCGCGAGCAGCACCCTCTTGACGATTCCGCTGCCCTCGGTCTTGAGGCCGAGAAAGCCCTTTTTCGTGTGGTCGAAGGGGATGTCGGAGAGGGTCTCGCCATCGACCGCGACGGTCACCGATCCGGCGTTGATGGGGCAGTTGAAGTAGACCGTGATTCTCGCGTTGCCGGGTGCCTGGCTCGCGACCGGGGGGGCGGCCGGGGAGAGAATCAAATCCGGTGACGAGGAACGAGCGGGAGCGGAGGTGGAACGCTGTCGGCGAGTCTGCCCCGCCCGATCCTCGGCGAGCCCGAGATAGTCTGCGGCGAGCTCGCTGAGCGGGTCGAGCTCGAGGGCCTCCTTGAAGCGACCCACGGCGGTGGCGTAGTTGCCGGCGCGGTAGGCCTGCCGTCCCTCCGCCACCAGTTCCGCCACCCGCGCCTGGGTGTTCGAGCTCGTTCTTTGAAGCTCGATTGCCGAGTCGATCTCCCGAACGAGGGCCCGCGCGGCGGGTGAGGCCGGAGCCTGGTCCAGGGCCGAATGAACCGCCCTGCGGGCGCCTTCGAGATCGCCGGCCTTTTTGGCGTCGGCGGCGGACCACAGCAGGTGCGCGGTGCGGTTGAGATTGCGGGTCGCGCCGGCCGACGGCGCGGCAAATGGCCCTTCCGGTTTCAGCGTCGTCAGCACGCCGATGGCCGCGATCCAGATCAGGGACCACGCCGCGATGATCGTCCAGGTCCAGGTCCGCGTGACCTCCCAGGTCAACGGCTCCGGCAGCTCGAACCTCTCGCCAAGACGGGACCAGGCATCAAGCAGCGATCGCCACCCTCCCGGCCGAGCCTCCGGCATCCGCACTCGCGGGAGCCCGTCGCCCGACCGGGTGTCGAGATCCGGTGAGTGAACCGCGGTGCCGAGATCGTCCCCGGGTTCTCGGCGGACGAGGGAGCGGGCAAGGGCGGCGAGGACCGCGGCCAGCTCGGCCCCGGTCTGGAAGCGTCGGTCGGGGTCTTTGTCGAGACACTTGACGACGATGGGGTTGAAGGCCGCGGGAACGCTGTCGTCGACGAGGGAGGGGATCGGCGCCGGCGCCTCGACGATCTTGCGGGTGACGTGGTGCATGGTCTCACCCGAAAACGGTCGTTGGCCGGTCAGCAGGGTGTAGAGCACGACGCCGAGAGAAAAGAGATCCGACCTTCCGTCGATGGGCTGGGCGGTGATCTGTTCCGGCGACATGAAGCTCGGGGTGCCGATGAACTGACCATCCGTGGTCAGGTTCGACGACTCCATCCGTGCGATCCCGAAATCGGCGATCCGCGCGCTGCCGTTGCGGGTGAGGATCAGATTCCCCGGTTTGACGTCGCGGTGGATCACTCCCATCCGGTGGGCATAGTCGAGGGCAAGGGCGACGTCAGCGACGATGCGGGCGGCTTCCGATGGGCGGAAACGGTGGCCGGATGCCATGATCTGTTTGAGATCCCGGCCTTCGATGTACTCCATGGCGATATAGAGAACGCCGGTCGAGCGGTCCTCTCCGACATCGTGAATGGTGACGATGCCGGGGTGGTTGAGGCGACCGGCGGCCTGCGCCTCGCGGAGAAACCGTTCGCGGAACTCGTCCGCGACATCGACATCGACATCGAGCCGAAGGGTCTTGAGGGCCACCTTGCGGTTGATGAGGGGATCGCGGGCGAGGTAGACGATCCCCATGGCGCCCCGGCCGAGCGTCCTCTCAACCTCGTAGCGGCCGACGTGGGTGACGGGCATCGATTCAATTCTATTATTGTTTTTCCTCTCGGTGACATGCCGATCTGGCGCTCCATCGGCCGAAACGACGCCCGGCGGCGGATGAAAACAAGGCCGCCGAGTGGCATGGTCCTTGCCTATTGCTCCTCGAGGCCTGCTGGCCTGCGGGGGGAACATGGAAAATCAAGAGCTCGTCAACCAGGTGGATCGTGCGGCCGCGCGCCTCGGCGAGGTGCAACGCGCCGTCTCGGAAGTGATCGTCGGCCAGGACCGTTTGGTGGAGTCGCTGCTCGCGGCGCTGATGTGCCGGGGACACGTGCTTCTCGAAGGCGTGCCGGGTCTGGCCAAGACCCTGACGGTGCGGACCTTGGCGACGGTGGTCGGAGGGAGCTTCCAGCGGCTCCAGTTCACCCCGGATCTCCTGCCCGCCGATGTCACCGGGACCCAGGTCTTCGATCCGCGGACCTCGGAGTTCGTGCCCCACAGGGGTCCGATCTTCGCCAATCTGGTCCTCGCCGACGAGATCAACCGGGCGCCCGCCAAGGTCCAGTCCGCCCTCCTCGAGGCCATGGAGGAGCGGCAGGTCACCATCGGCGAAACCACCGATCCGCTGCCCGAGCCCTTTGTGGTCCTGGCGACGCAGAACCCCATCGAGCAGGAAGGGACCTATCCCCTGCCCGAGGCCCAGCTCGATCGCTTTCTCTTCAAGGTGGTGGTCGACTACCCATCGGCCGAGGAGGAGCGTCGGGTTCTCGAGTACCACCTCGCCGAGTCTTTTCCGAAACCCAGGCGGGTGACCGATCTCGACACCTTGATGGAGCTCGAGGCGATCGTCCGTCAGGTCTATCTCGACGAACGGATTCGCAGCTATATCGTCAATCTCGTCGCCGCCACCCGCAAACCTGCCGAGGTCGGTCTCGGCGACCTCGTGCCCCTCATCGGTTTCGGCGCCTCGCCCCGCGCCTCCATCGCCCTCGCCCTCGGCACGCGTGCCTTCGCCCTGGTGCGCGGCCGCTCCTACGTGACCCCGGAAGACGTCAAGGAGCTCGCCCCCATGGTGCTTCGTCACCGCATCGTCCTCACCTACGAGGCCGAGGCCGAGGGGGTGACGGTGGAAGAGGTGGTGGACCGGATGCTGCTGGCGGTGGAGGTCCCTTGAAACGACGCCTCGCCGCCTATTTCGGACGTCCGAAGCCGGTCGACCCGGTGCACGAGGTCGGCAGCGAGCTGCGGGCTCAGGTGCGCCGGTTGGAGATCCGCGCCCGGCAGTCCATGCAGGCCGGTCTCGCGGGCCAGTACCAGAGTGCCTTCAGGGGTCTCGGTCTCGAGTTCGAAGAGGTCCGCGAGTATCGTTTTGGCGACGACGTCCGCACCATCGACTGGAACGTCACCGCCCGCACCGGCGATCTCCACGTCAAGCGCTACCGGGAAGAGCGCGATCTCACCATGCTGCTGCTCGTGGATCTTTCGGCCTCCACCCGTTTCGGTTCAGGGGTCATGACGGTTCACGATCTCATCGCCGAGGTCTCGAGTCTCTTCGCCCTCGCCGCGGCGCGCCGCGATCGCGTCGGCGCCATCCTCTTTGACGACGCCCTGCGCGCGGTGATTCCGCCGCGCCTGGGATGGCGGCACGGCCTGCGGGTGGTGCGCGAAGTGCTCGGTGCGATGCCCTCCGGCACGGGAACCGCCTTTGCCGCCGCCCTCCGGGGCGCCGGCCGTCTGCTCCACCGGCGTGGGGTCGTGATCGCGGTGGTGGACCGGAGCTGCCCGCTCCCCCGGCGGGAGCTCTTGGCCCTCGCCGCACGCCACGAGGTCGTGGTCGTCCGCGCCGCGGACGAGCTGTCGCGGACCGGTCTTTTAGGCGCGCGGCTGCCGGTGATCGACGCCGAGTCGGGTCGTCCGGGAGTGGTCCGCGGTCGACCGAAGGAGGTCTCGGACCGGGTCCCGCCGGGCATCGACTGCGTCGATCTCGTGACCGACACGGACTACCTGCCGGTGGTTCGGTCGATGCTCGAAAAGCGAGAAAAGCGTGTCCACTGATCGCATTTTCCGTTTCCTGCTCGTCGGGCTGGTCGCCTTCTCGGCCCTGGCTGCGGCGGCCGAGGACCCGTCCCTGGAGCTCGAGGTCTCGCAGCCGTCGGTTCGGGTGGGCGACCGGGTCGAGGTTCTCGCCTCCGCCCGCGGCGGCGACGGTTGGCTGTGGGGCGAGTTGACCGTGGCCCTGGTTCCGGAGGGCGACTGGGCCCTCATCGACGGACCGACCCCCGTCGCCGGCGCCCGGCCTCCGGCGTGGCGGCTCATCCTGGCGCCCCTCGCCCTCGGCGAGCAGACCCTGCCGTCCATCACGGTGTCGGTGCGGTCGGCCGATGACGACACCGTCGAGGTCGAGTGCGGCGATCCGCCGGCGGTCTCGGTGGTCTCGGTACTCGGCGCCGAGGAGGAGGAACCTGCGCCGGCGCCGCTGCGCGACCCCATCGGGGTGCGCGGCTTCCCCTGGGAGTGGGTGCTGCCCATCGTGGGCGGATTGCTGCCGCTGGTTGCCGGCGCCGCCTGGTTGGTGCGGCGGCGCGGGCGTTCTGCGCCGGCCGGGCGACCGCTGCTCCCACCCCTGGCCGAGCTCGAGACCCTGGCCCACGAGCTCGAAACCCGGGTCGGGCGGGAGCCGGCGGATGGCATCTGTGACCGACTCGCCAGCGGTCTTCGGCACTATCTCGAACGACGTACCGGCGAGCCCGCCGGCGAGATGACCTCGTTCGAGCTGCGGTTGCTCGCCCGCGATCGGGGATGGCCGGAGAATTCCCGTCGTCTCGTCCAGAGGGTGATGGGGGTGGCGGACGCCATCCGATTCGGCCGGCGCCCGTCCACCGACGAGGAGCTTCACGGTGCGATCGCCCATGCCCTCGAAGCCGCCGGGTCGATCGAGGCGCACCTCGATGAGGCGAACCGGGCGCCGGCCGCTGCGGAGGCCGGCTCATGATGCGGATTGCTTCGCCCTGGTGGCTCGGACTCATCGCCGTCGCGGTCGTGCTCGTGGCGCTGTGGCTGCTGCGCCGGCGCTGGCAGCGGTTTCCGTTCCCCGATGTCGCCGTCGCCCTCGGACGCAGCGGTCGGATTCCGGAGCGGACCGTGATGGCCGGAGTGCTCGCGGCGCTCGCGTTGGCGCCGCTTGCGGTGGCCCTCGCGCGGCCCCAGGAGGTGCTGTCGCGGCGGCTCGAGCGCGCCGAGGGCGTGGATCTCGTGGTCGCACTGGATGTCTCCGGATCCATGTCCGCCCTCGATTTCGAACCCACCGATCGCCTCGGGGTCGCCAAGGAGGTCATCGGACAGTTTCTCGACGGCAGGGCCAACGACCGATTCGCCCTCGTCGTCTTTGCCGGCGCCGCAGTGACCCTGGTTCCCCTGACCCTCGATCACGAGGTCGCCCGGCACCTGCTCGACGAAGTGCGGATGGGAAGCCTGCCCGATGGAACCGCCATCGGGCTCGGGCTCGGGACGGCGGTGGCGCGTCTCAGGCACTCGGAGGCCGATTCCAAGGTGGTGATCCTCGTCACCGACGGGTCCAACAACACCGGCCAGCTCGATCCCGTCAACGCCGCGGAGATGGCTGCGGAGCTCGGCATCACGGTCCACACCGTGCTGGTCGGTCGCAACGGGATGGTCCCGGTTCCGGTTCCGGTTCGCGATCCGCGAACCGGCAGGGTGAGCCAACAGGTGCGGCAGATGGAGATGGAGATCAACCCGGAGCTCCTGGCCGAGCTCGCCCGGATCACCGGTGGAAGCTCCTTCCGAGCTCGTGATTCAAAGGCCCTCGAAGAGGTTTTCGAGGCCATCGACGGGCTCGAGAAGACCGAGTTCACCTCGACCAAACTGGTGCGGTATCGCGAGCGCTTCGAACCGTGGGCGATGGCCGCCCTGGTGATGCTCCTCCTCGGGACCTCCCTCGAGGCCCTGACCGGGAAGACCCCATGGTGAGCTTTGGCGAGTTCCGGATGCTCGGGCTGCTGGTGCTGCCGGCGGTGGTCGGCGCGGCGGTCATCGGCCGCCACCTGACCCGGGTGCGGCTGCAACGCGGTCTCGCCTCGCCGGCGGTGTGGGACCGGGTCATGGGCGGATTGCCGGCCACCGGCTTGCTGCGGATGCTGCTGTGGTGCGGCGCCGCAGCCATGATCGTCATCGCCCTGGCGCGGCCCCAGTGGGGCGAGCTTCCGGCGGACGAGAGCGTCCGCACCCGTGATCTCGTCCTCGCCCTCGATGTGTCGGCCTCGATGCTGGCGACCGATGTGCCGCCGTCGCGGATGGCGCGGAGCATCGAAGCCGCGCAGAGACTGCTGCCGCTGCTCGAGGGCAACAGAGTCGGGGTCGTGGTTTTCTCCGGCGAGGCGTATCCGCTCGTCCCCCTGACCACCGATCTCGACGCGGTCGCGGTATTCCTCTCGGGCATCTATCCCGGCATGGTGTCGAGACCGGGTTCCGACATCGAGCGGGCGGTGGCGGCCGCGCTCGAGCTGCTGCCTCCCGAAGGGGAGGGCAGGGTGGTGGTCCTGGTGACCGATGGCGAAAACCTGCAGGGCAATGTCGACGCCGCCGTGACGGCGATCAAGCAGTCGGGGGTCGGCGCTCTCACCGTGGTGGCCGGCACCGAGCGGGGCGGCCCGATCCCGGTCGAGGGTCCCGACGGCGCCATCCACCACAAACGCGACCAGAACGGTCAACCGGTGATCACCCGCGCCCACCCTGAGGTGCTCGCCGCCATCGCCGGCGCGGTCGACGGCGCTTCCGTCGAGCTCGCCGATCGCGATGTCGTCGGTCAATTGGCCCGGATCGTCGACACGCTCCGCACCCGGGAGGCGGAGGCCAACCGAACCGTGCAGAGGGTCGAGCAGTTCCCGCTCTTTCTCATGCTCTCTGCCGGGTTCCTGGTGGGCGGCTTCCTGCTCTCGCCGTGGCGGCGGCTCGCGGCTCCGACGGCCATGATCGGTCTGCTGTTCGCCGCTCCCGCCGGGGCGCAGCAGGGTCCCCAGACCGCTTCGGTTCCGCAGCCCCAGGCGCCCCCCGTGACTGCTCCGCCCGCGACCGCGGCGGACGAGCCCGCGCCGGTCGTCGAACCGCCGTCCTGGCAGAGGGTCGTCCCCGGCGGCTCTCGGCGAATGGCTCGCCAAGGGGTCGCGCGCTGGCTCGATGGGGAGGTCGAAGACGCAGCCGTGTCCTTCGCCGGTGCGGCGATCCTCGATCCCGAGAATCCCGAGAGGCTCTATGACCTGGGCACCGCGCTCGGCGCCGGCGGCCAGCTCGAAGCGGCGATTCCGATCCTCGAGCAGGCTCACGCCGGCGGGGTTCCGAACGCCGCCTACAACTCGGGCACGTCGTCGTTGCAGTACCAGCAGGCCGAGGCCGCGGTGAAGTGGCTGCGGGAGGCGGTGCTTCTCGATCCCGACGATCTCGAGGCCAAGCGCAACTACGAGCTCGCCCTCGCCATGCTCGAAGAGCAGCAACAGCAGG
Source organism: uncultured Acidobacteriota bacterium (assembly GCA_963823445.1). Taxonomy (GTDB): domain Bacteria; phylum Acidobacteriota; class Thermoanaerobaculia; order Thermoanaerobaculales; family Sulfomarinibacteraceae; genus JAHECW01. Next base: position 221,858 of record CAWGLT010000014.1, read on the forward strand.
AGCAGGAAGACCAGAACCAGGAGCAGGAGAACGAGGACGAGGAAGAAGAAAAGGAGCAGGAGCAGGAGCAAGAGCAGGAGCCAGAGCAGGAGCAGCAGAACCAGGAGCAGCCGGCCCCGACACCGACTCCCTCCGACAGTGAGGCCCTCTTCCAGGCCCTCGAGCGTGCCGAAGCCGAGGCCCGCGAGGCCATGCAATCTCCGACTCCGCAGGCGACGACCGTGGAGAAGGACTGGTGACGAGTCGCTTTCGGTTGGTCCTCGGCCTCGTGGCGGCGGGGGTTCTGGCGATCGCGGCGGCGCCCGCGGCTGCCTCCGAACCCGGACTCGAGGTCCATCTCCAACCCACGAGGTTCGGCGTCGATGATCTCGCGCAGCTGACGATTCGAGTCACCGAGCCGCCGCAGGACCTCCAGGTCCCACAGCTCGGCGAGCTCGACAATCTCGAGGTCGTCGGCGGCCCATCCACCGGATCCGAGTTCAGTTTCGTCAACGGCGTGGCGTCGCGTTCCCAGACCTTCACCTTCGTCCTGCGCGCCCGCCAGCCGGGGCGGGCCTCGGTGGGACCCGTGACCGTGCGTGCCGGAAACAAGGAGTTGCGGGCGAATCCGGTCACCGCCGAGGTCGTCGAGGGAAGCGTCGCCCCGGCTCCGAGCCGCGGCAGGAGATCACCCTTCACGAATGATCCTTTTGCCGACCTCATCCCGCGTCGGGCGCCGCCGCGGATCGAAGTCGCGCTCCGCCACGACCTCAGTGCGCTGAACGTGGCCGTCGGTCAACCGCTCGTCGCCACGGTCTTTCTCGACTCGACGGTGAGTTCGGTCTATGACTTCAACTGGCGAACGGCGCCGTCCTACCCGGGCTTCTGGGCCCAGCGTCTCGACAACCCCGAACAGGTCACCCCCGAGGTCGTCGAGATCGACGGGACGAGGTTCTATCGCTACCGGGTGCTGCAGTCGGTGCTGGTCCCCCTCAAGAGCGGGTCGGCCGAGATCCCGGCGGTGGAGGCGGCGATCGGGGTGCGGTCATCGGGGTTCTTTGATTCCGGCCAGATCATCGAACGCTCGACGCCGGTACGCACCATCGAGGTGGCGGCGCGACCGCCGGCGCCGGATGGATACTCCGGCGCGGTCGGTGATCTTCGCTACAGCGCGAGCCTCGAGCCGGCCGAGATCGAGTACGGCCAGTCGGCCGTCATGACCGTCAGACTCGAGGGTCGCGGCAATCTCCCGCTCGTGGAAGCGCCGGCCCGATTCCCCAGCAACAGCGATTGCGAGATCTATCCGCCGGAAGAGGGTTCTCGATTCAAGGTCGACGGCAGCGGCATCCACGGCTCGAGAACCTGGCAGATGACGGTGGTGCCGCGGGGTTTCGGTACCATCGAACTTGCAGGTGTCGATCTGTCGGTCTTCGACCCCGCGACGAGCCGCTACGCCACCCAGACCATCGGCCCCTTGACCCTCACGGTCGGAGCGCCGCCGCCGACGCCGACCCCCGTCGTCACTCCGGTTCCGGTGGACGACCGCAGGGACGGATCCGGCGTGCCTGAAGGACCGGATGCGGTTGCGGGATGGCCATCGTGGTTGTGGATCGTCGGTGCGCTCGTTCTCGGTGTCGGGGCGGGGGCGTTGGCGACCTGGGCGATGACTCGACGGGCGCGGATCGCGCTGCCCCCGCGGCGGTCGGACCAGACCCCGGCCGACCGGGCGCGCGAACTCCAGATCGCCCTCGAACGCTGGTGGCTCGATGTCAGATCGACCAGCGGCGGCGAGGCGATGGTCGATGAGATGCAGGAGCTTCGCCGCGACCTCGAAACCGTTCGTTTTGCTCCGGGCCGAGCGGACCATTCGCACACCGTCGAGGATCTCGAGTCGCGACTCAAGCGCCTCATGCGAAAGGCCTGACGCCGAGTCGGGTCAACGGTGAGAATATGTCGGTTCTGGTGATACACTTGGAGGATGCAGTCTCCGCGGGTCTATAGTCTTCCAATAGAAGATCTTGAGCCGTTTCTCGATCGCCGCAGGTACTCGGCCTTCGCGGTGTCGCAGTTGGCCGTGACGTCATTTCTCGGCGAGATCCTCTCCAAGGCCAACGATTTCGTGCCGTCGAGTTCGGGATCGATCCTCATGGACCGGCCGTTCGAGCGGGGCTCGACCCCGGCGGATACCTCGCTTTACTTCGTCGCAACCTTCGGTTCTTCGGCGCAGGCCATCCTCGGCCGGAACCTCAGGGCCGACCGGGGTGTCGCGGGTTATGTCTATCGCACCGGCGAACCCTATGTCATGAACGATCCGAAGAACGACCCCACCTTCTACTCCAAGTTCGACGAAGGCACCGATTTCACGACGTCGTGCGCGATCGCTGTTCCGGTGAGAATCGAGCGAACGGTGTGCGGTGTGCTCGAGCTGGTCAACCGGGTCGGCGAGGGGGGCTACTCCGAGCGCGATCTGCAGATGCTCGAGATCTTCGCTCGTTACACCTCGGTGTCCATCGAAAACCTGCTCGACGCGCAGCGGGCCAACGAGATGGCGCGCCGCGACGATCTGACGGGTCTGTACAACGACCGGTTCTTCCACCACCGCTTGACCGAAGAGCTCGTCCGCTCGGATGTCACCGGTAAAACGGTCGCCCTGCTTTTTCTCGATCTCGACAACTTCAAGGCGGTCAACGACAATCACGGCCATCTCGCGGGATCGCAGGTGCTCAAGGAGTTCGGCTATCTCCTCAAACAGACGATCGACGCCGAGCGCGCGACCCTCGCCCGGTATGGCGGAGACGAGTTCGTCGTGATTCTGCCCGAGCTCGATCTCGAGCAGGCAAAGGCGGTCGCCGCCGATGTCCAGACCGCGTTGGTGACGACCCAGTTCCTTCAGGGGAGCTTCTCGTGGTCCGACGGCCCGGTGTACTGGCGGGAGCCTTTGACCTGTTCCATCGGGGTTGCGGTCTATCCCGTCCACCTGCCCCGCCAGGGAACCACGGACATGAAAAAGAACCTCCTGCTGCGGGCCGCCGATCTTGCCATGTACGACGCCAAGGCGGCCGGCAAGGACCAGATCCACATCGCCGAATAGTCGTTCGTGCCGATTTGGCAGATCGCGCCCCGGGTACAAACGGGAACTTTGGCACGGTGATTGCTGTTACCAGGGACAAGACCGCCTCGCCTTCGACGGCGGTCCGAAAATTCCGGGAGGAACTATGGAACGCGAAAAACAGAAATACTACTCGCTGGCGGCCATCGTGGTCGCGGCGGTGCTCTTTGGAATGGTCATCGCCGGCGGTCTCGATCTGACCCCACCGGCCGTCGCCGATCGTCACACCCAGGTTCAGCCGGTGACCCAATCCACCGCTGCACCCGACTTCGCCACCCTCGCCGATCGCGTCGTTCCGTCGGTGGTTTCAGTGACCATCAAGGATGTGCAGGACCCATCGGAAAGCGGCAGACGGATGCCGAGAGACCCGTTTCACGAGTTCTTCCGCGGACCCCAGGCTCCTTCGGATGAACCATCGGTGCGGCGTTCCGCGGGTTCGGGGTTCTTTATCTCGGCCGATGGCGAGATCGTTACCAACTACCACGTGATCGAGGACGCCGACGCCATTCTCATCGAGCTTGTCGATGGCACTCAGTTCGAGTGCGAGGTCGTCGGTCGCGATGAGGCGACCGATCTGGCCCTCATTCGCGTCCAGAAGCCCGATCGGGATTTCGCCTATCTCGCCCTCGGTGACTCCGAGGCGGTGCGGGTCGGCGAGTGGGTCATGGCGGTGGGCAACCCGCTGGATATGGATCATACGGTGACCGTTGGGGTGGTCTCGGCCAAGGGTCGTGTTCTCGGGCTTTCCCGGGAAGGGACGTCCTTCGAGAACTACATCCAGACCGATGCCGCGATCAACCTCGGCAACTCGGGCGGTCCGCTGGTCAACCTCCGCTCGGAGGTGGTGGCGATCAACACCGCCATCAACGCGCGTGGCCAGAACCTCGGTTTCGCGGTCCCGGTCGACACCCTGCGCCAGATTCTGCCGCAGCTGCGTGAGAACGGCATGGTCGTCCGAGGTTTCCTCGGGATCACCATCAACAATCTCGATCAGGACAGCGCCGAGGCATTCGGACTCGGCAGTCGCAACGGCGCGCTGGTTGTGGAGGTCGCACCCGACCGTGCGGCCGACAAGGGTGGGGTTCGCCACGGCGATATCGTGATCGCCATCGACGGCAAGCCCATCGTGGACACGAGAGAGCTCATCGACACGATTTCCGCCATGCCGCCGGGGACCGAGGTCGAGCTCACCGTCATCCGCGACGGCAAACAGAGCAAGCTCGACGTCACGCTCGAGGCCCGTGACGCCGTCGACGACGACGGTTCCCCCGATGTCGAACCGACCCGGGAGGACGACACCGCCGAACGCCTCGGGATCAGTGTCAGCGAACTGAGCTCGCAGATCCGTCGGATCTACGGTCTCGAGGACGAGGCTGTGGGGGTTGTGATCACCCGGGTGATGCCGGTTTCGCCGGCCGCCGATGAGGGTCTCATTCGCGGCGATCTCATCCTCGAAGCCAACGGAGTGGCCATCGAGACCGTCGACCGACTGCGGGAGATCGTCGCCGAAGTGCCCAGCGGCGGATATTTGCGGCTTTATGTCCAGCGGCCCCAGGCCCAGGGAAGGTCCTTCTTCGCCATTCTCAAGCTCAACGACTGACGGTCATCGGGCCACGAAACCATGGGGGCGCACCATCCGGTGCGCCCCTTCAGTTCGCCCCGCTCCCAGGCGGTTCCTGCGCGGTGACCGGCGGCTCGTTGATGGGGCCGAAGTTCTGTTCGTAGAGCGTGAGATTGTGGTTGAGGGCGCGCATGAGCTGTTTGGCGTGGAACGGATTCATGATGATTCGAGCGACCACCGGAATGTCCTGGCGCCCCGGCATGGTTCGGCCGAAGTCGAGCAGAACCTCGGAGAAGTTGTGGGCGATGCTGACGAAGTTGGCATATTCACCGAGGGCGAGTTCCTTGTCGACGGTGAGGCGGGGCGCATTGGCCGGAGTTTTGGGGTTGTCGCTCATGAGGCCTCCTCAGGCCGCCATTGTACCCTTCAGTGAGATGGGCTCCTCGGACACCCCCTTCGATCGTGCCGCCGACGATCGCCGCCATGGCGCCGGCGAGATCGAGAGCAGGCTCATCGCCGGTCTGCTCGAACCGCCACGCGATTTCACGGCAGCCGATCTTGTTTCCGGAGCTCAGAAGCTGCTCAACGGTCAGCCCACCATGGCCAACCTCCGGAATCTTGCCCGTGAGCTCGTTCGGGGCGATGTCGCGAGCGCCACCGCTTGGCTGCAGCGGCGTTGGCTTCTGCTCTCGGAGCTCGACGAGCGTTTCGCAGCCGCGGCCTGGCCCGTCGTCGAGGGGGCCGGGCGGGTGCTCACCATTTCGCGCTCATCGGCGGTGGCATCGGTCCTCGATGGGGCCTGGCGCCGGGGCTGGCGAGGCGAGACGGTGGTCTTCGACGGCCGCGCCGCGGGTGGCGGGGCCTCTCAGGCGGCCGCGCTCGCCGAAAGAATGGACCGTGTCCGCTCGCAGCCCGATTCGGCCATCGCGGGGTGGTTGACCGGTCCTCCCTCCCTGGTGCTGATTGGTGCGGACGCCGTCAGCTCCGAGAGGCTCGTCAATGTCGGCGGAACCCTGAATCTCCTCGAGCTCGCGGCGGTTCGGGCGATTCCGGTCATCGTCGTCGCCGATTCGGGGAAGGATCTCCCGGATGACGAGATCGACGAAGTGCTCGCCGCGAGCCCCGAGATGATCGAAGAGGGCACGTGGCGCCGGCGGCCGATCTTCGAGTCGGCGCCCCTCGATCTCGTCACGACCAGGATTCGTGAGTAGAATCGGCCATGCTCCCTTTCACCGTCACCCACAACGATGGCGAATCAGCGGCCCGCGCCGCCGAGTTGGTGACGCCGCACGGCACCGTGCACACTCCGGCGTTCATGCCCGTCGGCACCGCGGGGACGGTCAAGGGGATGGCGGGATGGGAGCTCGAGCGACTCGCACCCGAGATGGTGCTGGCCAACACCTACCACCTCCTCCTCCGGCCCGGGGTCGAACGGATCGAACAGATGGGTGGGATCCACCGCTTGATGGCGTGGCCCGGTCCGATTCTCACCGACTCCGGCGGTTACCAGGTCTTCTCGCTCACGGCCCGCCGCCGATTGGACGACGACGGGGTGACCTTCCACTCGCACCTCGACGGCTCGGCCCACCGGCTGACCCCGGAAAACGTCGTCGAGACCCAGTCGAGGTACGGCGTCGATGTCGCCATGGTCCTCGACGAGTGTCTGCCGTATCCGGTCGATCTCGGGGCGGCGGCTGAGTCGGTCGCGCGCAGCGTCGACTGGGCCCGCCGTGGACTCGAGCGCGCCTTTCGCCTGCGGGAGGAGTCGGACGCCTGGCGGGGCGGTCTCTTCGCCATCCAACAGGGCACCCTCGATGAAGGACTCCGCCTGAGATGCACCGAAGAGCTCATCGGCCATGACTTTGACGGATTCGCCATCGGCGGGTTGGCGGTGGGCGAGCCGTCGGCCGCGCTCCACGAGGCCGTCGCCATGGCGGCGCCCATGCTGCCCGCATCGAGACCCCGCTATCTCATGGGTGTCGGTTACCCGGAGGATCTGGTCCATGCCGTCGCCTGCGGCGTCGACCTCTTTGACTGTGTCCTGCCGACGCGCTCGGCGCGGACCGGGAAGGTCTTCACATCGACGGGTGAGATCAACATCAAGAACGCCTGTTTCGCCGATGATCTCGGGCCGCTGGACGACGCCTGTGACTGCCCGACGTGTTCGCGCTACTCACGTGCCGCTCTTCGACATCTTTACGTCGCAAAAGAGGTCACATCGGTCGTTTTGTTGACCGTTCACAACCTCAGTTTCTTTCTAGGCTTGATGCGAGGGGCGCGGGAAGCTATCATGGCGGGCCGCTACGGGCGGTTTCGGCAGCGGATCGACGGTATCCGCAATCAACTGCCCCGGAGCCAGGGGTCCGTAACGACAGCGAGGTGATACGATGGAAGGTGCAGCTGGGGGGAATCCCCTGTCGATGTTGTTGCCGTTCGTGTTGATCTTTGCCGTGTTTTACTTCATTGTGATCATGCCGGCAAAGAAACAGCAGAAAAAGAAGGACGCGATGCTCGCGGCACTCAAGAAGGGCGACAGGATCGTGACCAACGGGGGAATCCACGGGACCGTGGCGACGGTCGAGGACAACACCCTGCTTGTCAAAGTGGCCGAGAATACAAAAATTCGAATCAGCACATCGGCGGTGGCCGGCCTCGTGGGCAGCGACGGAACCGCGAGCGAGAGCTGACCGGCGGAGGCGAGAGTGGAAAAAAAGGTAGTGTGGCGAGTCATCGTGATCGTGGCTGTTGTAGCGGCTGGCCTTTGGTCGCTCTGGCCGCCCGAGGAGAAGATCCGCTGGGGGCTCGACCTCGAAGGCGGCGTTCATCTGGTGCTTCAGGTCCAGACCGACGACGCCATCAAGGCCGAGTTGGATGACGCTGCTCAGCGACTGGTGAGTTTTGCGGGAGACCAGGGCGTGGCCCTCGGCGCCACCTCGGTGGATGCCGAGGAGTTCCGTTTCTCGGTGGAGGTTCCCGCGGGTACCGACCGCGAGGCCCTGGATGACGTGATCGGAAGAAACTTCCCCGACTACGACGTCACCAGGAGCGGCACGAGTTGGACCGTGGCCTTCAAACCGAATATCGAGCGTTTCATCCGCGATCAGGCGGTGCGCAAGGGTTTGGAGACCATCAACAACCGCATCGACCAGTTCGGTGTCGCTGAGCCCGTGATCCAGAGGCAGGGCATCGATGGCGACCGGATTCTCATCCAGCTGCCCGGCGTCGATGACCCCGAGCGGGTCAAGAAGATCATCAAATCCACGGCTTTCCTCGAGTTCAAAGAGGTGATGCAGGGACCGGCGCCGGATCGGCCGAGCCTCCTTGCGGGTTTTGCCGGTCTGCCGCCCGCCGATGGCGAAGTGATGAGCGGTCCTCGAACCGGGATTGCGGGTGAGGCCCTCGGCCGGAGCTACTATCTCGTCAAGAAGAGTTCCATCATCACCGGCCGGGATCTGCGCAGCGCCCGCCGGAGCCAGGACGAGTACGGCATGCCCAACGTCCAGTTCGACCTGGTTCCCTCGGCGGCCGAGAAGTTCGGCGAGTACACGAGCTCGCACATCGGCACCCCGATGGCGATCGTTCTCGACAATAACGTCATGTCGGCGCCGACCATTCGGGCGAAGATCACCGACTCGGGTGTCATCGAGGGCAACTACTCGGTCGAAGAGGCGGAAGATCTCGCGTTGATCCTGAGGGCAGGCGCGCTGCCGGCAACCATGGTCTATCTCGAGGAGCGGACCGTCGGGCCTTCGCTCGGTCACGACTCGGTGGTCCGCGGCGTCCGAGCGGCCGTCGCCGGTCTCATCGCGGTGATGCTCTTCATGTTGATCTACTACAAGCTCTCCGGGCTCAACGCCGATCTTGCTCTCATGATCAACATCGTCCTCCTCATGGGGGCCATGGCCTACTTCGGCGCCACCCTCACCCTGCCCGGAATCGCGGGCGTGATTCTCACCATCGGTATGGCGGTCGACGCCAACGTGCTCATCTTCGAGCGAATCCGCGAGGAGCTGGCGGTCGGCAAGACCGTGAAATCGGCCATCGACACCGGGTTCTCCCGGGCCTTCGGCACGATCTTGGATGCGAATCTGACGACGCTCATCGCCGCGCTCTTCCTCTTCCAGTTCGGAACCGGACCGGTCAAGGGCTTCGCGGTGACGCTCTCCATCGGGATTTTCGCGAGCGTCTTCACTGCGGTCTTTGTTTCTCGAACCATCTACATGATCACGCTCGCCGGCCGCGACCGGGTGCAAACGCTGAGTATCTGAGGTTCTCGAATGCGAATCATCGGCGACACCAACATTCCGTTTCTGAGCTATCGCAAGATCGCGCTCAGCCTATCCACGCTCGTCATCATCGGCGGTTTGGCCTATCAGTTTCTCGGACCCGGCCTCAACCTCGGGATCGACTTTGTCGGCGGCACCCAGGTCACGGTGAAGTTCCGCAGCCAACCCGATCTCGGCCAGCTCCGTGACACCATGATGGATCTCAACGCCGGGACACCGGCGCTGCAGCGATTCGATGAACCCGAGAAGCATGAGATCCTGATCAGGGTCGAAAACCCCGCGGGGGAAGAGGGCGACTTCACCGGACCCATCATCGAGCTGCTCGATCGGGACCTCAATAGCGGTCTCGGCGACGGCTTTGATCTCAACACAAAAGGGGCACAGGCCCTGACCGATGTCCTGACCACCGCGGATCCCGACAACACCGGACTCGACCGGGAGGGTGGCGAGGAGCACTACGGCCCCATGGCCGAAGCGGTGCTTTCGTTCCGCAAGGAGAACGGCATCTTCGCTTCCCTGGATGAGCTCGACACCATCGACGAGCTTTCCGACAACGCCCGCGCGTTGGTCAAGGATCGCGCCGTGCTCGGTGAGTTCGCCCTCCTCGGCGCCGAGAGCGTCGGCCCGGCGGTGGGCGCGGATCTCCAGAACAAGGCCCGGGCGGCGATCGGTTTCTCGCTGCTCGGCATGCTCATCTACATCTGGCTTCGATTCCAGTTGCCGTTCGGCATCGGTGCCGTGGCGGCAACGTTCCACGACGTCTTGATCACCCTGACGGCGTTGGCGGTCACCGGGCGTGAGATCAACCTGTCGACGGTGGCTGCGATCCTGGCCCTGGTCGGGTACTCGGTCAACGACACGGTGGTCGTCTTCGATCGGGTGAGGGAGAATCTCAAGCTGCATCGGGGTGACGACCTCGAGGTGCTCATGGACGCCTCGATGAACCAGACTCTCTCCCGCACCTTCATCACCTCCGGCACGACGTTGTTGGTGGTGCTGTCCCTCTATTTCTTCGGTGGGGACGTCATCAATACCTTCGCCTTTGTACTCCTCGTCGGCATCATCGTCGGGACGTACTCGTCGCTCTTCGTCGCCTCGCCGGTGGCGCTCTGGGTCCACAAACTGGTCGCCGCCCGGCGCGAAAACAAGCGGAAGAAGGGGCGGCGGTAGGGACGAAGGTGTGAGCCCCATCGCAGGGGCTGCAGAAAATAGGTTCGAAATCCAACCCCGCGGCTTGCCGCGGGGTTTTTCAGTTTCGTTTTTTGTATTTTTTCGGCTCCGCGCATCGCGCGGGGCCGAAAAAATAGGAGGGGCTTGACCCCGAAACGTACAATGATGGGATGGATTCTTCGGCGAAGATCCGTATCGAGGACATTCTCAACCGGGTTGAGCTCTACCGGCCAGACCTTGATGAGGATCTCATTCGCCACGCCTATGTTTTCGCCGCGAATCGGCACCAGGGTCAGGTTCGGCGATCCGGTGAGGCCTACTTCACGCACCCGCTGACCGTGGCCTGGATGCTGGCCGAGATGGAGCTCGACGAGGTCGCCATCGCCGCCGGGCTCCTCCACGATATCCTCGAAGACACCGACACGACGGCCGCGGAACTCGAGCTCGAGTTCGGCCCCGATGTGACCCGGTTGGTGGCGGCGCTCACCAAGCTCTCCGATTTCGAAAGCTCCTTCACCTCTCGCGAAGCCACCGAAGCGGAGAACTTCCGCCGGCTTCTGCTGGCCTCGATGGACGATGTCCGCGTCATCCTCGTCAAGCTGGCCGACCGGCTGCACAACATGCGGACCTTGAGCTTTCTCCGCCCTGAACGGCAGGTGGCCATCGCGCAGGAGACCCTCGACATCTATGCGCCCATCGCCAACCGCCTCGGGATCGGAAGCATCAAGATGGAGATGGAGGATCTCTGTTTTCGCTATCTCCACCCGAAGGAGTGGGAACGCCTCGAGCACGAAATCAGGGACCGTGCCGATGCGGCGGATCGGTGGTTCGCCGAGATCCGAGGGATCATCGAAGGTCTGCTGCTCGCCAACGGCCTGAGCGGGATGGTCCAGGGCCGCGTCAAACACATGTACTCGGTCTACCTGAAGCTGCGGCGACAGGACGTCGACGTGGCCAACGTCTTCGATTTCCTCGCTTTTCGGGTGATCGTCGAGACGGTGGGGGATTGCTATGCGGTCCTCGGTCTCATCCATCAACAGTGGCCCCCGGTTCCGGGCCGGATGAAGGACCACATCGCAATCCCGAAACCCAACGCTTACCAGTCGCTCCACACGACGGTGCTCGGTCCCGAGGCACATCCGTTCGAGATCCAGATCCGAACCAGGGACATGCACAGGATCGCCGAGTTCGGCATCGCCGCCCATTGGAGCTACAAGGAAAATGGCAAGGGCGCCGGAAGCGAGGACTCGCGGATCTCATGGCTGCGCGGACTGCTCGACAACTCCGAGGGTGCTTCACCGCGGGAATTCCTCGATTCCATCAAGGTCGATCTCTACCCCGATGAGGTCTACTGTTTCACCCCACGCGGTGACGTGTTCTCCTTTCCCCTCGGCGCGACAATTCTCGACTTCGCCTATCGGATCCACTCCGAGGTCGGCCATTCCTGTGTCGGCGGCAGCATCAACAGCCGTTGGGTCCCGTTGCGGACCGAGCTGAAAAATGGCGACATCGTCGAGATTTCGACCTCGCCGCAGCAGCGGCCGCATCACGACTGGCTCAACCTCGTCGTCACCAACCGGGCCCGTTCGAAGATCAGGAGCTGGCTCAAGCGAGAGGAGAAAACGCGCTCCGTCGAGGTCGGTCGAAAACTCATCGAGCGCGAGGCGAGAAAGGCCGGCGTTTCGTGGCGCAAGCTGGGCAGTGGCGGAGAGCTCAAGAACATCCTCTCGTCGCACGGTCTTGCCAAGGAAGAGGACCTGCTCGCCGCGGTCGGCTTCGGGCGACTGGCGGCTTCGGCGATCATCGCGCAGATCCTGCCGGGCCAGGATGAGGGCGCCGGAGACGAAGCGGCGGTCATCACCACCCGCGAGGTCTCGGTCGTCGGGGGCCAGGCCCTGGAAGTCACCGGCGACGCGGATTTTCTCGTCTATGTCGCCAAGTGCTGCAAGCCGCTGCCCGGCGAGCGGATCGTCGGTTTCGTGACGCGCGGCAAGGGTGTCGCCGTGCACTCGAGGTCGTGTCCGAACGTCAAGAACCTCCTCTACCACCCGGAGCGCGAGATCGAGGTGCGATGGGCGACCGACGCAGCCACATCGGGCGCGTCAGCCAACCAGATCGAGCTCGACATGGTCTTCGATGACCGCTCGGGAATGCTCGCGTCGATCTCCCAGGTCATTGCGGCCGAGGGCAGCGACATCCTGAGCTGCCAGCTCCGGACCGAGCACAACGATCGGGGTTTCGGCGCCATGACCATCGCGGTTCGCGATGCGGCTCAGCTCGATCGCATCCTCCGCAATCTCGAGAATCTCAACGGCATGCGTCGCGTCGAACGCCGAGGGCAGGCAAAAACGCGGTCCTGATCCCGAGGCGATGAGACGGGCCTTTGATCCACCACGAAGGCGACGCCGAAAAGGCGGCCGATAGCCGCCCTTCTGAGTTCTGTCTGCGGGGGTGGTTAGAGCCTGGGGGCCTTCGTGACCTTCCCCGAACGAATACAACGAGTGCACGCGCGCACCTGTTTCGGCTGACCGTCGACGACGGCCCTGACTCGTTGCAAATTGGGGTTCCAGCGTCGTTTGGTGACGTTGTGTGCGTGGGAAATATTGCTCCCGGTCATCGGCCCCTTGCCGCAGATTTCACATCGCTGCGCCATTTCTGTGATCCTCCTCGAGGTCCCCAAGAGAAAGGGGACGCTTTTAATAGCACAAACACCGGCAAATGACAAGGTCACGTATTACCGAATGGCCGCTTTTTTGGTCTTTACGTACAAAAATCCGTGTCTGAATGTGAGGTACACAACACTGAATTTGTTCGAGAATTCGACTGAAAACGGAGAAAGTGATTTGCCTTTCTGCTTCGCACGAATGCTCAGATCGTGGTTCAAATCGCAACAGAAAGTGACAACCGTTCCATAACACTTTTTTGGTTTCACTTATTCTTGACACTCTATAGGCCTTTTGATAGTCTGGCTCATAGAGGTGTGGTGTTTAAGAACGTTCGAACTCCTGAGATATAAGGTGTGAGACGTGTTTGGAAAGCGAAAAAAACAAGTTGTCGGCTGTGACGTTGGCTCCTCGGCGATTAAGATCGTTGAATTGAAGCCACTCAAAAACGACGAATTTCAACTGGTCCATGCCGCTGTGGCGGAGTTGTCACCTGAGGCAATTGTCGATGGTGCAATCATGGATTCGTCTTTGGTGGTCGAAGCTCTCACCAGATTGATCTCCGAGAATGGGATCAAGAATTCGAAATTCGGTGGCTCATTGTCGGGCCATTCCGTGATCATCAAGAAAATCCAACTTCCGTCCATGACCGAAGCCGAGCTTGCAGAGTCGATTCAATGGGAAGCCGAACAGTACATTCCGTTCGATATCAATGATGTGAACCTCGACTACGTTGTTTTGGAAACCGGCGCCTCGGACACGATGGATGTCCTGCTGGTTGCGGTGAAAAGGGATCGGATCAACGACTACACTTCGGTGATCGTCCAGGCCGGAAAAGAACCGGTGCTGGTCGACGTCGATGTTTTCGCAGTACAAAACGCCTTCGAATCGAACTACTCGTCGCGCGGCGAGACCGTCGCGTTGGTGAATGTCGGCGCCTCGGTGATGAACATCAATGTCCTGCACGATGGAAATTCGGTGTTCTGGCGCGATGTGGCCTTCGGCGGGAATCTCTACACCGAGGCCATCCAGCGCGAGTTCAACCTGCCGCGAGAGGACGCGGAGAAACTCAAGCTCGGCCACGAGGTCGGCCAGGTTTCGAAAACCCAGGTCGAGAGCGTCTTGAGTTCGGCGTCAGAGGATCTCGCCGCCGAGCTCCAGAAGACCATCGACTTCTTCGTGGCAACCTCGTCGGTGGACCGGCTCGACCGGGTCATGCTCTCCGGCGGAGGCGCTTTGGTGGCGAACCTCGAGGCGGTTCTCCAGGAACGGTTCCAGGTCAACGTCGAGTTGCTCAACCCGTTCAGAAACATCCGCTACAACGAGTCGGATTTCGATCCGGACTGGATCAACCGCAACGCCCCGGCGATGGCTGTGGCGGTAGGCTTGGCAATACGGACCGTCGGAGATTGAGCCGATGATCAAAATCAATCTTGTTTCGGAGGCGCCGACAGCAGCGGTCAGCAAGCGAAAACGGCCGGAGTTTTCTCTGGGCGCGAAACAGGGCGACATCATACTTGTCACCGTCCTCGCCATCGCAGTCGCTGTTTCGGGGACATGGTGGTTTTTGTTGAAGTCCAAGCGAGCCGACCTCAAGGCGGTCGAACGCCAGCGGACGGTGGAGCGCAACGAACTCAAGCCGTTCATCGAAAAGGTCGAGGAACTCGAGGCGAAGCGGGCGCTGCTCAAGTCCAAGGTCGATGTCATCAACGATCTCAAGAACAAGCAGCGCGGTCCCGTTCGCATCATGGACGAGGTGTCGCGCGCCCTGCCGGAGCTGGTCTGGCTGACCAAGCTCGGGCTCGCCGGCAACGCCATCGAGCTCGTCGGTGAAGCCATGGACGAGAACGCGGTGGCCAACTTCTACTCGAATCTGGATGCATCGCCGTTTTTTGAAGAGCCGGTCGTGAAAAACCTCGCTCGCAAGGGGGAGGACTTCATCTTCACCCTGACGGCCGTCTTCACCTATGAACCGCCGGAGATTGAAAAGGCGAGCTCTCCGGCGAATGGAACCTGACGATGTGGAGGTCATGAGCCATGGCTATTGATCTCAACGAAAAGCCCTGGTGGGTCGCCCTTCTGGTCGGGCTCGTGCTCGGCGTCGCGCTTTTCGTGGTGCTCCAGATGTATGTGTTCAAGCCCATCGAAGAGGAATGCCAGAAGACGCAGGTCAAGATCGATGAACTCGAACGCGAGATCGAGAAGGGGAGAGCGGCCAAGGCCGATCTGCCCCGCCTCGAAGAGGACATCCGCAACTACGAGCTCGATCTGGACCGTCTTCGCCGCATCCTGCCGACCAAGCGTGAGACCGATGATCTCATCAAACGCCTCAAGCACCTCACCGAGCGCGGCAGTTTCCGTCTCACCCGGTTTATGCCGGGCAAGGAAATCGATCGGGGTTTCTATCACGAAATCCCGATCACGGTCGGTCTCGACGGGACGTACCACGAGCTCGGCCTGTTCTTCGATCGTCTGAGTGGATTCTCGCGGATCATCAACGTCGATGATCTCGTCATTTCACCGGTCAAAGGCCAGGGATCCCAGGGCTATTCGATTCAAGCAACCTTCACCCAGCGAACCTTTATTTACAAGGAATGAGCGGGGCCGAGAGATGAAGATCACCAAACTCTTGATGTGCGTCGTGGCGGTTGCGGCCGCGAGCGTCGTCGCGATGCCGGCCCAGGCGCAGGAGAACACGCCTGATACCCCGGCCGTCGCCGCCGACAGCCTCGGCGAGGAAGAGGTCGACACGTCGGCCATCGAGCAGATTCTGCGCGGTGAAAGGGAGATGCTCCAGGGTGGCACCTTCTCCTATGATCCGGCCGGCCGCCGTGATCCTTTCCGATCGCTCAACGCGGGGTTCGAGCAGGACCTGGACGCCGAGTCGGAACCCCGCCCCCCCGGTCTGCCGGGGATGAGCGTGGACGAAATCAGACTCTCGGGGATCATCGACACGCCCAACGGGATCCTCGCGTTCTGTCAGGGGCGAGACAGTATTTCGTATATTCTCCGGCCGGGCACCAAGCTCTGGGACGGAGAGGTCAAGGATATCCAGTTCGACCGCGTGGTCTTCAGAAAGCAGTCGAACGACCCGAAACAGCTCAAACCGTACGAGGACATCGTACGTGAGATCACGGATTAGCCGTTCGAGTGATATCGAATTGGGGGATGGCATGATGAACATCAACGTCCGCGTCCTGGTAGTGGCGGCGATCTGCGTGTCGTTGGGATGGATGTGTCCCGGCAACGCGGCAGCTTCCCTGCCGACGCTCCACGGGCTGACGGCGGAAGCAGGGTCGTCCGGGCCCGTGATCCACCTGCGGACCGACGACGCTCTCGAGACGGTCCACTATTCTCCCCAGCCGGGCGTGTGGGTGATTGAAATGCCCGAGGCTGAGTGGGAGCAGAGCTCCGGGACTCTCATCGATCCCTCGCTCGGGATCGAGCGAGCCGAGCTCTCCGCGGTTGACGAGTTCGGCAAGAGGGTCACCCGTCTGACGGTGTGGCTCGTCGAACCGTCACAGCTGCGGCTGGACACGGCTTCGGGGGGGTTGGACCTGGTTTTTGCCTCTTTCTCGTCGGGCGCCGGTGGGGTGACGAAGCAGGAGCCGAGCCGGGAGCCGACCGTGGCGGTCGTCGCGCCGGTCGCCCCCGCGCCGCCGTTGAACGAGGCGACGAACCTCCTCGATGTCATTCCGGTGGGATCGAGTCAGGGAGTCGTGATCGAGCTCAAGGGTGACGGCGCCCTCTCCGGGACCGCCTTCACGCTTCCCGATCCCGATCGCCTCGTGATCGATCTTCAAGGCGTCATCAAACGGTTCAATCGCAGCATCTACCCGGTCGGAACCGGCCCGGTGCGGCAGGTCCGGGTGGCGCAGAATCGAACCGTGCCCGAACCCGTGACCCGAATCGTCGTCGATCTCGACGGCGAGGCCCGTTATGATTTCGAGGAGACCCCCAACGGCGCCGTGATCCGCGTGACCGGGCCCGGCGGCTCCTTCCCCGAGCCGGCGCCGGTGGTGATCGCCGACAACGAGATCGTCACCGAGACCGAGTACGTGGTTGCCCGAAACGACATCGAGCCGGTCGCGCAGCCGAAGGTCGAACCGCCGGTGGCGCCGGAGCCGATGGTGGAAGAGACGGTCGTGGCACCGACCCGCTTCGAGGCTTCCGACACCGCCGAGAGCGAAACCGCCGACGAGTGGGGCCGGCCGATTCCGGTGGAATCCGACTGGCCGGCCGCGGTTGAAGCCAGAACCGAACCGGTGGCCGAGCGCAGCCCCTTCGTGGCCGACCCGTCGCAGATGATCGAGCACGCGCCGGCCGCGCAGGTTCTCGACGCTCCGACCACCAGGGCCGACACCTATGAGACCACCGAGGTGGACTCGCAAGAGCAGCAGTTCACCGGCGAGCCCATCAGCCTCAGCCTCAAGGACGCCGATGTCCGCGACGTGCTCAAGACCTTCTCGGCGCTGACCCAGCTCAACATCATCGTCGACCCCGGGGTCGGCGGCTCGGTGACCGTCGAGCTGAGGGATGTTCCGTGGGACCAGGCTCTCGATCTCATCCTGCGGATCAACGGACTCGACTACGTCCTCGAAAACAACGTGCTGAGAGTTGCGACGAATGCGAAGCTCGCCGCCGAGAAGACGGCCAAGGCGAACCTCGACAAACAGCGTGAGGCCGCCAAACCGCTGCGGACCGTTCTCAAGCCGCTGTCCTACGCCAAGGCGAGCTATGTCGCCGGGCTTCTTTCCAACGACAGCTATCTGCTCTCCGATCGCGGCACGGTGACCACCGACGAGCGCACCAACACCCTCATCATCCGCGACGTCGTGGATCGGGTCGAGGGCGTCCTGCGGCTCATCGAGAGCCTCGATCAGCCGACGCCGCAGGTGGTCATCGAAGGCCGCATCGTTGAAACCACCCGCGACTTCTCCCGTGAGCTCGGCGTGAGCTGGGGATTCGACGGGGTGATGAACGCGGCGCACGGCAACGACACCGGTCTCGACTTTCCCAACTCGGTCGAGGTCTCCGGTGATGTCGAGCTCGCGCGCGGCAACCAGGGATTCCTGGCCTTCAGCTTCGGCGACATCCTCAACACCTTCAACCTCGACTTTCTGCTCTCCGCAGCGGAGACCGACGGTCTCCTGCGGATCGTCTCGACGCCGCGGGTGACGACCCAGAACCTCATGCAGGCTTCCATCCGTTCGGGTCTCCAGATCCCGGTCCAGACCATCGCCAACAACACGGTCACCGTGCAGTATGTCGACGCCACCCTGCGGCTCCAGGTGACGCCGCAGATCACCGCCGAAGGAACCGTCAACCTCGAGATCGACATCAAGAAACAGGAAGCGGTCCTCGCCGCCGCCGTCGTCGGCGGCAACAACGTCCCGATCTTTACTCGTGACGCGCAGACCCAGCTCCTGGTGCGGGATGGCGGAACGACCGTCATTGCCGGCATCTATCAAATCAACGATCAGGAAAACGAAAACAGGATCCCCGGTCTGTACAAGATTCCGATCTTCGGAAGTCTGTTCAAGAACAAGGGAACCTTCAAACGGCACGACGAGCTCCTGATCTTCATCACACCGCGCATCGTCAAGTACTGAGGGAGGGTCGGATGAAACGCATCACGAGTGTCGGGGTTGTTCTCGCGGCAACGCTGCTGCTGGGTTCCTGCGGCGGGAACAGCACCCTCGACGACACCGAGGCGGCGGTCTTCATTTCCGTCGACATTGACGAGTACAACCCCGATATCGATATCTGCAACTTCATTGCCTTCGGGGTGGATATCGACATCGAAAAAATGAACGTGGTGTCGAACCCAAAGGCGCCGGGTGTGACCCTGAGCGCCGCGCAGGACGTGCGGATTCTCCGCTGGGTCATCACCCCCGAGCGCAATGACGGCGGCACGACGGCATCGCCCCAGGCGGTTTTCGATCAGGGCGTCATCGTCCCCGCGGGGGGGACCACCAATCTTGAAAACTGGCGGGTCTATCCGGTCGAGTATCTCAACGAGATCCCGCTCGCGTATCTGCTGCCGGAGAACGGCGGAGTCGATCCCGAGACCGCGAACCGGAACATCCGCCAACGACTCGTGCTGCAGCTCTTCGGTGAGACCATGTCCGGCAAGAGCGTCGCCTCGGTGCCGGTTCCGATTCAATACAACTTCTTCTGCGGTAGCCCGTGACGGGTAGGGGGTCCGGAGCCATGAAGCGCTTCTTCAATTGTCTCATTCTGTTTGGTCTCGTGGTCTCGGTGGGGTGTTCGGGCGGCAGCCCGAAGCCGCCGACGGTGACGCCGCCGCCGGGTGGCGATGTCTGGCTCATCACCGCGCTCCAGGCCAGCAACAGCAACCCCATCGTCAACACCGTCGTCGCGGTGACAGCCGCCGTTACCCTCAACGGCGCGCCGGCGCCCGACGGAACCCAGGTCGAGTTCTCGGCCAACGGGGGTGTGTTCACGTCCAACGGCCAGACCCTCGCGACGGTTCTGACCACGGGCGGCGAAGCTTCCATCATCTTCGGCGCGACCGATGACGGTGTCTATACCGTCCAGGCGCGGGTCAGGACGGTCACCCGGCAGGTCCAGGTTTCCTACCGCAACCCGGACAACACCGGTGGGCTCCAGATGTGGAGCGTCAACCCGCGCGAAGGATCCTATGTCGGCGGCGAGCAGGTCGTGCTCGCCGGCAAGGGAATCGTGAACCCGGTCGAGGTCTATTTCACCGTCCAGGGCACCCAGTACCAGGCCATCGTCGACTCGGTGGTCCAGAGTGTTCCCGCCGACAGCGAGGGGACCATCACCATCAGAACTCCGTATCCGAGCGCGGCCAACACCAACATCACGTCGCCGGCCGACATCAGGGTGATCGTCAGGGTCGGAACCCCCGACGAAGAGAGTCAGACCTATCCCCAGGTCTTCACCTTCATCTCCGACAGCGTGACCGTCGGTGTTCCGGTGATCTACGGCGTCGAGCCCTACTCCGGTCGTTCGGCGGGCGGCGAGAGCGTGACCATCCTCGGTCTCAACTTCGCCGTCGACGAGGCCAAGGCGCTGGTCAAGAACTTCGACGAGGTCTACTTCACCTTCAACGGCCAGGACCTCCTCGCCCAGGTCGAGCGCTGGTCGGCCAACCAGATCGAGGTCGTCACGCCCCGCTTCAGCCTGCTGCCGCTGACTTCGAACCAGAATGCCGGCGTCAAGCTGACCCGCGTCGGCGACGACAACGTCGTCAAGAACGATGTCTTCATCGTCAAATCCGACATCGCCGAGCCCGAGATCACCGGCATTTCGCCGACCGCCGGCCCCATGGACGGCGGCACCCTCGTGACCATCACCGGCCACGGCTTCGAGATCCCCATCCAGGTCCTCTTCGGCACCTGGGAGGCGACCGGTTGCCAGGTCATCGACGACCAGTCGCTCGCCGACAACGACATCATCACCTGCCTCACCCCGGACATCAGCCAGCAGGGTCAGATCCCGCCGTTTGCGGTGACGGTCCAGGTGACCAACCTCCAGACCGGCAACACGACGACCTCGGCCCAGACCTTCACCTTCGGCGAGACCCTCTATGTCAGCCAGGCCAACCCCACCGAGGGACAGATCGGCGATCTGCTGACGCTCTTCGGCGCCGGCTTCGAGGATCCGCTCACGGTCTGGTTCTCAGGCAACATCGAGTTCGACGTCATCGCCGTGACCGGCACCGAGCTCACCCTGCGCTCGCCGACGAGCCTGGCGCCGACCTGCGGCGACCGCTCGGGCGGCTTCCGCGTCGTGCTCAACGAGTCGAACCGCGAGGCCTCGGGCGGCAACTACACCCTACTCGGGTCCAACCCCACCGTGACCAGCGTCGATCCGATCTTTGTCGAGGAGACCGATTTCGGCAACGGCGTGGTGCCCGGCGAGATCGACATCTATGGAGTTCGGTTCGCCGACAATCTCCTGGTGCGGATCAACAACTACACCATCGCCCCGGCCGACACCGAGGTCGATCTCGCCGGAGCACATCCACATCCTCCAGATTCCCGCGCCCAACGATTTCGGGCTCTGTCTTCAACACCGGATCCTGCACCACCGACACCGGTCTGGCGGGGATCAGGAACGAGCCGACCCCGGTCAACGTGACCGTGCGCAACCTGCCTCTGGGTTGCGAGAGCACCCTCGCGCAGGGGCTGGTCTACATTCCGGAAGACCAGACCTGCGTCGCCGCGCCGCAGATCACAGTCGATGACCTCACGTTCCCGCCGACGGAGTCCCCGGGCCTGTCAGCTCCGCAGACGGTCTTCGTCAACAACAGCGCGGGGGCCGGAGACCTCTGGTCTCCGGGCATCTTCCTCAGCGGAGACTTCTACTTCGACGGCGGCTGCTCGATCGCAGTCCGGGCCGGGATTCACCGTTCCGGCCTTCACGACCGGGTACATGCGGACCCAACGTCTACTTCTGCCCCGAGGACGACGACGGCGGACCTACTCCGGACAGTTGAGGATCATCAGCAACGACCCCAGCAGCCCGACGCAACGAATCTCTGGGCCCAGGAGGCTATTCCCGATCCTCTCGGTCAGCGCCACCGCGCTGACCTTCCCGGGGCGGCTACCCTGACCAGCGACGTTCGACGTCATCAACCTCGGCACCGGTGATCTCACCTTCATCGCTGCCGTCGCCGGGCAGTGGTTCTCGATCACCTCCGTCGAACGGGCATCGTGGCACCTGGAGTCCATGCAACGGTGACGTGCAGGCTGCAGCGGACCGGTACCGGGACAGTGACCGTGACTGCGACCAATCCCGATGCCCAGGGCTCGCCCCAGGTCGTCGACCTGACCGCACCCTGACCGTAGGTCTCGATTCGGCCGGGCCTTCGGGCCCGGCCGTTTTTGAATACTCAGATGGATTATCGCATCGAGCAACTCCGCTATCTGCTCCGGGAAGACCCTTCTTCCCGGATCTTTTATCAGCTCGGTGAGCTTCTGCGCCGCGAGGGCGAGGCCGCCGAGGCGGTTGCGATCCTCCGCGCCGGGCTCGAGCGCCACCCCCGTTATGTCTCCGCATGGGTCTGTCTCGGCCGGTCGCAGCGCGATCTGAAAGCTTTCGAGGACGCCAGGCGGTCCTTCCAGACGGCCCTCGACCTCGATCGTGAGAACCCGGTTGCGGCCCGCCTGCTCGGCGAAACCGCGATCGAGCAGAAGGACTGGCTCGGCGCCGTCAAGGCCCTCAAGCTCTCGCGTGCGCTGAGCGGCGCGGACGAAGGGCTCGACGCCGAGATCGCCATGGTCGAAAGCCATCTCGATGACGACGGCCGGCTCGATCGGCCGGTTGGGCGGCCGCGGCCGGTCAAAACTCCGGTGCGCTGCCTCGATGTCGTGAACCTCTCGGCGGACGACCCCTTCTCGGCCTCGGCGGACGAGGCCGAGGTCAGGACCGAGGTCGACGACGTCTTTGCCGCCGCCGCGATCCCGGACGACGCGGCCGTCGATGAGGGCGCCCTCGTCGATGACATCGCCGGCGCCGGCGAAGCGGCCGTCGAGGCCGAAGCCGCGGCGGGCGAGATCGGCGATTTTCGACCCGACGAGGTCGAGGAAGTCGAGCACGAGTTCGTTGCGGCCGGGGTCGAGACCGGAGCCGCCGACGACCCGGGCGCGGGTTTCGTCGATCTCGCCCCGATCGTCGACGAGAGCTCCGTCGGAGCGTGGTCGACCACGATGGCCGCCGCCGGCGTCTCCGGCGCCGAGGCGTGGACCGAGCCGTCGGGCGGGATCGTCGCCGACGGCGGGTTTTCGCCCGATGAGGCGTGGGCCGAGCCGGGCGCTGCCATCGCAGCGGTGGAAGCGGTCGCAGAAGAAGCGGTCGAAGCCGCCGAAGGACCCGTATCGGAGGAGGCCCCGGGCGCCTCCGAGGAGGCTGTCGACGATGACGCCCTGCCGGGCGAAGACCGCGGCGTCGGCGCCGTCGAGGTCACCCGACCGATCCCCGTTCCCGATTTTTCCGGCTGGGCTGAGGCGACACCCCGGCCGAGGAGTCTCGAGAGCCTGCCGCCGCCGGCCGGGGTCGGCGAAGACGACCTCGGTGGCGGCGAACCCGGGCTCACCGACAAACGACACGAGCTCGAGCACGGCGTGCCCCTGCCCACCATGACCCTCGCCAGGCTGGCCCTCGGGCAGGACGACCGACCGCTCGCCATGGCGACGTTGGAGAGCCTCATCGAACGCGACCCGGCCAACACCGAGGCCATCCAGATGCTCGACGAGCTCCGGGCCCGGGAAGAGGTCTTCGCCAACGAAAGGCTGCGGGCCGCGCGGGCGACGACCAAGATCGCAGCGTTGCAGGGCTGGCTCGACGCGGTTAGACTGGCCGCGGAGAGGCGGGTGCAGTGAATTTCGACGAGGTGGTGGCGGATCTGCTCGATCGGTGTCCGGGCGCCGGTGGGGCTGCGGTTTTCGACTCCGACGGAATTCCCGTTGTCGCGTCTCCGAAGGACGGCAATCTCGAGGGTTTGAGCGCCGAGTTCGCCGCGATCGTCAAGCGGCTCGAACAGGCCGGACGCGAGTTCCAACATGGCCAGCTGCAGCAGCTGTCGGTTTTTGCCGAGAACACCGTCGTGATCCTGACCTCCATCGCAGCGGGTTACTTCCTGATGCTCATCGTGGATCGTCACGGACTCGTCGGCAAAGCCCGGCTCCTCTCCCGCCTGACCAGCGAGCGGCTCTACACTGAATTCGTCTGAGGTACCACATTGATGTTCAAGTTCGATGAGCTCTGTGAACTGATTCGTCTCGTCGGCTCGACCGACGTGGCGATGGTCGAGATCGAGCACGCCGGCGGACGGTTGCGCATCGACGGCAAGGCGCCGGCGCCGGTGCTGAGCCACGTTGCTCCGCTGACCCAGGCGCCGGCGGCGGTGACCGTCGAGTCGGCCCCGGCGGCGGTCGGAGCGCCGGCCGCGGCGTCCGCAACCGGGGAAGCGCCCGTCGTCGAGGACGATCTTCACTATGTCGTTTCACCCATCGTCGGGACGTTCTACCGGGCGCCGAACCCGGATGCGGATCCCTACGTCAAGGTCGGCGACACGGTCGACGGCGGCAAGACGCTCTGCATCATCGAGGCGATGAAGCTCATGAACGAGATCGAGAGCGACCTCTCCGGCACCATCGTCAAGGTCTTTCCCGAGAACGCCCAGCCCGTGGAGTTTGGCGAACGTCTCTTCGCCATCCGGCCGTCGTAACGGCCTCCGGTCGGATCATGTTCTCGAAGATCCTGATTGCCAACCGCGGCGAGATCGCCGTGCGGATCATCGCCGCATGTCGTGAGCTCGGGATCGCCACCGTCGCGGTTCATTCCGAGGTCGATCGCGAGTGCCTCCACGTCAAGCTCGCGGACGAGTCGGTCTGCATCGGCCCCGCGCCATCGACGGATTCCTATCTCAACGTGACCAATGTCATCTCGGCGGCCGAGATCACCGGGGCGGAGGCGATCCACCCCGGCTACGGCTTCCTCGCCGAGAACGCGAGGTTCGCCGAGATCGCCCAGGAGTGCGGTCTGACCTTTATCGGCCCATCGGCCGAGGCGATCCGGCTCATGGGCAACAAGGCGGCCGCCCGGAAGGCGGCGGCCGAGGCCGGGTGCCCCGTCCTGCCGGGTTCCGAGGGCGCCTTGACCAGCGTCGCACAGGCTCTCGTTCTCGCCGGGGAGATCGGCTACCCGGTGATTCTCAAGGCGTCGGCCGGAGGCGGCGGGCGGGGCATGCGGCTCGCCTGGAATGACAATGAGTTGAAAAACGCCTACGCGATGGCCTGGAACGAGGCCGAAAAGGCCTTTGGCGATCCCACCCTCTATCTCGAGAAGTTCGTCCAGAACCCGCGCCACATCGAGTTCCAGATCCTTGCCGATGGACAGGGCCGGGTGGTCCACCTCGGCGAACGCGAGTGCTCGATCCAGCGCCGGCACCAGAAGATCCTCGAAGAGGCGCCCTCGGTGGTCCTCGACGACGAGCTTCGAGCCGAGATGGGCCGGGCCGCGGTGGCGGTCGCCCGGGCGGCGAAATACGTCAACGCCGGGACCGTCGAGTTTCTGCTCTCCGCCGACAGGACCTTCACCTTCATGGAGATGAACACCAGGATTCAGGTGGAGCATCCGGTGACCGAGCTCGTCACCAGCGTCGATCTCGTGTGTGAGCAGTTGCGGATCGCCGCCGGGAAACCCATGTCGATCCCCAAGCGCCGGCAGATTCAGCCGAAGGGGCACGCCATCGAGTTTCGCATCAACGCCGAGGATCCGGACACTCTGCGACCGTCACCGGGCCTCATCACCCACCTCGCCCTGCCCGGCGGGCCGGGAGTCCGGGTCGACACGCACATCTACTCCGGATACACGGTTCCGCCCACCTACGACAGCCTCATCGCCAAGCTCCTGGTGCACGGCAGGAACCGGAAAGAGGCCATCATCCGCGGCCGCCGCGCGCTCCAGATGTTTCAGATCGAGGGCATCAAGACCTCGATTCCGCTCCACCTCCGGATCCTCGACGATCCGGACTTCCAGGCCGGCGATTTCTCGACGGCATTCATGGAGCGGTACGTCTCGAAGTAATTCTCAATTCTCAATTCTCAATTCTTAATTCTTAGTTTTGAATTTTGAATTTGAATGACATCGCAGCGAGTGAGACGGCGCCGACGGCGGCCGGATGCGATGCAATTAAAAATTCATAATTCAAAATTCATAATTTCCCCGAGTGGTACCATTGATCGGTGTCCAATGTCTATTTCGTCGGTTTCATGGGCGCCGGGAAAACCGCGACCGGCAGGGTCGTCGCTCGCCGGATGGGCCGGGGGTTCGTCGACCTCGATGATGCGGTTGAAGCCCGGCTGGAATCGTCCATCCGGGAGATCTTCGAAGCCCAAGGTGAGGACGCGTTCCGAGCGGCCGAGACCGCCGAACTCAAGGCGACCTTCCTGAGGACCGATCTCGTCGTCGCCACCGGGGGCGGGGCGTATTCCAACCGCGAAAACCGGGACCTCATCCGAGATGCCGAGGGGATTTCGATCTTTCTCGATCCACCGTGGGAGGCGATCCGCTCGCGTCTCGACGAGAAGGACCGGAGGCGGCCCAACTGGGTCGACGACCGCAAGGCGCGGGCGCTCTTTGTCAAACGACGGCCCGATTACCTGCTCGCCGAGATCCACCTCGAGCTCAGCGGGACCGAGTCGCCGGTCGATGTCGCCGATCTCGCGTGCAGCGCGCTTCGAGAGATCCAGTGCGCTACCTGATCCTCTCCGATATTCACTCGAACTGGGATGCGCTGCAGGCTGTCCTGCGCCACGTCCGGCGCAAGAAATACGATCGCGTCGCCTTTCTCGGTGATGCGGTCGGCTACGGCGCATCCCCCAACGCCGTCCTGAGCTGGCTCCACGGTCTCGGCGAGAGCGCCCACATCGTTCGGGGAAACCACGACCGCGTGTGTTCGGGCCTCGACAACGGCGAGTACTTCAACCGGTATGCGCGAGAGGCCTCGGAGTGGACCCTCGACCGGCTCGAGGAAAAGAACCTCGAGTTCCTCCGGTCCTTCCCCGAGGGCCCCGGCGAGCTCGGTCCGGAGATGGCGATCTGTCACGGTTCGAGTTTTGACGAGGACGCCTACATCTTTTCGGTCTACGATGCCCAGCAGGCGTTCAGGTCTCTGCCCCATCCGACCATCTTCTTCGGCCATACCCACGTCCCGACCCTCTTTTCCCTCCAGGTCGAGCACGGGACGACCAATCTCCGCGCCCGGCTTCTCAGCGGCAGCCGGACGGTCATCGATCTCGAGCCCGGGACCCGCTATCTCATCAACCCCGGGTCGGTGGGTCAGCCGAGGGACCGCGACCCACGTGCGGCCTACGCGATCTTCGACCAGGACATCCGCCGCGTCTATCTCTACCGAGTCCCCTATCCGAGCGCCGCCGCCCGCCGGCGGATCATCCAGGCGGGCCTTCCCCCCGTCCTCGGCGATCGACTTCTCCACGGGGCATAGGAGTGACGGTGCGAAAAATCATCCCGATCGTGTTGCTGTTCGTATCGGTCCTGGCGATCGCCGATTCGGCGCCGGCCCAGGACCCGGAGAGTTTCGAGGCGCGGGCCGAGTACCTCCTTCGCCGGATGGACTCCGGTCTGCTCCCGACACCCATGTTGGTCTCCATGCTGAAAGACCCGTATTCGGAGACCCGGATCCTGGCCGTCCGAGTGGTCGCCTCGAGCGGCGACCCGAGTCAGAGCGCGCTGCTGCCGGAGTACTTTCGCGATCGGGATTTCCGAGTCCGGTACGAAGTCATGGTGGCGGCCGGACGATTGGGCGCCGACGGGCGGGAGCTCGCGCTGGCCGGTCTCCGCGACGAGGTCCCGATGGTTCGTCAGGCGGCGGCCTGGGCCGCGTGCCACGGCGGGGTGGAGGCCCTCGGCCCCCTGATGGCCGTCATGGAGCAGGAGCCCGATCTCGGAGTTCGAACCACCGCCGTCGCCAATCTGTGGCGGTTCGGCGAGGCCGATTGGGAGACCCACGCGGCCTCGGCGGCGCGAAGCGGCGATGCCCAGCTTCGCCGGGCGGCGGCGTATTCGCTGGCGCGGAGTGGAAGCACGCGAGCGCGCGCGGCTCTCAGAAGCCTCGCCGCCGATGCCGAGCCCGTGATCCGGGCCACCGCCATCGCGGGTCTTCGTCGCGCGGCCCTTGCGAAGGACGACCTCGCGATCGTCATGACCGCCCTCAACGACGGCGACGCGCGGGTCCGGACCGCCGCCTGCTGGGTTCTCGCGGAACAGCCCGAGCCGGCTCTCCCCGAGGCTTCGGCGGCCGCCGTTGCAGCGATGTGGGCGCCGACCGAGCCGCAGCTCGCAGCGATGGCGCTCCGGGCCGCGGCGGCGCGCAGGGAGATCGGCAGCGACGCCGGCCTGCTCGAGATCGTCGGATCCGATGAGCCGTGGTTGCGGGCCGAGGCCTTCTCGGCCCTCGCCCGAAGAGCCGGTGACGGTCTCGGTGAGGTGGCGAAAGAGTGGTTTTCGAGCGAGGAACCGTGGCGGCGCCGGGCGGTGGCGGCGGCGGCGCCGATGCTCGGCGAAGCATGGGAGAAGAGGGTTGCCGCGGCTGACGAGGCCGCCGTCCGGCTCGCCTGGCTCGAGAGCCTCGGCCCCGATGCCGTCGCCGCGCGAGTCGAGGTTCTTCGACGACTCGTCGCCGGCGATCCGGACCCGATCGTGCGAACGGTGGCGCTCAATCATCTCGGCGATGCCGGCGCCGGCGGGAGCTTCGATTCGCTGCTCGAGCTCGCCCGATCATGGGTCTCGGACGAGATGCCCGATGCCCGGGCCGCCGCTCTGACCGCGGCTCTGGCGGCCGCCGAGAGCGAGGACGAGCGGATTCTGGTGATGCGGCGAGCCGTCGACGACCGCAACCCGGCGGTGACGATCCTCGTCATCAACGCGGCGCGGAGCGCCGGGCTGCCCGCCCGGTCGGCCGAACGAGAGCTCCGTCACGACCAACCGTGGTACCTCGAGCTCGTGGAGTGGATGCGCGAGGACCACTGGCTCGATGTCGCCACCGATCGGGGCACCTTCCGGATCCGTCTCGAGACCACGGACGCGCCGATCACCGCACGTGAGATCTTCGATCTCGCGGAGGCTGGATTCTACGACGGTCTGACCTTCCACCGGGTGGCTCCGAACTTCGTGGTTCAAGGCGGCGATCCGCGGGGCGACGGTTGGGGCGGCCCGGGATTCATCGTCCCCGACGAACCCGCCTTCCGTCCCTTTGACTCGTGGCGGGTCGGCGTCGCGACGTCGGGACCCAATACCGGCGGCAGCCAGTTCTTCGTCACCCTGATGCCGGCCGACCACCTCGTCGGCCACTACACCAATCTCGGCGATGTGACCGCCGGGCGCGAGGTCTTGCCGCGTTTGAGGGTCGGTGACCGGATCCGTGGGATCGAGGGTTTCAGCGGCGACGAACCACCGCTGCCGGAGCCGTTTCTCCTCGGCCCCGTCGACTGGGACGAGCTCGCCCAGCTCTCGGGCTGGCAGGAGGAGTACGACGCCGGCGAGCCCGATCCGGCGGCGCTCGAGCGGCTCGGTTCGGCGACCGGGAGCTATCGGATCGTGAGCGTTCTCGGGTCGTGGTGCCACGATTCCCGACGCGAGATTCCGCGCCTGGTCAAGGTCCTGGACCAGCTCTCGACGCCGGTCTTTTCCCACGAGATGATCGGCGTCGATCGCACCCGGAGGATCGATGATCCCGAGGTGGCGTCGTTCGCCGGGATCGAGCGAACCGTCGATCTCGTGGCGACGATTGCAGTCTTCGACGACGCCGGCGTCGAGCTCGGCCGGGTGGTCGAGACCGCGGAGAAGCCCATCGAGGAGCTCCTGATCGAGTTCATCGCCCCCGTCGAGGGCTGGTAAAACCCCACCGGGTCGGTTTTGTAGCGCCGACGTCCCGTCGGCGATGGTGGTAAGCCGTCGCGGGTTGGTCACATCGCCCACGAGACGTGGGCGGTACAAGGCGCGGTCGAGATGTTGTAGCGCCGACGTCCCGTCGGCGATGGTGGTAGAGCCGTGGCGGGTTGGTCACATCGCCCACGAGACGTGGGCGGTACAAGGCGCGGTCGAGATGTTGTAGCGCCGACGTCCCGTCGGCGATGGTAAGCCGGCGGGTTGGTCACATCGCCCACGAGACGGGGCGGTCAAGGCGCGGTCGAGATGTTGTAGCGCCGACGTCCCGTCGGCGATGGTGGAGAGCCGTGGCGGGTTGGTCACATCGCCCACGAGACGCGGGCGGTACAAGGCGCGGTCGAGATGTTGTAGCGCCGACGTCCCGTCGGCGATGGTGGAAAGCCGTGGCGGGTTGGTCACATCGCCCACGAGACGTGGGCGGTACAAGGCGCGGTCGAGATGTTGTAGCGCCGACGTCCCGTCGGCGATGGTGGAAGCCGTGGCGGGTTGGTCACATCGCCCACGAGACGTGGGCGGTACAAGGCGCGGTCGAGATGTTGTAGCGCCGACGTCCCGTCGGCGATGGTGGTAAGCCGTGGCGGGTTGGTCACATCGCCCACGAGACGCGGGCGGTACAAGGCGCGGTCGAGATGTTGTAGCGCCGACGTCCCGTCGGCGATGGTGGAGAGCCGCCGCGGGTTGGTCACATCGCCCACGAGACGTGGGCGGTACAAGGCGCGGTCGAGATGTTGTAGCGCCGACGTCCCGTCGGCGATGGTGGTAAGCCGTGGCGGGTTGGTCACATCGCCCACGAGACGCGGGCGGTACAAGGCGCGGTCGAGATGTTGTAGCGCCGACGTCCCGTCGGCGATGGTGGTAAGCCGTGGCGGGTTGGTCACATCGCCCACGAGACGCGGGCGGTACAAGGCGCGGTCGAGATGTTGTAGCGCCGACGTCCCGTCGGCGATGGTGGAGAGCCGTCGCGGGTTGGTCACATCGCCCACGAGACGCGGGCGGTACAAGGCGCGGTCGAGATGTTGTAGCGCCGACGTCCCGTCGGCGATGGTGGTAAGCCGTGGCGGGTTGGTCACATCGCCCACGAGACGTGGGCGGTACAAGGCGCGGTCGAGATGTTGTAGCGCCGACGTCCCGTCGGCGATGGTGGTAAGCCGTGGCGGGTTGGTCACATCGCCCACGAGACGCGGGCGCTACAATCGGCAGGGTCGTCGACGGTTGCGATCAACGGAGAAACTGGAGAGGCCAAAGATGCCGGAAGTAGCCATCACCGCCGAGTTGCCGGGACGAGCCATCGAGTGGATCGAAAAGGAGTGTCTCATCCGGCTCAACAGCGGGGTCCAGATCACCGATGAGGCCAGGCTCATCGATTTCATCGGATCGGCCGACGCGGTGCTCACCCTTCTCGCGAATCCGGTGACCGACCGCGTCCTCGGGGCCTGCCGCGGTCTTCGGGTCGTCGGCAACTGCGCGGTGGGCTTCGACAACATCGACCTCGAGGCCGCCCGCCGCCGGGGCGTCTGGGTCACCAATACGCCCGATGTCCTCACCGAGGCCACCGCCGATCTCACCTGGGGTCTCATCCTCGCGGTCACCCGGCGACTGGGTGAGGCCGAGCGGCTCCTCCGCGCCGGGCGCTTCCACGGCTGGGCCCTCGACATGCTCCTCGGATCGGGGCTCCAGGGGCGGCAGCTCGGCGTGATCGGCTACGGCCGCATCGGCAGAGCGGTTGCGCGGCGGGCCGCGGGTTTCGGCATGTCGGTGGCCTACACCGCCAGGGAAGAGCACGTCGACCCTGATCCGCCGGCGATCTTCATGCCCCTCGAGGAACTGCTCTCGACGAGCCACGTGGTGTCCCTCCATACGCCGATGAGCCGGGCCAACCGCCATCTCCTCAACGAGGAGCGGCTGCGCCGGATGCCGGTGGGCGCTTTTCTCATCAATACCGCCCGCGGCCCGCTGGTGGACGAAGCAGCGTTGGTCCGGGTGCTCGAGGACGGCCACCTCGGGGGCGCCGGGCTCGATGTCTTCGAGGAAGAGCCGGCGGTCCACCCGGGCCTCCTCGAGCGTGAGAACGTGGTTCTGCTGCCGCACATCGGTTCGGCGACGGAAGAGACCAGGGCCGCCATGGCCGAGCTCGCGGCGAGGAACATTCTCGCGGTCTTAGCCGGCGAGGAACCCCCCACCCCGGTCGTCCGACCCGCGGACCGGGGCCGGCAGGGTACTTAAGAGACGCAGGGCCACCACGCGG
This sequence comes from uncultured Acidobacteriota bacterium, assembly GCA_963823445.1. Taxonomy (GTDB): domain Bacteria; phylum Acidobacteriota; class Thermoanaerobaculia; order Thermoanaerobaculales; family Sulfomarinibacteraceae; genus JAHECW01. Next base: position 253,335 of record CAWGLT010000014.1, read on the forward strand.
AGAAACCGCAGATCACGCAGATGGACGCAGATTCCATCGCACCATCGCAAGGTTGAACCGCAATGAGCGCGAAGACCATCCATCGCAAAGATGCGCAAAGCCATCGCAATAGTGAGTGGGTCGCGCGTAGCTTGGGGGTCGTCTGACTTCGTGGTGGTGCCGTCGCGACAGGAACGACTCTGAAGGGCAGGCTGGAAGCCCGCCCCCACCATCATCGCAGCGGGTTGACAATCCGCGGATCGGGATGTGCGGCGGCGCGTGCCTGGCTCTCTTTTCGTCCGACGAAAAGGTGCCTGGCACCGCTCCCATCGCGTTCATCGGGGCGCGGACCGCGCTCACCTCTTGAACAGGTCGACGATCATCTTCGCCACGGCTTCCGGGGCTTCGAGAGGGAGCAGGTGACCGCAGTCCGGGACCACATCGAGGGTCGCCCCCGGGATCTTGCCGGCGGCTTCCTCGGCGTACGCCTTGAAACCGGGCATCTCCTTCTCACCCACCATCACCTTGGTCGGCGCCGCGATCTCGGCGAGCCGGTCGGGCACAAGCCAATCGCGCTCGATCCGATCGCGTTCGGTGGCGAGGAACTCGGCGCCCGGGAAGTCCTTGACGATGGCGGCGACGGCCTCACGGACGCCCGATTTGCTGAACGAGTGGGCAAAGAGCGGGTTCGATGCCCACGGTCCGGCCATGGCCTCGGCGACGCCCCGGCTGCGGATGATGCGGGCGACCTCGCGCAGGCTGTCCATGAACGCCGGCTCGAAAGGACGGTCCGGCATGGTCGTCGCCACGAGCCCGAGGGCGGCAGCGCGCCCGGGAGAGGTCAGAGCCGTCTCCAGCGCGACGCCGCCGCCAAAGCTGAAACCGACCACCGCGGCGCGGTCGACACCGATGAAGTCGAGGAGTCCGACGACATCGGCCGAGTGGTGGCAGACGTGATAGCCGGATTCGGGACGGGTGCTTCGCCCGTGGCCGCGCAGATCCGGTCGGATGACCCGCAGCCCGGCATCGCGCAGCTGCGGCATGAGCGAATCCCAGACCCGCCGATCCAGGGTGTGGCCGTGGAGCAGGACAACCGGGTCCCCCGATCCCTCATCGGAGAACGAAATCGTGACCTCGTCGCGGGTGAACTCCGGCATGGTCGACACCTCCAATCCCAATCGGCGTTGATTGTACCCGTCCGGATGATGAGTTCGCCGATTTCCAACCTCGGTTCGGGGAATGGGTTAGACTCACGTGCCGTTTTTCTCATCGGAGAGGCGCGACGCAAAGGGAGAAGCAATGACCTTGACCAATCAGACCGTCCTCGAGACCCTCAACGAGATCGCCGCCCCGGGCACCACCCAGAGCCTGGTCCAGGCCGGGACCATCCGCGACCTCGAGATCGACGGTTCCCTGGTCCGCCTCGCCCTCGCCGTCCAGGTCGTCCAGCCCTCGGATGTCGAGAACCTCCGCGCCCGGGTCGAGACCGCGCTCCAGGCCATGGACGAGGTTGCAACGGTGGAGATCAAGATTCAGCCTTTGATGCCCATGGCGCCGCCTCCGGCTCGGCCCGAACCCGAACCCACGACCTGGGCCGACAAGATCCCGGGAATCAAGCGGGTGGTGGCGGTGGCCTCGGGCAAGGGCGGTGTCGGCAAGTCCACGGTTGCGGCCAACCTCGCGCACGCTCTCGCGATCAACGGACTCCAGGTGGGTCTGCTCGATGGCGACATCTACGGCCCGTCGCAGCAGCTCATGATGGGCGCCGAGGGTGAGCCCATGGGCGACGAGAACGGGAAGATCTTCCCCGCGCAGACGCCCGGCGGCGTCAAGGTCCTGTCCTTCGGTTTCTTCGTCGACGCCGACCAGCCGGTGATCTGGCGCGGCCCCATGCTGCAGAAGGCGCTCGAGCAGTTCTTCGGGGATGTCCACTGGGGCGAGCTCGACTATCTCATCGTCGATCTGCCCCCGGGCACCGGCGACGTGTCGCTGACCCTCTGCCAGAACGTGCCGTTGGCCGGGACCGTGATCGTGACGACGCCGCAGGACGTCGCCCTCATCGATGCCCGGAAGAGCCTCCACATGTTCACCAAGCTCGAAACCCGGGTGCTCGGGATTGTCGAGAACATGAGTGGTTTCGAGTGCCCCGAGTGCGGACACCTCGAGCACATCTTCGGCGCCGGCGGCGGGGCGAAGACCGCCGAGGAGCTCGGTCTGCCCCTTCTCGGCTCGGTCCCCCTGGACCCCGCCATCGTCATCGGCGGCGACACCGGCGCCCCGGTCGTTCTCAAGCGTCCGGACTCGCCCGCGGCAAAAGCCTTCATGGAGATCGCCAAGAAGGTGGCGGAAGCCACCGCGTAGAGCGAACCGCCCGGTCCCGGCGAGGACTATTTCTTCGCGCTGTAGGTCACGTTGGCGGTGGTCTGGCCGTCGTCGCGACCGATCATGACGATGACGGTTCGATTCTCGGCCTCGAGGACGCTGTTGATCATGGCGCCCTCGGTGTCGCCGCCCGAGTAGGTGTTGACCGAGACCTCGAAACCGATCTCCTTGAGCCGGTCGCGGTAGAACCCGAGGACGTCGGCGACGGCGTCGTCGGTGCTCAACGTGAAGTTGCCGTTGACCGAGTCGTTGGTCGTCATGGTGCCGCGGTTCGCGGGCTCGCTTCCCGGGTAGACGGGAACCCACTCCGGGATCTCGTCGCTGACCGCGGCGCCGGTGGTGATGGCGAAACCGTCGCCATCGCCACTCTCGATCTTGACCGTGCCGTCCCCGGCGTCGCTGACATCGACGGTCATCTCCTGGCCATCGGCGGTCCAGCTGAACCGACCCTCCTGGATGTCGTCGAAGTTCACGGTGATGAGCTCGCCGGTCTTGCGGTTGCGGATGGTCATGGTCCCGGCGTCCTCGTCGACCTCGACCTCCTCGAGTTCGGGGGAGGCCTTGACGATGAATCTGGCGGCGGCGAGTCCCGGGTTGTCCTCGAAGTCCTCGGCGACGTTTTTGACCGTTCGAGCCAGGAAAAAGCCGCCGACCATCACGACCACGATGGCGATGACCATCAGCGCGCCGCACCCGATCCCGACCCAAGCCAGTGGATGCAGCCCGGTCCGTTCGGGCGCTTGTGCTCCGTTGCTCATCTCGACCTCCCTGACCTCTGTAGTCTCCGCGGCGAAGCATAGCACGCCGTCATCATGCTAGGATCAAACGAGATGGACGAAGATCGTAGACCGAGGCGCCGTGACTGCTGATCTCGTTTGGGTGGCTCTCTGCCTCGTGGGCTCCGGTTTCTTCTCCGCCTCGGAGACGGCTTTGTCGTCGCTGCCGATCACGCGGCTGGAGGCCCTGCGCCACACGAGCGGACGGCTGACCCGCGCCGGGCTCGACCGCTGGGCGAACGAGCCGCAGGAGCTGCTCATCACCATCCTCGTCGGCAACAACCTCGTCAACGTCCTCGCTTCGGCTCTCGCCACCCGGATCGCCTATCGCCTCACGAATGAGGGCGGACTCGCCATTGTCGTCGGCATCATGACCCTGGTCATTCTGGTTTTCGGCGAGATCACCCCCAAGACCCTGGCCCAGCGGAACGCGGTCTGGATCTCGGCGCGGGTGGCCCCGGTGCTGTATCTCCTCGACGTCGTGCTGAAGCCGGTGAACTGGGTGCTGGGCCTCTTGACCCGGCTGTTGTCGAGCGAGGGCAAAGCGGCTCTCCCGGTGACCGAGGAGGATCTTCTCTTCATGCTGAAGCTGGCCCACCGCCACGCCGAACTGGGGCGCGAGGCGCGGATGATGATGGAGTCGGTCCTGCGTTTCCACCGCGCCGTCGCGCGCGAGGTGATGATCCCGCGGACGATGGTGGTGACCGTGCCGGTGAAGTGGAGCCTCGATGAGCTCAAGTCATTTGTCGCCACCACTCCGCACAGCCGATTTCCGGTGGTGGCCGATTCGCCCGACGACATCGTCGGTGTCCTGCACGCGAAACACCTCCTGGATCTCGATTCGGCCGCGTCCTGGCGCAACCTCGTCGTGCCGCCGCTCTATGTCCCCGAGGGCCGGCTGCTGCCCGATCTGCTGCAGGATTTCCGCCGAACCGGCCAACATCTGGCGGTGGTCCTCGACGAGTACGGCGGGCTTTCCGGGATCGTCACCCTCGAGGACGCCCTCGAGCTCGTCGTCGGCGAGATCGAGGATGAGTTCGACCGGAATCTCGAGACCGCGGTCGTCGAAGACGCCGAGGGTTGGCTCGTGCCCGGGTTTCTTTCGCTCAAGCGGCTCGAGGGTCTCGTGGGACGAGTCATCGCGGAGCCCGAGGACATCGAGTCCGTGGGTGGGCTCATCGCCGATCTCGTCGAGGGCGAGGTGACGCCGGGGACCAGGGCGCTGTGGGACCGGATCGAGCTGCGGGTCGAGCAGGTCGAGGACGGGCGAGCCACCCGGGTCCGGGTCGTGCGACCGCCCAAGCGCAAGCGATAGATTCGAACCCTGATGGGCGGCTCTTGCAGCCCCGGCGTCCCGCCGGCGATGGCGGTGAACCGATGCGGGCAGGCAGCACACCTTCGAGACGCGGGCGCTCCAGGTTTGATTCCTTGGAGCGCCGGCGTCCCGCCGGCGATGGTCGCGAACCGATGCGGGCAGGCAGCACACCTTCGAGACGCGGGCGCTCCAAGGCGGCGATCGGACACGGATCAGCCCGGAAGATGCTCGAGGTCGTCGAGGTCTTTGTAGCGACCGGCGGCGGTCTTGTTCAACCGAAGATCCTCCAGAGAGATCACGTTGACCGGGACGCCGTCGATGGTGTCGATGATCTTTCTCTGGAAGCACTCGCTAAAGGTGACGCCGGAAGCGTGGGTCATGACTTCGATTTTCATCGGAGGCACGCCGATTCTGACGACGCCGTCGTCGGCGCGAAAGAGCTGCGGTGAGATCTCTCCCGTGAAGCCGAACGCCCTCATGACACGGATCATCCTCTCGGCATTCTCGGGGGTGTTGGCGATCCAGACGTCCATGTCGAGCGTCGTTCGTGGATAGCCGTGATAGGCAACGGCGTAGCCACCGAGGAGGAGATACTCAACGTCGTGGTCGTTCAACGACCTCAAGAAGTCTTTGAAGTCTTGCGGAAGTTGCATCGAGCCCATAGTTGAGCCTCCTCAGCATCTCGACGGCTGCGATCCGTTCCTGGGGTGTTCTCGAGTGCCAGAAAGCGTCGTCGGAGCGGTCCGAATGCGACGTCAGCGTCAGCTCGTTCCGATTCAACCTCGGGAAAAGGCTCTCGTCGGCATTCGAATCATCGGTGGGTCGTGTGTCTGATTCGGACATTGCGGGCTCCGATCGCGGTGTGGCGGCACGGGTTCCGTCGAGTCGATTCTACCGGAGATGCTGGTGGAACGCGGGTATTGCGGCCGGCGATGCAGACTTGTGGCGCCGGCGTCCCGCCGGCGATGGTCGCGAGCCGCTGCGGTTTGGTTTCATCGCTCGCGGGGACGCGATCGCACCGGCCGCCCAAGTCGATCCGGGGAACTCGGAACGGGTGCCTGGCATCCGACGATTCGTCCGACGAATCGTTGCGTGCCTGGCATCCCCTCCCATGGCGCTCCGGAAAGCTCGGAACCCAACCCCGGCCTTCTGGGCCGCCTCCGGCGACCCAGCGTCGCACGAGCAGCGTGGTCGCTCAGGTGGTCGATTGAAGGGTCTGCGACCACGCTGTTCGTGCGCCGGAGGCCTCCCCCTGAGCTTGGACATTAGATTTCGAGGCGCCGCCCGGGGGAGCCCGGCATCGGCATTGTGCGAGTCGGGTTGCGGCGCCGGGAGGTCGTTCCAGCACAATGCCGTGCCCGGCACGCCCGGTGAAGCGCGATCACCTCGTGTCCCGGATCGGTTTCGGCCAACGGACACGGATCCGGGTCAGTGGAGGCGCGTGAAGGCCGGCGCGGGCCTCTGGAGATCCCGGCAACGCAGGACGCGCAGGGTCCGGACGTGCTGCCCGTGGCGGTGGATCTCGATGGGCGGCTGCACCTCGACCTCGGCGAAGACCTCGGCGAGCTTTTCGTGCATGTCGCCGCGGCGGTCGTTGGCGATGAAGAGGAAATTCCGGCCGATGAGATCGTCCGGTTCGTGCCAGTAGAGCGAGGCCAGCCCGTGGAGGCCGTTGTTGATGTTGGCGAGGCGGGTTTCGAGCTCGCCGCCGGAGAGGAAGCCGACCAGGTGGACGTTGGTGTAGCTCGACGAAGCCACGAGCTCGCCGGGCTCGAGCCGCGCGGCGACCTCGCGGGCAATCTCTGAGTTGCCGATGATGGCGGCGGCCGATGAGGTGCTGACCCGACCCGGCCGGCCGGAGTAGGTCCACTGGATCTCGAGGAGCTTCTCCGGGAAGGCGACGATGGCGAGCGCCGTTGCCGACAGGGCCAACCCGAAAATCACGCCGCCGATGACGAGCCCGCGTCTGGAGCGGAAGTCGAGCATCACCAGCATGGCGGTGGCGACGACGAGCCCCGGCGCGCCCCAGTGCGGCGACATCCGCGAGCGCAGGGCGAGCAGCCCGAAGAAGGCGAGGGGGGTGATGGCGGCGACCACCGCCACCCGCCACGCGGGGTCGGTGCGTTTTCTCCCGATCCACCAGGCTGCGCCGAGGGCGACGGCGAGGGTGGGCGAGAGCAGGACGAGATTGGCGCCGAGGTACTCCCCGAGGTACTTCAGCGTGAATCCCGCCGAGGAGTGGCGGCCCTCGAGTTGGAAGAGGATGTTGTCCCAGTGGTTCTGTGCGGCCCAGATCCACACCGGTGCGGTGCAGGCGAAAGCGAGGAGGGCCGCGAGGTAGGGAGTGGCGCGCGTGAGGTGGCGTTTGCCCTCGCCCCAGATCACCGCCGCCGCAATCGCCGCCAGGGCGAGGACCATGGGGAACTTGGCGAGGAAGCCGAGGCCGATGGCGAGCCCGAAGCCCCACCAGCCGCGTTTGTCGCCATCCGCCACCGCCATGGCGGCCCAGGTCGCCGAGGTGTACGCCGCGATCATGGCGATGTCGGTGGAGGCGTAGGACGAGCCGAGGAGGACCAGCGGCGTCGCGTGGAGCAGGAGGTAGGCGAGACCGGCCTCCCGGTAGTCGCCGCCGAGACGCCGCACCACCGGCAGCAGAGTCAGCGCGATGAGCAGGCTCGCCAGAATCGCGGGCGCGCGGACGGCGAGGCTGGTCTCGCCGAGGATTGCGCGGAACGGGATCATGGCCCAGATCACCAGCGGCGGCTGGTCGAAGTAGCTCCAGTCGAGGTGGCGCGAGCAATCCCAGTAATAGGCCTCATCGCCCGACACCGGGGCCGCCACCGCGATGACCACATGGAGCACAGTCGTTGCGAAGATAACGAGCAGAAAAAATCTTTTGTCGATGAGTTTCATCAGGGGTATTCAATCACGGCGGAAAGCCATCTCCAAGAGCTTCTCATCGCATGATTGAACCGCCAAGGCGCGGCCGAGACATCGCAGTTTTACCGCAAAGGACGCCAAGAACGCGAAGAACATCGCAAAGGACATCGCCTGATTGACCCATCGCACCATCGCAATCCCCACCAACCGGGCGCGACTACCAACACCCTAGTCAAACAACGTCTACGCGATGTGCGCGCCGCGATGGTTCTGCGTCTCTGCATCTCTGCGCCTCTGCGTTGAACTGCGATGGCTGCGACGATCTCGCGCTGAAACGGCGTACCTGGCCGAAGCCGAAAGAGGATCCTTCAGGACCCGCGGCCTCGGCTCGTGTTGCTCCTCCCACTCGTTCTTTCAGTCCGAGCGCTCCACGAGGTAGGCGGTGGCCTCGGCTTTCTTGGACGGCAGGTTGAAACGCAGGGTCCACCGGGAGTCGACCTTGAAGCTCCGGTCGAATGAGAACCTCCCGGCCGAGCGGTTGCCGAAACGAAGCTCGGCCTCGAAGGTGTGGTCGCCCGCCTCGATCTCGAAGGTGTGGAAGACCTTCGTATCGCCGCGAACGGTGAACTCGTACGGCGGCAGCCGCTCTCCGTCGAGCCAGAGGTCGACGACGCCCTTGCCGGACACCGAGTAGAAGTAGATGGTGATCTCGGCCGTCGTCGATTCGATTGCGTCGGTGATCTCGACATCCGTCGCCTTGAACCCGCCCGTGCGTTGGGTCTCGTCGCCCAGGCGAATCCGCTCGGTGGCGAGCTCGAGATAGTCGCGGGCGACCTCGTCATCGGGATACGCCCGGACGATTTGGGAGAGGATCTCCGCCGCTACCGAGTAGTTGCCGCCGCGGTAGAAGGTCTTGGCCCGCTCCCTGAGGTCTTCGAGATCGATATCCGGTTCGGTGGTCTCGGTGGTCTCGGTGGACTCCACGTCGTCGCCGACCGCCGGTTCGGCGGCGGCTCGCCCGGGCTGCTGCGGGGTCGGCAGGACAACCCCCTCGTCAACTGCCTGTGAAGCTGCCTGCTTGCGGGCGTAGTCGCCGAGGGTCATCTCGTTGTCGATGACCATGGTCGGCGCCTTGCCATCGGGTCTCGCAGCCGCCTTCTGGTCCTGTCTTCGGATCCGATAGCGGTGGTCGGCAACCGGACGTCCGCGCTCGTCTTCGAGATAGACGTGAACGAAGTAGTGGTCGGCGGTGCTGCCGTCGGTCGTCGGAGGAAACTCGAGCGCCGCCTTCCAGCCTCCCTCGGTATTGATCAGATCGAACTCGCGAGCTGCCGCACCCGCGCCCTGGACCACGGCGCGGCCGCCGGTCGCAGCGTCCAACAACGCTCCCCCCGACACCTTGAGCAACACCGGTCGCCGATCGGTGGAGACATAGCCGGGGACGAATCTGGCCCTGATCTTTTGTTCCTGGAGAAAGCCCCAGACCCGCTCAGGGGTGATGGCGAAACCGATCTGGGCGACGCCGAACTTGGCGTAGACGACACCGACGAGTCTGCCGTCGGCGGTGATCATGGGGCCGCCGGAGTTTCCCGGGTTGATAGCGGCGTCGGTCTGCAGAGCCACCACGTTCCCATGATCGTCGCGGCGAAGCGAGGTGACCCTGCCGGAGTTGATGCTGACCTCGGGGAATCCGCCGCTGCGTGAGACCCATCCCCGATCATCGAGGACGAGGGCGTCGCCAAAGGGGAAGCCGAGGACAAAGACCTCTTCGAGCAGACCGGCCGTGGTGTCCGGCTCGAGCTCGAGAAAGTCTGGGTTGGCCTGGCTGGCCTTGAGCAGGGCGAGGTCGCGATCCCGGTCAATCGCGACGACCTTGGCCAGCAGGACTTTCTCGCGGGGAGTCCTCGGTCTGACCACCGCCTTGATGGTGATCACGTTGACCTCGACGGCGACCCATTCGTCGCGAACCGGGACCTCGATCCAGTCCGAGACCACATGGCTGTTGGTCAGGATGTGGCCCGCGGCGGTGATGAAGAAGCCGGTGCCGGAGGTTGTGAATTTCTCGCCGTGGAAGGAGCGCTCGACTTCGATGAAGACCGTGGCGTCGAGCCCGGTCTGGATGGCATCGACCGAGAGCCCTCCCGCCGCGGCGATAGCCTCGGGTGCGGGGGCCGCCATGAGGAGACTCAGCGCGACGACGATGACGGCCAAGCGATGGCGTGGGTTCATGGACTCCTTCCAAATCACTCCTGGTCTGCCGTGGTCTCAGAATATTGTACAACTTTGGAAGACGCCGGTCGGGCAAATCACCTTTGCGGTGGCTCTGCGCCTCTGCACCTCTGCGTCTCTGCGTTGAATTGCGATGGCTGTGATGATCTCGCGCTGAAGCGAGTGCCTACCCGAGTTCCCGCTTCACCGCGTCGGCGAGGCGGTGGGCGAGTTCGTCGATCTCGGCCGCATCCTCGCCCTCGACCATCACCCGGGCCAGCTTCTCGGTCCCCGAGTAGCGCAGCAGCACCCGGCCCCGGCCGACGAGACGGTTCTCGACCTCGGCGAGGTCGGCGGTGATCCCGGGAAGCTCGTCGAAGGGCCGCTGCTCGGCCACCGGGACGTTGATCAGGAGCTGGGGCATTCGGACGAGGTCCGAGAGCTCGGAGGTCCGCAACAAATCGGCAACCGCGCCGGCGAGGAGGTGGCTGCCGGTCAGAAGGCCGTCTCCGGAAACCGAGTAGTGCGAGCAGATGATGTGTCCCGACTGTTCGCCGCCGAGGACGATCCCGTCTTCGGCCATGGCGAGCCAGACGGCGCGATCACCCACCGGACAACGTTTCATCGTGATGCCATCGCTGCGGAGCGATCGTTCGAGCCCGAAGTTGCTCATCACCGTCGCGACGACCCGGTTCTTCGGCAGCCGGCCGCGGTTCTTGAGGTGACGGGCCCAGGCGAGGAGGATGTCGTCGCCGTCGAGCAGCTGGCCGCGCTCGTCCACCAGGATGGCCCGATCGGCGTCGCCATCGAGGGCGAGCCCGGCATCGGCGCCCTCGGAGAGCACCTTGTCCACCAGGTTTTGCGGCGAGGTGGCGCCGCTGTCGCGATTGATGTTGGTGCCGTCGGGGGTAGCGGCCATGACGGTGACCCGGGCGCCGAGCCGGTCGAGGAACTCGGGGCCGATTGATGATGCGGCGCCGTTGGCGCAGTCGAGTACCACGTGCATGCCCGCGAGCGGTCGCGGGTTTTCGTGCGACGCCAGTAGGAGGTTGAGATAGTCGACCGCCAGGGCCGCGTCGAGCGGCGGCAGACCCGCCGCCGATCTCGGTTCAACCTTGTCGAGTTGTCGTTCGAGCTTGCGTTCGACCTCGTCGTCGATCTTCTGCCCGCCGGGGCCGAGGACCTTGATGCCATTGTCATCGGCCGGATTGTGCGACGCCGAGATCACCACACCGGCGGCGCACGCGCTGTCGCGCAGCAGTTGCGAGACCGCCGGGGTCGGCAGGACGCCGCCCCAGGTGACCTGGCCGCCCGAGGCCTGGAAACTGGCCGCTATCCATGAGGCCAGGGTCTCGGTCGAAGCTCGGGTGTCGCCGGCAAGGAGGATCGATGGCTCACAGCCCGAGGCGCGAAGCTCCTGGGCGAGGGCGACCCCGAGACGGGTGACCGTGTCCTCGTCGAGGGGCCACTCGAGCGCGCGCCCACGGATGCCGTCGGTGCCGAAGAGCCGAGGCGCCATCGTCAGCGGTCCTGGGCCGATTCGGGCGTGGGGGTCAACGTGGTGTCCACTGGAACAACGTCCACCGTGACCACGATCGGGACGACGGTGAGCGAGCGCAGAAGCGGATCGGGGAGCCGCGGCATGACGGTGGCCTCGACCGGCCCGGTGGCCCCTTCGACCGAGATCGGCGTGGTCGCGACGGACTCGAGCTCGAGAACCCGGCTCTCGGGTCCCTGGATATTGACCTGAACCGGGATGACCCTCGTTGCGCCGATGACAAAACCGGGTGCGGGGACGCCTTCCACCACGGGCTTGAGCGTGGTGTTGCCGCTGATGAGACGTTCGAGCTCCAGCGTGATGGCCGACGGTTCGATGCTCACCACTTCGACATCGTCGGGCAGGCTGATGCCGGCGATATCGATGGTGAACGAACTCGTGCCGGGACGGGCGTCGGCGAGATCGAGATAGACCTCGAGACCGGCGGCCGCGTCGAGGCTCTTTGACAGCGGCCCGCGAAGCTGGAGGGAGATGGTGTCCGGAACGCTCGACATGAGCACGAGATTCCGCGGCATGTTGACCAGAGTCAGCGCGGGTTTGACGCCGCGGACCGAGATGTTCTCGTTCTTTTGTCCGGCGAGCCCGTACCAGAGGAGAATGGCGGACACCAGGGCGACGAAGAAGTGCAGCGGGTGTTGTGGGCGCAGCATCAGGATGACCCGTTGTCTTGAGTGCCGAGTTCGAAGACGTGTTCGGCGAGGGCGTTTCTCAACGTGGTCTCGTCGAGGGGGCGGAGCAGATGCTCCTCGACCGCGAGGGAGATGGTGCCGGTCTCCTCGGACACGACGACGACCAGGGCGTCGGTTTCCTCGGTGAGCCCGATGGCGGCCCGGTGCCGGGTTCCGAGTTCGCTCGACAGCGTGTGCCTTGTGGTGAGCGGGAGAAAGCAGGACGCGGCGACGATCTTGCTCCCGCGCAGCACCACCGCGCCGTCGTGGAGCGGGGTCCCGGGGATGAAGATGTTGAGCATCAGGTCATAGGAGAACTTGGCGTCGAGGGGGATGCCGGTGTCCGCCCAGGCGGTCAGGGCGTCCTTGCGCTCGATGGCGATCAATGCCCCGATCCGCCGTGAGGCCAGGGCCTGGGCCGCCAGGGCGAGCTCGTTGAGAGGCGCCGTGCCTTCGTCCTGGCCGGTCTTCCAGCGCAGCCGGGACTTGGATCCGAAGGCGGCGAGCATGCTGCGGATCTCGCGCTGGAAGAGAACGATGATGGCGATGGGCAGGAAGGCGAGCAGATTCTCGAGAATGGTCGACAGGGTGATGAGGTCGGCGGCACGGGAGAAGAAGTACAACCCGATGATGATGAGGATGCCCCAGAGCATCTGCATCGCCCGGGTGCCGCGGAGCAGCACCAGCAGGGCGTAGAGGAGCAGCGTCACGATGAGGATGTCGACGACATCCGCGAGACTCACCTGGAGGGTGTTGAACTCCCGCAGGAACCGCAGCAGCCAGTTCAAGCGGCCGACTCCGCGATGAGACGACCGAGGTGGAGAAACTGGACGACCGGTCCGGGTTCGTGGACTCGAACCACCACCCGGTCCATGGCGATGGATGGGATCAGCGCGGCCAGGGTGCCGCCGAGACGATCCGCGACCGGTGTGCGGGTGAGGCGGCCGATAAAGGACTTACGCGACGGCCCGACAACCACCGGGTGACCAGCGGCGGCGAGATCCGGCAGCGCCGCGAGGAGGGAGAGATTTCCCGCGTCGTCCTTGCCGAAACCGATACCGGGGTCGAGCCAGATCATGTTCTCCGGCACCCCGGCACTCGCGGCGGCGGCGGCTCGCTCGCGAAGCCAGCCGTGAACCTCGGCCACGAGATCGTCGTAGCGGGTGTCCAGCTGCATGGTCGCGGGCGTGCCGCGGCGGTGCATGAGGACGATGGCGGCGCCCCGGGCCGCAACCAGGTCGAGCATGCCCGGATCGGCGCCCGCGCTGACGTCGTTGACGATGTCGGCACCGGCGGAAAGTGCGCCTTCGGCAACCGCTGCCTTGCTGGTATCGACGGAGAGGACAGCGGATGGGCGCCGCTTTCGAAGCTCGCGGATCACCGGCACCACCCGCCGACGCTCTTCAGCGGCATCCACCGTTTCGGCCCCGGGCCGGGTCGATTCTCCACCGATGTCGATGATCCGGGCTCCGGCATCGAGATGGCGCTCACCCTCGGCGACGGCGGCGTCGAGAGCGAGAAACAGGCCGCCGTCCGAGAAAGAATCAGGCGTTGCGTTGACGATACCCATGACCACCGGCCCACGCGAAGTCCACAGCTCGCCGAGCCGTTTCATTCTTGCCGAGGAATCCGGGGTCGTCGTCACGCTTTCTCTGCGACCTCCTGGCTGCCCTTCTGCTTGTGTCGCTTGATCGATGAGACATCCAGATCCGAGTGCTCCGCGATGAGCGCGTAGATCTCCTCGCCATCGAGGACTTCGACCTCGAGCAGTCGCGCCGCGATGGCCTCGAGGGTGTCGCGGTGTTCATCGAGAATCGTGCGGGCGTCGTCGTACGCCTCGGTGATGAAGCGGCGGATCTCCTCGTCGATGGCCACCGATGTCGACTCGGAGTAGTCCTGATGGCGGGCGAACTCCTTGCCGAGAAAGATGTTCTGTTCCTGCTTGCCAAAGGTGAGCGGCCCCATCTTGGCGCTCATCCCCCACTCGCAGACCATCTTTCGGGCGAGTTCGGTGGCGCGTTCGAGATCATTGCCGGCGCCCGTCGTCATGTTCTCGGAACCGAAGACGAGCTCTTCCGCGAGCCGGCCGCCCATGAGAACCCGGAGATTGGCGTCGAGGTAGGCCCGCGAGTAGGTGTAACGGTCCTCGAGCGGGAGCTGCTGGGTGAGTCCGAGAGCCATTCCGCGCGGAATGATGGTCACCTTGTGCAGCGGATCCGCCTCGGGAACCAGGACCGCGACGAGGGCGTGTCCGGCCTCGTGGTAGGCGGTGGTGCGTTTTTCTTTCTCGGACATGGCCAGGGAACGACGTTCCGAACCCATCATGACCTTGTCCTTGGCGAACTCGAAGTCGGCCATGTCGACCTTCATCTTGTTGAATCCGGCGGCGCGGAGGGCGGCCTCGTTGACCAGATTCGCGAGATCGGCGCCCGAGAATCCCGGCGTCGAACGGGCGATGACGGTGAGTTCGACATCGGATGCGAGGGGGATCTCCGAGGTGTGGACCTCGAGGATGCCCTCACGACCCTTGACGTCGGGCGGGTTGACCACGACCCGGCGATCGAAACGACCGGGGCGGAGCAGCGCCGGATCGAGGACATCGGGCCGGTTCGTCGCGGCGATGAGGATCACCCCGTCGTTGGCCTCGAAGCCGTCCATCTCGACGAGCAGCTGGTTGAGGGTCTGTTCCCGCTCGTCATGACCACCCCCGAGCCCGGCCCCGCGGTGGCGGCCGACGGCGTCGATCTCGTCGATGAAGATGATGCAGGGCGCGCTCTTCTTGCCCTGTTCGAAGAGATCGCGGACCCTTGAAGCGCCGACACCGACAAACATCTCGACGAAGTCCGAGCCCGAAATCGAGAAGAACGGGACATCGGCCTCGCCGGCGACGGCACGGGCGAGCAGGGTCTTGCCGGTTCCGGGTGAGCCCATGAGCAGGACGCCCTTGGGAATCTTGCCGCCGAGGCGCTGGAACTTCTTGGGATCCTTGAGGAAATCGATGATCTCCTCGAGTTCGTCCTTGGCCTCTGGGACGCCGGCGACATCCTCGAAGGTGACCTTTTTCTGCTCGGGCGTCAGCAGTTTGGCCTTGGATTTGCCGAAGGACATGGCTTTTGTGCCGCCGGCCTGCATCTGCCGGAAGAAAACGAACCAGAGCCCGACGAGGATGAGCAGCGGCGCCCATGAAAGCAGCGCGGTCAACATCCGGCCGTCGGTGGGTTTCTCGACCTTGATGACCACGTTGTGCTCGCGCAGATCCTTGACGAGGTCGTCATAACCGGGGTTGTAGGTGAAATGGTCGTAGCGAGGCTGCGGGCCGTCCTCCTGCCGCACGGATCCGGTCTGGATGTGGATCTCGTCCCGCTTGATCAAGACCTGCTGCACCTCACCTGCTGCAACGCGGTCGAGAAAGTCCGAGAACGGGATCTCGCGACTGGTGGTCGAATAGCCTCTGAGAACCTGGAGGATGAGCATCACTCCAACGATGATCACGGCCCACATGAGGACGGTTCTTACGGTTTGATTCACGATCCACTTTCCTCCCGCCGTTGTCCCGGTGGGACAGGCGTTAAGGAGAACCTCACGAAGTTGCCGAATCTTCCCCCGGTGCGATGACGCACAGATCGGGAAGATTGGTGTGGTGGACCCGACTCGGGCCGAGACCATAGCCGATGAGATACCCTTCCGGCACGTCGGTGAAGGCGGCGTAACGCGCCGACAGGTTGACGCTCCGCAGTTGCGGCTTGTCCACCAGGGCGACGACCTCGATGGAGGCTGGTTTTTGCTGGCTGAGGTGAGTGATGAGGTAGTTCTCGGTCACTCCCGAATGAAAGACGTCTTTGAGGATGAGGACGTGGCGGTCTTTGACGTTGATCCGCGTGGCGAAGGTCAGGCTCACGACCTCGCCGCGATCCCCCGCGGCCGTGGTCACGTCGACGAACTCGAAATCAACCGAGACCGAGGGCTTGAAGAGCCGCGAGATGTCGACGAGAAAGAACGCCGACCCCTTGAGGATTCCGACAAGGATGATCTCCTTGCCTTCGTAATCGGAGCTGATCTCGGTGACGAGCTCCTCGAGCCGGCGGTGAATCTGATCTGCGGTGTAAACCACCCTCGGGGTGCTCATGAGCGAATGACCTCCACGACCCGGTTGCTCGGATCCCCATTTTCTGGATGCTGCCATACTCCGGGAATCCAATAAATCATACCATCCTCGCAGAATAGGGGCCACGCGGATCGGAGGTGGCGCGGGAGTTTCTCGGCGAGCATTTTCCGCACACGTCGTGTCGCATCCGGGGCCGCAGCCACGGTGTCATCGGGACGAACCGGACGGAGGGTGATTTCGGCGCCGGCCGATCGCGGTTGCCAGCGCCATCGCGCCGAGGGATGGAGATCGTTCGGGGTGCTCATCCGGACCCACCAGCCGGGGATCCCCAAGCTGGTGGGACCCCCGGGGAGGAGGGTCATCGCCCGACCGGTCGGGGATGACTCGGGTTCCGCCCAGATCCGGCCGCGGGCCGAGCGCAGCCGCCAACGGTCACCCATCGTCACCGCTCTCGGCTGACCCGTGTCGAGGCAGTTCTGGAAGAGCTCGAGCTGCCGGCGCGTGGTGTGGCGAACTCCCAGGCGGAGCATCTGAGAGTGCAACCAACGGGCCCGAAGGGCGGCCGGGAGCTCCCTCAGGACCGTCGTCTCAATGCCGCCATCGGGATCCCAGGGGTCGGCAAACGGGACCCGGCGCCGGACCTCGGAGGCGAGATGATCTTCGGCTTCGGCAATGGCCGCCGCGAGGGTGACGAGGTGCTCGCGGAGCTGAGGGACCTCGTTTTCGAGGTTTGGCAGGATCACGTGCCGGACCCGGTTGCGCAGCCGATGCGTGTCCGAATTGCTGCTGTCCTCTCGCCATTCGATCCGTCGTCGCTCCAACCATCCCGTGATTGCCGTGCGGCCCCACGGCAACAGCGGGCGGATGACACCCTCGGGGGTTTCGGTCGCGATCCCGGCCATGGCCCGCGGACCCGCGCCGCGCAGCAGTTGGACGAGGACGCCTTCGGCCACATCGTCGCGGTGGTGTCCGGTGGCGATGGCGGCGCTCCCGGTGGCCGCGGCGGATTCGAGCAGGGCCCGATATCGCCGGCGCCGCCACGCGGCCTCGCCGGTTGCGGGTCGTTCGTCGTCGTCGGGGAGATGGATGAGTTCGAACGGGATCTCGAGGGCCGCGCACATTCGGCGGCAGAACCGGGCGTCGGCATCCGCCTCGTCGCCGCGCAGACCGTGATGGACGTGGGCGGCGGCGAGCCGAAGACCGAGTCTCGGGTCTCGGAGAAGATGAAGCAGTGCGACCGAGTCGCGACCGCCCGAGAGCGCGACGAGCAGAGAACGGCCGACGAGGTCCGGGAAGGCGCGCTCGAAGTGGTCGACAAACTCGCCGCTGTCCATGGATTGCATGCTACCAGCGTCAGGCGGTCGGGCTACGCACTGCCAATATCAACATGGGGCCGGGATTGTGGGGCAGGCATCCTGCCTGCCGTTTTGACCTGGCTTCGCGCGAAACTCGATTGCGGGTCAATTGACTTCGTATTGACTGAATCACTGCTTCACGGTCACTGAAGGGCAGGCTGGAAGCCCGCCCCCACAACAACACGCCATCGCATCTCTCGTGGTTGATTGTGGGGCAGGCATCCTGCCTGCCGTTTTGACCTGGCTTCGCGCGAAACTCGATTGCGGGTCAATTGACTTCGTATTGACTGAATCACTGCTTCACGGTCACTGAAGGGCAGGCTGGAAGCCCGCCCCCACAACAACACACCATCGCATCTCTCGTGGTTGATTGTGATGCAGGCATCCTGCCTGCCGTTTTGACCTGGCTTCGATTGTGGGGCAGGCATCCTGCCTGCCCCTCAGAGTCATCGAGGCACTCCTGGCATACCGGGAAGTCGTCTACCCTTGCATGTCACCAGAGCTTGCGATGAAAACAATCCCCAAGACCAATTCTGGCCGGCGATTCCCCGCGGGAATCGCCGGCCAGAACTGGTGGCGGTGGGTAGACTTGAACTACCGACACAGGGCTTATGAGACCCCTGCTCTGCCTCTGAGCTACACCGCCCGACGGAGGACTATACGACCGCTTGCGCTTGCAAGTCAATTCTCGTCACTTTCGACGGCTTTCGGAGATATACTGCTCGGATATGGCCAAGAACACAAAGGACGAACATCGATGTTCGCGGTGCGGCGAGTCGTTCGAAGACCTGGAGTTGCAGCCCTGCATGATCTGTCGTAGCCTCTTCTGCCAGTACTGCGCCGTGATCGGGTACGGCCGGGCTTTCTGTTCGCACGTCTGCCGCGGGTTCTTCTTTTTCGGGGACGGCGAAGAGACCGAAAAGGATTTTTAGAGTCGTGGGCCAACATTACGACGATCTCATGAAACGAGCCACCCTCCTGCCGATCCTACGGGCTGGGGCGGCCGACACGGTTGTTGCCCGCAAGGCCATCGGGCCCAAGGTCTACGATCTCGACAACCTCGGCTATATCGACTATCTCGGCGGCGGTGGATCCTCGGTGGTCGGATTTGCCAACCAGTTTGTCCTCGACGCGGTCAAGAAGGTGCTCGACTTCGGCGTGCCCGTCGGGTTCCACGTGCCCCAGGAGGTCGATCTTGCCGGGACCCTCACCCAGTTCCTGCCGTGGGTCGGCACCTGGTGGTTCTGCCGCAACCAGGACGAGGCCATGCGCGAGGTCCTTTCGTGGGCCCGCCGAAGCAGCGGCAAGGACGAGATCCTCACCCTCGCCGGCGGTGCGCGATTGCGGATCGGCGCCAGCCTGGGTCAAGACGGGTACGATGTCTCGATTCGCGAGATCGCGAGTTGGAACGCCGATCGGATCGTCGAGGAGATCCGCGACCGCGCGCCTCAGACCGCCGCCGTCGTGATCGAGCCGCTCATGACCCGGTTCGGTCTGATCCCCCTCGAGTTCGAGACGGTGGCGGCGATTGCCGCCGCCTGTCGTGAAGTCGGGTCACAGCTCATTTTCGACGAGCGGGTGTCGGGTTTCCGGTTGGCGCGCGGCGGCGCCGCCGCCTGGACCGGCGTCACCCCGGATATCGCGGTCTATGGCTCCGCCCTCGGTGGCGGTTTTCCCATCGGCGCGGTCGGCTTTGCCAGCGAACGGACCGACACCGTTCCTTGCGGGGACGAGATCCTCGCCACGCCGCATTCGGTTTCCCTGGCCGCCGCTGAAGCGGTGCTCTCGATCCTGAAGAACGACACCACCTACGATCGGCTCGAGGAACGTACGGCGCAGTTGACCGACGGCATCCTCAATCTCGCCGATCGTTTTCAGAGGGCCATCGTCGTCAACCGGGTCGGTTCGGTCTTTGCGGTCTATGTCGGGGTCAACAAGGTCGCCTCGGGGACGGCCGCCCGGCGCGCCGATTCCGACGCCTATCGCCGTCTCGTGAGCGGGCTCAGGGAAGAGGGGGTCTTGCTGCCCCCGGCCCGGAGCGGCACCGGGTTTGTCTCGAGCGCCCACGGTGCGAAGGACATCGAGGAGACCCTGGGCGCCTTTGAGCGGGTCTTGTTGCGATTCCACAAAGAAGACCTGCCCTGACGGCATGAACTGATGTCCCCCAATCTTGAAATCCGGTCGTCTGGCGACGAGCCGACCCTGCTCGTCGGCCTTGTGGTGTCTCCAACCCTCCGGTCCGAGGTCGAGGATCATCTCGACGAACTCGAGCGACTGGTCGACACCGCCGGTGGTCGGGTGGTCGGGCGCCTCATCCAGGAGCGCCAGTCGCCGGACCCTGCGACCCTCGTGGGTTCGGGTTTTGTCGCCAAGGTGGCAAGCCTCGCCGAGGAACACAACGTGCAGTCCGTGGTCTTCGACGAGGACTTGACGGCATCGCAGGTCCGCAACCTCGAACGCGAGATGCCCAAGGACACGAAGGTGCTCGACCGGGCCGCGGTGATCCTCGACATCTTCGCCGCCCGCGCCCGGTCCCGCGAAGCCAGAACCCAGGTCGAGCTCGCGCAGTTGAACTACCTCTTGCCCAGGCTGACTCGGCGTTGGAGCCACCTCTCCCGCCAGACCGGCGGCATCGGGACCCGCGGCGTCGGCGAGACGCAGCTCGAGATCGACCGCCGGTTGGTGTCGAAGAGAATCGCTCTGCTCAAGGAGAAGCTCGAGATCATCGAACGGGATCGGCGGTTGCGGCGGGACCGCAGGCGGGAGCTGCCCTCGGTTGCCCTCGTCGGCTACACCAACGCCGGCAAGTCGAGCCTTTTCCGCCGCCTGGCCAAGACCGAGGTCGTGGTCGAGGACCGTCTCTTCGCGACCATCGATCCACGGGCGCGGCGGGCCTCTCTCGGCTCGGACGTCACGATCGTGATGACCGATACCGTCGGGTTCATCCGAAAGCTCCCGCACGATCTCGTGGCCCCGTTCCGATCGACGCTCGAAGAGGCGGTCGAAGCGGATCTCGTGCTCCACGTGGTCGATGTCTCCCACCCTTCCTGGGAGGAGCACCTGAACGTCGGCGATGAGGTGCTCGAAGGCCTCGGTGTCGATCGAGACCGGGAGCTCATCGTGCTCAACAAGATCGATCTCGTCGACGGCGGACGCCCGACGGCCCCCGGAGGGCGCGGCGCCGTGAACGTGTCGGCGGTCTCGGGAGAGGGGGTGGAGGATCTGCGGTCGGCGGCCAGGCGCGCGCTGCTGTCCGGGCCTGGAGTGGCGATTCTTGTGGTGCCCCTCGAGCAGGCCGAGATGGTGCAGCGGGCGGTGGGTCTGCCGCACCAACTCGCCCGCAGGTATCGTGACGAGACTGTCGAGCTCGCCATGCGGGTGGACGACTGGCGACTCATCGAGAGTGGTCTCGATGGCTTCAGGGTGGCAGAATGGGGACAAGCTGGTGAGGGAGGCGAGTGATGCCCGTGTATGAATTCCTCTGCCCGTCGTGCAACCGGATCTTCAGCTTTCACTCGTTCAAGGTCGAGCCCGACAAGGTGCCTTCGTGTCCGAAGTGCAATGACGAGGACCTCCGGCGGGTGCCGTCGCGGTTCGGCGTCGGTGCGGCCCGCAAGAGCGAATCCTCGAGCGGCGGAGATCCGATGGACGACCCCCGTCTCGAGCGCGAGATGATGAAGCTCGCCTCCGATCTCGAGGGGATGGACGAGAACGACCCGCGGCAGATGGCGGCGGCGGTACGGAAGATGACCGAGCTCGCCGGCGAGCCCGTGACCCCGGCGATGGAGGAGATGATCCGCCGCCTCGAGGCCGGCGAGGACCCCGAACGCATCGAGGAGGATCTCGGCGACGCCATCGAGGGTGAGATGGGCGACGAGGGCGGCGGCGGATTCGGGGGCGCGCCGCCGACCCGGGACGAGGGCCTCTACCCGATGTGAGCAGGGTGGCTGGTTTGAGTGCATTGCGCATCCGGGTTCCCTCAACTCCGGCCTTCTGATCCGCCTTCGGCGGTCCAGCGTCGGCATTGTGGGGGCGGGCGTCCCGCCTGCCCGTCAGTCTCGACGAAGAACGAAGCGCGTATCCGAGAGATCGTGGGACGTACCGGCCCCACGAGCGCACTTGCTCCCCCCGTTGGTTTACCGGATCACCGGCCTTCTGGGTCGCTGGAACGCTGCCGCGTCCCAGCGACCCAGCGTCGCCCCATCGGCGGGGTCGCTCGGTGGGGAGATTGGAAAGGCTGCGACCCCGCCGATGGTGCGCCGGCGGCCTCCCTCCAAGCCGGAGCAGGTTTCCGCATCGCGCTTCCCGGGGGAGCCCGGTATGACAATGTGCGCAACCCTTCGCGACGCCGGGAAGTCGTTGGGGCACATTGTCAAACCCCGCACCCCGAGGATCGCCCCTTTCCCTCCGACCCGGGGTGGTCTCGGTTTCGCTCGCTGATGCTGGTTGCTGCCGCGGATTGCTGTCCCTGTTTGTTGTTGCTGCCGCGGCCGCTGTCCGCTGATGCTGACTGTTGCCGCTGATCGCTGCCCCTGATCCTCACAGCTCCGGCCGCTGCGGTGGGTCCTCTACCTCGATCTACCCTGTGGCCTTCGCCCCTCGGCCCCGGATCCGGCTCCACCCTTCCCGGAAGGTCTTCCACGCATCCGGCGCCATCCAGGCGAGGAGGTAGATCGCGAGCGCCCACGAGGTCAGACCGTAGAGCATCTCGAACGAAAGGCCTCGATGATTGCTCAGGTGGAGCGCGTAGATCCCGGTGTTGAGTCCGAGCCAGGAGGCGGTCGGTCCCCACCGGCCCCGACCGAGGGGAACCAACAGGAGCATCACCCAGTAGTAGCACGTGAGGACGACCGCGGCGAAGGCCACCGCCATCCCGAGGACCGCCGCCTCGTGGATCTCGAGCCGCCACGCGGCGGCAGCGACCACGGCAAGGAAAACGGCCGTGGCGAGCAGCAGAGCGGGCCGGCGCTCGTCCTGGAGCCGATTCATCTTCTCCTGCCAGCGGATCCAGGGTTCGGGCAGCTTGAAATCGACATCCTCGCGGCGCATGGTCGAGCGGTCGTAGAGCAGGGTGTTCTTGAGCCCGACGTTGTTGGTCAACCAGGTGCCGTGGTGTTTGCCGAGGTTCCACTTGAAGTCGGCCCACGCTTGCGGACCGGCGCCGGTCAGACTGCCGGCGGCGAGACAGAGCAGGACTCCGGCTGCGAAGCCGACCGCGAGACGGCGGAACCACCCGGTGGCCCGGCCGTTCACGAGGTGGCGGAGAAAGACCACCGTGGGGCCGACGAGGAAGCCGCCGGGGAAGACCCGCACCATCGTGGCGTAGGCGATGAGACCTCCGGCGAGTCCGAAGTGCTTCCTCTTGAGCAGACAGACGGCCACCCCGACCGCGGCCAGCCAGTCCTGCCGGAGGAAGGCGCCGCCGACCCAGTCGAAACGCCACGGATAACCGAGCCCGAAGATGATGACCGAGAGACAGCCGATCCGGTTGCCGAAGGTGCGGAAAATCGCGACGAACATGAGCAGCAGCAGGATCGAATCCAGCCAGGCGAGGCCCTTGAGAGTGAAATCCGATGCCGCCGGCCAGGCCGAGAACAGCCGGGCGGTGAAGGTCCAGGTCGGCGTGGGGTTGTAGCCGTGGTCCCGGCGGATGCTCGAGATGTAGCTGTAGCGGTTGGACACGAGGAAGTAGCGGACATCCTCGCGGAAGATCTCCCAGCGTCTGTCCGAGAAGCGGCCGCGGACCTCGTTCATGTGATTGACCAGCGAACCGACCGGAACGACCTCGTTGGTTCGGAGATCCCGCATGTAGGGCTGCGGACCGTGACCGAGCTCGATCTCCCGCTCGGCGGCGAGCGATGCGGCGTAGATTCCGTCGTACCCGACCTCGGGGAAGTACTTCGAGCCGAGGAAGTAGTGGAACTGCTCCCAGTGGTGGATCAGGCCGGCGCCGTGGAACTGCCCGAAGTTGGTGTAGGCGGCGAGCGCGACGACCGCCATCACCCCGAGAAGCTGACCCGCCTGTTCACCCTTGAGATCGCCGGGTCGTTTGTGACGCCAGATGACGAGGAAGAGCGCCAGGAGGCTCAGGCCTCCCTTGATCCAGAGCTCGGTGGTCAGTTGCATGGGAGCAGATTAGCAGGGAGGTTTGCGGGCTTGGGCGCGATGGGAGCGGTGCCAGGCACCTTTTCGTCGGACGAAAAGCGAGCCAGGCACCCATCCCGCGTTCTGTCGAGGGTTTGCGGAAATGGCGCGTTCAGCGGCGCGTGCCTGGCTCTCATTTTCGCCGCGAAAATGGTGCCTGGCACCGCACGGGAAGGGCGCTGGGAGAATCGGGTTCAGATGTGATGCTGGGAGAATCATGTTCAGGAGCGTGTTGGGGTCGTCCCGGACGGTTCAGGCCGCGAGCACGCCCGCTCGCGCTTTGCGCCTGAGAACCAGGATGTCGATCTCGGGCGGGGATCCGAGCCGCAGGGGAACCGCGCCGACGCCGATTCCGCGCGAGACGTAGAGGGTCGCATTGTCTCGTCGGTAGGGCCCGGAAATATAGCGGCCCTGGAATCGGGCGACGTTGAGGTTGCGGCTGGTCAGGGCGATCTGGCCGCCGTGGGTGTGCCCGGCCAGCATGAGGTGCGCGCCGCCGGACACCGCGTCGTGCCAGGTGCGGGGCTGGTGGCTGAGAACCAGGCGGAACGCATCCGGGAAGCGGCCGAGCAGGGAGAAGTCCGGCGCCCGGCCCGGTCCTGCGTTGAGATCTTCGAGACCGATCACCGCCAACCCGGCGTCGCCGCGGCGAAGCAGCCGGCTGTCGTTGACCAGCGGCGTGATCCCGGCCTCGGCGAGCGCCTGCTCCGAAATTCTCGGGTCGAAGTAGTGGTCGTGGTTGCCGAGGATTCCATAGACTCCGAGGGGCGCTGAAATCCCGGCGAACCCGCGGACGAAGAGCTCGGCATCGGATGGTCGTCGATCCATCTGGTCGCCGGTGAAGACGACCAGATCGGGGTCGAGGTTGTCGACCATTTCGGCGACGCGAGCCATCCGTTCGGCGGACATATAGGGCCCGGCGTGCACATCCGAGATCTGAGCGATGGTCAAACCGTCCCACTCGGACGGCAGCTGAGGAAGCGCCAGAGTGGTGTGCTGGAGACCGGGCAGATCGAGGGCCCCGGCCAAGCCGTAGCTCGCGAACCCGGTGGATCCTGCCGCGCCGAGCGACACATTACGGATGAATCGTCTTCGAGAAAGCATCTGGGAATTCCGCCCGATTCCGCCTGACGGCCTCGAGCGGGCCTTGAGTATAACAGCACGGTGCAGAGGAAATTCCGTGAGCGGGGTTACAATGCACCGTCCACAAAGGAGCTCCACATGACCGACACCGCCGCATCGGGTGCCCCGAACCCCCAGCCTTCCCCGGCGTACCGCTGGCTGGTCCTCATCGTTATCAGCGTGGCCATGTTCGGCAATTACTATGTCTACGACTCCATCGCACCCATCGCCGACATCCTCAAGTCGGAGCTCGGTTTCACCGACGCCAACTACGGCATGCTCTTTTCGGTCTACAGCTTTGCTGCGGTCATCGTTCTTCTCATCGGCGGCGTGATCATCGACCGATACGGAACGGTCAAATCAACGATCGTCTTCGGCGCCATCTGCACCTTTTCCGCGATCCTGATGGTCATGACCTCGAACTACTGGGTCATGGTGGCGGCTCGGTTTCTCCTCGGCCTCGGTTCCGAACCGTTGATCGTCGCCATCACCTGCGCCCTCGCCAAGTGGTTCAAGGGCCGGGAGCTCGGTTTTGCCTTCGGCATCAATCTCACCATCGCTCGCCTGGGGTCCTTTTCCGCCGACTGGATGCCCACGTGGGTCCCGTCCGCGTTCGAGGGTTGGCGAGGCCCACTGGTCATCGCGGCCGGACTCGGAACGCTTTGCGTGCTTGCCGCCATCGTCTACGGGGTCCTCGAGGCGCGAGCGAATCGCCGTTACGGTCTCGGCAAGGCGGGCGAGACCGACAAACTGGTGCTCTCGGATCTCTTCCGCTTCACCAAGTCCTACTGGTTCGTCGTTGCTCTCTGTGTGACCTTCTACTCCGCCATTTTTCCGTTCCGCGGCTTTTCCATCAAGTTCTTCATCGAAGCCTGGGAGCTGACTCGAGATACCGCGGGTCAGTTCAACAGTGTGCTCCCGCTGGCCGCCATGTTCGCCACGCCGCTCTTCGGACTCTTGGTGGACAAGGTGGGCAAACGGGCGCTCTTCATGGTCTTCGGTTCATTCATGATGATGCCGGTTTTCTTGATGATGGCCTACCAGGTCACCCCGCTCGTGGTGCCGGTTGCGATGATGGGAATCGCCTTTTCGTTGATCCCCGCGGTGATGTGGCCGTCGGTCGCCTACATCGTTGACGAGAAGCGTCTCGGGACGGCCTATGCGGTCATGACCCTGGTCCAGCAGATCGGCGTGATGACGGTGCCGCTGATCATCGGCTTTTTGAACGACCACTATCAGGCGAGCGCGGAAAACCCAGCCGGCCACAACCCGGGGATGTGGGCCTTCAGTATTCTCGGGTTCCTGGCGCTCTTCTTCGCCATCATGCTTCGCCGGGAAGAAACCGGCCCCAACGCCCACGGGCTCGAGACCATCAAGGCCGGCTCGAAGCCGTGATCGAGAGGAGAGACGCGGCCGCTAGCGGCCGTCGGGTTTCCTCTCGAGTAATTTGCGCGCGCGGCGGGCAGAGCCCGCAGTGCGTTCAAATTACTTCTTGAAGAGTGCGTTGAAGGCCGCCCTCGGATCATTCGGGTTGGTCCCGCCGGGGCCGTCGGTGCGTCCGGTTTCCGCCGGCTTGAGGCCGAGATTGCGGACCGATTTGGGCTGGAAGTGTTCGCAGTCGTTGGCCTTGACCTTGCTCTCGACCCGCCCCTGAAGCTCCTTGCGGCACTCGAAGAGAGCGCCGGTGTCGAAGAAGGTGCAGTTGGAGCAGGAGTGCAGCGGTGAGCCGCAGTCGGGACAGGCGGTGTTCATCTCGACCGCGATGTTGACGAGATCGTGGCCGCAGCGAGCACACCTGAATGCGACCGAGGTCGGCGCCCCGAGACCCCGGCCGCGCGGTCCGTCGTCGTAGTTCCGAGGTCCGCTCGGTTTGGGCTTGGGAGGTTTGGGTTCGCGATCACGGTCATCGTCCTGATAGCCGCGATGGCGGTATTTGCGGTCACTCATAGGATCGTCCCTCGTTCGAGCAGATTTCGCTCGGTCCAATGCTCGGCCCTGTTTCATCGGATGAACCAGAGCCGAGCATTGGAAATAATGACTGTTTAACGCGCCGCGCCGATCCACGTCGGCGAGTGGTTGGAGCCTTCGGTCGTGAGCTGGCGGGGCACCCCATCGGCGTCGGTGATGTAGATCTGGGGCTTGCCGGATCGGTTCGACTCAAAGGCTATCATGGATCCTTCGGGCGAAAAACAGGGTGATTCGTTGTTGCCCGGCGCCGGGATCACCATTCGTTGGTTGGTCACCGCGTCGATGGTCGCGATCTGGAAGTTGCCTTCGTCGCGCGTCGTGCACGCGATCCGGGTGCCGTCGTACGCCCAGGTCGATTCATCGTGGAACTGACCTTCGAAGCTCACCCTGCGGATGTTGCTGCCGTCCGCGTCCATCAGATAGATCTGCGGCGAGCCCGAGCGGGTGGAGGTGAACGCGATCTGGCGGCCGTTGGGCGCCCACGAGGGTTGGGTGTCGATGCCGAGGGCGGTGGTCAATCTCTGCGCCTCGCCGCCCTCGATGGAAATGGTGTAGATGTCGACGTTGCCGTCCTGGCTCGAGGCGAAGGCCACCGTGCGGCCGTCGGGAGAGACCGAAGCCGACGAGTTGACCCCGCCCTTGTCCCACAGCAGCTTGAGATAGCCCTCCTGAGGCGTCAGCAGGTAGATCGCCGGGGTGCCCCTGAGATACGAGGTGAAGACGAGGTGCTTGCCGTCGGGTGACCACGAAGGCGCCAACGCCAACGAGTTGTGTTTGGTGAGCTGTTTCTTGTTCTTTCCATTCCAGTCCATGACCCAGATCTCGGAGGACCCGGTGCGGTCGGAGATATAGGCGATCCGCGACAGGAACGGACCCTGGCGGCCGGTGAAGACCTGGACGAGATCGTTGGCCAAAGTGTGGGCCACCACCTCGGATGCCGAGATCCCGGCGCGGTAGCGTTTGGCGAAGGCGAACTCGCCGGAGACGAGGTCGATGAGCCGGGCCTCGACGACGATCTGACCGCCGGCGCGGACCACCGTGCCGCTGAGCAGGAATTGTGCGCCGATGGACCGCCACCGTTCGTTGAGCACCTCGGGGCGCGGGTCGTCCTCGACGAGGGCGTAGAGCCGTCGTTCGACGACCGCGATGGGCGCCGCCGCCGCGAGATCGACGTCGAGGGTTTCCTGGAACCCCTTGGCGACATCGGCGGGGGTGCCGGGCAGGACCATCAGCGGCGGCGCAGCGACGGTGACCTTGCGCAGCCCAGGTTGGGTGATCTCGAGATAGATATCGTCCTGGGCGGCGGCGACGGCCGCCGACAGGATCGCGATGAGAAACAACAACGTTGTTCGCATGACTCACTCCGAAAAGGTCAGATGGACCGTCAGGCTGGGTTTTCTGTATGCGGGCGGCAGGGGCGGAAGCGGATTGGCGGCATAGAGGGCGCGCAGCGCCGCCCGGTCGAAGGAGGAATTTCCGGAACTCGACTCGAGCTCGATCCGAGAAACTCTGCCGTCGCGGTTGATGGTGAAGCGGACGAGGGCGCGAGTCTCGGCCGGAGCCGCGGGTTTGTACCAGCGCGACTCGATGAGCGCCAACATCCGCTGAACATAGTAGGCGAAATGGAAGTCCGACGGGATGCCGGGCAGCTGCTGATCATTGCCGCCGCCGATCGACAGACCGCTGCCACCGGAAGAGGGGGCGGGGGGTTGGGTCGGCAGCGGGGTCGCCTTCTGCCCGGGCGCCGCCATGGCGTCCTCGCTCGCCCGCTGTGCAGGCGCTTCGATCTCGGGCGCCGCCGTCGCCACCGGTTCCGGCTTGGTCGGCACCGGCACGGGGGTCTCTTTCTTCGGCGCGCGGGTGGGTTGCGCCGCCGGTTCGGCGCGGCGGACCCGGGGTTTGGGAGGTTCGGGTTGGACGAGTCGTACCGACACCGCCGGGGGTTGGGCGTGCCGAGCGGACGCGTTGCGGCTCATGAGGAAGATCGTCCCGGCGAGACCGCCGTGCAGCACCAGGGCGATCATCGTATAGGGAAAAAGCCGCGGCCGTGAACGCTCGCGCTCCGATAGGATGCGGGAGACAGGGTCCACTCAGCGGCCCTCGGGCAGTGTCACCATACCCACCTGTTCGACTCCGACTTTGTCGAGGACGGCGAGGACCTTGATGACGAAACCGTAGGGCAGATCTTCGTCGGCTTTGACATAGACCGGGCGGGGCTGGCCGGCGAGGGCGGCCCCGAGGCGGTCGCCGAGAAGCTCGAGGTGGATGGGCTCTTCCTCGAGATAGATGATGCGGTCCGCCGACAGGGTCAGCACCAGCGGTTTGTCGCTCTCGGCGGCGATGGAGGGGGCATCCTGTTTCGGCAGGTTGACGTTGAGGCCCTGCACGAGCATCGGTGCCGTGATGATGAAAATGATGAGCAAGACCAGCATCACGTCCACCAGGGGTGTGACGTTGATCTCGGCCAGTTCGTCGAGGTTGCCGCTGATCTTGCCTGCCATTTAGGCCTCAGTTGAAATTTCGCTCAACCAGATTGAGGAATTCGAGCTCGAAGTCCTCCATCCGACGGTTGAGAGATTTGACTCTGGCCAAGAGGTGGTTGTAGGCGATCACCGCCGGGATGGCGGCGAGCAGGCCCGCGGCGGTGTTGATGAGCGCCTCGGCAATCCCCGGCGCGACGGTGAGGATCGACGTCGAACCCGTGGCGCCGATGGCCCTGAAGGTGTTCATGATGCCCCAGACCGTGCCGAAAAGGCCGATGAATGGTGTCGCGCTGGCCGTTGTCGCGAGCATGGGCAGGGCGCGTTGAAGACGTTCGAGCTCGGCGCCGCGCACCCGTTCGAGGGCACGGGAGATCGCCTCGAGGCTCTTGATCTTGAGGCCGGAGTCGGCGCCGTTCTGGGCCTGGCTCGTTCTGAGCTGGGCCTCGAGCTCCGAGTGGCCGGCCTGGAACATGGGCGCCAGCGGCGATGCGCGGTGCTTCTGGACCTCGCTCGCGACCTCGTTGAGGCGCGAGGCCTTGCGAAAGACCCTGAGGAAACGGTCCGTGGCTGTGGCCGCGGAGGTCAGCTCCCGCCACTTGCCGAAGATCACCGACCACGAGGCAAGGGAAAAGAGAACGAGAATGATGAGGACGACTTTCGCCACCCAGCCGGTTGCGAGGAAGAATCTCAGTAGCTCCATCGACGGGCATTGTACGCAATCTTTGTGCCGGACGCTCGTGATCTGCGCCCAATCGATTGTTGACACCCGACAAGCCGTGGGATATAAAGCGCCGACCTGGTGTGCCCAGGTAGCTCAGTTGGTAGAGCAGCGGACTGAAAATCCGCGTGTCGGTGGTTCAACTCCGCCCCTGGGCACCAAGTAATACGGCCCCCGTGATTGTGGCAAGATCACGGGGGCCGAATTAGTGGTGCCCCAGAGCGACGTTGAACGTGATGCGGATTTTCAGTCCGCTGCTCTACAGGGGAGTGTGAGGGGCCTGCCCCTCACAATTACAGCGCAGCGGACGGCTCGGAGCGGAACGGCGTCCGACGCCGAGGAGCGGAGAGGAAAATCCGCGTGTCGATTGCGGTGACGTTGCCGCCCGTGCAATGAAACCAACTCATTTTTTCGCCCGGGCCTCCCAGAGGGAGTCACGGGC
>CAWGLT010000015.1:0-203517 GCA_963823445.1 uncultured Acidobacteriota bacterium
GACGACGTGTGACGGTGCCGGTCGGCGGCCATGGAACTGCCGGGCAGGCGACGGCTCGTCGAGCAAGGCGATCAACGATCCTCGGTCCCAGGCCGTAGACTGGATGCACCATGCATCTCGGAGAATCAAGCATCGACCCTGCGGGCGGCACCTGCGGAGTGCGGAGAGGATGAGGAGGAAACGAGTGATGCGGCTGTTGAGTCTGACTCTCTGCGCCATGCTCGGAATCGTCGCGTTGTCCGGAATCCCGGGCCATGCTCTGCAACCCGAGTCCCACCGGCCCGCCCCCGAGGGCCGCGCAACAACTCGGTCGACAACGACCGAGGCCACACTGTGCCTGCATCAGCAGATTCCATGGGGTCCGGGCCAGGCGGTCGGTGCGACTGATGGATCGGTCGTCGCCGGGATCGGCTCGGTCGCACGGATCGTCGATGTCGCTGATCCGGTCCGGCCGCTGGTCGTATCGGACCTCGTGCTGCCGGCGGCGGTGTCCGAGGTCGCCTTCGTTGACCGGTATGCGCTGCTAGCAGACCTCGGGGGCCGGCTGCACGTCGTCGACGTCCTCGACCCTCGAGAGCCGACCGTGGTGGCCGAGATCGAGCTACCGGGATCATGTCGGCGGATGGCGGTCTCCGGAACCACCGCGATCGCCGCCCTCGGCCGGCAGGGTCTCGCGGTGGTCGACCTTCGCGATCCTGCCGCCCCCGAGCTGCTGGCCGAGCTGCAGCTCGCCGATGTGGTGAACGACGTCGTCGTCCGGGGCTCACGAGCATACGTCGCGACGACTGCCTACCTTCAAGGGTCGACCATGGGCAGCTTGACGATCCTCGACATTAGCGATCCGTCGACACCGATAGAGATCGGGTCGGCCACCACCGAGGACGCCGCCTCGGCGGTCGAGGTCAAGGGCCCCCACGCCTTCGTCGCCCGGTGGCAGGCGGGGTTGACCGTGCTCGACATCAGCGACGAGAAGCAGCCTCGACCGGTCGGCAGTCTCGACCGCTTCATTCGCGGCACCGACCTGGCGGTTCGCGCTGACGGTCTCTGGGTCACCGAGGGGAATCAAGGGCTCATCCAGGTCGACATCAGCGACCCGCTGGCGCCGTCCGTGGCGGCAACGGTCGAGCTCGGCGACTGGAGCTACGAGGTCGCGATCGCCCGAGATCACGCGTTCGTGGCGGCCGGCACCCGCGGCCTGAGGGTGATCGACCTCGACGCCGCGACCGGTCCGATCGAGGTATCTTCGCTCGAGGGCCAGCCGTGGGTCCGGGACGTGGCAATCGCCGACGACCTGCTCTACGTCAGGACCGACGGGCTGCTCCGTCTGTACCGAGTCCTGGCGATCGAGGATCCGGTCGAGGTCGGCCGGCTCGACCTTTCGGTCTTCACACCCGGGGTCGCGTTGACCGCCGCCGAGGATCGTCTCTATCTCGTCGCCGGTTCCGCCCACGGCGAGTTCCCGATCTCGCTCCACATCGTCGACACGAGCGACCCGGGCCATCCACGCCTCCTGGGCCGGTTCGAGGGGCTGCCGCCGGAGACCATCCAGCTCAACCCCATCGTGGTCGACGATCACGTCGTCGTGGCAGGCAACTTCCTCAGGGATGGCGGGACCTCGTACGACACACGTCTGTGGGTGATCGGCGTCGCCGCCCCGGCGGCGCCCACCGAGGTCGCATTCGCCGAGCTCGGCGGGTACACCCACGACCTCGCGGCGTCGGGAGACCTGGTGTACCTCGCAACCAGCCTGAATCCGGATCCCGACGGCATCCGGGTCATCGATCTCTCCGAGCCGGATCAGCCCACCATCGTCGGCCACTTCGCCGCCCAGGGATGGACGCCGCGGGACATCGAGGTCTGCGGTTCGACGGCGGTCGGCATCGACGTCGACAGCCTCCACGTCATGGCGCTCGACGACCCCCTGGCTCCGGTCGAGGTCGGATCCCTCGGGAGCTTCACCGACACCGCGCTCTACGGGCTTTCGTGGGACCGGCATTCGGTGCTCGTCGGCGACTTTCGTGGGGTGCACCTCGTCGACCTTCGCGAACGTTCGATGCCGACTCCGTACGGATACCTCGAGCTGCCGGCGTCGTACGAGTCCTTCCGGATGCGAGACGGCGCGGTCTTCGTCGCCGCCGGTGGCTCCGGCGTCCAGATCTTCGAACGGTGCCGCACCATCGCCTCCCGTCGATCCGGCCATCGAGTCGACCCCTGACGCGGGACATTTGCCGATCCGGTCCGGCGGTCCGACGGCACCGGCGCACCGCTTCCCTTCCGCCACGGGTCGTGGTACCACAGCCACGAAGCGGTGCCAGGCACCTTTTTGCACGGCGAATAGAGAGCCAGGCACCGAGGCACGCGTTCTGTTCTGGATCGCCGAGTGACTCGATGAGATCCGATAAAAGCCACCGCTTGGTCGCCAGGATGCCTATGGTAGATAGAGTTCTGCGCCCGGTCCGAGGGGCAGGCCGAAGAAAAGCCAGCCGATCAGGAGAATCATCCACACCACGAGGAAGGCGAACGAGTAGGGCAGCATGGTCGCGATCACCGTACCGATGCCCGCCTTGGAGTCATAGCGCTGGACGAAGGCGACGATCAGGGCGAAGAAGGACATCATGGGCGAGATCAGATTCGTCGTGCTGTCGCCGATGCGGTAGGCGCCCTGGACCAGCTCGGGTGAGTAGCCGAGCAGCATGAACATGGGGATGAAGACCGGCGCCATGAAGGCCCACTTGGCCGAGGCGCTGCCCATGCACAGGTTGATGACCGCCGCGAGCAGGATGAAGGAGAGCATCAGCGGGATCGGCCCCAACCCCGACGCCTGGAGCAGCTCGGCGCCCTTGATGGCGAAGATCATCCCCAGGTTGGTGTATTTGAAGTAGGCGACAAACTGGGCGGCGAAGAAGACCAGCACCATGAAGAGGGCCAGTGATCCCATGGACTCCTTCATCCCCTTGACGACATCCGCGTCGCTCCTGATCGTGCCGGCGCCGACGCCGTAGGCGATGCCGGCCAGCAGGCCGACGGCAAAGATGAAGGTGACGATGCCGTGCATGAACGGCGAGTGGAGAACGCTGCCGGTCTCTGCTTCGCGCAGGATTCCGTTCTCGGGAACCAGCCCCACCACCACCAGACTCATGAGCACCGCACTGACGGCAAAGGCCCACCACAGGCCGCGTTCTTCCTCGTTCGTCAGCTTCTTCAGCTCATCGCATTCGGCCGGTGTTTCCCCTCGTAGTCGCCGAGCCTCGGGACCACGATCTTCTCGGTGACCCAGGTGCCGACCCCCGCGATGAGGAAGGTCGAGACCGCCATGAAGTAGTAGTTGCACGCCGGCGAGACGGTGTAGCTCGGATCGATGATTCGAGCGGCCTCCTGCGAGATCCCGGCGAGGAGCGGGTCGATGGTGCCGAGCAGAAGGTTCGCGCTGAAACCGCCGGAGACCCCGGCAAAGGCGGCGGCCAGCCCGGCGATGGGGTGCCGCCCCACCGACAGGAAGATCAGCGCGCCCATGGGCACCAGCAGGACATAGCCCACGTCGGACGCCATGTTCGACATCACCCCGGCGAAAACGATGACGAAGGTCAGCAGGCGGCGCGGCGCGGCGTGGACCATTTGACGCAGAACGGTGCCGATGAGCCCGCTCTTCTCGGCCACGCCGATCCCGAGCATGGCCACCAGGACGGTGCCCAGGGGCGCGAAGCCGGTGAAGTTTGAGATGGTGTGCTCGAGGATCCAGTGGACACCGTGCTGGGAGATCAGGTTGACCGGCTCCACGACCTCCCCGTCCCTCGGGTTGACCGCCTCGAGGCCGAGCTTGCTGAACAACCACGACAGCGCCACGAGCCCGAGGGCGAAGAGGGCGAACAAGGTCGCGGGGTTCGGCAGCGCGTTGCCGATGCGCTCGATCACGGTCAGGAACCGCCCGACAAGCGAGTTCTTCTTGCTTTCCTTTTTCGTCATTCGCGGCGAAACCTCCTACCCTCTCACCGGAAACTCCGGAGATTCTAGTTCATGCCGCGTTCGGATCCGTTTCGGAGAGGCGATGGGAGCGGTGCCAGGCACCTTTTCGCGGCGAAAAGAGAGCCAGGCACCGAGCCCGCGTTCTCAGGAGCGTTCTCTGAGCTGGCGCCAGCGGTCGTGGTACCAGAGCCACTGTTCGGGGGCTCTGCGGATGGCGGCTTCGGTGACGGCCATGAAGCGCTCGGTGAGCGGGCCGTCCTCGAGCTCCTCGGCGCTGAGCTGGGCCGGATCGATGGCTTCGCCGATGCTCACGGTGTACCGGGCCGGTCCGTCCCAATAGCCGAAGATGGGCACCACGACCGCCCCGGTCTTGCGGACAAACCGGGCGAGCACCGGGTGGGTCTTGGCGGGGTGGCCGAAGAACGGCACCTCGAAGTCGACATCGCGCGGCCGCTGGTCGATGAGGATCCCGACGACCCTCCCGTCCCTGATCGCCTGCAGCACCTCGCGGCTGATGTTGAACTTGCCGAGCCCCTGGTTGCCGAAGGTCGCGCGCAGCCGTTTGAGCTCCTCGTCGAGGAGTGGATTGTCCAGCGGCCGATGGATGAGCGCGATCCCGCTCGGAATGAGCAACCCGCCCATGAGCGCCGATGCCTCCCAGGACCCGAGATGGGCCCCGAGCAGGAAGAAACCCCTGC
This sequence comes from uncultured Acidobacteriota bacterium, assembly GCA_963823445.1. Classification (GTDB taxonomy): domain Bacteria; phylum Acidobacteriota; class Thermoanaerobaculia; order Thermoanaerobaculales; family Sulfomarinibacteraceae; genus JAHECW01. The sequence goes on from CAWGLT010000015.1 coordinate 4,662, forward strand.
CCGATTCCAGGGCGCGGTCGAGGTGTTCACGGCCTTCCAAACTGACCTCGGCGCGGAGTCCGTCGGGGGTGAGCCCCTGCAGCCGGATGGCGTCGAAGGCGACCCGTCCGAAGTGGCGCGAGACCTCGCGAGCCAGCTCCCGGCGCTCCGCGGCGGTCATCTCGGGAAAGGCGAGACCGAGATTGAAGTCGATGATCGCCCGGCGGCGGCGCGACACACGGTAAAAGATCGAACCCACAAAGGTCCCGACCCGCGCCGAGGCCGCCGGACTGAGGACCCCCACCAGACCGCGGACGAGACGATAGAGCCAGAACTCGAGGTGATTGCGGAGCGCGGATCTTCGTTTGCTCACGACTCGTCCTCCGGCAATAGCCGCCACAGTTCATCCCAATGACCGGTGAGTGGGACCATCCCGACTTCGACAACCCAGACGGCGGCGCCCTTCGCCATCTTGACGGCGTCCTTGGCGGTGGTGACCACCACCGCACCGGCGGACTCGGCGGTGTCGACCGCGGCGCCGACCTCGGCCTCGGTGAACGGGTGGTGGTCGGGAAACCACCTGGTCTCGACGATTTCGGCGCCGGCGGCCCGCAGCAGATCGGCGAAACCCCCGGGCCGGCCAAGCCCGGCGACGGCGAGAACCCGTTGCCCGGTCAACACCTTCGGTCCCGCGACGCCGCCACCCAGCCGCACCGCGGTGGGCTCGAGCCGCGCCGCCAGCACCGGAATCCCCGGCGCGTGCTCCGCAACCACCCGCCGGACCTCAGCGAGGATGGGTTCGGAATTCGGCGGCACCTTGGTCACCACCACCGCATCGGCCCTCGCCAGCCCCGAAAGGGGCTCGCGCAGTCGGCCCATCGGCGGCATTCGGCCGCCGCCCCAGGGATCGCCGGCATCCACCAGCAGGATGTCGAGATCACGATCGAGCTGAAGATGCTGAAACCCGTCATCGAGGACCAGAACATCGGCGCCGCGGGTGAGGGCTTCGATCCCACCACGGGTCCGATCGGCGTCGACCACCACCGGCACCCCGGGCAGCCGCGAGGCGAGCTCCAGCGGTTCGTCGCCGGTGGTGGAGACCTCCGCCTTCGGCTCGGGTCCGATGAGGACGACGGGATCGGCGACCACCCGACCGTAGCCGCGGGTGAGCACCGCCGGGCGCCGGCCCTGCCGCACCAGATCGCGGACCAGGGCGATGACCATGGGGGTCTTGCCGGTGCCGCCAAAGGTCAGGTTGCCCACCGAGATCACCGGGGCCGCGAGTCGCGACGAGCCGAGCCATCCCCGCTCGTAGGCCCCGATCCGCGCCAGCACGGCACCCCGATAGAGCGGCGTCAGCGGCACGAGCAGCCGGTGCCAGGCCCTGCTCTTCATCACGAGGGGGACCCGCCGGCAAGCTCGAGGACGGCCGCCGCGGTGAGCGCCGCGGCGCCCCGGTTGGCCGCGACCACCCGCCGGCCCGCCTCGCCCGCGGCCGCGGCCGCGCCGGGGTCCTCGAGCCAGCCGGCCAGCGCCGTGGCGAGCTCGTCGCCATCGGCCACCAGACGCGCGGCGCCGGCCGCGGTCATCTCGTCATAGACCTCTGCAAAATTGTCGACATGGGGGCCGCTGAGAACCGGCACTCCCCAGACCGCGGGTTCGAGGGGATTGTGGCCGCCGGTCGCGGCGAAGGAACCACCGATAAAGGCAGCCGCGGCCGCCCGGTAGGCGCGGGCGAGCTCACCGATGGTGTCGAGGAGAAAGACCTCGGTCTCCGCTGTCGGGACATCACCCTTGCTCCGCCTGGTCAGCGAAAGCCCACGCCGGAGAATGAGATCGGCCACCGCCTCGAAGCGCTCCGGGTGACGGGGCGCGAGGATGAGAAAAAGCGGCCGACCCCCGGCTTCGAGCCGGGCCCGGACATCGAGCACCACGGCCTCTTCGCCATCCATGGTCGACCCGGCAACGATGATGGGTCGTCCGGCGGCGGCGGATCGGGCGGTCTCGATCCAGGGCAGCGGCGTCGGATCCGGTTCGAGATCGTACTTGATGTTGCCCGCGGTGCGGACCTTCGCCCGGGGCACACCGAGCGAGGCGAACCGTTCGGCATCGACCGGCGAGCGGGAGAGCACCAGGCTGATGGGCTCGAGCAGGGGTCGAAGCAACGGCCTCACCCGCCGGTAACTCCGAAACGAGCTGTCCGACAACCGGGCGTTGATCACGGCGGTGGGAACCCCCCGGCGGCCGGCCTGGTGGAGCATCTCCGGCCACAGCTCGGTCTCGACCACGACCAGGGCTCTCGGTCTCGCGGCAATGAAAACCCGCCCGAGGGGGCCCGGGAGATCGAGGGGGCAGGGAATCACCGTCACCGCGTCGCCCATGGTCCGACGCGCGAGATCGAGCCCGGTGGCGGTGGTGGCGGTGACCATCACCGGGACCTCGGCGTCGAGAGCCCCGAGCTCACGCACCAGCCTCCGGGCGATCTCGACCTCCCCCACCGAGACCGCGTGCAGCCACAGGCAACCCGAGGGCAGATCGGGGAGATTTCGGGCGAAACGATCGCCGAAGGCCGGGCGGCGCTTACCGCGCAAACGGTCGCGGATCTTGACCAGGGGAACCACCAGCGGCAGCAGACCCGCAACCAGGATCCGATAGAGCCAAATCATGCTCAGAGAATACCCCGACCGGGCACTGAGGGCGTGATCGACCTACTGGAGGTTGGCGTACTCGGGCTCGCCGCCGGCGACGATGAAGGTGCCGGCCTTGCGCTCGAGGGCCCTCTTCAGGTTGTCGGCATCGGTGATGAGCACCTCTTTCCCCGTCGCCTCGACGAAATCGATGGCCGACTGCACCTTGGGTCCCATGGAACCCGGCGGGAACTGGTTCGTCACCATCATCTCGCGGGCCTGGGCGACCGGCAGCGAGCGGAGCCATTTCTGGTTGGGGCGGCCGTAGTGTTCGGCGATCATCGGGACGTTGGTGAGGACGATGAAGAGATCGGCGTTGAGATCGGTGGCGAGAATCGAGGCGACGTAGTCCTTGTCGATGACGGCTTCGACACCCCGGTAGTACCCGCCCACGTCCTCGTAGACCGGGATTCCGCCGCCGCCGCCCGCCACCACGATGGCCCGATCCTCCACCAGCCGCTTGAGCAGCCGGCTGCCGAGGATCCGGAGCGGTTTGGGCGAGGCCACCACCTTGCGCCAGCCGCGTCCCGGCTCCTCCACCATCTCCCAGCCCGCCTCCTGCATCAAGAGGTTGGCGCGGTAGGCGGTGTAGTAGGGGCCCACCGGTTTCGAGGGACGGTCGAAGGCGGGATCCTCGCGGTCGACCACAACCTGGGTGAGAACCGCGGCGATGTCCTTGTCGAGCTGCTCTTCGTTGAGCCGGTTGCGGATCTGGTTGGCGAGCATGTAGCCCATGGAGCCCTGGGTCTGGGCCACCGACACGTCGAGGGACTGGGGCGGGATCTTGGTGAAGGCCTCCTCGACCTGGATCATGATGTTGCCGACCTGGGGACCGTTGCCGTGGACGATGGCGAGCTCGTAGCCCCGGTGGATGATCTCCACCAGCCAACGGGTGGCCTTCCAGGCGAGGGTGAACTGCTCCTCCTGGGTACCGTGATCCTGGGGACGAAGGAGGGCGTTGCCGCCGAAGGCGATGACCGCTACGGGCCTGCGGTCGCCGTCGAGCGAGATGGTTGTGCGTTCGTTCATGGTGCCTCCACCCCGCCGTTGCAGGGAGAACGAGCATTGTGGAACCGGGAGGGTCGGGTGTCAACATCTTCGCTCCCGGTCGCGTTCCAGTGTCCGATCCCGATGCCGTGATGATCCGACCCGCAACGCGCCTCCGAGCTTGGTTCTCCCATCGCGCTCCCCGAGAGTGCCCCCCCAAACATTGTTTGGCCCCAACGCACGAGAAAACCGCGAAGCTCTCGTTCCAAACAATGATTTGGAGCGGCACGTCCGTTCGAGGCGATGTCCGCTAAACCTCGACAGAACGCGGGGCGTGAACCGGGTCAGCGGAAGAAACCGCGGACAGCGCGCCACCTCGGGGTGCGGGGTTTGACAATGTGCCGGATCGACCTCCCGGCTCGGCGGCGCTCTCCGCAGATTGTCATACCATCGGGCTCCCGAGAGTGCCCCCCTTGACAATGTTCGGCGACACACGCCACGCGGCCGTGACATCCCGCGGTGCCGAACATGATCAAGGACGGCACGTCCGATCGAGGCCGTTCCCGCGATTCCTCGACAGTACGCGGGATGGGTGCCTGGCTCACTTTTCGTCCGACGAAAAGGTGCCTGGCATCCCCTCCCATCGCCTCGCCGGAGCGACGCCGAGGACGATCGAAGCGAGCAGGGCGAGCTCGGTGTTTCCTTCGCCCTGGGCGATCCGATACACACCTCTGGTCCCGATGTGGATGCAGGCGAGCCCCACCAGGTCGTTGATGATGACGACATCCTCCTGGCGCAGCAGACGACCGAGCCGGATGGCGCGACGGCAGTCGTCGAGCCCACGCTCGGGATCATCGGCATCGACCCCCCGGGCCGTCCACGACCGAGCCATGGTGAGCATCACAAGGAGGTTTGTGATCCGGGTCCCGGCGCCCTCCATCGGAAAGACATCGGGATAGAACCGCATGGTCGCCTGATCGACCCAGGGCTCGGCTTCGAGAAGGAGCTCGTCGGCCGCCGCCACCACCATTCCGATGTCGTCGGAACGCTCGACCCGGCGAGCTTGCATGGCCTCGGCATCGGCGGCCCGGGGACCGCGCTGTTTCTCGAAGGCGGCAAAGAACTCGGCGGCGTTGGCCGGGCCGTCGCCGAGAGGGGCGATCAGTGAGATCGTTTGAAATCGTCCGGAGGTCTGGGAACGAAGACGGCCTCGGCCCGGCAGCGTCGACGACACACTAGCCACGGCGGCAGCCGGGGCTCGGGAAGTCGCCGATGGTTGTCATGCCACTCTCTTCTCGAGCTTCGTCTGTCACGTCCTCGCAGCGGGACTCACTCGGGCAGGGCGCGGCCGTGGCAGAACGGCCACGGCGAGGTACGGAGGTCGGCGATGCGCGCAGTGCCTGCGATTTCGCGGCTACCGTTACTCACAACAACATGGCAAAAGAAGACAGCCGATGGAGACGGCCCACCGCGAGCGGCACGGCGATGGCGCCCAGACGTCCGGGCGTTCGGTTCCGAGCCTCGGGCGGGCCGCGGCGAGAACTTTCGACCGCAGTTCCGGCGGCGGCCCCGGCGGGTTCAGGTCCGACGGCAGGTCGGCGTGTTGCTTACTCATCGTCGATCTCCAGCTCTCGGCGCAACTTGATCATCGCCAGCCGGTAGCGGCTGGCGGCGGTGAAAGTCGGCACCCCGGTGATGCCACCGATCTCCCGGAAGGTGCAGTCGGCGAAGTGACGCAGCAGGATGACCTCCCGCTGTTTGGCGGGGAGTCGATGAATCTGTCGGGAGACCCGCTCGGCTTCGAGCGCAAGATCCGGATCTCTGCCGGTCGCCTCGAGATAGGGCGCCTCGTCCATCGGGTCGGTACGTTGGCGCCTGCGCTGCCGAAAGAGATCAACGGCGCGGCGGTGGGCCACGGTGAGCAGCCACGTCCGGGGACGCCGCACCGGCGCGAGCCGGCGGCCCTGCTCGGCGACCCGAACAAACACGTCCTGGGTCCGATCGAGGCCGTTCCCGCGATTCCTCGACAGTACGCGGGATGGGTGCCTGGCTCACTTTTCGTTCGACGAAAAGGTGCCTGGCATCCCCTCCCATCGCCTCCCCAGGCGAGAGATACCGCGCACCGCTCCCATCGCCTTCCCGAAGCGAGCGATTACCGCGGCTGCAACACCACGACCCGCTCGCAGCCGCCGGCGTCCCTGATCCTCCGGGCGACGCCGAGACCCGCCGCCGCGGCGAGGGCTGCGACGGCATCGGCTTGATCCTCACCGATCTCGAGGATGGCGCCGCCACAGGGCCTGAGCAGCCGCGGCAGATCGTCGATGAGACGTCGCACGAGATCGAGGCCGTCCGAACCGCCATCGAGGGCCGAGCGCGGATCGTGGTGAACCTCTCTCGGCAGCGCTTCGAGCTCGGCGGTCGGGATGTAGGGCAGATTGGCGATGACGAGATCCCAGGGTGGCTCCATGGACGAGGTGAGATCGGCTTCGTGGAAATCGATCTCGACCTCGTGGCGGGTGGCGTTGGCGCGGGCGACCTCGAGGGCCGGTGGAGAGACATCCACCGCCGAGACCCGCCACTTCGGGCGCTCGGCCGCCAGAGAAACCGCAATGCAGCCCGAGCCCGTGCCGACATCGAGCACTCGCGCCGTCGCTGACAGCGGCAGTTCGAGGGCGACCTGGATCACGAGCTCGGTCTCGGGCCGGGGGATGAGCACCGCGGGGGAAACCACAAAACTCCGGCCCCAGAACTCGCACTCGCCCGTGAGGTGGTGAGCCGGTTCGCCCGCCGCCCGGCGTCTGAGCCAGTCGCGGTAGCGGCTCTCGACCTCGGCCGGGATTTCGCGCTCGGGGTGGAGCCGCAGGGCGATCTCCTCGACTCCCCATGCTCGCGCCAGCAACCAGCTCGCCTCCCGCCGCGGATCCGGGATCCCCCGGCGCTTCAGAAGCGCATATTCTCCCAACTCGAGTATCTCTTGAGTGATCATTGATTCACCACAGAGACACAGAGGCACGGAGATGCACAGAGATTTCTCTTGGGTCATCACAGGGGTATGCAATGGATTTCAAAAAAGACGCCTCGGCGGCAGCGATGGCGGTGCTGTAGTTCTCTTGAGCTCCCATTCGGTAGATCGCCCTCTGTGTCTCTGTGTCTCTGTGGTTCATCGAGAACCCTGCCGGGTCAGTCGAGTTCCACCCTCAGCTGTTCGGCCTGGTAGTACTCCACCGCCGGATCGATGAGCTGGTCGAGGGCGCCGTCGAGGACCTCGTGAAGGCGATGGGTGGTGAAGCCGATGCGGTGATCGGTGACCCGCCCCTGAGGAAAATTGTAGGTGCGAATCTTCTCCGACCGGTCGCCGGAGCCGATCTGGCTGCGCCGCACGGACGCCCGCTCGGCGTCCTGGGCGGCCTCCTCGATCTCGAGCAACCGCGCCTTGAGCACCCTGAGCGCCTTGGCCTTGTTCTGGATCTGCGACTTCTCGTCCTGACACGAGACCACGAGGCCGGTGGGCAGGTGGGTCAGCCGCACCGCCGAGTACGTGGTGTTGACGCTCTGGCCGCCCGGGCCCGACGAGCAGAAGCGGTCGACCCGGAGATCCTTCTCATCGACCTCGATCTCGACGGCCTCGGCCTCGGGCATCACCGCCACGGTCGCGGCCGAGGTGTGGACCCTGCCCGAGGATTCGGTCGCCGGCACCCGCTGGACCCGGTGGACCCCGGACTCGAACTTGAGCCGCGAGAAGACCTTATTGCCCTCGATCATGGCCACCGCTTCCTTGATTCCGCCGAGACCGGTGTCCGAGGAATCGGTGATGGACATCTTCCAGCCCTGGTCCTCGGCGTAGCGCCCGTACATCCGGAGGAGCTCGCCCGCAAACAGCGCGGCCTCTTCGCCACCGGTGCCGGCTCGGATCTCGAGGATGACGTTGCGTTGGTCGTTGGGATCCTCGGGCAGCAGCATGACCTTGAGCCGCTCCTCGAGTTCGACGGACCGGATTTCGAGACCCTCGATCTCGACCTCGGCCATGGACCGCATCTCGTCGTCATCGGCCTCGGCGAGGATCTCGCGCGCCCCCTCGAGCTCCGAAAGCACACCCTTGTATTCGTGGTAGACCTCGACCACATCGCCGATCTCGGCGAGCTTGATGGCGATCTCGCGCGACCGGTTGCGGTCGACCGCGACCTCGGGATCCGCCTGTTCGACCTGGAGTTCGGCGTGTTTCCTGGCAAGTTCTTCGAGTCGTTCGAGCATCGTGGATGCCTTTCTCGCGCGCTCACGGCGATCCCGGACCCAGTGACAAAGAAAAATCCCGCGCGGTTGTCTCCTCCCGCGCGGGCATCAGAAGCCGCCGATGGGCGGCCGGAAATCGCTACTTCTTGCCGTAGCGGCGTTCGAACTTCTCGACCATTCCGGCGGTGTCGATGAGCTTCTGCTTGCCGGTGAAGAACGGGTGGCACGAGTTGCAGATCTCGAGCCGGAGCTCGGACTTGGTCGAATGGGTGGTGAAGGTGTTGCCGCAGGCGCAACGAACCTCGACCTCGTGATACTCGGGATGGATTCCAGCTTTCATATTCACCTCCGCCCGGCGGCTTGGTACGCCGAAGCCAAGGGAGGATACAGCAAGATGGCTTGAAGCTCAAGAGCATTCAATTCTCGGCCGTGGTTTCGCGCACGAAACCACGGCCGAGAATTGAAACTGGCACTCAGTCAATCCGCCAGACGGTGTCGATGACAGTTCCGTCGACCCACTTGACGACGGCGACCGGTTGCTCCGAACGGGTAACGGCCGCCGGCACGCCGCAGATCCGGTCGAGCTCGGCCTTGAGATCTTCGATGGGCTTGATCGGCAGATCGGATCCGGCGACGGCGTCGAGAAGATCCGTCCGTCTCGGGTTGATGGCGATGCCGCGCTCGGTGACGACGACATCGATGAGCTCGCCGGGGCCGCACAGGGTCGTGACCTCGTCGACGATGACCGGAATCCGGTCTCTGAACGATGGGACCAGGAGCATGGAGCACTTGGCCGTGAGGCAGTTCTGCCAGCCGCCGATGCCGTGCAGCAACCGCCCGTCGGAGTGGGTGACGACATTGCCGTTGAAGGAGAGATCGACCTCGGTGGCGCCGAGGACGGCGACATCGACCATGGAGGCGAAGTTGCCCTTGCCGTGGAAGTTGTACGAGGTGAAGGGCGAGGTGTTGACGTGGCGCGGATCGTCGCGGAGGGACCGCACCGCGTCGAGATCGAAGGTCTGGCCGTCGAGGATGAACTCGATGAGGCCCTCGTCGAGCATCTCGACCATGTACTTGTTCGACCCGCCGCGGGCAAACCGGGCGGTGACACCGGCGGATCGCATGAGCTCGCGAAGATAGATGGCGAAGGCCAGGGTGGTCCCGCCGGCGCCGGCCTGGAAGGAAAAGCCCTGCTTCATGATCCCGGCCTCGGCGCAGAACCGCGCCGCGAGCTCGGCGATCCTCCGCCGGTCGGGACTCTCGGTGATCCTGGTCGTGCCCGAGACGATCTGCTTCGGATCGCCGATGCAGTCGATCTCGACGACGACGTCGACGTTGTTGCCCTGGATCTGCCAGGGCAGACAGGGGAACGGCACCAGATTGTCGGTGACGACGATGACCTTCTCGGCGTAGATGGAATCGGCGAGGGCGAAACCGAGCAGTCCACAGCCCGCCGGTCCGCGGTCGCCGGTGGCGTTGCCGAAGGCATCGGCGGTGGGCGCGGCGATGACTGCGACGTCGATGTGGACCTCACCGTCCTGGATCGCCTGCCAGCGGCCGCCGTGCGAGCGCAGCACCCCGAGCCCGCGCATCTTGCCCGCCGAGCAGTAGGCGCCGAGGGGCCCGTTCATGGAGCCTTCGATGTGGTGGATCACCCCGTCGTCGAGGTGGGAGATCTGATTGGCGTGGACCGGAAAGGACGCCGAGGGAAACCAAACCAGATCGCGCCGGCCGAGCTCGGCCGCGGCATCGAAGACCAGATTCGCCACCGCATCACCGTTGCGCAGGTGGTGGTGCGACGAGACCACCATGCCGTCGCTGAGGCCGACTTCCTCGAGGGCTTCCTTGATCGATCCCACCCGTTTGTCGCCGTCTTCGGGGTAGTCGATGCAGCTGGCGATGACCGGCGCCGCCTTGTGTCCGGTGGGCCGATGTCCGCCGACGCCGGCATACGGAACCGCCTCACGACCGTTGACTTCGGTCGGAACCATCCGCCCCGCTGCGTTTTCAACCAGCTTCATGGCCAATTCTCAATTCATAATTCATAATTCATAATTCATAATTCATAATTCTAAAAGACTTACACTCGATCCGTCATCCCAGTCCGCTGCAAGCACCCCGCCCGCAACCGCGAGCTCCACCGTCCTGAACGCCTGTTTCACCACCGGTGGATCGACCATCTTCGATCCCACCGCAACCGCCCCGAGCCCCCGCCGCTCGGCGTCCCGGGCGGCGCGAACAACCCGCACCGCGTATTCGGCCTGGGCACCGGTGGGAGTCATTTCGGCATGGACGACGGGGATCTGCCGCGGGTGAATGCACCCGACGCCGTCGAACCCGAGACCGCGTTCCCGCGCCACATAGCGGGCGAGGGCCGCCTCGTCCGAAATGTCGGAAAACACCGAGGCGATGGGTTGGACTCCGGCGGCGCGGGCCGCGTAAACCGTGGTCTGGCGCGCCGTGAAGCTCTCCCATCCGTCCTCGGTCCGCGGCGCGCCGAGCTCGGCGGAGAGATCCTCGAGGCCGAGGGTCAGGGCGACGACCAGGTCATCGGCGGCGGCGATCTCGAATGCGCGGTGGATCCCAACCGGCGACTCGAGAATGGGCATGAGATAAGGCGCGTTTTCTCCCGCGATCTCGCGCAGGAGTTCCGCCGCCCGACGCACCTGTTCGGGGTCTTCGATCTTGGGCAGCAGCACGACGTGGGGGTTGTGGTGCGCGATCTCGTGCAGATCCTCGAGCCCGAGATCGCCCTGGTTGACCCGCACCATGCGCTCGGAAGCGCCCCAGTCGAGGGCGATCAAGGCGTTTCGCACCAGCAGACGGGCCGCGTCCTTGTCGGCTGGCGTCACCGAATCCTCGAGATCGAGGATGAGCCCGTCCGCGCCGTAGAGACCGGCCGAGAGCATGAGCTTGGGACGATTGCCGGGAAGATAGAGCCGGCTGCGACGCAGACGCTCTCGGGTCCTCGGCGCCTGGCAATCCGGGTGTTCGTCGGGCAGCACCGCCGGACCTGCGGCGCCGGCCAGCCTGAGACACGTCTCGGCACGAGCCATGAGCACCCACTCGAGAGCACCGCGATCAACGACCTCGAGCTGCCCGGTACTCACCCCGAGCCCTTCCGCGACCCGCCGCACGGCGGCTTCGATGGAATCGCCATAGAGGTAGTCGACCTTGGAGGCGATCTCGATGACGAGACTGTCGGGTCCGGGCTCATAGCGCACGTGACAGTCGGAGCGGACGTCGTCGCCCAGCGGGCCGGCGGCAGCGGGGCGGAGTTCAGACATGGGGTCTCCCAACCGGTGATCGCTCGACACCCTCTTCATTCCTCTTCCCGACAGGGAGAGGGAGAGAGAGGGGGAGAGGGGCGATCATCACAGCTTGGCGATGATGGCGTCGGTCATCTGGGTCGTGGTGGCGGCGCCGTCGGCGATGGCCTTCGGACCACCCCGGAGCTTCATCATGTCGTAGCACTGGACCGAGCCGTCGGCGACCACGGCCGCGACGGCGTCACGGACCTTGTCGGCGATCACGGTCTCACCGAGCCAGTCGAGCATCATGACCGCCGAGAGAACCATGGCGATGGGGTTGACGATGGAGGGTGAGAGCTCGGCATACTTGGGCGCCGAACCGTGGGTCGGCTCGAAAACCCCGACATCGACACCGATGTTGGCCGATGCGGCAAAGCCCAATCCGCCGACGAGACCGGCGAAGCCATCCGAGATGATGTCACCGAACATGTTGCCGGCGACGATCACCCCATAGTCCTCCGGGTTTTTCGTCAGCCACATCATCTGGGCGTCGATGTTGGTGTCCCAGAGGGCGATCTCCGGATAGCGCTGCTGCGCCCTGCGGCCCTCGTCCAGCATCATCCCGGAGGTCTCGCGGATGACGTTGGGTTTCTCGCAGACGGTGACCGACGAGTAACCGTACTTGGCGGCGTAGGCGAACGCCTGTTCGCAGATCCGGCGGCACTTGGCGCGGGTGAAAATTCGGGTTGAAACCGCGAGATCCTCGCGCGGGACGTCGCGAAACGCTTTGAACCTCGGATGGGTGTTGAGGGCTTGCCACACCTGTTCGGGTGGGTTGGTCCACTCGACCCCACCATAGAGTCCCTCGGTGTTCTGGCGGAAGATCACCGAGTTGACCTTGGGTTCTTCGACCCCGCCATCGGCTCCGCGCCGGATGAAGTTCAGGGGGTTTCCCGGGAAGGTGATACACGGCCGGATGGAGACATCGAGATCAAAGCGCTGGCGCAGACCGACGATGGGCGAATAGTAGACGTGACCCTGGTCCCTGAGCTCCGGGGCGAGTTCGCTCGCGGCGGCGTCCTTGGGCTTGGAGGTGATGGCGCCGAAGAGCGCGACCTTGTGCTCCGCAATAAGATCGATGGTCCTCTGGGGCAGGGGGTTGCCCTCTGATTTCCAGAACTCCCAGCCGATATCGGCCGAAATCCAGTTCGCCTCGAAACCCGCGGCCTCGAGCACCCGCACGGACTCTGGGAGAACCACCTGACCGATTCCGTCTCCCGGCATCACCACCACATTACGTCGAGCCATATCCACATCCTCCTTCGATTCTCGGCCGATCGCCGCACACCATATCCAAAAGGCCGCCGAATTCCAAGACTCCCCCTGCATTCGCAATCCGCACCAGGGATCACCGTCGTCAAGGATCCACCACCAACGGATTTGTCGAGAGGTACTCGGCGTCGATCGCCTCGATGACAACCGATCCCTCCATGTACTGCGCCAACGGCAGCCCGAGCAGATAACAGACGGTTGGAACCACATTCGGCAGTGGAATATCCTGGTACTGCCTGCCTTTGACCACACCGCGGCCGACGACCATCATCACCCCGTCCCAACACCGGTCGCCCGAGGTGCGCCAGTCGTCGCCGATGCCGAAAAGCCGTCGCAGACGCTCGAACGAGCTTGGCGGCGAGAGGCCATTGGGCGAGACGAGAACGATGAGCGCGTCGGGCGGGGCTGCCAGAAGCAGCCGGTCGAGCTGGTTGTCCAGGAGCTCCATCAGGAGTTCCACCACCTCTCGTTCACCGGTGTGGCGTGGTTTGAGAGGTTCGAGCAACTGCCTCGTCTCGGCCAGGGCGCCGAGATGGACCCAGAGGCCCGCGGTGCCGCGACCGAGGGTCTGAACCGCTCGGGACACCCTCGCCTGATCGCGGTTGATGGCCGACCAGACATCGTGACTCTCGGCAGGAAATCCCTCGAGGGCGGTTGCGAGCGCCGAATTGAGTCCGTCATCGAGGCCAACCGGGGTGGGACCGGACTCGACATCGGTGACACCGGAACGGGCCTCCCAGAAACCCGGCCACCCGATGACCTCGGTTGTCACGCCGGAGATCCGCATCCGCTCCCACAGCGCCGGGACGCTTGCCGGCGGGGGCGTGACCCGCCGAGCCAGGGACCAGGGCAGGATCAATCGCGACCCCTGTGGGGTCCACGGCATGAGCCGCAGGGTGTCTTCGAGCCACGGTAGATCCCAGCCCCAATGGGCTTTGACGCCATGGGCGCCGGGGTAGGTGCCGGTGGCGATGGAGGTCCAGTACGATTGCCTCAGATACGGTCTGTATGGCGTCGTCGTTCCCCAAGAGCCCTCGTCCATAAACCGCGTCAGGGCCGGGGTTCGCCCGCCGCCGGAGTGGGTGAGAAGAACCGGGACATCGAGACCTTCCACCCCGATCATGAGCAGGGGCCGGGCGGGGGAGCCGATGGGTCCCGCGACCAGCGCCAGTGGGTGCGCAGAGGTCGTCGGTCTGACCACGAGTCGACCGGCCGGGAGCAGGATCATCATCACCGCAAAGGCGATCCTCCACTCGACCCCGGCCTTGGTACGGCGCAGCACCGAGCCGATGACCAGCGCGAGTGCCGCCCCGAGGAACCAGGCGACCGCGTCCTGAAGGACCACCCTTCGCGCGGTGTCGGACAGGAGGTGGAGATGAAGATCCGCATTCACCCACCCGAGAAATCCGGCGAGCAGGTAGACGCCCGCGAGCAGCGCGGGAGCTGGCCAGGAGCGGTTCGCCGGCCGCAATCGGCGATGCAGCATCTGAAACAGAACGACCGGAATCCCCGCGATGAGCGCACCCCAGCTCGCCCACAGAACCGCCCCGACGGCGATGGCGCCCAGGGGCTGAGCCACCTCCGGGTTGACTCGCATCACCAGGGCCTCGGCGAGGACGCCGGCGGTGGCCCCGGTCACGAGGCCGTGGATCCAGAAACGATCGTTATTCACAGGGGCATGGTACCGCGATCCAGGTACACTTCCGTTGAAGCGCGCTACCCATCGGGAGGGGTTCCATGTCCGACCACCGTGACAAACTCTGTGTCGCCCTCGACGGCAGCGACCGGGACTGGATCGCCGCGAGTGCACGGACCCTCGCTCCCCACGTCGGCTGGATCAAACTGGGCCTCGAAGCCTTCACCGCCTGCGGACCGGATCTGGTTCGGGAGGTGGCCGGCCTCGGAAACCGCGTCTTCTTCGACATCAAACTCCATGACATCCCCAACACGGTTCGCCGGGCGGCGGCGAACTGCGCCGCCACCGGCGCCGCCATGTTCAACGTCCACGCTTCGGGCGGCCGGGCCATGCTCAGAGCCGCCCTCGAGGGAGCGGCCGATGGTTCGCCCGCGGTTCCGCCCAGGGTGCTCGCGGTGACCGTGCTCACGAGCCTCGATCAGGAGGGGCTCGCCGATCTCGGACTGGGGCACACACCCCATGAGCTCGCACTGCGCTGGGCCATTCTCGCTCGCGATGTCGGGTTGGATGGTGTCGTGGCTTCGGCGCACGAAGCCCCGGCCATACGACGCGAGTGCGGCCCCGATTTTCTCATCGTCACACCCGGGATTCGCCCGGTGTGGAGTGCGACCGGCGATCAACGGCGGGTCATGACCCCAGCCGACGCCCAGCGCGCGGGGGCCGACATCCTGGTTGTCGGAAGACCGATCACGGGCGCCGCCTCTCCAGAGGAGGCCGCGATCCGAATCCTCGACGAGCTCGGCTCGACGACCGTCGACTCGCGCGAGAAAGAAACCCACGCTCGTCGCCGGACCGAGTCGTCTTAGAACATCGGTCGCTCCATCCGGATCTCCTGAGGCCGGACCCAGACATAACCCGGCAGGCGAATCACCTGATCAAAATGAACATAGATCTTGATTCGCTTGTCGTTGCGGTCGATCTCGACGTTCTTCTCGGGCAGATCGAAATCGAGGTCTTTGGCTTTCTCGAGGATATCCTGTTTGATTCTCTCGTTGGTGTACTCACGGCGATTGGCGCGATCTGCGAGTTCGGTGATCCGTTTCTCAAAATCACCGAGCTTGAGTTGGGCGGGTACCACGTTCATGGCGAAGATCGCAATCAGCACGAGGACCACAAAACCGAGCAAACAGCCAACCGGCACATCCCCGCGTTGGTTTTTCCAGATCGTCATTGCTCCTCCATCGCCGGAATCGGATTCATCATACCATCGCCCGGAGCACCTCATGGGGGCGGAAACAACGCGTCATCGACCACCCCGGGAGCCGTTTCTCACCTGATGAGACGAAACTCGCGTTCCCATCTGGTCTTGGTGAAGAAATGGATGAACACATCGGCCAGCTGCTTGAACCTGTGGCCGAAACTGCGCCACTCGCCATCCGACGGTTGAGCATCGAAGGACCAGTAGATGAGCAGCGCCCGACCCTTGAGGTTCTCCACTGGTACGGGGCCCCAGAAACGCGAGTCCGACGAATTGTCGCGGTTGTCTCCCATGCAGAATACGGTTCCCTGTGGGACCAGGTAGGGACCGAAATTGTCCCTCGGACGCAGACCCGACCGCACCGATGGCTGGTCCTGGAGCATGCCGGCCGATTTGTGGACCACGTACGGTTCATCCTGCGCCTCGCCGTTGATGAAGAGTGTCTTGTTGCGGACCTCCACCGTGTCGCCGGCGAGAGCGACGCATCGCTTGATGAAATCGCGGCGTGGGTCGACCGGATACTTGAAAACCACGACATCGCCGCGCCTGGGGTTGCGGTAGGGGAGCAGATGGTGGAAAAGGGTGTCGAAGTTTTCGGAAAAGATGAACTTGTTGACGACCAGATGATCACCGACGAGGAGTCCGTCTTCCATGGATCGCGATGGGATCTTGAAGTTCTCGAAGACAAACGTGCGGACGAAGAGAGCCAGAATGAAGGCGACCAGGATGGCCTCGTAATACTCTCGATAAACGGATTTACTCATCTTTCTCCCCGAGCGCCCATCCTATCGAACCCCATCGACGACCGAAAGCCTCTGCATCCCGGGAGGCTGCCAGGCCCGTCTCGCTTGGGCATCAAGACGGCGCGGATCTGAGGTCTTCCCCCCGGCGTGGGCGAGCTGACCGGAACGTCCGATCATAGCAGCGTTATCGGTGGTGAGGGCCACCGGCGGGAGCAGGACCTCCACACCCAGACTCTCTCCGAGCGCAGCGAGCCGGCTGCGCAACAGGGTGTTGGCGGCGACTCCGCCGGAAGCCGTGATGATCTGCGGCCGGTGTTCGTCGACGAGCGCAACCGCCGGAGCCAGGAGTTGATCCACTACCGCGAGTTCGAACGCAGCCAGGAGATCACAGACCGCCCGCGACGGTTCGCCGGCTTCGGATCGATCCAGGCCACCGTCGCGGATCAACCTGATGGCGGCCGACTTCAGACCGGAGAAGGAGAAATCAACCGGCGCGCCGTGGATCCGAGGCCGAGGAAGGCCGATGGCGGTCGGGTCGCCGCGACGCGCCAAGCGGTCCACCACCGGGCCGCCGGGGTAGGGTAATCCCAACGCCGAAGCCACCTTGTCAAAGCTCTCACCGGCCGCGTCGTCACGGGTTCGGCCGAGACGGCGCGCCTCGCCATCGAGGAGGAGGTACCAACTCGAATGACCACCTGACGCCACGAGCGCCAGCACCCGCTCGGGCATGGGACGCGCCGGGTCGCCGCCGAGATCGAGAAACGGCGACACGAGATGGCCGTGCAGGTGATCCACCGCAACCAGCGGCAGACGACGGGCCCAGGCGTAGGCGGCGGCAAATCGCACCCCGACCAGGAGGGCGCCCACGAGACCCGGACCCGCGGTGACGGCCACGAGACCGAAATCGGGCCCGGCCGCGGCTGTCGCCCGCCGGACCAGCAGGGGGAGCGCTTTGAGGTGTTCACGCGAAGCGAGCTCAGGCACCACGCCGCCGAAGGGTGCGTGGGTCGTGATCTGGCTCGCGAGTTCGTTGGCCACAACTCGCCCCTCCCCGTCGAGAACAGCCACGGCCGTCTCATCACACGAGGTTTCGATGGCGAGGGTGCGCAGGAGAGGTTGCGGCTCAGACATGGTGGAACAGTATGGCAGAGACACAACGGGGAGGCTGTCGCCCCCCCGTTGTCCGGAAGCCTGGAAGGAGCTTCGTTTCTATCGCAGATTCGCCCGCACCGGGACGGTCACTTTGGGAAAGTCCTTGTCGGTGGTGGCGAGCGTCAAGGTCGCGTCGCGGGATCCCGGGTCGGCATCCGGTTTGACCGTCACCGTCACCTGATAGCGGCGACCCTCTTCGATGGTCGCCACCTGCGCGGCAAAGGCCGGATCATCGACCGTTGCTCCGGTGATTTCGATCCGGGCGCCGTCGGTCCGGTTGTTGACGACGATGAGGTTGCGGCCCGGACGGGCCTTGGACTCGACCGACCCGAACTGAACCTGAGCCGGGGTCACATGGATGAGCGCACGGACCACGCCGTAGACCTTGACCGGAACCGTGGGCGCTTCCTTGAGGTCGGTGTTGACCGAAAGGACCGCATTGACGGGGCCGACCGGTGTGTCGTCGGTCAGCGAGATGGTCACTTCATACTGGGACTTCGACTTGCCTTCGACGAGCTCGTCCTCACCCAACTGCCGCACCGAGGTCGCGATGAAGGGCACGCTGCTCTCGACGTTCTTGATCTTCATGGTCTGCTTGGGATCCGCGCCGACGACGATGAAGGTCTGGTTCATGGGCTCGTGGAGAACCGCATTGAAGCGGATCAACGGCCGGGGCAGGATCTCGACAAAGGGTCGGATATCCGCCTTGATGACCAGAGTCACCGTCGGGTTCTGGGGATCGTCGGTCATGACGAGGATCGACTTGGAGACCGGTCCTGAAAAGTCCTTGGTGTCGAGCTTGGCTTTGATCTGGCCGGTGGCGCCGGCGGCGATCTCGGAGGCGTATTCGGCCACGGTGCAGCCACAGGTCGGGCGCACCGCCTTGATGACGAGGGGGGCGTCGCCCTCGTTGACGAGGTCGAAAACGGCATCGACCGTCACACCCTGGGCTACGGTTCCGATGTCAACGATCTTCGTGGGCACCACCAGGATCGGGCTGCCGTCGGTCTGGGCGATCGCCGTCGCGGCGCCGAGCACCATGGCCGCGAACGCGAGAAATCTGAGGTTGTGTCTGAGCATCGAAGTGCCTCCTTGTGGTCTTCCATCCAACAAGAGACAATCGTAGAAACCGGGCCGTCGACTCGCAACCCGGGAGGGCGAAGAGTTGCAAGACCTTTACCGCAAGAACGAACGGTTGTACTTCCTGCCCATCGGGGGAACCGCCATGGCTCCGCTCGCCGGCCTGCTGCAGGCCGCGGGCCATGACGTCCAGGGCGTGGACAGCGGTCTCTACCCGCCCATGAGCACGCTGCTCGATGAACTCGGGATCGTCGCCAGGATCGGCTGGGACCCGGCGCGGATCCCGGCCGATCTCGACCGGGTCATCATCGGCAATGCAGTGCCGCGGGACAATCCCGAGGTCGCGGCGGTGCTCGGGCGGGGCATCCCGTTCATTTCCCAGGCGGAAGCCGTCGCACATTATGTTCTCGCGCGCGGCCCGCGGAGTCTCGTGGTCGCCGGCACCCACGGCAAGACCACCACCTCGTCCCTCCTCGCCTGGATCCTCGAAGCCTGTGACACCGACCCGAGTTATCTCGTGGGCGGTCTGCCGACATGGAACCGACGCGGATTCCGACTCGGCGACGGCAAGTGGATGGTGATCGAAGGCGACGAGTACAACACCGCCTTCTTCGATCGCGGACCCAAGTTCCTCCACTACCGGCCCCACCTCTTCGTCCTCGGACCGGTGGAGTACGACCACGCCGATCTCTACCCGAGCCTCGACGCCGTGCTGACGGCGTTCCGTGCTGGAGCGGCCCAGGTTCCGAAGTCCGGAGCGGTGGTGGTGAACGCCTGGTCTGATCACGCCCGGGCAGCGATCCGCGACGCCACCGCACCGGTGGTGATGGTCGGCGCCGAGACCGGCTGCGACCTCGTGCTCAGCGCGTGGGAACCGACCGCCGAAGGCGGCAAGGCGTTGGTGCGGTGGCATGGCGAGTCCATGGAGCTGTCGCTGCCCCTCGCGGGCTTCCACAACGCCCAGAACGCCGCGCTCGCCGTGGCCGCCGCTCTCACCATCGGGCTCGCCCATGATCGGGTCCTGGCCGCGCTGGCCCGGTTTCCCGGCGTCGCCCGGCGCATGGAGACCCGGGGCGAGGCGGCCGGAGTCACCGTTGTCGACGATTTCGCCCACCACCCCACCGCCATCGGGGTCACCATCGCGGCGGCGCGCCAGCGTTGGCCCGGCAGGCGGATCGTGGTCGCCTTCGAACCTCGTTCGCTCACCGCCGCCAGACGCGATTTCGGTGACGCGTATCTCGCGGCGCTGTCGGGCGCAGATCTCGCCCTCGTCGCCGCACCCTTCCACAGCAATCGGCTCGCCGCTGATGAGGTCCTCGACCGGGAAGCGCTCGCCCGCGAGCTCGAATCGCGAGGCGTTCGCTCGTCGATGCCCGCACCCGGCGCCGACGCGGTTGAAGTGCTGCTGCCCCTGCTCGAGCCCGGAGACGTCGTCCTCGGGTGCTCCTCCGGCAGCTTCGACGGGTTTCACGCAAAAATTGCTCGAGGCGCTTGAGAACAAACGGCTGTGCCACAATGCGCGCCCATGAGCAGACTCACCGACGATCTCAACGACCCCCAGCGTAAAGCGGTCTCCCACGGCACGGGACCATTGCTGGTCCTCGCCGGCGCCGGCTCGGGCAAGACCCGCGTCCTGACCTACCGCGTCGCCTATCTCCTGGCCAATGACCGGGCTCGCGACAACGAAATCACCGCCGTGACTTTCACCAACAAGGCCGCCCTCGAGATGCGCGAGCGGGTCGAGACCCTCCTCGGCCAGCCCCTCGGCGGCGGATTCGTCGGCACCTTCCACCGCTGGGCGCTCGAGATCCTGCGCCGCGACCCCGAGGCCGCCGGTCTGCCCCGGCGCTTCGTCATCGCCGATACCGACGAACAGCGCGAGATGATCAAACGCGAGCTCAAGAAGCTCGGCCTCGATCCCAAAGAACACCCGCCACGGACCCTGCTCGGCCGGATCTCCGGTCTCGTCAATCGCGGCATCGGCCGATCGACCTTTGCTTCCCGCGCGGCCGACCCCCAGTCCGAGCTCCTCGCGCGCATCTGGGAAGGCTACGAAGCGAGAAAGCGGGCCGCCGGTGCGGTGGACTTCGACGACATGCTGGTGCTCGCCCGGGATGTTCTGAGAGACAACGCCGAGATCCGGAGCCGGATTCAAACCCGCGCGCGTTGGCTCCTGGTCGATGAGTTCCAGGACACCAACGCCCTCCAGATGGATCTCCTCTCCATCGTGCTCGCGGGCGACCGCAACCTCACCGCGGTCGGTGACGAGGACCAGTCGATCTATCGCTGGCGGGGCGCCGAAATGGACAACATCCTCGCCTTCGAACGTCATTTCCCGGGAGCGTCGGTCATCAAGCTCGAGGAGAACTACCGTTCGACGGCTCCCATCCTCGCCACCGCCGGCGCCCTCATCGCCGGCAACCGTCAACGGCGGGGCAAGACGCTCTTCACGAGCCGCGAGGGCGGCGAAGCCGTACGGCTCTACGTCGCCTCGGATGAGCGGGCCGAGGCGCGCTGGGTCGCCGACCGATTCCAGGAATTGCACCGCCGGACCCCCCTCGGCGAGATGGCGGTGCTCATGAGGACCAACGCCCAGACCCGCTCCTTTGAAGAGGAGTTCACCGGCAGACACATGGCCCACCGGGTCATCGGCGGGCTCCGATTCTGGCAACGGGCCGAGGTCAAGGACGCCCTCGCCTATCTCCGCCTCGTCCTTCGACCCGATGACACCATCGCCTTCGAGCGGGTGGTCAACGTGCCCACCCGCGGGATCGGCGCCGCCACCATCGACATTCTCCGCACCCGGGCCGACCGCGACGGCACCACCATGGTCGGGGCGGCACGCAGGCTTCCCGACGAACTCAGTCCGCGGGCACGGATCTCCCTCGAGCGGTTTTTCGACATCCTTGACAAGGCCCGCGAGCAACGGGCCGAGCTCGACCCCGGGGATCTCGTCGGTTGGCTGCTCGAAGCCTCGGGTCTGCTCGCCATGTACGACGGCGACAACGAAGAGAAGACGGCCCGTCGGGAAAACCTCCAGCAGCTTGCGGCGGCGGTGGCCGAGTCGGCCGGACGGGGAATCGACCTCGAGGCCTTTCTCGACGCCATCTCCCTGCTCGAGGACCAGGACGAGGAATCCGCCCCCGACGCCATCAGCCTCATGACCCTGCACGCCGCCAAGGGCCTCGAGTTCGATGTCGTCATCGTCGCCGGTTTCGAGGACGGTCTGCTGCCCCACTCCAACTCGCGCGACGAACCCGAAGCCCTGGAGGAGGAACGGCGGCTCGCCTATGTCGGGATGACCCGTTCCCGTCGTTGGCTCGCCATGACCATGGCCCGGACTCGATTTCTCTTCGGAACACGGCTCCCGACCCGCCCATCGAGGTTTCTCGAGGAGCTGCCCGAAGACTGCTACAGCGATGTCTCGGACTTCCCCTTGACCGCACCGCCGGCGAGCTTCGGCCTCGGTGCTCCGGCGCCCGCTCTCAGACCTTCACGTCCCGGCCCCCCGGGCCGGCCGGCGAAGAGGGTCGCAGCGACGGCTGTCGACGAGTCGGGTCAGGGCTGGCGGCCCGGCGACCGGGTCGGGCACGGCAAGTTCGGAACCGGAGTGGTCCTCGCCTGCCAGGGCACCGGACCCCGCCTCAAGCTGGTGGTCTTCTTCGACCGAGCCGGTCGCAAGACCCTGGTTCCCACGATTGCCAAGCTCGAAAGACTCTGATCCTATTTCTTTTTTCTCGGCTCGCCTTTCAAAGAAAGTCGAGCCGAGAAAAAGAACCTGCGTACAATTCAGGTTCGGAGGCACATATGAAATGGCATCACACGACTGTGTTGGCGGTTCGCCGCGAGGGAACCGTCGCCGTCGGTTCCGATGGTCAGGTGACCCTCGGCAACACGGTCATCAAACACGGCGCCGCCAAGGTCCGCACCCTGGCCGGCGGCAAGGTCCTCGCCGGTTTCGCCGGTTCGGTTGCCGATGCTCTCGCGCTCTTCACCCGTTTCGAGGCCAAGCTCGAGGCCTATGGTCACAACCTCGAACGGGCGGCGGTGGAGCTCGCCCGCGACTGGCGCACCGACAAGGCCCTGCGCCACCTCGAGGCCATGCTCATCACCGCCGACCGCAACACGACCCTGCTCGTCTCGGGCACCGGCGAAGTTCTGTCGCCCGATGACAACGTGGTGGCCGTCGGATCCGGCGGATCCTACGCCCTCGCGGCGGCGCGGGTGTTGCTCAAGCACACCGAGATGCCGGCCGCGGGGATCGTCCGCGAAGCGCTCACGGTCGCCGCATCCATCGATATCTACACCAACGACCACATCACCATCGAGGAGCTCAGCTCGTGAGACTCGACAGCCTGACTCCGCGTGAGATCGTCGCCGAACTCGACCGCTTCATCGTCGGTCAGAAGGCCGCCAAGAAGGCCGTCGCCGTCGCCCTGCGCAACCGCTGGCGCCGGCAACAGCTCGACCCTTCCCTGCGCGAGGAAGTGGCGCCGAAGAACATCATCATGATCGGACCCACCGGCGTCGGAAAGACCGAGATCGCGCGCCGTCTGTCCAAGCTCACGGGATCGCCGCTGCTCAAGGTCGAGGCGTCCAAGTTCACCGAGGTCGGCTATGTCGGGCGCGATGTCGAATCCATCATCCGCGATCTCACCGACGCCGCCATCCACATGGTGCGCGACGAGCGCGCCCGCGAGGTCAAGGTGCGGGCCGAGCGCGCCGCCGAGGATCGGCTTCTCGATCTGCTGGTGGTGAGCTCGTCCTCGATCGCCGACGCCGCACTCGAGGAGAAACGAAAAGCGCTCAAAAAGCCTCTTCGCGACGGCCTCGTCGAGGAGCACGAGGTCGAACTCGAGATTTCCGAGCAGAAGATTCCGACCCTGGAGATGTTCGGGCCGCAGGGCATGGAGTCCATGGGCCTCAATTTCAAGGACATGTTCGGCGGGATGTTCGGCGCCAAGAAGACCCGCAAACGGATGAAGGTCAAAGAGGCCCGACGGATCCTCGTCACCGAAGAGGAGGAGAAGCTCATCGATCACTCCCAGGTTGAGGCGGATGCCCTCGAAAGGGTCGAACAGGCCGGGATCGTCTTTCTCGACGAGATCGACAAGATCGCCTCCCGCAGTGAAGGCGGCGGCCACGGCGGCCCCGATGTCTCCCGTGAGGGCGTCCAGCGCGATCTGCTGCCCATCGTCGAGGGCACCAACGTCACCACCAAGTACGGGGTCGTCCGCACCGATCACATTCTCTTCATCGCCGCCGGCGCATTCCACGTGTCGCGACCATCCGATCTCATCCCGGAGCTCCAGGGCCGATTCCCCATCCGGGTCGAGCTCAGCGCCCTCGACGCCGACGATTTCGTCCGTATTCTCACCGAGCCCGAGAATTCGCTGGTCCGTCAGTACACCGCGCTGCTCGCCACCGAGAACGTCACCCTGCAGTTCACCGACGAGGCGGTCAAGACCATCGCCGCCATGGCGGCCGAGATCAACTCGGAGGCCGAGAACATCGGTGCCCGGCGTCTCCACACCGTGCTCGAGAGACTCCTCGAAGAAATGAGCTTCGAAGCTCCCGAGCGCGCCGGTGAGACCATCGCAGTGACCCCCGAGATGGTTCAGGCGCGGCTCGGCGAACTGCTCGGAGACAGCGACCTCGCTCGCTATATCTTGTAAGCTGGACGCCGTGTTATCAAACCCGGTCAGATCAGCCCGCGGGTGGGGCGCAATGGCTTTCGCGGCGGCGGCACCATTTCTTGCCGCCGGCTGCGGGATCAAGGGTCCGCCCCTGCCGCCGGTGATCCGCATCGCCGATCCGACCCGCGACCTGACCGTTTTCCAGGAGGATCGCGAGACCATCCTGAGTTGGAGCTATCCGTCGAGCACCACCGCGGGAGAATCCCTGCACGATCTCGAATCGGTGGAGGTCTGGCGCGCCACCCTGCTCGAAGTGGAGGCGCCCCAGCCGGGCGAAAGCACTCGTGATCGGGAGCTCAACCGCCAGCTGCTTCTTTCCAACGGCGAACGGATCGCGGTTCTCGACCGTTCGGGGCTCGATGCCGCCACCCGCGGGTCGAAGCTCGAGTGGCGTGACAATCTCGACCTCTGGCGCCGAAGCTTCCCATCCGAAGAACCACAGGTCATCTGGTACGCGGTGCGCAGCGTCTGTTGTCACGGCCGAGAATCGGGGCTTTCGAACATCGCCCGCATCCTGCCATCGGCGCCGCCCGCGCCGCCCACCGACCTCGTCTTGGAGGCGGCGGCCGACGGCGTACGGCTGTCCTGGACTCCCCAGGAAGAGGCGCCGGTGATCGTCGAGCGATCAGCCGATGCCGAGCTCTGGCGCGCCGTCACCGACCCGCCCCTGACCACCGGGGAGTGGCTCGACCGCAACGCCGCCCAGGGAAGAGGCTGGAACTACCGCTTGCGATCGGTGCGGCAGGTCGGGAACGGACCACGGGTGATCGGTGAACCGTCCGCGCCGGTCGGTCTCTTCTATCCGGATATCTATCCACCGGCGGCCCCGACCGACCTGGTCTGCCTGCCGGAAGGCGAGCGGGTCCGGCTGCGCTGGCGGTCGGCCGAGAAGGCTGACTCCTATCGGGTCTTCCGCGGCGCCGAGGCTTCGACCGCGAAACTCCTCGCAGCCGAGATCAGAACCGTCCAGTTCGAGGACGACGCGCCGCCTCCCGGGACGTCGGTCTACAGCGTCACAGCCGTCGATCTCGCCGGTAACGAGAGCGAGGCAGCCGCCTGCATCGCGGCCCGCGGATCATCTCCGTGAGATCTCACCTCGTCAAGGTCGAAGGGGCGGGCAACGACTTCCTGCTCGGCACCGGTGCCTGGGCGCAACGGCTCTGCGACGAAGCCTCTTTGTCGGTTGAACTCTGCGATCGCCGCCGCGGCATCGGCGCCGACGGCACCCTCGCTGTATTCGTCGCAGGATCGAGCGCGATCCGTCTCGTCCACCGCAACGCCGATGGTTCATCATCGGCCTTCTGCGCCAACGGCACCCGTTGCGCCGCGCGCGCGGCCGTCGAGTTGCTCGGCTTGCCCCGGAACCTGCTGATCTCCACCGGCTGGGTCGAGATCCCGGCCGTGGTCCGGGAAACCTCGGTGTCCCTCGAACTGCCGCCGCCGAGTCATCCGGTGGACCGCAGCCTCGAGACCGGACACGGCGTCTGGCGCGGGGCGCACCTCGCGGTCGGCGTACCTCACTTCGTGGTGTCGGTTGCGGATCTCGACTCCCCGGCCATCGCGGCCTCCGGGCCCTGCCTGCGGTCGCACCCCGACCTCGGAATCGAGGGTGCCAACATTCACTTCGTCCAGGCCCGGAACGACGGTTCTCTCGGCATCCGCTCATTCGAGCGCGGCGTCGAAACGGAGGTCCTGTGCTGCGGTTCCGGGGTCGTGGCCGCTGCCCTCGTGGGTCTCGGCCAGACCGGAGGTCGGACCATGACGGTCGTGGCCAGATCGGGCGATCGACTCGTGGTCGAGTCCCTGGGTCGGGCCCCGGGAGCGCCGAGTCGGCTCACCGGCCCCGCCCGACTGGTCGCCGAGATCGAACCCCTGGACGGTTGAAAGTCGTCAGAGAAGTGAGAGCGCCAGGGCCAGGACGAGGGCGGCGTAGCCGGCGGCCATGACATCGTCGGCCATGATCCCGAGGCCGCCGTGAAGTGCTTCGAAACGCTTCACCGGCCAGGGTTTGGCGACATCGAAAAAGCGGAAGAGGAAGAACCCGGCGATGGCGGCGAGCCCGAGACTCAGGGGGGTCTGCGGCCCGAGCAGCAACAACGCCGGCGCCATGGTCAACCACTGACCGGCCACCTCGTCGATGACCACCGGGCCGGGATCGCCTTTGCCGCGGCGAGTGCTCTCGGTCTGCGACGCCCAGAGCCCCACGCCGAACGCCACCACCGAGCCGACGAGGGTGGCCGTGAGCCGAGCGGATGCTGTCGGAAGAAAGCTCATGGCCATCCACCAGCCGATGATGGCCGGCAGCGAACCGGCGGTCGTCCCCGGGGCCGGGAGCCTGTCACCGAGACCGAGGACCGTGGACAGGTGGTAGGCAATGCGTTCTTTGGAATTCACCGGGCGATCGTAGCAGACGGCCGAGCGCCCAGGGAATCGCGATGGGAGGGGATGCCAGGCACGCGACATTGTTCGCGGCGAACAATGTCGGAGCCAGGCACCCAGCCCGCGTTCTCCGAGCGCCTGCGTTACTCGGTAATTGAGGGAATCACTCCACCGTCACCGACTTCGCGAGGTTTCTCGGCTGGTCGACATCGAGGCCGAGTTCGACCGCGACGTTGTAGGCAAGAAGCTGAAGAGGCACCACGGCCACCACCGGTTGGAGCAGGCGGTGGACCTCGGGCACGGGCAGGACGAGCTCGGCGATCTCCGCAACATCATCGGCATCGGCCTCGGCCACGGCCAGCACCGCCGCCCCGCGCGCCTTGACCTCCATGAGGTTGCCGAGCAGCTTTTCGCGGGTCGCCGTCGCCGTCGCCACCGCCACCACCGGGAACCCATCGGTGATCAGGGCGATGGGTCCGTGCTTCATCTCACCCGCTGGGTAGCCTTCGGCGTGGAGATAGGAGATCTCCTTGAGCTTGAGGGCGCCTTCGAGGGCGATGGGATAGAGGATGCCCCGCCCGAGATAGAGGGAGTCGGTCGCCTCCGCCAGCATCTCGGTGCCCTGCAGGTAGAGAGCGCGATCGGTCCGAAGAACCTCTTCCACCGCCAGGGGCAGCCGTTGGAGCTCGGTGATGAGCGTCCGGTCGAGCTCGTCGGACAGTCCGCGCGACGCCCGCAGCGCCAGCGCGAGAACAACGAGTGCGACGAGCTGGGTGGTGAAGGCCTTGGTCGAGGCGACCCCGATTTCGGGTCCGGCCTGGGTGAGCATCCGCGCCCCCGCCAACCGCCAGGATGACGAGCCGCGGACGTTGCAGACGGTGGCGAGCAGGGCGCCGCCGGCTTCGGCCATCTCCATGGCGGCGAGGGTATCGGCGGTCTCGCCCGATTGGGTCACCCCGATGACCAGGAGATCACCACCGAGGAGCGGCTTGCGATAGCGATACTCCGACGCGTAGTCGACATCGGTGGGCAGACCGGTGAGCTCTTCGAGGATGAACTTGGCCACCAGGCAGGCGTGCCACGAGGTGCCGCAGGCGACCATGTGAATCCGCCGCAGCCCGGCGAGCCGCTCGGCCGAGAAGCCGAGCCCGTCGAGATTGACCCCGGTGCGTTCGAGGTCGAGATAGGCCCGCACCGTGTTGCGGATGGCGTCGGGCTGCTCGAAAATCTCCTTGAGCATGAAGTGGCGGTAACCGCCCTTTTCCACCCGCCCGGCATCCCAATCGAGGGTCTCGACCTCGCGCTCGACGGCCACTCCGTTGCGGTCGCTCAGCTCGACGCCACCGGCGCGCACGACCGCGACCTCGCCGTTTTCCAGATAGATCACCCTGCGGGTCCGGTGCAGGATGGCGATGACATCGGAAGCGACCATGTTCTCGCCGTCGCCGATCCCCACAACCAACGGTGGGCCCTGTCTGAATGCAACGACGGTGGTGGGCTCCCATCGGCTCACCGCAACCACAGCATACTGGCCGACGAGCCGGGGCAGCACCTTGCGGACTCGTTCACCCAGAGAACCGGTTTCTCGGCCGAGCAGCTGGGCGATGAGCTCGGTGTCGGTGTCCGAGGCGAGCTCCACGCCGTCTTCCAGGAGTTCCCGCCGCAGCGACGCGTAGTTCTCCAGGATCCCGTTGTGGACCACCGCGATCTCACCCGATGCATCCACCTGTGGATGGGCGTTGGCCTTGGTGGGGGCGCCGTGGGTCGCCCAGCGGGTGTGGCCGACCCCGGTGGTCCCATGGAGCGGTTGCTGGTAGGCGAGCTGCTCGAGGTTCCTCAGCTTGCCCTCGGCGCGCAGAATCTCGACCCCGTCTGCGCCGAGCACGGCCATCCCGGCGGAATCATAACCGCGGTATTCGAGCCTCCTCAGGCCATCGAGGATGACCGGCACCACCTCGTCGGAGCCGACATAACCGATGATTCCACACATAGCTCCCCCTCCCCGCGGCGATCCTCGCTCAGCGCAACCGATCCTCGACCACCATTGTGACGAACCGATGGCGAAATCCGGGCATTCTCTCCCCGCCGCTCAACCCGATCGATCAGCTCCGCGCGGCCCGCTTGCTCTCGAGGGCCGCCATGAGCTCGTCAAAGGCATCTGAGAACGAAGCGACTCCATCGGTCTGGAGCCTGGTCGTCACCGCATCGAGGTCGATCCCGAGCTCACCGAGCCGGGTCAGCACGGCCTCGTCCTCGGCAAAGGACTCGGCGACCGTGGGCCGCGGCCGACCGTGGTCGCGATAGGCTTCGAGGGTGGCCGTGGGCAGGGTGTTGACCGTATCGGGGCCGACCAGCTCCTCGACATACAGGACGTCGAGATAGTCGGGGTTCTTGGTGCTGGTCGAGGCCCACAGCGGCCTCTGGACCTGGGCTCCGCGCGCGGACATCGCGGCGAAACTCGGATCGTGGAAGAGCTCGAGAAAACGGCGATAGGCGAGTCTCGAGTTCGCGATGGCGGCCCGGCCACGAAGACCCATGGCCTCCTCGGATCCGAGCGCCTCGAGGGCCGCGTCCACCTTCGAGTCGACCCGGCTGACAAAGAACGATGCCACCGACGCCACTCCCGATGGGTCGTCCCGCCGCTCGAGACCGCGGATGTAGGCCGTGGCCACCGCCTCATAATCAGCCAGCGAGAACATGAGCGTCGCGTTGACGTTGATCCCGGCCGCGATGAGGTTTTCGATGGCCGGGATCCCGGCCGCCGTCGCCGGCACCTTGATCATGAGGTTCGGCCGGTCGACGGCCCGCCACAGCCGATGGGCCTCGGCCTCGGTGCCGGCGGTGTCGTGGGCGAGACGGGGGGAGACCTCGAGGCTGACAAAACCATCTCTGCCCATGGACGCTGAGAAAACCGGTGCGAGAATGTCGGCCGCCATCTGAATGTCGGTGATGGCAAGCGCCTCGTAGAGGTCCACGGTGGACGCTTCAGGGTGCGCTTCGAGAAAGGCGTCGATGTCTGCGTCGTAGGAACCGGAGCCGGTGATGGCCGCCTTGAAGATCGACGGGTTCGAGGTCACGCCGCGGATTCCATCTTCGACCACGAATTTCTCGAGTCCGCCACCGGTGAGGAGGTCGCGTTCGATATAGTCGAGCCACGGCGCCTGTTGGTGCTCCTCCCACAATACCTTGAGTGGATTCATTCCTCGTGCCTCCATGGGTGTGTTTCAGACCGCCGGTCGGGCGGCGCGGTCAGGGTATCACTGCCCACACCCGTGCCCGTACCCGATCGGTGCGTTCACTCCCCGGTCAGATACGTCAATCCCGAGACGATTTCGCCCTCACCCACGGCGGCGTCCTCGAGGACGCAGTTGGGGCCGATGACGGCACCTCTGCCGATATGACAGTAGCCGCTCACCACCACCCCCGGTTCGATCACCACATCCCGACCCACCACCGAGCGGGGATCGATCCAGGTGGTCAGGGGATCGCGGACGCTCACCCCCGCATCCATGAGCGCATCGATCACGCGCCGGTTGAGGACCCGTCCGGCGCGGGCGAGATCGGCACGGGTGTTGACCCCCTGCATCTCTTCGGAATCTTCGAGTCGGACCGCGGCCACCGCGAGGCCGCGCGACCGAAGGGCCGCGGCGACATCGGTCAGATAGAGCTCGTTCTGGGCGTTGTCGGTTTCGAGCCCGCCCAGGGCGACGAGCAACGGTCCGCGCTCGAAGGCGTAGACCCCGGCGTTGACCTCGCGGATGGCGAGTTGGTCGGAATCGGCGTCCCGCGCCTCCACCACCTCGCGAACCAACCCGTCGCCGTCGCGCACGATCCTGCCGTAGGTACCGGGATCGTCGAGCTCGGCGGAGAGCAGGGCGGCGGCGTTCCCGGCGATCACGGCCCGGGTCAGCAGCTCGAGGGTCCCGGGCCGCAGCAGAGGGACATCGCCCGAGAGCACGAGGATCCGATCGGCGGGCCGGTCCTTGAGACCGTCGAGGGCGACGCGAAGAGCGTCTCCAGTGCCGAGCTGGGGTTCTTGCAGGACCTCGCCGACCCCCCGTTCGCGCACCACCTCGCTCACCGCTTCGGCCCCGTGACCGACCACCACCACGACGTCGTGCGGGCGCGCGATCCCGAGGGCGAGATCGATGACGTGATCGATGAGCGGCCGTCCGGCGAGGTGGTGGAGCACCTTGGGCAGATCGGATCGCATCCGGGTGCCCTGACCGGCGGCGAGGATTGCCACCGCCCAACCGGGTTCATTCGTAATCATCGCCGCCGATTATGGCGAAACATGCCGACAAAGGCCAATAGGACATGGAATGGGACACGGATAAACACGGATCGACACAGATTTTTCTTTCGCGTAGCGTTCGCTTCCGGGAGCAGCGTCAACTTCGTGGTGTCGCGATCCGACACCTGCAGATTCTCGTTTGAGCTCTGGGACGGATATCAACGGAAAGGGGGAGTGATTCACCAGGAAGATGAACAAGAATCAACCGTGTTCATCCGCCATCGATCAATGAGCCGGTCGTGCAAACACCCGATCCCGCCGACACGATGTTGTGAAACGACCGGAATTCAACAGTCCGACTCTCTCAAGAAATCTGTGCAATCTGCGTCTATCTGTGTCGGTCCGTGTGCCATTGCGATGGGATGGCAGGAGAACTCTTGACTTCGCGGAGAAGTCGATCGCTACCGGCGGCGGAGATCGTAGAGGACCTGTTTGGCAACGGCCTTGAGGGTCTCGAAGACCCCCATCCCCTGCACCGCAATGGCTTCGAAGGTGGGCTCGCCCTTGAAGTTGAGCGCCCGATACATCTGATCCACCGGGACCGCGGTGGGCAGATCCCGCTTGTTGAGTTGGAGCACGTAGGGGATGCCCTTGAGATCGAAGCCGTTCTCGACGAGGTTCTCGTCGAGGTTTCTCAGGCTCTCGACGTTGGCGTCCATCCGAGCTTCCTGGGAGTCGGCGACAAAGACCACGCCGTCGACACCCTTGAGGATCAACTTGCGGCTCGCGTCATAAAAGACCTGACCGGGAACCGTGTAGAGGTGAAACCGGGTCTTGAACCCGCGCACCGACCCGAGATCGAGCGGGAGAAAGTCGAAAAAGAGGGTCCGATCGGTCTCCGTAGCCAGGGAGATGAGCTTTCCCTTCTGCTGCGGGTTCGACTTCTCGTAGATGTACTGCAGATTGGTGGTCTTGCCGCAAAGACCCGGACCGTAGAACACGATCTTGACGTTGATCTCGCGAGCGGCGTAATTGATGAAGCTCATTCTGAGAATAGCGCGTCGATGTCTTCGTCGGTGATCTCGGCAAACGGAGACTCGGCGTCGTCGAAACCCCCTTCCTGCGATTTGAGCTCGATATCGCCGAGCACCCGCTCGATATCGGACGAGGCCTTGCGGACCCGCAGCCGTACCAGACCGAGGGAGGAGCGCTCATCGAAGATCACGACGAGGATGAGTCGCTGACCGACGATTGAGATGTGGATGTTGTCCTTGCGACCCTCGTGAAAGAGGATCGAGAACTCTTTCTCTCCGATGAGTTTTGCCAGCCCGTCGGTGGCGGCGACATTGCCGGCCGTGAGCGACGCCAGAGATGTGGTATCCACCTGGTCGATCTCGCCCGCACCGGCGATCTGCTGGCCGTTTTTGTCGACGAGAAATACAATCTTCGCGCTGGCATCGATGCGAAGACGGTTGAGGAGCTGCGAGATCCGCTCGAACTCCTCCTCATACATGACTAGGCTGGGAGACACGTTCACACACTCCTCGTAACAACATAATTAACACAGACATCAAAGCCAGGCAAGGACGGTCACGACACAACGACCCGGACCGGCACGAAAACTCAAACCCTCTTGCGCGACTGCAGCGCCAACGCGAGGGTCAACTGGTCGGCCGCGGCGATTTCACCCCCGACCGGGATCCCCGACGCCGGCCGACTGACTGCCACTCCGAGACTCTCGAGCCGACGGGCGATGTACAACGCGGTGGTCTCACCCTCCACGGTCGGATCGGTAGCGAGGATGACCTCGGTGATTTCGTCGCCCCGGCTTCGTTCGACCAGGCGATCGATGGTGAGGTCGTCCGGTCCGACGCCGTGCAGCGGTGACAGATGACCGAGCAATGCGTGATACAGGCCGTGGTACTGGCGGGTTTCCTCCACCGACCAGATCGTGGTCGGTTTCTCGACGACGAGGATCACGCTGCGATCCCTCTCCTCATCGGTACAGATGCGGCAGGGATCGTCCTCGGTGAGTGCTGAACAAACCGAACACAGGCGGACCCGGCTGTGGAGCTGATCCAATGCCGCCGCCAATGCCGAGACCTCGGCGGGATCCGTGGTGAGGAGGTGTTCGGCCAGACCCCGAGCGGTCCGCGGCCCGACTCCGGGAAGACGCTCGAGGTGCTCGAGCAACACCCGCACGGCGGCGGGTCTGAGATCCATCAGCGACCGCCGTCAGGTCGCACCCTGACGATTTCACCACCGATGACCGAGCGGGCGAGTGCGACTCCCGGGTCATTCTCGGCCTCGGCCGTGAGCCCGTTTTCGGGCGCGCCGAGGGAATCTTGATCGGTCTCGACATCAACCCGAATCTCGGACGTACCGGGAAAGACCGCCTCACAGGCGGATTCCAACGCCGGACGAACCGCATCGGAGCCCGCGTACTTCGCCAGCGCCTGGGCACCGGCCGCGAAGACGAAGGTCACGGTCTCTCCCTCTCTGGTCACGGTGGCCGCTTCGACCGCGCCGGCGAGACGGGGGTGGTTCTCCCACAGGGCCTCGGCCACCGTCGTCGGGCGCGCACTCACCGGTGGCGGTCCGCCTCCGCCTCTGGTCTCGGCCGGCGGCGGCGATGGCGGGTCTCCACCGGTCGGCGGTCCTTCGCCGCCGGCAAGCCACTGCTCGACCCGTCTGATCGCCGGCCAGCGGGCCAGCCGGAGAGCGGCGACCTCGAGGGCGAGTTCGCGGTTGACCGCGTCCCGCAGCATGGGCTCCTGATCGAGCCAGAGACCGAGCATCCGGGTCAGCACCTCGGCGCCGAGCTCGGCGGCCAGGGGTTCGATCTTGGTCCGGAGATCGTCGGTCAAGGCAGGGGTGAGCGCGGGGTCCACCGCGAGGTGGAGCATGGCCCGCAGCATCCGGCCAGCTTCCTGATAGAGGATGGCGGCGTCGTGACCGGCCGCCAGCTCGGTGCGAATGCTCCTGAGGGCATCGGCGACCCTGCCCGCCGTAAGGGCATGGACCAGATCCGCGGTCACCTCGAAGGATGGGACGCCGAGCACCGCTGCGACCGCCTCGTCGTCGATGGCGTCGGCGGCGAAAGCGCGGAGCTGGTCGACGAGGGACAGGGCGTCGCGAACGCTGCCCTGGGCGGCGGAAGCGATGGTTCCGGCGGCGCCGGGGCTCAGCTGGAAGCCCTCACGGTCGGCGATGGCCTCGAGATGCGAACGGATGGACTCATCGCTCAAGGGCCGGAACTCGAGCTGTTGGCAGCGCGAGAGGATCGTCGCTGGAACCTTGTGCCGCTCGGTGGTGGCGAAGATCCAGAGAACATATGGCGGTGGCTCCTCGATGCTCTTGAGCAGGGCGTTGAAGGCCGGCTTGGAGAGCATATGGACCTCGTCCACCACCACCACCCGGTAGCGGTCGCGGGTCGGTCGAAACCGGAGGAGTTCCTGGAGTTCGCGCACCTGGTCGACTCCGGTGTGGGTCGCGGCGTCGATCTCGACAACATCGATGCTGGCGCCGCCGGTAACCTCGCGGCAGGAATCGCAGACGCCGCAGGGCTCGGCGGTGGGACCTTCGGCGCAGTTCACCGCCTTGGCGAGCAGTCGCGCAGCGGTGGTCTTGCCGACACCACGAAGCCCCGAGAAGAGATAGGCGTGGCCGAGGGCGTCCGAAGAGAGGGCGTTTTGCAGCGTCTGGACGACGGCGTCCTGACCGAGGAGATCGGCAAAGCGTTGCGGCCGCCACGAACGGGCGAGGACCTGATAACTCACCGAGGTATGGTAGCAGGAGAGACGCGCCTCTGATCCCGACAACGCGATGGAAGGGGTATCCCTCGTCCCCGGCGTTCTTGGGGCGCTGCGATGCTTGTAGCCCCGGCGTCTCGCCGGCGATGGTCGTGTACCGATGCGGGTTGATTCTATCGTCCTCGGATACGGATACGGTCCCGGTCGCTGATTCCTGTCGCGCCGCGTGTCCCGGTCGCTGTCGCTTTCGCTGAAACCTGCCGCTGTCCCGGAACCTGGCCTCAGCCCCGGCCTTCTGGTCTGCTATGACGCTGAGGCGTCACAGCGTCCCAGCGTCGCACCATCGGCGGGTCGCTCGTGGGTAACGGGGAGGGCTGCGACCACGCCGATGGTGCGCCGGCGGCCTGCCTCGTAGCCGGGAGAGCAGATTTCATCGCGCTCCCCGAGGGAGCCCGGTTAGACATTGTGCGGGGAGCGCCGCGAAGCCTGGTGGTCGTTCCGGCACAATGTCAAACCCGGCACGCCCGATGGAGCGCGATGTCCGCGGTTCCTTGTAGCGCATCGTCCTCGTGCCTCGAGGACCCGCGGAATCGGCCTCGAACGGACGTGCCGTCTCAAACGATTTTGGGATCGGGATCCCTATCGGAATCGCGGCGCATCGCGGGCCCAAATATCGTTTGAGGGGGCACTCTCGGGGAGCGCGATGGGAGAACCACGTTCGGAGACGCGTGCCCGGAAACGAACGATCCCTACCTCAGCCCCGGCCTTCTGGTCTGCTATGACGCTGAGGCGTCACAGCCTCCCAGCGTCGCACCATCGGCGTGGTCGCTCGTGGGTAACGGGGAGGGCTGCGACCACGCCGATGGTGCGCCGGCGGCCTGCCTCGTAGCCGGGAGAGCAGATTTCATCGCGCTCCCCGAGGGAGCCCGGTTAGACATTGTGCGGGGAGCGCCGCGAAGCCTGGTGGTCGCTCCGGCACAATGTCAAACCCGGCACCCCGATGGACGCGATGTCCGCGGTTCCTTGTAGCGCATCGTCCTCGTGCCTCGAGGACCCGCGGAATCGGCCTCGAACGGACGTGCCGTCTCAAACGATTTTGGGATCGGGATCCTTATCGGAATCGCGGCGCATCGCGGGCCCAAATATCGTTTGAGGGGGCACTCTCGGGGAGCGCGATGGGAGCATCTCGTCGGAGGCGCGTTTCCCGCAGCGCGGTCCCGAACGAGGTTCTGTGGACGTTCTTCCCGTGCGGATGCCAGGCAGCCTCTCGCAACAAACGGCTCGAGCCAGGCACCGCCGCTGAGCGCGCCTAATCTCCAATCCTCGGTGGTCACCGGGCGTTGGGTCAACAATTTCGTGATTTCGACGTACAATTCAAGGTTACTGTCGACCCGCATCACTTACCGACCGATGTCGTTCGATGTTATGGTGTTGGCTGCAAAACTGACGAACGGATTCAAGGAGGCTTCGATGCGCCGTCTGATCATCGCTGTTGTCGCACTCGCCCTGGTGGCGACCGCTGCGCCCGTGCTCGCCCTCAACTCCGGTACCGACGTCATCGTCCCGGCCGCGGGTCGAGGCGCGCCGTGGGGCACCGACCTGTATATCGCCAACCCGGGCGACACAACCGTGACCGGGTCGGTCTTCTGGCTCGTGCGCGGCACCACCAACCCGAATCCGGCGTCATTTTCGTTCTCCTTGGCGCCGGGTGAGACCGGCATCTATGCGGATGTCATCCTCGACCAATTCGGCCTCGCCTCGGGCAACGGCGCGTTCTATGTCAGCGCCAGCGGTCCGGTCATCGTCAACTCGAGAATCTACGCCAGCGATGGTTCGGCGACCTTCGGCCAGGGTTTCGAGGGTGTCCCGGTCCCGGCTGCGACCCAGACCGGCGGCGCCGCGACCGTGGTTGGTCTGAGTTATAACTCCGCCTTCCGGACCAACGTCTATGCCACCGCGGCGGCCGACGGCGCCACAATGGACGTCAGCCTCCTCGATCCGGAGGGCACGGTCTTCGCCACCGCAAACCTCGTCCTCGGCGCCTGGGAGCCCTATCTCCGACGGGTCGACCAGCTCTTCACAGGCGTCGCCAATTTCGACAACGCCACCCTCGTCGCGGACGTCACCGACGGATCGGTGGTGCTCGGCGCCTCTAAGGTGGACAACGCATCCACCGATCCGACGACGCTGGAGTCCGACGCCACCGCGGGTGGGTCGACATCCATCGACGGCACCTACCAGATCTCGATCTATGATTCGGCCCTCTTTGCCGCCGGCGGCAATTTCGTCATCGCCGATGGCGTCGTCACCCAGATCAACGCCACCTATTTCAACTGGGACAAGCTCGACGGCGGTGAACCGTCGTGCACCCTGCAGTTTCTCTGGGGCCTCGGCATGAGCCCGACCCCGCTCGCCGATTTCGCCTCGGGCGTGACCTTCTCCGACAGCTACGCCTCCACCGGCAGCGGCGTCATGGAGTGGACCGTGACCTTCACCGTTTCCGACAACATGGTCATCGACGGCACCGTCGCCGCGGTCGGCTCCGATTTCACCGACCCGACGGAGTTGGGCTGCAACGGCGATTTCCCGGCCCTTGTCCTGATGGGCGGCAAGATGGAGTAACCGTCAGCGGACGGACAAAGAAAAACGCAAAGGGCCGCCCGAACGGGCGGCCCTTTTTTCTTTCCTACGTATCCTCAACGCGCGTCTGAACCCGATGCTCCCATCGCGGGTGGCCGAGAGTGCCCCGGAAACCAGACAAGCGCGCTCAGCGGCGGTGCCTGGCTCTCTTTTCGCCGCGAAAAGGTGCCTGGCATCCGCTCGGGAAAGGCGTCAATAGAACCTCGTTCGGGACTGCGCTCCTGGAAACGCGCCGGCGAGCTTGATGCTCCCATCGTAAGTGGTCGAGAGTGCCCCCTCAAACGATGTTTGGGCCCGAAACGGCTGGCGTTCCGGTTGGGGGATGGTTCCCAAAATCATTTGAGACGGCACGTCCGTTGGAGGCGATTCCCACGGACCCTCGACAGAGCGCGGGACGGGTGCCTGGCTCCAACTTTGTTCGTCGCGAACAAAGTTGCGTGCCTGGCATCCCCTCCCATGGCGATGCCGAAGCGAGCTATGGTTTTGGCTCCCTCGCCGGCGGGTCCTTCGTCCCCTCCGGCGTCCACGGGCCGCAGCGCAGCAGTCGTTTCACCGTCAACCAACCTCCCTCGAGCGCACCTCGTTCACTGATGACCACCTCCGCGTACGCGCTGCAGGTCGGGGAGAACCGGCACTGACCGCGCGGAACCAAACGGTGACCGATTCCCTGGTAGACGCGGACGCCACCGACAAGCGCCCTCGCGGTGAGCTGCCGCTCGGGCGGTCGTGAGAGATCCACAGCCGCCGCCGCGAGAACGACGAAGGCGACGACGAGCGCCGCTCGCCGTCGCCGAGGAACCCGCATCGGTGTCTTGCCGTCAGAACTTGTCGGCAAACTCGCTGATGCCCGGAACGATGAGGCGTTTGCCGTTCACACCTTTGACGATGCACATCACGTGCAGCACGAGAATCGCCACCATGACCAGAGGCCAGGCCAGACCGAGGATGCATCCCAGACCGGCGCTGATGGCGCCGATCACCATCCCCACGATCGACAGACCGACAAAGACGACGATCTCGGCGGCGGTCAAGACCAGACCGTTCTTGGCGTGCCACTGCACCTCGGAGTCGTCCTTCTCGACCAGCAGTGGAATCAGCGCGAGCAGGCCGAGGTAGGAGAGAACGATAAAGAGGTTTCGGTTATCCGAGACGACGCCTTTCGCGCTCGACGTCGGGGCCGCGGCGGGTGGCGGCGGGGCGGCCGGCGGCGGCGGCGGTGCTCCGCCTTCGGGTTTCTGGGGAGGGGTTCCATCCATCATCGTGCACTCCTTTCGAGTGTTTGAGCTCAGTGGTTGAATTGACGACAAGATCTTACCTGAACGCCGGCAAAACACGAAACCCCGTCTCAGCGGAGCCCCCTCGAGCAATGCGATGGGAGGGGTGCGCAGGCACCTTTTCGTCGGACGAAAAGAGAGCCAGGCACCCTTCCCGCGTAAAATCAACACTTGAGGTCGCCGCGAATGACGAAAATCCCATCCTCACACCAAATTTACGCCCCGCAGTCGTCAACGACTGCGGGGCGTAAATTTGTTGGTAGCCCGTACGGGATTCGCTCCCGGGCCGTCACGCGGATCGACTGTGCGAGCGGGAAGTAGGGTCGGATTCCGTACCAGTCGGACGACTGAAAGGAGTCATGGTAGCCCGTACGGGATTCGAACCCGTGTTACCGGCGTGAGAGGCCAGCGTCCTAGACCCCTAGACGAACGGGCCACGCGAAGCGACAAATTAACACACGATCCGCCGACACGCAACCCGATCGGTCGGAGCCCGGTTTTGCTATACTGTCGCGCTGATTAACACGCAGGAGGATGCGAATGAGTATTCGTGTTGGCATCAACGGTTTCGGACGCATCGGTCGTCTCGTGGCGCGCCATCTCAAAGCTCGCGACGGCATCGATCTCGTTGCCATCAACGACCTGACCTCGCCGGAGATGCTCGGTTATCTCTTCAAGCACGACTCGGTTCACGGGCTCTACAAGGGGACCGTCGAGGTCGATGGCCAGACCATCACCATCGACGGCGACGCCATGAAGGTCTTCGCCGAACGCGATCCCGCCAAGCTGCCCTGGAAAGAGATCGGCGTCGACTACGTTTTCGAGGCGACCGGCCTGTTCCGTGATCGCGAGAAGGCCGGCGGGCACCTCACCGCCGGCGCGAAAAAGGTCATCATCACAGCCCCGGGCAAGACCGTCGACGAGACCTTTGTCATGGGCGTCAACAACGAGAACTACGACCCCCAGAGTCACCACGTGGTGTCGAATGCCTCGTGCACGACCAACTGTCTCGCCCCCATGGCCAAGGTGCTGCACGAGACCGTGGGGATCAAACACGGCTGGTTGACGACGATCCACGCCTACACCAACGGCCAGAAGCTCCTCGATGTCCAGAGCGGGGACATGCGCCGTTCCCGGGCCGCCGCCATCAACATCATTCCCACGTCCACCGGTGCCGCCCGCGCGATCTCCCTGGTCTATCCGGTGCTCGCCGGCAAGCTCGACGGCGCCGCCATGCGGGTTCCGGTCCCCGATGGCTCGGTCTGCGACCTCATCTTCGTCGCCGGTCGCGACGCCGGTGTCGACGAGCTTCGCCAGGCCATGATCGACGCCGCCAACGGCGAGCTCAAGGGCATCCTCCGCGCCGCCAACGAGCCCCTCGTCTCCACGGACATCATCGGCGAGACGCACTCGTCCATCGTCGATCTCGAGCTCATTTCCCAAGTGGCGCCCAACTTCTTCCGCGTGGTGAGCTGGTATGACAACGAGAACTCCTACTCGGTGCGCTGCGTCGATCTCCTGGCCTACATGGCGGAGAAGGACAACTCATGACCCTGCCCGTCCTCGCGGACCTCGTCGGGGTCGAGGGGGCCCGGGTTCTGACCCGCCTCGACCTCAACGTGCCCATCAAGGACGGGGTGGTCCAGGATGACACGCGGATCATCGCCGCGCTGCCGACGCTCGAGTGGCTCGGCGAACGGGCTTCCGTAATCGCCGCCTGCTCCCACCTCGGCAAGGCCAAAGGGGTTCCGGACGGGGCCTACAGCCTGGCCCCGGTGGCGCCGGTCCTCGCCGAGGCCCTCGGGCGCCGGGTCCGTTTTGTCGAAGACTGCCTCGACCCTGCCATCGCCGACGCTGAGCCCGGCACTCTCCTGCTGCTGGAAAACCTCCGGTTCTACCCGGGCGAGAAGGCCGATGATCCTGAATTCGCCGCGAAGCTCGCGGCGCCCTTCACCCACTATGCCAACGACGCCTTCGGCACCGCCCACCGCGCGCACGCCTCGGTCTCGGCCGCGCCAAAGCTCTTCGGCCCGGGGAAGAAGGCCGCCGGATTCCTCATGGGGGCCGAGGTCGCCGCCCTCTCGCGGCTGGTGAGGGATCCGGAACAGCCGTTTGTCGCGGTCGTCGGCGGCGCCAAGGTCTCCACCAAGACCGCCCCCCTCGAGGCGTTGCTCGACCGCGTCCAGACCCTGCTCATCGGCGGCGGGATGGCCAACACCTTTCTCAAGGCTCAGGGACACGAAATCGGCCGGTCCCTGGTCGAGGACGAGATGCTCTCGACCGCCCGGGCGGTCATGGAGAAAGCCGCGCGCACGGGGCATCGAGCTTCTCATTCCCACCGATGTCGTCGTCGCC
Organism: uncultured Acidobacteriota bacterium; assembly: GCA_963823445.1. Taxonomy (GTDB): domain Bacteria; phylum Acidobacteriota; class Thermoanaerobaculia; order Thermoanaerobaculales; family Sulfomarinibacteraceae; genus JAHECW01. Next base: position 45,327 of record CAWGLT010000015.1, read on the forward strand.
GATGGTCTCGAAAATGCCTCTCGGGTCGAGGTCGTCGCAGCGAACGCGGTTCCCTCCGATCTCATGGTCGTCGATCTCGGCCCCGAGAGTCGCGAACGCTACGCCGAAGCTCTCGCCGGGGCGAGGACGGTGTTCTGGAACGGCCCCATGGGGGTCTTCGAGATCGACGCCTTCGCCGACGGAACCCTCGCGATCGCCACCGCCATGGCGGCAAGCTCCGGTTTCACGGTGGTCGGCGGCGGTGAGTCGGTGCTCGCGATCCGTCGCGCCGGTGTGGTCGATCGCATCGATCATGTCTCCACGGGCGGCGGCGCCTCGCTCAGTTTCCTGACCGGCGACCGCCTGCCGGCCCTCACCGCGTTGGAGGAGTGATGCGGAGATTTCTCATTGCCGGCAACTGGAAGATGCACAAGGGTGTTGCCGAGACCTCATCATTCATCGAGGGCCTGCTCGCCACCGGTCCTTCACCGACGGTGGATGTCGTCGTCAGCCCTCCCTACACGTCCCTGCCGACCGCCGCCATGCTCCTGACCGGCTCCTCGATCGGCCTCGCGGCTCAGAACGTCCACTGGGAAACCAGCGGGGCCTTCACCGGCGAGATCTCGGGCGGGATGCTGCGCGAGCTCGGCGCCGAGTGGGTCATCGTCGGCCACTCCGAGCGACGAACCCTCTTCGGCGAGACCGACCGAACCGCCCGTGATCGCGGCCGGGGGGCTCAGGCAGCGGGTCTCAAGCTCATCTACTGCATCGGCGAGACCCTCGACGAACGGGAGTCCGGCCGGACCTTCGAGATTCTCGAGAGCCAGACGGATGGTCTCGGCGCCCTCGACCCCGCCGCCCTGGTCATCGCCTATGAACCGGTCTGGGCCATCGGCACCGGCCGAACCGCCACTCCCGAACAGGCCCAGGAGGCACACGCTTTCGTCCGCGGATGCCTCGCCCGGGCGTTCTCCAGCGAGGTTGCCGAAGAGATTCGAATCCTCTACGGCGGCAGCCTCAAACCGGGAAACGCACACGAATTGCTGCCCAAGCCCGACGTCGACGGCGGCCTCATCGGCGGGGCCAGCCTTGACGTAGACTCGTTTTCCGCTATCATCCGCGCTGCGGCGGACTGCGCCGCGGGAGAGTAATGTGACAGTTCTTCTGGTTATTCTGTACGTCCTGGTCTGCATTTTTCTGGTCCTCGTGGTCCTGCTCCAGCAGGGCAAGGGGGCCGATCTCGCCGGCGCCTTCGGCGGTGGCGGCAGTCAGACTTCCTTTGGACCTCGCTCGGCATCCAACATCATGCACCGCATGACCACGGTCTCTTTTGTCCTTTTCGTCGTGCTGTCCCTGGCGCTGGCGATTCTCTCGGGCAAGCAGGGCGCGTCGGTCATGGAGGCGGTCGAGACCCCGGTTGTTCCCGTCGTCGAAGAGATGATGATCGAGGGGGACGCCGTCGACGCCGCCATCGAGCCTATCGAGGAGATCATCGCAACCGACGAAGCGGTCGCCGATGACGCGGATGGCGAAACCGAAAATGTCCCGCCAGCGAGCGAGTAGGGACTTGCCTTTCAAAGGCGAGATGATTAAGATCCTCTGCGCTGCCGAAGTGGCGGAATTGGTAGACGCGCACGGTTGAGGGCCGTGTGGAGCGATCCGTGCCGGTTCGAGTCCGGCCTTCGGCACCAAATCAATGCGGGCCCGGTCTCTGAGAGACCGGGCCCGCATTGATTGAAACGACCTCTTCTCGCACCCCCGCCAGCAAGCAAAACTGTGACGCCCGTCGCAACTTCGGCGACCCCGTTTGATCGCGAACAGGCTATGATTCCGAGATGAAGTCTCGCCTCTTCAGCACTTTCATGGTCCTCATCGTCGTCGGAATTGCCTTCGGCTCGCCGGGGGGGGCATCCGAGTCCTTTTCGCAGCGCGACGACGAAAGCCGATCCATCATCGAGCGGATCAAGCTGTACCAGCAGCGTCACGGCATCCGGGGCGAACTCGATTCGGGCCAGATGCTCGAGCGAACCCGGTGGGGCTATGAGCGTTGGCTCGCCGCCGAGCACCACCGCGCGACAAAGGGAACCACCGCCGGTGGCTGGGTGAGTCTCGGACCGAGCAATGGGGCGGGGCGAATGACCGCGCTGGCGCCGCACCCCCTCGACGAGGGCACCATTCTCGCCGGCGCCGCCAGCGGCGGGGTCTGGAAGACCACCGATGACGGCCTGAGCTGGCGGCCCCTCACCGATGGGCTGGCCGATCTCTCGGTCGGCGCCCTGGCGATCGCGCCCTCGAACCCTTCGGTGGTCTACATCGGCTCCGGCGAGGCCGGGCTCGGGAGCTTCTTCGTCCCCGGAATCGGCCTCCTGAGATCCGACGACGGCGGCGAGACCTGGTTTTTGCCCGGGCCCGGGGAGATCGTTGCCGAGCAGTTCTTTGCCCTGTCGGTGGATCCGAGGAATGAAGACCACGTCGTCGCGGCCACCGAAAAGGGGCTCTTTCGCACCACCGATGGCGGTCTGAGCTGGGATCTTCGTCTCTCGCACCCCGATCTCTACGGCGTCACCGAGGTCGTCCGGTCGGCGGCCGATCCAAATCGCCTGTGGTCGGCCCTGTGGTGTTTCAGCTCGTGCCCCGATCCCCTGGCGCGGGTCATGACCTCGACGGATGCGGGTCTGACCTGGACGCCCGCCGCCGGCGGTCTGCCCGACGCACTGCTCAACAACCCCAACGTCAACCGCATCGCCCTTGCCGTTGCCCCCTCCGACGACCGGATTCTCTACGCCGCCCTCAACACCTCGCGCTACACGCCCCAGGGACCCGAGGCGGCGATCTATCGATCCTCGGACGGCGGGTCGACCTGGGCCGACACCGGCGATCCCGGCGCCTACCTGCTCTTCCAGGGCTGGTACGACAACGCCATCACCATCGATCCAACGGATCCTGATGTGGTGGTGGCCGCCGGCGTCTGGTATGTCCGGTCAACCGACGGCGGCGCCTCCTGGACCACCATGGATCCCATCGCCGCCGGTGATTGGATGGGCACCGAGACCCTGCCTCATGTCGATGGCCATGTCTTTGCCTGGCAGGGCGACAGCCTGTGGCTGGGATGCGACGGCGGCCTCTGGCTCTCGGCCGACAAGGGATCCACCTGGGACGGTCGCAATGAATCGCTGGTGACCCGGCAGTACTACGGCCTCGCCATCGATCCGATCCGTCATGACCGCGTTCTCGGCGGCACCCAGGACAACAAGACCAATCTGCGGCTCGGCCCCGGCGCCGAAGACTGGGAGTGGGTCCTCGACGGCGATGGTTTCGACTGCGCCGTCAACCCCCTGGCGCCCGACCTGGTCTACGGCACCATCTACGGCACCCTCGTGTTCCGCAGCACCGATGGGGGCTTTGTCTGGGAGGACATCTCCCCCGCCACCGGTGGCGATCTCAGACCCTTCGCGACACCCCTGGTGATGGACCGGGACACGCCGTGGCGGTTGTTCACCGGTTCGAGTCGGGTCTGGGAATCGACCGACGCCGGGACCACCTGGCGCGCCCTCGGCACCGCGGTCACCGGCGGCGACTGGTCCATCGAGGTGGTCCGAGCCATCGCCATCACCCCGGCCGACGACACCCGGCTGCTCATCGGCAAGGGTTCGGGGCTCTACACGAGCCCGGACGCCGGTGCGTCCTGGCGGGTCTCGCCGATGACCGGATATGTCAACGCGGTCGCTCTTTCCCCGCTCGATCCCGATCTCGCGGTGGCCGGTCTTGCCCGCACCCCGGCGGGAGAGCCCCAGCTCGTGCGCACCTCGGACGGCGGTCACACCTGGCACGGCGCCGATACCGGTCTGCCTCCGTTCGCCGTCCAGGCCCTGCGCTGGCACCCGTACGACTCCGATCTCGTCTTTGCCGGCACCGATGTCGGTCTCTACCGTTCGACGGACGGTGGTCTGACCTGGCGGCCCGACGGCGACGGTCTGCCATCGGCCTCGGTCCACGATCTTCGGATCGCCGAGGACGGTTCGCGCATCGTGGTGGCCTCGCACGGCCGCGGAATCTGGGAGCGGCGCCTCGCCGATCCGGTGGGTGAGGCGCCGACGGTCACCCTTGACGGCCCCGAGCTCGCGGTCATCGGCGAACCGGTGAGCTTCTTCGCCGCCGCCGTCGACCCCGACGGAGACGGCCTCGAGCTGCGGTGGGTCCACTCCGACCCCTGGCAGCTCCAACCGGGAAGCCCGGGCTCGGGCTCGGTCGCCTCGGAGCTGACACACCGATTCGTCGCGGGCGGTGCGTATCTGGTGGCCGCCAACGCCATCGACGCCACCGGACGGATGGGTTTCGACTCCCTCATCGTCACGGCCTACGAACCCGGAGATGACTGCTCGACGCCGCGGGTCGTTCCCGGCAACGGCCCTTTCCCCTACGCAATCGTCACCGAAAATCGCGGCGCCGGCGTCGGCGTCGAAGATCCCGAGGTGCCGTGCACCACCTGGTCCGGCGATCCGAACTCCGGCCGCTGGGCCTCCATCTGGTTCGAGTTCACCCCCGAACTCAGCGGCACCTACACCTTCTCGACCTGCGGTTCGGTTCCCGACACCGCCCTCTCGGTCTGGACCGGAGCCGCCTGCGGTCCCTACGCGCCCTTAGCCGGCGCCTGCAACGACGACGACCGCCTGAGAAACTGCAGCGGCAGGGACACCGACTCATGGCTCTCCCTCGAGCTCGATGCCGGCGTCACCGTCCGGGTGCTGCTCGGCACCACCGAGGACATCGAGACCGGTGATCTGCGCCTGACCGTCGACTGTCCGTCGTGCCGGCCGGCGCCGCCACCCACAAAGCTGCTGGTGCCGGCCGCCGCTCGCACCGCCGGTTCCCAGAACAGCTACTGGACCTCGAGCCTGCAGCTGGTCAATACCGGCGGGGGCGCGGCCGTCGCCTCCGTCGAGCTCCTGCCGGGGCCGGGCTCGGTATGCCGCCGTGGCGGGTTACGAGCTCGCGTCCGGCGAGGCCAGGATTCTCGAGGACGTGGTGGGCGATCTCGTGGGGGGCCGCGGGTCCGGCGCCCTGCGGCTGATCTCGGACGGGGCCGTGACCGCGACCACGCGCACCGCGACCAGCGGCGAGGACGGCAGCTACGGCCAGGGGATCCCGGCCGTCGGTGACACCGAGATCGCAGCCGACGGCGCGGCGGTGCGGCTCTTCGGCTTCCCCGGCGACGAGGCGTTTCGGACCAACCTCGGTCTCGTCAACCCCGGAACCGACGCGGTCGCCCTGGTCATCGGTTTCTACGACCACGAAACCACCAAGCTCGCCGAAGAACACAGGACCCTCCCCGGCGGGAGTTGGATCCAGCTCAATCGGATCTTCGAAGATCACGACATCGCCTCCGAGGCTGCGCTCGTCGTCATTCGCCAGACCTCGAAACAGGGAGTTTTTTCGGGCTACGCCTCGGTGGTGGACGAACGCACCGGCGACCCGACCTATCTCGGCCCCACCGGCGTCGGGCGGGTCGGCGATCCGCTGTGGATCCCGGCGGCGGCCCACACCACGGGGGTCGGCGGCGCCGAGTGGCGCACCGATCTCACCCTCTGCAACCCGGGCAGCGGCGATCTCATCATGAGTCTCGAGCTCCTCGGTCCAGACGGCGTCCTGGCCTCGACCAACGTGCACGTGCCGAAAGGCTGGGTCGCCAGCCTCCCGGACGTGGTCGCCGAAACCCTCGAGACCACCGGCGCCGGCGCCCTGCGGATCAGCCCGTCCCTCGGGCACCGTCATGGCCACCAGCCGGACCTACGCGACGACCCCCGACGGCAGCTACGGCCAGGGCATCCCGGCTCTCGCCGAGGGTCGGAGCTTTGCCGAAGGCGAAACCGGCTATCTCCCCGGGCTGCGTCAGGACGAGGAGTTCCGAACCAACATCGGCTTCGCCAACACCGGTGAGGGCGCCATCGACATCGTGGTCTCCGCCCGCGCGGCCGACGGCCGGGAGCTCCAGGTCTCGAACCATCGCATCGAAGGCTCGTCGTGGATCCAGCTGAATGAGCCGTTTCCGGATGGAACCGTGTACGCAACCGTCACGAGCGCGAGCGGGGATGCAAAGTTCCTCGCCTACGCCTCGGTGGTCGATCGCTCAACCGACGATCCCACCTACATCGCCGCCATGCGAGCGGCGGAATGAACCGCAAGGACGCAAGGGCGCAAAGGAAATCACAAACAACCCGTCGCGGCTTGGTCGTGCCCAGCCGGGTGCGCAAGACCAAGCCGCGATTGAGCTGCCTTGCGATCCTCGCGTCCTTGCGGCGAACTACTTCGGTTTCTGCTGCGCCTGCTGTTTCTTGACTCTCGCCCAGGTGTCGCGCAGCGTGACGACGCGGTTGAAGACCGGCGCTTCGACGGTGGAATCGAGGTCCGGCGCGAAATAACCGAGCCGCTCGAACTGAACCTGCTCGCCGGGGGCAAAGGCGGCGAGACACGGCTCGAGCTTGCAGCCCGACCGGATCTCGAGCGAGTTCGGGTTGAGGTCGTCGATGAAGTCGCCGTCGGCGCCGGGGCTCTCGACCGCGAAGAGGTGGTCATAGAGCCGGACCTCGGCGTCCACGGCGGCTGTGGCGGAGACCCAGTGCAGGGTCGCCTTGACCTTGCGGCCGTCGGGGGCGTCGCCGCCCTTGGTTGCGGGGTCGTAGGTGCACCTCAGCTCGGTGATTTCGCCGGCGTCGTTCTTCACGACCTCGTCGCAGGTGACGAAATAGGCGTAGCGCAGCCGCACCTCGCGTCCCGGGGCGAGGCGGAAGAACTTCTTCGGCGGATCCTCCATGAAGTCTTCGCGCTCGATGAAGAGCTCGCGGCCGAAGGGCACCGTGCGCACGCCGGCCGCCGGGTCTTCGGGATTGTTGACCGCTGTGAGCTCCTCGCTCTCACCCTCCGGGTAGTTGGTGATGACGAGCTTGAGGGGATCGAGAACCGCCATGCGTCGCTCGGCCTCGATGTTGAGGATCTCGCGGATGCAGTGTTCGAAGAGGGCGTAGTCGACAACGCTGTCGCGCTTGGCGAGACCGACCTTTTCGATGAGGTTGCGGATCGCTGCGGGGGGGACGCCGCGGCGGCGGACCCCCGAGAGGGTCGGCATCCTGGGGTCATCCCAACCGTTGACGTGGTTCTCTTTGACCAATTTGAGGAGCTTGCGTTTTGACAGGACCGTGGAGCTGAGATTGAGCCGGGCGAACTCGATCTGGCGCGGCGCCGAAGGCACCGAGAGGTTGGCGATGAACCAGTCGTAGAGCGGACGATGGTCCTCGAACTCGAGGGTGCACAGCGAGTGGGTGATGTGCTCGATGGCGTCGGACTGACCGTGGGCGAAGTCATAGGTCGGGTAGATGCACCAGGCGTCGCCGGTTCGCGGATGGTGGGCGTGGAGGATCCGGTAGAGCACCGGATCGCGGAGGTTGATGTTGCCCGAGGCCATGTCGATCCTGGCCCGCAGCACCCGCTCGCCGTCGGCGAACTCCCCGGCGCGCATGCGGCGGAAGAGATCGAGGTTCTCGTCGACGGATCGATCGCGGTAGGGGCTCGGCCGGCCGGGTTCGGTGAGGGTGCCGCGGTAGCTGCGGATCTCCTCGGCCGAAAGATCGTCGACATAGGCCTTGCCGGCTTCGACCAGCTCCACGGCCCAGCCGAAGAGCCGCTCGAAGTAGTCCGAGGCGAAGAAGAGGTTGTCGCCCCAATCGAACCCGAGCCAGCGGACATCCTCCTGAATCGACTCGATGTACTCCATCTCCTCCTTCATGGGGTTGGTGTCGTCGAATCTGAGGTGGCAGCGACCGCCGGTCTCGGCGGCGATCCCGAAGTTCAGACAGATCGACTTGGAGTGACCCATGTGGAGATACCCGTTGGGCTCGGGGGGAAACCGCGTGACGGTGCTCTCGTGCTTTCCCGACCTGAGATCGTCGCGGATGATGTCGCGGATGAAGTCCGAAGACTCCTTTGGGGTGTCGTTGTTCATCATTTTCCAGTCACGCCTTCTGGGTCCGCAGCGCCTCGGCGGCGCCGCGCAGACGCCAACGGCAGATCTCCTTGCCGAGAACCGCCATTGTGTCAAACAGCGGCGGCGTGGCCGCCCTTCCGGTGACGGCGATTCGGATCGGCATGAAGAGGTCTTTGGGTTTGAGATCGTTGCCTTCGCAGAATGAGCGCAAGGCCTCCTCGATGGTCTCCACCGACCAGTCGAGGATGGGATCGAGGGCTTCCTCGAGCAGGAGTCGAAAGACCTTGGCGGTCTGGGCCGGGGTGCGATCCCGCATCACCATCTTGGTCTTGGCCGCGTCGTCGTAGTCGACACCACCGGAGAAAAAGAAGTCCGTGTAGGAGAAAAAATCGGCCAGCGTCTCGATGCGCTCGTGGGCCAACGGCAGGACCTCGAGGAGATAACGATCGCTGAGCAGATCCTCGCGCAACCGACTCAAGAGCTCGTTCGGGCCGAGTTCTCGGATGTATTTGCCGTTGAACCACGTCAGCTTGGTCAGATCGAAGACCGGTCCGCCGAGACTGATGGCTTCCAGTCGAAAGGCCTCGACGAACTCCGCGAGAGAAAACTCCTCGCGCCCGTCGGGCATGGCCCAGCCCATGAGGGCGAGGTAGTTGAGCATCGCCTCGGGCAGGAAGCCCGCCCGCCGGAAGTAGTTCAGGCTCACCGGATTCTTGCGTTTCGAGATCTTCGACTTGTCGGCGTTGCGCAACAGCGGCAGATGGCAGAAGACCGGCGGCTCCCAGCCAAAACCCCGGTAGAGCTGGACGTGCTTTGGCAACGACGAGATCCACTCCTCGGCGCGGATGACGTGGGTAATCTCCATGAGGTGGTCATCGACGACGTTGGCGAGGTGGTAGGTCGGATAGCCGTCGGACTTCACGAGCACCTGGTCGTCGATCTGGGCGGCGTCGAACCTCACCTCGCCGCGGAGCAGATCGGCGACGACGATCTCACCCTCGGTGGGCATGGCAAGACGGATGACGTGGGCTTCGCCCGCCGCCCGCCGCCGCGCCGCCTCGTGTTTGTCGATCGACCGGCAATGGCCGTCGTAGCCGAACCGCCCCTTGGCGGCCTTCTGCTCATCGCGGAGTTGATCGAGCCGTTCCCGGGTACAGAAGCACGGGTAGGCGTGCCCGCTCGCGACGAGCATTTCGGCATGCAGGGTGTAGATCTCCGAGCGCTCGCTCTGCCGATACGGACCGAACGGGCCGCCGACATCCGGGCCCTCGTCCCATTCGAGACCGAGCCAGCGCAGGGCGTCGAAGATCATCGACTCGCTCTCGGTGGTGCTGCGCTGCTGGTCGGTGTCTTCGATGCGCAGAACGAACTGGCCGCCGCTCTGACGGGCCAAGGCGTAGTTGAAGAGCGCGACATAGGCCGTGCCCACGTGGGGGTCGCCGGTGGGGCTCGGCGCGATTCGAGTTCGCACGTCGTTGGCCATCAGAATCCTCGTGTCATCGGGGTTAAGAGAAACGCCGCCCCTTTGGGCGGCGGGGATGAACTTTGGCGGAGAGGGCGGGATTCGAACCCGCGGTCCAGGTTGACCCCGGACAACTGCTTAGCAGGCAGCCCTGTTCAACCACTCCAGCACCTCTCCGGCCGGGAGGGGTATTGTACGCACAGACCCCACGACTGTAAAGCGACGGACTTTCCCCACCACGATCCCGTGTCCGTGTCCGGTCCCGATCCCGTTCCCGATCCCGATCCCGATCCCGATGGTGCAGTGGCTGCCTCCGGTGCAGCGTCCGAGGCTGCGTCAGGTCACGCTGCCTGTCTACTGCCGCGACCGCGGACGCTGCTCCTGCCTCGGCCCCGGTCGCTGCCGCTGTCCCGGTCGCTGTCACGGCCCCGGCCGCGGGAACGGATACTGACGCCCGGTTCTTTCAGCCCCGGCCTTCTGGGCCGCTTACGGCGACCCAGCGTCGCCCGAGCAGCGCGGTCGCTTCGGTGGTTGATTGATAAGTCTGCGACCACGCTGCTCGTGCGCCGGCGGCCTCCTTCTCGCCGGGACAGCTGAATTGAGCGCGCCTCCCGAGGGAGCCCGGTCGGCATTTGTGCGGGATGCGCCGCATTGCCGGGGGGTCGTACTGGCACAAATGCGGACCCGGCACGCCCGGTGTGACGCGTTCTCGTGGTGTCCTTCTATGGCCTTCGACTCCTCTCGAGTAGAATCACCGTGCGCGCTTTCGCGCGCGATCGGAGGGATGGCCGAGCGGTCTAAGGCGCCGGTCTTGAAAACCGGTGAGGTGCAAGCCTCCGTGGGTTCGAATCCCACTCCCTCCGCCAGCAATTCGTCGGACGAATTGCGGTGGCGCGTCGGACGCGCCAATCGGCGCCGGAACCGTGGTCGTTCGGGGTAAATTGGAAGGGCAGCGACCACGCTGCCCGTGCGAACGGCGGCCTCCTTCCAGCCGGAACAGCCGGAAATCAGCATCCTACCCGTGGAGTGCCCGGTCCCCATTTGTGCGGGAGGTGGCGCGTTGCCGGGAGATCTTTCCTGCACAGATACGGACCCGGCACGTCGCGGTGTGGCGGTGTTTCTCGTGTCCTGTTGCGGCCAAGGGGCGTCGGTCATGGCGGGCGATCGCCGAACTTAAATGGGCAACAGGTTCATACATTCGGTGATTCTCAGCAAACACCCACAACGTAAGATCGAATATGCGAACCTGGCACTATTACAACGAAAGACCGAATGTGCGAACCTGGCACTATTAGACTATTATTGGAAACGCGCGATTTCCCCGATTCAGATTCGGCGAGTCCGGCGTTGCGACTTGACAATCCCCGTCTGGCGGTGGCGGAGGCCCAGGACGCCGGAAAACGACAGCCACACCGGTTGCGAAGCCGCACCGAAACGGTGCCGAGTTCCGACATACACACATCCTTGATCCACCCACCCAACAAAGGCGTGAATGTGAAACCCTGCGCTTCCCGGTTTGAGGTTCACGAGAGTCAACGTCTCCAAAGGTCCTGAGAAAGCGGCATGTCATAATGCTCGTCGTCCGATCCCGCTACGCTCCGAACTCGGGAGGAGACTCGACGACATGCCCAGGTGCAACAACTGTGAGCAAGAGATCGAAAGGGATTCGGCAACCTGTCCCCACTGCGGCGCCGATCAGGTAGACCGCGCCAAAGATCCGGCCGATCTTCCTGCTCCTCTGGGCGTCCGAATCGCCGGGGGCGTGCTCATCGCCAACGCGATTCTTGTTCTGATCGGGTCGTTCATCGACATCGAACACGTCGCACCGATCAATCCGATCGGCGCCGCCGTCATGGACATCGTTCTCGGGATCGCACTGGTTCGCGGCGCCCGCAAGGTCGTTGTCTGGGTGATCGTCAGAGTGATTCTGGGCCTTCTTCTCTTTTCAGGTCTCGCGATCGCGGCGAGTGATTGGGGCAGTTTCTGGACTCAGATCGTTCTGTCCCTGGGTATCCTGCTCCTCCTGGTGGGGAAGGCCTCGCGCCCGAGAATCATCGCAGGCGCGGCGCTGCTCTCGCTCTACATGGTGGCGGCCGCATCGGGTCTGCAACAGATGGCCACCGGCAGGAGCTTCCTCACTCCACTCTACTCGAGGGGGCTCTACGACCTCGACGCCATCGAATCGGGCCGGCTGCACGGTACCACCGTACCGTACACCATCGAACCGCCCGCCGAGGGTTGGCAGCTGCGGTCACCCGAGGCCGCTCGCCGTGACAACCCGGTTGTTGATCACTGGCTCGTCAACCCGACCATCGATGCTCACATCATCGTGATTGCCGAGTCGGTCGATCCGGGTGCCGAACTCACCGTCGAGGCCCTCTCCGATGCGGTCGTTTCGAATTTCGAGACGGCGATGGAGGATTTCTCGTTGAACGGCCGGGTCGCGCGGACGATTCTCGGCCGCCAAGCGGAGGTTCTCGAGCTATCCGGCACCGTAGGGGCCCTCTCGATTCGTTACCGCGTGGCGTGCGTCGCTTCCGGCGCCACCGCCATCCAGATCATCTGCTTCGCCGGACCGGGGGTGTTCCCATCCGTGGAGCAGGATTTCGACAACCTGATCGACTCGCTCTTCATCGGTCCCTGGGAATCTTCTTCGTAAGGAAATCGTGCTGTAAGTGGTGTCAGGCGCTCACTCATGACGTTCTCATGAGCCTTTCAAGGGTTGCGTCTCACGGTGACGGTTTTTCAAGACTCCGCTAGCTCATACTTCTCACCATCTGTTCGGCTGCGGCCAACGATGGATGATCTTCGCGCCCTTTGCGATGCCATCCTGCGATGATGCGATGAGAGTGAGTTAACGTCAGACCAAGACTTGACGTGACGTCAATTCTACCCTACAACATAGACATGGTGGTTTGCGACCCGGAAAAGCCGCTGACGCCGAAAGAGCTGCGCCGTGCGATACGGGACTGCCTTGCGACCGGCAGCGTGGTTTTCTCCAGCCACTCACGCCGAAGAATGGAAGAACGAGACATCATAGAAACCGACATCGTCAACGTTCTCGAAAACGGGCGCGCGCTCCAAGAACCGGAATGGAGCAACTGGTATTGGAGGTACCGGATCGAAACCCGAAACCTTGGCGTCGTTGTCACATTCGAGCCCGAAGCAGGGGACATCAAAGAGTTGATTGTCGTCACGACGTTCAGAAACCGAAGGAGATCGCTATGAGCCATCGCTGCTTCAACTGTGGTGGGGATTTGACCTCTCGGCGGGAGACGAGAAGGTACGGCCGCGGCATTGACGTCGTCCTCGTCGGGGTCGAGGTGCGGCACTGTGACGATTGCGGCGAGGAAGAAGTCGTCATTCCACGCATCAAGGAGCTCCACAATGCGATCGCTGCCGACCTGGCGAATCGCCCTGGCATCCTCTCTCCGGGTGAAATCCGTTTCCTTCGAACTCACATGGGGTTCTCGAGCAAGGATTTTGCGAAGCACATGGGAGTCACTCCCGAAACCGTGTCACGGTGGGAGAACCCACGAAATCCGATGAAGCTCCGACGAACGGCCGACAGGCTGATTCGTCTTTCGGTTCAGAGCAGTATTCAGTTCAAGGACTACGAGCTGCCGAACTTGGACACAAGCAGATCAGAGCTGGACCAGACACCGCGTTTCGGACTGGGCGAGAACACCTGGGAACCCGTTGCAGCCGCTCAATGAAGGCCACGGACTTTGCGGCCGCTGCCCGTTTCACCACTAAAGAGCGGCCTTGACATCCTTTACAATCACCATCAACCCATGAGGATTGACTGGAAACCGATCATCTTGTGGGGCGGCGGCACGGGCGCCCTGGTCGCGTTCTGGGCCGGCCTGTGGATCACCGGATTCCTCATGGCCTTGGGTGAGGGTTGGCTCCATCCGGGAATCGAGGTTCCCGCAAGATACGCGGAGTCCTTTCGAGTGCCGCCCGTCGTCGCCCTGCGTTGGTTTGAAGATCTCATCGGCTGCGAATTGCCGAGACGGCTCTCCTCGTTGCTGGCGCTGATCACCGCCCTTGGCGCCGTGGCCGGGGCAGCGGTTGCGAGCCTGGGTCGTCTGCTCAACCTTGATCCCGGTCTGGTGGCCCTCAAGAGCTTCTGGTGGTCCCTTCGAGCGGCGACGAGACCAATGGTCGTTTTGACGAGCCTGGCGGTGACCGGTTTGGCCTCGCTCGGCTACGCCTTTGAAACCGACATTTCCGATGGTTGGTTGGGCTGGGTCGTCATCGGCGTCGCCGCAGCACTCTGGTTTCTGCTTTGGATCGTCATCATTCCAGTCCTGGTCTGCCGCGGGGATGTCGTGGGCGGTAGAACCCCCCCCCGGTGGTGGCAGCCTCGGTGGCCGGGGCGGCGACCGGTGGCGATCTTCCTCGCGATCGGGGTCTTGAGCTTCGCGCCGGGTTGGCTGCTCACCTGGTTTGCTGAGGAAGTCGGAGGGCCATCGGGAATTGCGTACACCGTCACCCTCGCCGATCTCGCCTGGTCAGTGATCGTGTATGTCGCACCGCTCATGCAGTGCGCGGTGCTGATGCGGGTCCCGGGAACTGTCATCGGGTTCTGGCGCCGGTCGTTTCGTTGGGCGATCCTCGGGCCGTGGATCGCCCTCCATGGTTGGTGGATGGTCATCGTGGCGATCCTCGTTCCGCCGGTCCTGACGGTCTATGTCTGGCTATGGAAGTTCGCGCCCGTGCTCGCGTCGATCCTGGAAACAGGGGATCGGAACTTCCCGTACGCCTACCAGTTGTTCATCAACACCTCCAATTTTGTCGGTAACTTCTGGTGGTTGCTGTTCCTGGTCCCGTCGATGTTCTTCTTCTGGCTCGGCGTAGCTCGGTTTGTGGTGCTCACCCAACCGCAGGACCGGCAGGAAAAGGGGCAGGACGAGCCCCTCGCCACGTATGAAGACATGGCCCACGACAAGGACCGGGAGGCTGAAGCGCTCGATTGGACCGAATCAACGAGGCGCTAGCTTGATTTGCGGTGAATTGTCGGGGCGGGTTTCCACCCTGCCCTTCAGTCCCCTTCCGGTCGAGAGCGCACCACCACGAAGTCAAACACCCTTCAAACCATGCCCCGCCCACTCGCAATCGCGACGGCTTTGCGCCTCTTTGCGATGGATGATCTTGGCGTCCTTTGCGATGCAACCCCGCGATGGTGCGATGGCTCTGCGCCTTTGCGTCTCTGCGTTGAACTGCGATGATGCGATGCTTCGTGACCGCGAATATGCGAACCCACCGTTACGTGCCCGGCCCCCACCTCCTGCTCCAGGTGGAACCTGAACGGTCGTGATGTGAGATCGCGACGTTTGTTGCGCGATTCGGTATCCAGGCGCACGAGCTGGCGTCTCAGCGCATGGGCTGGTGTTGTGGCGCATGATTCGGTTTCCGAGAGTCCCAACCCGAGCTGTTCATGAGCTGTCGGCTGCGGCCGACGACGTGGTTCTGTGAACTCGATTGCGATGCCTTGGCGCGTCCGACGCGCCACCGCGATTCGTCCGACGAATCGCCTCTACAGGCTCCCCTTGATCTCGGGCAGCCCGCCGACGCCCTTGAGCTCGATCATGATCCGGAAGTCGCGGGTCGGATAGAGCCCGATCTTGAGATCGCGGTACTCGGCGGAGATCGCCCAGCAGCCGCCCTTCCAGCCGACCTGGTAGCGCTGCTGCTGGATCTCCTTCTGCTCGATGTCGTAGGCGATGTGAAACGCGGCGGTGACCGGAAAGCCCGGCTTCATGAAGTTGATGAGGGTCCGGATCTGGGAGGTCACGCGGTCGCCGGTGATGGGGTTGAAGCCCGCGTACCAGGTCAGGCTGAGCGACCCGAGCCCGTTGCGGCCGGTCCCGGTCAGCGAGGTGGAGGCGATGTTGCGGTTGAGCCAGTCGTAGCTCGCCCGGGCGTCGAGGCCGGTGCCCGGGCTCGGGGTGACCCGGAGGGACGCGGTCATCGGCCCCCACCCGCTCGTGGCGCCCTCGGGCCCGAAGGTGAGGGGCCTCGAGAACGACAGATCCTGGAAGAGCTCGAAGGAACCGAGCTCGACGGAGCTCAGGCTCTTTTCCGAACGGCCGAAGAGCCGGTTGGCCAGCGACAGCCGCACCCGATTGTCGAGCGGCGTGCTGTCGACCTCATCGGCGATGGGGATATCCGAGTTGTCCCGGCCGATGCCCTCGAGATAGGCATATTCGATCCGCGGCTCGACGAGGTGCTTGAACTTCGAAAAGCCCCACCGTCCTTTGTTGAAGACTGTCGAGATCGACGGGCCGCCGATGTCGACCCCGGCCGCGACAAAGGCACGGTCGATCGGTTCGTTTCACGGTGTACTCGGGGGCCATTCGGTTGCTGGTCGGGCCTTGACGTAGCGCGACGTGTAGTAGGTGTAGCGCCCCCGATCCGCGGCGTCACGGTGAGCCAGGCGGACCCGGCAGGGTGTAGTTGAGGGTCGGGAAAATATCGCCGCGCCAGTAGGTGCCGACCAGATCGTTGTATCGCGAATCTGTTGCGTCGATATCGAAGAAAGGTTGATCGACGAGACCAGGTTCCAGTAGACGTCGCTGTTGAACAACCGGGTGGAGCGCACTCTCAACTCGGCCTCGGGCAGGCGCGCGAGGGTGGTGTCGTACGGTGGTCTTGTCGGGAGCTCCGGGGATCGGGATCGGTGAAGTGAAAAGCGTGGTCCGGTGATCCGCGCTGAGGTTGAGGGAGTACGGGCCCCAGCTCTGGGTGAGAAAGAGATACGAGTAGACGTCGCGCCTCGTGTTGGCCTCGAAGGTCCGGTCGAATTCCTGGAAGAAATCAGGATCCGAGAGATTCTCGACCTGGGCCTGGAGACGAAAGCCGAAGACATCGGCCTGATCGTAATGGCCGTTGACCCGCCACTGCCACTCGGCGTTCGCCTTGTCGTAGATGGTGTAGAGGTCGAGCAAGCCGGCGCCGTCCTGGAACGGCGCCCACCGGAGCTCGTTGCCGATGCCGTAGAATCCCTCGGAGAAATACTCGAAAACGAAGGTCGTGTCCCAGCTTCGGCCGAGGGGGAAGTAGACCGGCAGACCGATATACCAGCCCAGGCGGTCGGAGTAGCCGAAGCCCGGCATCAACAGCCCCGGGGATCGTTCCTTCTTGATCGGCCAGACCATATAGGGAAGATAGAAGACCGGCGCACCCTGGATCTTGACGACCGAGCTGGTGAACTTGCCAAAACCCTCCACCTCGAGCTTGGCCTTCTTGAGATGGAAGCTCCACGGCGGGTGCTTGGTGTCGTCCTCGCAGGTGGTGAAAACGGCCCTGTCGACCCGGTAGCGGGTTTCGTCGAGCTTCTCGATGGACCGTCCCGAGAAGGTGTACATGGGCGAGACGAAACCCGTCGCGTTGAGAAACAGCCCGGTCTTCGACCGCAGATTGTAGTGGAGTTCATCGGCGGTGAATCGGCTCGGTCCCTGATCGACGACGACGTTCCCGCGAGCGACGAGATCCATGGTCGTCCCGTTGTAGAGGACCTCGTCGCAGGCGAGGACGACATCCTGGTAATAGATCTTGACGTTGCCGGTCCACAGACAGAGCTCTTCCTGTTCCTGGCAGTCCTGCTGATCCGCCGTCATCCGGAGGGCGCCGTCCTGGGCCGGTTTGGGCTGGGTCGCGGGCTCCTGCGCCCAACCGCCGACGGCGCCCATGACCACCACGGCGATGATGGCGAGCAGGCGTTTCACGACGTCCCGCATCCGACGGTGTCGCGCCCGCGGGCGCCCCATCGGCGTTTTGCCTCGGTCGAGAAACCGGTCATCGCTTGGCTGTCCACGCGCTCCTCTCCGGTCGTGACCGGCCCGCACTCCATCGTTGGAAGTCCTCGGATGGCGAGAGCAGAGCACGAAACTCAGGTCATTGTAATCGGTGCCCGTACAATGGGCCCATGCGCTTCCTCGGAATCGATCCCGGCGGCAAACGCCTCGGTCTCGCTTTGGGTGATGATCTTACCGGTTTTGCGACCCCGTTGGAGGTCGTCGGTTACCAGGGTTCGGCCCACGCGGCGCAGCTCATCGCCGAGGCCATGGACGAATACGGCGCCGAGATCGCGGTCATCGGTCTCCCGACGCTCTCCGATGGTTCGCAATCACCGGCCTGTGCGCGATCGTACGCGTTGGCCGAAGCGCTCGGGCTCCTTGGCGTGGAAACGGCGTTGCAACCGGAGTTCTTGACCACCAACGAAGCGCGGCGGCGGGCGAAATCATCCAACCGTCGAGCCGGACGCCCGGTCGACGATATCGCCGCCCAGGTGATCCTCGAGGAATTTCTCGCGAGTCGAACGACACCGGACGGGTCTCGATGAAACACAGAACCGTTGCCGTCGTCTTCGTCGTGTCGGCGATCTCGGTTCTCGCCGCGGTCGGCGGATCGGCCCTCTGGCTCTGGACTCGGCTCTACGAGCACCGCAGCCCGGACACCGTCGATCTCGTGATCGCGGAAGGCCTCTCCGGCCGTGAGGTGCTGAGCATCCTCAACGACCACGATCTTCTCCCCTCCACCCTTGCCGGCCGGCTCTACCTGCGCTTTGCGGCCGGAGGGCGATCGATTCACTTCGGCAACTATCGATTTGAACCGGCGAGCCGGCCGGTGGATGTCCTCGAGCGTCTTCTCGACGGTCGGGTCGAGATGATCGCGGTGACGGTCGTGGAGGGATCGGATCTCGGCGCCGTCGCCATGCAGATGGCGGCCGCCGGAATCGGCAGCGAGGCCGAGTGGCTCGAACTTGGGGAACGGATTGATTGGATCGAGGATCTCGCACCTGAAGCGCCCTCGCTCGAGGGGTTTTTCTTTCCGGACACCTATCAATTCGCCGAGGGAATCGGGGTCGAGGCGGCGGGCCGCCATCTCGTGGATCGATTTCGCGCGGTGTGGACGGATGAAGTTTCGGCCGGCCCGGAACTCTGGGGCACGGTCTTCGATGTGGTGATCCTCGCCTCCTTGGTCGAAGCCGAGACCGCATTGGCCTCAGAGCGCGGCCGCGTCGCCGGGGTCTATCTCAACCGGCTGCGCCGCGGCATGCTCCTCCAGTGCGACCCAACGGTCGTCTTCTCTCTCAAGCGCCGGGGCGAATGGACGGGCCGCCTGCTCCGGGTCCACTGGGGCGTGGACGACCCGTACAACACCTATCGTTACCCCGGGCTGCCCCCCGGGCCCATCAACTCTCCGGGCCGGGAGGCCATTCGGGCCGCTCTTTCGCCCGACGGGCACGACTACCTCTACTTCGTCGCGTCGCCGGACGGCGGCCATGCGTTTTCGCGGACCTTGACCGAGCACAACGAGGCGGTCGCGAGGTGGCAGCACTCGCGCCGTTGACCCACGGCCGATCCCCAGTGTACGCTGGACGATGGAGGGCAAATGGCTGAACCCTATCGCGTTTTCGGCTCCTGCATCGTGTTCAAAGAGGTCTTCGAGGACGACCTCGGTCATTTGTTCAGAGCTGGAACCATCGCGAATGAGTCCCTCGATCGCTCGATCTGGCTGCGGGTCCTGGATGGGCCCGGTCTTTCCTCGAACGCGATCATCGCGTCGTTCGAGGACGCCCGTTCGATCGCCGAAGCGCTCCACGGATCGCAGCTGCCCGCGCACCCGCTCTTCCTCGACGTCGACGGAAGGCCGGGGATCGGCTGCGATTATGTGCCGGGCCAGCCGCTGAACCGGGTTTTGTCGCGCGCCCGCGACGAGGCCTTCCCCCTCCAGCCGGACAACGCCCTGTTGATTGTCGAGAAGCTCGCCCTCGCCCTGACCGCCGGTGAGGCGATCTCCTTTTCCGGAAAACCCCTCGTTCATGGTTTTCTCCACCCGGGTCTCATCTACCTGAGTCACGACGGAGAGGCCCTGGTGACCGGCTTCGGTACCGGTCCAACCCTGCTGGCAGCTCTCAACGATCCCGTTGCGGCTCCCGGTGTGCGCGCCTACCTGGCCCCCGAGGCCCTCGCGGAACGAAAGCCGTCGCAGCGCGCCGATGTCTATTCACTTGGCGCGATTCTCTTTCATCTGCTGACCGGCACCGCCTTGCCGGTGAATCCGCAAGAGCGAGCCGACGCCCTCGAAGCGGCGCACGTGGCGTGGGACGGAGAGGGTCTGGAAAAGGACATCAGCGCGATCTTGAACCGCGCTCTCGCGCCGGCGCCCGGTGATCGGTTTGCCTCGCCCGGTGAGTTCCGGACCGAGCTCGACCGGCTCATCTACGGCGGCGCCTATTCGCCCACGACCTTCAACCTCGCGCTCTTCATGGACCGCCTTTTCAGAGCGGAGATCGAGGAGGACGAACTCGCGCTCAAGCGCGAGGCGGAGATCGACGTGGCGCCGTATCTCAAGATCGAAACCACGGAACCGGCGGCGGCTCTCGTGATCGACGAAGCTGGAGTGGATGATCTCCAGCACGCTCCCGAAGCGGTTCCTCCAACCATGGATCGCGGCGGCAGGAAGATGCTCTGGGGGATTCTCGGCGCCGCGGTGATCATCGCCGTGGTGGTCGGCGTGTTCTGGCTCGGTCGTGGAACCGGACAGCAACAACCTCCGCCCGAGCCCACCCCGACGGCCGCCGAGATCGCCGCGAGCAGGCAGGAACAGGACGATCGGCTCCGCGAGCTGACCCAGGCGATGGTCGCGGAGATGATGGCCGAACGCGAAGAGGAGATCCGCCAGGAGCTCATCGCCCGGCAAACCAGGATCGTCGAGCTTCAGCAGCGCTTGCAGGAGAGCGAACGCCGGGCGGCCCGGGGCGCGGCGGCAGCGGCGAGCGAAGCGGAGACGCAGAAAAAGCTCATGGCCGAGATCGAAGAGCAGGAGAGGGCGCAGCGGGAACAGGAGGACGCGCTTCAAAGCGAGCGCCAGGAGGCGATGAACGAGGCTGCCAAACAGGCCTCCGCCGAAAACGTGGCGATCGCTGGCGGCCCGGTGCAAAACGACGATCCCGACCCAGCCTCGCAAAGCTCCCGGGAACTCCCGACCGCCGAGACCGAAGCCGCCGTTCCCGCTCCCATCCCGACCTCGCCGCCGGCTCGGCCGACCGCTGCGGCGATCAAGGCTCCGGTCGTCTACGGCGAGTTCGTCAAACCCGAGGACGTGGATACCCGCCCGGTCGTGGTGAAGAGCCAGTCCCTGGTCTGGCCGCGAAATACCCTACGCTCGAACGAAAAGGGTGTGGTCGTCGTCCGGCTGACGGTCAATCCGACCGGCGGGGTCGACGAAGTCGTCGTCATCAAGGCGGACCACACCGGCTGGGGCATTCCGGAATCCGCCGCCGAGGCAGCCAGGGGCTATCGCTACAAGCCCGGGACGAAAGACGGGGTGGCGATCACGACCCACGCGTTCATCACCTGGCGGTACGACTTCACCCAGGAGTGAAAAACGATCTTGAGAAAATGATAAAGGCCGAGCGATGCTCGGCCTCATCAGTCATCACCTACAGCTTACCTGTCGCGTACCCGTTCAGCACGCACTGACCGGGCGGCGCGGGCCGGCTGCGGGCTTACTTCTCGACGCGCTCGCGAAGGGTCTTGCCGGGCTTGAAGTGAACGTACTTCTTCGCCTTGATGGTGATCGTGGCGCCGGTCGCCGGGTTGCGGCCCTGGCGTTGGCCACGGCTCTTGGTGGCAAAGGTCCCAAAGCCGGGAATCGTCACCTTTTCGCCCGCGTCGAGGGCGGAGGCAATAATTCCCTTCCGGGGCTGGGCCGAGAACATCACATCGACGATATCCGCAGCTTTGCCCTGGCTCAGGCCGGTTTTCTTCGCAAGCTTCATTGCCATTTCGGTCTTGTTCATTCAATCCTCCGAACGCAAATGTAAATCTATAGTGGATGCGAAAAACGCAACTGTCAAGGGCAAATCGAGGGTATGACACGAACTTGAATCCCTTGCGTTCAATCTCGGACCGCGATAGCGTGACGTTCGGGGGGTGAGCATGGATCTCAGACTCGGTGGCAAACGCGCGCTCGTGACGGGATCATCCAGAGGCATCGGCCGAGCGATCGCGCTCTCCCTGGCGGACCTCAAAGTCGATGTTGTCATCAATTATCTTCGCGGCCGAGATCGCGCCGAAGCAACCGCGAGGGAGATCGAAGACCGCGGGGTTCGCTGCCTTCTCGTCAAGGGCAACGTCGCCAATCCGGAGCACGTCGAACGGATCTTCTCCACCATCGACGCCAAGTGGGGTGGTCTCGAGATCGTGATTTCCAACGCCGCATCCGGCGTGTTGAAGTCCGCTAAAGAATTGACAATGCACCACTTCGACTGGGCCATGCACATCAACGCCGCCGCGCTGCTGCCGCTGGTTCAGAACTTCATCAAGCTCGACTCCGAGGGTGAGAAGACCCTGGTCGCCGTGTCGTCTCTCGGAGCGGTGCGCGCGATTCCGAACTACACCGCGGTCGGCGCATCCAAGGCCGCCCTCGAGTCCATGGTCCGCCACCTCGCCGCCGAGCTCGCACCGGAAGGGATCCGGATCAACGCCGTCTCGGCGGGAACCGTCGACACCGATGCGCTGCTCCATTTCCCCAACCGCGAAGAGCTGCTCGAGGCCGCCCGCCGGAGAACTCCGGCCGGTCGTCTGCTGAGTCCCCAGGATGTCGCCAACACGGTGATATATCTCTGCACGGACTATGCATCGATGATCCACGGCCAGACTCTCATCGTCGATGGCGGGTATTCGATCCTGGCCTAGGAGCCTGCACCGCATAGAATCGGCGGCGCCTTTCGGGCGGCATTTGGCCCGATTTTCGCCTGTTTCTTGGCCCATACCACCAGTATGAACCGGCGAAACAGACGAAAATCAGCCTCAAATGACACTCCGAAATCCATCCACCATCTATGCGGTGCAGACTCCTGGGTGACCCGGGTCACACCGGGCAATTCGTCGGACGAATTGCGATGGATGATCTTGGCGGCCTTTGCGATGCAACCCTGCGATGCTGCGATGCCCTTGCGTCTTAGCGGTTCAACCCTGCGATGGACTCAACAACGGCTTCAAATATCGACCGGTGTGCGACGCCTTGCAGGCGGCGACCCGCTCCGGGGTTCCCTCGACGACGACCTTGCCGCCGCCATCCCCTCCCTCGGGGCCGAGATCGACGATCCAATCGGCGGTCTTGATGACATCGAGGTTGTGCTCGATGACGATGATCGTGTTGCCCCGATCGACCAATGCGTGGAGCACCGCGAGGAGCTTCCGAACGTCGTCGAAATGGAGACCGGTGGTCGGTTCGTCGAGGAGATAGAGGGTCTGGCCCGTCGCTCGCTTGGCCAGCTCTCGCGAGAGCTTGATCCGCTGTGCCTCACCACCCGACAGCGTCGTCGCCGGTTGGCCGAGATGGAGGTAGTCGAGACCGACGGACACCAGGGTGTCGAGCACCCGGCCGATCTTGGGTACCGCGGCGAAGAGTTCCTGTGCTTGCCGAACCGTGAGGTCGAGGACCTGTGCGATGTCGAGGCCTTTGTAGTGAACCTCCAGGGTCTCCCGGTTGTAGCGCCTTCCCCGGCAGACTTCGCAGGTCACGAAAACATCGGGCAGGAAGTGCATCTCGATGCGAATCTGACCCGCCCCCTGGCAGGCCTCGCAGCGGCCCCCCTTGACGTTGAAAGAGAATCGCCCCGGTTTGTAACCCCGCGCCCGGGCGTCGGTGGTGGCCGCAAAGAGGGTCCGAATCGGATCGAAGACCTTGGTGTAGGTGGCGGGATTGGACCGCGGCGTCCGGCCGATGGGCGACTGATCGATGGCGATCACCTTGTCCAGATGCCCGCAGCCTGTCACCTCTCGGTGCCGACCCGGTCGCGTCAGGGAACCGAGGATCTGGCGTGACACCGCTTTGTGCAGCACCTCGTTGACGAGGGTCGATTTGCCTGACCCTGAAACCCCGGTCACACAGATCAGCCGACCGAGGGGAAACCGGACGTCGATGTTCTTGAGATTGTGCTCCTCGGCACCGAGAACCACGAGGCGATCGCCGTTGCCGTTGGCGCGTACCGGAGGCACCGGGATGCGTTGGCGCCCGCTCAGGTAGGCGCCGGTCAACGATGCTTCAGAATTGATGATGGCGTCGGGAGGTCCGGCAGCGACGACCTCGCCCCCGAGTCTGCCGGCGCCGGGTCCGAGATCGATCACCCAGTCGGCATCTCGGATGGTCTCCTCGTCGTGCTCGACCACGACCACCGTGTTGCCGAGATCCCGCATCCCTTTGAGGGTGTCGAGCAGCCGTCGGTTGTCGCGTTGGTGGAGCCCGATGGATGGTTCGTCGAGGACGTAGAGCACTCCCATGAGCTTCGACCCGACCTGGGTGGCGAGGCGGATGCGCTGGCTCTCGCCACCGGACAGGCTCCCCGCCATGCGGTCGAGGGTCAGGTAGTCGAGCCCGACCGAGACCAGGAAACCGAGGCGGTCGCGCACCTCGCGAAGGACCTTGGCGGCGATCTGGGCATCGCGCTCGTTGAGGGCGAGACCGTCGAACCACTCCATGGCATTGCGGACCGACAACGCCGAGATCTCGGCCAGACTGGCCCCGGACACCTTGACCGCGAGGCTTTCCGGCCGCAACCGGGCGCCGTGGCAGGTGTGACACGGCGCGAACGACATGAATCGCTCGAGCTCCCGCCGGATCTGCTCGGACGCGGTCTCTTTGTACCGCCGTTCAAGACGCGGAACGACGCCCTCGAAGCGGTCACGAAAACGATAGGCGCCCTTGCGCCCTTCCCAGACAAAGTCGTGCTCCTGGTTCGATCCGAACATGATGAGTTCGCGAACCGGCTCCGCCAGGTGCCGCCACTTGGTGTGGAGGTCGAAGCCGAGATGGGTGCCGAGCTGTTCGAGCTGTCTTCCGACCCATGACCCCGGCCCCTGACCGACCGTCGCCAGACAGCCCGCAGCGAGGGACCGATCGGGATCGAGGACGAGCTTCTCGGGATCGACCTCACGCAGGAAACCGAGTCCCGAGCACTTTGGACACGCCCCCTGCGGCGAGTTGAAGCTGAAGAGCCGTGGTGAGATTTCACTCAGGGAGTAGCCGCAGCCCGGACAGGAATGACGGGACGACAAGACGAGATCTTCACCATCGGCGAGCGCCACCCGTACCAGACCCTCACCGACTCTGAGCGCGGTTTCGAGGGAGTCCGCGAGGCGCGGGGCCACCCCGTCTCGAACAGTCAACCGATCGACCACCACCTCGATGGTGTGCCGGCGGTTTTTGTCCAGATCGGGGGGTGAGGCCGCATCGATGAGCTCACCGTCGACCCGGGCGCGGACAAAACCCTCGCGGACCATCTGGCTGAAGAGCTTGCGGTGCTCGCCCTTACGGTCGTCGACCAGCGGCGCGAGCAGCATGAACCGGGTGCCCTCGCCGAGGGCCGTGAGTTGGTCCACCATCTGCTCCACGGTCTGTGGTTCGATGGGAATCGCACAATCGGGACAGAACGGCACCCCGATGGAGGCCCAGAGCAGGCGCAGGTAGTCGTGGATCTCGGTCACCGTCCCCACCGTCGAGCGCGGGTTGCGCGAGGTGGTTTTCTGTTCGATGGAAATCGCCGGTGACAGACCCTCGATGGTGTCGACATCGGGTTTTTCCATCTGATCGAGGAACTGGCGGGCATAGGCCGAAAGCGACTCGACGTATCGCCGCTGGCCCTCTGCAAAAAGCGTGTCGAACGCGAGCGACGACTTGCCCGACCCCGAAACGCCGGTGATCACCACCAGCCGATCGCGGGGGATGGTGACGTTGATGTTGGCGAGGTTGTGCTCACGCGCGCCCCGGATGACGATATCGTCGCGCATCATCGCGCCACCGGATCTGTTGTTCTTCTGGTCATGCTCAATCCTCGTCGCAGCGGACACCATCGAGAACACGCCTGAAATGCTCTCCGTTCCCGATCCCGTTCCCGATCCCTGATGACCTCGGTGCGGGTGACGGCGAGAGGGCTCGGTTTTACGTCTTGATTATACCCGAGCCTGATCCTCAGGGCGATCACCTTCGCGATGCATGCCCGTCTTTGAGATCCTGCTCGGCCTCGCGATCCATGGTTCGCTGACGCAGGGTTTCGCGCTTGTCATGGAGCTGCTTGCCCCGGGCCAGCGCAATCTCGATCTTGATCCAGTTGCCGATGAGGACGACCGCCGTCGGAATCACGGCCAGGCCCTTTTCCTGGACCTTCGAGGCGAGTCTCTCGATCTGGCGTTTGTGCATCAACAACCGGCGCGGCCGGCGGGCTTCGTGGCTGGCATATCCACCGTGTTCATAGGGCCCGATGTGGCAGCCCATGAGCACGGCCTGTCCGCCGGAAAAATGGACGTGGGCATCGGTGAGGTTGACCCTGCCGTCCCTGATCGCCTTGACCTCGGTTCCGCGCAGCTCGATGCCGGCGACTTCGTGCTCGATGAAGTGGTAGAGGTGGCGGGCTCGGCGATTCTGAGCAATCACCCGACGCTGATCGTTCATGCAACCACCTTGGTTATGGCGTCGACCACCGCCGGGTCGAATTGATGGCCGGCCGCACGCTTGAGGATCGCCAGGGCCCGTTCCTGGCTCACCGCCGGACGGTAGCTGTTGGCCGCGGTGAAGAGATCGAAGACCTCAGCCACGTGGACGATGCGTGCGAGAACGGGAATCGCGGTGTTCGCCAACCGGTCGGGGTAGCCGTTTCCGTCCCACCTTTCGTGATGGTGACGCACGGCGTCGGCGATCTCGTCGAAGCCTTCGACCCGGACGATACGGTCGCCGACCTCGACGTGCATGCGGTACGTGCGGCGATCCTCCGGGCCCGGCGTCGGATGCATATAAAGCCGATCGTAGTCGAGTTCCCGCATGCCGACATCGTGCAGCAGACCGGCCAGGGCCGCATGTTCCGTGGCGGTCTCGTCGAACTCGAGCACCCGGGCGATGGACCAGCACAGACGCGAGACGCCGAGGGAATGCGCGACGAGTTCCGGATAGCGGCGGTCGCCGGGTTGCAGCAGCCGCCGGGCGAGCCCGCGTCGGGCAATGCGAAGACAGAATCGTTCCCTCGCCTCGGCGACCTGGGTCCCGAGCCGCTCGACGGCCTCCCTGGCCACCGCCGGCTCGGCGTCGGCGATGACCGATGCCACCAGGCAGCTGCCGGCGACCCGCAGCAGGACCGCAGACCCGATCACCGGACTCCGGAACGAGCCGGCGGGTCCAGCCGTGCGGCGGATCTCGGTCTTCCACGCTTTCGGCGGCGGCGGTGAAACCGACTTCTCGGTCATGGCGTCTATTTGATGCTTGATGAGTGGATCAAGCTCGATGCCCGGGGAACCGGCGCGCTGGTGAACCAGGATGGCGGCGGCGGCCGGACTCGCGATACTCAAAGCGATCGCCAGCACGCGGGGATCGGCGAGCCCGTCTGCGGCGGCGGTGTTGATTTCGTCAAACCCCGGTTCGTCAAGGAGCGCCTCGGACCCATCGCCGGAATCGGCCGGGAGTTCGACCACCTTCGGCGCCGCCACGACGGTTCCCTCGACCCGGGGCTCTTTTGCGGATTCGTCGGGCGCGGTGTCTCTGATCAACCGGGTCAGACCGACCGCGATCGACCGGGAGAGCTCGAGATCGCCGGCAACAAAGGGGCGCTGGCCACCTTTGTCCCGAACATCGATAAAGCCGACCTGGTCGGTTCCGTCGATGACCGGAACCAGCATCAACCGGGTGGTCCCAGCATCGGCGAGGTAGCCGGCGAGTTCACCGACCTCGTTGAGATCGTTGTAGAACCTGGGGTCCTCTCCGAACGCGCGCACCATACGTACGAGGGGGTGATCATCGGCAAAGGACTCCGACAACCGATCTCGACGGCCAAAACCGTACTGCGTCGCGAGAGACCAACCCCCGCTCGACGACTTCAGGTAGAGCGCGGCCTTGGTGGCGTGGACATCCCCCATGAAGCGATACAAGACCTCTTTGAAGGCCCGTTCGGTATCTGGAGTCCAGGGTGGATGCTGCGCCGTCATGACCTCTCCTCGGTCGGTTTCCAATTCTCTACTTTAGTCCACTCCACCGCAATTGGGGTGCTTTTCCAGCTCCGCCCGATGGTAGAATCGGCCGATCATGCCTTTTGTGCTCGTCGTGATGCTCGCAACGGGAATCGCTCTTCCCGATCCCGTCGCCCTCGAGGTGACCCGGGACCCGGCGACGGTCGAGATCCGCTTTCGGCTGGTGGAGTCCTTACCGGAGGAAATCTCGGATGCACTCGCATCGAGCGCAGAGGTTCGTTTGACCTATCCGCTTCGGGTCAGGGCCAAACGGCGGGGATGGTGGGATCGCCGGCTCTGGAGCGGTGAACTGGTGAGTATTTCGACCTTCGACGCCGTCACCGGCCGCTTCCGCTGCCAGGTCATCCTCAACGGCATCATCACCGCATCCGATGAAGCCGAGACGACCGAAGAGGCGCTCCGGTGGCTGACCAATCCGCCGCCGGTCCGGGTCGAACTCCCGACCGAGCGCCGCCAGGCCAACCTGCGGATTCGAGTCCGCGCGGTCTTCTCATCCGGCACCACCTGGCTCATCTTTCCGACGACCGACGCGACTCCCTGGAGCGAGATCATCCTGGAACCACCTCCCGAGCCCGAGGACGCAGAGTAACCCATGGGCGGCCTGGTCCGCGCCTGGAATCGCCATCGCCGCGAGAACCGGTTTCTTTTCGGCGCCTTCCTCTTCTTGATGACGCTCACCACCGGGGCCTTCTACCTGCTCCAGCGCGCCCAGAGCGTTTCTCCCGATGAGCTCACCAATCGTTTGCTGCTCTTTATTCTCTGGTACCTCGATATCTCCCTCATCCTCATCCTGTCATTCGTCATCGTTCGAAACGTCGTCCGCCTGGTCGCGGAGTGGCGGAGCGGGATCCTCGGCGGCCGGTTTCGGACCAAGCTGGTCCTGACCTATGTCGCCCTGACGTTTGTCCCCGTCATCTTTATTTTTCTCATCGCCACCAACCTGCTGCAACGCTCCATCGATCGCTGGTTTTCATCCCCCGTCGAGGAGATCCTTCTCGTCGGTTCCGAGGTCACCATCGAAATCCGGAAGGCGGTCGAGGACCGACTCTTGGAACAGGTCGCCGTCGCCAGCAACGAGCTCGGGTCGAACCCGGACTCACAGAGCCTCGCCCGTCTTCGAACCCTGCTCAGCGTCGATCTGGTCGCAATCTACGACGGCCCGGATCTCGTCCAGGCGGTGACCGATCCTCGACGCCTCCCGGCGGCCCTGCCGCCGCTCAATCTCGACGAGCTCCCCGCAACCGGCGTCCGCGCCACCCGCTGGCGGACGGTCCTGCTGGTGCGGGCGTGGCGACCCATGGAAGACGGGGTCTCGACCGTCGTCGTCGGCACCACGCTTCCCCGCCAGTTGCTTCAGCACCTCGATCGCGCCAACGCCGCCCATGTCGAGTTCCAGGAGATGAAACTGGCCCGCGGGATGGTCACCTCGACGACCATCCTCGTCTTCCTCGCCATCACCCTCCTGCTCCTTTTCGGCACCGTCTGGATCGGGCTCTTTCTCTCGCGCCGGTTCACCGAGCCGTTGCTCGCGGTGGCCGATGCGACCCGCCGGGTCGCCGGCGGGGACGAGCTTTCCGAGGTCCAGATTCCGGCGACGGATGAGATGGCGGTCCTCGTCGACTCGTTCAACGCCATGGTCCGCAGGGTTCGGGCCACCGAAGCCGATATCCGCGCATCGGCCAACGAAATGGCCACCCTGCTGGCGACCATCCCGACCGGCGTCCTGACCGTCGATGCCGGCGGGCGCACCTTTCGACCCAACCCCGCCGCTGCGGCGATGCTGGGTCATCCCGAGTGGGCCGGCGAGTGGCTCGAACTCAGCCGGATCTCCGAACCCGGGCTCGAGGCGCTCTACACGCCCCTCACCGGCCGTCCGATAAGGGAAACGCGGTTCGAGGCCGATCTCGAGACCGCCGAG
Source organism: uncultured Acidobacteriota bacterium (assembly GCA_963823445.1). Classification (GTDB taxonomy): domain Bacteria; phylum Acidobacteriota; class Thermoanaerobaculia; order Thermoanaerobaculales; family Sulfomarinibacteraceae; genus JAHECW01. Next base: position 74,696 of record CAWGLT010000015.1, read on the forward strand.
GCGATCCTCCACGTCGAGATCACCATCACCACCCTGGCTGGTGGAGGGAATGTCGTGGCGATGGACGATCTCACCCAGTTGGCCCGCGCCCAACGCCAGGCCGCATGGAGTGAGGTCGCCCAGCGGATCGCGCATGAGATCAAGAACCCCCTGACCCCGATCCAGCTCGCCGCGGAACGGATCCACCGCCACGCCGGAAAACTGGACCCGGAGCTCAGCGAGGTGGTTTCGTCCGGGTGCGACGCCATCGTCACCCAGGTTTCCGGGCTCAAACAGCTCGTGGATTCGTTCCGCGAGTATGCGCGGATGCCGACGGTCCAGCCACGTCCCGCTTCGGCCAATCGCATCCTGCGCGAAGTCTGTTCGCTTTACGACGGCGTCCGTGAGGGCCTCGCCATCGAGCTCGACCTGCCCGACGAGGATCTCGTCGGCATGCTCGATCCGGTCCAGCTCAATCAGGGCCTGGTCAATCTCCTCGACAATTCCATCGCGGCCATTCCCGGCCCGGGAACCATCACGGTTTCGGCGCGTTCCGAGGGGCTCGATCTCATCGTCACTGTGACCGACACCGGAGTCGGTCTGCCGACCGAGGATACCGAACTGCTGCTGCAGCCCTTTTACTCGACCAAGGGCCGCGGGTCCGGCATCGGTCTCGCGGTCGTCCACCGAATCGTCACCGAACACGGCGGTACCCTCAAGATCGCCAACCGAAACCAGGGCGGCGCCGTCATCACCATCGTGCTGCCGGGGACCCTCATCGGTGAATCGATCGAGCCTGACCTGAAGGATTCATGAGGTTTGGTCGAGAGGTCCTCGTTGACCGTCGGATGACCCCCTTGGTACCATCGTAACGATATGTCATATCCAGGCAACTCTGGGCTTTCCGTCCAAGCGCAAGAACGGGTCATGACGGCCTTCAAACAGGTGCTCAAGAACCTCCAAGCGGGACAACGCGAGGAGGCGACGATCGGCCTCGAATTCGTCCTTCGACTCGATCCGAAGTTCAAACCGGCCGTCAGCCTGAAACGCCAGGTCGCGTCGAGCTCCAATGAAATCGATCTTGGCGACATCATCGCCCAACTCCAGGCGCCGACCACCGAGACCATCAACGGTCTGCTCATCGAAGCGGTGGATGACTTCAACTCGAGAGAATTCCTCGGTGCGAAGGAAAAGGTCGAGAAGGTCCTCATCGATCTCCCCGGGCACCAAGAGGCCCGCGATCTCAGAGACCAGATCGACCGGGCCCTCAAGATCGAGAGTCAGGTCGGCCAGTTCCTGATCCAGGCCCGGGAGGCTCTCGCCAAGGGCGACCCCCAGGAAGCCGCCAACTTCGTCATGATGGCGCAGGCGCTCGATCCCCACCACACCGGCATCGCCTCGACGCTCAAGGAGATCGACGAGACCGGCGGGCTCGCCCTGTCCCAGAGCGCCGCCGCCGAATCGAACGCAGCCTCGCAGGAGCGCGCGGTCCCGCCCTCACGGCCGGCCACCAAGGGGGCAAAATCGGAGCCCGTCTCGGTTTCGGACGCGTTCGATCCCGGCATGCCGGACCCGCTCCCTGACAACCAGCTCGGTTCCCCCCTCGAGGACGCGTTCGCCGTTGAATTCGATACCCAGGATCCGTTTGCCGATCTCATGGCTTCGGAGCCGGATTCGGCGATGCCGGACCCCCGGCCGGTTCCCGCCTTCGGTGACGGCAGCGGCGATGACCTGTCGTTCCCACCCGTGGACGACACCGCGGATCTCTTCTCGGCGCCACCGGGGTCCTTCGCCGCGGGAGGCCCAAGTGGTGCCGCCACCCACGGCGAAGACTCCGGGTTTGCCGACATGAGGAACGCCGATGAGGATTCCATCGCGTCCTCCATTCAGGAGCTCATCACGCGCGGGCAGGAGGCGTACGACCAGAAAGACCAACCGCTGGCGATCTCCCTCTGGTCGCGGGTGTTTCTTCTCAAACCGACCCACCCCGAGGCCGGGCACTTGATCGAACGGGCGAAAAAGTCTCTCGCTGAAACCGAAAACCAGATCGAATCGCTCTTCGGCAAGGCTCGAGACGCATTTGATGAAGGCGAGCACGATGCCGCCAGGTTGCTCGTCACCAAGGCTCTCGCGCTCCGTCCGAACCACCTCGAAGTCAACCTCCTCAAAGAACAACTGGATCGCGAACAGGGGGTTTCTTCGGCCCAACCGCGGGCTGCGGAGAAGCCGGCGCGACGCGTCGAAGATGCACCGGCGGCGGCGCCCGAACTCCCCGATCTCGATGACGACCTTTTTGCTGATCTCCCGTCGGCGTCGGACGCCGATGCGGAGCCCGAGGATCTCGAAGACGACCTCTTCAGCGATCACGACGACGATTTCGCCGATTTTGAAGAGCTCTCGCTCGTCGAACGCATTCGCAGCAAGATCTCCCTGCGGATGGTGGCCATCGCGGGGCTTGCGGTGGTCGTCGTTCTCGCCGGGGTCTGGCTCGGCGGGAAGTTCCTCACGACCGAGCCTGCGGAGGTGGACGATTCGGCGGCTGTGAACGCAGTCTTGAAAGAGGCCGATCGTCTCTACTCGGAACACAAAGTCGAGGAGGCGCTCCATCTGCTCCGGGAGTTTCCTGCTTCGGGCCTTTCCAAACAGCGGATCGACATGAAGATCTCCAAGTACGAGGTGAGTCTCGCTCCTCCGACCCCCACTCCGGTGCCCGAGGATGCCTCGCGCGCCCAAGCGTTGGTCGATCAAGGTCTCTGGTGGTCGGCCTACATGGCCGCGACCGACGGGCTTGCAGCTTATCCCGACGACTCGGGATTGATGGAGATCCAACAGTCGATCATCGAGTCCGAGCCCGAGGCGCCGATCCTCCACAATGCGCTGAAGACCCGCGACTTTCGAACCGCCGTCAGCATCAGCGAAGATCTCCTCCTGCAGTACCCCGGACAGGGTGACATCATGGTGGCCCTCGAGCGGAGCCTCTTCAACGCGGCTCTCGCCGAATCACGAGCCTACAACCTCACCGGCGCGGAGAATCACCTGACTCGGCTCCTCGAACTCAAACCCGAAGACGAGGAAGCCATCCGTTTCCTCGAGTTTGTCCAGAAATACAAGGTTCGAGCGGCCGACATGCGCCTCGAGATCTTTATCCGAAGCTTGAACGAACGATAACGATGAGATCAGACGAGATCCCCCCCGGGGAGCGAGAGATCCCGAAGAACTGGGACGTCCTGGCCGAGTCTCCGCCTGACGACGATGTCCCGGCCGGCGGGGCGCCGACGACCGGTTCGAGCGGCGTGCCCCCGACCATCAACCTGCTGGCCTCATCCTGGGCCGACGCCGTTGCTTCGCTCGTGGTTTGCACCGCTGCGCTCTTCGGCCTCAACGCCGCCGGCCAGCCCGCTTCGCTGCCGGCCTTGCCCTGGGCGCTGGCGCTTGGAGTCGCCTGGTGGCTCGCTGCCGCCGCGGCCCTCATCGTGATCCGCCAGGCGACCCCCGGAATGTTGCTCGCCGGCGTCGTGTTCAGCGATCGCGTCCCCCCGGCGCGGTTGGCGGCGGTGATCACGGCGGCGGCGGTGTCCGCCCTTTTGCTTGGTCTGCCGAACCTCCTCGGCCCCCGGCGCTCGCCGCTCGCCCTCGCAGCCGCCTCGGAGCTCGAGTCCGTTCCGGCGGCTTGAACGGCCCCGAGATCGTTTGCTTGCGTCGTTTCTCCACCACCGGCCTTCTCTCGGATCAGCCGATCGACGCGGAAGCATCGACATGCGCTTGAGCGTGGTGATCCCATCGTTCAACGAAGCCCGGCGATTGCCCTCGACGCTGGTCGAGATCGTCGGCTTCCTCGAGCGTCATCCCAGTTGGCTCCCGGCCGAGATCCTCGTGGTGGATGATGGTTCCAGCGATCAAACCGCGGCGGTTGCGGGTTCGGCAGCCCTTGCCGCCGGCGTCACCCTCCGATGTCTGGTTCACGACCGCAACATGGGCAAGGGCGCCGCCGTGAGAACGGGTTTCGGCGCCGCGCGGGGCGAGGTCATTCTGCTCTGTGACGCAGATATGGCCACCCCAATCGAGGAACTCGAGGCGCTGAACGAGTCCTTCGCCGGCGGAGTCGTCATCGGCTCCCGCGCCCTCGACCGAAGCCGCATCGTCAAGCGGCAGCCGAGATACCGAGATCTCATGGGGCGAACGTTCAATCTGGCGGTGCGGTTGCTCGCGGTCCCGGGGTTCGGCGATACCCAGTGCGGATTCAAGCTCTTCGACGGCGATCTCGGACGCCGCCTGTCGGCTGAGCAGAGGATCGACGGTTTCGCCTTCGATGTCGAGCTCCTCTTTCTCGCCCGCGCCTGGGGTGTTGATATCCGCGAGATACCGGTGCGGTGGCGACACGTGGAGGAATCGAGGGTCCAGGCGTTGGCTCACTCCGCCGAGATGTTCGCCGATCTCCTGCGCATCGGCTGGTGGCGCCTCACCTCTCAGACCGGCGGCGACGAGGGAACAGAACCATGACCGAAGAGCCTTCTCTCCGGCCGGCATGGTCGGAGGATTCGTTTCTCGAACACCTCGAGTTCGAACGCAACCTCTCGCCGGCGACCCTCAAGGCCTATCGTCGCGAGCTCGCGCGTTTTGTCGATCACGCCGAAGCTCGCCACCGCGGTCCGGCGGAGGTCAGGACATCCGACATCAGGGACTGGATCGCGCATCTGTGGCAGCAGCGGCTCCAGCCGCGGTCCCTCGAACGCGCCCTGTCCAGCATCCGGACGTATTTCGGCTTTCTCGTGACCGAGGGGATTGTCGCTTCCAACCCGGCCATCGCGGTCCCTCTCCCCCGAAAAGAGCTCAACCAACCCGAGGTCGTCGATCGATATGCCATCGAGGCCCTCCTCGAGACCTTTCCCCAGACCCCGGCCGGTCGTCGCGACCTCGCCCTCGTCGAGCTTCTTTACGGGGCCGGCCTCAGGGTCGGCGAACTCGTGGCGTTGGATCTGGATGACCTTTCGTTGACCCAGCGTCTGTTGCGGGTCAGCGGCAAGGGGCGCAAGGAGAGGATCGTACCCTTCGGCCGGCGGGCGGAGAGCGCCGTTCGGGCTTACCTGCCCCATCGCTCCGAGTGGCGGGGACACCACCGCGGTGGCGACGAGCCCCTCTTCGTCAACCAACGCGGCGGCCGCCTCTCCGACCGCTCGGTGCGACGTGTTCTCGACGACGCCGTCCGCCGAACGGCGGATCTCCACCGGCTTCATCCGCACGCGTTGCGGCACGCTTTCGCCACTCATCTCCTCGAAGCGGGGATGGATCTGCGCGCGATTCAGGAACTCCTCGGCCACAGCTCACTGGCGACGACCCAGGTCTACGCCGGGGTCGATCTCGCCCATCTCATGTCGGTGTACCGGAAGAGTCATCCGCGGGCGGGGTCGGGGGAGGAGTGAGGGGTTGAGGGTTGAGGGTTAACGTGACGTTAGACGTTGAAGGGTTCATGCCGTGGTGACCCCAATCGTCCCTTCGTCTTACGCCTCTCGTTTCACTTCTCACGTCTCCCTACCTGAACGCTACTGCTGCATCCGGGTGAGCGGCTCGGCGACCAAAACCCTGCTGTGGCTCCGTTGTCCTCGAATGATCCACCGGCGGCCCGCATGGTCGAAGCACGATCCGGTGAGAACCGGTCGGGTCGCGTCGAGGAGAACCACTTCGGCCCGACCTCCGTCATCCGCGATCACGATGGTCTTGCGACGGTCCGGACTCGGCAGCCGCACCCCGGGGCTCGCGGTCTGTTTGATCTCTCGCATGGTTCATCCTCCCGTCGTCCGCGCGTCATCGATATAGACGGTCGAGGGGGCGAAAAAGTTCAAACGTTCCGGGTGACCAGGATCACACGCGCTCTGCTCCCCATGCGGCGATCGCCTCCAGGGCTCTCTCGGCCTGGGCCATCCGACGTTCGTTCTTGTTTCGAATGGACCGCAGCCCGGGCGGGCAGGCGATGAGGCCCCAGGTGATGTTGGCAGGCTGAAAGCCCTCCGGCGCCCGCCCGGTCAGGTGACGGACGAGTCCGCCGAGCGCGGTCACCGGCGGCGGCGCTTCAAGGTCGCGACCGGCCAATTCGGCTGCCAGGGTCCTTGCGGTCATGAGACCCGTGGCGGCAGACTCGACATAGCCTTCCACCCCGGTGATCTGACCGGCCAACCGGAGGCCGGGGCGCTTGACGATTCGGAGCCGGGAATCGAGATGCGCCGGCGCATTGATGAAGGTGTTGCGATGGATCATTCCGAGCCGGACAAAACGGGCGTCCTCCAAACCGGGCAGGGTTCGAAAGACCCGCTTCTGTTCGGCGTGAGTGAGCTTGGTCTGAAAACCGACGATGTTCCAGTACTCGGCGGCGAGGTCGTCCTGTCTCAGTTGAACCACCGCCCAGGGCTGCCGCCCGGTGACGGGATCCACCAACCCTACCGGTTTCATGGGTCCATAGCGAAGCGTGTCGAGTCCCCGTTCAGCCATGACCTCGACGGGGAGACAGCCTTCGAAATATCGGTAATCCTCGATCTCGAAATCCTCAAACGCGACCTTCTCGGCAGCGAGCAAATCGGCGACAAACGTCTCGTACTCCTCCCGGTCGAGGGGAATGTTGAGATAGTCATCGCCGCCCTTGCCATAGCGGGAGGCGCGAAATACCTTCCTGTCGTTGATGGAATCCCGATCCACGATGGGAGCAACGGCGTCGAAGAAGGCGAGTGAACCCTCGCCGAGAAAGAGCTCGAGTTCGTGGTGAAGCGCGGGGCTTGTCAGGGGCCCGGTGGCGATGATCGCTGGATCGCTGGGCAATTCGGTGATTTCCCGGCGCTCGATGGTGATCAGAGGATTCCCCTCGATGGCGGCGGTCACCCCGCCTGAAAAGAGCTCCCGATCGACCGCCAGCGCGCCGCCCGCCGGCACGGCCGATTCCCTCGCGACACGGATGACGAGGGAGTCGAGGATCTCCATCTCACGCTTGAGCAGACCCACAGCATTGCTGAGGACATCGCCGCGAAGCGAGTTTGAGCACACGAGCTCGGCGAGCCGGTTGGTGGTGTGGACCGGGGTTTGCCGGGTGGGGCGCATTTCAACCAACCGCACCCGTAGACCGGCCCGGGCGAGCTGCCATGCGGCCTCGCTCCCGGCAAGACCTCCGCCAACGACGAGAATTTCTTCGTTCTTCACGCGCTCGTCACCCTCCTGTGATCAGCCCCCGCGCCTTCCCACACAAGCGATGGCGGTGGTGGTCTATTCCTTTGGCAAGATCGGCCGTCTGAGCTGGAAGCTGCCATCTCGGAGGCGTTCCACCTCGCCGCCGAGTTCGAGATCGAGCAGGGCGGAGTGCACCTCGGGCACCGAAAGGCCCGAGCGCGTCACGAGTTCGTCGGTGGTGAACCGCTCTCCGGCGGAAACGTGCGCCAGCAAGGGGTGGGCGGCGGCCGTCGGCTCCTCCCCCGGAGGGGCTTCATGTCCGATGGCGTCGAGCACATCTCGAGGGCTGAGCATGGGCCGCGCGCCCAGACACAGCAGGGTGTTGGGGCCGGTCGACACCTCCGAGAGGATGCTCCCCGGCACCGCGAGAACTTCGCGGCCCTCATCAAGGGCGAGTCTTGCTGTGATGAGCGCGCCGGATCGGGCGGCAGCCTCAACGACGACGACCGCTCGGGCAAGCCCGGCGAGGATCCGGTTTCGCTCGGGAAAATGGTGCGGCCGCGGCGAAGTTCCCGGGAGGTATTCGGTAATAAGCGCGCCACACGTGGAGATTGTGCCAGCAAGTTCCTTGTGTTCAGGAGGATAGACGTGATCGGGTCCGGCACCCCACACCGCCCAGGTGGGCCCGCCTGCCGCAATGGCGCCTTCGTGGGCAGCAGCATCGACCCCCCGTGCCATCCCCGACGCAACGACGACCCCGGCCCGGGCGAGCTCCTCTCCCAAGACCCGCGCGACCTGTTTTCCATAGCTCGTCGCGCGCCTCGAGCCCACCACCGCCACCACCGGCGCCGGACGCAACTCGCCGCGGACAAAGAGCCCGAGCGGAGGGTCCGCGGTCTGCTCGAGCGCGCTCGGATAACCGGCATCACCGGGCACGAGCCAGCGCCAGCCCTCCCGTTTGACCCACCCGAGAACCCTCGGCACCTCGTCATCGAGGAAACGAGCGACCTCGGTCTTGAGGGCGGCCGGCGCCTGAGCCCAGAGTTGTCCCTCCCTGCCCTCGTCGCCGGCCACGAGACGCCGAATCTTCTGTCCGCCTCCGGCAAGAAGGAGGGCAAGACGGAGACGGGGTTGGTGGCTCGGCGTCGCCATCTCTTCATGGTACCGCCAACCGGCTGTTCGTGTCAGGTCTCAGGTATACTCGCGGCATGGACTTCAGGGTTTTGGGTAGCTTTGGCGGAGACAGCCCCGAGTGCCGAATGACCTCGTTTCTCGTCGACGGCGCGGTCGTCGTCGACGCCGGCGCCATTACCCGCGCCCTGACCATCAGCGAACAGCAGAAGATTCGCCACGTGCTCATCAGTCACACGCACATGGATCACACCGCAACACTGCCGTTCCTCATCGAGAACATCTTCGGTACCCACCCCGAGCCGGTGTCGATCTATTGTGCAAAACAGGTCATGGGCGCGGTTCGCCGCCATCTCTTCAACAACGACACATGGCCGGACTTCACCCGGATTCCGGATCATGTGGAGCCGTCGGTTCGGTTCCAGGAGATCGTCGCCGAGGAGTCGTTCACCATCACCGGCTTACCCACCGGCGACCTCGAAATCACCGCGGTTCCGGTCAACCATATCGTCCCGACGACCGCGTTTCTCATCAGCCAGGGCTCGTCCACCGTCATCTTCACCTCCGACACCGGACCCACCGAGCGGATCTGGCAGGTGGCGAACGAAACGCCGAATCTCAAAGCCCTCATCACCGAGTGCTCGTTCCCGAATCGGATGCAGGCGGTGGCCGATATCAGCCTCCACCTGACCCCGAAGACCCTTGCCGCTGAATTGAGAAAACTCAACCGCGACATCCCGGTGCTTGTCTATCACTTCAAACCGCCCTACGTCGAGGAGCTGCGGGCGGAACTCGCCGCCACCGAGATGAACCGCGAGATTGCGGAGTTGGTCCAGGACCGGACCTACACCTTCTGATGAGCCGATCGGCTCTCCTCGTCAGCCTCCGAGACGCTCAACCAATCCGCTGATCCGCTGCTGGGCTTCCGGTGTGAACCAACAGTCGAGAAAAGTCTCGTCGTCGTCGGGATTCAGCCGGGACATCCGGCCCCAACTCTCTCCGAGGAGAAACCGTTTGGTGGCGGCAAAGGCATCCTTCGGTTTGGCGGCGAGACGGGCGAGTTCACGCTCGGCCTCGGCAAGCACGGTATCCGGTTCGGCCGTCCGGTACACGATCCCCAGCTTCTTCGCCCGTTCAGCATTGCACCCGTCGCCACCTACCACGAGTTCCTCGACCACGTTCGCGGCCAGCCGCTCCCGGAGCATCATCAGGCTCGACGCCGGAACCGGAACCCCGAGGTTGAGTTCGGAGAGCCCAATCCTGGGTCGGCCGGTCGCCATGATTCTCAGATCGCAGCACAGAGCCAGGAGACAGCCTCCGGCCACGGCGTGGCCGGTGATCGCCGTCCCGGTCGGACCGGGATAGCTGAAGAGATCGAAGATCAAACGGTTGAATCGATCGAGGGCCACGGCGACTTCTTCCCGTTCAGCGCCAACGAGGTCCTTGAGGTCCCAACCGGGGCAGTAGAGGATTTCGTGCGACGATCTCAACAGGACCGGCGGAGCCCCTCCCTCGCGGAGCTCGGCAAGCGCGCCGGATAACGCATCCATGAGGTGCGCGTTGAGCGCGTTCGGCCCGTCGTTCATCACCAGATGGTGGATCCCGTTGGTTTCTTCTCGAAGCAGCGTCTCAACGGTCATGGCCAGCCTCCCCGTTCACCAGGAGACGGTGAACTCGATGGTCGTCGGTCAATTCGGGATGGAACGTGGCGGCGATGATGCCGCCCTGCCGGATGAGGACCGGATCGCCGCCGAGGCGGCCGAGGACTCGCACATCGGGTCCTATTCGGGTGATCCTCGGAGCTCGGATGAAGACGCCTTCGATCACCGCCGACCCACCGAGTGCCGCGGTGAGTTCGACTGCGGCAACCCGCGAATGAACCTGGCGGCCATAGGCGTTTCGCTCGACCTCGATATCGAGCAGGCCCAGACTCGGCTGCGCCGGCCGGGTCGCAGCCGCGAGCAGGATGACCCCGGCGCAGGTGGCGAGCACAGGCATCCCGTTTCGCACCCGGTGGGCGATCTTCTCAGCGAGCCGGTCGGGCTCCATCAACCGAAGCATCGCTGTGGACTCGCCGCCCGGGAGGACGAGGGCATCGACGGTTTCGAGCTCAGCCGCGGTGCGAACGAACACGGTGTCGATCTTGAGTTTGTCGAGCACCGCGGCATGGGCCGCCCAGTCCCCCTGCAAAGCCAGGACGCCGCAGCGCATCACCACCCTCGACGGGACAGCATTTCCTCTGAGGTGAGCTTGCCGACTTCGAGACCCGACATGGCGTCCTGGAGATTGCGCGAAATCTCCACGAGCTTGGCCGGGTCCTGCCAATGCGTCACCGCATCGACGATGGCCTTGGCTCGCGGCGCCGGGTCGGATGACTTGAACACGCCCGATCCGACAAAGACCGCTTCCGCACCCAGGGTCATGCACAGCGCGGCATCGGCGGGGGTGGCAATTCCGCCGGCCGCGAAATTGGGCACCGGCAGCCGTTTGTGTTCGGCGACCCAGGTCACAAGCTCGTAAGGTGCGCCGAGGTTCTTGGCTTCGGCCATGAGTTCGTGTTCGTCGAGGATGCCGAGGGTTTTGATGCCGCGTTGAACCGCACGGAGATGACGCACGGCCTCGACGATGTCGCCGGATCCCGCCTCGCCTTTCGTCCGCATCATCGCGGCGCCCTCACCGATCCGCCGCAGCGCCTCGCCGAGGTTGCGGCAACCACAGACAAAAGGCACCTTGAAACCATGTTTGTTGACGTGGTTCTCCTCGTCGGCCGGGGTCAGGACCTCGCTTTCATCGATGAAGTCCACCTCGAGGGCTTCGAGCATCCGTGCTTCGGTGATGTGACCGATGCGGATCTTGGCCATCACGGGGATCGAAACACAGCTCTGAATCTCGGTGATCTTCTCAATGGCCGCCATCCGGGCAACCCCGCCCTGAACACGAATGTCGGCGGGCACGCGCTCGAGGGCCATGACCGCGGCGGCGCCGGCATCCTCGGCAATCTTTGCCTGCTCGGCGGTGGTGACATCGAGGATGACTCCACCCTTGAGCATCTCCGCCAATCCTACCTTGACACGAAATCGATTCTCGGCACTTTCCATCATGACCTCCGGGGCCGCACACGCAGCCGCCGGTATTGTACACAGCGGTGCCTGATTTGGGGTTGCTGGCAGACCCCGGGTTCTCACCAGGGTTCGTCACCGGCCCTCCGCAACCTGAGAAGAGCCACCGCATTGATCACGACATGGGCCGCGGCCGCGGCCGGGTAACCCCAGACCGCAAAGAGACCCCCGAGGAGAAGCCCGCTGAGGAGGGCAAAGACCGGCCAGAACCAGAGCCGTTTGTCGGGAATGAAGTGAAGGACCGCAAAAAGGACGGCCGCCGGCACGAGACCGATGACCGGCTGGAGAAAGGCCCGCAACATCGCCTCTTCCGCAAGTCCGGAGACCAATGCCACCGCGACTGCGTCGGTGACGGTCCACCGCGAGACCACCCCCCGTTGCCACGCCTCGAGACGCTCGAGCGCCGGGGCCTTGCGCAGCAAGAACAACAGGCCGACGCTGGCCGCCCCGGCCGCGACACCGCCGGCGATGGAACCGAGGAGCGTGGTTGTCGGCGCCAGCGACTCGAGAACACCCCTGTCACCAAACGACAGCCCGATCACCGCGATCAAGGCGAGAACGCCTTCCTGGTGAATGAGCGCCACCGCGCGAATCTCGGGCGGGTCGGTCACCACCTCGGCTCCCGGGGGGCGATCAGCTCTCCGCGCCGGGATCTTCGGTGCCGTCCTCGAAGTCGTCCTCGAGACCTTCGGCGCCGTCGTTTTCGGACGCCTCGTCGGTCGCGGGCTCGACCGCACCGCCCGCCGGGTCTTCACCGATTTGACTCTCGTCGAACTCGGCGCCGTCAGCGTCGTCGTCGTCGTCAACATTGTCGGCGCCGGCCACCGCGACCGAGACCACGCGGTCGCCCTCGTCGAGGCGAATGAGACGCACCCCCTGGGTGGCCCTGCCGATGCGGCGGATCTCGGCGATGTTCATCCGGATGAGAATCCCGCCCTCGGTCACGATCAGGAGTTGTTCATCCTCGTGGACGTGGTGCATTCCGATGACGTTGCCGTTCTTTTTGGTGAGCTTGATGAGCGCCACGCCGTATCCGCCCCGGCCCTGGAGCCGGAACTCGGACACCGCCGTTCGTTTGCCGAACCCGAGATCCGTGACGACGAGGATGTCGTGGTCGTCCTCGGGATCGACGATGGCGACCTCTTCGACAAAGTCGTTCTTGCGGAGGTTGATCCCACGCACGCCGGCCGTGACCCGACCCATGGAGCGGGCGTCGCTTTCGGAAAAGCGGATCCCCATTCCCTGGTGGGTGCCCATGAAGACCTGGCTGGCGCCGTCGGTGAGCTGCACCGACAGGAGATCATCGCCCTCGTTGATGACCACGGCCCGCAGACCGTTCGATCGGATGTTGGAGTAGTCTTTGAGCGGGGTTCGTTTCACCCGACCCATGCGGGTCGCGAAGAAGAGGAACGAATCCGGGTGATCCGAGAAGTCCCTGATCGCGAGCAACGCAGCGACCCTCTCGCCGCTGTCGAGCTGGAGGAGGTTGACGAGGGCCCGCCCCCTTGCCGCCGGGCCGATGTCGGGGAGCTCATGGACCTTGCGGGTGAAGACCCGGCCCGATGACGTGAAGAAAAGCATCGTCGCGTGGGTTGACGCGACAAAGAGCTTCCAGACCAGATCCTCGGATTTGGTGGCCATCCCGCGCCGACCGCGGCCGCCGCGGCGTTGGGCGCGATAGACCGAGACCGCCGATCGTTTGATATAGCCGTCGCGGGACACGGTGATGACCATGTCCTCCTCGGCGATGAGGTCCTCGATGGACAGATCGCCGAGATCTGCGACGATCTCGGTCCGGCGTTCATCGCCGTACTTCGAGCGGATTTCGGTGAGCTCGTCGACGACGATGTCGGCCACCATCGCCTCGGAACCGAGAATCGCCTCGAGGTGCGAAATGGTCTTCTTGAGTTCGGCATACTCCTCGATGATCTTGTCACGCTCGAGACCGGTGAGCCGCTGCAGCCGCATGTCGAGAATCGCCTGGGACTGCAGCGCGGAGAGATCGAATGCATCCATGAGGCCGGTCTTCGCCGTCACCGGATCCGCCGCGGCGCGGATGAGCTTGATGACCTCGTCGAGGTGGTCGAGGGCGATGACGAGACCTTCGAGGATGTGGGCTCTCTCGAGGGCGCGGGCGAGATCGAATCGGGTGCGCCGGACCACCACTTCCTTGCGGTGCTCGATGAAGTGTTGGAGGAGCTCCTTGAGATTGAAGATCTTGGGCTGGTTGTTCAGGACTCCGAGGAGGATGATCCCGAAGGTGGTCTGCATCTGGGTGAGCTTGAAAAGGTTGTTGAGCACCACCTCGGGGATGGCGTCGCGCTTGAGCTCGATCTTCATCCGGATGCCGTCGCGGTCGGACTCGTCGCGGAGATCGGCGATGCCTTCGAGGCGCTTGGCCTGGACGAGATTGGCGATCTGCTCGACGAGGCGGGCCTTGTTGACCTGGTAGGGCAGCTCTTTGACGATGATCGCCGCACGCTTACCCTTTTCGGCTTCCTTGATGATGGCTCGCGCTCGCATCTGAATGATGCCGCGGCCGGTGGTGTAGGCGTCACGGATCCCCTTGAGGCCGTGGATGAAGCCGGCGGTGGGGAAGTCGGGACCCGGTACGATCTCGAGCAATTTCTCGATCCCGATATTCGGTTCGCGGACGACGGCGATGGTGGCGTCGATGATCTCGCTGAGATTGTGCGGTGGAATATTGGTGGCCATTCCCACCGCGATCCCCGCCGAACCGTTGACCAGCAGATTGGGAAACCGTGCCGGAAGGACCGTCGGCTCGCTCATGGAGCCGTCGTAGTTGGGCGCCCAGTCAACGGTCTCCTTCGTGATGTCGTCGCCGAGCAACTCCTCGGCGAGCCGGGTGAGGCGGACCTCGGTGTAGCGCATGGCCGCGGCTGAATCGCCGTCCACCGATCCGAAGTTGCCCTGTCCGTCGACCAGGGTGTAGCGCATGGAGAAATCCTGCGCCATCCGAACCGCGGTGTCATAGATCGCCTGATCGCCGTGGGGATGGTACTTACCCATCACATCGCCGACGATACGCGCAGATTTTCGATAGGCCTTCGAGGCGGTGCTGCCGCCCTCGAGCATCCCGTAGAGGATCCGTCGGTGGACCGGCTTGAGCCCGTCTCGAACATCGGGCAGGGCGCGACCGATGATCACCGACATGGCATAGTCGAGATAGGAGCTTCGAAGCTCCTCTTCGATGGTGATCGGGATGCGATCGCCTTCGGGTGCCTTGTTCTCGCTCATCTAGATATCCAGGTTGCGTGCTTCGAGGGCGTTGTCCTCGATAAAGCGGCGCCGCGGTTCGACCGCGTCGCCCATCAGAATTGTGAAAAGTTCATCGGCCTTCGCCGCGTCCTCGATATTGACCACCAGCAATCGTCGCACCGCGGGATTCATGGTGGTCTCCCAGAGCTGGGTCGGGTTCATCTCACCGAGGCCCTTGTAGCGCTGGATGTTGAACCCCTTTTTCGCGATTTCGTAGAGATGGCTCACGAGCGCCGGCAGGGTTTCCACGGTGGTGCGTTCGCCGTTGCGCTCGAGATGATAGGGACCGACCCGCAAAGGAGCGATCCGGTCGAGCATCCTCTCGGCCCGCCGGAAATGTCCGCTCTTGGTGAGCGACCACCCGAGACGGCTTTCGCGGCTGAGGCCGTTGGATCCGACCCGGCAGACAACCTCCGACGCACCGTGCTCTTCATCGACCTCGACTCGCACCTCGTCATGTCCCAGATCACGGAGCTCCGCGACCAGCGCTGCCGCAAACTCGGCGGAACCGGGCGTCATGCCCTGCGACCCCACGTCGAGTGCCGCGGCCACGAGCTCGGCCGGCCATCCCCGTCGTTCGAGATTGCCGAGGGTCGCGGTCCAATCTTCGGCGGCGAGGATCACTGAACGAAGATCGCGGCCGGAGAACACGTCACCGGTGGCGCTGACGTGCAGCTGAAACTCATCTTCGACGCGATCGAGGAGGAAACGAGAGAGATCCGCATCGTCCTTGAGATAGACCTCCTTCTTCTTCCTCGCCACCTTGTAAAGCGGCGGCTGCGCGATAAAGAGGTGGCCCCGTTCCACGAGGTCCCGCATCTGGCGATAGAAGAAGGTCAGAAGAAGCGTCCGAATATGCGAGCCGTCGACATCGGCGTCGGTCATGATGATGATCTTGTGGTAGCGCACCTTGAGGGGGTCGAACTCGTCCTTGCCGATCCCCGTTCCGAGACACTGGATCAGAGCCCGGATCTCTTCGGAACCCAGCATCCGATCGAACCGCGCCTTCTCGACGTTGAGGATCTTGCCCCTGAGCGGAAGAATCGCCTGGAATCGGCGATCGCGGCCCTGTTTGGCCGAACCGCCCGCCGAATCGCCCTCGACGATGAAGATCTCTGCAAGTTGCGGATCCCGCTCGGAACAGTCGGCGAGCTTGCCCGGCAGGGCCGATGTTTCGAGGGCCGATTTCCGCCGCGTCAGTTCGCGTGCGTGGCGCGCGGCCTCGCGCGCCCGTGCAGCATCGAGACACTTGGAGATGACCCGTTTCGCGACCGCCGGGTTCTCTTCGAAAAAGGTCGAGAGCTGGTTGTTGATCGCCGACTCGACCCAGCCCTTGGCATCGGCGGAGACCAGCTTGTCCTTGGTCTGGGAGGAAAACCTGGGATCGACGAGTCGCACCGCGATGATCGCGGTCAGACCCTCACGAACATCTTCGCCGGAGAGGTTCTCCTTCATCCCCTTGAGGAGGTTCTGGGACTGGGCATAGGTGTTGATCGTTCGGGTGAGTGCGGCTCTGAAGCCCGATAGATGGGTTCCGCCGTCCCGGTTGAAGATCGTGTTGGTGAAGGCCAGGACGTTTTCCGAATAGCTGTCGTGCCACTGCAGCGCGACCTCGAGCTCTTCACCGTCGTCGGTCTTCTCGTCGAGATAGATGGGATCGTCGTGGAGGACGGTCTTGGCCCGGTTGAGATAGCGTGCGAATTCCGACAGGCCGCCCTCGAAACGGAAGGTCTCCTCCCTTTCCGTCCCCTCGTCTTCGAAGCTGATCTCGAGACCGGAGTTGAGGAAGGCCAACTCGCGGAGATGACGGACCAGTAGATCGGGGTGGAACTCGAGAACCGAGAAGACCTCGGGGTCGGGTTTGAAGGTGATGAGCGTTCCGGTTCGGTTGGTCTTGCCGATGGCCGTCAGGGATCCCTGCGGCACACCACGCGCGAAGTTATGCTCCCAGACCGTCCCGTCCCGGTAGATCTCGAGCCGGAGCCACTCGGCGAGAAAATTGACCACACTGACCCCGACGCCGTGCAGACCCCCCGACACCTTGTATGAATTGCTGTCGAACTTCCCACCGGCGTGAAGCTCGGTCATGATGACCTCGGCCGCCGAGCGGCCGGATTCCTTGTGGGTGTCCACCGGGATTCCGCGCCCGTCATCGGTTACGGTGACGGTCTGGTCGGCGTGGACGATCACCGAGACTCGTGTCGCGTGTCCCGCCTGGGCCTCGTCGATGGAGTTGTCCACGACTTCCCATACCATGTGATTGAGACCGGAAATGTCGTCGACATCGCCGATATACATTCCCGGTCGCTTGCGAACCGCATCGCGGCCCTTGAGGACCTTGATGTTGTCGGCTGTGTAGGTTTCACTCATCCGATCGTTCTCCCGCCGCCCCGGTCAGTCTTCCCTGACGGACTTCGAGTCGGCTCGAACCAAATTTCAACTTCCGCAACACTCCTCCATCGGCGCTCGAGAGGAAGAGTTGTCTTTCGCCTTCGAGATACTCGATGAGACGGGCGAGCACCACCGTGTCGAGTTCCGCATCCACATCGTCGATGATGACCGGTAGGTGCTCACCTCGTTGCCTTTCAACCTGCGTCAACGACGCGAGACGGAGCGCAGCAGCAACCACCTTGGACTGGCCGGAGCTGAGCATGTGGCGGACCGTTCTTCCATCCGCACGAAGTCCGAGATCATGACGGTGGGGTCCCTCGCTCGTGAACCCCGATCGTCGGTCTCGAACTCGCGTCTCATTATACCGTTTTTGGTAGTGTTCTTCCAGTTTCTCCAGGTTCTCGGCCTGGTCGAGCCCGACTTCGCCGCGGTAGCCGAGCTCGACTCGAGGAAACCCGTCGCTGCGGAGTTCTGAGTAGATCGTCTCGAACGACTCGACGAGCCTCGCGGACATTCGCCGGCGACGATGAACCACCACCGCAGCCGCCTTCGCCAGCCGGTTCTCCCACACCTCCATCTCACGATCATCAACATCCGAGATCAACGCCGCATTTCGCTGGCGGAGCGTTCTTCTATAGGAGAAGAGCTCGTCAAAAAAGTCGTTTTCGAGAAGGAACGCAAATCGATCGAGAAAGGCTCGGCGCGCGTTCGGCCCCCCGGCCACGAGCTCGCGATCGGACCCGCTCAATGTGAAGACCGGAAAAACCTGGAGGTACTGTGAGACCGAAACCGCGCTTCCGGAAACTTCGAGAACCCGACGAACCGGGGGCCCGACGGTCACGTGCTGGCTCAGTCTCGCCACCCCACCCAGCGTCTCCACCCGGGCTTCGAGAAAGAACTCGGCCTCTCCGTGGGCTACGACCTGGCGCATGGAGGGCACCCGAAAGGACCGCAGATTCCCCAGTACAGCGATGGCCTCGAGGAGATTGGTCTTGCCCTGTCCGTTCGCTCCGGCGACCAGATTACTGGCGCCGCTCCACGAGATCGACTCCGACACGAGGTTGCGAAAACCCGCGGTTCTGATCTCGATGAGACGCACCGGTCACCTACGCTTGAGACGGAATGGGTTCACCGAGCTCGTCGGAGCTACAACCTCATGGGCATGAGGACGTAGATGTACTCCTCGAGCCGCGGATCGTCATCGACCGGAACCAAGACGCACTGGGTGTTTCCGTCTTTGAGTTGGAGTTCCACCAGCGGACATTCGAGGGTCTGCAGGACGTCGATGACGTACTGGGCGTTGAGGGCGATTTCCATGCCGTCACCCTGGTAGCTGACAGAGAGTGTTTCCTCCGCGCTGCCGCGCTCGTAGCCGATGGACAACAGGGTGAGTTCACCCGATGGATCAAAACGAAATCGAACCCCTCGCGCCTTCTCGTGAGCCATCAGACTCACCCGACGCAGAGATGCCAAGAATTCCTTGCGATCCACTCGCGCTCGAGATGGGTTGTCCCGCACGATGACCCGCTCATACTGCGGGAATCGGAGCTCGACGATCCGCGACACCAGGGTCCGTTCACCCATCCGGAAGCCGAGATGGTTCTCGCTGGCCGACAGCTCGACGTTCTCGTCCCCGAAGCGGGCGAATTCGGTCAGAAGCTTGCGCGGGAAGAGTTGCTGCTCGAAGGGGGGCTGACCATCAGGGGCGTTGGCTCGAACCACCGACAGACGATGGCCATCGGTTGCAGCGATCTCAATTTCCCCGGGTAGAAGTTTCACCAGGGCGCCGTTGAGCTGAAACTTCGGATCGTCCTTGGTAATGGAAAAGGCGACTCGATCGAGCATCAACTGAAAAAGATCCAACGGCAGCGAATACTCTCCATTCGGCGGGACATCCGGAATGGTGGGATACTCCGAGGGGTCAGCCACAGCCATTCGCGACTTGAACCGGCCGCTGGTGATCTCGACCGAGTCTCCGTCGAGCCGAAGGCTGAACTCCTCCTCCGGGAGATTTCGCACGAGTCCTTGAAAAACCCGGCTTTCGAGGGTCACCCGTCCGCCGCCGTGAACCACGGCGGGACAGTCGGTCATGATCGTCATGTCGAGATCCGTCGCGATCATTCGAAGACGCGCGTCGGCGGTTTCAGCGAGGATGCTGGAAAGAATCGGGATCGTCGTTCGGTGCTCGACGACCCCCTGGAGAATAGAAAGCTCCTGAAGCACCAGGTTTCGCTGCAGTTTCAGTTCCATCAACGCGCCTTTCGACGAAGACTAAGTATCTAGCAGATGGAAATATAGCATAGTAGATCATCACCGTCGAGACGGTGGAAAATGCGGAAAACAGCGTCAAAATCAGACAACAAAAGGGGATCCCTCGACTCCCCATCTGTGGATGATTTGTGGGAAGCTGTGGATTCCACAACCATTCCGCAGAGTTCCACATATCCGGTGTTCAGGCTTGTGGAAAACCCGGACGACGGTGGGTCAGTTGAAGTGTTCGCGGAACGAGGTGAGAGTCGCGTCGAAGTCGGGGTTGGACTGACGCATTTTCGAGATCGCATCCACCGCGTACATCACGGTGGAGTGGTGTTTGGAAAAGGTTTTGCCGATTTCGGGAAAACTCAGATCGAGGATCTCGCGGATGAGATACATGGCGACCTGCCGAGGCAGAGCGATGGATCGGCGGTTGGAGCGACCCTTGAGATCGGCGACCCGGATTCCATAGTGTTGGGCGACAAAGCGAATGATATCCGACGGCGTCGTTTCTCGTTCATCGGGGAGCAGTTCGAAGAGCGCCATCCGGACCACGTCGACGGTGATCTTTGCGTTCTTGAGTTGGGCGTAGGCGATGGTTCGATTGAGGCAGCCTTCGAGTTCGCGAACGTTCTTCTGCACCTTTCGGGAAATAAAGAGAACGGTGTCTTCGGGAAGTTCCCAACCGATGGCCCTGGCCTTTTCCCTGAGAATGGCGCATCGGGTTTCGAGGTCGGGGGGTTGGATATCGGCGATGAGGCCTTGAAGAAAACGGGATCGCAACCGTTCTTCGAGGCCCGGTATGTCCGCTGGTCGCGCATCGGAGGTGAAGACCACTTGCCGTCCGGTTGACTGCAGGGTGTTGAAGGTGTGGAAGAACTCTTCCTGGGTCCGTTCCTTGCCGGCGATGAACTGAATATCGTCGAGGAGGAGAACATCGACACCGCGGAAAGTCTGACGAAAGGCCTCCATCTGTTGTCGTCTGATGCAGTTGATGAGTTCGTTGACGAACTGCTCGGTGGTCATGTACGCCACCTTGCAATTCGGGTTCGAGGCGAGAACCCGGTGGCCGATGGCGTGCAGGAGGTGGGTTTTACCGAGGCCTGATCCGCCATAGATATAAAGGGGGTTGTAGGCCTTTCCGGGCCGCTCGGCAACGGCCTCGGCGGCAGCGGCGGCGAATTGGTTGGATGAACCCTGTACAAAGCGCTCGAAAACAAAGCCGCTGATGAACGGGTAACCGGAAATGGTTGGTCGGACCGGATCGGTCTGAGGCTCGAGACCCTCGGCCGATTCGATACCGACGGTGTACTCGGAACCGAAACGGCTGCGGGCGACGGTTTCGATATCGCGCAGGAGATGGTCGCGAACCCATTCGGCGACGATGGCGTTGTCGCACGCGAGAACCAGGGCGCCGGCGGTGGATTTCTTGACCCCGAGGGGTTCGATCCAGGTGCGGTACTCTTCATCGCCCAACAGTTGTCGGAGGTGTGGTTGAAGCTCCTTCCAGCGGTCCATCGACTCAGGCTAGCACAAAAATCCGCGACCGGGTGGGCGACGAAGTCTTGACACCTGCGCCGACCTGGAGTAACGTAGCGCGCCCGCAGAATTTGGAGTGATGTGACGATGAAAAGGACCTTTCAACCAAACAATCGCCGCCGGAAGAAGACCCATGGCTTCCGTGTGCGGATGCGTACCAAGAACGGACGCAGAGTGCTCGCCGCCCGCCGGCGCAAGGGCCGCAAACGTATTGCCATCTAGCCGGCGCCGACGATTTCCGCGCTCTGAGAGGCTTCGACGACGCGCGGAATTCCAGCGAGTCTACAGTCAGGGAATCCGGGTCGCTGGGCGGCATGTGGTCTTGTTTGCAATCCGAACCGAAAACACGAGCCGATTCGGCGTGACCGCATCCCGAAAGATCGGCAATGCGGTTGTCCGGGCGCGCGCCAAACGGCGGCTGCGTGAACTGTATCGACTCCGAAAGGCAACAGACGTGACCGAAACGCTCGATCTCGTCGTCAACGCGCGGCGGAGCTGTGTTTCGGCGCCCTGGCAGATCCTCGAGCGCGATTTCGAAAGCTGTCTCGAACGGTTGGGTGAGAGGATGAACACCGACGGGAGCTGAAGAGCCGGCCGGTATGAGAATCCGGGAAGGTGTGGACCGAGATGGAAAAGCGACTGCTGCTGGCCTTTGTGCTGTCGGCGCTGATTTTTGCGGGTTGGTCGGTGCTCTTTCCGCCACCGGCGCCACCGACCACCCGGCCGCAGAGCGAGGTCGTCATCGACGAGGTGAGCCAAGAGGCCGCGGAGCCGTCGGTCGAGCGGGCCGTTGCGCAGCCGGCGGCCGGGGAAGAGACGGCTGCCGAGAACCTCCCTGCCATCGTCGGAGAGACGGAAACCACCATCCAGCTTGCCAACGAAATGATGGAGGTCAAGCTCAGCAATCGCGGTGCGATGGTCACCTCCATGCGACTGGTTCACTTCAACAATGATGAGGGAGCGCACCTCGATCTCATTCAGTCGGTTGCCAACGACGAGCGCGCCCTGCCGCTTCAGCTCGTGACGGATGACGGTCCGGACACTCGGCTCTATCGGGTCGAGCGGCTGCAAAACGGGGTGATCCTGAGTTGGTCCGATGGCGCCGGGTCATCGGTCATCAAGACCATCACCCTCAACCCCGGCTATGGCCTCGAGGTGAGCATTCGGCGTTCCGGGGCGCTGGGCAATGCGGCGATCAGCGCCGGCACCGGCTTGAGAAATCTCGGCGTCCAGGAGCAGGACAGCCGCCTCGCGGTTTGGGGAGACGGCATCGTACTCGCCGATGGCGAAACCGAGAAGTACAAGAAGGCCAAGGTCAAAGCACCGCTCAGCCTGCGACCGGGCGTTCTGGCGTATGCGGGTCTCGAAGACGCCTATTTCATCAACCTCCTTCGCCCGCGGACGCGGGTCGATGAGGTTCGGATCGACCGCCTCGAGTTCACCGATTCGGGCAATTCCGGCGAAGAACCGAAGCTCTACCAGGTGCTGCGGGTACTCCTTGTCCCGAGCGCGGGAGTCTTCGAAGGCGAGCTCCTGGGCGCACCGAAGGACTACGATCTTCTCCAGGGAATCGGCGGAGGCGTCGAAAAGACCCTCGACTTCGGGATCTTCGGTTTTATTTCGGTCTTTTTCCTCAAGGCGTTGTGGTGGATCTATGGACTCGTGGGCAACTATGGCACCGCCATCATCCTGCTGACGGTCGGGATTCGAATCGTTCTCTTTCCCTTGATGCACACCTCCACGGTCTCGATGCGCAAGATGGCCAAGGTCCAACCCAAGGTCAAGGAGATCCAGAGCAAGTACAAGAAGAAAAAGGGCGACCCCCAGGCCCGCGCCAAGATGAGCCAGGAGACCATGGCGCTTTACAAGGAAGAGGGAGTGAACCCCATGGCCGGGTGTCTCCCCGTGCTGGTGCAGCTGCCGATTCTCTGGGCCCTCTACCAGCTCTTCCTGCATGCCATCGAGCTTCGCCACGCGCCGTTCATCCTCTGGATCACCGATCTCTCGGCCAAGGATCCGCTCTACGTGACGCCGGTTCTCATGACTGCGACCATGTGGCTGCAACAGAAACTGGCGCCCCAGGCGGGCGACCCGCAGCAGCAGCGGATCATGCGGATGCTGCCCCTGATTTTCGGCATCATGTTCCTGCAGTTTCCCTCGGGACTCGTGTTGTACTGGTTGACCAACAACGTGATTTCGATCCTGCAGCAGGAGATCACCCTTTTCATCATCGGTGAAAGGAAGTATTTCGGTCGGGGCGGCGGGAGGAAGAGCGAATGAAACACGCGCGCGAGTTTCGTGGTGAGACCCTCGACGCGGCGCTGAGCGAAGCCTGCTCGGCATTGAACGCGCGGTTCGGTGAGCTCCGCTACGAGGTCAGCAATACGGATGACGAGGGAGTGGTGGTCGCGGCCGAACTCGACCCCGTGGCGGTGCTCGGACTCTTCCTGTCGGAGACCTTCAGAGCGGGCGACCTCGAGGTGACCTCGCGGCTCGAGGAGACCGAGGACGCGCTCGAGGGAGAGCTTTCCGGCAACGACTGCGGGCTTCTGACCGCGGCGGGCGGCAAGGGACTCGATTCGCTCCAGTATCTGTGCAACCGCGTTCTCAACCGGCGGCTGGAGCGTCATCTCCCGGTCCACCTGGACAGCGATGGTTTCAAGGAGCGGCGGTCAATACAGCTCCAGGACATAGCGGAGGAGGCAGCCGATGAGGCGCTCCGCACCCGATCACCGGTGGTGATGGGGCTGATGACGCCGGCGGCCCGACGCGAGATCCACCTCGCGCTCGCCGATGACCCCGGTGTCGAGACCGAGTCGGATGGAGAAGGCTTCCTCAAGCGGGTTGTCGTCCGCCCTCGCCGGCGGCGCTGACACCATCATTGCCCGGTCGTCGCCCGCGGGGCGGGGCGGTCTGGCGTTGATCAGGGTCAGTGGAGGTGAGACCAGGCGGCTCGCCGGGACGGTCTGTCCCGGGCTCGAGATGGACCGCGGGTGGCGGGCGTCGCTGGTCGAGCTTCTCGATTCTGAGGGCGGGTTGATCGACCGGGCGGTGGCGCTCCCCTACCCCGCGCCGCGGTCATACACCGGTGAGGACATGTTGGAGCTCATGGTGCACGGGTCGGGTTGGGTCATCCGGTCCACCATCGAGGCGTTCACCGCCGCCGGCGCCCGCCAGGCGGGCCCCGGGGAATTCACCCGTCGCGCCGTCGCCAACGGGAAGCTCGATCTGGTGCAGGCCGAAGCCATCAATGAACTCATCTCGGCCGACACCGCCTGGCAGGCAAGGGTAGCGCGGGCCCAGATCGAGGGCCGGTTGTCGCGGGAGTTCGCCCGCCTCAAGAACGACCTCACGGATCTCCTGGCGCACATCGAGGCGTCGCTGGACTTCTCACAGCACGAGATACCATTCGATCCGGAGACCGGGACCGAGGGTCGCGATCGCTGTCTCGAGCGGGCCGCGGCGCTCCTCGCCACCGCGGCAGCCGGGCGACGAATCCGGGACGGCGTGCGGATCGTCATTCTCGGGCCGCCGAACTCGGGGAAGTCGACCCTTTTCAATCTCCTCGTCGGCGCCGAAAAGGCGATCGTCTCTCCCCATCCAGGAACGACCCGGGATGTCGTCGAGGCGGAGCTCGAGGTTGCGGGGGTGCGGGTGATCCTGCAGGACACCGCCGGCCTCGGCGCGACGAAGGATCCGGTCGAGCGTGAGGGAATCCGCCGCGCGGAGGCGGCCGCCGCCGATGCCGATGCCGTTCTCGTGCTGTGGCCGGCCGATCAACCCGCGGAGGCGGCGCCTGTGGCGAGACCGCACCAACCGACCCTGCAAATCCGTTCGAAGTGGGATCTCGTCGGCGACGCGGTCGTCTCGGAGCCGTGGCGGGCGCTGTCGTGTTCAACCGGCGCCGGCGTCCACGAGCTTCGTCAAGCCCTGGCCGAGCTCGTCGCCGCAGAGATCGTCGATCTCGGGGGCGAGTTGGCCATCGCCGAGCGCCACCGGCGGGCGTTGGAGTTGCTGGTCAGTGAGCTCGAAGCGACGGACTTCGAACTCCCGGAGCTCGCCGCGGAGGGGGTCCGTGCAGCCCTGGATTCGGTTCGGGAACTGACGGGCGAGGTTGCGACCGAAGATGTCCTCGACCGCGTCTTCAGCTCGTTCTGCATCGGGAAATGACCGTGGCTGTCCCGTTCGATGTCGTGGTGGTTGGAGCGGGTCACGCCGGCTGCGAAGCGGCGGCCGCCGCGGCGCGCATGGGGGCGGCGGTCGCGGTGGTGACGATGCACCGCCACACCATCGCCCAGATGCCGTGCAACCCGGCGATCGGGGGCATCGGCAAGGGCCATTTGGTGGCCGAACTCGATGCGCTCGGCGGGCTCCAGGGGTGGGCGGCCGATCGCGCCGGAATCCAGTTCAAGATCCTCAACGGGTCCCGCGGACCCGCGGTCTGGGGTCCGCGCGCCCAGTGTGACAAAGAACTGTACTCGAAGCTCATGGCGCGGCTCCTCGCCGGTCTTCGGGGTCTGAGCATCATCGAGGGCGAGGCGGTCGGGTTGGTGACGGATGATGGCGGGGTGAAGGGTGTCCGGTTGAGTGACGGAGCCCGCGTGATGGGTCGAACGACGATTCTGACGACGGGCACCTTTCTCGGTGGAGTCCTGCACAGCGGCGAGGAGCGCAGACCGGGCGGACGGTTTGGCGAGCGAGCGAGCATCGGTCTCGGTGCCGAGTTGTCGGGTCTCGGTCTCGCGCTGCGTCGGTTCAAGACCGGGACGCCGCCGCGCTTGGCGCGGTCGAGTTTGGATTTCGATCGCCTCGGGGTGCAGGAGGGCGACGAGACGCCGCGGCCGTTCTCCTGGCGGACGAGGTCGGTTCAGAACCGGGTCGTGTGTTGGGTTACGAGGACACCGGAGACGGTTCAGACCATCATCGAAGACAATATCCACCGTTCGCCGCTTTTCTCGGGGGCCATCGCCGGGGTGGGCCCGCGGTACTGTCCGTCCATCGAAGACAAGGTTGTTCGTTTTCCCCACCACCGCGAACACACGGTCTTTCTCGAGCCCGAGGGGCTTGCGAGCGACAGCGTCTACGTCAACGGGCTCTCGACGAGTCTTCCCCATGATGTGCAGGAGGCGGTGGTTCACGCGGTGCCTGGTCTGGAAACGGCGGAGTTCCTCCGGTACGGGTATGCGGTGGAGTACGACATGGTCGTTCCCGGCCAGGTTCGGGCGGATCTTTCCTGCCGGGAGGTGCCGGGGCTCGTGCTCGCCGGACAGGTGCTCGGAACCTCGGGCTATGAGGAGGCGGCGGCGCTCGGTTTCGTCGCCGGCGTGAACGCGGTGCTCTGCGGGAGGGGGGGGCGCCCGTTCGTCCCGACCAGGCAAGAGGCGTATCTCGGGGTGCTCGTCGACGATCTGGTGACCCGGGAGCACGTGGAGCCATACCGGATGTTCACCTCCAGGGCCGAGCACCGGCTTCTGTTGGGGGTGGACTCGGCACGCGAGCGCCTGATGGCCAAGGGCGTCGAACTCGGTCTGGTGCGAGAGGCGATGTTTCACGTGGAACACACGAGATGGGCGGCACGGGCCGATGCCCGCCGAACCCTTGAAACCGGTCGGTTGAACCCGGATACCGCCACCCGCGAAGTGGTTCGATCGATCACCGGTGTCGAGGTGACGGCGCCGACCACGTGGGCGGGGTTGCTGCTGCGGCAGGATGTCGATCTCGATCGAGTGGCCGCCTCGGTACCGGGGCTCAAGGCGTTGAGTGCCGAAGATCGGCGAATCGTGGTCCGGTCGCTCCGCTACCAGGGATACCTGGCGCGGCACGAGCGTGAGATCGAACGGGTCAAGCGACTTCGCGAGGTCGAGATCCCGCGCGGGCTCGACCCGGCGAAGATCCCCGGGCTGTCGAGAGAAATCGTCGAACAGCTCGGGCGTCACCGTCCGGCAACCCTCGCCGATGCCGAGGGCCTGCCGGGGATGACGCCGGCGGCGGTCGCCATTCTCGCCGGGCGCATCGCGGGATGGAGCAAACGGCGATGACGGAAACGGCGTCCTTTCGAGATCTCCTGGCGGAGCGTCTGGACGGGACCGCCCTCGACCGCATGGTGAGTTATGCGGAGCTTCTCGAGACCTGGTCGGCAAAGCACAATCTCGTGCGGTTCGCCGACCGCCGGGAGTTGGTCGAGCGGCACATCTTCGACGCCCTCGCCGGCGAGCGCCTCCTCGCCGGCGAGGGGAGCCTCCTCGATGTCGGGAGCGGGGCCGGTCTGCCCGGGGTGCCGCTGCTCATCGCCCGACCGGGCTGGCGCGGGCTGCTGTTGGAGCCGAGGAAGAAGCGGTGGTCCTTCCTCAAACGGGTCATCCGCGAACTCGAGCTCGATGCCCGGGCGGTGGATCTGCGGTATGAGCAATTGCCGCCGGAGGAGCGGTTTGACCTCATCACCGCCCGGGCGGTGGGCGGCCACGCGACCCTGCTGAATTGGGCGGAATCCCATCTCGTCGCCGGGGGTGCGGTCGCGTTCTGGACCACCGACGATGGTGAACGCGAGTTGGCCGCGGAGGCGGGTTGGCGTGTGTTAAGCTGGCCGCTCGTCGGCCTCGATCGGGGCCGACTCGTGTCTCTGAGAAAGCGTTCCACGTGAAACACCGAGTCGTCGCCGTCGTCAACCAGAAAGGCGGGGTCGGAAAGACCACCACCGCCATCAGCCTCGGCGCAGCCCTCGCTGCGTACGAGAGGCGGACGCTTCTCATCGATCTCGATCCTCAGGGAAACTGTACCGCGGGCTTCGGCGTCGATGTCGCGGCCGGTGCCGCGACGACGTACGAGGTTCTGAACGGCCAGGCGCGGCTTCTCGATGTCGTGCGGCCGACCGAATTTCCCCATCTGTCACTGGTGCCGGCCACTCCCGATTTGGCCGGGGCGGAGGTCGAACTCGTCGGCATGGTGGGGCGCGAGTTCCGGCTTCGGGAGGCACTGGCGGATTTTTCCGGCAGCGAGTTCGTTTTTGTCGACTGCCCGCCTTCCCTCGGTCTGCTGACGGTCAACGCGCTGGCTGCGGCCGATGGCCTGCTGGTGCCGGTCCAGTGCGAGTACTACGCCATGGAGGGTGTGTCGAACCTCCTCAAGACGGTGGACGATGTCCGCCGATTCCTCAATCCCGAGCTCGCCATCGATGGAATCCTGCTCACCATGTACGATGATCGGACGAATCTGGCGCAGCAGGTGGCCCAGGAGGTGCGTTCGGTGTTCGGTGATCTGGTTTTTGAAGCGGTGGTGCCGCGGAACGTCCGGCTCGCCGAGGCGCCATCGTTTGGCCGACCGATCCATGCCTACGACCTGCGAAGCACGGGCGCTCAGGCCTACCTTCAACTCGCCCGCGAATATCTGACGCGAATGGCTGGAAATCATGGCTAAACAAGCGCTCGGACGAGGCCTCAAGGCCCTCATCCCCGACACCCAGAGGGCGAGGTCCGGGTTGGCGGAAATCCCCGTGGATCGTCTCGGCCCGAACCCGGAACAGCCGCGAAAACATTTTGCCGATGACGGCATTGCCGAGCTTGCCGACTCGATCCGACGCCACGGCGTCCTCCAACCCCTGCTTGTGAGTGAAGACGGCGCCGGCGGGTACCTCGTCATCGCCGGCGAGCGGCGGTGGCGGGCAGCCCGGGCGGCGGGACTCAAGACCGTGCCGGCGGTGATCCGTGAGCGGCTCGGCGCCCGCGACGAACTCGCGCTGGCGCTCGTGGAGAACCTGCAACGCCGCGATCTGTCGGCTCTCGAAGAGGCCCGTGCCTTCGAGCATCTCAGGTCCGAACATGGTCTTTCCCAGGCGGAAATCGCCAACCAGGTCGGAATGGACCGGAGCACCATCGCCAACGCCCTCCGGCTTCTTCGGCTGCCGGAGAAGATCCAGGAAATGGTGGAGGCGGGGCTTCTGAGCGCCGGTCACGGCCGCGCGCTGCTCGCCGTGCCCGATGTCCAGGACCAACTCGAATGGGCCGAACGCGCGGCCGCGGAGGGGCTGTCCGTCCGCGATCTCGAGCGGGTTGCGGCTGACGGGAAGAACACGACGACGAAGCGCAGCGGCACCGAGAAAACGCGGGCAGCGAAGGACCCGAATCTCGTCGCGGCCGAGGAGAAGTTGAGCCTCCGCCTGGGGGCCCCTGTGGAAATCCGGCCCCGCCGGAACGATGGCGGTGCGATCGTGATCACCTGCGTTGAACCGGACGAGTTGATGCGGGTCTTCGATCTCCTGATGGGGGGTAAGTGATGGTGCGTTCAGCAGAAACGCTCAATGGATTCGTCGACTCGGGTTGCACCATCAAGGGCGAGCTCGAATTTTCGAATTCCTTTCGGGTCGATGGTCTGGTGGAAGGCACGGTTCGTTCGCGATCCGAGCTCGTCATCGGTGAGGACGGGACCGTCGACGGTGAAATCGACGTCGCCCGCTGTCTTGTCGGCGGCCAGGTCCGGGGAACGATCAAGGCCAGCGAGAAGGTCGTTCTGCACGCCTCGGCCAAGGTCTTCGGCGAAATCCACGCACCCGCGGTGGTCATGGAGGATGGCGCCTTCCTCGAGGGCAAGGTCGACATGGCGGCCCGAGCCAAGAAGGCAACACCGCCGGCGAAGGGCGAAGGCGCCAAGGGTTGAGAGCAAGGCTGCTGGTCGACGCTGCCGCTGAATCCTGTCGCTGCCCCGGAACCTGCCCTCATCGCCGGCCTTCTGGGCCGCTGTGACGCATTGGCGTCCCGGCGGCCCAGCGTCGCACCATCGGCGTGGTCGCGCGTGGGTTGATTGAGAGGCTCGGACCACGCCGATGGCGCGCCGGCGGCCTGCCTCGTAGCCGGGAGAGCAGACCGCATCGCGCTCCCCGCGGGAGCCCGGTCGGCATTTGTGCTGGGCGGGCCGCTCCGCCGAGAGGTCGTTCCGGCACAAATGCGGACCCGGCACCCCGTTGGGGCGGGGTTTTTCGGGTTTCCTTGACGCGCATTGTCTTCGTGCCTCGAGTGAACGCGGTATTGGCCTCGAACGGACGTGCCGTCTCAAACCGATTTTGGGATGGCGTACCGTCCCGGAGCGTGACGCGTTTCGGGCCCAAACATCGTTTGAGGGGGCACTCTCGGGGAGCGCGATGGGAGAATCTCGTTGGAGGCGCGTGCCGGAAGCGGTCCGCCGTGATTGGTTCCCTCATCGCCGGCCTTCTGCGCTACCGTGGCCCTCGATGCCGGAACCCGCACCGGCGATGGGACACTTCTATCCTGCATCCTGATCCACGGTCTCTGTATCACGCGATTCGCCTCCAGATTCGGCGCCAAACCCAAAGAAAACCGTCCTTGTGAAAAAAAAATCTTGACTCTTTGCGAAATCCTGCGGTAATTTGAGTCGCCCTGCAAAGAGGCGGGAGTGCCAAGGCCAGGAGCCGCGGATGCAACCTCCGAATTTATCGCTGATCATCGTCATGGTGTGTTTCTGGTTGACCTTTTGGTTGATCCAGAGATTCCTCCTCAAACCGGTCGGTGCCGTACTCGCCGAACGCCGTGGTCGGATCGAGGGTGCCGAGAAAGAGTGGCAGTCGAAACACCAGGAATATCTGGCTGAGACGGCTCGCCTCGAAACCGAACTCGGAGAAGCCGCGAAGGCGGCGGCCGCGGTTCGCAACGGGCTCCAGCAGGAGGCCCTCGATCGGCGCCAGGCAACCCTCGACGCGGCCCGCCAGATCGCCGACGGCAGGCTCGATGAAGCCATGGCGGTGCTCGACAACGAGGCCGCCAAAGCGCGCGCCGATCTCAAGGCTCAGGCAGGTGAACTCGCTCGGGCTTTTGCGAGCCAGCTCCTCGGCAGGGAGGTTTCCCGGTGAAGGACAAGCTCTTCTGGGTTCTGGCCTTTGTTGTCTTCTTGGTTTTGGCCTTCCTCGTCGACGAGCCGCGACAACCTTCGTTTCTCCCCAGCGCTGCGATTCGGGTCCTTCTCGCAGCCAACCTCACGCTCTTCCTCTTTCTCCTGAACAAATTTGTCGGCCAACCCGTCAACGAGACCCTCAAGGCTCGCGGTGAGGGCGTCAAGGAGGAGCTTGCCGAGGCCCGCAGGAAGCTCGCCGAGGCAGAGACCCTTCGCTCGGAAGTCAGCGAACGCCTCGCCAGGGTCGAAGCGGAAGTCAAGGAGATTCAAGAACGGGCGGAAGCTCTCGGCAAGACCGAAGCGGAAAAGATCGACGCCCAGGCTCGCGAAGACGAAGCGAGATTCATGCGCCGCGTCGATGATCAGATTGCTCGCCGTCAGGCCGAAACCCGCGAGCAGCTCGCGAAGGACACCGCGGCGTTGACCGAGCAGCTGACCAAAGAACTCCTGCAGGCGACCATGACCGAGAAAGACCAGCAGCGGGTGCTCGACCGCAGTCTCGGCGCCCTCGAAAACCTCGCGGATAAGGAGTGACCATGTCTCGATTCAGAGCCATGCCCTACGCGAAGGCGCTCCTCGAAGTGGTTCGGGACCAGTGTCCGGAGCGAAAAGAGGCCGTGATCGACGAGCTCAACGGGGTTGCGACAGCCCTCAAGGAGGTGCCCGATTTCGAGCGCGTGCTCGTCACGCCCATGGTCGACACCGACACCAAGACCGTCATCCTCGACCAGGTCCTCGACAATCTCGGGATCACCCAACCGGTCCGCCGTTTCTGCCATGTTGTCCAGCGCCACTATCGCATGCTGCACATGCGCGACATCGCCATTACCTATCGGGACCTGGTCGACCGCGAATTCGGTCGCGCCCGGGCCCATGTCGAGCTTGCCACGGCCTATGACGAGGCTGACCGTCGTCGGATCGCCGAGGTCATGAGCGCCGTGACGGGGACCGCCGTGGTCGCCGATTTCGTCCACAACCCGGAGCTTCTCGCCGGCTTCAAGGTCCAGGTTGGTTCCAAGGTCTTCGACGGGTCGCTCGTCGGACAGGTGAATCGGCTGAGCCGGCAAACCGTCATCGAACAGGGGTAGCAATATGCAGATCAAAGCCGCCGAAATCGCCGAAATCATCCGGCGCCAGATCGAAGGCCAGGAAACCACCATCGACATGTCGGAGGTGGGAACGGTCATCTCCGTCGGCGATGGAATCGCCCGTATCTACGGCCTCGACGGGGTCATGATGGGAGAGCTCCTCGAGCTTCCCCACGACGTCTACGGTCTCGCCCTCAACCTCGAGGACGACAACGTCGGCGCCGTGCTCATGGGGGAGGTGCACCACATCAAAGAGGGTGATGAGGTCCGCCGCACCAAGCGAATCCTCGATATCCCGGTGGGGCCGGAGATGGTGGGTCGTGTGGTCGATCCCCTCGGCCGCCCCCTCGACGGCAAGGGTCCGGTGGCCACCACCGAGCGCTATCCGCTCGAGCGTACCGCGCCCGGAGTCGTGGCCCGGCAGTCGGTGAAAGAGCCGATGCAGACCGGCATCAAGGCCATTGACTCGATGATTCCCATCGGCCGCGGTCAGCGCGAGCTCATCATCGGCGACCGGCAGACCGGGAAGACCGCGGTGATTCTCGATACCATCGTCAACCAGAAGGGTACCGGCAACATCTGCATCTACGTCGCCATCGGCCAGAAGGCCTCGACCGTCGCGCAGGTGATCGCCGCCCTCGAGAAGCACGGCGCCATGGACCACACCATCGTGGTCTCGGCGACCGCCTCCGAGCCGGCGCCGCTGCAGTACCTCGCGCCCTACGCCGGCGCCGCCCTCGGCGAGTACTTCATGTACAACGGCCAGCACGCGGTGTGCTTCTACGACGACCTCACCAAGCACGCCCAGGCCTACCGCGAGATCTCGCTCCTGCTCCGCCGCCCGCCCGGCCGCGAGGCCTACCCGGGCGATGTCTTCTATCTCCACTCGCGGTTGCTCGAGCGCGCCGCGAAGCTCAACGACGAGCTCGGCGGCGGCAGTCTGACCGCGCTGCCCGTCATCGAGACCCAGATGGGTGACGTCTCGGCCTATATTCCGACCAACG
Organism: uncultured Acidobacteriota bacterium; assembly: GCA_963823445.1. GTDB lineage: Bacteria > Acidobacteriota > Thermoanaerobaculia > Thermoanaerobaculales > Sulfomarinibacteraceae > JAHECW01. Next base: position 107,525 of record CAWGLT010000015.1, read on the forward strand.
TCATCTCCATCACCGACGGTCAGATCTATCTCGAGGGCGATCTCTTCTTCGCCGGCCAGCGGCCGGCGGTCAACGTCGGTCTCTCGGTCAGCCGGGTCGGCGGCAACGCGCAGATCAAAGCGATGAAGAAGATCGCGGGTTCGTTGCGCCTCGAACTCGCGCAGTACCGCGAGCTCGCGGCTTTCGCCCAGTTCGGCTCCGACCTCGACAAGGCGACCCAGCGCCAGCTCGCACGAGGCGAACGGCTCCTCGAAATCCTCAAGCAGGGTCAGTTTGCGCCGCTGTCCGTGAGTCTTCAGATCGTTTCCATGTTCGCCGGCACCAAGGGTTATATGGACAAGCTCAAGGTCTCCGCCATCGGCGCCTTCGAGCCCCACATGCACCGCTTTGTCGAGGCCGAAGGTGGCGAGATCCTCGAAGCCATCGCGACGACCGGAGCTCTGAGCGACGACGACGCCGAGAAACTCGGCGCCCTCATCAAGAAGTCCGCGGACCTGTTCCTGAAGGAACACCCGGAGGCGAGCGTTGCCGAGCACTAGGGATCTCACCCGTCGAATCCGCTCCGTCAAGGGCACCCAGCAGATCACCAAGGCCATGAAGATGGTGGCTGCGGCCAAGCTGCGGCGTGCGCAGCAGGCGGTGACCAACGCCCGGCCCTACGCCGACACGTTGTCGAAGGTGCTGGCCAACGTCGCGGCCAGGACCGAGGAGAGCCACCCGTTGCTCGAACGTCGTGAAGGTGGCCAAACCTGGTTGGTGGTCGTTTCGTCCGACAAGGGTCTGTGCGGTTCCTTCAATGCCAACCTCCTCCGCCAGATCGAGAAGGATCTCAAAAAGAAGCGGTGGCCCGATGTCGAGCTGATCCTCATCGGTCGCAAGGCCTCGGACTATTTCAAGGTCCGCGAGTTCCCGGTTGCCCACCAGGAGCGGGACACCATGAACCGTCTCACCGCTGCGGATGGGCCGCGGCTCGGTTCCATGTTCATGGAAGCCTTCACGTCGGGACAGGTCGACGAGGTGTGGATCGCGTACAACAAGTTCGTCAGTGTTCTCCGGCAGGAGATCACCATCGAGCAGTTGCTGCCCATCCAGCCACCCGAAGCCGACCCGAACGCCGACGATGCAGGGACCGACTATCTTTACGAGCCCAACGCGGAGGGTTTACTGGCTGCATTGCTGCCGGCCTATGTCGAGACCGAGATCCAGACGGTGCTCTACGACTCGGCCGCGGCCGAGCAGGCATCCCGGATGACCTCCATGGGGGCCGCCACCAAGAACGCCGGCGAGATGATCGACGCCCTGACGATGCTCTACAACCGCACCCGCCAGGCCGCCATCACCAAGGAGTTGATCGAGATTGTTTCCGGCGCGCAAGCGCTCGGTGACTGACTAGGAGAGATTTATGACTCAGCAGGTCGAAGGACGCGTCGTTCAGGTTATCGGTCCGGTGGTGGACGTGGAGTTTCCCGATGGCCACCTCCCCGTCATCTACAACGCCGTCCGCATCCAGGACGACGGCACTCTTGGCGTGGGGGCCATGGACGTCACGGTCGAGGTTGCGCAACACCTCGGCGAGAGCCGCGCCCGGTGCATCGCCATGCAGCCGACCGAGGGCATGGTCCGCGGAATGACCGCCGTCGATCTCGGCGAACCGATTTCGGTACCGGTTGGTCGCAAGACCCTGGGCCGCGTGCTCGGTGTCCTCGGCCAGCAGGTGGACGGCAAGGGCCCGGTCAATGCCGAGAAGCGGATGCCCATCCACCGCACCGCCCCAACGCTTGACGAACAGTCCACCGAAACCGAAATGTTCGAAACCGGGATCAAGGTCGTCGACCTCCTCGAGCCCTACACCAAGGGCGGCAAGACCGGTCTCTTCGGCGGCGCGGGTGTCGGCAAGACCGTCATCATCATGGAGCTCATCAACAACGTGGCGCTCCAGCACGGTGGTTTTTCGGTCTTCGCCGGTGTCGGTGAGCGGACCCGCGAGGGTAACGACCTCTGGCACGAAATGACCGAAGCCGGCGTCATCGACCCGGACAGCTGGGAGAACTCAAAGGCGTCTCTGATCTATGGCCAGATGACCGAGCCCCCGGGCGCCCGTCTCCGTGTCGGTCTCACCGGGCTGACCGTCGCCGAACACTTCCGCGACTCAGAAGGTCAGGACGTGCTGCTCTTCATCGACAACATCTTCCGTTTCACACAGGCGGGTTCCGAGGTTTCCGCGCTGCTCGGCCGGATGCCCTCCGCGGTGGGTTACCAGCCCAACCTCGCCACCGAGATGGGCGAACTCCAGGAGCGGATCACCTCGACCAAGACCGGTTCGATCACCTCGGTGCAGGCGATCTACGTCCCCGCCGACGACCTCACCGACCCGGCGCCGGCGACGGCCTTCGCCCACCTCGACGCGACCTCGGTGCTGTCGCGGCAGATCGCCGCCCTCGGCATCTACCCCGCGGTCGACCCGCTGGCCTCGACCTCGCGCATCCTCGATCCCCTCATCATCGGCGACGAGCACTACATGGTCGCCCGTGAGACTCAGCGAATCCTCCAGCGCTACAAGGACCTCCAGGACATCATCGCGATCCTCGGCATCGACGAGCTCTCCGAGGAGGACAAGCTCACCGTCGCCCGGGCCCGAAAGATCCAACGATTCCTGTCGCAGCCCTTCTTCGTTGCCGAGCAGTTCACCGGCATGAAGGGCCGCTACGTCAAGGTCGAAGACACCATCAAGGGCTTCAAGGCTCTCTGCGCGGGTGAACTCGACGAGCTTCCCGAGCAGGCCTTCCTCTATGTCGGTGGCATCGAAGAAGCCATCGAGAAGGCCGACAAGATGAAGGCGGAGGGCTGAGATGGCCAACCGGCTGCACCTCGAAATCGTGACTCCAAGCCGCCGAGTGGTGGAAGTGGCGGTCGACGAGGTGCGTCTCCCGGGCGCCCTCGGAGAGATGGGTGTTCTGCCCGGCCATATCCCGCTTCTGACCTCTCTCGCCGCCGGTCCGCTGACCTATTTCGACGGTTCCAAGGTGGTCCGGTACGCGGTCCAGGGCGGTTTTGCCGAGGTTCTTCCCGATCGGGTGACGGTTCTGGCCACGGTCGCCAAGGCGCCGGCCGACATCGATGTCGCCGCCGCAAGGAGCAATCTCCAGGCTGCCCAGGAGAAGCTCAAGGACGCCGCCGCCGAGGAGCTCGATGAGCTGACCGTTGTGGTGCGGCTTGCCGAGACCGAGATCGAGGTTGGCGGTGGAGCGACGGTCCACTGATTTTCATTGCGAGACTGAAACACCAACGGCGCCCTTCAGGGCGCCGTTTGTTTCGAGGGAGATCCCGCCCAACGGGGTGCCGGGTCCGCATTTGTGCCGGAACGACCTCTCGGCGGAGCGGCCCACTCAGCACAAATGCCGACCGGGCCAGCGGCAGGAACCAGCGACCGGGCCAGCATCAGAAACCAGCGATCAGCGACAGCAGCAGCATCCGGAACAGCAACCGAAGCCGCCCGGGACCCGCGGAATACCCCGCCCCAACGGGGTGCCGGGTCCGCATTTGTGCCGGAACGACCTCTCGGCGGAGCGGCCCACTCAGCACAAATGCCGACCGGGCTCCCTCGGGGAGCGCGATGAGGTCTGTTGTTCCGGCTACGAGGCAGGCCGCCGGCGTGTCATCGGCGTGGTCGCAGCCCTCCCCGATTCCCCCGCGCGACTACGCCGATGGCGCGACGCTGGGTCGCTGGGACGCCAAAGCGTCACAGCGGCCCAGAAGGCCGGTGCCGAGAACAAGGTCCGGAACAACAGCAGCGACGGGGAAAGGGGCCGTATCCGATCCGCGGGCGATAGAACTAACCCGCATCGTTACACCACCAAAGCCGGCAGGACGCCGGCGCTACGAACATCGCAACGCCCTTTGTCGCACTGCGGGAACGAGGGTCGGTCGCTCTACATGGTTCTTTCAGCTCCGGCCTTCTGGTGCGGTGGGTCGCTGGAGCGCCCCATCGCCCCAGCGTCGCCCGATCAGCGCGGTCGCGCGATGGGGGCCGGAGAGGGCTGCGACCACGCTGATCGAGCGCCGGCGGCCTACCTCGAAGCCGGGAGAACCGATTTGGAGCGCGCTCCCCGAGGGAGCCCGGTTGGACATTGTGCGGAGCGCGCCGAGTAGATTGGAGGTCGTTCCGGCACAATGTCGAACCCGGCACCCCGATGGGGCGCGATCTTTCGCGTGTCCTGTTGCGGCTTCAGCACGGGCACGGTATCGGCCGCGGCCACCGCTCACTGATACTCCGCGCCCAGGATGACGCTGACGATGATGGCGCCGACGGCGGCCGGGGCGGCGAATCGAATGAGAAAACGCCAGACTCCATGGCTCCATCCCAGCGCCCCGTTCCCCTCCTCGAGCTCGTCCCGACTTTCCTTGGCGGTGAGGATCCAGCCCGTGAAAAGGGCGATGAAGAGCCCGCCCACGGGGAGGAGCCAGTTGCTCGCCAGGTAGTCGAGGGTTCCGAAGACTCCGGTTGTCGAACCCTTGCCAATGGGGTTGAACGCCGATAGGAACTTAACCCCCCCGACGCTGAGCGCCGACAGAATTCCGAAGAGCCAGATCGACAAGCCTGTGGTCACCGCGGCCCTGCGCCGAGGCCAGTCGAGTTCGTCGATGGCGTAGCTCGCCACCACCTCGAGCAGGCTGATCGTGCTGGTGAGGGCGGCAAACGAAACCAGGAGATAGAAGAGCCCACAGATCACGGCTCCACCGGGGAGCTTGAAGAAGAGCACCGGGATGGTGGTGAACAGGATGGTGGAGCTCTTGCTCACCTCGAAATCGAAGCTGAAGATGATGGAGAACATGATGACGCACGCCATGATGGCAATGAGGGTGTCGAGAACGCAGATGGTCAGGGCGGCGCGCGGGATCGAATCCTGGCGCCGCATGTAGCTGCCATAGGTCAGCATCGAACCGAGACCGACGCTGAGGGTGAAAAACGAGTGCCCGAGAGCCTCGAGCACCCCGGCCGCCGTGATCTCGGCGAAGTTGGGCCGGAACAGGAAGGCCAGGGCGCGGCCAAAACCGGGGGTGGTCATGGAATACGCGGCGAGGACGAGCAAAATGGCGAACAAGAGGGGCATCAGAAGCTTGGCGGCGCGTTCGATCCCCCTACCGATTCCGAAATAGACGACGGCGATGGTCAAGCCCATGAAGAGCGTGTGAAACAGAATCTGGGCCCCCGGATCGGCGAGGAAGCCGGAAAAAAAGGCCTCGAGGTCTTCCGGGTGACCGGCAAGTTCACCGAGCGATCCCGAAAAGGCCAGCAGAATGTACCGCAGGGTCCAGCCGGCGATCATGCTGTAGTAGGAAAGGATGATGAAACCGGCCACGACGCCGAGGTAGCCGACACCCTTCCAGGCCCGGCCACCCGGCTTTCCGACGCTCAACAGGCCAAACGCCCCCACCGGATTCCGTCGGCTCCTGCGGCCGAGCAGGATCTCGGCTCCCAGGATCGGGGCACCGACCACGGCGATGGCGGCGAGATAGACGAGGACGAACGCCCCGCCATCGTTCTCGAGGGTGATGTAGGGAAACTTCCAGAGGTTTCCGAGGCCGATGGCGCTGCCGGCGGCCGCCAGGACGAAACCCAATCGACCGGTCCATTGCGCTCGTGATGCTGCCATCGATCCCCCCAAGGTCGGACTGAGAAAGAAACGGTACAGACGCCGGAATCAAGGTGTCAAATACCATGGTCGAAGCAATTGCGTTTCGCGCCGGCTTCGGTTAGACTGCCGGCCCGTCGGGGCGTAGCTCAGTCTGGTAGAGCGCACGGTTCGGGACCGTGAGGCCGGTGGTTCAAGTCCACTCGCCCCGACCATTTCTCAAACGAGCCAGAGAGCGCACTTCGGTGCGCTCTCTTTTTGCCGTCCGAATTGACTTACGCCTTATTATCGCCTATGGTGGTTTCGAGGAGACCCGCATCATGACCTACCTCACCGAACGGCAGCGGGATGTGCTCGATTTCATCGAGAAAAGACTCATCAGCGACGGCGTCGCGCCGACGCTCAGAGAAATTTCCGAAGCCTTTGGCTTCGCATCCACCGCGAGCGCGCAGAAACACATCGCGTTGCTCGAACGCAAAGGTTACCTGCGGCGTGAGAAGCATCAGAAGCGGGGACTCGTCCTGGCTCAACAGCCGACCGCCGACGAGCCCAGCGGGATCGAGCTTCCGTTGCTGGGATTGGTGGCCGCCGGTTCTCCCATCGAGTCCGTGCCGGACCCCGAACCGGTCTCGGTGCCGCCGGATTTCGTCGGATCGGGCAACAACTTCGTCCTCAAGGTCCGCGGCGAGTCCATGATCGAGGACGGGATCCACGACGGCGATCTCGTCATCGTCCAGCCGCGGCCCGAGGCAGCCGACGGCGACATGGTGGTCGCCATGGTGGATGGAGAGGTGACCCTCAAACGCCTCTTTCGTCACGCTCCCGGATCGATCAGGCTCCAACCCGCCAATTCGGAGATGGCCCCCATTTTCGTCGCCGCCGAGGACCTCACCGTGCAGGGGATCGTGGTCGGGCTCGTACGGCGGTACTGACGAGGGCCGCGCGGCTCCTTTTTCTTGACTGTGTCGGCTGACTTCGATAGCGTTTCTCCATGACTCGTCTCGAAGAGATCACCGTTGTCATGACGTCTGTGGGGACCGAGCAGCAGGCGGTGGAGATTTCAGAGGAACTCATCGCGCGCCGGCTGGCCACGTGCGTCAATATTGTCCCCTGTCTGCGTTCGATCTACCGATGGAAGGGGAAGATCTGCGAGGACACCGAGTATCTGCTCCTCATCAAGACCCCGAAGCGACTCTTCGACAGGGTCTCGGCTGCGATCCGGGAGTACCATTCGTACGAGTTGCCGGAGATCCTGGCCATGCCGGTGTCTGCGGCCGAGGAGAACTTCCAGCGCTGGATTCTCCAGATGGTCGAGCCCGGCGATGATGAGGACGACGACGAGGACGACCGGGATTTCGACTGACTCGGCGGCCGGGTTGCTATAATCCAGCAACGATGTCCGTCGACCTTCCCCAAGATGCCCATCTCGTGCTCTCGAGCGATTTCGCCAACATCGAGATCGCCGAGCGAGCATTGGTCGATCTCTGCGGTCAGGCTGGATTCTCCGGTGACGATTGCTATTGGCTCGTCACCGCCTTGAGGGAGGCGACGGCCAACGCCATTCGCCACGGCAACCGGCAGGATCCCGAGCGATCGGTCCTCGTCGATCTTGGAATTCGCGACGACGAGGTCACGATCCGGGTCGAAGACGAGGGCGAGGGATTCGACCTCGAGGCAATCCCTGATCCAACCGATCCGGATTATTTGCTGCGACCGAGCGGACGCGGTATCTTCTACATGCGGCAATTCATGACCCGTGTGGAGTTCAGCCGCTCGCCGGGTGGTGGCACGGTGGTCGAGATGACCCGGCGCCTCGAGCCCGAGACAAGGAGTTCTGAAAATGAAGAGTGAGATCCGTGATGTGGACGATGTTCGGATTATCGAATTGTCGGGCAAGATCACGATTGGAACCGGCGATGTCAAGATGCGCGAACTCGTCGACAGCGCGCTCGGAGACGGACAGAAGAAGATCCTCATCGATCTGGCCGGGGTGACCGCCATCGATTCTTCCGGAATCGGCGAAATGGTCGCGTGCTACACCACGGTGACCAAACGCGGCGGGCAGCTCAAGCTGCTGCGTCTTTCCCCGAAGATCAACGACATCCTCCACGTAACCCAGCTCATCACCGTATTTGATGTCCTGGACAACGTTCAGGAAGGCCTCGCCGCGCTCAAGTGAGCAAACCCGGGGTGGGAAGACAGACCTTTTCGGGCGCGGCGTTGACCGCGCCCGGATCTATTTCGGGGCGTCTGAGACGATCAACTCTCCAAGGTGGGTTCCGTTGGCGACACCGTCGAGAGGTGATCCGATCACTTCGTCGGGGATGCAGGATCGAGCCTGCTTCTCTTTGTCCTCGGCGGTGACGGGTGCGATGGCGGAGACCGCGTTTTCCGCCACTTCGATGCGAACCGGCCATCGACCGGCCTGGCAGCTCGTCGAGGAACCCAGCCAGACAACGACGTCGTCAATGAGAAGGACGACGGAAACCTCCATCTTCGGTGGTTCGCCCGCGGCCTTTGCCTGACCGTCCTTGCCGACGACGGCGAGCTCCGCTGCCGATGGCCGATCAGCGTCGGTCGGAATCCCCTGCCGGGTGAGCTCCGACTCGGCCTTGAGCTCGACTGAGCCGACGACCCCGGATCCAGCCCCCCTCTTCGCCGGGGCCGGGCGGGCGGCTTCGTCCTGCCGCAATGCGAACTCCCCGGCGTCGTCTGCCGAGCGCAGATCCTCAGGCGCGGTCGATTCGGCCCGGTCCGCTTCAGGAGCGGCGGTATCCAAGGGTCCGATGACCTCGAGGGGGACCGGATCGGAAACCGCCGGGAGCGCCGGTTCCTCTTCGAGCAGATGGTCCGCCGCGCCGAGGGGCCGGTTGTCGTTTTCAACCGCGGTCGGGAGGGGGGCGAGCTTGAAAACCTCGTCCCGTTCGGCAACCGGTCGGTGCTGCCGTGACGGCGTCGGACTCAGCGTCGGTGTCGGGTTGCGACGGGCCATCTCGGTTGCCACGGTCACCCCCAGAACCACCGCAGCCGCGATTCCGAGCCAACGAAAAACCGGCCGCGCCCGCGGCGACGGGACCGGCGGCGCCTGGCGCAGTGGTTCCAAGACCCTGTCCAGCGCCGCGGGTGGTTCCATGCGGTCTGCGACGGCTCGAACGGCCGCGCGCAGCTCACTCGTGGTCTCGATCTCAAACGCGAGCTCGGAATCGGTCTCGGCGCGAGCCATCAGCCGGGACGACTCGGCATCGTCCAGGTCGCCGTCGAGGTGCCGGCTGACGAGTTCCCGAAGGGATTCATCCATCACAGATCCACCGCATTCTTGAGTGCCGTCCTTGCCCGCGCGAGGCGTGATCGGATGGTGCCGACCGGAAGATCGAGGACCTCGGCGATCTCGGCATAGCTGAGATCCTCACCATCTCGCAACCACACCACCACCCGATAGTGTTCGGGAAGCTCGTCCATGGCTGCGGTAACGCGATCGAGGAGATCCGCTGAAACCGCCTGTTGTTCCGGGCCGGGCGACGGATCCGGTGTGCGGGCGACGATCTCATCAGACTCATCTGCCACCGCGGTGAGATGTCTGCCGTATCGCCGATGGTGGCCGCGAAGATAATTCCAGGCGATCTGAAAGACCCAGGTCGAGACCTTGGCCTCGCCGCGGAAGCCCTCGAGGCCGCGCCATACCCTGAGAAAGATCTCCTGAGTCGCGTCGAAAGCCTCATCATCGTTTCCGGTGAGTCGCCGCGCCAGTCGCCAAATCGGCCGCCGGAAGCGTTCGTAGACCTCGTCGAATACCACCTCTCAAGTGTGCCATGGATCGCACGAACGGGGTCTCCTTTCCTCCGGTGCGAAATTTCGTAAGCCGTGAATCGTTTTCAAAAGCCAGAATGACGGCGGGACCCCTTGAAGATGCGAGTCGATACCGGAATTGCCCTGGCACCAAGCGTCGGAACCGTCGGTCCCGCGACCGACGACTCCCGACTCCCGACTCCCGACTCCCGTCCTCTCCCGGACTCCTCATCGAGTGTGACTCCTCAGACGAAGGGGAGTTCCCGCTCTGACCGATCGGCGAGGAGGCCGCGGATCCGGTGTTCGAGCTCACGGCCGACGGCGAGATAGACCTCGTCGTCTTCGCCGTAGGGATCACGGATGGACCACGACTCGATCTGTGCCCCGAGGTTCGCGGGCAGATAGCTGAGTCCACTGTCCCCGAGAAGCGAGACGATGATGTCAAAGGAGGCCAGATCGACCTCATCGAGGGATTTCGAGGCGAGGCCTTGAGGATCGTAGCCCATGGTCTCGAGGGTCTCCACCGTCGGGTTGACGATCCTCCCGAACGGCATCAACCCGGCCGAGGCTGCCGAGACCCCGTCCTCCCTGAGACCGCGGGTGATGGCTTCAGCCATCGGTGAGCGACAGGTATTGCCGACACAGATGAAGAGGATCCTCAATGGCGCCATTGGGGCATTGTAGACGCGACGGAGGTCGCGGGTCCTGAGTCGGGAATCGGGAGTCGGGGGTCGTGAATCGGGAGTCGTCGGTCGCGGGACCGCTGACGCCCCAGCTCCTTCTCTGCTGCGTCGTCAACCGCAGAGAGCCGCGACGGTCGATCGACGACGGCAGGTGCTCTGCCCACGCCCCGGGGAAGATGTTCCGACTTGCGACTCACGCACGCAGCATGTAGCGGCGTGCATTGACCACACCCCGACGAGGGGGTAGCCTGTAGGCTGCTTGTTTTGGATGGAGCCGGAACGGTGGTGCTGACTGGTTACAACACCGATATCGATAACGCGGGCACGACGTACCACGTGCAGACCGAAGACAAGGGACGCTCGAACCCCGTCGTCGAAAGCCTGGTCTACGCCCGCGGAGAGATTCTCTATTCGAGGAGGACCTCGTATCAGGATCTCGTCGATGAAAACGTGGAGAACACCGCCATCGCGACCATGATGGAGCGGCAGCATCACACCATCATCGAGATGATTCGCCGTGGTCGGCTGGCGCAGCTGACCGATGAACCGGCTGTGGTCAACGAAGACGACGACACCAACATCTCCAACAAAGGCGGTGTCGGTCCGGGCATGGCTCTCGAGGCAACCGGAGACGGGGGCGACGAACCGACCCTCGACCGGGTGATCCTCGACTATCTCGCCGCCCAACGCGGCCGAGCGCATCTTGTGCTCCGCGCCGTGGGTAAACACGATTTTGTCTACGGCTGTGACGCCGAGATCTCCATTTCAGCGGTCGAGGCGCAGACCAACACCCCGCAACCCGGGGTCCGCATCACCGTGCTCTTCAAATCGACATCGGAGCCGCGCCGGTTGGTTCTCGCCGAGGGTGAGACCGACGATGACGGCGCCTTTGTAGCAACCGAACGGTTGCCCGAGTTCAGCGGCGGCACCTCGGCGGTTGTCATCACCGCCGAGTCCGACATCGGTCAGAGCGAGATCAAACACCTCGTCCACCGGTAGCCGCCGTCGGCCGCAACCGTTCGTGAGTCGAAATCCGCGAGTCGCTAATCGTGGACGAGAGAGCGTTCATCCGGCCTCCGTTTTCGGGTGACGGAGCCGCAGACTCCAACCGACGCCGCCGGGAAGAGCTCGAGCGCTCCGGAGACGAGCCCGCGACGTACGACTTTCAATTCGGTGTGCCGTTCAGGTCTTGCCCCTCAGCAGGTTTTGAGGTAGAGTGCGCGTCGCTGTGGGCCGTTAGCTCAATTGGCAGAGCAAGTGACTCTTAATCACTAGGTTGGAGGTTCGATTCCTCCACGGCTCACCATTTCCTTTCATCCGCGCGAAAGTGGCGGAACCGGTAGACGCGCGAGATTTAGGATCTCGTGGGGGCACCCCGTGGGGGTTCGATTCCCCCCTTTCGCACCAGCCGGAGAGAACACAACATGACATACAAGTTGACCGAGCAGGCAAATTACAAACTCGAGGTTGCCGGCAGCCTCCAAACCGAGATCGTCGATCGAGAGCGGCAGTCCATTGTCCGCTCCATCCGAGGTCGCGCCAAGCTTCCGGGCTTCCGCGACGGCAAGGCGCCGGAGTCCATGATCCGAGCCCGGTTTGCCGAGGACATCGATGCCGACCTCAAGGAGCACCTCAGCCAGCTCGTCTGGGAAGAGGTGATGGAGGCGGAGAAGGAACTCCAGCCCCTCACCATGCCGCAGGTGCGAGAGGTCAAATTCGCCGACGATGGCTCCTTCCAGTTCGTCGCCGAGCTCGAGATCCGGCCGAACTTCGAGCTCCCGGAGCTCTCCGCGGCCACCCTGCCGGAAGTGTCCCTCGATCTCGCCGACAGTGAAATCGACGCCGAGCTCGAGACCCTCCGGGAGCAGCAGGCGGTCTGGGAGCCGGTGGAAGATCAGGAAGCCGTCGACGGTATGCTCATCGAGGCCGATCTGGTCGGTCTGATGGAAGACTCCGACCAGGAACCGTACGAAGAGAACGATGCCCGATTTGTCCTCGGCGGTGACGGATTGCCCCCCGAGATCAACGAGGCGCTCCAGGGAGCCAAGGCCGGCGACGAGAGAGTCGCGGTCAAAGTCTTTCCCGACGACGACGAGAACAAAGAGCGAGCGGGCAAAAAGGTCACCTACACCGTCAAGGTCAAAGCCCTCAAGGCCAAGGCCCTGCCCGAGGTCGATGACGAACTCGCCAAGACCTTCGGTCTCGAGGATCTCGCCGAGCTCAGGCAACGGCTCATAGAGGCGCTGTCGCGGCGCAAGCGAGCCGAGCGGCGGGATGTGTGGCGGCGGTCGTTGCTCGACCAGCTCTCGGTGGGGATCGACCTCAACTCCCTGCCGTCCTCCCTGGTTCAGAACGCGGTCAGCGAACGGGTGAATCGATTTGCCTACGAGATGGCCATGCGGGGCGCCGGTCCCGAAGACGGGAATTTCGACTGGCAGGAGCTCTCGGCCAAGGCCGAACCAGCTGCCCGCCGGCACGTCGCGGACAATCTGATCATCGAACAATTGGCCATGAAGTGGAAGACCCCGGTCCCCGAGGCCGAGGTCGAGGCGTATATCGCCGCGGACGCCTCCCGGCTCGGAATTCCTCCGACGGAGCACAAGGCCAATCTCGTCGCGGAGGAAAAGCTCGAATCCATCCGCCACGCCGCGCTGCTGACCGCGGTGGTCGACGAGATGATCCGTCAAGCCGGCGGGGAGGTGGGTTGATGTTGGTTCCGGTCGTAGTCGAGCAGACGAGTCGCGGAGAACGCGCCTACGATATCTACTCGCGCCTGCTCAAGGACAACGTCATCTTCCTCGGATCGGCCATCGATGACCATGTCGCCTCTCTCGTGATCGCCCAGCTTCTCTTCTTGGAGGCCGAGAACCCCGAGAAGGACATCTACCTCTATGTCAACAGCCCCGGCGGCACCATCACCGCCGGTCTCGCCATCTACGACACCATGCAGTACGTCAAGCCCGATGTGGCCACCATCGCCCTCGGTCAGGCGGCTTCCATGGGCGCCATCCTCCTCGCTGGAGGCGCGGCGGGCAAGAGATACGCCCTGCCGCACAGCCGGGTTCTGCTCCACCAGCCGTTGATGTCCGGTCTCGGCGGTCAGGCGACGGACATCGATATCCACGCCAGGGACATCATGCGGATGCGAGAGCGGTTGAACACGATTCTCGCCAAGCACACCGGACAAGCCATGGACAAGATCAATCTCGATACCGAACGCGACTTCATTCTCGAGGCGGATGCGGCCAAAGACTACGGCCTCATCGACAAGATCATTGTTTCCAGAGAGTAGACCTGAAATGGGATACAATGAACCGAGGAGGATAGATGTCGAATCGAGATGGTGACGTGCTTCGGTGCAGCTTTTGCGGAAAAAGCCAGCACGAGGTCCGCAAGCTCATCGCCGGACCGACGGTGTACATCTGCAACGAATGCGTTGAAGTCTGTCTCGACATCATCGCCGAGGATCGCGTCCACGAAGCCAAGAGCCGCCAGCAGGTGCTGGCCAAACCGCCGGAGATCAAAGCCTATATCGATGAGTATGTCATCGGTCAGGAGATGGCGAAGAAGAAACTCGCCGTGGCGGTCTACAACCACTACCGCCGGATCGAGTACCAACGGGGTCGGAACAGCAACGACGTCGAGCTCTCCAAGTCGAACATCCTCCTCATCGGACCAACCGGAACCGGGAAGACCCTGCTCGCCCAGACCCTCGCGCGCCAGCTCCAGGTCCCGTTCACCATCGTCGATGCCACGACTCTCACCGAGGCCGGCTATGTCGGCGAGGATGTGGAGAACATCCTTCTCCGCCTCTACCAGGCCGCCAACGGCGACCGCGAAGCAGCGGAGCGGGGCATCGTCTACATCGACGAGATCGACAAGGTGGCGCGCAAGGCCGAGAATCCGTCCATCACCCGTGATGTTTCCGGTGAGGGAGTGCAGCAGGCGCTGCTGAAAATCCTCGAGGGCACCGTCGCCAATGTGCCCCCGCAGGGCGGTCGCAAGCACCCCCATCAGGAGTTCCTCCAGATCGACACCACCAACATCCTATTTATCTGTGGTGGAGCATTCGTCGGACTCGAGGATCTCATCGCTCGTCGACTCAACCAGAAGATGATGGGTTTCGGCGCGGATCTTTCGGGTAACCAACCCGACACGGCCGACCTCCTCGAGGAGGTGCACCCCGAGGATCTCATCAAGTACGGCATGATTCCAGAGTTCGTCGGCCGGATTCCGGTCGTCGCGACGCTGCACGAGCTCGACCACGATGCTCTCGTCCGGATCCTCACCGAGCCGAAGAACTCTCTCGTGCGCCAGTATGAGACCGTTCTCGGGTTCGAGGGTGTTGACCTGAGCTTCGAAGCGGACGCCCTCGCCGCGGTGGCCAAGGAGGCCATCACCCGCAAGGTGGGCGCCCGCGGTCTGCGTATCATTCTCGAGGAGCTGATGCTCGAGATCATGTACCAGATTCCGGCCCTTCCCGACCTCAAGGAGTTGACGATTACCCGGGATGTGGTCGAACGTCGGGTTGCGCCGCTCCCGGCTGTGAGAAAGGTAAGCTGAGACGTCCCCGGCGCGCCGCCGCGCCCCCTTCAACCGAAACCGCCGGCCCGAACACACTCCCCTTGAAGAAAGACACAAGATGACAGCAGTCCGTGATTCCCTGACGCTCGCCATCGTTCCGTTGCGGGACATGGTCGTTTTTCCGCACATGATGGCGCCGTTCGTGGTCGGACGGCGACCTTCGGTGGTGGCCCTCGAGCGCGCCCTCGAACGACCCGACAAGCGGCTTTTTCTCGCCACCCAGCGCGATCCGAAGATCGATGAGCCGAGTCTCGCCGACATCCACGAACTCGGGGTTGTGGCGCGGGTTGTCCAGCATCTCCAACTCGCCTCGGGCAACATCAAGGTGATGGTCGAAGGGCTCGAGCGTGCGCGGCTTCGTCACGTTGTCGACGACCCCGATTGTCTGATGGCGAGAGTGGAGGTCGAGGCCATCGAGGTTGGTGAGGATCAGGCCCTGAGCCGTTATATGGCTCAATTGACCGAGTTCTTCAAGGAGTACGCCAAACTCTCCCATCATCTTTCAGCCGAAGGGGTGCTCGCCTCCCTCCAGACCGATGATCCGGATCAGTTCGCCGACATCCTCGCAGCCCATCTCAACCAACCGACGGCGGAGAAGCAACGGTTGCTCGAGCTGCTCAACCCCCTCGATCGATTGCAGCGGCTCAACGATCTGCTCGATGTCGAGATCGAGAAGCTCAACATCGACCGGCGGTTATCGTCGCGGGTCAAGAAACAGATGGAGAAGGCGCAGCGCGAGTACTATCTCTCGGAAAAGATCAAGGCCATCAACGAGGAGTTGGGCCGAAACGACACCACCGAGGAACTCGCCGGGCTCAAGGAGCAGATCGACGCGTCGGGAATGACCGACGAGGCCAAGGAAAAGGCCACCATCGAAATCCGCCGTCTCGAAGGGATGCCGCCGGTCTCTGCCGAAGCGGGGGTCTCACGCAACTACGTCGACTGGCTGCTCGCCGTCCCCTGGTCCGAGGCGTCACGAGAGATCCGCGACATCTCGCGGGCCGAGAACGTTCTCGACGAAGACCACTTCGGGCTCGAAAAGGTCAAAGAACGCATCCTGGAGTTTCTCGCGGTCCGGCAGCTTGTCCGCAAGACCGGTGGCACGATCCTGTGTTTTGTCGGTCCTCCGGGGGTGGGCAAGACGTCCCTGGCGCGATCCATCGCCCGCGCGACGGGACGCAAGTTTGTCCGGTTGTCCCTCGGCGGTGTGCGCGACGAGGCCGAAATCCGCGGTCACCGGCGGACCTATATCGGCGCATTCCCCGGCCAGATCATCCAGATGATGCGCAAGGCCGGCACCGTCAACCCGGTGCTCCTTCTCGACGAGGTCGACAAGATGGCGGCCGATTTCCGCGGCGACCCCGCCGGAGCGCTCCTCGAGGTTCTCGATCCCGAGCAGAACAACACCTTCCACGACCACTATCTCGATGTCGAGTACGATCTTTCCAAGGTGCTCTTCATCTGTACGGCCAACGTGACCCATCCGATCCCGCCCGCCCTGCTCGATCGGATGGAGAAGGTCGAACTTTCGGGCTACACCCACCACGAGAAACTCCAGATCGCCCAGGGATTTCTGGTCCCGCGGCAGACCGAAAGACACGGTCTGACCAAGTACCACGTCGACTTCACCGATGACGGCGTGCGGTTTCTGATCGACGGCTACACCCGCGAAGCCGGGGTAAGAAACCTCGAACGCGAAATCTCCTCCATCTGCCGCAAACTCGCGCGAAAGGTGCTCAAAGAGAAGATCAAGGCCAAGGACGCGGTTCTCGAGATCACACCGGAGTCGGTCGCCGAACTCCTTGGCCAACCGAGATACCGGACCCAGAAGCGTGACCAGGATCCCGAGGTCGGGGCGGCGGTCGGGCTCGCCTGGACGCAGGTCGGCGGCGAGTTGCTGACCACCGAAGTGACGCTCATGCGAGGCAAGGGCGTGCTCACGCTCACCGGCCAACTCGGCGATGTGATGCAGGAGTCTGCCCGCGCGGCGCTGTCCTTTGTCCGCTCGAAGGCCGACGAACTCGGGATCGACCCCGAGGTCTTCGCCGCACAGGACGTCCACCTCCACGTTCCCGAGGGTGCGATCCCCAAGGATGGACCATCGGCCGGCATCACCCTCGCCATCGCGCTCATCTCGGCATTCACCAAGGTCCCGGTTCGAGTCGACGTGGCCATGACCGGCGAAATCACGTTGCGCGGAAGGGTCCTCCCGGTGGGTGGAGTCAAGGAGAAGGTCCTGGCGGCCTATCGGGCGGGCATCCGTGATGTCATCCTCCCGGATGAAAACGAAAAGGACCTCGAGGAGATCCCCGACGACGTGCGCCACGAGATTCAGTTCCACTTCGTCGACCACATGGACGCGGTCATCGCCAATGCCCTGGTGCGCGAACTGGACACGAAGGTATCAGCCACGGCCGGTGAGGTCGCCTCGCACGTGGATTCGCCGCCGATGGCTCATTGACAGAGTGAAAAAGAGTGGAAATTCGCGAGGTCACCTTTCGTAAATCGGCGCTCAAGCCATCGGATCGGCCGCAGGAGTATTTTCCTCATGTTGCGGTTGCCGGTCGCTCAAATGTTGGCAAGTCGAGCCTGCTCAATTGGTTGCTTCGTCAAAACATGGCGAAGGTGGCCAAGGCGCCGGGTAAGACGCGAACGCTTAACTTCTTCCTCGTCAACCGGTCTTTCTTCCTGGTCGATCTGCCGGGTTATGGCTACGCCAAGGTCGGACGGGCGCTCCAGGAGGAGTGGGGACGGGAGCTCGGGAACTACCTCGCGACGGAAGAGAGACTGGCGGGGGTCATCACCCTGGTGGACATTCGGCACGGGCCGACCGATCTTGATCTCGGTCTTCAAGAAATGTTGCTCGCGACCGGGAAAGAGCGCCTCGTGGTGCTCACCAAGGCCGACAAGGTCAATCGTGGGAAGCGCGCCGGGATGCAGTTTCAGGTTCAAAAAGAGCTCGGTCTGGCGCGGCCGCCCGCAGTTGTGAGCGTCAAGACCGGAGAAGGTCGAAAAGAGCTGCTCGAAGGGATCGACGAGCTCGTTTTAGCGTGGCGATCAAGATAACGGAGAAACTCACATGGGACGCAAGAAAAAAACCACCGAAGAACCGGTTGTGATTCCCCTCGATCTCGATGACGAGATCGAGGAAAGGGAACAGGCCGCTGCAGCCGCCGCTGCACAGGAGGGACGCCTCGATCTCACCCAGCTCAAGGAGATGACCATCAACGAGCTCTGTGGCGTGGCCAAGTCGCTCAAGGTGGAGAACCCGGCCGGGATGCGGAGGCAGGATCTCATCTTCCGGATTCTCCAGCGGCAAACCGAGCGCGAGGGCCTCATCTTCGGCGAGGGCGTGCTCGAGGTGCTGCCGGAGGGCTTCGGCTTTCTCCGCGCCCCGGAGTACAACTATCTGCCGGGTCCCGACGACATCTATGTGTCACCGTCTCAGATCCGGCGGTTCAACCTTCACACCGGCGATACGGTGTCGGGACAGATCCGACCGCCAAAAGAGGGCGAGCGCTACTTCGCCCTGATCAAGGTCGAGGCCATCAACTTCGAGCCGCCCGAGGTCGCCATGGAGAAAGTGCACTTCGACAATCTGACGCCGCTCTATCCGGATGAGTGGCTCAGACTCGAGGTCGAGGGCAACATGACCGCGCGGGTCATGGACCTCGCGACTCCGCTGGGCAAGGGTCAGCGCGGTCTCCTGGTGGCTCCACCCCGGACCGGCAAGACCATGATGTTGCAGGCAATCGCCAACTCCATCACCACCAATGATCCGGAGGTCACTCTCATCGTCCTGCTCATCGACGAGCGGCCGGAGGAAGTCACCGACATGCAGCGTTCGGTGCGCGGCGAGGTCATTTCGTCGACTTTCGACGAGCCCGCCACCCGCCACGTTCAGGTCGCGGAGATGGTGATCGAAAAGGCCAAGCGGTTGGTCGAACACAAACGGGACGTCGTGATCCTCCTCGATTCGATCACCCGCCTCGCACGCGCTTACAACACCGTGGTGCCGCCGTCGGGCAAGGTGCTTTCCGGCGGTGTCGACTCCAATGCGCTGCAGAAGCCCAAGAGATTCTTCGGCGCCGCGCGCAATATCGAGGAGGGTGGCAGTCTGACCATCGTCGGCACCGCCCTCATCGACACCGGTTCGCGGATGGACGATGTGATTTTCGAGGAGTTCAAGGGAACCGGCAACATGGAGGTCCACCTCGACCGCAAACTCGTCGAGCGCCGGGTCTTCCCCTCCATCGACATCCACAAGTCCGGGACCCGCAAGGAAGAGCTTCTCATCGACGAGTGGGAACTTCGCCGGATCTGGGTTCTGCGCAAGGTGCTCTCCTCCCTCTCCCCGGTCGAAGCCATGGAGCTGCTGCTCGAACGACTCGGGGGTACGCCGTCCAACCGCGAATTCCTCGAGGCGATGTCGCAGGGGTGAGCCCCGCTCACTCTTGGTTCGTAAAACGTAAGTCGTGAGTCGTAAGTCGTTTCACACAGATCGGGAGTGTCCAGGGTTCATATGCAGCCGCGCATCGAGTTCTGAGGCCAGAAAACGCGGAAATGCAATCACCACCACGTCGGAAGCGCCCGCGACTCACGATTCACGAATGACGACTCACGACGTTCTCGCTTGACACGCGAGAGAGACAAGGAGAGACTCGGTCGCATGACGGTGTCTGAAATCCTCGACAAGGCGGTGGCCGGCGAACGGATCGATCGCGCGGAGATCGAGCGGCTCTTTGCCGAAGGT
This sequence comes from uncultured Acidobacteriota bacterium, assembly GCA_963823445.1. Taxonomy (GTDB): domain Bacteria; phylum Acidobacteriota; class Thermoanaerobaculia; order Thermoanaerobaculales; family Sulfomarinibacteraceae; genus JAHECW01. Next base: position 126,964 of record CAWGLT010000015.1, read on the forward strand.
TCGCTCCTCGAGCTTGGCCAGTCGGCCGATGCCGTCCGGCGGCGGAAGACCGATGAGGGCATCGCCTCCTACATCATCGACCGTAACATCAACTACACGAATGTCTGCATCTACCGCTGTCGGTTCTGCGCCTTCTACCGGAGCAAGGATGCCATCGACGCCTATGTTCTTCCGTTTTCGGAGATCGCCGACAAGGTGGCCGAGACCGTCGCCGCCGGCGGGACCGGGATTCTCCTCCAGGGCGGAGTCCACCCTGATCTCCGCATGGAGTATTACGAAGATCTCCTGCGGCAGCTCAAGGCGGGCTTTCCCGAGGTTCATCTTCACGCGTTCTCCGTGCCCGAGATCTGGTTCCTCGCCAAGGCGGAGAAGCTGCCGGTCAAAGATGTCATCACGCGACTCATGGCCGCGGGGTTGGAGTCGATCCCGGGTGGCGGCGCGGAGATTCTCGAGGATGCGACCCGACGTCGGATCCTCGCTCGCGCGAAAGCAAGCACGAACCAGTGGCTCGATGTCCACGGTGTGGCGCACGATCTCGGGCTGCGGACCACAGCGACCATGATGTTCGGCGTCGGCGAGCCGATCACGGCGCGGATCGAGCATTTCCTCGGTGTCCGCGAGCTCCAGGATCGAACCGGCGGGTTCACCGCCTTCATCCCGTGGACCTTTCAAGAGCAAAGCACCGATTTGCAGGGCGAAGGGGAACCGGCCGGCGGTTTCGACTATCTCCGGACTCTCGCCATCGCCAGGCTGGTTTTCGACAACATCGACCATGTCCAGGGATCGTGGGTGACCCAGGGCGCCAAAATCGGTCAGCTCTCGCTCTTCTTCGGTGCCGATGATCTCGGCTCCATCATGCTCGAGGAAAATGTGGTCGCCGCGGCGGGGGTCGAGTTCCGCATGACCCAGCGCGACATGGAACGGACCATCCGCGAGGCGGGTCTCACGCCGCGGCAACGGAGGACGTTGTACGAGCCGTTGTAATTCGCTTTCGCGAATTACTATCCGATGATCTCGAACTGTTCCTGGTGCTGCAGCGGGTTCTCCCGCAGGATGACCTGGACGCCGTGAACCTCCTCGAGCTCTCGCAGCAGTTCTCGGAACGGACCTTGGAGATAGTGGGAGACCTCGGGGTGGACCACCAACGAGAGCTGATCGCCGAGGCCGGCGGTCACCGACTCGAGCAGGCTGCGTCGGACCTCGAGGCAGATGGTGGCGAGGGCTTTGATCCGCCCTGAACCGTGGCAATACGGGCACTCCCGGCTCAGGGTTCGATCGAGGCTCGGTCGGGTCCGCTTCCGGGTGAGCTGGATGAGTCCTATATCGGACATGGGCAGGAGCTGAATCCGTGCCGGGTCGCCCTCGAGCTCGGTCTCGAGGGCCTGATAGAGCTCGAGACGATGGGCCGGGTCCTCCATGTCGATGAAATCGATGACGACGATGCCGCCGAGGTCGCGGAGGCGAAGCTGTCTGGCGATCTCCCGCACCGCTTCGAGGTTGAGGGTGAAAACGGTTTCTTCGAGGGACTTCGTGCCGACATACTTGCCGGTGTTGATGTCGATGGCGACGAGGGCCTCGGTTTGATTGACCACCAGATAGCCGCCGGATTTGAGCCACACCTTCGGCCGCAGCGCCTTCTCGAGTTCCCGGTCGATGCCAAATGCGCTCATGAGATCGGTCGACTTCCGGAAAAGTTTGAGCCGGGGAACGAGGGTCGGATCCGACTGCTCCAGGAACTCGAGAACCTCCTCGAACGCCTCCTCCTCATCGATCCACGCCTCCTGCACCGCAAGGGTGAAGGTGTCCCGGACCGCGCGCAAAACCGGGCTCAGCTCATGGTGGACGAGATAGGGCGCGGTGGTTTTCTCCGAGGCGGTCTGGATCTGCTCCCAGAGATTGACGAGATAGCGCCGATCCGCCGCCAATTCGACTCGACCCTGTCCCTCCCCGGCGGTCCGGACGATCCATCCGCCCCCGCCGAACTCCTCGATCACGCTCTTGAGCCGCCCCCGCTCGTCGTCGTCGGTGATCCGCCGCGAAACGCCGAGCTGTTCCACGGTGGGCATGTAAACCAAGAAGCGTCCGGGCAGGGTGATGTGAGTGGTGAGCCGAGCGCCTTTGGTGCCGATGGGATCCTTCACGACCTGGACGAGGATTTCCTGTCCCTGGCGGAGGAGATCGCCGATGTCGGTTTCCGCGAACTCGCTGGGTCCGGGCTCGTCATCGACCCGGAAGATGTCGGTGAACTCATCCATGACGCCGCCGGCCTCGCGGACGTAGAGAAAGCCGTCTCGGGGGAGACCAACATCAATAAACGCCGCCTGCATGCCCGGCAGAACGCGGGTGACCCGGCCCTTGTAGAGATTGCCGACCACGGAAGAAGTCCGGTGTCGTTCCGCTCGGTAGCTCACCAGGCGCGATTTTTCGCGCAGGGCCACTCGGGTTTCGAATGGGTTGACCGAGAGAAAGAGAACGGAGTTCATCACTGATTCACCAGACGATGCCGCCAGACCGACTGTACCGCACCGAGGGCCGCACAGGTCGAGAGCAGCGACGAACCGCCGTAGGAAAACAGCGGCAGCGTAATTCCTGTCGTCGGCAAGAGCCCGAGGACCATCCCGAGATTGACCACCACCTGAAACGCGAGCCACGAGCAGACCAGGAGAGCCAAAACGAGACCGAAACGGTTCTCTGCGACAACCGCCGCCATCCCGATGCGATAGAGCAACAAGGCATAGGCCAAGAGGAGTCCGGTTGCTCCGACAAAACCGGTAGCCTCGGCCCATACTGCAAACGCGAAATCGGTGTGCTGAGCCGGGAGAAACCGGAGCAGAGACTGCGAGCCGTGACCGACCCCCTGGCCGGCCAGCCGACCTGCGCCGACGGCGATCTTCGACTGTCGCACCTGGTAGCCGGCTCCATACGGGTCGCGCTCGGGGTCGAGGACGGTCAGGACCCGTTCCTTCTGGAAATCTTTCAACACGGTCTGCCAGCCGAAAACACCGACCAGAATGCCGAAAGCAACAAGACCGATCCAGGCCCAGCGCGGAAGACCGCCGATCCAAAGAGCTGCAACGGCCACCGGGAAATAGGTCAGAGTCACCCCGAGATCCGGCTCGAGGGCCACCAAACCGGCCGCCGCGCCGACGAGAGCGACCAGCACCGCCACCTCCTTCGCGGACAGCCTGCGACCGCTCCGGCGACCGAGCCATGCCGCGACGATCAGGATCGTAGCCCCGCGGGCGAACTCGCTCGGTTGGATGGTCAGAGGACCCAGGGCGAACCAACCGCGGGTGCCGCTGCGGATCTCGCCGAAAAAGAGGACAGTCACCAGCGCCGCGAGGCCGAGAAGATACACCAGAGGTGCGACGCGGGCATAGAAATCGAGACGGACGCGGGAGAGGGCCACGAGAGTCAGCATGCCGGCGCAGGCCCACAGAAGCTGGCGGACCAGCAACTGGGAACCGACGACGTCTTCAACGGCATTCTGGGTCACCAACGACGCCCCGAGAATGCCGGCGACGGCCAGAATCAGCCAGGCGTCGATGCGGTGGTCCATGACTCGATCTTACCTTTCCTGGCCCTGGCCGAGTGCCTGGTCTGCGTTCTCACCGAGGGCCGCCGCCAGGATGGTCGATGCGGTCGGAGCTGCGATACTCCCGCCGCCACCGCCGTGCTCGACGACCACGGCGACGACGATCTGCGGATCATCGAGGGGCGCCCAACCGATGAACCACGCGTGGTGCTGGAGGTGCGGCGCGAGATCCTCCGAGTCGACGCCCTCCTGGAGGCGTACGACCTGCGCGGTACCGGTCTTTCCGGCCACCGGTAGGGTGGCCAGTGATCGGGCGGTCCCCTGGTCGCCGTGAACGACCAACTCGAGGCCGTGCTTGACGAGCTCGAGCTGTGACGGGTCGAGCTTGAGATCGACGGGCACGGAGTCCTTTGGATCCACCACGACGTGCGGGGTGACCAGACGGCCGCCGTTGGCGATCGCCGAGAAGCCCCGGGCCAACTGGATTGCGGTCGCGAGGACCGGACCCTGGCCGATGGACACCGATACCGCCTCGCCCGGATACCAGGGCGTGCCCCGTACGCGACGGCTCCACTCGGGACTCCCGATGAGCCCCGACGCCTCCGAGGGCAGACCGATCCCGGTTCGACGTCCGAAACCGAAGGTCTCCAGCCATCCGGCCATGCGGTCGATTCCAAGCCGCTGACCGAGTTGATAGTAGTAGACGTCGCAGGATACCTCGAGGGATCGCAAGAGGTTGACCTTGCCGTGGCCGCCCCGGTGCCAACACCTGAATCGGTGGCCGTAGAGAACGATTCCTCCAGTGCACTGAACCGTCCAGTCGGGGGTCACCACACCTTCGTTCAGAGCGGCCAGGGCGAGAAAGGGCTTGATGGTGGAACCCGGCGGGTAGGTTCCTTGCAGACACCGATCCTGGAGCGGCAGCCGGGGATCCTTGGCGAGCGTGTTCCAGTCCTCGATCGACAATTTTCCCGAGAAGAGCTCGGGTTCGAAGGACGGCGCCGAGTACAGCGCCCGGACGGCGCCGTTGTTCGGATCGATGGCTGCAATCGCACCGCCCCGGTCGCCCAGCGCCTCCGCCGCGACCTGCTGGAGCCTGGCGTCGAGGGTGACCGCGAGGTCCTTTCCGGATGTTGAAGGATCCTCCCGTATGACCCCGAGTTGGCGGCCCACCGCCGAGACCACCACCCAGCGTTCACCGGCCCGACCGGTCAGAAAATCATCGGCGAGGGCCTCGACACCGATGGCGCCGACACGAGAGTTCGGATCGAGCCGCGGGTTCGCCAGCAACTCCTCCTCCGATACCATTCGGAGGTGTCCGACGGCGTGAGCGACCGCGGGACCGAGGGGGTAGTGTCGGCGAAAGCCGGCGACGATGGAGAGTTCCGGATGATCACTCTGATGGGACCGAACCCGCGTGACCTGGTTCCAGTCCAGGTTTTCACCCACGACCATCGGTGCAAGGTGGTCGATCCCGCGTCGATTGACCCGATCGAAGAGTGAAGCCGCTTTTGAGACTCCGAGACCGGCGACGAAAAGCACGGTTTCGTTGAGGTTTCGGGCTTCATCGGGAAAGAGAAGAAGATCCCAGGTCGGAAGATTGTCGGCCAGGACCTGGCCGCGGCGGTCGTAGATTCTGCCCCGGACAGCGGCCAGGGGAAGGCGCCGAAGGCGGTTGTTCTCGGCCATCCTCCGCCAGTGGGCGCCCTCGATGAGCTGAAGCTGAGCCATCCGGAAGTGAAGCGTACCCAGAAAGAGGAAAATCATCAGCAGGAGGACCGTGCCGCGTCGGCGGACCGGACGGAGATCTTCGCGAATCTCCACTACCGGAGCTTCCTCGCCCGGTACGTGGCCCACCTCATCGGCAGTTCGAGGGCGATGATCCAACCGACCAGGCCGCACCACAGCGAGGTGAGAGAGACGCTGAGGAGAACATAGCTCCCGGTCAGTTCGGCTGCGAGACCGAGGGGCATGAGAGCGAGTTGCCGAACGACGATCATCAGACCGGCCCCGAGGGCGCCGAAGGCGGCCCACGCTCGCGGTGATCGATCGGCGACCAGCGGCACAACATAGCTGACGGCCACCGCCGAAGCACTCCACGCGATGGCGCCCGGACCGACCACCGGCTCGAGAACCAGATCCCAGGCGAGACCGAGGAGGAGGGCAAAATGGGGCCAGCGCCGGTCCGCCATCAGAAGCGGCGGCCCGACGACAAAGACCATGGGGAGAAGAATGGCGGTCAACCAGGGCGGTGATTCCGGCAGGCCCAGCACGATCTGAGCGACGAGGGTCAACGTGACGAGGAGAGCCACTTTCACGGTGACATCCCCTTCGCGGGCGGAGGGTCCATCCAGCCGTCAAGGAGAAGAACGACCCGAGTGGTGGCGAGGGCCGCAGCCGGTGCGGCGCGGACCTCCAGGAAAGCCTTGTCGCTCTCGCGGACGGCGGTGACCCTACCCACCGGCAGACCGGGCGGATAGATCCCGTCGGCCCCACTGGTCACGAGTTCTTCACCCCGCAGGAGCTGCGCCTGACGTGGAATGAACTGGATTTCGAGCTCACCGGCGTCGGCGCCGACGGCGAGGCCCTGGACGCGGCCCTCGGCGGTCTGGATGGCGACGGCCGCGACCGGATGAGTGATGAGTTCGATCCAACAACGACGTCCCTCGGAGCGGATGACCCGGCCGATGACCCCGGTTGAAGCGACGGCGGGGGTGTCGGCGGGGATACGGCGATCGAGAGCGACCAGGGCGATCATCCGCCCACGTGCAAGATCCCGAAATGTCGTCCGAGCCGGGACCGCCGTCGCCGTGAGATTCGGGACCAACGCCGCAAGGGTGTTGAGTTCGAGGTGGGCCGCCATGTCCTCTGCCATGATCCGGTTGAGCGCCTTGGTCTTTTCGAGTTCGAGCTGCAGCTCCCGATTTGTCACCAGCAGAGTCGCCGATTCAGACACCCCCGTTACAGCATCGCTGACAAACGAGCCGATGGCCTCGCCGGTCCAGAGGACGGGTGAAATCGCCGCCCGCACCCAGACCGAGATCACCCGTTCACCGTCGGGAGACTGCACCTGTGCCGCCGCGAGGATTTCGAGCAGAATCCACAGGAGCACGGTGCGCAGAATGAGAATCCGCCGATCCGTCACGCGCGCAGACTCAACCTTTCACCGCCGGCAGGCGGTCGAGAGGACATTGACGATCCGGAGATCCCGCCGCGGGTTTGCAGACCCGGTGAGAGAGTTCCGCTCAGGCAATCGCGATCTTGCGCAGCAAGTCGATGTTGGTGAGCATGAGACCGGTACCGCGGACCACGGCGGACGATGGTTCCTCGCAATGGGCCACGGGCAAGCCGGTTTCCTCGCGCAACCGTTTGTCGAGATTCTTCAACAGGGATCCGCCGCCGGCGAGGATGATCCCCTTGTCCATGATGTCCGCCGAGAGCTCGGGCGGTGTCCGTTCGAGGGCGTTGCGGACGGCATCGACGATGGTGGCGACGATTTCCGTGAGCGCTTCGCGGATCTCCTCATCGGTGATCGTGAGGTTCTTGGGCACACCCTCGACCAGATCTCGACCCTTGACCTCCATGCTCAGGGGCTCGTCCAAGGGGTAGGCCGAGCCGATCTCCATCTTGATCATCTCGGCGGTCCGCTCACCCAGGAGAAGATTGTACTTTTTCTTCAGGTACTGGATGATCGCTTCATCCATTTCGTTGCCGGCCACCCTGACCGACCGCGAGTACACGACGCCGGCGAGGGAAATCACCGCGACATCAGAGGTGCCGCCGCCGATATCGACGATCATGTTGCCCGATGGCTCGGTGATGGGCAGTCCCGCTCCGATGGCCGCCGCCATGGCCTGCTCGATGAGATAGACCTCGCTTGCGCCGGCCTTGAGAGCGGTGTCCCTGACCGCGCGCTTCTCCACCTGGGTGATCTCCGACGGCACCGAGATGACGATTCTCGGTCGGACGAGAAACGACCGGCCGTGGGCCTTCTTGATGAAGTGTTCGAGCATCTTTTCGGTGACTTCGAAGTCGGCGATGACGCCGTCCTTCATGGGTCGGATGGCCTGAATGTTGGATGGTGTTTTTCCCAACATGTCCTTGGCCTTGGCGCCGACCGCCTCGACGCGATTGGTGATCCGGTTGACGGCGACGATGGATGGTTCCACGACAGCGATGCCGCGGCCCCGGACGTAGACCAGGGTGTTTGCGGTCCCCAGATCGATGGCTAGATCGGACGAAAACAGCCCGAGTAGGCTGGACAACGGCATCAATAAACCTCCACGAAGACCCGCTCATTGCGGCTGGTCTCGTTGCCTGCCGGGTCGGTGGCCAGGACTTCGATCATGTTCCACCCCTCGCGCGGGATCTCGATCATCTTGCGAAAATGACCATCGGCGTCGGTGACGACCCGTTCGCCGTTGACGGCCACCGCGGCGCCGGGCTCCGTTCGGCCCTGGACGATGAACATGGCGCCGAGTTGCTGGGTCGGCATGAGAGTGAGGTGCGGTGCGATGCGGTCGGCGAGGATGGCGCGCTGGAGAGAAGAGTAGATCCGCAATCGTCGGACCTGGGACCATTCGCTCTCGACGCCGTTCTCCCCGATGAGAGCCGCACGCCAAAAATAGGTCCCGGGAGCGACGACTCCCAAACGGGCGCTGTCGGAGTGGATCTCCCGGCTTTCGACCTCCATGGCCTCATCGACAAACCGCCGGGAACGACTCACTTGGAGGTGAACTGCCTGGTCCTCGGACCGGCCGCGCCACTCGAGGGTGACGACGTCCTCCTTCTTCATGTCGATGCTGGTGTTGTTCAGGGGCGCGAGCAGAAGCGGGGGGTTCGGGATCGCCCTGGTCGATGACAGACCGCGGGCCGCGCTGGATTCGACCTGTTGCCGACTGCCGAGGACGACCTCGGCGCCATCGGCGCCGCGAACGCGGGCGCCGCCGTCAAAGGCGGCGACCCGGGTCGCACCGTCGACGCCTTCATCGACATCGACCTCGACCCGACTGTCGCTGGCGATCTCGGTTTCGGTGGTGTCGGTGGTGACGGTTGATTTCGATCCAGAGGTCATGACGTGGATGCGGCCGATCCGCATCCTGACCGTCCCGGTCGAACTCTCGGATTCGGGTCGGTGCTGGATCTCGAGCAGCGAGTCCTGCGAGATCCGGTAGAGGCTTCCGTCGGTGAAAAGGATCTCCGCCGAGCCGTCCCGCCCGCTGCGGATGAAGTCGCCGTTGAAAACCGGAGTTCGTGGTTCCGCGTTGTCCCACTCCGACTGTCCTGCGCGCTGTATTTGGACGCGCCCCTCCAGGCTGAAAAACTCGCCGACCCCGGCGAGCTGGCGGGCGCCCGATCCGGCAAGGGCGAGAAAACGGAGGCGGGCGCTGTCGGCCTCGGATTTCGCGACGGACCAACGGTCGCCGAGATAGTTCTCCCGAGCCGTCTCGAGTTGGACCGACGCCTGTCCCAGTTCGCGTCGGAGGTTTTGCGGCAGCACCTGGTCCTCGGCCTTGGATTCGGCCAGCTCGGCGGCTTCGATCGCCCTCCGTGCGAGCGCTTCGGGAGGGAGATTGAGGCGTTGGTATGCAAGGAAGACCAGACCGGCGGCGACCACCCCGGTGATCACGATGGCGATAACCCGCCGGATGTTCTTGAGTTTGATCACATACCAGTCAATCTGGAACGAGCTTCGCACGCAGTTAATCCTCCATCTCGAACCGTAACATGCTCGTTCATAAGCAGCAAGGAGCTTCACCGCCCTTGCGCCCCCAGCGAAGCTCGGGTAGACTTCGCTGTCCTGATCGGGTCCTTGGGAGGACGTTCATGGCTCTGAAATGGCTTCGCGACAATCTCCGCCACCTCAAGTTCATTCTCTGGGGGGTGGTTGCCGTTTTTGTTCTCTTGGTTTTTGTCGATTGGGGAGCCGGCGGTTCCGGTGGCCCCGGTGGAACCGGCGATTCCGCCGTCCGGGTGGGCGACACCGTGATCTCCAGAAACGAGTTTCTCGGTCAGATGCGCCGCTTCGAGCAGCAATACTCGCAGCAGTTCGGCGACCGTTGGGATGAGATCAAGGGTCAGATCAATCTCTATGAAGAAACCGTCGGGTATTTCACCAACCGAACGCTCCTCCTCGAGGAGGCTGACCGGACCGGCATCTCGGTTTCCGAACAGGAACTTCGCGACGACATCCTGAATACCCCGTTGTTCCATGACGAGAACGGCGAGTTTGTCGGCCCCGAGACCTATGAGCGAATTCTCCGCGGCTACCTGCAGATGACGCCGGCTGAGTTTGAACGTTCGCGCGCCAATGACCTGGCGCTCAGCAAGCTCACTTCGATGATGCAACGTGGGGTCTATGTCGCCGACGAAGAGGTCGAGCAGAGCATCCGACGCGAGCGTGAACTTGCGGATTTCGACGCGATCATGCTTCCGTATGAGCGCTTCTTGAGCGAGGTCTCCATCAGCGAGGACGAGGCCAGAGCCCACTACCAGGCCACCACCGACGAATACCAGCGTGAAGAACAGCGGGTCATCCGGTATCTCGTGGTTGAGACTTCCAGGCTTCGGCGGCAGCTTCCGGTCGAGGACGCGGAGCTTCAGGCTTACTACGACGACCATCTCGATGAGTTCCTCGAAGACGAGCAGGCAAGGGCCGCTCATGTTCTCATTCGCGTGGCGCCCGACGCTGATATCGACGCCCAGGCCGACGCGGAGCTGCGCGCAAACGGCGTCGCACAAATCGCGCGAGCCGGCGGCGAATTCGCCGTTCTTGCCGAGAAACATTCCGACGATCCCGGGTCAAAGGACAACGGTGGAGATCTCGGCTGGTTTGGTCGCGGCCGGATGGTTCCCGAGTTTGACGAGGCGGTCTTCAGCGCCAAGCCCGGAGACATCGTCGGTCCGGTGAAGAGCCAGTTCGGTTACCACATCATCAAGATCGACGGATTCCGACCGGAGAGCCAGCGCCCGTTTGAAGACGTCGTCGAACAGGTTCGCTTTCGCGTCCTCGAGGGGCGCGCCTCCATCGAGGCGGAGAAACGCGCACGGGAGCTCGCGAGTCGGCTCAAGGCAGATTCCCCCGCGGACGCCGAAGGATGGCAGCTCATCGCCGACGAAGACGAAGCCGTCGTGCTCAACGAGAGCCCGCCGACCATCGCGGGTCAGGCCATTCCGGGCACCGGCGAAGGCCCCGAGTTCACCACGGAGGTCTTTGGGGTGGATGTCGGCACCGTCGGCGGTCCGCGGGCGATTCCGCGCGGCTGGATGGTGTGGCAGCTCTCGGAGGTCAGACCCGAAGGGCTGGCGCCGTTTGAAGATGTCCAACCTCGGGTCGAGACGAGCCTGCGTCGTGAGCGGGCCCTCGAAATCGCGACCGTGCGAGCCACCGAGTTGGCGACACTGTGGCGGGAAGGTGGCGACGCCGAAACCCTCGCCGAGACCTTCAACGGCACTGTTGCCCAGGCGCGTGACCATCGTTGGGGCACGCCGGTGGGCAATATCGGGTCGGCCGCGGCCCTCGACGAAGCGATCTTCGGAGGCGCCGAGGGCGGCATCATCGGCCCCATCCGGATCGGTGACCGTGGATCAGCGGTTGCGCGGATCGAGACGCTCCGACTCATCGGCCCCGCCGAGTTGACGAACGAGCGCGACGCCGTCCGGGCCCGGCTCCTCGCCGAACGTGCCCAGCAGTTGCTCATCGCCATCGTCAACGAACGGCGGCGCGATACCGTCGTGACCGCCGATGACGCCTTCCGGCAAGCATTCAGTCGGCAAGGCTAGTCCGGCCCGGCGACCACGATGATCGGGAGACTCGAAGGCCGGATCCACCAGATCGATCCCGGTCGGGTCATCGTCGATGTCGGCGGTGTCGGCTACCTCGTTTCGACCACCTTGCGAGCGATCCGGAACCTCCCCGAGGGACAGAGCGCCGCGCTGCTCGTTCACACCAGGGTCAAGGACGACGGGATCGAGCTCTACGGTTTTTCCGGCCGCGACGAGCTCGAGGCCTTCGAGCGCCTCATCGCCGTCGCGGGGGTGGGACCTCGGATCGCATTGGCGGTGCTGTCGTCATTGGCGCCAGATGAGCTCGCAACGGTGGTGGCCGGCGGCGATCTCGCGCGGTTGACCATGACGCCGGGGGTCGGCAGGAAGACCGCCCAGAGGATCCTCCTCGAACTCAAGGGCAAGCTGAGCGCCACCGCTGCCGCGGCCGGCGACCTCCGAGGTGATGCCGCATCGGCGCTGGTCAACCTCGGATACCGGCAGGCCCAGGCGATGCAGGCGGTCGAAGCCGTCATGGCGGACAACCCCGCCGACGATGTCGGTGAGGTCCTCCGCCTCGCCCTGCAGTACCTGACGAAGTAGCGTTTCGCGTTATCTTCGATCCCGATCCCGATCCCGATCTCTGCTCCGGATTCGCGATGGGAGCGGTGCCAGGCACCTTTTCGTCGGACGAAAAGAGAGCCAGGCACCGAGCCCGCGTTTTCGCAACGGTTGCGACTCCCGAAGCCGAGCCGTGACTCCGTCACAGCCGTCGGTCTGCGGTAGTCACCCCGGCGCGGTTGTCGTGGACTGACCCACCCCCCACCCCGCCACCCGCCCGCCCTCAGAAATCCACCCGGGGTCGGACCCCGAGCTGATTTCTGACGGGGTGAGGAATAGACCCATCGCAAATCCCAGGGGAGGTCTTCCTGTGTCTTCATTCGTCGTCGAGGGTGCGGGGGCGGTGGGAACGGGTGTTGGGGCCTTCGTGGTTGTGACGACAAGACCCTTAGGCCCCAAGACCCCAAGACCTCAGGACCCTACGACCTCAGGACCCTACGACCTCAACTCCCTCGATTTCGTGTACCCTCAACCCATGACGTCAGAAGTTCTCGCTTCCGATCTCGGCCCGGACGAGCGGCGCTTCGAGGAGACGCTGCGACCGCGTCATCTCGAGGAGTTCATCGGCCAGACGCGGCTCGTGACCAACCTCGGAGTCTTCATCAGCGCGGCGCGCGATCGCGGCGAGGGCCTCGATCACGTGTTGATTTTCGGACCCCCGGGTCTCGGCAAGACCACCCTCGCCCACATCATCGCCAACGAGATGGATGCGGAGATTCACGTGACCTCGGGTCCGGTGCTCGAGAGACCGGGCGATCTTGCGGCCATGCTGACCAATCTCCAGCCCGGCGACGTGCTCTTCGTCGACGAGATCCACCGGCTCCCCGCGGCGGTGGAGGAGATCCTCTATCCGGCCATGGAAGACTTCGAACTCGACATCATCATCGGCCAGGGTCCCGCCGCCCGCAGCGTTCGCCTCACCCTCCCCCACTTCACGCTGGTCGGCGCCACGACCCGGACGGGTCTGTTGACCGCTCCGTTGCGGGATCGATTCGGCATCGTCCACCGGCTCGAGTTCTATCCCCCGGAAGAGCTTGCCGCCATCGTCGAACGGTCGGCCCGGATACTCGGGATCGAGGTCGACGATCTGGCCCGCGACGAGATCGCGAAGAGATCCCGCGGCACACCGAGAATCGCCAACCGCCTGTTGCGTCGGGTCAGGGACTTCGCCCACCACTTAGGCAGCGATGTCGTGAGCCTCGAGGCAGCCGATTTCGGGCTCGAACAGATGGAGGTCGACGCCTTCGGTCTCGATCATCTCGATCGCCGGCTCCTGACGACCATCATCGAGATCTACAACGGCGGACCGGTGGGTCTAAAAGCGCTCTCAGCGTCGCTCGGGGAGGATCGCGGCACCCTCGAGGACATCAACGAGCCCTATCTCCTCCAGATCGGATTGCTCCAGCGAACCCCACGCGGCCGGATGGTGACTCCGCGGGCCATCCGCCATCTCGGACTCGCGCCACCGGCGGCGGGTGGGACCCTCTTCGAGGAGGCGGATTGAGATCGATTCCGATCATCGTCAATCCCACCGCCGGCGGGGGTCGGTTGCTGCGGTCCTTCATGGATCTCGACGCGACCGCGCATCATTGCGGGGTCAAGCTCGACTGGCGCCATACCGAGCACCCCGGTCACGGCGCCGAGCTCGCCCGTCAGGCGGCCGACGACGGCTCCCCGTTGGTTCTTGCCTACGGCGGCGACGGAACCTATAACGAAGTAGCCCGGGGCCTGCTTGGAAGCGACACCGCCCTCGGTGTCCTGCCCGGGGGCACGACATCGGTGCTCGCCTATGAGTTCGGAATTCCCCGGCCCGCACCTCATGCTCTCGAAGCCCTCATCATCGGCCGCGACCGTCCCATGCGGGTCGGGCGGACCGACCGTGGCGAGATCTTTCTCCTCATGCTGTCGTCCGGTCCCGATGTCGTCGTGCTCGAGTGTCTCGAGACGGGCCTCAAGAAGATCGGTCGTTTTGGGGTCGCCCTCCAGGCGGTCCGCGAACTCATCCGGTTCAGATCCATGCCCACGATCGAAGTCGCCGTCGGTGGCACGACCACCACCGCGGGCTGGGCCATCATCGGGACAAGCCGCTCGTACGCCGGGCCCTATCACGCGACCCCGGGCGCCAACCCATTTAACCCGACCTTCGAGATTGTTGTCCAGCGCACGGTGGGGCGACGGTATGCCGTGCCGTTCGCTCTCGGAATGCCGCTCGGCCGGCACGTGAAACGACGCGATGTCTGGCGGGAGACCGTCGATGAGGTCGAACTCAGACCGACCGGGGGTGCGGCGATCCGTTACCAGATCGATGGCGATCTCGCCGGCGAGCTGCCGGTGCGGGCCACCATCGACCCCGAGATGCTCCTCGTCCGTGTCCCCGGCGCCGCCCGTGATCCGGTCTTCGCCCGGAACGCCGCTCCGGCGCCGGCCGGGTAACGGCGGCTCCGGACCATGCCCTCGTAGCCGGGAGAACCAGGATGAAGCGCGCCTCCCGAGGGAGTGCCGATGCGGGTTGGTTCCATCGTCCGCGAAAAGCGGGCGTTACAAAGGGCGCTGCGATGTTTGTAGCGTCGGCGTCCCGCCGGCGATGGTGGTGTAGCGACGCGGGTTGGTTCTGTCGCCCACGGGACGTGGGTGCGACAAAGGGCGCTGCTGTGGTTCCGGACCATGCCCGCATCGCCGGCCTTCTGGGCCGCCGTGACGCATTGGCGTCCCGGCGACCCAGCGTCGCACCATCGGCGTGGTCGCGTGTGGGTTGATTGAGAGGGCTGCGACCACGCCGATGGTGCGCCGGCGGCCTGCCTCGTTGCCGGGAGAGCTGACCGCATCGCGCTTGCTAAGCGGCCTCCGGCCACCGCGACCAGACCTCACGAGCGGACGACCGTAGGCAAACGAGGCCCTGCCGTCGTTTGCCACGCTCGTGCGCCGCTCCCGAGGCCAGGTTCCTCGGGGGAGCCCGGTAGCGCCATTGTGCGGGGCGCGGGGCGGAGCCGGGTGGTGGTTCCAGCACAATGGCGTACCCGGCACCCCGAGGAGGCGCGGATTTCCGCGTGGCCTGGTCGGCTTCGGTCACGGACGCGGACGGCGGTTACCCCAGGCCCTCGAAGAGATCGGTAGAGATGTACCGCTCGGATGTCGAGGGCGCAATGAAGACGATGATCTTGCCGGCAAATTCCTCTCGGGCGGCGACTTCGAGCGCGGCTGCACAGGCGGCGCCGGTGGAGATGCCGCCGAGAATGCCCTCTTCCCGGGCGAGGCGGCGGGCGGTTGAGAACGCGGTCTCGTTGGAGACCTGAACGACCTCGTCGATGAGCGAGGTGTCGACGTTGTCGGGGATGAACCCGGCGCCGATTCCCTGGATCCGATGCGAACCGGGCTCGCCTCCGGAGAGCACCGGCGAATCCTTCGGTTCGACGGCGATGATGCGGGTCGCCGGCCGGCGCTTTTTCCAGACTCGGCCGATACCGGTGATGGTGCCGCCGGTTCCGACACCGGCGATCAAGGCCGCCATCTGTCCGTCGGTGTCCTGCCACAACTCCTCGGCTGTGGTGCGGCTGTGGATTTCAGGGTTGGCGGGGTTGGAAAACTGGCCCGGCATGACCGCGCCCGGAATCTCATCCACGAGTTGTTCGGCCCGTAAGCCCGCGCCCTTCATGCCGTCGGCCGCGGGGGTCAGAATGAGTTCGGCGCCAAGCAGGGCGAGCACCTTTCGCCGTTCTTTGGACATGGATTCGGGCATGGTGAGGATGCAGCGATATCCGCGAGCCGCGGCAACCATGGCGAGGGCGATCCCGGTGTTGCCGGAGGTTGGCTCGATGATGGTCGAGCGGCCCCGGGTCAACCTGCCGTCGCGCTCGAGGGCGTCGATCATGGCGACGCCGATCCGGTCCTTGACCGAGTGCGCAGGGTTGAAGAACTCGAGCTTGGCGATGACTCTGCCCGGAAGGTCGGCGGCGATCCGGCCGAGCTCCACGAGCGGAGTGTTGCCGATCAAAGAGGTGACATCTGTTGCGATCTTCATGGGCGCTCCTTTGGTTGAAACCACGCGGATCTAGATTGAATAGTCGGGTGTCGCGGATCTCTGTTCCCAGCTGGCGAGATCGGCCAGGCTGACGGTGGAGATGCTTTCATTCACGGCGCGCGCGATCCTGTTCGCCAGCCGGTCGAGAGCGGGCGGCAGGGATGTTTCCGCGCCCTGGGGGCGGTAGACCGCCCCCACCGAAATGGTCTCGGGCGCCCGGGCCAGGGTGACGCCGCCGTTCGGGCCGCGTCGGCTGAGCACCCAACCGGCCCGGGCGAGTTCGGCGAGCAGCCGCGAAAGATAGGCCGACGGGATCCCCCGACGCGAGGCGATCTCAGCCGTCGACCGGCCCTCCGGCCAGCTTCGGGCGAGCTCCATGAGGGCCTCGAGACGATAGCGCTCGGTTCGATTCATGATAAAGATAATCGTGTTTATCTTCATTGCATTCCCGAACGCCGACGGACCGAGGGACCCAGGGCCGAGATCGTGATTTCGGGTACAATATCGGACCGGAGGCAGCAATGGGTTTTCTTGAAACGCTCGAACAACGGGCTCGCGCGGTCGGCGGCACGATCGCCCTTGCCGAAGGCGACGACCCCCGAGTCATGGAAGCGGCTGCGGATCTCGCCGCGAGGAAGATGTGCCGGGTCATGATCGTGTGTCCCGGGTCGGGTCGAACACGCGATCACGACACACTCGAAGCGGCCGGGGTCGAGATCATCGATCCCCTGACCGATCCCCGTCGGGAGCAGCTTGCGGATCTCCTGCACCAGCGGCGCCACCACAAAGGCCTCACCCCGGATGCGGCCCTCGAAGCGGTGGCGGACCCGCTCTATTTCGTCTCGCTCCTTGTCGGCGCCGGAATCGCCGATGGTTCCATCGGCGGCGCGGTGCGGACCACCAGCGATACGGTTCGGGCGGCGCTGCACTGCATCGGTCCGGCGCCGGGTCTCAAGACGGTGTCGTCGGCCTTTGTCATGGTCCATCCCGATCCCGAATGGGGCGACGACGGTGTCTTGGTCTTTGCCGACTGCGCCGTGATGCCCGACCCGAACGCCGTTCAGCTGGCGGAGATCGCGGTCTCGGCCGCGGACACCTTCCGATCCATCGTCGGGGGCGAGCCGCGAGTCGCGCTGCTCTCGTTCTCCACCATGGGTTCAGCCGAGCATCCGCTGGTGGACAAGGTCAGGGAAGCAAAGGCCGAGCTCGATCGCCGCGGCGAATCCTTCGCCTACGACGGCGATCTTCAGTTGGACGCCGCGCTCATTCCGAGGATCGGCGCCAAGAAGGCGCCCGAGTCCAAGGTGGCCGGTCGCGCCAATGTCCTCGTCTTTCCCGATCTCAACGCCGGCAATATCACCTACAAGGCGGTGGAACGGCTCGGCGGCGCTCGGGCCCTGGGCCCTTTGATGCAGGGCCTGGCAAAACCGGCAAACGACCTCAGCCGCGGGTGTTCGGCTGCCGACATCGTCCAGACGACATTCCTCACGCTCCTCCAGGCGCGGGGCTGAGAACGTGCGCGTCCTCGTTCTCGGGTCGGGTGCCCGCGAGCACGCCATCGTCCACGCCATGGCGAAGTCGCCATCGGTCGATCGTCTCTTTGCCGCGCCGGGCAACCCGGGGATGGCGAGGGATGCCGATCTCCTCGATCTCGATCTGACGGATCTCGAGGGACTCGCCGCCGCGGCCGCCGAGAACGCCGTCGATCTCACCGTCGTCGGGCCCGAGGTGCCGTTGGCGGACGGCATCGGTGATGTCTTTGCGCGGCGCGGGCTGCTGCTTTTCGGCCCCTTGGCCGCCGCCGCCGAGCTCGAGGCGAGCAAGGTCTTTGCCAAGGAGTTCTGCCTTCGCCACGGCATTCCCACCGCCGCCGCGGAGGTCGTCCGGAGCGCCGATGAAGCCGTGCGTGCGGCGCGGAACTTCGGTTTTCCGGTGGTTCTCAAGGCCGATGGGCTCGCCGCCGGCAAGGGGGTTCTGATCGTCCATTCCGAGGATGATCTCGACGCCGCCCTGAATGAGCTTTTTGTCACCCGCCGATTCGGCGCCGCCGCCGATCGGGTGCTCGTCGAGGAGTGTCTCGAGGGACCCGAGGTCTCCTTCATGGTGATCAGCGATGGAGCGAGGACCGAGAGCTTTGCGACCTCACATGACTACAAGAGGGTCGGTGACGGCGATTCGGGTCCGAATACCGGCGGGATGGGCTCCCATTCCCCCGCCTTCGCTCTCGATGACGAGCTCCGCGAGGAAATTCTGGAATCGGTCATCCGACCCACCATTGCCGGAATGGCGGCCGAGGGTCGCGAGTATCGCGGCATTCTCTACGCCGGGTTGATGCTCACCACCGACGGACCCAAAGTGCTCGAGTTCAACTGCCGTCTCGGTGACCCGGAAACCCAGTCGGTGCTCCGCCGATTCAACGGCGATCTCGCCGCGGTCTTCTCCGATGCCGCCCGCGGCCGGCTCGAACCGGGGTCGATGGGATGGAAGGACGAGGTTGCCGCCTGCGTCGTCATCGCCGCAGAAAACTATCCCGCCAGCCCTCGCCTCGGCGATGAGATCGCGGGAATCGTCGATGCCGAGGCGCTTCCCGGCGTCGTGGTCTTCCACGCCGGCACCAGCAGGGACGGCGACCGGCTGCTCACCGCCGGCGGCCGCGTTCTCTCGGTGACGGCCACCGGCGCGAGCCTCGCCGAAGCCGTCGACCTCGCCTACCGCGGGGTCAGGCGCATCGCCATCAGGGGAGCGCATTTCAGAATCGATATCGGAGCCGATACCCTGGCTATGAGGGAGCGATCACGTGCCTGACCTCGATGTTCTCATGTTGATGGGCTCGGCGAGTGACTGGAAGCACCTCCAGGGCGCCGTGGCGATCTTGAACGATCTCGGACTCTCCTCGAGGGTCAACGTCTCCTCGGCCCATCGTACCCCCGAGCGAACCCTCGAGCTGGTTCGCCAGGCCGAGGCCGACGGCTGCCGGGTCTTTATCTGCGCCGCCGGAATGGCGGCGCACCTCGCCGGAGTCGTCGCCGGCCACACGATCCGGCCGGTGCTGGGCGTGCCCTTGCCCGGTGGTGTCCTCGATGGGGTCGATGCCCTCCTCTCGACGGTGCAGATGCCCGGTGGGATTCCGGTGGCGACCTTTGCCGTGGGCTCGGCGGGCGCCAAGAATGCCGCTTACTTTGCAGCCCAGATCGTGGCGGGGGAGCGACCCGATGTCGCCCGAGCCCTGGCCGAGGCGCGCCGAGTCGGCGCCGAGGGCGTGATCGGCGCCGATGCGGGAATCCAAAACGACCTCGCCGAGAAGGGGACGACACCGTGACATCTTCCTTTGCCGATATGCAGGTCACGCCGCGAGTCGAGGATCTGGTCTCCGTGATCATCGATACCGACCTCCCCGCGATGCCCTGTCGAATCGGCGCGCTCGAAGTCCGCCACGACTCACACTACATTGTGGAAACACCGGACGGGCAGTTTCTCGGGCGGGTGAGCCTCTTTGCGCTGCCGGTATTCAAAAAGCGCCCCGGTCCGATTGGTCGCGTCATTCGACTCGCATCGGATGAAGACCAGAAACGGAGCGAGGACACCCATCACATCGAGCGCGAAATCGAGGGTTTTCTTCGCCGCCGGACCCGAGAGCTCGGTCTTGACATGCGCGGGATCAAGGCCCGGTTGCCCTTGACCGGCCGCAAGGCCGTCATCTACTTCACCGCCGAGAGACGACTCGATTTTCGGCCCGTCCTGCGCGAGCTCGGTCGCCGATATCGCCGACGGGTGGAGATGCGGCCCCTCGGCGTCCGAGACGGCGCGCGGATCTGCGGCGGCCTCGGTCCGTGCGGGCGGTGCCTGTGCTGTTCCACCTTCATGGACAGATTCCACTCGGTGACGGTTCGGATGGCGAAACGGCAACACCTCAGCCTCAACCCGACCAAGATCTCCGGGCTCTGCGGACGTCTGATGTGCTGTCTGGCACATGAAGTCGATCAGTATGCCGATGTCGGGAAGCGGTCGCGGAACTAGCCTGGACTTCTCACCGGTTTTCGCGGCATCAAACCGCCAGGAGACAGGGTGCCGCGGTTTTGTTACCCTTGGATGCACAATTCCGCGACTTCATGCAACCGGGCCCGCCCCCCCGCCCAGCATGGGGTGCTAGGAGCGATCACATGTCCGACCGCAAACTCATCCGTCCATCGATGACCGAGATGATGGATAGATTTCCGACGCGAGGTACGACCGGCAGACGCAAGCAGGTGCCGGCCGAGCAGACCAACGCCGAGAGTTTCTACTATCTCAAACAGATGCAGAGTCGAACGATCATGGTGGTCGTTCTCACCGACGGGACCGAACTCGTCGGTTGGATCGAGTGGTACGACAAGAGCTGCCTCAAGTTGAACCGGGACAAGGCGCCGAACCTCCTCATCTTCAAGCACGCCATCAAGTTCATGTTCAAGGAGGAGGAACTCCACCAGCGCCGTCGTCGCCGGACCACCGAGGCGAGTCGCTAACCCGCTCTTCTCACCAGCTGTCTGCTGCGGCCGGCGATGCACGGCACCCAGCTGGGTTTTCTCACCTCCGGGTGCTCGACGTACGGTCAAGTACGCCTCCGCGCCCCTCGGATCGAAAACCCAGCTGGGCACAGCACCTCGCCGACCTCGCGACGAAACCCGGTGAAAAGAGCGGGCTAACCCCGTCGGTTCGGCTTCTTCCGCGACGTGTCTACAGCCTGTTCGATGCGGCTGATGACGAGGTCCAGCGCGACGGTATTGAAGCCACCCTCGGGGATGATGAGGTCGGCGTAACGCTTGGACGGCTCGACGAATTCGAGGTGCATCGGACGGACGGTCTCGCGCCACTGGTCCATCACCGATTGCACGGTTCTTCCCCGTTGGGAGAGATCACGACTCAACCGCCGGATAAGTCGGACATCAGGGTCGGTATCGACAAAGAGCTTGACATCGATGAGGTTCCGAATGGCAGCGACGGCCAGTATCAGAATGCCCTCGAGCAGCACCACGGGTCGCGGCTCGACCAACTCGACCTCTTGGGTGCGGATGTGGCTGGCGAAATCATACACCGGTAGAGGGGCCGGCCGACCGGAGGTGAGGAGGCCGAGGTGGGAGACCAGCAGTTCCTCCTCGATGGCGTCGGGGTGGTCGAAATTGTGCCGGGCGCGGCGGTGGGCGTCGATGTGAGAGAGATCCCGATAGTAGCGGTCTTGATGAACCGAGACGATCCCGTCGGAGCCGATGCGGCGGACGATTTCATCTGCGACCGTGGTCTTCCCGGACCCGGTGCCGCCGGCAACCCCGATCACGAGAGTTGACATGACCATGGCCCGCGGCCGTCAGAGGTACTTGATCGTCTCGGCTGCGGTGGCCGCATCCGGTCCGTCCGGTGCAACGACCAGGTATTTCTCGAACTGGGCCTTGGCCCCCTCGAGATCACCGGCGCGCAACAGCACCATGCCATATTCGAAGAGACAGTTCGCGAACTCTGGATCGGCCGCGAGACACTGCTCGAGGTAGGGACGTGCGGACTCGTCATCCATCTTGTTGAGAAAACCGGCAGCCTGGTTGAAGAGGGTCGCCGGGTCGTCGGGATTGAGCCCCTGATACCGTGCGAGATATGCGGCTTGAGCCTCGCTGTCGCCGACGATGCCGGCGGCGTTGGATGCGACCGCAAGGCATTTCAGGGACTCGTCATCTTCTTCGAGACAGCGCTGCGCGGTCGCGAGAGCGAGGGTGGCGTCGCCGGAGTCGAAGTCGATCCCAGCCATCATCTCGAGCGCCTCGATCAGATCGGGCATCGCCGTGACGGCGTCTTCGAGCCGGGCGCGGGCCTCGGCCGTCCTGCCCGCCGCGAAGAGATCTTGCGCCTCACCGAACTCCTTGTATCCAGCCTGTTCCATCACCTCCTGCTGCCGCGCCGTGGAGAGTTCCTCCGGTGTCGACAATTCGAAGGTGAACTCGTTGTCGGTGGTGCCGACAGGGACCTTGATGTCCTCCTTGTAGTCGAGGAACCCCGGAGCGGTCACGGTGAAGAGATAGGTGTTCGTGGCATCGAGGATGAGGACCTTGAACGACCCGTCTTTGTCGGTCTCGAGGACCTTTTCGAACTTTGGGAGAGCTTCGCAGGTGATCGTGATGGTGGCACCGGCAATGGGTCCGCCATCGGTCCTGAGGACAAAGCCCCCGATACGGGCCTGGGGCCCCGCGATGGCGGCTCCGACGCCCATGACCATGGCGAAAGCTGCCGCGAGGGCGATGGGTACGGTGTTGTAATGGCGCATCTTAGACCTCCAAGCGGCCGGTTGGATTCAGGATACTCGGATTCCCGACAGGGCTCAACGTGGCCCCAATCCGAGCATGGCGCGAGTCACGTGGTGAGCGACGGTAGGGTTCTCCCGCAGGCGGCGCATGGAATAGGGATACCAGTCGCGACCAAAAGGAACATAGACCCGCAGCCGGTGTCCCCGGTCGAGGATGATCCGGCGCAGCTCGGGGTCGACACCGAGGAGCATCTGAAACTCGTACTTCGACGGGTCGAGCCCGAGGCGGTCGACGGCGGTCATCCCGGCCCAGACCAGGTGGGCGTCGTGAGTGGCGATGCCGACATAGGCGCCGCCGGCAATGAGCTTTTCCATGGTCGAGATGAAATTGCCGCGGACGGTCTCATACTGCTTCCACGCGATGGTGCGCGGCTCGCGGTAGATCCCCTTGCACAGTCGAATATTGGGTTTGAGCGGCAGCAGATCATTGATGTCTTCGACGGTCCGGTGAAGATAGGCCTGGAGCACGACACCGACATGGCCGACCTCGGCGTGGAGCTGGCGGTAGATGTCGAGGGTCGCATCGGTGCAGGTGTGATCCTCCATGTCGATGCGGACGAAGTTCGAGAGCTCGGCCGCCCTCTCGACGATGGTTCTGATGTTCCCGTAACACATCTTCGTATCGATCTTGAGGCCGAGCATGGTCGGTTTGATGGAGACGTTGGCGTCGACCTTCTCGCCATCGATGGTCGCCAGAAGATCGAGGTACTGTACGACAGCCTCCTCGGCCTTCCTCTGGTCATGGACCTCCTCTCCGAGAACGTCCACCGTGGCCATGGCCCCCTCGGCGTTGAGTTCCCGGATGGCTTTCATGGCATCGGAAACCTCTTCACCTGCGACATAGCGTTGCGAGACCTTTCTGACGATGGGTTTCGGCACAAAGGGCATTCCGTGTCGGATCAACTGGTCGAAAAACGTCATCACATTCTCCTGGAATCGGTTGCATGAGCGATGGTTGCGCAGTAAACGGCTTCGGCCCCGGCCGAAAGCAGACTGTCGGCGGCGCGGCGCAGGGTCGTTCCGGTGGTGCAGACGTCGTCGATGAGCAGGATGCGGTGACCCCGAACCCGGCGGTTCGATGAGAAGCTCCCCCGAGGGAGCTGCTTTCTCTGGGTGCGGGAGCGTCCCGCCTGACGGCCGAGCCCGTGGCGGCGCAGAACGCGGGCGACGGGTCGATCAATCACTCGTGCGACTTCGCCACCGATGAGACGGGCCGCGCTCGATCCGCGGCGAAAACGACGAAAGTCGTGGGACGGGATCGAGGTGATCATGGTGATTTCCTCGAACCAGTTCGTGACCGCGATCCGGGCCGCCAGACGCCGGCCCAGCGGCCGCGCGATCTCATCGTGACCTCGGTGTTTGAGGGCGAGGATCGCGAGTCGAAGGACCCCGTCGTACTCGCCCCACAGCACGGTGCCGGATTGCGGCGGCGGCGAGACCACGCATTCGAGGCAGGATCGACTGTCGCTGTCGGCAGGGACGCCACAGCGCGGACAGCACGGCCCGGACATGGGATGAAGGCGGCTGCGACACGAGCCGCACAGGCCGCGGTCCTCGCCGGCGAGCACATCGGCACACGCCGTGCAGAGAGACGGCAGCAGGATTTCCTTCAGGGCAGCCCTCACAGCAACTCGCACAGGCCCAATCCTAGCCCGCATCAGGCCTCAGGACAAGGCGGTTCCCCTCGCCGTTCGGCGATGCCGGTTGGGGCCTACGCCCGGGGTGGAAACCGGCGACGAACGCATCGCGTTATACTCGGCCGATGCGAACTCTCGACCGCCTGTTGCGGGCGAACTGATGCCCCATCTCGTGCTTCGTGGAGCTGTTGATTTTCAACGAGCCGCAACCGAACTTGATCTCGGTGTCATTCGCTGGGGCCGAGCCGTCATCAAGACCAGCGACGTCTGGAAGCGGTCGGATGGCGAAGCCCTGCTCGCCGACGGAGTGGTCGTGGAACTCGGACGACCGCTTCATCCGGTCGCCCTCATCGCCACCCGGGATGGGGACACGGTTGTCAGGCTGTGGCCGGTGGTCGAGGTCGAGCGAACCTCCGCGGTTCAGCGCTGGCTCGGCGCCGTTGCCCGTCGTCTGCAGACCCTGGGCTGCGGGCCGGTGCGGATCACCAACATCGGCGCCGAGATCCTCGACGGCCTCGAACTCGAATTCGATCCCGATTGACCGCCCCTGTGACCCGGCGGTTGAGAAGGAGGCGCCGCCGATTCTATGCGGTGCAGGCTCCTAGGGACCGATTTCCTCTTCGATCTCGAGCATCTTTTCCTTCTGGGCCGCCTCGAGGTTGTTGATCCGGTCCTGAACGCCTTCGGTGACAAGGCCGCTCGGAGCGGTTGTGCCTTCGCCCCCGGCTGCGACCGTGAGGGCGTGACGAGCCCTTTCGAGTTCGTATTGGGCCTTTCGCAGGATGGTCGGCGATGGCCTGACCGCGTGACCGCGGAGCTCGCCGGCGGCAGTGCGGATGGCGACCGAAGCGTGGAGCTCGGGACTCGGTGACGCGGCGCCGGCGGACCAGCTCGCGGCGGTCGACGAGATGGTCTTGAGGTCCTCGAGGTGATTCGGGATCGAGTCGGGGTCGGCGGCGAGGCCCTCCAAAACGGCAATGAGTTCGAGGGCGCGTTTCCGGTCGAAGCGCGAACCCTCCACCCCTTCTTCGCGGAGCTCGCTGCCGATGACGGCGAGGGCATCGCGTTTGGCCGTCAGGTCTCGGCTCTGGAGAATGACGACCACCGCCATGGAGATCACGACGACCAGGATGAGAATTCCGGAAATGCGCATGGACCGAGTATAGGGCCAACCGTGAGCGGAAGAGAAAATGCGAAGGAAGCGTCCTCCTTCGAGGACAGGCCACGGCGGTGCCGGCACGTGGAGGTGGGCACGAGGTTGGCACGGAGATTGCGGTCTTCGGGACAGGAGGTCGTCATGATTCGGACCAAGCTTTTCTGCACCCTCGCGTTCGGTATTGGCTTTGCTTTCGCCGCACCGGCTGCCGCCCAACTCTCCCTGCAGTGGATGGTGCCCGCCTCGGCCAACACTCCTGGGCTCAACGGGACCGATTGGCACACCGATCTGTCGGTTCACAACCCACAATCGTTCGAACTGCCGGTGGTCCTTCAGTTTCTCCCCAGCGACACCGACAACCGGCAGGCCGACACCCTGTATCTCACCGTCGATCCGTGGGCGACGTTCAACCTGTGGGACGTTCTCGGAGCGGACTATTTCGACGTCGAAGGAACCGGCGCGATTCTCGTCTTCGCCGACTGGAGCCTGGCCTGTGACCCTCAGGAGGATTGCGATTTTCTGGTCACGTCCCGCACCTACACCCTTGATCCCGGTGGGGCGGGCGGTGAGTACGGCCAGACCATTCCCGGTTCGAGCACCTGGGTCGGGATCGACTGGAATACCCTCGGCTATGCCGCCGGTATCCTCAACGATGGTCTCAACTTCAGAACCAACGTCGGGATCGCCTCGTGGAGCTCGGATTGGACATCGGTCGTGGTGGATGTTCAAGACGCCGACGGAGCCATCCTCGAGAGCCTGACCATGGATGTGCCGCCCTTCGGTCATACCCAGAGACGGCTGCCGACACCGCTCGAGGGCGGCTCTCTCGTCTTCTGGCTCGCGGATGGTCCGGATGACGCGCTGGTTTTCGGATATTCATCGGTGGTCGATGAGACGACGGGTGACGCCAGCTTCCAGCTGGCACAGCCATCCACCATTGGTTTTGCCTCGGCCAAGACCGGGGGAGGCAAGGGCCATCGCCGTCCGAGCCCCGCCATCGCCGTCTCTCGCGGAGGACCGCGTGAGATCGTTCAGGGTTCCGCCCCAGTCCGCTCTCGCTGAAGAACGCCCCGGATGGGTGAGACGATGGCCGCGCAGGCTACAATAGCCAATGGATCGACCACGGTGGTGAATCGGGTCGACCAATCGCGATGATGACACCCAATCGAGCGGCACCCGCAGCTGACCCAGTCAGCTCCACGGGCACCGTTGGTCGGCCGGAGGGCTGATGGTCCAATTCGAAAACCAGTACCGACAGATCAAGGTCAAGATCGTGTACTACGGACCGGCGCTGGGTGGCAAGACGACATGTCTCCAACATGTCCACCGGATCTCGGACCCCCAGCGTCGAAGCCGGCTCTACTCGCTCAACACGGCCTCCGACCGCACCCTCTTTTTTGACCTTCTTTCGCTCAATCTGGGTCGGATCCGCGGCTACCGGCTGGCGATCCAGCTCTACACCGTACCCGGCCAGGTCCAGTACAACGCCACGAGGCGGACGGTCCTCGCGGGCGCCGACGGTGTGGTCTTTGTCGCCGACTCGCAACGGGACCAGCACGAGGCCAATGTCCAGTCGTTTGCGAACCTCAAGGAGAATCTCGAGGCGAACGGGATCGACCCCACGAGTCTGCCGATTGTGCTGCAGTACAACAAGAGGGATCTGGCGAACCTGATACCCGTCGATGAGCTCGAGCACACCCTCAACGAAAGTGGGCTGCCGTCGTTCCCCACCGTCGCCATCACCGGAGACGGTGTGATGGAGGCATTTGCAGCCATCACCGAGCACACCCTGGTGTCATTGGCGGATCGTCTCGGTATCGACACCACGGGCCATGCGATCGAGCGGCTCAAGCAGCAGACGCGGGCCGCCCTGGAACCCTTCGTCACCGCATCGAGGCCGCCGGCGGACGCCAGTGACATCGAGGTCACGGCGCCCGAACATCCCCCCGACGAAACCGGGCCGTTGCCCCAGGAAACCCTGGTCAAAGAGGCAGTTCGCGCCAACCTGGCCATGACGAACCTGAGCTCACAACTCGAGATCGCGAGCCGGCAACTCGAACGCAAAGCGCTCGTCACCAGGGCCATCGTCGATTTCGGCCGCACCATTGCCCACCAACAGGATCCGGCGGATGTCCTTCGCTTGCTCCTCAAGACCGCGGTGTCTCGTCTCGAAGTACAGGCTGCCGCGGTGTTGATCGTGCCGGTGGCGGGACAACTGAGAGAAGCGGTCGTCCACGGCCTCGAGCACGATCCCCTTCTCGCGTCGGTGGTCGGGACGACCACCGTGGCGGGGGCGGTGGCTTCGACCGGCGAACCGGTCCTCATCGCCAATGATCTCGAAGGAGCGACCGCCGGTTCGGTCCAGATGGCGGTGGAAAAGGCGGGCTTCGCCTCCGCCATCGCGGTACCGTTGATCGCTCACGACAGGCTCCTGGGCCTGCTCGCCGTCTATGGCGGACACGATCGCGCGTCCCTGGATGAGGACGAACTCGAGCTCGCGAGCATCCTCGGCGCCACCGCCGCCATGGGTTACTCCAACGCTCTCGCCTTTCGCCAGCTCCAGGACTCGAACACCGGGCTCGAAAGCGCCGTCGATCAACGGACCGACGAGCTCAAGACCACCCTCGACGAAGTCCGCCGCCTCAACGACGAGCTCGGCCGTCTCGATGGAATCAAGAACGAACTCATCTCTCGGATGGCCGCGCAGCTCAAGCCCCCGGTGTCAGCGCTGGTTACGGCCGCGGGCGCCCTCGACAGCCTCAGCGGGGCGCCGCCCGAGAAGACCGCGCGGTTCCTCGGCATCATCCGAAAACAGGCCGACTCCCTCGCAGAAATCATGGACAGCGTCGGCCACGCCACCCTCCTCGCGACCGGTCCCGGTGCAACGAAATACCATGTTGCGTCGCTGCCGGAAGTTCTCCGTCGTGCGGTCGCGCCGCTCAAGGACCTCGCCAAACAGCTCGAAGTCGAGATCAAGGTGCTGCGCCCCGGCAACCTCGAGGCCATCACCTGCGACGCCGATGCCGTCGCGACGGCTCTCCGGGCGGTCATCAAGAACGCGCTCGAACACAATCGCGCCGGAGGAGAGGTTCGGATCGAGGTTCGCCGGGTGCTTCGTGGACCCGAACCCTGGATCGAGTTCAAGATCTCCGACACCGGTGGCGGCATCCCTGAAGCCGATCTCGGTCGTGTCTTCGAGGCGTTCTGGCAGGGAGAGCCCGGGATGAGGGGCAAGTCTCGGGGAATCGGTCTCGGTCTCGCCATCGCCAAGCAGGTCGTCGAGCGCCATGGTGGTCGGATTTCCGTCGCTCGACGATCACCCGAGGGCACCGAGGTGTCCATGACCCTGCCCAGTAGCTGAATGGTCAATCCTCGGCGGTCGGGCCCGGTGGCAGGCCTTCCACCGCTCGCCGGGCCGCGGTCGCTGCGTGTTGGAGCTGCTGAGGCGTCGCGAACTCGAGAACCGACTCGTCGTTGGGCATGGTTTTCGGCCAGACTGCGGCGGAGGGAATGAGGCCGTGGCTGACATGGAGGCAGGCCCCGAGCTCGGTGGGGACCTTTCCTTCGAGGACGCGACGGAATTCCGCCGGGAAATCGGCGAGATGCCCCAGACCCGCACCGATCCGGCGGGGGAGCTCTCGCAACAGCGTCCGGCGGATGCCGTGGTGCGGGACCGGGAGCGCGGCCAGCACCCACAGGACGAGATCGGTGGGAACCGTGATGAGGTGGGCGGCGAGCTGAGCTGCGCCCGGATCGACCCCGAGCACCTCGGCGGCCGCGGCGGCGCCCCTGGACCAGACAATGGCGACCCGCCGGGTCAGGCGATCGAGCGTCCCGGCGCGACCTCGTTGCCACTTCTTGGCATCGGTGAGATCGGGCCAGAGCTCGAGCGAAGCGGCAAAATGGTCGACGTCCTCGATTCCCCGAGGAGGCTGCAGGTCGGCACAAC
Organism: uncultured Acidobacteriota bacterium; assembly: GCA_963823445.1. Classification (GTDB taxonomy): domain Bacteria; phylum Acidobacteriota; class Thermoanaerobaculia; order Thermoanaerobaculales; family Sulfomarinibacteraceae; genus JAHECW01. The sequence goes on from CAWGLT010000015.1 coordinate 155,969, forward strand.
GGATCGTGCAGGCGAGAACCGTCAGATTCCAGGTCGCCTGGGGGAGACCGAAGAGCCGAACCTGACCCGTGGTATCGAGGGAGGCGGCCATGATCTCGCCGTGATCGGCGGGCTGGGGAACGAGGCCGGTGCTCGACGCCAACCACTGAGCGAGGCTCGCCATGACGTTGCGGATGATGTCGTGGAGGGCGTTGATCTGATCGCCGTCAACGGGGTCGTCGCTCGGGATCCCCTGCTGCACGAGGTGCCAGAAGAAGCTCTCGACGGCCTCTTCGTCGAGCGGCAGAGCCGGCGACGGGACGGTGGTTCTCACCTGTTTCGACTCGTCCATGCGGCGAGCGGAATCGAGGAGCAGTCTGCTCGGCGTCAGGCTGAGATAGAGACCGGATGGATCCCGGATCGGGTGACCCGGGTCGAGCTCGAAGCGGAGCTCGGACGAGTCGAGGATCCGGCCCATCATGAGCTCCGCCAGGACCGTCAGACTGGCCCCGAGGGCGGTCTCGGTGATGGCCCTCTCGGAAAGGAGCACATCGGTGAAGAGCTCGTGACGCAGCATGGCCGTCGAGAGCAACCGGCGCACCGACGCCGCGGGGAGCAAACCGTCCCGGGCGAGCCAGGTGGCGAGACGCTCCTCCGGAACGGTTGACGAAACATAGACAATGCGTCCGTGGAGAAAATCGAGTCTCCGCTCACCGATCGTGTCGGAAAGGGTGAGTCGCCCGGTTTGACCGCCGAGCTCGAGCCAATGCAGGAGATCGCCCAGGTGAAGACGATCCAGATTTCCCCGGATCATCCGGTGATTATACCCGGATCATCACCGTCGCCGGGCAATCCGGGTACCATGGCGGGGTGAGAATACTCGTCCTCAGCGCCCGGCCGGAAACCGCCAGTAACCGACGTCTCATGGAGGCCGCCGCGAGTGCGGGTGTCACCATGGATCTCGTCGATGCCACCGATCTGACCGCGACGACGAGCGGTCGGATCTGCGGTCGTCGAAATCCTTCGCCCAGGGAGATCCCCGACGTGGTCCTGGCGCGGGTCGGCAACTGGCGGCCCGACAGCCTGCTCGCGCTGCTCGAGACCATGACCGGGCGGGGTGCGGCAACTCCGAATCCGCCCGCGGCGATTCGCCTCGGGAGAGATCACTGGCGGACGGCGCAGACCCTTTCCCTATCGGGGATACCGGTGCCTCAGACCCTGGCCGGCGCCGATCCTGAGGCGCTTGCGGCCGCCGCAAAGGAGCTCCTCGAGTTTCCGGTGGTGGTCAAGCAACGCCGCTCCCGGATGGGAGTCGGGGTGATCAGGTGCCGGACGCTCGATCACCTCGAGGCCGTCTTGGACTCGCTTTGGCGTCTCGGAGATGAAATCGTCGTTCAGCAGTACCACGAAACCGGGGGCAGGAGTTTTCGTCTGCTCGTGGTGGGTTCCCGGGTTGTGGCGTCGACGTGCTTCGAGGCCACCGGTTGGGAGTGGCGTTCCAACGCCGCCCGTGGAGGGGTGGCGACGGCCTTCACCCCCGATGACGGAGCCATCGCAATAGCCTTGGCCGCGACTCGGAGCACGGGTCTGGGAATCTGCGGCGTCGACCTCCTGCCGACCGGCGACGGACTCCTCGTCGGCGAAGTCAACCCGACTCCCGGTTTTGCGAGTCTTGAAGGGGCCACCGGGGTGGATGTGGCGGGCGCCATCGTCGCCCACCTCATCTCTCTGGCCGGTTGAACGTCGGGGTTTCGGGTTATTGCGCTTCGTTGATGGCGGCGGGCGCCGGGCGGCCCGCGAGCTCCCGATCGATCATGAGCAGACCGTGCGGGTTCGATTCGACCATCTTGACCTGATGGAAGAGGGTGTCGGCGGTCGCCTCTTCCTCGACCTGCTCGTTGACATACCAGTGGAGCATGACGGCGGTGGCGTGGTCGTTCTCTGAGTTGGCGAGATTGACGAGTTTGTTGATCCGTTCGGAGATCGCTCGTTCGTGGTTGAGGACGGTCTCGACCGCCACCGACGGCGAAGCCCACTCGCGGGTCGGAGCATCGATGGGGAGCAGGTGCACCTCTCCGCCACGCTCGTTGACGAAGTCAAAGAGCTTCATGGCGTGGCCGGACTCTTCCTGGGCCTGGATCCGCATCCAGTGGGCGAATCCATCGAGGTGAAGGTTCGTGAAGTACGCCGAAACCGAGAGGTAGAGATAAAAGGAGAAGAATTCCGCGTGAATCTGGTCATTGAGCGCTTTTTCGACCTTGGGGTTCATATGCTCTCCATTCGAGGTAGATTTCGTGTCGGACGGGCCGCCGGGCGACACCCGTTGAAAGGATAACCCAGGGGCCTCCGGCTGTCATCCCGATTTGCCGGCTTTTTGGCCGGGATCACTCATCGGTGGGAGCGACAAAACGAGGCAGCCACGGCGCCATGACCGGCTCCATCCACGGCCGGATGTTGTTGCTGCTTCCGGCCCGTCCCCATTGAACAGCGGCGGCGCGGTCATCGGGCAGTGGTCGGCCGGCGATCCAGAAGACGGCCCAGGCGAGCACCACGGTCACGGCGGCGAGACCGATGGCGCGAGCGGCGACCGGTGTCACTCGGTGGGTCAAGGGCGCCGGATAGCCGATCCACGCGACCGTCAGTACGACAAGGAGCGGCACCCCCGCCATGATGCTCGCCTCGAGCGGGAACTCGGTTCTCAGGCTGGTCGTGGCGACCGCCCACGCCACGGGAATCGGCCCGAGGTGGACGGCGACGAGCAGCAAGCGGCGGCCGCGGCGAAGATGATACCGGGTGATCCGTGCGATGGCGATGAGTCGAAGGGCGATGGGTACGACCACTGCCGCGACCAGGGCTGGATTCACCCACCGAAGCTCGACGGGAAGGTCGCGAAACACAAGCCAGCGAGCGAGGTGGCTCAGCTGGGGGTCGAGAGCCGGTTGCCATGATGCGCCGATCACCGCCGCCATCCAGGCCCACTGGACGACAAAAAGCTGCGTTGCGAGGCTCTTGAGTCGAAGCGACAACGGAATGGCCAGGGCCGCGATCCCGAGCGATGCAATCCACGAGCCGAGCCAGTAACCGGAAGCCGACGGAAGGGAGGCGAAGTTGAGGGCCGGCTGATTGACCAGCGCCCAGGCCTGACGGTCCCACGGCACGCTGAGGCCGATCCACCCGGCCTTCGCCAACAGCGCCCCGAAGCCCTGGCCGCCGGCAGAGGCAAAAAGAGCGAGAGGGAGAGCGATGAGTCCGGCCAGCCAACTTGCCAGCAGGCTCGTGGGCGCGAGGGGGTCGGGCCGTCGAATCACCGGCGGCATGCTACCATGCCGCCGGATATGAGAGTCCAAACCACTCTGCTCAAAGGTGTTCTCAGCGCTGCGATTGCTCTGATCGCGACCGCGGTTCTGACCCGAGAAGTCCGGGCCCAGGCTCTGTTGGTCGAGCGGCTTCCCGGAGGAACCGAGCTCGTACTGGTCAACCAACCCCTGGCCGATGCAACCACCCTGGCGTGGCCCGAGGTCTCCGACGAGCGGGAGGCGGTGGTCGGTCGGCTCACCGTTGGCCGGCTCACCATGACGGCGGATGTCGAAGCCGCGTTCGGGGCCGCCGGGACCGAGGGTGAGCCGACACCGGTGCCCCCGGTGATCGTCGCGGTCGGCGGGGCGTCGGCGGACGAACTTTCGTCGCTTCTCGAACGGGTCCTCGGCGACCGTCCCGCGGCGCCGGTGGTCGCGCCCTCCCCGTTGGTCCTGGTGGAGGGCGGTCTCGATCGCAGGCTCGGCGCTCCCGGGACTGAGGCGCTGCTCAGGTTCGAAATCCTGCTGCCACCGCCCGGCGATTCGCGGCGGAGCTCGGTGGAGGTGCTCTGGGATCTCGTACCACACCTCCTGTCTGACGCGATCCCGATCCTCCAGAGTCGGGTGGAGGACGATCTCGGGATTCTCGATGGTCGTGTCGATGCGGAAGTTGCCGAGATCACGGTCAGTGATCTGCGGCTCCAGTTGGCGCGGATCGCATCGGATCCAAACCTCCAGGCCGATGATGTGGCCGAGGCGCGTCGCCGTCTCCAGGTGCGTCGGTACGCGTCACTCGAGGAACATCCGGATGCCGCTGTGAAGGTCTTGGATCGATGGCTCTCCGGTGGTGAGGAGGCGGTTCGAGAGCTCGTTTTCGGAATTCAGGCCGTCACCATCCAGAGTGTCCGCGAAGCCGCCGCCGAGTGGTTGCCCACCCACCCGGGACGCGCCCAGTTGATCTTGCCGCCCCGGGTCTTCAATCCGCGATTCGCGGTTGCGCCGCAACTTTACCAACTCGAGAACGACCTGGCCGCAGCCATCCTCGAACGGGCCGGCGCTCCGCTGTCGGTGGTTGTGCTGCGACCGGTGATGGTTCCGGATCTCGATGGCGAGGTCACAGCGATGGTCCTCGCTCGGCTGGCGCGGGAGCTGCGTGCGGCCGAGAGTCGGCCGGGTTTTGTCCGGGTGCGAACAGATCCGCCCCTGATCGAGGTGGCCGGACCGGCCGATGGATTCGGCGAACTCTTGGAGCAGCTCACCAGCGCCTATCTCGAAGTGGCATCGGATCGCTCGCCCGTGACCACCTCCGGCGATGATGCACGGCGGCGGGCCCTCGATCTCATGGCCGGACTGCTTGGTGTGACGGAGGCCGAAGAGGTCTCTCCGGCGGCCCTCCTTCGTGCCGGCAACCTGGCCCTAGGCGTGGTTGCGACCGATGCCGAGGCGGCGGCCGAGGCCCTGGGCAAGTTCTGGGCGGTTGAAGCGAGCGCCGGCGGTGCGACGGATGTCCAGAGCGTGCCCGTGGTCCCGCGCACGAGGGTCGCCGCCGCCGGAGACGAGTCGGTCCTCGTGGTGGCCCTCGAGACCGAGTTTGGCGGCAACGAGGCCCATTCCATGGTGCTGCGAGAACTCCTCGAAACCCGCGCCGGCGCCCTGTGGCCCGACAGCCGGGTCAGGGTGCTTCGTCCGTATGTGCCGGGACGGTCGCTGCTGCTCGTCGAGGTTGCGGCGAACGATACCGTGGATGGAGTCGAGCGGGCCGTGGTCAAAAAGTGGTCGGCCCTCGCCGCCGGCGCCGGCGAAGTGGAGCTCGCCCCGGTCAAGCGGCGGGTGGCGGCGGCCGCCAGCGCCGAGATGAGCGGTGTCGCCGGCCATGCCCGACTTTGTGCGGCCACCGCGGCGGGGGCCTCGAGGTGGCGCCAACCGGCGGAGTTCGAACTCGAGGTCCTGACCGTGGATGTGGAAATGATCAACCTCATCCTGAAGAGTTTCTCCGACTTCTCCACCCTCGAGACAACCGGCGCCGGCGCCCTGCCCATCACCGAGCTGCAGAAACGTTGATTCGAGTACCTAAGGTGAGCGATTCTGGTGGATGAGATGTGCCAAGATCTTGATGCTCTGACGTTTGCAAACAACGGAGGCATACCCGTTGGTATGTCGAGTATTTTTGCAAACGTCCAGAGCGCAAGAGATTGGTGCAGATCGCCGCCGAGAATCGCTCACCTCAGGGACTAGTATTGTTCGCCCGAAGGACGGGCTGGAGGGTGCATGAAGTCGAAGATCGATGAACAGTTGGCCTACCTGACAAAGGGTTGTGTCGACGTGGTGCCGGAAGCTGAGCTCAGAGCCAAGCTCGAAAAATCCCTCGCCACCGGCAAGCCCATGACCATCAAGGTCGGTTTCGACCCGTCGGCGCCGGATCTTCACCTCGGCCACACCGTGGTCATCCGCAAGATGCGTCACTTCCAGCAACTCGGGCATCGGGTTGTCTTCCTCATCGGTGATTTCACCGGTCTCATCGGCGACCCCACGGGCAAGAAGACAACGCGGCCGCAGCTGACCGAGGAAGAGATCAAGGCCAACGCCGCCACCTACAAACGGCAGATCTTCAAGCTCCTGGATCCCGAGGCGACCGTCATCGACTTCAACTCGAGATGGCTCGGCAAGCTGGGTTCGACGGGGTGGATTCGACTCGCCGCCAAGGTCACCGTGGCACAGATGCTCGAGCGCGACGACTTTAAAAAGCGATACGAGTCACAGCAGCCGATTTCACTGCACGAGTTTCTCTACCCGTTGGCTCAAGCCTATGATTCGGTGGCTCTCGAGGTCGATGTCGAACTCGGCGGGACCGATCAGCTCTTCAACCTCTTGGTCGGCCGCCACCTCATGCGCGAACACGGCCAGGAACCGCAGATCGTCATGACCCTGCCGCTGCTCGAGGGCCTCGACGGGGTCGAGAAGATGTCCAAGTCCCTCGGCAATTATGTCGCGGTCGAGGATCCGCCCTTCGAGATGTTCGGCAAGCTCATGTCGATCTCGGACGAGCTCATGTGGAAGTACTGGTTGCTCCTTTCGGATCGCTCCCAGGCCGAGATCGATGCCGATCGTGAGCGGGTGGCCGGCGGAAAACTCCACCCAATGGATGCCAAGAAACGACTCGCGAGCGCCATTGTCGCCGAGTTCCATTCGGCCGACGACGCCGTCGAAGCGCAGCACGAGTTCGAGCGGGTGTTCTCGGCCCGAGACCTGCCCCAGGATATACCCGACGTTACGCTCGAGGCGGACTCCGACCGGGTTCTCTTGGCCAAGGTTCTCGTCATGGCCGAGCTGGCGCCGTCCAACTCGGAAGCCAGGCGACTCATCACCCAGGGCGGAGTCAAGATCGAGGGCGAACCGGTGCGAGACATCCAGGCGACCCTCGATGCGGACGCCTCGGTTCCGGTCCTGGTCCAGGTCGGGAAACGCAAGTTCGCGAGGTTGACCCTTCTCCGCCCTTGAACTCACCGCCGATGATCAGGCAATAAAAATCCCCGCGAGCACTCGCGGGGATTTTTCTCGATGTTTTCCGGAATCAGAAGAAGGACGTCTCCTGCTCCACTTTTTGGCCTTCGTCGCTGAGGCCCTGGATCTGGATCGAGATAAAGGCCGGGCGGAACTTGTGGTCCTGGCAGATCCGGCGCAGCCGCTCATCGAGATCCGAATCCCAGAATTCGATGATTCTGCCGGTGGCGGTGCAGACCATGTGGTGGTGGCCGCCGCCGGGCTCCATCTTCTCGTAGAAGTAGTGCTCGCGACCGAGCCGGCTCTTGCGAACGAGACCGCATTGGACCAGGAGGTCGAGGGTGCGATAGACCGTCGCACGCGAGACCTTGCGTTGTTTGACCTTCATCCGAGCGAGCAGATCATCGGCGTCGAGGTGCTCGTTGGTGTTGAAGATCTCATCCAGAAGAGCAAGACGCTCCTGGGTGACCTTGAGGTTGTTCTCCCTCAGGTACTGGATAAAGAGTTTCTGGGCGCGCTGAGATAATTTTGAAGTCATAAATCTAATCCAGACTCATTTTCATCGTCTCAATCAACGTTAGTGGAGATGCGACGCCGTGTCAAGAGGTCTTTCGCAAGAATGGTTCGCGAATGTGATCGGGTGAGCGATGGCTCCAGAGCGGGCTCCTATTCCTGTTTATCAGTTGATGGTTGAGCAATCATCCATGCTTTAGATTCAGAGATTTGCGAACCTCGCCGGCCGATGGTACGGTGAGCCAGAGCGCTGTTCCAACGAGGAGGACGCATGGATTATCCGATTTGGAATGTGGCCATGGGTGGCGGAGTGCTGATGGCCTGGGTCGCGATCACCCACGTCATCGTTTCCCATTTTGCCATCGGCGGCGGTCTGATCATCGTCGTCACCGAGACCCTGGCGGTCAAGCGATCGGACCCCGAGTTGCGGGAGCTCGCCCGGCGATCCTCGTTGGTGTTGATTCTGGTCTCGACGGTCTTCGGCGCCATCTCCGGGGTCGGGATCTGGGTCGTCGCGGGGCTCATCTCTCCGGGCGCCATCGCGGCCCTCATCCACAACTATGTCTGGGGATGGGCCATCGAGTGGGTTTTCTTCTTCGTCGAGATCGTCGCCGCCCTGGTCTACTACACGACATGGGGCAAGATCTCCAAGGGTGCGCACCTCTTGGTCGGCTGGCTCTACTTCATCGGCGCCTATCTGTCGCTGGTCATCATCAACGGCATCATCACCTTCATGCTCACCCCTGGAGGGTGGCTCGAAAGCCGCGCCTTCTGGGACGGTTTCTTCAACCCGACCTACTGGCCGTCGTTGGTGTTGCGCACCGGAATCTGCATCCTCATGGCGGTAGCCTTCATGCTGTGGCCGGCCTTCAAGGCCTCGGCTGATCGTCGAGAGGACCTCGTCCGCTACCTCGGCTGGTGGTTTCTCGGGGGTGCGGTCCTGAGTTATGCCGGTTATCGCTGGTGGGAGGCGGTGTTGCCCGACACCGTCAAGGCGCTCTTCCTCGGTGACGCCCCGACCCTGGCGGAACTCGCGGCCACGCGGTCCTTCACCCTTTGGTCGCTGGCCCTGGGGTTGGCGGTTGCGGGCCTGGCGTTGCTGCTCGCTCCCAAGCTTGCCCGCCGGGCCACCGCGATCCTCCTCATGATCGGCGCGTTCGGGTTCTTCGGCGGCTACGAACGCCTGCGAGAGGGTACCCGCAAGCCATTCCTGATCCACAGCCACCTCTTCTCAAACGGGCTTCTGGTGAGCCAGATCGATGAGATCAACAGCGAAGGCATCGCGGCTCACTCGGGCTGGGTGGCGACGGGAGACGCCGCCCCGGAAGCGCTCGGTCGGCGCATCTTCGCCGCCCAGTGTTCGAGCTGCCACACCCTCGACGGTTATCAGAGCATCCGCGAGGTTCTTCCCACGGTCTCGGACATGGAACTCGTCACCGCCGATGATCCGCCGGGATCGGGGGCGAAGCACTACCGCGCACAGTGCTCGGCCTGCCACGGCGAGATCGAGTATGACGAGATGGTGAAAACGCTCCCGACCCTGGAAGAGATCCGTGAGGATCCCGAGTTCATCCGAGAGCTCAACCTGGGGATGATCACGATGACCATGATCCAGCTCAAGGAAATGGGCGCCGAGTTGGCCGCCTTCGATCCCGATACGACCTTTGACATGCGAGGGCTCGACCGACCGTACATGCCGCCCTTTGTCGGCAGCGACGAGGAGGCGGAGGCGTTGGCGCTCTATCTGGCGTCTCTGGATGGCGCGGCGGCCGCAATCGCCGCCGGCGGAGGTGAGTGATGAACACCGATCTCATTCCGGCCCTCGATGCCGCCGGCATGCCCGGACCACCGTGGCTCTTTCACTTTCTCCTCGTCTTCACCTTCTTTCTCCACCTCATTTTCATGAACCTCACCCTGGGTGGGACCCTGATGGCCTTTGTCGCCAATCTGCGGGGCGGCGGCCGGTTGTCCGATCCCAACACGGTGCTCGCCACGCGCCTGATGGGGGTCAACACCTACGCAATTTCCCTCGCCATCACGACCGGTGTCGCACCGCTGCTTTTTGTCCAGGTCCTGTACCAGCAGTACTTCTACAGCGGAACCATCCTTCTCGGCTGGATCTGGTTCAACATCTTGGTTCTGCTGATGATCGGCTACTACGCGGCGTATCTCCACAAGAAGTTCAGGGGTCCCTGGCTCGGGGTTTCGGCGGTGATGTTCTTCGGCATCGCCATGACCCACGTGGCGGTCCATCTCATCCACGTCCAACCCGGGAAATGGCTGCAGTTCGATCTCAATGCGCTGAGCGTCCTCGGCGACCCGACCTACTGGCCGCGTTTGCTCCACTTCGTCCTCGCCGCCATCACTTTTGCGGCGCTGGTGGCCGGATGGTGGGCGGTGCGCCGGGCACGGGCCGGCGACGATGTCGAGCTCAACACGAGCATCGCCAAGAGCGCCTGGCGGTGGGCGCTGTGGGCAACCGTGCTGCTCATGGTGGACGGCTTCATCCTGCTCGGCGTGTTACCGAAACCGGTTCTCCTCGGGGTCATGCGCGGCGGTCTCGCGATCCTCGGACCTCTGACGATCTCGATTTTCCTCGGGATCGGCTTACTGCTGATGATGGCTCGGGTGTCGAACCCGGTGGAGAAGCCGGGGCTGGTTTCCGGCACGCTCGCAGCGCTGACGCTGACCGTCTCGGTCATGACCGTCACTCGGCATCAGGTGCGGGTGCTCTATCTCGAGCCGGCCACCTCGCAGTTCCAGGCGACCGTGGTGCCCCAGTGGGGCAACTTCCTGCTCTTCGCAGTCCTTCTGGTCGTCGGGCTCGGCACGGTTTTCTGGATGGTCCGCCGGGTCCTCACCAGCCCGGCGGAGGGGGACGAAGCCGCGTAGCGCGCAGTGCCCTTAGCTCTTAGAATACTCGGGATTGCGGCAGGAATCGACGCAAATGGGGCCATCGCCCGCGGAAATGCGGGCGCTGCAAAACCCCGAGAAACCTCACAACCGCAGGCGTCCCAGCCTGCGATGGCCCACCGTCGTGAGGCCGGCACCTCGTCGTCTTGCAGGTTCTTGCAAGGGGATCGGTTGCCAGAACCATCGCAGGCGAGCCGGTGAATCGCCGGATGTTTTTCCGGTGCTCGCCACATGGAAGCTCGAGTTGAAACACGGAGGGCACGGAGAACCACGGCGAATCCACGGCGCGTTCGATTGATATCCGTCCCATCGATGGCCACGACGCGTCCCCCGCTCCCACGGAACAGGAAGAAACACTCTTGGATCACTCCGTGGCAACTCAGTGGTTCCCCGTGTCCTCCGTGTTTCAGATCTTGCGTTCCGGCTTGCGGGTCATTTTCGGGAACTCGCAGCCGCACAATCCACCGCGATGGAACTGTCGACCCAGCCTCTGGCAAAAACCCACCGTACTTGATGGCTCGTGGTCTTTGTGCCGGCGAGACGCCAGCACCACAAAGGGCCGAGATCCTTTGCAGGACCGGCGTCTCGCCGGTCTGACGGTGACGAGGGTCAGCAGACCTCAGTGTCCGAATCTCGAATCTCTACCGAGGCTCGGCTGACCGCTCAGCTGCGCCTCGCGGCCCACTGGTCGGGGGTGAGGGTTTGCATCTCCAGGGCGTGGATCTCGGTGGTCATGAGCTCGCCGAGAGCCTCATAGACGAGGCGCTGAGCCGCGACGCGCGAAAGACCATCAAAGCGGGGCGACACCACGAGGACACGGAAGTGGCCGCCTCCGCTCTGGGCGCCGAGGTGGCCGGCGTGGAGGGGGCTGTCATCCGCGATCTCGACGTGGGTCGCATCGAGAGAGCTCTCGAGACGGGAGCGGATGATGTCGACGCGATCTTCTCCTGGTGGCATGGTCCCTCCGTTTCTCGGCGCGCTCGTGGGGGAAACCACAAAGAAGAGGACTCTCTTCCCGCGAGTCCGTCCTCGCGGGGCGGGGCGATCGCCTACTTGGGCTCGACGCTCTTGCTGTTCGAGTTCGAGTCCGCCCCGTCCTTCTCGTTGCCGCCGCTCTTGATGGAGTCTTTGAAGTTCTTGATCCCCTCTCCAAGACCCTTGCCGAGACGGGGGAGCTTGTTGACGCCGAAAATCAAGATGACGATCGCGAGAATGATCAACAACTCGGGCACACCGAGTGATCCGAACATTGAGACCTCCGTTTGGGATGCGCTCCATCCCGCCCGCCCAGTCTAACCCAAGACGGGTGGTTCTCGCGCATGAGACGTACCGTTCCTCAGTCCCGGAGGAGGGCCAAGATATGGTCGTCGGTACCGCGGCGCTCGAGGGGATCGATGAGTTCTCGCGCGAGATCGCTCATCCACCGGCGATACTCGGTTCGACCCGCAACGGTCAACCGGGCGAAGGTCCCGAGCACCTTGAGACCCCGCTGGATCCGCACCGAGACCGCCCTTTCCCGCCATCCGGGCTCGGCCAAGGTGTGCCGGGCCCAACGTCCGAGAATCCCCTGCCGTTGCACCGCGGAGAGCAGCCGGGTCGCGGCGCGCTCGAAGGTCAGCGATACCGCGTCGTAGGTATCGGGCCCGACGAGAATGTCCTGGATGTCGATGACGCCCACCGAGCCGTCTTCGGCGATGAGGAGGTTGTTGAGGTGGTAGTCGCGGTGGCACACCCGACGTGGATGGCTCCCGACCTCGGCCGCGAGCTCGTCGAGCCATTGACCCAGGGCCGCCGAAGGGGGCTCTGATTTGTGGTGACGGACAAACCACAGCTCGAATCCTGCGAGCTCCCAGCGCAAACGAAGTCGATCGAGGGGAGGATTCCAGGGCGGGAGGTCGTCGACGGCGCACCCGGCCAGGATTTCGAGGGGCGGGAGCATCTTCTCGACGAGTCGGCAACGGTCATCCGGCGCCGCGGCCTCGAGGGCGGCTTCGGCGTCATGGCTGCCGAGATCCGAAAGCACCGCGACACCCGTCGGGAGATCGCACCCGAGAACCTCGGGGACGTTCAATCCGCGCCGCCGGCACCACCCGAGGACATCAAGGTCATCGGCGAGGCGGCTGCGGATGGCTGTCGGGTACTCGACGAGGATCGCGGTACGGTCATCGGCTGCCCACAACCGGCTGTAGCGACGCGGCGAGGCGTCGCCGGTGAGGGCGTCTCTCCGGCGCCAATTCGCGAGCTCGAGCGGGCTGAAAGCCGTCGTCGACATCATGGTCTTCGTCATGGACGCTACACCACGCGGTGCCGGTGGGCAATGGTCGGCGCCCGAGGGGAGGTTCCGACCACCTCGTCGCCGAATGGTGTAGCCTTGTCGTTCGTGGGAGGAATGGTGGACAACGAGGGATCGACGAAAACCGCTGGGCTCCCTGATTCACGCGTGAATCTCGTCGGCAGGACGCCGGGCGAGATCGCCTCCCTCCTCGACGGGCATGTGGATCGGCCGTACCGCGCCCGTCAGGTCGCCCAGTGGATCATCGACCGAAACGCCGGCTGTTTCTCCGAGATGACCAATCTGACCAAAGAACTGCGCGCCGAGCTCGGGTCGCACTTTCTCATTGCCGACCCCGAGATTCTCGACCGGAGCGCGAGTGGCGACGGCTCGGTCAAGTGGCTCTTCGGGCTCTCGGACGGCATCACCATCGAGGGTGTCTCCATGCCCGAGGACGGCAAGCTCACCATGTGCCTCTCGTCCCAGGCCGGCTGCGCGGTGGGATGTACCTTCTGCGTCACCGGGGCGTTCGGCGCCGGACGCAATCTCACCCCGGACGAGATCGTCGGGCAGTACCGGGTGATGCTCCGGCAGCTCGACGAACCTGTGGACCGAATCAACATCGTGTTCATGGGGATGGGTGAACCGCTGCTGAATACCGGGCATCTCGGCCCCGCCCTGGAAACCCTGTACGAAAGGGTGAGCCCCAAGCGGATCACGGTTTCGACGTCGGGGATCCTGCCCGGGATCAGGTGGCTGGCCGGACTGCCCCGGCGACCCAAGCTCGCGGTTTCGCTCAATGCTCCGGATCAAAAACGGCGGGAACTGCTGATGCCCATCGCGCGGCGCTACCCGCTGCCGGAACTCATGACCGAACTCCGGGCCTTTCCCCTCGAGCACGGCCGACGCATCACCTTCGAGTATGTTCTCATCCGCGATTTCAACGACGGTGTTGCCGATGCCGAGACCCTCGTTCGGCTGATTCGCGGTATCCCCTGCAAGGTCAACGTCATCCCGCTCAACGAGGATCCCGAGCATTTTCCCGAGCACCGCCGTCCCGATGATGACACCGTCAATCGCTTCGCGATCACCCTGCGGGATGCCGGGCTCACGGTCACCGTGCGCTGGTCCAAGGGGCTCGATGTCGACGCCGCCTGCGGCCAGCTCAAGGGCCGGCATCAGGCTCGAGCGCCCCGCTGATGAGATGTGCGGGCCAGGGCCCAAATATCGTTTGAGGGGGCGCTCTCGGGCAACAGCGATGAGAGCATCGGGTTCGGCATCACGTTTCTCGGAGCGTTTTTCCGAACATGATTCCTTCAACGGTGTACCCGAGCGGATGCCAGGCACCTTTTCGTCGGACGAAAAGAGAGCCAGGCACGCGCCGCCGCACGCGCTTTCCCGCGTTGTTTTGAGGGACAGTGGGATTGGCCTCGATCGGACGTGCGGTCCTTAACACACACGACCCGGCGATCGTTGAGCCGAAGTTCTAAAGCGCGTTCGAGCACCGAAGGATGCCCTCTGTGTCTCTGTGCCTTTGCGGTTGAACTCTGGCGTCAACTTGTTCAGCGATTCAGAACGATCATCGCCCACTGGCGGCCGGCGGCGGCGCCGTCGCGGCGGTAGGAGGCGAGGTCGGGTGCCTCGACGGTGCAGGGGCCGACGGTCTCGATGTTGTCGGCCGGGACGCCGAGGGCTTCGAGACGGGCGGCGAGAAAACCGCGGAGATCGACGTGGGCGCCGACGAGCCAACGTGATTCGTCGAGGTCGAACCGTCTCAGGGCGTCGGGTACCTCGGGTCCGACTTCGTAGCACGCGCCACAGACCGCGGGACCGAGGGCGGCGCGGATTCTCTCGGGAGGGGTGTCGTGGCGGGCCAACCGCGCCACGGCCGCGCCGACAATATCGGCGGCGCAGCCGCGCCAGCCCGAATGGACCGCGGCGACGATTCCGTCGCCGGCGAGCAAGACCGGTACGCAGTCGGCGGTCCAGACCAGCAACCCGGTGCCGGGGACGGTTGTCACCAGGCCGTCGCCCGGACCGAGTTCCATCACCTCGTCGCCACCGGCGGGAACCTCGTGAACCGTTCGGCCATGGATCTGATCGCAGCTCCGGAGCCGCCGAACCCGGTCGTCCAGGATGGCTTCCAGACGCGACAACTCCTTGGACGCGCCCGTCGCCGGTCCGAGGGCGAAGGTCAGGACGACATCGCCGTCGCGGCGCTCGAGGACCCGATCGCGACCCACGAGCCGCTCGCGCCAGACGCCTGTCGGGTGAGATTCTGTCACGGTGTCGGTCCCCTCCCCAATGGTACAATGCGGGCCCCGGAGGCAGCGTGATTCCACCGACCGTAACGTGATCCGGATCCGCGGCGTCACCAAGGACTATGATCGGCGGCCGATTCTCCGCGGAGTCGATCTCTCGGTCGATGATGGTGAAATGGTCTTTCTCACCGGCCCGTCCGGCGCCGGAAAGACGACGCTCCTGCGTCTGCTCTACGCCGCGGAGCGACCCACCGATGGCGAGATCTGGGTGGCGGGAAGTCGGGTCGACACGCTCCCGCGGTCCGAGCTGCCGCAACTTCGGCGGAAGATCGGGGTCATCTTCCAGGACTTCAAACTGCTGCGACGAAAGACCGTTCTCGAAAACGTCACGTTTGTCCTGCGGTTTCACGGAATTCCGCAGCGCGAGGCCCATCGCCGCGCCTACCAGGTCCTCAAGCGTCTCGGTCTCCACCACCGCCAGTCGGCGTTGCCGGAGTCCCTCTCCGGCGGCGAGCAACAGCGCGTCGCCATCGCGAGGGCACTGGTCTATCAGCCGCGTCTGATCCTCGCCGATGAGCCGACCGGGAATCTCGATGCCGATCTCGCATCGGAGCTTCTCTCTCTGTTGTGCGACATCAACTACCAGGGCGCCACGGTGGTTCTCGCGACCCATGACCATGCGCTGCTCGAGTCCCTGCCAGCACGAACCCTGGTCCTCCGCCGGGGCGAAATCGATTATGACGGGATGTGGCCGCCATGATCCGTCATGCCCTTGCCGAGGGCTGGCTCATCCTGCGCAGCCGCGGCATGATCTCTCCGGTTCTCGCCCTGGCATTGGCGATCCCGATCAGTCTCGCCGGGGTGACGGTGAGCCTGCGTCAGTGGCTCGAGCCGGTCATCGATCTCAGTGACCGCGAGAGCGTCGTTGCGGTCCTGCTGCACCCCCGCCTGGATGAGGGCCAACGAAAGAGCTGGATCCTCGAGGAAAGTCGTTCTCATCCGGACTGGGAGCTCGTCGAGGTCGCACCGGAGGAGCTGGCCAAACGCCTCGCGTCCTGGTTTCCGTACCTCGAGGAGGTTCTGCAGCGCGAAGGCCCACAGATGCTGCCCCTGATGGTCGAGATCACGACCCGCGATCCGGAGAGCGTGCTCGAGCTCAAGGAAACCCCCGCGGTGCTCGCCGTCGGCCCGACTGCATCGGTGAATCGGGTCGTGGGCCAGGTTGCGAGGCGGTTCGCCCTCGTTCTTCTGCTGGTTGCGGGTTCCCTGATCGCAGGAGCGCTGCTGCTCGCGGCGGTGTGGGTCCATCTTGAACTCCATCGCAACGCGGAAGAGATCGCCATCATGCGGCTCATGGGCGCCACCGAGGCCACCGTCAGGGGGCCGTTTCTCGTGGCGGTGCTGGTCCCCGCTCTGCTCGCTGCGGTGATCTCGGTGGTTCTCACGGTCGCGGCGGTCGGTTGGATGGCGGAGCTCGCGGCGCCGCTCGGTCTCGCGGCTCGCGGCGCCTCCTTGGTGGTCCTGGCGAGCCAGGTTCTCGGCGCCGTCGGTCTGCCGATGATCGCTGCGTGGATCACCCTCGAGCGTCACGCCTCGAGCGAGGAAAGCTGAGACGCCAATCAAATGAAAACGCGGCCGAGGGGCCGCGTTTTTGCCAGTTCAATTCGGGTCTATTTACAGGTTTCGGAGTACTGTTTCTGGAGCACCGTGAGTTGCTCGCGCATCTGCCGGGCGCTCTCCATGTCGCCGAGCTTCTCGAACTCTTCGGCCTGCATCGCGAGGGCGTCGATCTTGGTCTTGAACTCGCGGCATTCGGCGGCGAACTTCTCATTCTCGCCCTGGGCGGTGATCTTCTCGTCCATCGCGCCGGCCTGACTGCTGTTGCCGGCCTCGGTATAGGCCTGCTTGGCTTTCGCGAAGTCACGGTTCTTCTCGTGCACATAGCCCATCTGGTTGTAGATCTTCTTGCGCAGATCGGCGTTGCCGCTGGCCTGGGTCAGAGCCTGCTGCAATGAGGACAGCGCTTTGCTGTATTGACTGAGCGAGGTGTAGCACTGACCGATGTAGTAGTACACCAGGGCGTTGCTCGACTTCTGGGCCTTGGCCTTTTCGAACCAGGCGAGCGCCTTCGAGTACTGCTGCGCGCCGAGCCAGGACTCACCCGCGAGGAGGTTGTGCTCGAAGTCCGGCTTCGCCTTGGCGAGCGACTCCGCGATGGTGGCGGCGTCGTTGTAGTACTTGGATTTCTCCGTCGATGATCCGGTCCGTCGAGCGGCGGAGGTGGCGGCGCGAACCGCATAGCGGCCGCAGGTGTCGTTTTTCGGATCGAGCTCGTAGGCCCGTTTGAATGCCGCAAAGGCGGCTTTGTCGTTGCCGGCTTCATCCTGAGCGACGCCGAGAGCCTGGTAGAGGTCGGCGTTGGATGAGTCGGCCTTGACCTGGGCGTCGAGAACGCTGATCGCCTCGCTGCCGCGGTTGGTTTCGGTGGCGGCCTTGGCAAAGAGCAGCGCGTAGTTCGATCGATAGTTCGCAGGCAGCTTGCTGAAGCTCAAGGCCTTCAACGTCGTGTAGGCGTCGTTGTACTGCTTGGCCTGATTGAGGGTCTGGCCTAGGGTGATGGGGTACATCGGGTTTGGCGCTTCGGAGGCGGAATCGAGCTCGACGGCTTTGCGGAAACTGCCCAATGCAGCCGAGACATTGCCCTGGGCTCGGCGGCTCAGCCCGAGCATGTAATGGGTCGCCGGCTCGTTGGGCTGACTCTCGATGACCGCTTCAAACTCTTGCGCGGCCTTGGCGTAGTCCTTTGCCTTGAAAGCAGCGATTCCCGCGGCGTAGTCGGCCGAGACCGGGGCGACCGTGCCGATCGCGATGATGAGCGCAACGCCGGTCGTCCAGCGGGTGAATGTCGATTTCATGAGTTCGTGCCTCCCTGATGTAACGTCAACGCGCCGGGACGCGTCCGGCGTCCCCGAGTAGTGGTCGGACCTGTTCGTCGAACATGGCGGCGACATCGGCCCCCTTGAGCAGGGAGATCGCGTCACTGTGCTGTTCGACCATCGTTCTGATCGCATCAAAACCGGCGCCCTGCTCGATGAGGGTCCGAGCGCCGGCGTACTGCTTGTCGATTGTGTGTTTCCCGCTGTCACCGACCACGTTGAGGGCGACCGACATGATCCGGTTGGCGAGACCGATCAAGGTGACCGGACTCGGACCCTGATGCGTCGATCTTGATTGGGAATCCTCGGTTGAGGACCGCAGGGCGACGAGACCGGAGGTGATCATTCCAAAGAGAAGTTTCGAGACGTCGAAGGCCGACCAATGCAGCTGTTCGCCGATCTCCTCGATGGTGTGCTCGTCATCGATCCGGGTCACGAGAATCCACTCGTGTGGACTCAAGGTGACCTGATCGCTCTGGTCCCGCGACTTGAAGAAGGGAACGAGATCGAGGGAGGGAATCTTCCGCGACAACACGCGCCACTCGTCGAGCCGCCGGGCGGCCTCCATCATCAGGTTGGCATTGGAAAGGTGAATCGTCACCGCTTCGGGCTCTTCGCCGGGGTTGAAGGTGAACTCGCCCTCGGACCAGATCGCCATCTCGTAGACCGCGTTGTCACCACGGAGTGCGTTGACCGCCGCATCGACGATCTGGCCGTCACGGAGGTAGATCTTGCCGACCTCGCCGTGGCGGGTGACCGAAAACACCCCGGTCTTTCCCGAGACGCTCACCATTTGGATCACGTCTGGTAGAGAGAGCTCGGAAAGAGACCCTTGCAATGCCATGGACCGTCCGTCCGCGCTCCTACTGCAGGTTGAACCGTACAGTCAGGATGTACAGCACCTCCACCGGTTTCCCATTGAGGGTCGACGGCTTGAACTTCCACTTCCGAACGGCGTCGTCCGCGGCCTCGGTGAGACCGAGCGGCAATGGTCGGAGCACCTTGACGTCCTGGACGTTGCCGTCCTTGCCGATGGTGCACTCGAGGACGACGACACCCTGGATTCGGGCGCGGCGCGCCGCTTCGGGATAGACCGGGTTCGGTCCGCTCAGCTTCTCGGGCTCGGTGATGTTGCCGCCGACGACGAAGCGCACCGGCCCCTCAGGCTCTGGTGGCGGTGGCGCGTCCGGGATTCCGAGCACCAGGTTGTCATCGGGGATGAAATCGATGTCCTCGTCGGGCTCGTCATCGCGAATGGGCTCCGGCTCGTCGGGTGTCGGATCCGGGATCGGAACCTTCTTGCTCTTGGGTTTCGGAATCTGCTGGAGTTCCTGCTTGGGAGGCTGTTTGAACTTGACCTGCTTGACGACGTAGATCTTGGTCTTTTTCTCGGTCGCGTCCTTGAGGCCGCCGGCGAAGGTCGGCCAGTGGAACGCGAAGATAAAGACGTGCAGGACGACCGCGACGACGATGGCGATGCGGGTGAGCTTCTTGTCCTGCAGCTCTTCCTGCGCGATGATCTCGATGGTGGTCGGCTTCATCTTGGGGTCAGGCGCGGTGGATGCTGGTGTTTTGGGCGTCTCGGTCATGTCGTCCTCCTCACCCCATTCCCAAGAGGTTCCAGATGTTCTCGATCTCCCTTTGGGTCGGAATCGAGATGGTCTTGATCTCGGTCAACGGGTTTCCGTTGACATCTTTGTACATGGCGTTGCCGAGGTCGTCGGTCCACTCCTCGGGAGCCCGGCGAAGCACGTCGAAGATGCTGATCATGTCGCCGTAGCTGGCGTCCGGATCGGTCCGGAGGATCACCGGCTTGTCCGGGTTCTGCTGCAGCTTCTCGAGCACGTACGGCAGCAGCCCCTCCTTCGGCAGGGCCTTCTTGTCGACCTCGATGGCTCCACCAGGCATCACGTGAACTTCGATGGCGTCTTCCTGTTTGATCTCGGGGGTGTCGGTCTCCTCGGGGAGCGCGAAGTCGAGGCCACGGGTCGCCGAGAAGGCGGACGTGATCATGAAGTAGATGATGAGCAGGAACGAGATGTCGGCCATGGATCCGGTGAAGATCTCGGAGGCGATTTCTTTCTTCTTGATATTCATCGTCGTCCCCCGGTCTACAGTTCCGCGGCTGTCAGCTGCTCGGAGAGCAGGAAGATGTACTTCACCTTCGATTGCTTGAGCGCATCGAGCACCTCGTCGACCACCGCATAAGGGGCGTCCTTGTCGGCCTTGAGGATGAACTCCGCGTTCGGGTTCTTCGCCACCTCGGTCGATGCGAAGGTGATGACCTCTTCGATGGTGGCCACCGGGAGCGCCATTTCCTCGCCGGTGGAAACCCGGATCGTCGATCCCATGTCAGGTGGGGCGATGGAAATCACCGCCGCCTTCTCGGGGATCTTCTTGCGGATCCAGGTCTCGGGCAGGTTCATCTGCGTTTTGTCGACCTCGACCTTGTAGGTGAGGACAAAGAAAACGATCAAGAGGAAGACGATATCCGCCATGGAAGCGGTAAAGATCGCCGCCCCGGTTCCTCGGTCTCTGCCGCGAATCAGTGCCATCGCGGTCTCCCTTCCTCAGGCCTTGTTCTCACTCAGTGCTCCCGTCCATCTCGGTGAAGGTCTCGAGGAGCATGTTGGTTGCGGTTTCGATGTCGCGCACGAAGCGGGTGATCTTCGTGGTGTACCAGTTGTAGGCGAGCTGGGCCGGAATCGCGATGATGAGACCAGCGGCGGTGGTGATGAGCGCCTCGGAGATTCCGACCGCGACCGCTGCCGGATTCGTCAGACCCTGTTCCGCGAGGGTGGCGAACGATTTGATCATGCCGGCGACGGTTCCGAGGAAGCCGAGCATGGGCGCCACGTTGGCCGTGGTCGCAAGAACGCCCATCCGCTTTTCCAGACGATCGAGCTCATAAAGGGCGGCGTTCTCGATGGTCTTCTCGATGTCTTCTCGGCTGTGGCCGTAGCGCAGCAGGCCGGCCTTCATCACCGAAGCAACGGGTCCACGATTGCTCTCACAGACCTTGATGGCTTCCTTGACGTTGCGGTTGACCAGCAGTGCCTTACGAATCTTGGTGAGAAACTCGTTGACGTTGATCTTCGCTTTGGTCAGCACGATGAATCGCTCGATGATGACGGTCAGCGCCAACAACGAAAAGAAGAGCAACGGCCACATGAAGATTCCACCCTGGCGGAATAGATCTGCTACTTGTCCCACGTTCTAGCCTCCTCTTAGTTTGAGTTCGACGTTCGGGAAAAGTTCCAGTCCCGATCGACGAGCCATTGTGAACGAGCATTTATGCCAACACAAGAGGCAAAGCCACTCGTGGCCACCACCATTTCGGTCTTCACTCTAAATGATGAAGGCAGTGCATCCTAGCATGGGGTTTTCGTGACCGTCAACGAAGAGGGCGTCGAGTTTTACAGCGCTTACAACTGACCCGCACTTCTCACCAGCTGTCTGCTGCGGCCGGCGATGCACGGCACCCAGCTGGGTTTTCTCACCTCCGGGTGCTCGACGTACTGTCAAGTACGCCTCCGCGCCCCTCGGATCGAGGACCCAGCTGGGCACGCCACCTCGCCGGCCTCGCGACGAAACCCGGTGAGAAGTGCGGGCTAACGCCGGGCAACCGCAGCGACGGCACGGCTGTGAACATGGGTCAAGGCGACCCCGGCGGCGTCCGCCGCATCGGTCGGCGGCGCCTCGGTGAGACCGAGAAGACGCACCACCATGAATGCGACCTGCTGTTTCTCCGCCGTGCCGTGGCCGACCATGGCGGATTTGACCTCGGCTGGGGTGTACGGGTGGACCGGAATCTCGGTTCTTCCGAGGGCGGCGAGGAGCACCCCGCGACTCTCGGCGAGGATGAGTCCCGACTTGGGGTTGCGCCCGCTGAATCCGGATTCCACGGCTGCGCAATCCGGGTCGAGCTCGGTGACGAGCGTGGAGAACCGCCGATCGAGATCCGCCAAGCGCGCCGGGTGGTTGTTTCCCTTCGGCCGCACGATCCCACAGGCCTCGAGACGGGTCCGGTTGCCGGTCGCGACGACCAACGCCCAGCCGGTCGCGCGGGACCCGGGGTCGACCCCTAGGACCCGCAATGCGCCGTCGTCCGGAGGAGTCGCCGCACCGTCATGGGTTGACCGGGCTGATCAAGCGTTTTCCAGATCCTCGTCGTCAACGTCGAAATTGGACCACACGTTCTGCACATCGTCCTGGTCGTCAAAGGCCTCCATGAGCCGAATCATCTGCTGCGCATGCTTACCCTCGAGCTTCTGGGTCGTGGAAGGCTCCATGTCGATCTCGGCCGATTCGACCACGATTCCGGCGGCCTCGAGGCTCTCCTTGACCACATGCAGCTCCTCCGGCGCCGTGGAGATCCTGAAGTACTCGCTGTCCTCGGTGTCGAGGTCCTCGGCTCCGGCTTCCAGGGCCTGCTCCAAAAGGGTGATTTCATCGAGTTCGTCGGTGCGGGCCACGAGGAGGAGGCCTTTGCGGCTGAAGAGCCAGGACACGCAGCCGTTCTCACCGAGGTTTCCGCCGCTCTTGGAGAAGATGTGACGAATCTCCGGTGTGGTTCGGTTGCGGTTGTCGGTGAGGGTCTGCAGCAAGACCGCCGCACCCCCGGGACCATAGCCCTCGTACTGGACCTCTTCGTAGATGACCCCGGGGATCTCCCCGGTGCCGCGCTGGATGGCCCGGCTGATGTTGTCCGCCGGCATGTTTGCGGCCTTGGCGGCGGCGACTGCGGCGCGGAGCCGCGGGTTGGCATCGATGTCGCCGCCGGACTCGCGCGCCGACACGGTGATTTCCCGGATGAGCTTGGTGAAGAGCTTACCGCGTTTGGCGTCGGCCCGCCCTTTTTTGTGTTTGATGGTGCTCCACTTGTTGTGGCCCGACATTGTTCCTCCCGTACGCCCCCATGGTCCGGGGGGTCAAGCCCAGGTAGTATAACCGTCTTGCCCCTTCAGGTGGAGTGCTGCCGCGGTTGACTTTGGGTACCGGTCGCAGATAATGAGAACGGACCCTTCGCACCGGGGAGCAATCAGGGACGAATCAATGAGCGCAAACATTCTACTCATCGAGTACGAGCGGAGTACCGTTGACGGCATCAGAAACGCCGTCGCCGGGGGCGGTCACCGCCTCGAGGTCGCCGCTGATCTGGACGCCGCGGTGGAGGCTTGTGCCCATTTCGAACCCAAGATTGTCATCATCACCGCACAGCTGCCGCAGATTCCCGTCGGTGATGCCATCACCCAACTTCGGGGCCGGGCGGGTCTGCGGGTCACGCCGTTTCTGATTCTCATGCCGGGTTACCAGGGTGACGACTCCAAGGCCGATGCCGAGGAGGTCGGCGCGCAGGACGTCATTGCGCTCCCGTTCGCGGCCGGGGAGATGCAGGAGAAGATCGATGCGTTGATTCGGGCTTCGGCTGCGATTCTCACCACCCAGGCGGTGCCGCAGGAGACCCTGGACGCGCTCCGCCGGGGGAAAGCCGGGGACGACGGCCAGTCGTTCAGCTCGGACGATCTCTTCGCCGACATCCTCTCTGATGTCGAGAGGGATGGAGCGGCCGACAGAAAGACCACCGCCGCGACCTCACAGCGAGCCATGGAATCCGAGGTCGACGATGCGTTGGCGGATATGCTCGGCGACACCGGTGGGATCCGTGAGCAAAAACGGTCGAGGCCGAGTGCCGACGTCGACGCCATGCTCTCCGAGACCCTCGCCGGGCTCGAGGTGTCGCCGTCGACGACGGCCAGAAAGAAGACCCCGAAAGAGCCGATCAAGGAGACCGCCGCTGCCGGCGAACCGCTCCCGTCTCCCGGACCCGCCCGCGAGGCAGAGGCGCCGAAGGCCGGGTCCGTCGCCGCAGCCGCGGCCGACAAAAAACCGCCGGCCGAGCGGCCTTCGCCGGTTCCATCGGGAACCACGTTCGGTCAATACGTCCTCGAGGAGCATATCGCGACCGGTGGAATGGCCCAGGTCTACAAAGCCCGCATGCTCGGTCTCGAGGGGTTCCAGAAGACCGTCGCCATCAAGCGAATCCTGCCCCATCTCACGAGCAACGAAGAGTTCGTCAGCATGTTCGTCGATGAGGCCAAGCTGGCGGCCCAGCTCAACCATCCGAACATCATCCACATCTACGATCTCGGCAAGATCGACACTTCCTATTTCATCGCCATGGAGTACATCAAAGGCCGCGATCTTCGGTCGCTCCTCGACCGCTGCCGTCAGCGCGGTGTTCGGGTGCCGGTCCCCATAGCCCTGTTTATCGCCAATCTGCTCGCGAGCGCTCTCGACTACGCGCACAAGAAGCGCGACTTCGACAACCGCGACCTGGGGTTGGTCCACCGGGACGTCTCGCCGCAGAATGTGCTCATCTCATCCGACGGCGAGATCAAGCTCTGCGACTTCGGGATCGCCAAGGCGGCCTCCAAGGCGTCGCACACCCGCGCCGGCGCGCTCAAGGGCAAGCTGCAGTACATGTCTCCCGAGCAGGCCTGGGGGAAGGACATCGATCACCGATCGGATGTCTTCTCCCTCGGAGTCGTGCTCTATGAGATGTTGACGGCGCACAAGGTGTTTGCCGGCGAATCCGAGCTGTCGATCCTCGAGCAGGTCCGCAACCCGGTTGTCGCGCCTCCTTCGAGCAGGGTGCCGGCGATACCGGCCGAGGTCGACCGGATCGTCGCCAAGGCGCTCTCTCCGGAGCGGACCGATCGCTATCAATCGGCGCTCGATCTTCAGCGCGAGTTCGAAAGCCTTCTCAAAGGCCACGGATGGGAGCCGGATACCGCGGCACTGGTCGGCTTTATCGGCGAGCTCGAATCGGGCGCGGAGATCACGGATTATCCCGCCACCATCTCGAAGGTCGCAGCTGAGGTGGCGCCGCCCGCCGAGCCGCCGCCGTCGCCGCCGGTCAAGCCGCCGGCAAAGCAACCCGAGCCGGCTCGGGAGAAGGCCGCCAAACCGGTGGTCGTGGCCGCAGCCGTGGCGGAGATCGGGACCGACGACACACCAGCGAAGAGCGGGTCCGGCAAATGGCTGTGGATCGCGATCGCGGCGGTCGTGCTTGCCGTCATCGCGGGCTGGTGGTTCTTCATGGGTCCGGGTTCCGGCGGGGGCGACTCGAGCGCGGCGCCGACGCCGGTTGCGGCCGCGACCGTGGAGCTGACCCCCACCGTCACCGATGGGCTGATGGACGAAGCGGAACTCCTCGAGCGTGCGCGTGAGGTAGCGGCGGCCGAAATGGCGAAGCAGGAGCAGGAACTCAGAGACCGGCTCGAGAAGGAGTTCCCGACGCCGACGCCGCTGCCGCCGACCGAGACCCCGACCGAGACGCCGACCGAGACCCCGACCCCGAGTCCGACCGCAACCAGGAGACCGCCGACACCGACTCCGGTGCCGCCGACGGCGACGCCGATTCCGAATACTCCGACGCCGGTCGTTCACGAGGGGGACATCGTCGAAGCGGGGCCGGATGTCGAAGCGCCGGTGCTTCTCAATCGGGTGGATCCGGTCTATCCCCCCATTGCTCAGCGTGCCGGGATCAGCGGAGACGTGACGGCCCAGCTCCTCGTGGGAATCGACGGCCGGGTCGAAGATGTCCGAAACATCGAGGCCTCCAGGACGGGCGTCGGGTTCGAACGCGCGACCGAAGATGCGGTTCGCCAATGGCGCTATCGTCCCGCAACCAAGAACGGCGTCAAGGTCCGGGTGTGGGTTCGAATCAGAGTGAATCTCACGTTAAACTGAATGTGGAGGAAGAGATGGCTGCAACCCTGACCGATGACCAACGGAGCTTCTACGAGGATGCGCGGAAGCGCACCCGCGCCGAGATCGAGGAGTTCGGAAGCCAGATCAAGATCGAACTCGACAAGGTGAAGGACCGGATTCAGGGGCTCAAGCAAGGGGAAGAGGCGGCCCGTCAGATGTATGCTGCGGCCTGTCTCATGCTCGGCGAGCCGAACGAGTTCGACGAGGAAGAGAGCGAGGACTAGGGCCTCGGGCCCCTGTTCGACGGCGCAACCCCGGCGGACCCCGGGGTTTCGTTGACCGAGAGGGCCGGTTCGATCCCTCGAGCGAATCACGGCGTCCGAAACCCATTCGGACGCCCGGAACTATCGGGAAGAAGCGGAGGGCGGCAGAATTGGCGGCGCAGACCGAGGGCGTGCCCAAAGGGCTGTGGATCAAATGCGATGCGTGTCGAGAGATCCTGTATCACCGCGAGGTCTCGGGCAATCTGGACGTGTGTCCGCGATGCGGCTATCACTTCCGGATCGACGCTTCGCGGCGACTCGATCTTTTGTTTGACAACCGACGCTACAAAAAGTTCTTCGGTCGGGTTCAGTCGGCCGATCCGCTGGATTTTGTCGATTCGACCCCCTATCGCGACCGTCTCAAGGTCTACAACCGGAAGTTCGACGGATCGGACGGCGTCGTCGTCGCCCAGGGTGAGATCGAGAAGCAGAGCGCGGTGGTCGCCGCCATGGAGTTCGGTTTCATGGGCGGGTCCATGGGTTCGGCCGTGGGTGAGAAGATCACCCGCGCCATCGAGCGATGTCTGGATCGGAGACTGCCGTTGGTCGTGGTCTCGGCTTCCGGCGGCGCTCGGATGCAGGAGGGCATCCTGTCTCTGATGCAAATGGCGAAGATCGCCGCCGGTCTGGCTCAGATGCGCGACCGACATCTCGGCTATATCTCGATCCTCACCGATCCGACCACGGGTGGCGTCACCGCCTCCTACGCCATGCTCGGTGACGTCAATATCGCCGAGCCGGGAGCGCTCATCGGTTTTGCCGGTCCGCGGGTCATCGAGCAGACGATCCGGCAGAAGCTGCCAGAGGGTTTTCAGCGATCGGAGTTCCTCCTCGAACACGGCATGCTCGATCTCGTGGTGCCGCGCAAGGACCTCAAGACGACCGTCGCCCGATGCCTGCGATTCTTCCGCTGAGTCTGAGAAACCGTCGTCCAGGGCGAATCCGCCCCGAACTCGGACCCATCCGCGAAGCGCTGGCGCGTCGTGGCAACCCGCAAGCGGCCGCCCCGTCGATTCTCATCGTCGGAACCAACGGCAAGGGATCCACGGCCGCCATTTTGGCGGCGGTTCTCGAAGCCCACGGCGTCGCGACCGGTCTCACCACATCGCCCCATCTGGTCTCGGTCGAGGAACGGATTCGGATCCGCGGTCGAACCATCGACCGGTCGAGCCTCGAGCGCCATCTTGAATCCTTGGCCGAGGACGAGGAGCTGACGTTTTTCGAGACCATCACCGCCGCCGCGTTTCTCGCCTTTGCCGAGGCCGGGGTCGACATCGCCGTCCTCGAAGCCGGAATGGGTGGAAGCTGGGATGCGACCAGGGTGGCCGCCAGCACCATCGCGGGAATCACCAACGTCGGATCGGACCACGCCGCGTGGCTCGGCAAAGACATCCTCGATCGGGCTCGCGACAAGGGAGCTCCGCTGCGGACGGCTTCCCGGGCGGTGCTGGGATCCGGGCTCGCGCCGGAGCTCGTTTCCGCCCTCGGGGCTCCCCACGCCGTCCCCGCCGGTGATCTCGTCGAGGTGAGACCTCGCGACGACGGGCGTCTTCTCCTGGCCTGGGATGACGTCGCCATCGAGACGCCCGCCCCGCTCGCCGGCGCCCATCAGACCGCAAATGTCCAGCTCGCCCTCGCCCTGGCTCGTTGCGCCGCAGCCGACGGTCTCTTCGTTCGGCTCGAACCCGAGGCGGTGGTGCGCGGCCTCGCCAATGTCCGTTGGCCCGGTCGGCTTTCGGAACATACCGTCGACGGGAGGAAGATCCTCGTCGACGGCGCCCACAACCTCGAGGGCGCCGAGGTCTTGGCCGCTCATCTGTCACGCCGTCCGGAAAGGTACAACCTCCTGTTCTCCTGTCTCGATGACAAGGACGTGGTGGCCATGGCCATGAGGCTCGAACCCGCGGTCGATCTCATTGCGGTTTGCCAACTCGACGACGAACGGGCGATGCCGGTCGATCGAATCGCGGCGGCGTTTTCGCATACACTCTTGGCGGCGGATCCCAAGGCGGCCCTGGACTGCCTGCCGGATCCGGTGGTGGCGGCCGGGAGCCTCCGTCTGGTCGGGTCGCTCCTCGAGCTCGCCGAGGGGGGAGTCGGATCATGAACCACGGCGTCATTCGTGATCGGGAGTTCTTGGAAAACTCCGAGGCGAAACGCCTCGCCCCCTGGGCGGTGCTCTCGACCGAGGCCGTTCGGCGTCGGTCGGTCGACCGGGTCGAGACGAGCTCTCGGCTCGCGTTTCAGCGCGATCGCGACCGCATCCTCCACGCCCGGTCGTTCCGCCGGCTCAAGCACAAGACCCAGGTTTTTGTCCCCCACACCGCGGATCATCCGAGAACCCGGCTGACCCACACCCTCGAGGTCGCGCAGCTCGGGCGAACCATCGCTCGCGCGCTCGGGCTCAACGAAGATCTCGTCGAGGCGGTCGCTCTCGGCCACGACCTCGGCCACACCGCCTTCGGCCACACCGGCGAGACCGCCCTCAACGAGATTCTCCACGGCGGCAATCCCGAGATCGAGCTTTCCCCGGAGGTGGTGTCGCGGGCCGGCTCCTTCAAGCACAACTACCAATCCCTCCGGGTGGTGGATCTTCTCGAGTGGCGGTACGAATTTCCCGGGCTCAACCTCACCGACCAGGTGCGCGAGGGGATCCTCAAACACACCCGCTGGCGGGTGGAGTTCGACTTTCCACTGCCCGATTCCGAAGGGCTCGCCCTCGATCGGCCGTGCCACCTCGAAGGCCAGGCGGTGGCAGTGGCCGATGAGATCGCCCAGCAGACCCACGATCTCGAAGACGGTCTGCGGGCCGGATCGGTGAGTTTCGAGTCCGTCGAAGCCCTCGAGATTTCCAGGAGGATCATCGCTCGGCTCGGCGATGCCTATGGCCTGGAGAAGCGCCGGTGGCTCCGCCAAAGTACCCTCATTCGAGAGCTGATCGGTTTTTTCATCACCGATGTCATCGCCGCATCGGGCGAGCGGATTCAGACTTTTCTCGACCGCCACGGGATCGAAAACCACGATTCATACCGGGTCCACGCGCGAGAGGTCTCCCAGACCACCGTCTGGTTTTCCCGCGAGACCCAGGGGCTTTTCGACGAGCTCAAGGCGTTTATCTACCAGTTCATCATCAACCACATCGATGTCAATCGTCAGGATTGGCGGGCGCGCAAGGTCGTGACCGCACTCTATCGGGCCTTCTGGACCAATCCCCTGACGCTGCCGAGCTATGTGCTGAAGCGGGCCCACACCGAGCTCGGGTTTCCCTACCTGCGCGACGTGCCGCTGGCCCTTGTTGCGGATGAGGTGGCCGGTCGGTACCATGCCTCCGCGGGTTTTGCCCGGCTCATCGCCGACCACATCGCCGGGATGAGCGATCGCTTCGCCCTCGAGGAGTTCAACTCCCTCGAAGCGCCATCGCTCGGTCAGAGATTCGGAGGAAAGTACCGATGATCGCCATTGCCTCGGATCACGCCGGGCTCGGTCTGAAGACCGAGATCCGCCGACTTCTGCAGAGTCTCGAGATCGAGGTCGAAGACCTCGGTCCCCAGGATGCCAAGTCGGTGGACTATCCCGACTACGCCCACCTTCTCGCTCGAGCGGTCTCCGACGGACGGATCGAACGCGGCATTCTCATCTGCGGATCCGGAATCGGGATGTCCATGGCCGCCAACCGTCACCCCGGGGTGCGAGCGGCTCTTTGTCACGACGCCTACACCGCTGAAATGGCGCGGCGGCACAACGACGCCAATGTTCTCTGCATCGGCGAACGGACCACCGGCCCGGGTGTCGCCGAGCAGATCGTCCGGGTCTTTGTCGGCACGGACTTCGAAGGCGGCCGGCACCAGCGACGGGTGGAGAAAATCGAGCGGGAGAAATCATGACCCAGGAACTCAAACGACGGTTCTTCGAAATTCACAATGAGGCGATCACGGCCGTGGATCCCGCGATCGCCGCCGCCATCGAGGCCGAACGCAGCCGCCAGAACGAAGGCCTCGAGCTCATCGCCTCGGAGAACTTCGTCAGCCCGGCGGTGATGGCCGCCATGGGTTCGGTCATGACCAACAAATATGCCGAGGGCTACCCCGGAAAGCGTTACTACGGCGGCTGTCAGTTTGTCGATATCGCCGAGGATCTCGCCCGCGAACGCGCCAAACAGCTCTTCGGCGCCGATCACGCGAACGTCCAGCCGCACTCCGGCGCCCAGGCCAACATGTCGGTCTACCTGGCGGTGCTTGAACCCGGCGACACCATGCTCGGGATGGATCTCACCCACGGCGGCCACCTCACCCACGGCCACCCGCTCAACCAGTCCGGCAAGCAGTACGAGGTCGTGGCCTACGGGGTCGACAAGAAAACCGAGACCATCGACTATGACCGCCTCCGCGAGCTCGCGCTGGAGCACAAGCCCAAGCTCATCGTCTGCGGCGCCTCGGCCTATCCGAGGACCATCGATTTCGCCCGCCTGCGCGCCATCGCCGATGAGGCCGGCTCGCTGCTCATGGCCGACATCGCGCACATCGCCGGGCTGGTGGCCGCGGGTCTCCACCCGTCGCCGGTGCCGCACTGCGATTTCGTCACCTCGACCACCCACAAGACCCTCCGCGGCCCCCGCGGCGGGCTCATCCTGTGCGGCAAAGACTGGGCCGAGGCCATCGACAAGTCGGTCTTCCCGGGAGTCCAGGGCGGGCCGCTCATGCACACCATTGCCGCCAAGGCGGTGGCCTTTGCCGAAGCCCTCGAGCCGGGCTGGAAGGACTACCAGAGGAAGGTGGTCGCCAATTCCGCGGCCCTGTGCGAAGCCGTCGCCGGCTACGGCTGGCGCATCGTCTCGGGCGGCACCGACAACCACCTCTTCCTCGTCGATCTCGGCAGCGATTTCATCTCCGGCAAGAAAGCCGAGCGCTGGCTCGGTCTGGCCGACATCACCGTCAACAAGAACACCGTGCCCTTCGACACGAGAAAACCCTACATCGCCTCGGGTCTGCGGATCGGCACCCCGGCGGTGACGAGCCGCGGCATGGGCGTACCCGAGATGAAGATCATCGCCGGGCTCATCGACCGGGTGCTCCGAGCCGACGAGGACACCGCGGACGAGGCCAAGATGGCGGCGTTCGGCGCCGAGATGGAGGCCGTCAAGGCCGACGTCCACGCGCTGACCGCCAAATTTCCGCTGTACTGAGTTCTCAAACGTCAACCGACCCACCTGCGCGGCCGGCCCTGCCGGCCGCTTGAATTTTCGATCCTCGGCGCCGACGAAGACCAGTATTCGCCGTCACCGAGGATCGAAAATACGCCGTGCTTACAGCACGACGGCGGGTCTCGGTCACCGGATTGTCCAAGTTCACTCAAACTCCCGCCCCCCACCCCCCACCCGCCCGCCCTCAGAAATCCACACGGTGCCTCGCTTCGCTTGGCACCCTGCGGATTTCTGAGGGGTGGAGTTTTTGAACCATCGCAGGGTTTCCGGGAGGGCTCTGAAGGGAATATTGGGTCATCAAGATTGAATGACCGAGGTCGAATGGGGATTGTTTGGATTGGCGGGTGGGGTCTTCCGATGAATCAATCGGATGCTGGATTCTCGTCTGGTTTACAGTCGAGGGACGGAAAGCTCCCTCGGCCACGATCGATGAGAGCATCATGTTCGGGAAGACGCTCCGGGAGACGCGAATCCGAGCCCGATGCTCTCGACGATGTTGCCCGGGAGTGCCCCCCCAAACATTGTTTGGCCCAGAGGCGCGAGATAGACGGAAGGACCCCGTTCCAAACAATGATTTGGAGCGGCACGTCCGTTCGAGAATTCCTGCCATGGCTCTGCGCCTTCGCGTCTCTGCGCCTCTGCGTTGAATCGCGATGGTGCGATGCTTGGTGACCGCTTCGCGTCTTGGCGTCTTCGTGCTTGCGACGTGCGATGGGATGCAACTGGGACGGAGCGTAGCGACGGCCCACCAAAATTCGTCCGACGAATTTTACCGACGAATTGTATTGTCAACGCTCCCCCAACCACACCTCGAACTCCTCGGCATGCATGACGTTGAGGATCCGATCGCGCGGGATCTCGGCCTTGATGGCGATGGCGGACGCAAAGGCGTCGAACTCGAGGTGTTTTGGCGCATGGGCGTCGGACGCGAGCAGGAACTCGCAACCGGAATCCACGGCGAGCCGGGCGAGATCCCAATCGAGATCCTGACGGCGGGGAAACCCGTTGATCTCCACCGCGACGCCGAGCTCGGCGCAGGCGGCGAAGACCACCTCCCAGCGCGCCCGGAGTCCGGGTCGGGAGTGGAAGTGGCGTGCCCGCGGGTGGGCGAGGACGTGGACGCCGGGGGTCGAGACGGCGCGGAGCAGCCGCTCGGTCTGGTCGCGATCGGGGTCGAAGAGCCGGTGGATGGCGGCGACGATGCACTCGAGATCCAGCCGTTCGCCCTGTGGTACGTCAAGGGAGCCGTCCTCGAGGACCTCGACCTCGAGACCCTGAAAAACCCGGTGATCCTCACCGAAGCGCAGGTTCCAGCGATCGATTCGTTTTCGCTGAAATCGCAGACCCTCGGCGTCGAGGCCGGACGCGACCTCGAGCCCGCGTGAGTGGTCGGTGACCATGGACCAGGCGAATCCCCGGCGTTGGCAGGCGCGGGCCATGGATTCGAGTCCGGTCTTGCCGTCGGAGTCGGTGGTGTGCCAATGAGCTGCGCCGCGCATCCGATCGGGGTGGAGTTCGGCCGGGCCGGAGGCGAGAATCCCGGGCAGCTCGGATCGGGAGAGGTAGTTTTCGCGGGTCGATCGGCGACGGGGACGGGTGCCCGTGGCGAGACGGGCGACCGCGGCCGAAAGGGCGTCCTCCCCGTGGCAGGCGGCGAGCTGATCGATGAGCGGCCGCAGCCAATCAGACGCCTTGGCGAGGGCGGCTCGGCGGCCATCGCCGGTGGTGTCGAGGGCCGCATAACCGGCCTTGAGCAGGGCGATCCTGCGGTCGCCGGGCTCCTCCTGCTCGGACAGAGCGAACAGCGCTTCCGCGAGGGCGCCGTTGGGCGGACGATCGGATCGGCGGAGGGGGGAGAGTCGAGAACTCATGGCGTAAAGAACAACCCGTTGAGGCTACCGTTGTTTCCCGTGGCGGGGCAAGCTCGCACTGTCGCTGCCCCGGTTTCCTGCATCACCGGCCTTCTGATCCGCTGGACCGCCGTGGCGTCCCAGCGTCCCAGCGTCGCTCGAGCAGCGTGGTCGCGTGGGTGGCGAATTGAACGGCTGCGACCACGCTGCTCGAGTTCCGGCGGCCTGCTTCTGGGCCGGGAAAAATGACCGCATCGCGCCTCCCGGGGGAGCCCCCCTTGACGTTTTTCGGGGTGTGGGTGGTCGCCGGAAGGCGCCTGAGAGAAAAACGTCAAGGACGGCACGCCCGAGGGAGGTCCCTGTCCCTCGATTCCGGTGCGGTCTCGGTTCCGGTTACCGGATGCTGTTGCTGTCGCTGCCATCGGGAATGGAAACGGAAACGGAAACGAGGGCTACTTCGCGCCGAGCCCGGCGATGTCGCCCTCCAACTTGGACCGGTAGTGGTCGATGGATCGTTGGTCGCCCATGATCATGTCGAGCTGGCGGGTGTGCATGAGCAGATAGCCGACGATTCTGACCAGATCCAAGACGATTTCCTGCGGCAGGGCTGACGCCCGGGCGGTGACCGTGTCTTCGATGACCTTCATTCGGAAGCCCTTGTCCGCGAGGATGTCTGCGATGAATTGCGCCCGCGCTGCGCGCCGCTTGATGTCGGCTGCGCCTCCCTTGAGGGAGAAGACCAGGTAGTTCTCGTCGTCGCGTTCGCCCGCCAGCGCCTCGACGGTGGAGAAATGGAATCCGAACCGTGATTGAAGGTTCATGAAGTTGCTGGAAACCATGAAGTAGTTGCGTTGCGCGTAGGGTTTCTTGAACGGGGTGGCGAGCGCCGGGTTTCGGGTGGCCTCGAAGAGCACCGAGGCCAATCCCGAGCCGCTCATGGCGGGTGGTCCGTCCCACGGAACGGCGACCATCCCGTCCCACAGAGCATGCATGGGTCCGCAGCTGATCTCGTCGAGGTGGACAAACTTGCCATTGATCTCGCCGGTGAACCCGTCATCGAGGTTGAGGACCCACCACTGCATGGGCACGTTGTGGTGGAGCTGTTTGGCCGCGTAGCGGGGGAAGTTGTTCTCGCTGCCGAATGCGAACATTTCGGCAACCGCCTTCTCGTGACAGAAGCGGGTGATGTCGTGCAGGGTGCGGACGCTGGCGGGGCGGAACTCGGGGGCGTTGGGATCGAGCAGCGTCAACGGTGCGATCTGAGCCAACGCGGTCCCGAGGATTTCGCGGATCGGGCTTCCCTCCATGAGATGACGCCGCCGCCGGCCCTCCCCGAGTCCGGGGACGAGGCCCTTGTAGAGGGCGAGGCCATCGGCGTCAACGGTGATCTCCTCGCCTCGGCGGAGCACATCGAGGTTGCCCAAGCCGAAGATGGCCGGGACGCCGAACTCACGGGCGACGGTGGCGAGGTGACCGGCGATCCCGCCGTGTTCCGAGACCACGGCCGCGGCCCGATCGAGCAGCGCAGCCCAACGGGGATCGGGGTGGTCGACGACGAGCACCGCGCCGTCGGGCATCTTCAACGCCTCGCGGTCGCTGTGGACCCACGACACCCGGCCCCCGGCGGCGCCGGGGCTGACACAGACGCCACCGGTCACCAGCGGATCGCCCGCGGCAATCGGCGCCGCCGGCCGAACGGTCGCGTGGTGCATGGGGCGCGCCTGAAGGACGACCATGCGACCGTCGGCAAGAAGCGCCCACTCGACATCCTGCGGCGTCCCGAAGTGAGCCTCGAGTCGCAGCGCGATCCGGGCGATCTCGACGGCCTGCCCATCCGTGAGCGCCGGCCGGCCGGCACGATCCTCCGGGATCGCCTCTCGGGTGATGCCCTCTCCCGGTCGGAGGACAAAGGCGGTTGTCTTGGTGGCGATTCTTCGATCGATCACCGTCATGCCGACCCGGTCGATGATAAAGAGGTCGGTTTCGAACCGACCGTCGACGACTGTCTTGGGCAGACCGATGGCGGCGCTGATCCGGATCTGGTTGTCCGTCGCCCGCTGCGGATCCGAGGTGTAGGCGACACCGCCCACCGATGCGTCGATCATGGCCATGCAGCCGACGGCCATCTCGGTGTCTTCGTTCCGCAGGCCGTGCTGTCGCCGGTAGACCATGGCCTGGGGGGTGTACTTGCTGGCGGCGGTTTCGACATACGCGGTAAGGAGATTGTCCGGATGAATATTGAGCTGGGAGTCGTAGAGTCCGGCGAAGGAGGTCTCGACGGTGTCCTCGCCATAGGCGCTGGATCGCACGGCGAATCCGGTCTCAGGGTCGAGCTCGCCACGGACCTCGGCCAGGGCGTCGGCGACTGCGACGCGAACATCCGAAGGGACCTCGGCCGTCGCGATGAGCTGCTGCAACTGTGAGCTCAGCGCGAAAAGGGCGTCGGGCCGATCGATCTCGGCGCTCAGGATGAGGCGGTGGATCTCCGGTTGGAGATCGTTGTGATCGAGGAGTCGGCCGTAGGCCGCCGCGGTGATGACGAATCCGGGCGGGACCTCGACGCCGAGGGCGTTGCGGATCTCTCCGAGGTTTGCCATCTTGGCGCCGACCACCGCGCTGTCATCACGGCCGATCGCCCGCAACGGCAGCACCAGCGGGGCATCGATCTTTGGCGGCGTGCGCTGCAAAGCGGCGTCCAACTCGCCGCGGATTTCGTCGAATCGTTGGTAGAGCTCGGCGTATTTCCCCGGGGCGAGCTGGTCGAGATGCTGGATCATGCGGTAGACCCGGACCCCCGCCGTGGTCGCGTTGGACACGACAAAGTCCATTCCATACGGTTGGGTTCCCGCCCACGCCTCTTCCATCGTCGCCATGGTCTCGAGGGCGCGCCCGTTGGCAGCAAGGAGAACGCGGAAGGCGTGATAGCGCTCTCGAAACAGCGCGCTCAGCCGCTCGGACTCTTCCTCGGAGATCTCGGGCTCGTTCGCACCCGAGAGGCGACGAAACCACCCGCCGATGGATTGGATGACGCTCGACATGGTCGTTTAGCTGCGACCCACCGGGCTCACGGATTCCTTTCGGTCGACTTCGCCGTCACCTCTCCGCGCAGCGAGCGAATCTTGTCTTCCTGGAGGGTCTTTCGATGGTGGGCGTCCTCGACCTTGTAGACCAACTCGTCGATGCGAACCGGTTTGAGCAGGTAGTCGAAGGCTCCCAACGCCATCCCGCCGACCGAGGTTTCGAGGTTGGCGTGGCCGGAGAGGAGGATCACCTCCACCAGCGGGTGACGCCGTTTGATGTTCTTGATCGCGGTCAGCCCGTCGGTGCCCGGCATCTTGACATCGAGGACTACAACGTCGATGGCCGGGTTCTCGGCGAGAATCCGCATGGCGGTCTCGGCGTCGTACGCCTGCCAGACGACGAACTGCCGCAGGTTGAGGCGTCGGGCCAGGGTTTCGACAAAGCTCGTCTCGTCATCGACGAGGAGCACGTTGATCGCCATCATTCCTCCTCTGATCTCGTTGCCGGGGCAGGACCACGCGAAAGGTGCAACCCGAACCCGGTCGGCTCACAACCTCGATCCGACCGTTGAGCTTCTCGATGATGCCGCGCGACACCGCCAGGCCGAGCCCGGTTCCCTCGCCCTCCTCCTTGGTGGTGAAGAACGGCTCGAAGATCCTCTCGAGGTTTTCCTGTGGGATTCCGGGCCCGTTGTCCCTGACCTCGATGGCGACCTCGTCCGCGTATCCCGCGACCACGATCTCGACCCTACCATCCCTGCCGATGGCCTGCACCGCATTGGTGACCAGATTCAGGAGAACCTGCCGGAGCTGGTAGGGGTCGGAGGTCACGGAGAGATTGGTTGCGGCCGGAATCGTGATCTCGATATTCGCGTTGGCAGCGGTCTTTGCCATGAGATCGCGGACCTCAAGGGCGAGTTCATCGAGATCGATGTCGCGGACGAGAGCGTCCGGGGCGCGGGCGAACCGGAGAAAATTGCGGCTGATCCGAACCGCGCGATCGATGGCCGATTCGATTTTGTCGAGGGCGTGTCCGACGGATTCTTCCAGATCCGCTTTTGTGATCTCGTCGCGCCCCGTCCTCGACCTCAGCCAGCCGGCCGATTCGGCGATCACGGCGAGGGGGTTGTTGATCTCGTGGGCGATGCTTGCGGCGAGCTCGCCCAACGATGACAGCCGGTCGGCGACGATCATGTGCTGCTGAAGCTTGGCGGTGAAGACCTCGCGGTCGCCCGATTCGTCGGCGCCGCGGCGGCAGTAGGCGTCGTTGATCTTCTCGATGAGCAGGGGCAGCTGAACCGGTTTGGTGAGATAGTCGAAGAACCCGAATCGCATACCCTCGAGGGAGGATTCGAGATCGGCGTGGCCGGTCAGCATCACCACCTCGACCCGCGGGTGCGCCTCCTTGATCCTGCGAAGCGTCTCGATGCCGTCCATTCCAGGCATGCGGACGTCGAGGACGACGACGTCCACCGGTTGATCGCCGAGGATCGCGAGCGCCTCAGGACCGCTCGCCGCGGTGAGGGCCGGCACCCCGCGCAGTCTGAGGCGCTGACCGAGGCTCTCGAGGAAGTCCGTCTCGTCGTCAACCAGAAGGACGCGGGGTGAGTCGGTCTCGTTCATGGCCGCGCCGGGGATCCGCCGGCCCGGCTCAACCGGCGGCCGGACCGCGGCGGTGCCGGAACGCAGCTTCGATTCGTTCGAGGATGGCGTCGAGGCGGATCGGTTTGATGAGGTAGTCGAAGGCGCCGAGCTCGTGGCCGAGACGGCTGAACTCCTGCGATGCGTGGCCGGTGACCACGATGACCTCGATCGAAGGGCAGCAGTTCTTGATCTGGCGCAGGGTTTCGATTCCGTCCATTCCCGGCATCTTGATGTCGAGCAGAACCACTTCGACGGTATCGGGATTGGCCTGCAGATATTCGAGCGCGGCGGCGCCGCCGGTGACCCCGTGGGCCGCGATGCCGCGCAGCTCGATGCGCATGACGATCGACCTCAGGAAGTCTTCCTCGTCATCTACCACGAGCAGTCTCACCGCCATCGGATCGGCCTCCTTCCCGCTGCCTGCGACGGTCACATCTGTGTCCTCGGCAGCCGCACCCTGAACACTGTACCGGTACCGGGGGCGCTGTCGAACGTGATCGAGCCGCCGAGACCCTTCATGATGGTATGACAGATCGAGAGCCCGAGTCCGCTCCCCTCGCCCGGCGCCTTGGTGGTGAAGAACGGATCGAAGATCCGGTCGTGCAGTTCCTTGGGGATTCCGCTGCCGTTGTCCTCGACCGTCACCAATACGGAGTCGTGGGTGTAACTGCTGGAGACCGCGATTCGGCCGCCTTCGGGGACGGCGTCGAGGGCGTTGTTGAGAAGGTTGAGGACGACCTGCTGCAGCTGGGCCCGATCGCTCCTGATCATCGGCTGCCCTGGGTCGAGCTGGCGATCGAGCTCGACCCCTCGGAACGAAGCCTCGCGTTCGATAAAGGACAACGCCTCGGTGGCGACGTCGTTGACGTTGAAGGTGTCCTGGTGCGGTTCCATGCGGCGCGCGAAGCCCAGCATCCTATGCGTGACGCCGCGGGTTCGATCCACATGGAGCTGGATCTTGCGGACGTTGTCCCGGAACAACACGGCGTGCGGCGAGCTGGCCAGGAACTGTTCGTCGATGAGGTCCTCCATGAGTCCCGCGAGCTCACCGATGGCCGCCAGGGGGTTGTTGATCTCGTGCGCGACCCCGGCCGCCATCCGACCCAAGGACACCAACCGGGCCGAGTGCGCGAGCTGCGCTTCGGTGGCGACGCGGTTGCGGTCCTCCGCCGCGAGTCGGCCGACCAGCTGGCGGGTGTGAAAGACCACCGCCCCGCCGACCAGCAGCGATGCCGCGACGAGGGCGAGCAGCTCGATCTTGAGCGCCTGCTGGAGCGGCGACATGGACTCCCGCGGGTCGCGATCGACGACCAACAGCCAGTCCTTGCTCGTCATCCAGGCGAAGGCGGTCAGCACGCGCCGGCCGTCGGCCTGCTCGCGCGCCACCACGTTGACCCCGGGCGGTGCGGTGGTGGTGCTGAACGGCGCCAGAGCCAGGATCTCGCCGCCGAAACGGGGCGGCGTCTGGTACTGACCGTCGCGGTTGACGATATAGGCGTCGCCGGTGAGCCCGATCTGGCCGCTGCGCACGAGCCGCGTGAAAACCTCGGAGTCGATGGTGG
Organism: uncultured Acidobacteriota bacterium; assembly: GCA_963823445.1. Classification (GTDB taxonomy): domain Bacteria; phylum Acidobacteriota; class Thermoanaerobaculia; order Thermoanaerobaculales; family Sulfomarinibacteraceae; genus JAHECW01. The sequence continues at coordinate 194,955 of CAWGLT010000015.1, forward strand.
CGCGCAGGATCCACGGTTCCGGCAGGTCGTCGCGGCGGACCGCGATGACGAAGTGGGGTACGCGGCGAAATCCGAGGAAGACGTCGCTGACGTAGACGCCGCGCACCATGGTCTCCTCGAACCACGGCTCGCCGCCGTAGTTGCGGTCCTCGAGCCGGTAGGGTCCCTCGTAGGCGACGTGGTTGCCGCCGGCGTCGATGATGCCGAGGTCGACGAAGCTCTGCTGCCGCTTGTTGAGGATGGCGAGAACGTAGCGCAGCTCCCCTGGGCTCGCGAGGGCGTCGAGGGGAGCGGCGTGGGCGAGGGCCTCGAGCATGGCGGTGCGTTCGGCGAGGAAGAGCTGAACCGCGTTGGAGCGGTTGACCGCCAGATTCTGCAGCTGGGCGCGCTGGTTCTGCTCGAGCGACGAGGCGAAGTAGACGTAGATCGCCGCGCCCACCAGGTAGAGGGGGATCAACGCCACCGCGAGCCCGGACAGGGCCATGCGGCGAAACAGCTGCTGATATCTCGATTCCACGGTGCCTCTCAGACGTCTCCGCTGTGGCGCACGAGGGTCCGCGCCTCGGCGCGGCGAATTCGCTTTTCGTGTTCGGCCTTGTGGTCCCGGGCTTCCTCGAGCTTCTCGAGGAGCTCCTCGAAACGCGCGGGTTTCTGGACGTAGTCGAAGGCGCCGGACTTGAGTCCCTCAACCGCGGTGTCGACCGTGCCGTGACCCGTGAGCAGGATCACCTCGACGAGGGGGTGATCGGTCTTGATAGCCTTGAGAACCGTGATGCCGTCCTTGCCCGGCATCCGGATATCGAGGACCACGACGTCGCAGCCCGCCTGGGTGAGCGCGGCCAGGCCCGCGTCGCCGTCATGCGCCGTACGGACCCTGTGGCCGGCGTCCTCGAGGCGGAGCGACAGCATCTCCACGAAGTCAGGCTCGTCGTCGACGATGAGGATGTCGATGGGTATCTTGAACATGGCAAGACTCCTACAGCAGACCAAGAATACTCCACCAGACACCGGCGGTGGCCAGCATCAAGAAGAGAAGGATTGGGGTCGCCACCAGTCCGGCCTTGGTCAGGTCGAACGAGCTGAACTGGCGGTATGAGTAGGCGATGGCGTTGGGCGGACAGCCGATGACGAGGAGAAAGGCGTACGAGGTCGCACAGGCGAGACCGAGGGCGAGGACCCGCGGGTCGACTCCTTCGAGTTGCGCCAGGGGGATGACGATGGGCAGGATGAGCGCAGCTGCGGCGACGTTGGCCATGGCGTTGGTGACGAGGGCGCCGAAGACGCAGACGCCGCCGAGAAGCACCAGCCAACCCTTGCCTTCGACGAGGGGGAAGAAGACATGGGCGAAGTATGACGCCGCCCCCGACGACGCCATGGCGAGACCGAGGCAGATGCCTCCGCCGAAGATGAACAGGGCGGTGCCCCATTCGAGATTCTCGTGAATATCAGTCCACCGAAGCACGCCGATCACCACCAGCGCCGCAACCCCCACCATCCCGGTGACGGAGTAGTCGACACCGTGCACGCCCTTGGTGAGCCAGGCGAGGAAAACGACAGCCAGGATGGCGAGCGTCCGCTTCTGCAGCGCCGACAGGGGTCCCGGATCGCCCTCGTACTTCGGCAGCTGATACGACGGGTCGGGACGGAAGACGAAATAGACCACGAGGACCGACGCGGGCACGGAAACCAGCGCCAGCGGAAGGGCGAATTTGATCCAGTCGAAGAAGCTGATCTCGATGCCGGTGAGTTCCTGCAGGAAGGCCGCGGAAACCATACAGCGACCGCCGCCCACCAGGGTCGCCATTCCGCCGCAGGAGCAGGCGAACGCGAGCGACAACAGCATGAAACGGGCGGTGTTGGTGTTGGGCTGAATTCCCGCGGCGCGCATCAGGGGAATCATGGTGGCGATGCCGATGGCGGTGGCCGCGGCGTCGTGCAACACCCCCGACGCCAGCCCGAGGCCGATGGAGAGGATGAAGGTGAACCGGATCACGCTGGTGCCGGCCCGTTTCGCGATGGCGTGGCTGAGGCGCTCGGTGAGCTCGGCCTTTTCGAGGGCGATGGCGAGGATCAGGCAGCACATGATGAAGACCACCACCGGGTGCATGTAGGTTGCCCAGGCGGAGGTGAGGTCGACGATGTCGAAGGCGACCAGTACGACGCCGATCATGATGGCGGTGATCTCGAGCGGGATCGGTTCGACGACGAAGAGGAAGATCAGCGCCGCGAGGACGGCGAGGAAGCGGAACGCTCTGGGCGACAGTCCGTTGACGTAGCCGACCTCGACTTCGGCGCCGAGGTCGGCAGCCGTGGCGGTGAGAAGGGTGCCTGGTGAGCGCACTCCGACCACCGCCTCGAGTCGATAGGGCTCTCCCGCCGAGTCCGAGGCCACCGCGTTGAATTCGCCGGCCGCGGCGGCCGCGAGACGGCGCTCGGGATCGCCGGAAATCTCGAAGATCGTGCCCTCGGGCCGTGGCAGCGAGTGAACGAGGACCCCGATCGCGATGGCGACACCGATGAGGAAATACTTGTTGCGAAAGAACATGTGCTGGGCCTCCTTCACTCCCCAACAGCAGCGGGAACCAACATGGCCATGCGCCGAAGTTTTGATCAGTGAGCAGCGAGTTCGAAGCCCAGGCCCTCGAAGATGTACATGATGGCGTAGCCGTACCACACGGTGTAGATGACGTAGAACACGAGGGAAAACAGGACGATGGCCCAGCGGTCCTTGATGTTCTGCGGCTCGATGCCGTGGTAGTTGTAGGCGCACTCGACGGTCTTTGCCTGCACCGAGTGGGCGAGATCGGCGGAGTCGAAAATCTTCTGCCGTTTGAGGTCCTTCTCGATCGCCGCCAGGGCGGCCCACCAGCCGTACATGACTCTCCTCGCCTCGACGCCGTACCTGGCCCGGAGCGCTTCATCGCGGTTGTGGTAGGCGTCGTCGGCGTCGGCCAGACAGAGGGCGAAGATCTCAGCCAGATCGCCGTTGACCATGAGGTTGTTGGCCTCGACGGCGGTGGTGATGCCGGCCTTCGTGAAGATCGGTTCGACGGCGGCCGCGGTTGCCGCATCGGCCATTTTGAGGTTGAGGGTGACCTCTTTGCTGCCGTGGTCCTCGACCATGTGCTGGACCTTCGGGATGTAGTAGGCCGATCCCTTGGAGATCGAGTTGTAGAGGTTGTCGAGATAGTCGAGACCGTTCATTCCCGCAAAGACGGGCATGAAGAAGATGACGAGAACGATGATGAAGCTCACGAGAAGCGCGATGCCGATGCCGAGTTTGGTGGTGTTGGTGCGGCTCATGACGACACCTCCATCCCTCTGAGTGCACCGAGGTTCGAAACAAAGGTGTAGATGACCCACACCGCGAATCCTCCGATGACCACGAAGAACGCCAAGATCCCGATGTTGTCGAGCAGTGAAACGACCCCGGGCGAGAGTGAGATCACCTCGAGATCGCTGAGCTTGCCGGGCAGCGCGAAGATCCGGTTGACGAACCCGGCGAGCACCGCCATGGCATAGAAGCCGCGGATGGTGATGCCCGGGACCACCTTGGTCACCATGGCGCCGATCTGGACCCCGAAGAGCGAGCCGAGGAGCATCCCCATGGCCAGGGTGTAGAAGATGAAACCGTAGATGGCGTACTGGCTGATGGCCGCGAAACCGGCGGTGAAGACGATCTGGAAGATGTCGGTTCCCACCGTGGTCATGGACGAGACACCGAGGGTGTAGACAAAGATCGGGAAGGTCAGGAAACCACCTCCGACACCCATGATGGCGGCGGCGAAACCGACGAGAAAACCGCTCGCGATGAGAAACCAGGCCGAGATCCGGCGGCCGCCGGGAACCAGGCTCTCGTCGAAGGTGATCATGGGAGGCGCGTTGATGGCCTGGAGCCGCTTCGGCAGGTTGCCGAGCTCGGCGCCTTCGAACTTGCCGCCGTGGGCATCGCCGCCTCCGCCTTCACGCTTGCGGGCCTTGAGGAAGTCCATCATGGCGTAGGCGCCGAGACCGCCGAGCATGATCGAGTAGATGGTGGTGATGAAGGCGTCGGAGAGCACGGGGTTGATTTCATACAGCGTTCGGTTGATCAACCCGCCGATGAGAGCGCCGCCGATGGCGCCGATGAGGAATGTCATGGCCAGCGGCACCGAGACATTGCCGAGCTTGCGATGGATGACGCTGCCCATGATGGCCTTGGCGAAGATGTGGAAGAGGTCCGTGCCCACCGCCAGGATGCCCTTGATGCCGGCCGACATGAGGGCCGGGGCGATGATGAACCCGCCCCCGGCGCCGATGCAGCCGGTGATGAGCCCGGCGCAGAGGCCGATGAGAATCGAGGCGATGAAAATGCTCGTCGAGTAGAAGGCGGGACTGTAGGCCTTCTTGCCGCCGAGCACGTCGGGCAGGATGTCACCGGCGGCGGCGGCCTGCTCGGCAACGGTCGCTGCGGCCGCGGGTCCGAAGATAAAGATCGGCAGCAGCAAAAGCAGGAGAATCAGGACCCGTTTCGGATCGCCGAGGATTCTCCGCGATGTGTCGAGCTCCCAGGCTGCGTGGGCCTGAGCCCCCAGAGTCATAAACCTACCCCAAGCTCTGAAAAACCTCATGATTCACATCTCCCTCTTGAAATCCAAAAAATCGCGGACTTCATACCGCGTGATGGGTGTGGTTCTCGTCGCCGGTCGCTGAATCGGGGAGCCACGAAGTCACCGTGTCTCGGAGGCAAGCGCCGCAGAGATGGTTTCGATGAGGCGTTCGAGGCCGACTGGTTTGATGAGATAGTCGAATGCTCCCTGCGAGATCCCCTCACGGGCCGCCCGCTCGGAACCATGACCGGTGAGCATGATCACCCGCAGGGTCGGATCCATTTTCTTGAAGACCTTGAGCACTTCGATGCCATCCATGTCCTCCATCTTGAGGTCGACGACGGCGAGGTCGAAGTCCCATTTTCTCAGGGCGCGGATGGCTTCGGTTCCGCTGCTTGCGGTGGTCACCTTGTAACCGCGGCGGGTCAACCGTTTGGAGAGGACCTCCAAATAGCCGATCTCGTCATCGACCAGCAGCAGTCGAACGGGTTCGTTTGACTCCGTCATGGCGGTGAACTCAGTCTCCCCGGCGCAGCGAGATCAGCGATGCCCGGGCCTCGAGGATCTTTGTCTCGTGCTCGCGTTTCTTGGTTGCGGCCGCATTGAGCTTGTCCATGAGGATGTCGAAGTCGCAGGGCTTCATCAAATAGTCGTAAGCGCCGTGCTTCATGCCTTCGATGGCCGACTCCACCGTGGCGTGGCCGGTCAGCATGATGACCTCGACAAGGGGGTGCTTCTCCTTGATGGCCGCCAGGGTCTCGAGGCCGTCCATCCCCGGCATCTTGACATCGAGGATGACGACATCGGTTCGTGTCGCGCCACTGCCCGCCAGGGCGTCCAGCGCCTGCTGGCCGCTGTGGGCGGAGCTCGCTCTGACGCCTCGTTTTTCAAGGCGCTTGACGAGGGTGTCGACGAACTGGACTTCGTCATCGACCACGAGGACTGATGCTTCGATCATGGCTCTTCTCTTTCGCTGTTCGGACTGGTTGACTGGTCGCTTCCCGGAGATTCGCGCGGGAATGAAACGGTGAACGTGGTTCCCTGTTCGATTTCGCTCTCCACGGTGATCATGCCCCCGATCTTCTCGACGATGCCGTAGCAGATGGAGAGACCGAGACCGGTTCCCTGGCCGACGGGTTTGGTGGTGAAGAACGGATCGAAGATCCGTGCGAGGTTTGCCTCGGGGATCCCCTCGCCGGTGTCGCGGACAACGAGAACCACCGCATCGCCTTCGACCCGGGTGACGACGGTGACGGTCCCGCCGGGTTTGTTGACGGCGTCGATGGCGTTGTTGACCAGGTTGAGCAGCACCTGTTGGATCTCGGTCGGCGAGGCCTGGATATCGGGCAGGTCGGGACTCAGCTCGGTGACGATCTGACAGTTGGCATAGCGGGTCTTCTGGCTGGTCAGACCGATGACCTCGACCACCATGTCGTTGAGCGACACCGCGCGAACCGAGGGGTCGGTCTTGCGCGCAAAGCTCAGAAGTTTGTAGGTGATCTCCTTGCAACGATCGCCCTGGGTCCGGATCTGACTCACGGCTCGGCCGATTTCGACCAGGTTTTCCTGTGACGTGGGGTCGTCGTCCTGCAAAAGATCGTCGATCCAGCCGGCCTCCTGGACCATGATCGCAACCGGGTTGTTGATCTCGTGGGCGATCCCCGCCGCGAGCTCGCCGATGGAGGCGAGACGACCGGTTTCGATGACCTGGTGGGTCATGACGGTCCGTTCGCGGTCGGCCGCGGCAAACTGGGAGGCGAGATTCCTCGAGACAAAGAAACTCACGGCGAGAGCCACGGCTGCGACGGCGAGCAGGGCGATGATGGAAAGACGGACGACCTTTCGCACCTCTTCGAGGGCGTCGGCGGTCTCCTGCTGGTAGCAGAGCAGCCACCGCCCCTGTTTCAGGGGCGCGAAGGCGAAGATCGACGGACGACCGAGGAGGTTTTCTCCATCAACGACGATGATCCGGTCCGAACGGGTCTCACCACCGAGAATCCCCTCGTAGGGCGGGCGATTGAGCGAGACTTCAAACTGCGGGTTGGTCTGGAACCTGCCGTCGCGGCTGATGATGAAGGCAAAGCCCGTGTGGCCGATCCGGATGCGCTCCACGAGTGCGTTGAACGACTCGAAATCGATGGTGGCCTTGAGGATGAGGGTCTCGTTGCCGACCTTGCGTTGGGTGGCGACGATGAAGTGGGGTGAACCGCGGAGGCCGGCGAAGACATCGCTGACATAGCTCTCGTTGGCAAAGACCTGTTCGAACCAAGACGCGGACGAATAGTCGGCGAGCTCGAGGTTGAAGGGTCCGGCGTAGGCGATCTGGATGCCGTCTTCGTTGACCAGACCGAGATCGACAAAGGCGCCGTGGTACTCCTCGCGCATGAGGTTGAGGACCTGACGGAGAAAGGCGGGATCTTTGAGCCGTTCGATGGGGTGTTCGCGGGCGATGACCCGGACATCGCTGAGGCGGTCCTCGATAAAGGAGTCGACGATGAAGCTGTGGCGCTCGATCATCACCCTGAACTCGTTGTCGACCTTGTTGCGATACACCTTCTGGAACTGTTGCAGGTTGATCGCGCCGGTGATGACGAGCGGTGCGAGGACGATCACGGCCAGACCGATGACCACTGATCGGACGCCGGTTTTCGGGGCGCTGGGGTGGTCGGTGGTTTCGGGTGCTGTCATGGCGGCTCGGTCCCCTTTTCTCGACACCCGACCAGGAAGCAACTCTCATGCCAGATGAGAATTTCGCGCTGAGAGTGGCCTTTTACCTGCAACAACAGGGATTTGGATCGTTCCGCGGGATCTGAAACGAGGCCCTCGAAGGCTGGTGGTGTCGGATTTCTTATCGGTGGTGTCGGTTTTCTTGACACTCGTGATTCATCGGAGCCCGTGTTGGCGCATTTTGGCCGGCAGGGTCGGTCGCGAGACGCCGAGCAGGCGCGCCGCCTGTGATCGGTTGCCTCGGTGTGACGCAGCGCCTCTTCGATGGCTCGGCGGACAACCCGGGTGGTGATTGTCTCGAGCAGGATGCCTTCTTCCGCCGCCCTCCGCCATGGCGAGGTGGAGTTCTTCCGCCAGCGCCGCGTCGAACTTCCGCGAACTGCCGGCGGTCTGCCTCTCGATGCCTTGCAGCAGCTGCTCGACCGTCTTCGGCTCCACCCGCTGACCGCGGGCGAAGATGAGGCACTGTTCCATCAGATTGGCGAGTTCCCTGACATTCCCGGGCCAGCCGTGGTTGATGAGAACCGGGTAGGTGTCCTCCGCCAGGCTGGGTCGCGCACACCGAGGCCGAGCGCGAACCGTTCCAGGAAGTAATCGCACAGGAGCGGCACGTCGGCGCGGCGTTCGGCCAGCGGCGGCAGGTGGATCGGGACCACGCTCAGGCGGTAGAAGAGATCGCTTCTGAAACGTTCCGCGGCGATGGCGGCCTCGAGATCCCCGATCGGTCGCCGCGAGGATCCGGACGCTCGACCGGAAACGGTTCGCGACCGCCGATGCGCTCGATCTTGCGTTCCTCCAACAGGCGAAGGAGCTTGGCCTGGATGGGAAGCGGCACATCGCCGATCTCATCGAGAAACAAGGTGCCGCCGTCGGCCTGTTCGACCTTGCCGATTCGGCGCTTCTCGGCGCCGGTGAACGCCCCCCGTTCGAAGCCGAAGAGTTCGCTTTCGAGCAGGGTCTCGGGGATGGCGATGCAGTTGACGACGACGAACGGGCCGTCGACCCGGGCCGAGTGCTGATAAATGGCGCGAGCAACCAGCTCCTTGCCGGTTCCCGAAGCGCCGCGGATGAGTACCGTGGCATCGGTGGGGGCGACGCGGCCGATGGCCTTGGAGTCTTGGACACCGGTTTCGGCTGCCGATGATCGCCTCGCCGGCGTGTTCCGCGTTGACCCGCGAAATCGCCACCGGCTAACGCGTGCGGCCGGCTTCGAGGCCCTGGGAGATGACGTCGAAGAGCTCGTCCTC
>CAWGLT010000016.1:0-275619 GCA_963823445.1 uncultured Acidobacteriota bacterium
AGATGGTGATCTCATAAATGGTACCGTTGATTGTGGGCAATCTCCAGAAGAAATCGGACCGTTTTGAATGTGGGCTCGACGATGGGGCCCGAGCATGGACCGATCTGGAAGCTGACGTGTGTGGTAGCGTGAGAGCATCATGCACCGGCTGGTCACGATTCGGTTCTCTCACTACAACGAGAAGGCTCGTTGGGCCCTCGATCGTTTTCGGGTGGCGTACCGGGAGTCGCCGTGGATGCCCTTGTTTCACATGCTCGGAGTGGCGGCGGCGACCCGCGGGCGGGGGGCGGCGCGGGCCGATCGGGTATCGACGCGGTTCTCGACCCCGGTGCTCATCGCCGATGACGGCATGGTGCTGCGGGACTCGGCCGCCATCGTCCACTGGGCGTCGGACCGATTCGCGGAGGCGGGTCAGGGTCTGTATCCGTCCGACGAGGTGAATCGGCTCGAGGCGCTCCTGCACGATGAGCTGGGCCCGCACACCCGCCGGTGCGCCTACTTCTACGGCCTCGACGATGTCGCCTTGGTGCGCGAGCTCGCCCACCGGAATGTGTCGAAGATCCAGGCGACGTTCTTCATCGCGCTGCGGCCGCTGATCGGACGGATGATGACGCAGGCCCTCAGTCTGAAGCCGCAACCGGCGAAGCGGTCTCTCGACAAGATTCACCGGTTCCTCGACGATTTCGAGCCGCGGATCGCCGGTCGGCGCTTTCTCGTCGGCGATCGCTTCACCGCCGCCGATCTCGCCTTCGCCTGCATGCTCGCGCCGTCGATCCTGCCGTCACCGGCCGAGGGCTACGGCGGCTATCTGCCGCCGCCGGACCGGATCGCGCCGCCGGCCGCCGAGCTCGCGAGGGAGATTCGCGACCGGCCCGCGGGCCGTTTCGCGCTGCGGCTCTTCGCCGAGGAACGCGGCGAGCGCCAGGTGCCCGCGAAGCCCCTGCTTGACGGGTAAGAAAGACGAGAGGTCGCTCGCGGTTTGATGGGTGCCACCCGAACCTCGCCCTTCCCTCTCAAATGATCTCGGCCTTTTGTGGTGCCGGCGTCTCGCCGGCACCGGGACCGGTATGGCATCGGTATGCACTGGATCTCGGCCTTTTGTAGTGCCGACGTCTCGCGGCACCGGGACCGGTATGGCATCGGCATGCACTGGATCTCGGCCTTTTGTAGTGCCGGCGTCTCGCCGGCACCGGGACCGGTATGGCATCGGCATGCACTGGATCTCGGCCTTTTGTAGTGCCGACGTCTCGCCGGCACCGGGACCGGTATGGCATCGGCATGCACTGGATCTCGGCCTTTTGTAGTGCCGGCGTCTCGCCGGCACCGGGACCGGTATGGCATCGGCATGCACTGGATCTCGGCCTTTGTAGTGCCGGCGTCTCGCCGGCACCGGGACCGGTATGGCATCGGCATGCACTGGATCTCGGCCTTTTGTGGTGCCGGCGTCTCGCCGGCACCGGGACTGCGAACCATCTAGGGCAACGTAGTACAAACCCGGGCATGTGGCCTCACTCATGGCCACAAATCGGCGGTCCCCGATTCGAACCCATCGGCAACGACAACCGATGTCGCCGCCGGCACGGCATCCGCGAAAGAGAGACCCGGTCGGAGGTCGTCGAAGAACGTCGGTCGGCCGCTCTTGACCCGGCGGGCTGACCAGGAGACAGTGCCGGCCATGAACGAGAAGCTCCGCAGCGACCTCCTCCTGCTCCTGGCCGCGGCCATCTGGGGCTTCGCCTTCGTGGCGCAGCGGATGGGCATGGAGCACCTCGGGCCTCTCACCTTCAACGCCGTGCGTTTTCTGATGGGGGCCGCGGTGCTGGCGCCGGTGGTCCACTGGCGTGGTCGCAACGGCCAAGCCGGGTCCTGGCGGGCCGACCTGCGTCGGGGCACGATCCTCGGTCTGGTGCTCTTCGGCGGCGCCACCCTGCAGCAGTGGGGCATGGTCTACACCACGGCGGGCAAGGCGGGATTCATCACCGGTCTCTACGTGGTGCTGGTGCCGTTCCTGGGGTTGTTCATCGGCCAGCGCACCAAAGCCCGCACATGGATGGGCGCGGTGCTGGCCCTGGTCGGGCTCTCTCTTCTGACCATCACCGGCCGTCTCGTCATGAGCACGGGCGACACCCTGGTGCTCGCGGGCGCCCTGTTCTGGTCGGCGCACGTGCTGCTCATCGGCCGTTGGGCCCGCCAAACCGAACCGTTGCGTCTGGCGGCGCTGCAGTTTCTCGTGTGCGGGGTCATCAGCGGCGCGGTGGGCCTGCCCCTGGAGCAGCCGACCCCGGGTGCCTTAGCCGACGCGGCAGGCCCCCTCCTGTACGCCGGTCTGGCGTCGACGGGCATCGCCTATACGCTGCAGGTGGTGGCCCAGCGCCACGCGCCGCCGGCCCACGCGGCCATCATCCTCTCCCTGGAGGCGGTGTTCGCCGTGCTGGGCGGCATGCTGGTGCTGGGTGAGACCCTGCCGGCGCGCGGTCTCGTTGGATGTGCGCTCATGCTTGCCGGCATGATCCTCTCCCAGCTGGAGCCGCGGCGTCGGCGCCGTTCCGGATAGCGATCGTCGACAGGCTGGAAGCCTGTCGCTACACGGGAGGCGACGTCGGCGCCGCTGCCCCTCAGCAATTGAATCGCCCGGTTGGTAGCGGGTCACCTCGGTTTCCGCCTGGGTTCGTTGGTCGGGTTGGCTCGCCCGGGGCAATGCGTGAATGCGAAGGGCGGCACTTGTCCCGAGCATTGGCGAGCCTCCTTTGCGGGTCGAACAGGGTGGCAGGCTGGTCGGCGACGCCGGCGGGACGCCGGCCCTACACGGGCGATGCGGGATGGCAGGCTGGGAGCCCGCACCACAATGAGGCCTCGTTTCCCTCAAGGTGTTCGCGTTCACGAAGGTCGTCGAAGCCATCGGGAGCGGAACGGAGCTTCGCCCCGGGCGATTCAAGGGCTGTCGGCGCCGCATCGTGGCGCTGTGCGGCTCACGCCGTGGCGCTGTGGTCCTCTTCGGGCGCCGGCGCCGAGGTCCACCGGTTCCGCCGCGCGCGGGCGACGAGGCCGGTGGCCGAGGTGTAGGCGACCGGGATCAGGACCAGGGTGACCAGGGTCGAGGCGATGAGACCGCCGATGACCACTCGCGCGAGGGGCGCCTGGATCTCGGCGCCGGCGCCGAGGCCGAGCGCCAGCGGCAGCAGACCGAGGACGGTGGTTCCGGTGGTCATCAGGATCGGCCGCAGCCGCAGGCGCCCGGCCTCGATGACCGCCTCCGCCGCCCCCATCCGGTACTCGCGCCGCAGCAGGTTGATGGCGTCGACCAGCACGATGGCGTTGTTGACCACGATGCCGACCAGCATCATCAGACCCATCAGGCTCTGGATGTTGAGCGTCGTCCCGGTGAGCAGCAGGGTCGGCACGACGCCGACCAGCGCCACCGGCACCGACAGCATCACGACCAGCGGGTCGAGGAAGCGCTCGAACTGCGCCGCCATCAGCATGTAGACGAGCACCAGCGCCATCACGATGGCGATGCCGAAGTCGCGCCGGGCCGCCTGCTGCTCCTCGTACTGGCCGCCGAAGACGACGGCGAAATCCTCGGGCAGATCGAGATCCTGCGAGGCCGTCGCGGATCTCCTCGACGACATCGCCGAGCGCGAACCCCTCCTCGAGGTTGGCGGAGACGTAGGTCACCCGCTGCCCGTCCACCCGCTCGATCTCGACCGGCCCGCGGCCGCGCTCGGCGCTCGACCAGGGTCGACAGCGGAATCGTCTCGCCCGCCGGGGTGCGCAGCACGATGGAGTCGAGGTCCTCGGCGTGGAGGCGATCCTCCGGCCGCAGCCGCACGATGATCGGGAACTCGTCGCCGCCCTCGCGGAAGCGCCCGGCCTCGAGACCGCCGACGTTGGCCAGCAGGGTGCGGCCGACCTCGCGCACCGACAGACCGAGCTCGGCGATCCGCTCGCGGTCGAGGAGCAGCCGCTCCTCGGGCTGGCCCTCGCGCCGGCTCACCCGCACGTCGGTGATGCCCGGCAGCCGCTCCATGCGGCGCCGGATGTCGGCCGCGATGCGGTCGGCGCGGGTCAGATCCCAGCCGCGCAGCTCGATCTCGACCGCGCTGCCGCCGCCGGAGCTGAACACCCGGTTGAGCATCCACAGGCCCTGCTGCGCCTCGACGTCGATCTCGGCGCCGGGAATCTGCCCGTCCACCGCGCGCGCGCACCCGGTCGGCCATCTCGGTGCTGCCCATGCGTGCGCCGGTCGCGCGGCTCGAGCTTGAGCTCGACGGCCGCGTTGTCGCCGCGCACCTCGGTCGACGACGATCTTGACGTCGCCCTCCGGCAGGATGCCCCGGACCTTGCGCTCGAGCTCGTCGAGGTAGGTTCGGGCGACGGCGATGTTGGTGCCGCGGGCCATCTCGAGCTCGATGTCGATCTCGTCCGCCTCGGTCCGCGGCGCCAGCTCGACCGGGATCAGCGGCCACAGCAGCAGGGCGACGACCGAGCAGCGCGCCGGTGACCGCGAAGACCCGCCCGCGGTGGCGGATCGCGGCGGCGAGCACGGCGGTGTACCCGGTCTCGAGCCGGCGGAAGCGCGCGAAGAACCGCGAGCGCTCGCGCTGCTCGGCGGTCGGCACGGTGAGAAAACGCGACGCGAGCATCGGCACCAGGGTCAGCGCCACCAGCAGCGAGCAGGCAAGGGCGAAGACCACGACCAGCGCCAGCGCCTGGAAGAGCGCGCCGCTGGTGGTGCGCGCGAAGACCACCGGCAGGAAGATGACGCAGGTGGTCAGGGTCGAGGCGACGATCGCGCCGGCGACCTCGCGGGCGCCGACCCGCGCCGCCTCCTCGGCCGGCAGCCCGGCCTCCTCGCGCTTGCGCACGATGCTCTCGAGCACGACGATGGCGTTGTCGACGATCAGACCGACGCCGAGGGCGAGCCCGCCGAAGGTCATCTGGTTGAGCGTCATGCCGCCGAAGAACAGCAGCCCGAAGGTGGCGATCACCGAGATCGGGATCGACAGCGCGATGATCGCGCGTGCTCGAAGACCGACTGCGCAGGAAGAAGTAGAGCACGAAGACGGCGAGCAGCGAGCCCCACAGCGCCGAGCTGCGCACGCTGTCGATGGACTGGCGGATGAACTCGCTCTGGTCGCTGACCACCGCGAGGTGGACGTCGTCCCGCTCGCTGTTGATCCGCTCCATCTCGCGCCGCACCGCGGCCGCCACCGCCACCGTGTTGGCGCCGCTCTGCTTCTGGATCCCGACGCTGACCGCCGGCGCGCCGTTCATCTCCACCAGGTAGCGGACATCCTCGTAGCAGTCGAGCACCGTGGCCACGTCACGGACCCGGATCGGCTTGCCGAGCGGGCTCGCGACGACCGTTCGCGCGATCGCCTCGACCGACGGGTACTCACCGAGGGCGCGCACGTAGAGGTCGCTGATGCCGCTCTTGACGTTGCCCGCGGGCAGGGTGACGTTTTCGCGCGACCAGGGCGCGCTGCACGTCGAGCGCGGTCAGCCCCGAGGCGCGCAGCCGGTCGCGGTCGAAGATCGACGCGGATCTCGCGACGGATCCCGCCGCGGATGGTGATCGCGCCGACCCCGGGGATCTGCTCGAAACGCCGCGCCAGATCGTCCTCGAGGAGCCGGGTGAGCTCCTCGAGGTCGCGGGTCGAGGTGGCGGCCAGGCTGACGACCTCGATCATGTCGAGATCGAGCTTGAAGATCTGCGGCGTCTCGGCCTCGACGGGCAGGTCGTCGCGGATCCGGTCGAGGGCGGCGCGCAGGTCGTTGGCCGCCTCGTCGATGTTCGTGCCGCGGGCGAATCGCAGGCGGATGCGGCTCGAGCCCTCCTCCGACTGCGAGGTGATGCGCTCGAGGTTGGGCAGCCCCGAGACCGCGTTCTCGATCGGGTCGGTGATGATCTGCTCGATCTCCTCCGGTCCGACGTTGGGGTAGCTGGACCCGCACGGTGAGCTCGGTGAACTCGATCTTCGGGCAGCAGATCGACGGGCAGCGTCCGCAGGGCCACGACGCCGATGACGATGAGGATCAGGTAGACCATGGTGGTGGCCACCGGCCGGCGGATCGCGAGGGCGGAGAGATCGGCCACGTCAGCGGGCGCCCGACCCGTCGTCCGGTTGCGTCTGCGCCGAGCGCCCAGGGCCTCGTCGACCGCGGCGGGGCTCTGCCGGGAGCTCGGCGCCGAAGGCCCGGGCCACGAGCCGCTGCTTGGCGAGGAATCCCTCGAGCAGGTCCTCGCGCTGCAGACCCTCGAGCTCGAGGACGCGCGCCCACGGACCGGCCGGACCCGGGCCGGCGCGGTGTCGCCGCCGCCCTCGTCGAGACTCTGCTGGAGCAGGTGCTGGCCCAGGGTCACGACCCACTCGCCGTCCTCGACGCCGCGCCACCGCCACCCGCCCGCGGCCCTCGGCCAGGAGCTCGACGGGACGCCGCACGACCGACCGGAGGGTCGTCGGGAATCTCGCCACCGGGGGCGGTCGCCTCGGCCAGACCGTCGCGGTCGCGGACCACGAACACGACCCAGTCGCCGGTCAGCGGGTCCTCCCAGAGGGCGCTCGCCGGCACCAGCGTGGCGCTCGTCACTCGCGCCGTAGAGCACTCGGACGGTGACGAACATCCCAGGCCGCAATCCGCTGTCGGCGCCGACGACGTCGATCTCGGCGGTGGTGCTGAAGCTCTCGGCGTCGAGAAACGGCGAGATGCGCGAGATCTCGGCCTCGACCGCCGATTCGCCGCCGCCGCGGGCGTCGATCTCCACCGTCGAACCGATCTCGACGTCACGCAGCATCTCCTGGGTCAGGGGGACCTCGACGATCAGGTCGTCGAGGTCGCCGAGCACGAAGAGGACGTCCGACGACCCGACCACCATCCCGACCTCGACGTCGCGCCGGCCGACAAGACCCGCGACCGGCGCCCGCACCGTCGCCTTGGCCAAGCGCCGATCGGCTCTCCTCGACACGTCGCCCGGGCCTGCTCGACCCGCGCCCGGGCCTGGCCCGCACCGGCGCGAGCCGCGTCGAGCTGCGCCTCGAGGGTCTCGAGCTCGAGCTGGCTGGTGAGGCCCTCGGCGGCCAGCGTGCGGGCCCGCACGACGCGGGCGCTGACCTCGTCGACACGGGCGCGCGCTTCGACCGCCGTCGCCTCGGCGACGCGGAGCTCGGCCTCGGCGCTGCGCAGACTGCTCGGCGAGCGCCTCGTCGTCGAGCCGCACCAGCGGCTGGCCGACCGTGACCGGATCGCCGTTGCGGACGAGCACCTCGACCACGGTGGCGCTGATCTCTGGCCGGATCGCCACCTGATTGCGCGCCCGCACGACCCCGTTCAGCGCCTCCTCGAGCGGCAGGCTTCCCGACCGGGCCGGCAGCGCCTCGACGGCCGGCGCGCCGGAGCCCGCAGCCCGACCGGCGTCGGGAACTCCGTCGCCGCAGGCGACGATGGCCGACGCCGCGACGATCAAGATCGCCAGGGCGGATACCGGCCGGTCGTGGTGCATCATTTCGAGCCTCCTGCTGGGACCGCGTTCCCCTGACTGTAACGTCTCATCCACCAGTCA
The DNA here is from genome assembly GCA_963823445.1 of uncultured Acidobacteriota bacterium. Taxonomy (GTDB): domain Bacteria; phylum Acidobacteriota; class Thermoanaerobaculia; order Thermoanaerobaculales; family Sulfomarinibacteraceae; genus JAHECW01. The sequence continues at coordinate 7,562 of CAWGLT010000016.1, forward strand.
TAATTGCAACCGGTTCGAGGTGTCTTTCAGATCCCGGGACGGGCGACCCTCGCCGGCGAAACGCCGGCCCGGTCTCTCACGCCCTGGCGCCTGCAAGAGGAGTCGACGTATCGGGGGGCTTCGACGCATGCGAGGCCGGCGGGACGCCGGCCCTACAAAGGATCGCGGTCCCTTGGAGTGCCGGCGCCCCGGTGGCGGCTACGGCTCGTCGTCGGGCAAAAACTCGGGCACACACCGGCTGCAGACGAGACGGGGGTCGGGCAGCGGCGACCCGCACGAGACGCACAGGAACTCCAGCGAACCCGGCTTGTCGAGCTCGGCCCGGAAAACCTCCACCACGATTTCGTCGGCCATCCGGTACACGCTCTCGGGATCGGCCTTGATTGCATGAGCCGCAGCGGTGCTGATCTGTTCGAGTTCGGTGCGGGGGTCGCGATCATTGTGCTCGATCGCCACCTCCGCCGCCACCATTGCGGCAATACGAGCCCGAGTGGCTTGGTCGGTGCCCAATTATCCCTCCATGCCGGTTCGGGTCGATCGACGACACTGGACCGGCGGTTTGTTGCGAGCCGGCTCGCTCGCACTTCGATCCTCTCAGTTTCCGAGCGGAAAAGGTGTGACGTCGCCCACGCCCCGCCCGGGAGGACTCGACCGATGGGTGCGATGTCTACGGGGCGATCCGGCCTCCCGGTCTGCGCGGTGGCGGGTTGGCCAGGATCCGAAGGAAGCACCCTTCCGTGGTGCTCAGAAGCAGTCGCGGCGGGGTGTCCCGTGAAAGGCGAAGCTCCATGGGGTAGCCGGCCGGATCCAGCCCCTCGTCGAAGGGGCTGAAGTGGTCGCCGCCGTCGTCCGAGACCTCGACCCACGGGACACGGCCGGTGGCGATGTAGACCCTGTCCGGCCTCGTCGGATGGGTGACGACGTCCCACACCTGGAACCCCGCGAAACCGGTGAGTGTCCAGGTTGCTCCGCCGTCGTCGGTGACGAAGAGGCCGCCCGGAATGCCGACGTCGCCGAGAATGAAGACCTCGGGGCCCCGGGGTGACGGGCTCAGCGCGACCGGTACGGTGCTGGCGGGGAGGCCGTCAACGGGCTCGTCCCAGGTGCGCCCGCCGTCGATGCTGCGGAGCACGCCTCCCACCGGCGAGTCGTAGGCGACCCACGACGCGAGCATCTCGGTGTCGGTGCCGTCCTCGACGATCTCCATGTCGTAGACCATCCGATACTGCTCTGCGCTCTCGTATGTCCTCGTCCACGAGCCTCCACCGTCGGTCGACCTCCAGACCGCGGCCTCGTGGCCGGCGGTGCTGCTGTCGCCGCCGACGGCGAAGAGGAGCTGCGGATCGTTGGTGCTGAATCGCAGCGATCTCAGGTCGGTGTCGAAGAACGACCCCTGATCTGGCCCGAGATGGACCCAGGCGCCGTCCGGCTCGCGCCGGTACACACCCTCCGCCGCAACCGTGGTCGGCCCGGACGAGATGGCGTGGAGGACGCCGGCGGGCGAGAAGGTCATACCGAGGTAGCGGGTTGCCGGGCAGCTTTCCCGCAGCCACGTCGCGCCCCCGTCCCGCGACGTCAAGACGCCGCCGGAGTTCAAGCCCTGAAAGCCGATGGCGAGCTCCTGCGGGTCGAGCGGATTGGCCGCGGTGGAGTTCACGTAGAGCTTGTTGATCCCCGTCGACGAGATCTCGAAGGCCTCGCCGGGGCCGTCGCTGCGGAGCACCCCGCGGGTCTCCTCCCCGGCGAGGACACGACCCGAGCCGCTCGGCGAGAACCGGACCGATCGCATCTTCATCGCACCCGTGCCCCCGACACCGAACTCCCACGAAGCTCCCCCATCGTCGGACCGGAACACCCCGTCATCGGTGGCGAGCAGGATCGCGTCCGGGTTCCCTGGATCGACCTCGACATCCAAGACGTAGAGTACGGGCCAGCTCGCGTCGTGGAGCGGGGTCCACGTCAGGCCCGCATCGGGCGAGGCGAACAACCCGAAGGGCTGGCCGCCGAAGGCGATGCCGCCGCCGACCAGCACCCGGTCGCCGTCGTGGGCGATGTCGAAGATCGGGTTGTCGGGCAGCCCCGCGGAGCGGTCGAGCCAGCTCGAGCCGCCGTCGTCGGAGGAGTAGAGTCTCGAGCTCGAGGCGTAGACATCGGAGTAGGCCGCGAAGACCCGGTCGGGATCGGTCGGGTCGAGGGCGACGGAGTAGCAGGTCATGTTCGCCTGCGGCGGGGTCCGGTCGGTCCAGCTTGAGCCCCCGTCCGTCGATCTCAGCACCTGCGGGCCGACGCCGACCCAGACGGTGTCGGGATCGGTCGGGTCGACGACCACGCTTCTGACCCAGATCTCCGTGCTCGGAAGATCGTGCTGCGCCCAGGTTTCGCCGTTGTCGGTGCTCTTCCACAGATACCATGCGCTGCCCACGTACACCGTCCCGTCCGGCGTGAATGCGATCGCGTCCACCGGAACCCTGCTCAGATTCTCATCGTCCACGACCTGCCAGGTCGCGCCCCGGTCGGTCGACCGGTAGAGCCCGCCGAGCATCAGGTTTCCGGGCCCGATGCCGGCCAAGACGAGGTCCGGGTCGGCCGGAGACTCGGCCACGACGTCGCCCTCGCCGCCCCAGACACCGAGGAACTCCCACCCCGGAGTGGTCGGAGACGACTTCGGGGAACGCCGGGAGAGCGCCTCGATTCCGCGGTTGAGGCTCGCCTCGGCGGGTCGGAACCGGATGCCGTGACGATCCGCTCGATCGTTCGAGACCGGCGGCTTCAGCTCACCGGCGGTGACCCCGACCGAGGCGGCCGCCAGCAGGATCGCGGTTGCGACGGCATGGACGATGTGCGGTTCGACACGGCGCGAACGGTCGCGACCGCACCGGCATCCGGTCGGCCCGGCGGACACAGGAAGACCCTTCATTTTGGCCCCCTCGTTTGGCTCCACTTTACAGCGTCCGGTCGATCACCGGGTCTACGGGTCAATGGGTCCCGTCGTTTGGAGCCGGCCGGGCGGGTGCCGTTCATGTTCGATCCCAGCCCGCACTTCTCACCGGGTTTCGTCGCGAGGTCGGCCGGATCCGCGCAGCGCCCAGCCGATGATCGGGTCGACCCACTCCGGTCGGGATCGGTAGAAGGCGCCGTGGCCGCCGCCGAGATCGAGCTCGATCTCGGCGGTCTCCGAAGCCTCTGAGGCGAGACCGAAGAGGACGTCGCAGGAGCCGACGGTGTCGCTGGCGACCTCGACTGCTGTAGTTGTGAGAACCACCCTGCCCGTACCTTGAACCCGACGACGAAAACCTGTGATCGGGGAGTTGACACCGGGAGGAATCCGTCGCAATATTAATATAGAGAATCAATATCAAAAACAAGACTTGTTTTCAAATTTTCTGGGCCATCGAAGAGCGTGAGGGATGAGTCCGGCCGGAGCCCGGATCCGGGTGGGGTGACGGCGAAACCGCCCATCCGATGGGGGTTGGAGCGGCGTGTGCACGGGAAGAAGCATCGTGAAGGGACCAGTATGAGCAGTACTTTTCGTCTCGAGTCAGGACAGATGCGCCCGCAAGCCGGGGACGGCCGTGTCCGGCGTATCGGTGCTTTGGCGCTTGCGGCCGTGCTCGGGTTCGGCTCCGCCGGCGCCGGCGCGGCCACCTTCTCAGTCACCACCACGGCGGACAGCGGCGCCGGATCGCTCCGCCAGGCGATCACCGACGCCAACGCCGGCCCCGGTCCCGACACCATCGACTTCGCCGTCGGCGCCGTCGGCAGCCTGCAGACGATCCAGCCCACGAGCGCCCTACCCTCCATCACCGACCCGGTGGTCCTCGACGGCTGGAGCCAGGGCGGCCCGGGGTACACCGGCCCGCCGCTGATCGAGCTCAGCGGTGCCTTGACCGGAGGGAGCGCCTATGCGCTGCGCATCACCGCCGGCGGCACCACCGTGCGCGGACTGACAATCAACGGCTACCCCTCCGGTACCGGAGTGATCTTGTTGACCGCCGGCGGCAACTCGATCTACGGCAACTTCATCGGCGTGAACCCGGCCGGGACCACGGCCGTTCCCAACTCCCGCGGCATCCAGATCGCTTTTGCGTCCAGCGACAACGTCATCGGCACCGACGGCGACGGGGTTGCGGACGACGTGGAAGGCAACCTGATCTCCGGTAACAATGACTGGGGCATCGAGTTCGCGCAGGCCGGCACCCTGAACAACGTCGTGGCCGGGAACAGGATCGGAACCGATGTGAGCGGCCTCCTGGCGATCCCCAACGGAACCGCGAGCCTCTCACGCGGAGGGATCTGGCTGGGCAGCGTCGCGAATCGCATCGGCACCAACGAAGACTCGGTCTCCGACGAACTGGAGCGCAACCTGATCTCCGGTAACAACGGCACCGGGATCCTGGTCAACCTTCAAATCGACTCCGCGGCGGTCCCAAACCTGATCGCCGGCAACTACATTGGCGCCGACGCCGGCGGTCTCGCCGCCCTGCCCAACACCGGCAGCGGCCTTTCGTCGGTCGTTAGCCCGACCTTCAACTACGTGATTCGCGGCAACGTGATCTCCGGCAACGGCGGTGGGGGGATCACCATCGGCGGTCTCTACCAGGCGGTCATCACCGGCAACCTGATCGGTGTTGGATCCGACGGCACCACGCCGATGGGCAACACCGGCGGGCCTGGAATCTCCATGGGAGGCAGCGACAACCAGATCGGGGGCGCGGCGCCCGGCGACGGGAACACCATCGCCAACAACAGCGCGGACGGCGTCGCCCTCCTGAGCTGGGTCCGACGCACAAGCATCCGCGGCAACCGAATCTACGCCAACAGCGGTCTCGGAATCGACCTCAACGACAACGGCGTCACCCTCAACGACGCCGGCGACGGCGACACCGGCGCCAACGAGCTGCAGAACTTCCCGGTCCTCACCGGAGCGACCAGCTACGCCAACGGCGAGACCGTCATCCAGGGGACCCTCGACAGTCTGGCCGGCACCACCTTCACCATCGACATCTACTCCAGCGCCGCCGCCGACGGCAGCGGCTACGGCGAAGGCGAGACCTATCACGGCGCCGCGCAGGTCACCACCGACGGCGGTGGCCTCGCGATGTTCGAGGTCACGCTTGCCGGAGTGACCATCGCGGCGGCTCGCTGGGTCGCCGCCACCGCCACCGACCCGGACGGGAACACCTCCGAATTCTCGCTGGCGATCGGGCCGACAGGAGGTGTCCAGGACGTGCCGATCACCGGTCTTTCCGCGCTGGTCGGCACGCCGGTTTACGTCGGCACCGCCGCCGCTTTCAGCGCCGGCGTGGCGGCGGGGACCAACGTCTCCTACCAGTGGGACTTCGGCGACGGCGGCATGGACGTTGGCGCGTCTGCCCAGCACACCTACCTCGCCGGCGGCGAGCACACCGCCACCGTGACCGCCAGCAACTCGAGCAGCAGCGGCCAGGCCAGCCTGAACGTGATCGTGATCGAACCGGCCAACGTCAACGGCGTGGTCTGGTACGACAAGGACGAAGATGGCTTTTTCGGGCTCGGCGAATCGAGCCACCTGCATCCCGGCGGGGCGGTCGTCACGGCGACCCTGGTCCAGGACCCGCAAGTGTCGGTCAGCGACGTCAGGGACAACAACGGGTACTACCAGATTCTGGTCCCCCAGGCAGGGACCTGGGTGGTGGCGGTTGATCGCGATCTCTGGCATGCCACCAGCCCGAACCCGTTCTCGGTGGTGGTAAGCACGGATGGCGGGGTCAGGATCGACTTCGGCATGAACCTCAATCCGTCACCTGGCACCGGGCGCATCAACGGGCGGGCCTGGTTGGACGGCAACGGCAGCGGCTTCCCGGACTCCGGCGAAACACCGCTGTCTGGCCTGACGGTGACCCTTCGGGACGCCGGCGGCGTCCTGTCAACCAGCACGACGGATGGCGCCGGCTGGATCAACATTCCGGCGCTGGCTCCGGGCACGTATTGGGTTGACGTCGCCGCCCCGGCCGGCGTCTATCCGACCATTCGCACCAACATGGTCACAGTGGTTGCGGGTTTGGTAGTCAACTCCCACGCGCCGTTCTCTCTAGGCGGCGGCGTCAGCGGCCAGGTGAATGGACAGTCCGGCGTGGGGGTCGGCGGCGTAGCCCTGACTTTGATGCCCGACAACCTCCAAGTGACCACCGCCGCGGACGGTGGCTACAATTTCGCCGGGCTCGCCGCCGGGGACCGCACGCTGCACATCGACCCGGGGCCGAACTTCGTCACACCGGACGGTGTCGAGCAGCGGCTCGTGCCGGTGGTTCTGAACAACGGGGCGGTGGAGAACTGGTCGTTGCTGCGCAGGGGGCGGCTGATGGTGAAAGCGACCCAGGTCAACAACGGGCAGGTGCTGCCGGTGGGCAATATGTTCTTCGAGCTGCTGCAGAGCGGCACCGTGGTGGATTTTGTCATGACGGATCTCACCGGGCAGGCAGTGATCGACGGGCTGACCCCGGGAACCTACACCGCGCGCCCGTTCGCCGCGGCCGTCCTCCCAGGCTCGTTGGTCAATCCCGCCGAGCGAACCGCCACCGTCACCTACGACAGCGCCGCTACGCTCGCCTTCAGCTTCAACCTGGCCCGTTCCGTCAGCCTGCACTGCCGCCTGGCCGGCGAGTCGCCGCCGAATGGCTTCGCCTGTCAGTACGAGATTCGCAACAGCACCGGCAGTCTGATAGACACCGGGGCGCTGACTGCAGCCAACCCGTCGACAACGCTGTGGAACCTGAATCCCGCCACGCTGGGGGTGCACCTGATCCCCGACGTGGGCGTGCCAGGGCAGGGGTCCTGGCCCACCCACAGCCAGGTCGTGGTGTTGGATAACAGCACCCATGCCCACGTCTACTACCCGTTCAATCCCGCGAATCCACAGACCATCAACGGCTACGCATTTTGGGACCGTTGCGTACCGGTTGGCATCCGCGGCGGGTCGGGGACGTGCAACGAAACCAACGCCGGCAGCAACAACGGTCTCACCGTCACCCTCGAGACGGCCGCCGGAGCCGTGATCGCCACGACCCAAACCAGCAACGGCACGGGGTACAACACCGGCTATTTCGAGTTTCCCGACACGCCGATTGGTGCGTACCGGGTGGCGATCGCCCTGCCCCCCGGCTACACCGCAACAACGGCGACCCAGATCGCGGTGACCTTGGACGGGGTCGCGAACTCAGAGCAGCTCGCGTTCGGCTACCAGCGGGTCGAGAACGGCCTCATCACGGGTCGGGTCTTTGTCGACATGGACAGCAACGGGCAGTACGGCGCGGCCTGGGACGACGCGCTGGCCGGGAAAGCGATCACCGTTACCACGGCAGACGGTCAACCAGTCGCCAACCTCACGACGGCGTCCGACGGGTCTTTCAGCTTGAGCCCCGTAGGAGGGGGTAGCTATCGGGTCAGCCTGGATCATGCCAATCAGACGATCACCAAGGCCGCGGCGGTCCTCGACAGCAACGTCGCGGCGGTGGTCGAGTTCCCCCTGCCGCCGCTCACCACTCGACCGCGCGTACTCGTGTTCGTAGACAGCGACAACAATGGGGTCGTGGATGAAGGCGAGCAGCGCTTGTCCGACGTCTATGTCGACCTGCTCGGTCTGCCCTGTCGCGAGACTGGCGCGCTTGTGCAAAACGGTCGCACCGACGCCGGTGGGCTGGCCGAGTTCGACACATTACCCAACGGAGACGGCACGGTATGCGCGCGGGTCAGCGCGGGTCTGGGCCCCGAGCTGTACCCGGCCAGCCCGAGCGGGGTTGTCGTGCACCGCGGGGTCGGCCAGCCGGTTCCTCTGTCGGTACTGGTTGCCGGTACGTTGCGGGTGCGACTCTTCTGGGATGCCAACGGCAACGCCCAGAAAGACGGCGGCGAGCCGCTGGTGTCGGGCGGAACAGCGACGATCGCCGGTACGACCCAAGCGGTTGCCTCGGGGGGGACCACGTTTCTCCTGCAGCCTGGGAGCTACGACGCGATGATCGTCCCGCCCGCGGGCTACCTTCCAGGCACATCATTGCCGCTCGTCGTCGTGGTCGAAAGCGCCACGGCACAGATCCTGCCGGTTCCCCTGCGGATCGAAGGCGGAATCGGCGGCGTGGTCACGAGCCCGGATGGCGTCGGCGTCGGCTTGACCGTCGAGCTGGAGAACCTGGCAACCGGCCAGACGCTGGCGACCACCACGACCGCGAACGCGGGCGGCGGCCTCTCCACGACCACCTTCGCCTTCAACAACCTGAACAGCGGCACCTACCGGCTGCGGCTGCCGGTTCCGCCGGCGGGCTACAAGGCGGCCAGCGAACCTCTGGTCAGCTACGTCGCCGGGGCTGCGCAAACCGAGAACCTCGCGCTGATCTACGCCGGCTCCGCCGGCGGCCGGCGCTATTTCGCCTTTTATGGGGGACCGGCGCCAGGAGACAGCCCTAGGAGGCCCGTCGCGCTGGTCGATCTCAGCAACGGCCAGGTCATCACGCAGGAGGCGTCGCCGGATGGTGTATTCCTCTTCGACGGCCTCCAGGGCACCACTCCGTACGCGCTCACCGTGCCCAACCTCACTGGATACAAGGTCCACCACGCACCGGGTTGGTTCATGGCGGGGGCGCAGAACGTCAGCCACGACGTAGGAACCACTATGGCGGGTAACGTCTCGGGTTTCGACAGCCTCTCGGCGACCGTGTTCTACACCCAGGGGAACACCAGGATTCCGATCGGCGGCGTGCTCGGGATCTACTACGCCGCGGTGGGAGGCAGCTGCGACGTTGCCAACCCGACGGTGCGTGAAGCGGGCTACTCCGACGCCCAGGGGAAGATCTGGTTTCTCGACTACGAGGGCAGCGGGGATGGTTGCGCCCGCATCGTCGACGTGTACGGATTCTCCGATTCGGAGCCGTATCTGATCAGCTGCGACCTGCCCGGTGCGACCTGCAGCGACGCATATGGAGGGGGCTACTCCGTTCAGCGGGACTTCGAGCTGATCCCGCTCGGGGCTTCTGATTTCCACATCAATGCGGTGACGGACCTTTCGTGGTCAGCCTTCCGCGACGACAACGGCAACCGTGAATGGGATGCGGTTGAAACTGGAATCCAGGGGGCGATGTTGACAGGTGGATCCGCGACCGCCACCAGCGGGCCGGATGGGACGGCCGTGCTCGCGGGTCTGCCCCCGGGTATCCACAGCGCAACGATCACGCCGCCGCCCGGGTTCGAGGTCAATGGTCCGACGGAGCGGACTCTGGCGCCTTCAGGGAACAGTCTGCGCCTGCCGCCCATCCCGCTCCGTCCGGCTGGGGTGACCACCCTGACTGCCTTCGTCGACCTGGATGGAGATGGCCTCCTCGGGACGATCGAGCACGGTCTGGGAGGCGTCGTTTTCGACCTCAACGGGCCGGCATCTGCGAGCGGAACCACGCTGCCCGACGGCCGAGCCATGCTCGCCGGGTTGCCGGACGGTGCGTACACCGTGACGGTAACTCCACCTGCCGGGTTCGCACCCGCGGCACCGTTCGCGCTGGTCCTGCTGAATGGCGGCGCGGCCGCGGCGCCGCTGCGGCCAGCGGGCCTCGTCAGCGGCATTCTGTACGAGGACTGGGATGGGGACGGGACCCGCCGCCACGACGAGCCGGTCCACCTGTCGCCGGTTGACCTGACGCTCGACAACGGGAGCGCGACGGTGGCCGGCCTCGCCACCGCCGGCCAGGCGATCTTCACGGGTGTTGCCTCCGACAGCTACATGCTCACTTCCCCCTTCAGCCTGGTGGAGTCCACGGCGGTTGTGGTGCCGGCGAGCGGCAGCCTGGGTGTTGGGCTGCCCATCGTTGCGCCGGGAAGGGTGCTCGGCACTGCCTGGCTGGATGCCGACCAGGATGGCGTGCGCGCGCCGTGGGAGACGCCGCTCTCTGGCGTGTCGGTGACGGTGGCAGGCCAGACGGTCACGACGGACGACGACGGTCGGTATATCGTCTTCGACCTCGACCCCGGCACCTACAATCTCACCGTCGCGCTGCCCAACGGCCTCACCGCGACGGTCGGCCAGGCGGTGGTCGGCGCAGGGAGGGGCGCGGTCGTCCCCATCGCCGCCCAGGCCGGCGCGGACATCGTCCTGCTCGCCGTGACCGCGGATGACGGCGACGTGTCAACGGTTCCCGGCGGCACCGTCACCTACACCCTCGGCTACTCCAACTTCGGCACCGCCGGTGCGGCCGGGGTCACGATCACCGAGATCGGTGCCCGCGCACACCACCTTCGCCGCCGGCTCGAGCTCACCCGGATGGGTGTGCACCCCGGACATCACGGCGGGCAGCGTCTGCACCCTGGCGGTGGGAATCGTCCCGGCCGGCGGCGTGGGCAGCGTCGACTTCGCCCTGACCGTGGTCAACCCGGTGCCGGCGGGGGTGACCGAGATCTCGAACACGGCCGCGATCGACCACGACGGCAGCGGCGGCAGCGACCCCGACCCGTCCGACAACACCGCCACCGACACCACCCCGGTCGAGGCTGTCCCCGACCTCACGGTGATCAAGACCGACGGCGGGGTTTCGACCGCAGCGGGCGCCACCCTCGCCTACACCTTGAGCTTCGCCAACCACGGCGACCAGGGCGCCACCGGGGTCGCCCTCAGCGACACGGTGCCGGCGAGCACGACCTTCGACCCGGGCTCGAGTTCGCCGGGATGGATCTGCTCGCCGGACGGTTCGGCCGGCAGCGTCTGCACAAACCAGGTCGGGACCCTCGAGGGCGGCGGCGCGGCAGGCGCAGCGGCTTTCGCCGTCATCATCGACAACCCGGTGCCGCCGGGAGTGACCCAGATCTTCAACACCGCCTCGGTCGCCGACGACGGAGGCAACGGCGCCGACGCCGACCCGTCCGACAACACCGACACCATCGCCACCGACTTCGACTCCACCCCGCCCACGGTCGCCAACCTCGACTCGGTGTCGGGCACCGGCGACGGCCGACTCGAGGAATGCGAGACCGCCCATGGGATCTCGATCTCGAGCTTCGTGGTCAGCTTCAGCGAGCCGGTCCAGGATCTCCCTGGGGACACCGGACCCGACGATGTGACCAACCCGGCCAACTACCTGGTCATCGGCGCCGGGGCCGATCACGAGATCGACACCTCGGTCTGCGGCGCGGTGCTCGGCGACGATCTGGAGACGGCGATCGCGAGGGTGACCTATGACCAGGGCACGACCACCGCGATGGTCGATCTGACGCGGGCTCTCGACAGCTCGCTGTACCGGGTGCTGGCGTGCGGCTCGACCACCATCGTCGACCTCGCCGGGGTACCCCTCGACGGGGACGGCGACGGCGCCGGCGGCGACGACTTCGCCCGCACGTTCCGGGTTGATCGGAACAACCTGCTCGCCAACGGCCACTTCGACTGCTCGATCGAGGGCTGGACGATCGACGAAACGGTCTCGTTCTCGGTGCTGTACAGCACGCTGGATGCCGACGGCTCGACCCTCTCCGGTTCGGCGGCGGTCTCGCTGCCCACCGCCACCGGAAACCCCGAGAGCTTCTCCCTCGGGCAGTGTGTGCCGATGGCGGCCGGCTCGCTCGCCGCCATGGATCAGCTCCTGCGGGTGGACGCCGCGCCGGGGGTCACCCTCGATCACACCCTGGAGTGTGAGTTCTTCGCCGACCCGGCGTGCAGCGGCACGAGCCTGGGGATGTCCGAGCACTCATCCGTCGTGTCCGACACGGCGGGAGTCTGGATTGTTCTGGAGCTTCTTGCCGCCGCACCTTCCGGCAGCCTCTCTGCGCGGTGTCGATCGACCCTCGCCACCAGCAACGGTTCCGCGTTCGACGCGCACATGGACCACCTCCTGCTCGAGGTTCTCCCGCTCTTTGCCGACGGGTTCGAGTCGGGCACCACCGGATCATGGTCCCACACCTTACCCTGATGCCGGCGCAAGGTTGTCTCGTGGCACGTGCCGATGCCAATTCGCCAGATCGTCCGCGGGCTGGAAGACGCCACCACTCCTTGCAGCGCGAGCCCACCGCGGGGTTCGCGATAGTCAAGGCGCACCGGGACGAGCAGCCGCGGACCAGGACACGGATGCGGGAGCGGCCTACTCCTCAATCACCTCCAAACGGTGCCCCGCGGAATACGCCGTAAACTCCGGCGCGTACATGCTCTGGAGCGTCGCCGGGCCGACCTTGAAGGCGCCGGCCATGTTGGCCCTGAGGCGGTACTTGAAGGTGTACTCGCCGGCCGGGAGCCACTCGAAGAAGAAGTTGGTCCCCGAGTCGCGCACCTCCTCGTACCAGCCGATCCCGAGATCCCACTTGTACTGCGAGTGGAGCGTCTCGGGCTCGAAGCCGGCGCCGCGCGGGTCTCTGAGGTGGACGTACTCGGCGGCGTGCTTGGCGCTGATCGAGAGGTGGACCTCGATCTGATCGCCGGGCGCGAGCTCCTCGCCGTCGGCGAGGGGACGCAGCACCCAACGGGCGCCGTCGTTGAACCGGCGGAAGTACTGCCGGGTCACGCCGAAGAGGTCGCCGCGCGCCTCCTCCGGGAGCTTCTCGGTGGAGAAGTGCCAGGTCGCAGAGGCAAAGGCGAAGCCCTTGGCCTCCTTCTCGACGACGATGGTCGACATGGTCTTCGGATCGACCTCGGGGCCGGGGACGATGACCCGGTTCCGGGCGCCGGTGTACTCGTCGGGCGAAAAGACCATCTCGGTTCGCCGCGGTCCGATGATGACGGTGGCGTCTTCGCGGACACCGAGGCCGTCTTCTTGTTCGAGATAGTGGACCAGGGAGGAGATGACCTCGGCGGTGGCGCGGGTCGACTTCCAGTGGTTGAGCTTCTTGTTGAGCAGCAGCCACTGGACCATCCCGTGCCGGCGCTCGTCGGTGGGATCGAGCTCGCCCAAGACCCTGAGCGCGAAGGCGTGGGTCTCGATGGTGTCGTTGTACCAGAGCCAGGCGCGGTCCTCGGGCGCCCAGTAGGTGCCGAGATCGCGCTCGGTCTTCGCCGAGTCCATGACCGCGTCGAAGACGAGCACGGCGTCGTCGTGGCGGCCGGCCCGCTCGAGGGTCAGGGCGAGATACCCCTTGAGAAGGGGTGAGTGGTCGCGCCAGTGGCGGAAGCTGAAATCGAGCATGGTTTTGCGGTCGTCGGCGGTGAAGACCCCACCGGTCCAACTCTCGTCCGGGTAGTTGGAGAGCACGAAGTTGAGGTAGGTGACGAACTCCCAGCAGCAGTCGAGGCCCACCATCATGTTCACCATCTCGTCGAGATAGTGGCGGTGCATATAGGCCCAGGCGCGGATGACGACATCCTTGGGCGCCTCGACGCCGAACTCGAGACCCTTGGAGAAACCGTAGAGGATGTAGAGGGTCATGTAGGGCGACGGCGGCCCGCCCGGCCACCACGGGAAGGCGCCGAGGGAGGTCTGGGCCTTGACGAGCTTGGCGAGGGCGGCATCGCGCTCGGCGCGGGCGACCCGCGGGTCGAGGACCTTGATGAGATCGTCGGCATCCTCGGTCCCGCCCCGCGAGGTCCGCAGCCAGGGCGTCTCCTCGAGGGTCATCTTGCGGTTGGGGTCGGTGGCGTCCCAGGTCTCGTAGCGGACGTCGCGTTCGGCGAGCTTGGCGGCCATCTTCGCCACCGACGGATAGTCGTCGAAGACCCCGGCGACGATCCCCGACGAGAGGAACCGGTTGAGGGTCTGCTCGGTGCACTCGTAGGGGTAGTCGACAAGGTACGGCAGGGCGCCGAGCACCGAGTAGAAGAGCTGGGCGTCGACGCTGACCACGAGCTGGTCGTGGATGAGGCTCGGATCGTCGTCGGCCGCCATGTCGGCGAAGCTGAGCTCGCGGCGGTCGCGGTCGCGCAGCGTCACGAAGCGCGACTGGGCGAGGTGCATCCGGCCGGGCAGCACCGGCAGCGGGCGCAGCTCGCCGTCGGAGAAGGCGCCGGCGCGGGCGGTCGCCTTGAAGGCGACGGTGCCGACGCGGGCCGGGACCCGCACCGGGAAGGCCAGATCGGCGCCGCCGCCGGGTTCGACGGTGAAGGGCACGCCGGTCGTGTCGGCGGCGGTCAGGCCGAAGAGGGGCCGGAGATCCTCGCCGGTCTCCGGATCGCGGATCTCGAAATCGAGTGCGCCGGTGAACGCATCCTCGCCGGCGTTGTTGACGACGACCTTGATCGCGGCCTCGTCGCCCTCGCGCAGGAAGCGCGGGAGATACGGCCGGACCATGAGCTCCTTGACGCTCCGGGTCGTCCGGTGGGCCGAACCGCCACGGAGGTCGCGGGTCACGGCGTGGAGCCAGACGTTCCACTCGGTGACCGAGTCGGGCACCTCGAACTCGATGACGGCGGCGCCGTCGTCGTCGAAGAGCAGATGCGGTTGCCAGAATGCGGTCTCGGAGAAGTTCGAGCGCAGCTCCATGGGGGCTTCGCCGACGCCGCCGCCGGTGGCGTCCTTGTCCTCGCCACCCTTCCCAGGAGCCACTTCAGGTGTTTGCCACTTCGACGGTCGATCTCGACTCATCGAATCGGCCCCACGGTCTTCGTCCATCGCCGCCGACGGCATGGCCTGGGCCATCATCTCGCGGCCGTCGGCCATCTCCATCTTGGCGGCGTAGAACCGCCCGCGTCGTCCCGGACCGCCGACGCCATAGCCCGAGATCTCCTTGAGACGATCGCCGCGCAGACCCGGGTAGCCCGGAAGCGGAGAGAATCCCCAGCCCCCCTGCCACACCGGCGAGGCCGTGCCGAGGCTCGACCAGGCGATCGAGACCGCCGTGCGCGTCGGATAGAGGGCGAGCGGACTCGGCGGCGAGTGCGGCGCGAAGATGTCGAGGGAGCGGTCGTACATATAGGCGAGCAGCTCGGCCGATGCCGCATCCACCACGGACTCGTCGTGGCCGCGGACGGTGACCCGGAAGGTCTCGGATGTTCCGGGCCGCAACCGGTCGCGGAAGGTCGCGAACTCCAAATCGAGCTCACGATCGGTCCACGGCACCATCACCGTGGCGCTCTGCTGCATGAGCTGGAAGTCGCGGACGAGGGTGAGGGTGACGCCGAACCCGCCGCGATCGGCCATGGTCACGGGAAGCTCGATGAGCCCGCTGCGACCGGGCCCGATCTCGCGTTGTTCGAGCCGCCGCCCGTCGCGGAAGATCTCGAGGACCATCTGCTGCGCCTTGAGCCCGGTGTGGACGAGCAGGCGCGCGGTGCCGCCGACCTCGACCGACGATTTCTCGAACCCGATCACCATCGGCAGGCTGACGGGGGTCCGGCGCTCGCCGACCACCACCAGCTGCTGCGCGGTTTCATATGTCGCACCGAAATCGTCCTTCGTGGTGTAGAGCAGGCGGTAGGCGCCGGCGGCGACCCCGGGGAGATCGATCTCGGCGGCGCCGTCGTCACCGTGGCTCAGCGTTCCGGCGGCGACCTCGGGGCCCGCGGGCCAGGCGGCCATCACCGCCCGGTGATCGTAGGAGGTGTCCCACCGCGCGCGGAGTCCGTCGCCCTCGCTGGCGTAGTCCTCGTAACCCGGTCTGGAAGGCCGGGTCAGATCCGCCGGCATCACCGCGTCGTCCGGTTGCTCGAGGCGCACCAGCCGCCACGCGGCGGAGCCGGCGCGCGGGCTGCCGTCGAGATCGCTGCGGACGACGTTGAAGGTCGCGGGCTCGTCCTGGGTGAGAAAACCGAGATCCGAGGCGATGGCGGCCTCGACCGCGACAAAACCGAGGCGGAAGCTGCGGTCGGCCGAGCGGGTCTCGCCGCCCTCGTCGGTGACGTCCACCGACAGCCGGTAGCGGTAGGTCACGCCGTCGGCGGCCTCGCGCTCGTCGGCTGCGGGGGTGAAGGCGATTTCGAACTCCCCTTCGTCATCGAGCCCGCTCTCACCCGAGGCGACGATCTGGCTCTCGCTCTGCGGCGATGGATACCACCAGCCCCACCACCAGGGGTAGACCGGCTCCCGGGTCACCCGCCAGCGGACATCGCCGGTGACCACCGGGAGGCCGAAGTAGTACTGGACGCTGCCGGCCAGAACCGCCGGCCGGTTGAGGCGAAGGGCCTCGGGGGGGTCGCCGATGGTGACCTCGAAGGTCGGCCGCTTGTACTCCTCGACCCGCACCGCCGTGTCGCCGCCGAGGGAGGTCTCGCAGCCGCCACTGACCGAGCAGCCGCCCGGCGGGAATCTCGAAGCTCGCGGAGGCCGAGCCGAAGGCGTTGGTCTCGAGGGTGGTCTCGGCCACGATTTCGTAGTTGGCGTCCATGAGGCTCACCGAGATCGCGGTCCCGGGCAGGGTCCGGTACTCGATGTCCTCGCCGCCGCCGCGGTAGGCCACGACCTTGAAGTGGAGCTCCTGCTGCGGCCGGTAGACCGAGCGATCGGTGTAGACGAGCGCGGCGGTGTGGGCGGAGCGCTCGCTCTCTGAGTACTGCCAGAGCCCCCTGAGGTCGTACGCCAGGTTCTCGCCGTCCCGGGCGAGGAGGAAGTGGCGTTCGCGTCTCCAACCGCCCGGGCTCAACTTCACCCGGCCGTCGGGGCCGGTGGTCCGGGTCGCCACCGCCCGGTGGCCGTTGCGCCAGTCGAACCGGAAGAGCTCGACGGTGACGCCGCCGAGGGCCTGCCCGCTCGAGCCCGAGCGCGCGGTGATCTCGTAGCCGCCGTCGGCCTGCTCGGTCACCAGCACGAGATCGGTGAGGAGGAAGTTGCACGCCAGGATGAGGTTCTGGTTCTCGGAAAAATCGCGCCGCGGCGAAGCGACGATGAGATAGGCGCCGGGCGAGGAGATCGGCGGCACCGAGTAGCTGAGGTGGGAGCGATAGTCCGGGCTCGGCGGCAGGATGTGGGTCCACTCCGCGACGGGCTCGGACGCGGCCATGATCTCGGGGACCTCGCGGTGCCCCGGCAGCAGCTGGTGGTCCTCGGCCGAGGTGATGGCGTCGATGAGATCGTAGGGATAGGCGCGAAAGTACAGGGTGTCGAGGTTCGCCGAGTCGATCTGGATCGATCTTCGGCCCTCGCCATCGGCGGTCATGACCTGGATCGCGTAGCTCGGCGCCTCGATGGCCGCGACCGTGTGATTGCAGCGCTCTCCGCCGATGGACTTGGGGTGGCGGTCGCGGCCGGCGACGGCGGCGGCGCGGGCGCGGATGAGCGCATCCGGGGCGTCCTCGGCGCGGATGAGCTCGGCGAGGAGCGACTGCCCCATGGACCACCACTCGTAGCTCGGGTCGAAGCCCGCCTGGGTCGTCTCGAGGCTCTCCCGGATGGCCAGCCGATCGTGCCGGTTGGAAAACGCGGCGTTGAAGCGCCGCAGACGCTCGAGCCGGGCTTCGAGGGCGGCCTCGGGCCGAGCCGACGACGCGTGCCACGCCTCGAGATCGTCGAGGACGGCGCCGATCTTGACCAGCGGGTGGAGTTCGGGATCGGCGAGATCGAGGACGGCGGATTCGGCGGGGCTGCCGGCCAGGAGGGCCGCGAAGTCGATTCTGAACACGTCGTTGCTCTGGTCCGGCCGCCACAGCGAGGTGTCGGCGAGGAGCTCGGTCCAGAGATAGCTCACCGCGTCGCGCAGGGTGCCGCGGATCCGCGGCGGGAAGTCGTTCTGGTCGATGTACCGGGCGAGCGCGCCGATGCCTTCGTCGCCCCAGCTCCCGCGTCTCGCCCAGAGCTCACCGAAGGCGCGGTTGGACTCCTCGACGATCTGATCGACATCCCACTTCTTGAGATCGAGCTCGGCCGTGGTCTCCACCCGCTCGCGTTGGCGGATCTCCCACGAGTAGGCGTGGACATAGGTGACGAGGGAGTGGGCGTAGTAGAGATCGAGCACCGCCCGCGAGACCTCGTCGTCGGGCCACGGCTCGTCCTTGAGGAAGCGCACGGCGGTCTCGTAGCCGTGCAGCGCGCTGCGCAGCTTGACCTGCTCGACGATGGCGCGGGTCCACTCCGCGGCGTCGTCGTTCGCCGCCGCGCGGACGCGGATGGCCTCGACGAGATCGAACGCCGCCTCGTACTTCTGTTCGTTCTGCAGACGTTGAACTTCGTCCCAGTTCAGCTTGACCTCCTCGGAGACCGTTTGACCCGCGGGGGCCTCCCCATTGTCCCCCGGCCCGGCCGTGACCTGGAGACCGACGACGCCGAATGCCGCGGCGACGAAGAAGAGAACCATGATGATCGGAGCCGAGCGACGGGGGGTGTGCATGTTCTGCATGGCACCAGTTTAGACACAGCCGCGCCGGATAAGTTCCACGGTGGTCGGTCCACGTCGCCTCGGCGACCCGCTCATCCCGAAAGACCGCGCCGGGAACCGGCGCGGTCTTTCGGGAGAACCAACGCTTCAGATGAGCGTAGAATGTCGGGAGAGTCATGCGGTTTCTTCCTGCACTCCTCATCGCCCTGGTGGCGCTTCCGGTTGCCGCCGAGGACGGTTTCACCCTCGGCCTTGCCGAGATGGATTTCGCCGCGGAGACTCCCGCGGAGACACCGGAAACCGCGGTCGCCATGGCGGCCGGCGAAATCCCCCCCGAACGCGCCGAGGTTCTCGCCTTCACAGCGGCGCTCCGGCCGGTGAGCGGCAAGGAACGGGTCCAGGCCTTGTGGAACACGGACATGGCCAGGGTCCACTCCGCGCTGGCGGCGCAACACGCCATGCTCGGTCGTGAAGGCCTGGTCAACGGCGGTCGGATGGCGGGAGTCGGTCTCGGAACCGCGGGGATCGGCGACGGCGACCCCAACGGCGCGCTCGGGATGGCCCTCGGTCGCGCCAGGTGGGCCGAGATGAACGCCAATCAGAAGCTCCAGGCCGGCATCGAGGCGACGATCCTCGGCGCCCTGCTCGCCTTCATGATCTCGAACGCCGATTGACGACAACCGCAGCGCTGTGAGCCTCCGCGTCCTCCTGCTACCATTCGGCCGTGGTCAAACCGATCCTGATCTCGATGATCGTCGGCGCCCTCGCAGGTCTGCTCCGGGCCGTCCGGGTCGGCGACCGCGAGGCGGAGGTGGTGTTCAAGACCGCGGCGTCTCTGTTTTTCGTCGTTCTCGGCGCCACCGCATGGCGCTCCGGCGATGCCGTCGCCACCTGGCTCGTCACCGGCCTGGTCCTGTGCGCGGTGGGAGACGTGCTGCTGATCTGGGACCGCAGCTTCGACTTCGGTCTCGTGAGCTTTCTTCTCGGTCATGTCGCCTACGTGGCGGCGTTTTACGCCGCGGCGCCGATCACGGACTGGCCGCGCTGGATGCTGCTGCCCATCGCCGTGGTGAGCGCCGGCGCTCTCCGGTGGTTGTGGCCTCACCTCGGCCGCCGCTGGATCTCGGTGAGCGCCTATGTCGCGGTCATCACGATCATGGTCTGGGGCGCTCTGGCGGTGGCCGCCACGGGGATCCTCGGCCGGCTGATCGCCGTCGGCGCCGTGCTCTTTTATCTCTCCGATCTCACGGTCGCCCGCGACCGTTTCGTCAAACCCGACTTTCTCAACCGCGCCGTGGGTCTGCCGATGTACTACGCGGCGCAGATTCTCATCGCCCTTTCGGTCTGAGCGGGAGCCAACACCATGCGATTTCTTCGACTGCCGATTCTCTTTCTCATGCTCGCCCTGCCGGTCGCCGCCCAGTCGACCTGGGAGAGCCACACGCGGACCGGCGAGTACGCCTATGCGGTGGGCGACACGGCTCGAGCCGAGGCCGAGTTCCGCGCCGCCCTGACCATCGCGCAGAAGCTGCCGCCGCCGGATCCACGCCTCGAGAAGACCCTCGGTGACCTCGCGCGGCTCTACGAGCACGAAGGCCGGTTCGCCGAAGCCCTGCCCATGTACCAGCTCCAGGTCGCAGCCGTCGACTACCGTCTCGGCGGCGAGACGGCGGAGCTGCTCGCTCCCCTCCTCGGGCTTTCCCGCGTGGCCATGCACTCCGGGGATATTCCGGCCGCTGAGGACGCCCTCCGGCGCTTCCGCGCGGCGGCCGCCGCGACCGGCGGCGCCGACCCCGGCCAGCGCTGGGTCGCGCTCGCCATGCTCGCGCGAACCTGCACCCTTCAGGGGCGGGACGAAGAGGCCCTCGAGATCCAACGGGAGGCGATCGCGGTCCTCGACGAGGCGCACGGCCCCACCGAGATCGAACGCGCCACCGCGCTCGAGTCCCTGGCCCAGATGGAGCTCCTCCACGGCAGCGCCGACGCGGCCGAGGCCCTGCTCGTCCGCGCCGCCGAGCTGCGGGCGGCCGGTGAGGAGGGCGGCGGAGTCGCCGGCATGCTCACCGCCGCCGCCGGCACCGCCCTCGGCGCCGGCGAGATCGACGCGGCCGAGCGGCTGGCCGCGAAGGCCCGCGAGGCGGCAATCGCCGAAGGCCTCGATCTCATGCCCATCGACACCATCCTCGCCGATGCCTCGTGGATGCGGGCCCGCCGCGGGACGGACAACCTCGGCGACCTCTATCTCGGCGCCTCGCCCGGACCCGAGCTCGATGTCGCCTACGACCGGCTGATGAAGGTCCACGGCGCGGTCGATTCCGAGACCGATCCCGCCATCACCCGCGAGAATCTCGCCCGTCTCGCCCAGGTCGCCGCCCTCCGCGGGGAGGTCGAGGACGCCGCCCACTGGCAGCGTCTCTTCATCGATCTCCAACGCGAGCTCACCGGCATCGACTCCGCCGAGACCATGGCGTCTCAGGAAAACCTCGTCGGGCTCTTCACCACCGCCAACCGGATCGACAAAGCCGCGACCGCCAACGCCTGGCTCATCGCGACGCAGGAGCAGGCGTGGGGCGAGTCGAGCTCAAGGCTGCGGCCCGCCCTCGAGCGCCAGCTCGATCTCCTCACCCGGGCCGGGCTCAAGAAAGACGCCAAGGCGGTGAAGAAGCGGCTGAAACAGCTGCAATAATTCTCAATTCTGAATTCTTAATTATGAATTGCATAGCAGCGCCTCGAGCAAGGGATGCGATGCTATTCCGAATCGACTTTTGAGGCCTCGGTCTTGGAAGCCATCCCAGCGGTCCATTGAAACCGTGCGATGGAAATTTAGAATTGAGAATTCAAAATTAAGAATTGGTCTGCAGCGTCGCCTGCAGATCCCTGAGCTTCGCCTTGATGAGCATCACGTTGTCCGGTCCCATGCGGAGGAACTGACGCTGGGCGCCGCTGAGACCCTCGAGGGACTCATCGACATAGACATAGGTCACGACCTTGGGTTTGAGAATCGGGTCGCCGCTCGGCGGGTTGACCTCGAGGAGCTCTTCGAAGGCGGCGTCGAGACGTTCCGAGAACCGGCTCCCCGGAGGAGAGATTTCGGCGTAGGCATCGTCGATGAGGGGTTCGAGCTCGCGGTACAAGGCGGCGGCCCCCTCGGTGTCGAGGGAAACAACGATCTGGGTGGCGAGATCGTACCGGCCGTACGACTTCGGATCGACGGTGATCACCTCACCCTTCTTCACTACCTCGAACTTGCCCTTGGGCCGCATGAAGTCGAGCTGGGTCGTCGGGCTGATGCCGTTGCCGATGTTGTCCACCGCGGCGACGAACCGCCGAACCAGATCCTCGTTGGCGAGCCAGGCCCCGAGCTTAGGGTGGGCCGAGAGCTCGCTGACCAGCTCCCGAATGACCACGTCGGAGGTCCGGAGCGTGGTCCCCTGGAGGCGCTCGGACAGCCGTTCGGCCAGGCTCGGGGTCGGACTCGGCTCCGGCACCGGGGTCGATACCTCGGCGATCCGGTCCGCGGAGTCATCCTGCAGCCCGGGCCGGATCCAACCGAAATAGACCACGGCCACGACGACGACCAGGGCGGCAAAAACCGCAACGTATGTCTTGGTGCTCGAGTTCATTCTTGCCTCCCGTCAACGATCCGAATCAGAAGATCTCTTCAACTGACTATACGCGGTCTCAGCGGCGCGTGGTTCAGACTACCCGGAATGCCACGGGAATGCGTCGTCGCCGATGAAACCTTCGTCGGGGCCGGAAAGCCATGGGTCGTGGGCTTTGGGCCGGCAAGGGCGACGACGCGACAATTTGAAACACGAAGAACACGAAGGACCACCAAGGTTTCACCAAGCATCGAAATACTGACCAGGGCTCCCTCTGAACCGGAGCGCCGAACCATGCCGAAAGCGTTGCGATGAGCCAGAGATGACCTTTGTGGCTTCTTAGTGGGTCTTTGTGTTCTTTGTGTTTCAAACTCGGACGTGGAGGTCCCGACAAAGCTAGCGCAGCTTGAACCTGGCGATGACCGGGTCGTGGTCCGAGGCTCGTGCCGAGGCGGGGAACTCGGAGTTCACGTGGATGACCTCGATCTCGGCGCCTTCGGCGAGGGCGGGGCTGACGATGATGTGATCGAGGAGCTGCGAGTTGCCCTGGAAGACATAGTTGTATCTCTCGGCCTCGGGCAGCCGTTTCACGAGGTTCACCAGGGGATCCGCGGCGAGCTCTTCGACGGGCTTGCGAAACTCGAAGTCGTTGAGGTCACCCAGCACGACCATGCGCACCGTGGGATCCGCGTCCAAGAGGTCGTCGGCCAGACGCCGGATGAGGGCGGTCTGCGCTCCCCGTTGCTCCTCCGACCACCGCACCGGCGGCTGGCGTCGTCCGAACGGGGAGTCGTCGCCACCCTTGGATCGGAGGTGGCAGACGACAAAGAAGAACCGCCGGCCATCGACTTCGAGCTCGACGGCGAGGGGCTTGCGGCTTTTGGAGAAAGCGGCATCCGCCGAATCGACGAGGGCCGGGTTCGGATGGAGACGCGGTCCCGGCACCACCGTCGCGGTCCCGGCGCCGGCAAACCGGTCCTCCACCCCGGCGCGACCCGGGTCGAAGAGGAGCGCGACCCTGATGTTGGCCCCCGGTTGCCCGCCATCGGCGTTGTTCACCGGATCGATCTGACGCCAGTCGTAACGCGGACCACCGATGCCGGCCACCGCGTCCACCAGCTTGCCGAGGGTGCGCTCGGCGCTGACGACGCCGTCGTCTTCGGCTCCGGTGTCGTCCTGGATCTCCTGCAGCGCGAGGACGGTGGGGGCGCCCAGATGATGCACGATGGTCCGAGCCAGCGCCGTGAACCTGGCCTCGTCGGAACCGGCGAAGAGATTCTCGACGTTGAAGGTCGCCACGGTGACGTGGTCCGCATCGGCGAGGAGGGTCGTTGCCGCCGGCTTGACGGGTTCGCGGCCCGCGACCATCAGAGGCGCGGTGTTGAGAAGCTTGTACGCACCGTAGGAGTAGTGGAGCACGCCCTCGATCCCGCCCGACAGGCGGTCGCCGACCGTCACCGCCGGGGGGTCGTCGACCAGCCCGTCGCCGATGATGACCCTTTCAGGGTGATCGTTCTCCGGCTGGATGACCACGCCCCCCCGCCCGCTGCGCGGCCGGGAGCCGGCGCCGTGATCGGCGAGCACGACGATCTCGCCGTGGTTCGAGGTCGGACCGACGACCACCGCGTCGTCGATTCCCACGCGCATGCCCTCGAGACTCTCGTAGAAGTCGATGGCGTCGGACTCCGGCTCGAAGATCGTCAGCCCGTCGTCATCGATGATCGGTGTCGGAATCGGGCGTCCGCTTCGACCCATGACCACCGGCGGCGGCGGTTCCCGGTCGCGATCGACGATCTCGAGCCCATCGGCGACCAGGCGGGTGACCGGCAGCTCCATCCGCCACATCGGTTCTTCGACCCGGCCGCTCAGCCGAAGACCGTCGCCGACGACGACCGGCGGCAGACCGTCGAGGGCGGTCACGAAAAGCCCCTCCGAGGTCGCGGGATCGCCATCGCCCGGTGTCTGCTGGATCCAGAACGCCTGCCCCCTGCTCTGGCCGAGGATGGCGGTCACCGTGCCCTCGACCTGGCGTACGCACCGGCCGACGAGAGACGAGACATGATGGGCGCCCTGGATCTCGCCGATCGAGGCGTTCGGTCTCGCCGTCGTCGTCGCGGCGACGCCCGACACGGCGAGGACGAGCAGTTGATTGTCCTGGACATCGGGCTGGAAGTTGTTGTCCGCCACCATGACGAGGGTGGGACGGCCATCGGCCGAGAGCGGCCCGAAGGAGAGCCCCTCGAGATTGTCGGGGTCGATTCCGAGACCCGCGAGATCGACCACGAGGCGCTTGCCGACGGGGTTCACCTCGGCCGGCATCGACTCGACACCGGTGATGTCGTCCCCGGTTGCAAGATCAGCGAGGAAGATCCGCACCGTGTTCCCGACGCCGGCCGAGAACGAACGCTCGACCACCAGCACGCGACGCTCGTCGAGGGCGAGAATCTCGGAAACACCGATGGAACGGTACGCCGTCGGCGGACGCGGCTCGTCCGGCACCGCCTCGACCCGGTAGGCGCGTTCGGCGACGGCGCGCCGCGCAACGGGGTCGAAGACCAGCAGCCGGACGAGGGTCCCACGATCGAGGTCGGCATCGGGACCGTCCTGGACGAGGGCGCTTTCCACCGCCGCGATGATCCGGGAACCGTCCGGGGTCACGCTCAGACCTTCGAACCCGTGGTTGGACCTCACCCCCCGGCCATCGGCGGGAAGATAGGCCGATGGGATCTCGAGCTCGTGGAGCATGAACCCATCGAGGCGAAAGGCAATGATCCGAGGCGGAACCGATCGGTACGCCTCGCCCTCGGTGGCGACCCACAGAGTGCCGTTTCGAGCCAGGGCAACCGCCTCGGGGTCGAGGTCTCCGTCGGCAAAGGCCCGACCACGCTCGTCGCGCAGGGTGATGACCTCGAGCGGTCGGACACCCGGTCCGTCGAGTTCGAGCTCGAGGGCGTAGACCCGGGGTGGGGCGAGATGGCCCCGGTCGTCGCTGAGCGCATAGAAGAGACCGCACTCCGGGTCATAGGTCAGACCCGAGAGCCCACCGAGGGGGACCTTTGCATCGACCAGGTCAACCGGCAGTTCGATCTCGGCGACGACGGACGCGACGCTCACATCGAACGCAGGTGCGGGCGCCGCCGAGATCAGCGCGACGAAGAGAACGACCGGGCGTGCGCGCCTCAGGGCGAAATGTCCGTTACTCGAGGGCGTGCTCGAGCTCGTCGAGCACAGCCTGCTCGGCCTTGGAGATCGCACCCAGTCCGAGGAAACCACCCGCCGCCTTGGCGATGGCCGTGGTCCTCGTCATCAACCGCTCTCTGAGCTCGTTGCCGACCACCGAATCGAGGCGCTCCTCGATGGCGTGGGCGTACTCCTTCCAGGTGGCGAGGAGATCCGGGCCCGGTTTGGTCTTGAGCCAGTTTTCGAGCAGCTCGTGGTTCGCCGATCCCGGTTCGATGCCGCCCTCTTCCGCCGCCTTGATGATGGCCTCGCGCTCCTTGTCCTGGATCTCGCCGTCGGCCCAGGCGACGGCGACCAGGGGCACGAGGCTCAGCGCGGCCATGGCGCTCGCTTCGATCTCGAGCTCGATGAGGGCGTCGATGAGCGCTTCGCTCTTGATGTTCGCTTCTTTGAAAGCCCGCCGTTTGGCCTCCACGGCCTCCGCTTTTTTCATCTTCTCCAGGAGCCGGGCGTTCTCCTTGGCGAAGAACGAATCCTCGAGGGCTTTTCCTGATTGTCTCAGACCGGTCGCGTCCGGACGCTGCATGCTCATGTGGCTCTCTCCTTCAAAAATAAGGCGTCATAGGGTCGGTCTCGCCGCCGTTGTGAATTATGCCACAACCGATGCTCGGATAGCGGACGGTCGGGCCGGCCCTCATCCGGGCATCTTCCCCATTGACAAAACAGCCGTCGAGGTCGTCACGAGACCTGAAACCAAGATCTCACCCCGTTATTCGGATCGCTGGGTTTCACGGATGTGGGCGTAGTTGAGTACCGCAACAAAGAGACTGCCCCCAATGAGATTGCCGGCGAGGGCCAACCCGATGAAACGCGCGGACTGGCCGAGATTGAACTCGGGCGACGCGAAAAGCGCGGCGAAGATCTCCACCGACCCGGCGATGGAGTGGTGCAGCCCACCCATCCCGATCAGAAAGGTCACGATGAAGATG
The DNA here is from genome assembly GCA_963823445.1 of uncultured Acidobacteriota bacterium. Classification (GTDB taxonomy): domain Bacteria; phylum Acidobacteriota; class Thermoanaerobaculia; order Thermoanaerobaculales; family Sulfomarinibacteraceae; genus JAHECW01. The sequence goes on from CAWGLT010000016.1 coordinate 33,504, forward strand.
GACACGATCTGGCTCATCCCGCCGGGAGTGGCCAGAACCAGCCAGGCGCCCAACGCCATCAACCATCCGGCGAGGATGGCGCTGACGACGAGCGCCGAAGACGTCGGCTGTACCAGATGACGACCGATCTCGATATAACCCGCTCGGGCGCCGATGACCGGCTCGGCCAGGGTGAGGAGCCCGGCGCTCATCGTCGCGCCGATGAGGTTGCCGACGATCACGATGCACCACAGGCGCAACAGCTTCACGACCCCCGCTTTGCGATCGAGAACGGGATAGACCGCCGTCGCGGTGTGCTCGGTGAAGAGCTCCGCGCCGCTCATCAGGCAGATCACGAAACCCAGGGGATAGACCAGCGAGACGAGCATGCGGCTCAGCGCCGCCGAGAAATTGAACGGCTCGACGGTCACGGTGGCGACGCCGACCGCCATGGCCGTGAAACCGAGAATCAGTCCGGCGGCGATGGATGAGAGACCGAGCGACATCGCCGGCCTATTGAGCTGCTCGAGCCCCTCCTTGATGGCGGCGACGAGCACGTCGTCCGGGTGCCGCTTGTGCTCATCCGTGCGCTTGATGATGACCGGAACGAAGCTCCGGTCTTCCTCGATACGCTCGGCCTTGCGTTTCTGGCGGGTCTCCACACTGTCGTCGAGCGAGCCGATTCCGCCCCCTCTATTCACGGCGTCCGGCCCGGCCACGCCGTCGTCCCGACACTCGTCGTTCTTCATGTGTGCTCTCCCTGAAGGGTTTCCACGTTCCACGATTGATCTGTCTTCGGTCCCATCATGGCAGGTCGTTTCATTCAATCGGTTTTGACACCCGGATCATTCCGCCGAGGGATCGGCCCCCTGCGGCCCCACTCAGCCGTGAAGGGGCCGCGGACTGGCGCCCCCGGCTCCTTCCACGTAGAATGCGCCCTCGTCGGCGCCTGCCGACCCGGGAGATAGGATGCCTCACGACAGCTACGATCCGCACACCATCGAGCCCAAGTGGCAGGAGATCTGGGACGAACGACGGGCTTTCAAAACGGCCTCCGACCCGGCCGAGCTCGCCGCCAAACCGAAGTTCTACGTCCTCGACATGTTCCCCTACCCCTCCGGCGCCGGTCTCCACGTCGGTCACCCCGAGGGCTACACGGCCACCGATGTCGTCGCCCGGATGAAGCGGATGCAGGGCTTCAACGTCCTCCACCCCATGGGCTGGGACGCCTTCGGCCTCCCCGCCGAACGCGCCGCAGTTCGCGAAGGCCTCCACCCCGCCGACATCACGAAACGCAACATCGACACCTTCCGCCGCCAGATCAGACGCCTCGGCTTCAGCTATGACTGGGACCGGGAGATCTCGACCGCCAGCGCCGACTACTACCGCTGGACGCAGTGGATCTTCCTCCAGCTCTACAACAAGGACCTCGCCTACATGGCCGACGTCCCGGTCAACTGGTGCCCGGCGCTCGGCACCGTCCTCGCCAACGAGGAGGTCAAGGACGGCCGCTATGTCGAGACCGGCGATCCCGTCGAGCGCCGGCTCATGCGCCAGTGGATGCTCAAGATCACCGAGTACGCCGAACGGCTCCTCGACGACCTCGAGGGTCTCGACTGGCCGGAATCGGTCAAGGAGATGCAGCGCAACTGGATCGGCAAGAGCCGCGGCGCCGATGTGGTCTTCAAGATCGCCGACAGCGACCGCGACTTCACCGTCTTCACCACCCGGCCCGACACCCTTTTCGGCGCCACCTACTGCGTCTTCTCACCCGAGCACCCGCTCGTCGCCGAGATCACCACCGACAAGCAGCGCCCGGCGGTCGAGGCCTACATCAAGGAAGCGGCGCAGAAGTCCGATCTCGACCGCACCGATCTCGCGAAATCGAAGACCGGGGTCTTCACCGGCGCCCACGCCATCAACCCGGTCAACGGTGAGCGCGTCCCGATCTGGGTCGCCGACTACGTCCTCATGGGCTACGGCACCGGCGCCATCATGGCGGTTCCCGGCCACGACGAGCGCGACCACGAGTTCGCTCGCGAGTTCGACCTCCCCATCGTGGAAGTGGTCTCGGGCAGCGACCGGCCCATCGAAGAAGCGGCGTTCACCGACAACACCGACGGGGTAATGGTGAATTCGACCGGTCCGAGCGGCTTGAGCCTCGACGGGCTCAAGGTTCCCGACGCCATCGCGAAGATCACCGCCTGGTTGGAAGAGCGCGGACTCGGCACCGGGCGGATCCAGTACCGTCTCCGGGACTGGCTCTTCTCGCGCCAGCGCTACTGGGGCGAGCCCTTCCCCATCGTCCACACCGACTCGGGCGAGGTCGTGGCCCTCGATGAGAGCTGGCTCCCCGTCGGTCTTCCCGCCATCGACGAGTACCGCCCCACCGAGGACGGACGGCCGCCGCTCGCCCGCGCCGGCGACGACTGGCTCAGGGTCGAGCTCCCCGATGGCCGGATGGCCACCCGCGAGACCAACACCATGCCGCAATGGGCCGGCAGCTGCTGGTACTACCTGCGCTTCATCGATCCGCACAACGAATCCGAACCCTGGTCGAAGCAGCTCGAGAACTACTGGATGCCCATCGACCTCTATGTCGGCGGGGTCGAGCACGCGGTTCTCCATCTTCTCTATGCCCGCTTCTGGCACAAGGTGCTCTACGACTGCGGCTGGGTCTCCACCAAGGAGCCTTTCCAGAAGCTCTTCAACCAGGGGATGATCCTCGCCTACTCCTACCGCGACTCGGGCGGGAAATACTATCTGCCCTCCGCCGTCGAGGTTCGGGAGGACGGGACCGCCGTGCTCAAGACCACCGGCGAGGACCTCGAGAGCCAGATCGAGAAGATGTCCAAGTCCAAGCTCAACGTCGTCAACCCCGACGACGTCGTCGCCGAGTACGGCGCGGACTCGATGCGGCTCTACGAGCTCTTCATGGGCCCCCTCGAGGTCCAGAAACCGTGGCAGATGAAGGGCGTCGAGGGCGTCTACCGCTTTCTCCAACGGACCTGGCGGCTGGTGGTGGACGAGAAGACCGGCGAGCTCAACCCGCGGCTGACCGCCGCGCCCTCGAGCTCCGAAGCCGAGCTCGAACGCACCCTGCACAAGACCATCAAGAAGGTCACGAGCGACACCGAAACCCTCCAGATGAACACCGGCATCGCGCAGATGATGATCTTCGTCAACGAGGCCACCACCGCCGAGACGCTCCCGCGGGACACGGTCAAGGCGTTCCTCCGGCTGCTCTCGCCCTATGCGCCGCACCTCTCGGAAGAGCTGTGGCGGCGCCTCGGCGAGCCCGACCTCATCGCCCACGCCGAGTGGCCGGGCTACGACGAGGCGCTCTGCATCGACGACACCATCACCGTGGTCATCCAGATCAACGGCAAGCGACGCGACGAGCTGCAGGTGCCCAAGGACACGCCGAAGGACGAGCTCGAACGGCTCGCCCTCGCCTCCGACCGCACCGTGAAGTACATGGAAGGCAAGCCCGCCAAGAAGGTCGTCGTGGTGCCCGGAAGGCTCGTCAACATCGTCGTGTAGACCGCCTCGAGGCCCCGAAGACAACCCGCCCCATCGGGGTGCCGGGTTCGGCATTGTGCCGGATCGACCACCCGGCACGCGGTGCGCTGCGCACAATGCCGTACCGGGCTCGGTGCCTGGCTCTCTTTTCGCCGCGAAAAGGTGCCTGGCACCGCTCCCATCGCGTTTCTACAGGCTCTTGCAGGCCGCCGGCGTCCCATCGGCGGGGTCGCAGCACTTCCACACCACCCGCGCGACCACGCCGATGGTGCGACGCTGGACCGCCGAAGGCGGACCGGAAGGCCGGGGCCGTGAGAACCGGGAACAGTGGCAGCTGCCGGGGCAGCGGCAGCGTCCGGAACAGCGACAGCTGCCGGGGCAGCGTCCGGAGCAGCGACAGCGGCAGCGACAGCGGCAGCGACAGCGGCAGCGTGAGGCTGCCCCGGTTTGGTGGACACCATGATGGCTGTCGCCGTCGTAGAGTCTGTGGAGGCTGTGGGAAAAGGGGCAGGGGCCCCGTTTTCCACAACTCCACAGACCGTCGGCCAAGGCCCGAAAGGAGAGGATCATGCCTCGGACGCGTCGACCATATCCGGCCGAGTTTCGGAATCAGATCGTTGAGATGGTGCGCGCTGGTCGCAAACCAGTGGATCTCGCCAAGGAGTTTGAGCCATCGTTAGGCTCGATCAGAGCCTGGGTCCGGCAGGCTGATCTTGACGAAGGCATTCGAGAGGACGGTTTGACGACCGAAGAACGTGAGGAGCTTCGGAGGCTCCGTCACGAGAATCGTGAACTCAAGAAAGACCGTGAGATCTTGGTAAAAGCGGCGGCCTGGTTCGCTCGGGAGACCGGCTCGGAGCATACGAGTTCGTGAAGACAAATCAGGCCTTTGAAACCGCCAGGATGTGCCGGCTGCTGGGTGTCTCCACTAGCGGGTACTATGCCTGGGGAAACCGGAAGCCGTCGAAAAGAACCGTGGAAGATACGGCGCTGACCGAGACGATCTCAGAGATCCACGTGTGGTCCAGAGGCACATATGGCTCGCCACGAATCCATGCCGAGCTTGCTGATTGTGGCGTGAGAGTCGGACGCAAGAGAGTCGCCAGACTGATGCGTCGTGCGGAAATCCAGGGCGTGACCCGTCGGAAGAAGATATTCACTACCAGGAGAGACTCGACCTCGAGGCCGGCGCCTGATCTTGTGGATCGGAATTTCACCACCAAGGGCCCCGACCGGCTCTGGCTCTCCGACATCACCTACGTGCCGACCGACGTCGGACCCATCTACCTCGCGGTCGTCCTCGATGCGTGGAGCCGACGGGTGATCGGATGGTGCATGGAAAACCACCTCCGGACCGAGCTCGTGCTCTCAGCTCTCAATATGGCTCTCGAGCAGCGAAGACCATCAAACGTCATCCACCACTCCGACCAGGGATGCCAATACACATCGATCGCTTTCGGAAAGCGCTGCCTCGAAGAAGGAGTTCGACCGTCCATGGGCTCGGTCGGAGATTGCTACGACAACGCCATGTGCGAGAGCTTTTTCGCCACCCTTGAGTGCGAACTCCTCGATCGGACCAGATTCGACTCTCACTCAACCGCACGCCGCGAAATCTTCAGCTTCATCGAAGGCTGGTACAACCCTCATCGCAGACACTCCAGCCTCGGATATCTCTCACCCGTGAACTTCGAAAGGAGACATCTCTTCATCCGTAGGAGTAATAGCGTTAACCTGTCCACAAAAGCGGGGTAACTTCAACGGCAACGGCAACGGCAACGGCAACGGCAACGGCAGGGTACCGCGTTCGGGCACGTCACCGACGACAGCCAGGATGGCTGTCGCTACACGATCAAGAACGGCTGCTGTGTAGCGACAGGCTTCCAGCCTGTCGGGGGCAGCGGCAGCGACAGCGGCCGGGTCAGCGGCAGGGTGCCGCGTTCGGGCACGTCACCGACGACAGCCAGGATGGCTGTCGCTACACGATCAAGAACGGCTGCTGTGTAGCGACAGGCTTCCAGCCTGTCGGGGGCAGCGGCAGCGACAGCGGCCGGGTCAGCGGCAGGGTGCCGCGTTCGGGCACGTCACCGACGACAGCCAGGATGGCTGTCGCTACACAATCAAAAACGGCTGTTGTGTAGCGACAGGCTTCCAGCCTGTCGGGGGCAGCGGCAGCGACAGCGGCCGGGTCAGCGGCAGGGTGCCGCGTTCGGGCACGTCACCGACGACAGCCAGGATGGCTGTCGCTACACAATCAAGAACGGCTGCTGTGTAGCGACAGGCTTCCAGCCTGTCGGGGGCAGCGACAGCGACAGCGGCCGGGTCAGCGGCAGGGTGCCGCGTTCGGGCACGTCACCGACGACAGCCAGGATGGCTGTCGCTACACAATCAAAAACGGCCCCTGTGTAGCGACAGCGGCAGATTCCGCCCCGGTCGGAGGGAAAGAAGCCTCCCTCGGGGTGCCAGGTTCGGCATTGTGCCGGAACAACGCACCGGCGCCTCATCACGCTGCGCACAATGCCGTACCTGGCTCCCTCGGAGAGCGCCTCGAGGTCAGTTCTCCCGGCAACGAGGCAGGCCGTCGGCGTGCCATCGGCGTGGTCGCAGCCCTCCCCGCTTCCCCCGCGCGACCACGCCGATGGTGCGACGCTGGACCGCTGGGACGCCAAAGCGTCCCAGCGGTTCAGAAGGCCGGCGACGAGGGCAGGTCCCGGGGCAGCGTCAGGAACAGCGGCAGGATTCAGCGACAGAGACAGCGTCCGGGGCAGCGACAGAAGCCGAGGCCGATGAACGCGCTCATATCGTCATCCGCCACGGCCGTCGTCACTTCGAGGGCAGCCTCACCGTGACCACCAACCCACCCTCGGGGTGATTCGCCGCGCCGATCTCACCGCCGTGCGCGCGCACCGCCCGCGCGGCGATGGCGAGGCCGAGCCCGGCCCCGCCCGACGAGCGATCGCGCGCCTCGTCGACGCGGTAGAAGGGCTCGAAGATCCGTTCGAGCTCGTCGCCGCCGACCCCGGGACCGTGATCGCGAACCGTCACCCGGACGCCGTCCTCTTCGCGGTTGAGGTCGACCTCGACCGCCGATCCGGGCTTTGTGTGGTGCACGGCGTTGCGGAGGACGTTGTCGAAGGCGCTGCGCAGCAGCATCGGCCGGCCGGAGATCCGGCAGCCGTCGCCCGCCTCGAATCGGACCTCGGTCCCCGCGCCGGCGCCTTCGAATCCCGCGTCGCCGACGACCTCGGCGAGCAATGCCGCCAAATCGAGCTCGTGAGCGTCGTCTCCGGTGTTGCCGGCCTCGAGCCGCGCCAGGAGCAGCAGCTGCCCGATGAGGTCATCGAGCCTGCCGGCCTCGCGCCCGATCCGGTCGAGGGGTCCGGCGGCGGCCTCACCGGCGCGGGACCGCGCCAGCTCGAGAGCCACGACGAGTCGCGCGAGAGGCGACCGCAGCTCGTGTGAGACGTCGCGCAGCAACCGCTGCTGGGATTCCACGAGACCTTCGATGCGCTCGGCCATGGCGTCGAAGTCGCGCGCGAGCTCGCCGATCTCGTCCCTCCTTCCGGTGACCCTGCCCTCGACTCTCGCGGTGAGGTCGCCGTCGCTCAGCGCGCGGGTCGCGCGCCGAAGCGGCGCAACCGGCGAGCTGAGGTACCGGGCGAGCCAGAAGCTCAGGCCGCCGACCACCAAAAAGAGCACGCCCAGGCGCCAGGACAACGCTTTCGGATCGAGCAGGTTGACCAGCCGTGGAGGGCTCTGGTGGGCCGCCACCACGGCGAGGCTGCGGCCGTCGGGGTCCACCACCGGACGAGCCACGAGATAGAGCATCCCCGCTCGCTCGGAGATCTCCTCGCCCGCCGACCGCACCCGATCGGCGATGTCGACGACCTCCGGCGGCGTCTCGGCGCCCTTGAGCTCTCGACCCGTCTCGTCGAGGATGAAGACCCTGGCGGGCGTCATCCGCCGTCCGGCTCCGCTCCCCGATCCATGCCCGGGTCCGCGCCCGCGCCCGGGCGGCATGCCGTCGACACCCACGGCCTCGATGTGTCCGGCGGCGCGGTCGACCGATGACCGGACCCAGCTCTCGGCGTCCCGGTGCCAGTCGTCGAGCCCCGGCCGCGAGCGGGTGAACAGCGGCGAGGTGACGACGAGCACCACCACGACGACCGCCATGGCGAGCCAGAACCAGAGGAAGATCCGGAGAAACAGGCTCCGCATCATCGCCTCCCGCCCGGGCGTGAATACTGATACCCGACGCCGCGGACGGTCTTGATCCTCTCGCCGCCGCCCGGGGCCGGCCCGAGCTTGCGGCGGAGGTTGGAGATGTGAACATCGAGGGAACGATCGAAGGCGTTGGTGCGGCGGAAGAGCGCCGCCTGCGACAGCTCGTCGCGGCTGACGACGCTTCCCGCCGACCGCACGAGGACCTCGAGGATCGAGAACTCGACACCGGTCAGGGCGATCTCAATCCCGGCGACGGTGACGCTCCGCGTCCCGAGATCGACGACGACATCGTCGACGCCGATCCGGTCGCCGATCTCGGGCTCCGCCGAGGCGCGGCGGAGAATCGCCCGCATCCGCGCCGCCAGCTCGCGGGGGTTGAACGGTTTCGCCAGATAGTCGTCGGCGCCCATCTCGAGCCCGACGATGCGATCGACATCCTCGCCCTTCGCCGTGAGCATGAGCACCGGCACCGCCGAGGTCTCGCGGAGCCCGCGCAGGACCTCGAACCCGGTGAGGCCGGGAAGCATCACGTCGAGGATGACCAGGGCGTACCCTCCTTCGAGCGCCTGTCGGAGCCCGTCTTTGCCGTTGTGGACCGCACTCACGGCGAACCCCTCACCGGCGAGATACTCGGAGACGAGCTCCGCGAGCTCGACATCGTCATCGATGAGCAGGACTTCGTTCATGCACCGATGCTAACCCACGTCGCCGAGATCGGCGTATCTCGTTGACATTTCTTAAGCTTTCACCACGCTTCCTAAGGCAAGACCGGTCAACAATGAAGGTGGCGGTGGCGTACATTCCGCACCAGGACAACGCCGCACCCGCGGCCCCGTCCAGAACCGAACGAACGCCGCTCCAACGGCAGAAACAGCAAGGAGGCACGACATGAAAGCACGAACCCTCATCCTCACCATCGCGACCGCGGCATTGATCGCCGCGCCCGCAGCTCTCATCGCCCAGCAGGGACCGGGCGGCCCGGGCACCGGGACCTGCGACGGCACCGGACCGCACGGAGGCGGCATGGGACCGCAGGGAGCCGGCATGGGCGGCCCCCACGACTTCGGCGGCCCGGGTCTGCTGCGGATCTTCAACCGCGTCGCGGAGAGACTCGAGCTCACCGCGGACCAGCAGACGCAGATCGAGGCCATCATCGAGGCCCACCGCACCGCGACCCAGGGCCTGCGCGATCAGTCCGCCGCAGCCCGCGCCGATTTCCGCGAGAATCACGGCCCCGGTGACTTCGACGAGGTCGAGTACCGCACCTTCTTCGAGGCCCAGGCCGAGATCCAGGTCGCACTCCACCTCGACGGGGCCCGCGCCACCGCCGCGGCCTGGAACATCCTCACCCCCGACCAGCAGCAGGAGCTCCTCGAGATCCTCGAGCTCTTCCGCGACGGCCGCGGCGGCCCGCGCCACGGCGGCGGCAAGCGCGTCGGTCAGAACTAGCCCGCTCTGCAACCACGGCGGCCCCTTCCCGGGGCCGCCTTTTCGTGGTCTCGAGGTCTTGAGGTTCTGGGGTCTTGAGGTCCTGGGGTCCTGAGGTCCTGAGGTCTGCGCTGAGGCTGTCGCTGCCACTGTCGCTGCCGCTGTCGCTGCCGCTGTCCAGTCGCTGCCGCTGTCCCAGACGCAGTCGCTGCCGCTGTCGCCGTCCCGGACCCGCCACTGGTGACGGAGGCGCCGACCTCAACATCGACATGACCGACGAGGGCCGGCGCCAACGGCTCGCGACGCGCCCCCCCGGCGGGTCGGTTGCGGGGTCTGAAGACCCCGCCTACAGTTCTGAAGCCCCGAGAGCGGTGAGGTCGAAGGGGGAAGGAGTGAGCGGCAAATACGATGAAGCTCCTCACTTCCCGGAAAGGTCGGTTGACTCTGTTCAGCCGTCCGTTGGGCCCGCTTCGGCACCATCCCGGAGAGGCAATGTCATTCAGGTCCGAATCGCTCCCCACTCACTCCTCACTCCTCACTCCTCACTCCTAACCCCTAACTCCTCATCGACAGCGATCGCGGCCATCCGACCGGCCGGGACCCGGACCCTGGGCAATCGTTAGATGCTCTCGCACCTGAAAAGGTGTAAACATATGGTAAATCTCATAATAATGAAACACTTGCGCCGCCCTTCCGTAGAAGCTCGGAAAGGAGGCGCCGGTGGGTGCTCACAACGATCGACGGGGTTCGAGGATGTCCCGGGGAATCCGCCTTTTCGGGGCGGTCTTTCTCTTCGCTTCGTCGATCGGCGCGGTGGAACCGGCTCTCCGGATCCCACGGATCGAGGAGCGCATCTCGGTCGATGGCGTCCTCGACGAGGCGGCTTGGGGCGCGGCCTGGTCCATGACCCTCGACTACGAGGTCGACCCCGGTGAGAACACCCCCCCGCAGGCGGCAACCGAGGTCTTTGTCTACCACGACGCCAATCGGCTCTATGTCGGATTTCGCGTCGACGATCCCGAGGCCGGGGCCATCCGCGCCCATCTCGCCGACCGCGACAACTTCGGTCCCGACGACGCCGTCGGGATCGTGCTCGACACCTTCAACGACGAGCGCCGCAACTATCTCTTCATGGTCAACCCCATGGGGGTCCAGTTCGACGTCATCGAGACCATGGACGGGCACACGCCCTGGGACGGCATCTGGGCGTCGGCGGCCGCCATCACGGATGACGGCTGGACGGCCGAGCTCGAGATCCCCTTCTCGACCCTGAGATTCCAACGCAGCGAGACCGCCCAGACCTGGGGGTTCGACGCGGTCCGGATGTACCCGCGCAACCTCTCACACCAGATGGGGTCGTTCGCGCGAGACCGCAGCAACAACTGCTATCTCTGCCAGGCGCACAAGATCGAGGGCTTCGCCGGGGTCTCGCCGGGGAAGAACCTCGAGATCGTCCCCACCCTCACCGCCTCGCGCACCGACACCCGCGACGAGCTTCCCGACGGCGCCATGGAAGGCGGCGATCCCGAGGTCGAGCTCGGCGCCACCGTGCGCTGGGGCTTCACCCCGAATCTCACCCTGAGCGCCGCCCTCAACCCGGACTTCTCGCAGGTCGAGGCCGACGCGCTCCAGCTCCGGGTCAATCGCCCCTTCGCCATCTTCTTCCCCGAGCTCCGGCCGTTTTTCATGGAGGGCGCCGACTTCTTCGCGACGACCTTCGACGCGGTCTACACCAGGATGATGCGGGACCCGGCGTGGGGCCTCAAGCTCACCGGCAAGGAGGGCGACCACACCGTCGGGGCCTATGTCGTCAAGGACGACGTCACCAATCTCATCATCCCCGGAAGCGAGAGCTCGGCGTTCACCTCCCTCGATCAGGGCAACACTTCGACGGTGCTGCGATACCGCTACGACGTGAACCGCCACTTCACCATCGGCGGCTCTCGGCACCAGCCGCGACGGCACGGGCTATCGCAACCGGGTCGCCGGCATCGACGCCGACATCCGCCTGACGCCCCGCGATCGGATCGTCGCCCAGATCCTCGCCTCGAAGACCCGCTACCCGGATGAGGTCGTCGCGGACTTCGAGCAGCCGGAAGGAGAGATCGACGACCTCGCCGGCGAGGTGATCTATGTCCACGACACCCGGACCTGGGAGTGGTGGGCGGCCTACTCCGAAGCCGGCGCCGACTTCCGCGCCGATCTCGGTTTCATGCCCCAGGTCGACTACCGGCACACCGAGGTCGGCGGCGGCTACAACTGGAACGCCACCGAGACGAGCTGGTACTCGCGGCTCCAGCTCCTCGGCAAGGTCGCCCACACCGTCGACCAGAGCGGGTTTCTCCTCTTCCACGAGGACGTGGTTCAGTTCACCCTCGAAGGGCCGCTGCAATCGCACTCGGTGATCCGACCGAGCCGGGTCCGCGAGGGTTACAACGGACAGATCTTCGACTTCAACCGGGTCCGCCTCCACCTCTGCGGCAAACTCAACGGCCACAGCCAGCTCTGGTTCAACCTCGAAGGCGGCGGCAAGGTCGACTACGACAACACCCGGCCGGGGGATTTCTTCAACTTCGACGGCGGCTTCTGGTACCGCCTCGGCAGCCACTTCTTCATCGAGCCCAAGTACACCAGAGAGAGGATGGAGGTGGACGAGGGCTGGCTCTACACCACCGCCATCGGCCAGCTCCAGGCCTCGTGGCAGTTCAACCCCAGGTGCTTCATCCGGGCGATCATCCAGTACGTCGACAACGAGTTCAATCCCGAGCTCTACAGCGACGGACGCGATCCGGAGGACCGCGGGCTCTTCACCCAGTTCCTCTTCTCCTACAAGCTCAACCCGCGCACCGTGCTCTTCGTCGGCTACTCGGACAACTCGGCCGCCAACCAGGACTACGGCTTCACCAAGACCGACCGGACGATCTTCGCCAAGGTGGGTTACGCCTGGGTGCTCTGACAACTCGTCGAAAGCAATTCGTCGGACGAATTGCGGTGGCGCTCGCCGGGCTCGCGCCAGTAAGGCCATGCGGCCCGCGGTCGCTCCCGCTCCCGCTCCCGATGCGATGGTAGTGGTGCGAGCGCCAGGGCATCATCGAGACCTGGCGCGATCCGAAAGGTGTCACTATCCTTGCTCCATGAACACTCAGAACGTCCTTCCGTTCCCCGGTCCCGAAGGCGACACATGGCAGGTCGGCATGTTTCTATTTCCGGGTTGGGTCGGCGATGATGACCCGCCGTACCGCCCTCTCATCGCCATCGCTGCCAGCGCCGACACCGGTCTGATCGGCACATCGGACCTGATGCCCCCTGCAGAAGCCGGCCCCGAGATGGCGCAGGCGGCCGTCGAGTCGCTCATGAAAACGATCGGCAGATCCCCGGTGGCCATCGAGGTCGATCGCCCCGACTTGGCCGAAGCACTGGCGGACCATGGGAAGGCTTGCGGGATCACCGTTTGTTGCCGCGACGACCTGCCCCTCCTTGTCGAGCCTGTTCAGGAGCTATTCCGTGAACAAACTCAAGACGAGCCCTTTCAGGCGGCAATCGAGGTCCCAGGCGTGACCGTCGAGCAGCTTCGCGATTTCGCCGACGGGGCCGCGGCCTTTTTGGAAGCGGCGCCCTGGCGGTTCCTCGAATCCTCCGATGTCATCGAGATCGACGCTCCACGGCCCGCCCCCAACGTCCGTTTCGTCAGCGTCCTCGGCGCCCTAGGAGAGCTGGGCCTCGGCTTCGCGGAGCGCCGCGATCTGATCGAGGGAAACCCCGACGACGACCAGAACCCAATAGACAGAATCGCCAATGACGCCATTTGGTCAGTTACGTTCTACGAGCCGTGGGAGGTACCGATCCGCGAGCATGATCTCTGGCTCGAACACGGCTTTCCCACCGGACCCGAAGGGACCGTGCCCGCCGCCGTCCAGTACGGACCCAAACGAAGGATCCGTCGCGCAAGCCCCAAAATGCTCGCCTTCTTCGAGGGTGTCTTCCGGGCGCTTGCGGAGACCACCGAGGACGAGATTGACTCCGGCAGGTGGAGCAAGACCGTGGGCACGAGCGCGGGCGCCCTGAGTCTCCAACTGACGCTCCCGGACATCCTCGAACCGCCTTCCGAATCGGACCGTCCTCGGTCCTTCAACCCGCTCCGGAGTGGGGCAGCACTGGGGGAGATTCAGAAGCTCATCGATCGGCAGTCCTTCGAGAGTGAGGACGAGCTGCGAGACTTCCTGGAGACCGAGGTCATGGGCAAGAAGCTACCGGCCACCGAGCCGGAGGGACCCCAAGACGAGGCTCGCGAACTGGCGTATCAGTCCATGGACCTCCCCGGCCGCCGCGGCGCCGTCCTGGCCAAGAAGGCGCTGAAGCTCGATCCCGAGTCGCCCATTGCCCATCTCGCGTTGGCGATCCACACCAGCGACCCCATCTCCGCCGTGGGGCACTATCGAACAGCCGTGACTCTCGCCGAGAAGGATCTCGGGCCTGAGGTCTTCGCCGACGACGTCGGGCATTTTTGGGGTCTCGTCGAGACTCGACCCTACATGGAAGCACGCAAGGGGCTGGCCGACTGCTTGTGGGCCTCCGGCGACCACCACGAGGCAGTCGAGCACTACGCCGAGCTCATCCGCCTCAACCCGAACGACAACCAGGGAATTCGCGACCGTCTCGCACCGGCCTTCCTCGCCCTTGGCCTTATCGACGAGGCCGACGAGCTGCTCGAAGCGTACGCCGAGGACCCGACGGCCTCGCATGCGTTCAACCGCACGCTGCTCGCCTTCCAGCACTCCGGCGATGCCGAGACGTCGAGGCACATGCTCGACCAGGCCATCGAGGTCAACCCGCATGTGCCGGACATTCTCCTCGGGCGAGCGATCATGCCGGCCGAGCCCCCAGACGGCTACACCATCGGCAGCTTCGAGGAAGCCGTCGTCTACTTTCTGAATGCCGACGAAGCCTGGGGCGAAATCGCCGGCGCCCTCGACTGGCTGGAGAGCAGAATCTCCGGGTAGCCAACCCACGCGACCCATGAACCGTCTACCGGGGCCGACGATGCCTCATGAGTTCGGGCACCACTCTGACGGCCGACTCGCCGAAACCCAGTCGTTGAACACCGACCCATCGCCCCAGTGACCAGCCTGTGGCCCCAGAGACCACCCCATGGCCTCAACAACCAACTCGGCTATGAGACACTCTATGTACATGTCAGGAAAGCTACTCCTCGTCCACCTGTCGAGGACCGAGCACCGCGTCATCGATCCCGAAGACATCTACTTCGTGGAGGCTCATGGCGACGAATCGCACGTCCGGCTCCGAGGCCGCAACCCGCTCGTCGACATCCGGCCCCTCGGAGACCTCGAGCCGATCCTGTCGGCGGCCGGCATCATCCGCATCCACCGCCAACACGCCGTCAATCCCGCGCGGATCCACACCATCCGACAGCAGGCCGACGGCCGCGATTGGGAGGTCAAGCTCTCACCGCCGGTCAACGCCGTCCTGCCCGTCGCCCGCGACCGCCTCGCTACGCTCCTAGAGGCGCTCGGCGAGTGAACCCCGACGACGCCCGGTTGCTGCAGCGCCAGGTCGCCCAGCTCTCGGCCAACGGGTCGTCGCTGAGGAACCAGGGCGCACCGGGCGTCGTCGCGGCGGCTCGAAAGGAGCTCGCAGAGGTGAATCTGCTGCTGCTTCCGCGCGCTGGAAGCGATGAGTTCACGCGTCGCCTCGACGACATCACGCAGAACCTTCTGTGCAGCTTCCCGGCAGGTGCGCAGCACTGGGGCGCGGCCCGAAAAGTCCTGAACCACTCCCTTCGCGACTGTCTCTACAACTTCTACCTGCGCGACTGGTATGGCCTCGCCGTGTGCGAGCCGTTCCTCGAACTCCCGCTCGACAGCTACGTCGCGAAGGGCCTGCACGAGACCGAGAGAGGCGACGACCTGCCCAAATGGTGCGGCGTCAAGTACGTGACGAGCGAGGTGAACGCCCTGTACCAGGAGGTCGCTTCGGAAGAGGCAGAAAGGCTCGGTATCGAGAGAGTGCACCTCGACCTCCGGTACTGGCAGCCCGCGCAGTAGTGCGACCCGCAGCCTGAGGCTCACCAATGACGCAGGGGATCGGGGATACCTGCGACCGTTTCCCCAGGCTCGATCTACTCGGCATCAACCAAGAGGGTGACTGCAGCGCACAGCTCAGCGAGGCAGTCCGCCTCCAGGTGCCCCATCTGGTTCCTGAACCGCTCGATGGAGACGCAGCGGATCTGGAGTGCGTCGGCGGCGGATTCCTTGGTCAGCCCGTTCAACGTGCTCGGCTTGACCGCGAGACGCCAATGGTACTGCTCGTGCTTCGGCTTCCACTCGGTCAACGGGACCACCAACCGGACGGGGAGGCTCGAAACCGCGTCAATATTCACGACGACGGCCGGCCTCACCTTGGAGGTCTCGGAGCCGCGAGTCGGGTCGAGGTCGACCCACCAGATTTGACCGCGTAGTGGATTGGGATCACTCATCGGGGAGAAGGTCTCCGCCGAGGAGCGAGATCCACTCGTCGTCTTCGAGGTAGTGCTTCCTTGCACGCTGGGCTTCGATGGCCAGGAGGCGGCTGCGCTCGGCCGGCGGCAGCTTCAACAGGTCGCGCCGCGCTGTCGATTCGTCCTCGACCGGCTCTTCGAATCTCACGCCCATGATCTCTTCGGCTTTCTCGCGGGTCAGAGCGCCTTCGGCAACAGCACGAACAGCTGCGCGAAGCGACCATTGGGGATCTTCCGGTTCCAGCGGCCAAGGTTCCTGCTTCTTCCACCCTCGCGCGTTGATCTGCTTCCAGAGCTGCGAAGCCTGATGGGTGTTGATGATGTCCAGGTCAGTGAGCCGGTAGATGAGCGCCTGGATGCTCATTCCGTACTTCTGCTTGAGCAATGCCAACTCGAAGAGCGAGACCTTCCTCCGCTTGCTGCCCACATCCTTGCGGACGAGGTCTGCAGGGGCGAGAAATGCCGCCCCGAATCGAAACGCGGCCTTTTCCTCGTCGACATGCCTTGTCTTGGTCATCACCAGATGGCCGAGCTCGTGGCTCAGGTTCAGGCGCTGGCGGTCGCCGTCGACACCTTTCCTGCTCACAACACCGACCGCCTTGATGCTCTCGCTCTCATCTCTGGCGACCGCAGCCAGGCCGTCAAAGTCCTCCTCGGTGTCGATCACCATCACGTGGATGTGGCGCTCCTCGAGGACGTCGGTCACGCACGCGATCGGATCCGACCCCAACGACCACCTGCTCCGAACGTCGCCGGCGATCTCCTCACATTCCTCGAGCGAATTGGGAGAGTACTCGGCCAGGGGAATGCAGCTTCCGTTGGTCTGCCCGGCGGCCTCTTGAAGCACAACCCGCTGCTCGAGCATCCGCGACACGAGGTTCCCGACGCGATACTGCTCCTTCTTCGCCAGTCGGCTCGTCCGGCGGTAGGCGAGCACCTCGACATTCACCGATGGTGATGCCAGGAGCTCTGACGCCTTCACGCCGAAGACCCGTGCCAGGGATTTCAAGACGAGCGGCGACGGCGACATCAGTCCCCGCTCGTACTTCGAGATTGCTTGTTTCGTGACCCGTCCACTCGTGGCTGCGGCCAGCTCGTCGAGCGACATCGCCCGCGACAACCGAAACATCCTCAGCCGATCTCCAACCTTTCCAGGCATGCTCCCCTCCAGGTTGACAAATATTGCATCAGAATATATTTTTGTCAACCAATGGGGTTGAGTCCACTTCGGGAAGACTCCCCGAAAACGCCCGCAGGAGTCTTCGAATGGCCAGGATTCAGAAACAGTTCGAACAATTCAACCGCGTTGGTCGAAACCGAAGCCGATCAAGAACAACTGCTGAGGGACGGGGCCGCTTGGGGGCCTCGTTTCTTTCCCCAAGATCCTCGAGAAAAGAAAGGCGATGCAATGGCTGAGGGTGACTTTGTCGAGCTGTGGTTGTGGCAGGCGTTCGGATCACCGATCCACTGTGACATCCACTTTCTGGTGCGGCGGGTCGGCAGCTGACCAACCTGAACCGGAACATCTCGCGGAGGGATTCTTTCTACGCGGTATTCCTTGAATTCGACGAAACTTCGTTCGACTCAACTTCTCATTGGCAATACTATGTTCAGGCGGATTGCCAGAGTGGGGCAACGGGAACAGAATTTTCGTGCTCTTAAACCTCAAAATGTTCATGTCAGCGAGCTTTCTTAGGTTCTAAAGCCTGGCACCGAAACGTTCGCTGCAGCCGAGGCAACATTCGACCGTTCTCGAATCATTATTCGACTTCACCTGACAGTTGCGGCGACCGGCGTCGCCCCCCGCGCGGTGGGCGCGGTTTGAAAAGAGAGAAGGGGGCGGAAGGCCCACGGAGCCTGGAACGCGTTCAGTTTCCGGGGCTCAATCCCTTCGAACACCACGGACGCCTTTACGAAGTCCCGCCCCGCTTCCGGAAACGTTGCTCGTGCTTGCTCTTTCCCACCCTCCACTTACTTCGTGACCGGTTGTCTGGGTTGCGCCGGCGACAGCGGCCGGTGCCGTGGCAGCGACCCCGACAGGCTGGAAGCCTGTCGCTCCACAGCGGCCGTTCTGGGTTGTGGTGGCGACAGTCATCCTGGCTGTCGCCGGTGACGTGCCGGAACTTCGCCCACGCCGCAGCCCCCTCAAGACCCCAAGACCTCGTGAAATGCTCGTGACCCGGCCGCCAGTGAACATCAACCGACTCGACCCTGTCTCAGGAATTCACGGGGAACGAGCGCAGCGAGCTTCCACGGGGATTCCTGAGAACTCCCGGTTCGCCTTCCGGAAATGGAGGTCCTCCCGGCCGGTGAAGTGATGCTGATATCCTACGCCCTGTCATCCTCTGAGGGAGATTCCATGCGCTACTACTACCACCCCGGATCGCCGAACTGCCGCAAGGTGAGCGCCGTCATCGAGATGCTCGGTGTCGAGGTGAAGTACGAGTTCGTCGACCTGCCCAAGGGCAAACAGGCGAAACCGGAGTTCCTCGCCGTCAACCCCAACGGGATGGTGCCGGCGCTCGTCGACGGCGACACCACCGTCGTCGAGTCGAACTGCATCATCATCTACCTCGCCGAGAAGACCGGCTCCGACCTCTGGCCCGAAGCGCGCCGGCTCGAGATCCTGCGCTGGATGTTCTGGGAGCAGTCGCACTTCATGTACGCCGCCGGCACGGTCTTCTTCCAGAAGCTCCTCAAACCGCTGCTCGGCCAGGAGCCCGACGAGGCCCGGGTCACGGAAGGCGTCGCCAAGTTCCGCCGCCACGCCCGGGCCCTCGACGATCACCTGAAAGGGCGGGAGTGGCTGGTCGGAGACGGGCTGACCCTCGCCGATCTCGCCGTCGCGGCACAGCTGACCTACGCCAGGGCCACCGAGCTTCCCATGGACGAGTTTCCCGAGATCCAACGCTGGTACTCAGCCATCGAAGAGCTCCCGGCCTGGAAGGCAACCCACCCCGCCCTCGCCGGATAGCTCTTTGCTGAGCTTCCTGCAAGAGGCTGAGTCGACGGTCGACAGATCCATCGCAGGTGATCCGGTGAATCGTCGGTAGTTTCCGGCGGTGCTCGCCACATGGAAGATCGAGTTGAAACACGGAGGGCACGGGGAACCACGGAGTCGCCACGGAGAATCGCTCGACTCATCACATCTTCCGGGGAAGTCCCGCAACCCTCCAAGACAGGGAGAGCCCGGGTCAGAATGGCCGTGCCCCGTGGAATCTCCGTGGTTCCCCGTGCCCCCTGTGTTTCAAATATGGCGCACCGGTATGCAGGTCATTTCCTGGAGCCCGCAGCCGCACAAACCAAGAGAGTCCTGTGATGGAACTGTCGACTGCAAACCGGGCCTCTCGACGACGTGGCTCGACTATTTGATCCGATACCGCGCCACGTCAGGGTTCACACCGGTCGCCTTGTACTTCTCCCAGGTGTAGAAACCGCTGCCGGTCTTGGCGCCGAGCTGGCCCGATTCCACCAGCCGCTTGAGCAGGGGGCTCGGTTTGTAGAACGACCCGAGCTCCTCCTCGAGGACCTGGCAGATGAAGAGCATGGTGTCGAGACCGACATAGTCGGCGGTCATGAGCGGGCCCATCTTGTGACCGAGGCAGTAGGTGCACTTGTCGACATCGTCGACCGACGCGATCCCCTCTTCGATGACCCGGATGGCCTCGTTGACGAAGGGCACGAACATCCGGTTGATGGCGAACCCTGCCTTGTCCTCGGCCGCGATCTCGATCTTGCCCATGTCGTGGCAGAGCGCGACGACGGTGGCGTAGGTTTCGTCCGATGTCGCCAGGCCGCGGATGATCTCGACGCCCTGCTGCATCGGCACCGGGTTCATGAAGTGCATCCCCATGAACTTCTCGGGTTTGCCGTAGGCGGCGCCGAGCCGGGTGATGGAGATTCCCGAGGTGTTCGACACCAGGATCTTGTCGTAACCGATCTCGGCGAGCTTGCGGTTGATCTTCTCCTTGAGCTCGGGTCGCTCGGGCACGGCCTCGATGATGAGGTCGCAGCCGAGGAGGTCCTCACTCTTCGTGGTGGTGCTCAGACGGGCAAAGGCCTGGTCCTTGGTATCGCCGTCGATGCCCTTTTCGCCGCCCGATTTCTCGAACGCCTTGACCAGCCGGTCGAGACTGCGACCGATCGCATCGAGGCCCTTCTCGAGGACGCTCGCATCCACATCCATGACGATGGTTTCAAAACCGCTCTGCGCCGCCACCTGGGCGATGCCGTTGCCCATGGTTCCGATCCCGATGACGCCGATCTTCTTGAGTCCGCTCTCACTCATGCCACGCCTCCCGTTTGAATTCAGCCCGTTTTCGCCGCATCGCGGCAGTGACGGTCATTGTAGCGCGCCCCCCGGCGAGTTTCGTTGGGCCATCGGCAAGTTGACGCGGCAACGATCTCGGGCTATACACGAGGTCCGGAGTCTATGGTGATCATCGAAATCGACCCCACATATCCCGAGGCGTGGCTCATTGCCCGTGCCGCGGATGTGCTTCGCAAGGGCGGGGTCGCCATCATTCCCACCGACACCGTCTACGGTCTCGCCTGCGGCATCAGCCACGAAAAGGCCATCAAGCGGATCTACGCCCTCAAGGACATGGATCCGAAGAAGCCGCTCGCCATTCTGGTCGGCGACATGACCACCGTCGGCGTCTACGCCCGCGGCGTCACCACCCCGTACTTCAGGTTGTTGAAAAGGGTCCTGCCCGGGCCCTACACCTTCATCTTCGAGGCGACCGCCGAGGTGCCGAAGATCATGCTTCGCAAGCGCCGCACCATCGGGATTCGGATGCCGGATCACCCCGTCACCCTGGCGCTGCTCGAAGAGCTCGACGAACCGCTTCTGACGACGTCGGTCCGCACCCCCGACGATCGTTGGGTCATCGAACCGGTGGAGGTCGAGTCGACCCTCGACGACCGGGTCGATGTCGTCGTCGACTGCGGCCCGCTCGAGGCCCACCCCTCGACCGTGGTCGATCTCTCGAGCGGCGAACCGGTCCTCGTCCGCGAGGGCAAGGGCAACGTCGAGGCGCTCGAGTTGTTTGGTTAATTCTTTTTGTCCTCCGAAAAACAGGGAGGTTTCGGCCGCGTGCGGCCGAAACCTCCCTGTTTTTCGGAGCGTTCAGTTCGCCAACCGGATTCCCTTGGCATCTTCTGACAACTGGATGTCCTGCGGCAGGTGGCGGCCGTTGACCCAGACGATCCGCTGCCGATCGAGCTGGTAGCGCACCCGGCGCACCGCGCGGACGAGATCATCGACGTTGTCCACCGGCCGCGGTTCGCCCCAGCCCGGCGGCACGTCCTTCACCGGTCCGGAGAGATCCCAGACGATGAGCGGCACCCTGAGGGCCGTGAGGTAGCTTCGCGCCGCCTCGACCGAGAAACGGCTCCCGTCCTCACGCTCCTGCCCGAGCAGGAGAATGACGGCGCGGCGTCCATTGCCCTCGGCGGCGCGGATCCCGGCCACGGCAACGGCGTCCGACATCATCAACGGACCCGCGAGCTGGGATGTCGGAGACGTGCCGATGGTCCCGGTCACGACCCCCTCCGATCCCGGGGTCGGCACCTCGGAGAACGGAAAGAGCACCGTCGGCGACGACCCCCGGCCGGAGACGACGGGCTCCGGCGACAGGGTCAGAAGATCGACGTCGTCGTCGAAGTCGTCGAGCGAGCGATTCTCAGACGAACCCCGCCGCGCCTTCTTGCGCCGGCCTGCGAGCTCCGGTTCCATGGCCGCCAGGCGATGAACGACGGTCGGATCGCGAACGAGCACCACCCTCGCCCCCGGTTTTTCGACCGCCGCCACCCGGATTTCACCCCCGCGGTCGACAAACCACCCTGCCATGGATTCGATGGGCGGGAGCTCGTCGAGGTCATCGAGGACGACCGCCACCGCGGTGAGGCCCGAGTCGTGCTCGCCCTCGAACTCGGGGCCGAAGACGAGTTCGCGTCGGATGACGACATCGGAGGAAAACTCGAACTCCGCCGTCAGGACGTGGACCTTTTTCTCGGCAATTGCGGTGAGGTCGATGCGGTACGGCGGCCGCACCTTGAGCTCCCGGCCGTCGAGCTCGACGAGGATCTTCCGCGGCTTGGTGAACTCGGGGCTCGTCCACGCCAGACGGGCCGCGGTCACGATCCCCGCATCATCTCGAATGGCGACGATCTCGGCCTCGGCTCGCTGGCCGGGAAGATTGAGGAGCCGGCGGTCCCTGCCGAGTTCCCGACCATCGGCATCGAGGGCCACCGCTTCGAACTCCACCGGAAGGAGGGTGCGGCCGAAATCGACCCGCGTCACCCAGGGCGGCGTCTCGATCTCGGCGACGATCTCGCCGTCGAGGCGGAATTCGACCCTGGCAACCGGTCCGGACACGGTCACTTCGACGTTCTGCACGCCGACGACCAGACCGACGAAGAGACTGAGAAACTCGATCATCGCGGACAGTACGCAGTTCTCATGGGAGAGGTTACCGGGCGCGTGACGCGACGGCGCCGACGACTTCGCGGATCCGAGCCGCGACCCTCTCCGGCGCATAGTGAGCGCGCCAGACTTCGGTCCCCCGGGCGGCCTGGCGGCGCGCCGAATCGGCATCATCGAGAAGGCGGGACACCGTTTCCACCCACTCATCCTCGTTTTGGGCCGCCGCGACCGCCGACGGGTCCTCGAGCCCGGCCGCCGACCAGGGGTCGGCCACCACCGGGACTCCGGCGGCGAGGGCTTCGAGAATCTTGATGGGGACGCCCGAACCGCTCGCCATGGGCGCGATGGCGACCCTGGCGCGAGCCAGGTGAACTCCGAGGTCCTCGACATCACCGAAGACCTCGATCCCCGGCGCCGATGCGAGCCGTCGGACGGCCGCGGCGGGGCGGGCGCCCGCGAGAATGAGCTTCGCTGCAGGCTCACGATCGCGAAGCCGCGGCCAGATCCGGTCGGCAAACCACCGAGCCGCGCGGACGGTGGGGCGGTACCCGAGATTTCCGGAGAGCAGCACCACCGGTTCGGCGGACCGAGGATCAGCGAGGACGACGTCGGCACCCGAAGCGACCGTGACGACCACTCCGCGGGCGCCGGCTCCGAGAGCCTGCAGGTCCCTCCCGCTGACCGCGGTCGTGAGCGCGGCGGCGGCAACCAGCTCGGTCTCCCGGCGGCGGCAGCGCTCGGCCTCCCAGCGGAACACGGGACGGGTCAGCCCTCTCGCCGACGCGGCCGCCCTGTGGTAGTGGAGGGCCATGCAATCGATGGCGTCGAAGATCACCGGCACACCGGGGTCGATCCGTTTGACGGCATCGGCGGCCCAGCCGCATCGGACCATCTGGACCACCGCGACATCGGGCTTGAAGTCACGCACGGCTCGAGCGACGAGCTTCTTCCCGGCAGCCGTTGCGTAGAGCCCCTCCTGGGCCGGCCGACCCGCGAGGACAGCGGTGCCGACGCCGATGGCGCTCGCGGCCCCGATTCCGGGAAGGAGCCGAAGCTCGACATCCCCACCCGCTGGGTCGGCGGCGTCATCGGCCGGCGGGCAGATGAGGAGGCGCTCGTGGCCTTGGAGCGCGTCGAGCCACTGGATCGTCCGCAGCTGATTCCCCCGCCACGGCGGCCAGGGATATCGGCTCGAGACCAGCAGCAGCTTCATGAATCGATCAAGCCGTGTAGAACCCCGCGATCGCGTCCACGACCTCTTCGATCTCCGCCGCCGTGAGCTCGGGGAAGACCGGCAGGGCCAGGACCTCGCGACTCGCCTGCTCGGCGACCGGGCAATCCCCTTTGGCATATCCGAGGTCGCTGAAGCACGGCTGGAGGTGGAGGGGCAGGGGGTAGTACACCGCGCACCCGATCCCGAGATCGACCAGGTGCTGGCGAAGCTCGTCGCGTCTGGGCGCGCGGATCACGAATTGATTGAAGGTGTGGCCGCGCCGCGACAGGGCGAGGGGAAGACCGAGGACCTTGTCCAGGCCCTTTTGGGTGAAGAGATCCACGTAGCGCATGGCGTTGGCCCGCCGGCCCTGGATCCAGCCGTGCACGTGCGGCAGCTTGACGCGGAGCACCGCGGCCTGGATGGCATCGAGGCGGAAGTTGCCCCCCACCAGCGGGTGGAGATAGGGCCCCGACTGACCGTGGACGCGGAGCTCGCGGAGCCTGGCCGCCAACCCGGCGTCATTGGTGGTCACCAGACCGCCGTCGCCGAACCCGCCGAGGTTCTTCGAGGGAAAGAACGAAAACGCGCCCATGAGACCGTGCCCGCCGACATACTTGCCGTCGAAGTCCGCACCCCAGCCCTGCGCGCAGTCCTCGAGGATCGGAATTTCGCCGGCGGCCTCGAAGATGGCTTTGAGGTCGGCCGACTGGCCGAAGAGGTGGACCGGAACGATCGCCTTGGTGCTTTCGTTGATCCGATCCCGGATCGCTTGCGGATCGATGTTGAAATCGACCGGGTCGATATCGACAAAGACCGGTGTCGCGCCGAGCCGCGCCACCACTCCCGCGGTGGCGAAAAAGCTGAAAGTGGGCAGGATGACCTCGTCGCCGGGGCCGATGTCGAGGGCCATGAGCGCCACCAGAAGGGCATCGGTTCCGGACGCAACCCCGATCGCGTGTTCGACCTTGAGCCACTTGGCCGCCGAGCGCTCGAACTGGTCGACCTCGGGCCCGAGGATGAAGTACTGGCTCGCCGCGACCCCGTTGAGGGTCCTTTCCATTTCGTCGCGCAGAGGTTCGTACTGGCGTTTGAGATCGAGCAGGGGGATCGGCATGGCGGGACTCCTTGGGCCTTCTTCGTGACGACGGGCCGACCATCGAGCCGGCCCCGACAGGGTACACGAAACCGGCCGGATTGCGTCTCACTCTGTTAGAATCTCGACCCTACGCGTGAGGAGGCGCTGATGCATATCTGTGTCGTGGGTACGGGTTACGTGGGACTGGTCACGGGGGCGTGTCTGGCCGATTTCGGCATCAGCGTGACGTGCGTCGACAAGGACGAACGGAAGATCAGCATGCTCCTCCGCGGTGAGATGCCGATCTACGAACCGGGCCTCGACGCGTTGGTCGAGAAAAACGCCAAAGCCGGACGCCTCCACTTCACCACCGATCTCGACCCGGCCATCCGAAGCGCCCTGGCGATCTTCATCGCCGTCGGCACCCCGCCGAAAGAGGACGGTTCCGCCGATCTCTCGTATGTCATCCAGGTCGCCGAATCCATCGCCGACAATCTCGATGGTTACAAAGTCGTCATCACCAAGTCCACGGTGCCCACCGGAACCGGCCAGCTCATCGAGAAGACGATTTCCGAGCGCACCACGAGCAAACACCCTTTTTCGGTGGTTTCCAACCCCGAGTTCCTCCGTGAGGGATCGGCCATCGAGGACTTCATGCGCCCCGACCGGGTGGTGATCGGCGCCCGCGACCACCAGGCCATCGCCATCTTGAAGGACATCTACTCGCCGCTGTTTCTCCGCGACACCCCGTTCGTCATCACCAACGTCGAGTCGTCGGAGCTCATCAAGTACGCGTCGAACGCCTTTCTCGCCACCAAGATCACCTTCATCAACGAGGTCGCCGAGCTCTGCGAACTCATCGGCGCCGATGTCCACCACGTCGCCAAGGGGATGGGCCTCGACAACCGCATCGGCCCGAAGTTCCTTCACCCGGGTCCCGGCTACGGCGGATCGTGCTTCCCCAAGGACACCCAGGCCCTGACCGAGATCGCCCGCAAGGCCGGCCGGCCCTTCGACATCGTCGAGTCGGTGGTGGCCGTCAACGAGCGCATGAAGATCCGCGCCGTGGACAAGGTCCGCACCGCCCTCGGCAACAACCTCGCCGGCAAGACCGTCGCCATGCTCGGACTCTCGTTCAAACCGGAGACCGACGACATGCGGGAGTCGGCGTCGATTCCCATCGCCGAGACGCTCATCAACGAAGGCGCCAGGGTGCGTGCCTTCGATCCCGTGGCCATGGAAAACGCGAAGACCATGCTCCCGGCATCGGTGGAGTACTGCGACGACTCCTACCACGCCGCCGCCGGCGCCGACGCTCTGGTGATCGTCACCGAGTGGAACCAGTTCCGCTCCCTCGATATGGACCGGATCAAGGGAGCGCTCAAAGGCAACGTCGTCGTCGATCTGCGCAACGTCTGCAACCCCGAACGCATGGCGGAGCACGGGTTCGAGTACTACGGTGTCGGCAGGGCCAAGGTCGATCTGCCGGTATAGTCATGGCGGCCGGCCCCTGCGGCAGCCCGGCGCCGTGCTCCTCGTTCATTGAGTCGATTCAAGCCACCACAAACCGTCCACCGTGACGGAGACACAGGAGAAGCCCACATGACCTTCCGAATGACCATTTCGCTGCTGATGGCCGGCGCGCTCTGCGTCGTCGGCGCGTGTACCGCCGAAAAACACGACGACGAGAGCGTCCAGAACCAGGCCCAGATCGAGGCGGCGACCCAGAGCCAGGCAGCCGCCGCGGGCAACACCGCCACCGGCACGGTCGTCGAGACCATGAACGCCGGGAACTACACCTATGTTCGCGTCGACACCGGCGGCGAGGAGATCTGGGCCGCGGCCACGCGATTCGACGTGGCCGTGGGCGAGGTGGTGGTGGTTCCCCTGGAAATGCCGATGCTGGAATTTCACAGTGAGAGTCTGGACCGCACCTTCCCCGTGGTCTATTTCACCTCGCAGATCATGCGCGAGGGTGAAGCCGCCTCTCCGGCCATGCCTCCGGGACACCCCCAGGTGACCGGCGCCATGCCGTCATCCCAAGACAGCCCGAGCCCGGTGGAGCCTGTCGAACCGGCGGCCGGTGGAGTCACGGTCGCGAAGGTCTGGATCGACACCGCAGAGCTCGACGGGTCCGAGATCACCGTCCGCGGCCGCGTGGTCAAGTACAACGGCGGCATCCTCGGGACGAACTGGATTCACCTCCAGGACGGCACCGGATCGGCGGCCGACGGATCCCACGATCTCACGGTCACCACCCTCGGCACGGCAGCGGTGGGCGATGTCGTCACCGCCACCGGCACCCTGGTCACCAATCAGGACTTCGGCGCCGGTTACACCTACGCTGTCCTGCTCAAGGACGCCGTGTTGGTCGCCGACTAGCCCGTTCTCGTCCAGAAACGGCGGTTTTCGGCAATCTTGGCGTCAATCTGCGGGTTTCCTTGTCCGGCGTACGGAAGTACGCCTCCGCGCAAACCCTTGATTTCCTAAACCTTGCACGAAAACCGCTCGTTTCTGAATCGAGAACGACGCCGCCCCCGTCCAGGGTTTCTGGACGGGAACTAGCTCGGACTCTTCACTTCGAGCCGGCGCAATCCTCGATCCGTAGCGAGGCTTGCGCCTGAAATCCGTGCCGATAGTACGATCGGTGGAATCTCCTTGCGCTTGGACCGACAGGGTGTTAAAACTTGATGTGTTCTCAAGATGAACGTCGTCAATTCCCGAGCCCTGCCGGTCGCGCTCGCGTTGATGTTGATCGTCAGCGTCCACGGAGTTGACTATCTCGCGGCCTCGCAGATGCAGCCGCGTTCGAGCTGCAACAGTTGCGACTGCACAAGAGAGTGCGGCTGCCGCGGTCCCGTCAAGACCTGCGGCTGCGGCTCCAAAGGCCTCTCGATCAAAGCCCGCTGCCGGTGCGGGTGCTCGGATCAGATCCACCTCACCGCGGCGTCCTCCTGGAAGAGCACCCTCGCCCCGGCCCGCCCCGTGGTCGGACCCGACCTCGGGTGGTCCCATGCGCCGGGGTTGGGCACTCCACTCTCGTGGCGGTTGGCCTACGAGCACGATCACCCGCCAAGACCCCTCACCGAACAGGTCTCCCAGACAATCTAGTTTCGGACATCGCCGACCGTCGGCGCCTGCGGTCTTCCCGGCGGTGCGGAATCGCGGTCGTTGCCGACGACCGGCGCGAGGCTGAAAGCGGCCGGATCGCGTCGTTTCGGCAAGGAGCAGCGCATTCCGGCATCGATTCGGATCAAGCGCGGACTCGCCGTTCACCGATCGGAGAACGGGAGCCCGGGCCGGCGAACGGCGATCTCACCCACTCGGGAGGAGTTCAAATGACGTCCATTGAAAACGCCGTCGGAGCCCGACGTTTCGTCGTGATCTCCGTGCTCGCGCTCGTGTGTTCATCGTCGCTCTTTGCAATCCACCTCTCCGCGGGAGAAGCACCGGCGCCGGGATCCGTCGCCGGACGGGTCCTCAGCTCCGACGCCGGGTCGACCGACGGCATCGCGGGGATCAACCTCAGGCTGGACGGCGGCGGAGGGGAACACCCGCAGCGAACGGTCAGTCAGGCGGGAGGGCGTTTCTCATTCACCGGTCTGAAGCCCGGAACCTACACTCTCTCCATCGAGAGCCCCGGTTTCGACACCCAGTCGACGACCCTCGATCTCCCTGCCGGTGGCGAAATCGTCCACGACTTCACCCTGTCCGCCGAGTTCAAGGAGTCCATCACCGTGACCGCCACACGGACCGCAAGGGCGGTCGACCAGGTTCCGGCGGCGGTCTCGGTCATCGGCAGCGACATCATCGAAAAGACCCCCATGACCAACATCAAGGAAGCCATCGTCGGCACCCCGGGCGTCCTCATCGAGTCAAAGAGCCAGGGCTATGATGCGCGGCTCATCATCCGCGGCGCCGGCCTCAAGGCCCGATACGCCATCCGCGAGGTGATGGTCCTGCTCAACGGGATCCCCATCACCGACCCGGACAGCCTCACCCGGCTCGATTTCGTCGACACCCACCTGGTGGACAGGATCGAGGTGGTCCGAGGCCCGAACTCCACCCTGTGGGGGATCAACTCCACCGGAGGGGCCATCAACGTCGTCACCAAGAGCCCGTTCGACGGCCACGGCGGCAGCGCCAGAGTCGATCTGGGCAACTACGGCGCCCGCAACGTCCAGGTGGGATACACCGGCGACCTCGGCGACAAGACGTTCTTCAACGCCAACTTCTCCCGCCGCCAGTCGACGAACGACTGGCGCGAGTGGAACGAGTTCGACACCACCCAGTTCACGGTCCAGCCGTCATTCATTCTCGGCAAAGGTTGGGTGTGGGAGAACTTCATCAGCTATACCGACGCCGATCTCCAGCTTCCCGGCCGACTCGTCGTCAACGACACCTACCACATCGATCAGTGGACGCCTTACATGGAAACCGGAGTCGTGGAAACCACCGCCGAACAGTGGAAGCACAACTCGAGGAACTCGGAGATCCTCTTCTTCGGCTCCAAGCTCGTCAAACGGTTCGGCGATGTTCAGTTCATGCCGCTGCTCTACCTCAACAAGTGGAGCCACTTCCACCCCGTTACCGCGAAGATCAACGACGCCGACACCCTCGTCGGCGGCATCGATCTCCAGGCGGACTGGGACCACGGTTTCGGCGTCCTCACCGGCGGCGTCACCGCCCGCATCGACAACCAGGACTCTCAGGCCTACACCTACGCCGATGTTCTTCAGACCCCCGGCGGCCGGATTCTCTCCACCTTGTCGGACGAACCCGGCGAGCTCATGCAGGATCTCGAACGCGGCACCTCGCTCTATGGCATCTACGCCCAGGAGTCGATGCACTTCGGATCCCGCTGGCTGCTCGATCTGGGCCTCCGTGTCGACCGCATCACCTTTGACGTCAAGGGTTACGAGTGGATCGACTACGACTGGAGTAGAGGCAGCTATGTCGACGGGGCGGGAGAAATCGACACCGTCGAAACCTACACCGCTCTCAGCCCCAGGATCGGCGCGGTCTTCAACGCGAGCGACGCCGTCCATCTCTACGGCAACATCTCGGGCGGCGCCCAGACGCCGACCTCGGACGAGCTCACCATCAACCCGGATCTCAAGCTCACAACGGTGCAGAACTATGAGATCGGCATCAAGTCGAGTTGGAGAAACTTCGCCTTCGACACGTCGATCTATTACAGCCCGGTCTTCGACGAGGTCGTCCAGGTCATCCAACCGTTCGGCGAGACCGAGTACGTCAACGCCGGGGAAACCGAGAAGAAGGGCGTCGAGGTCGCGCTGACGTGGATGCCCGCAACCGGTCTCTCCGTCGGCGGCAGCTACACCTACTCGAACTACACCTACAAGGAGTTCTCCGAACCCGCCTTCGGCACCAATATCGACCGCAGCGGCAACCACCTGCCATATATCCCGGAGCACTACTACTCGCTCTTCGCGGCCTACGTCGACCCGACCGGGGTTTATCTGCGGGCCACCGCCAACAGCTGGGGCGAATACTGGATGGACAACGCGAACAGCGAGAAGTACGAGGGCTACAACTTCGTGACCGACCTGACGGTGGGCTGGCAGAACCACCGGTTCGAAGCCGCGGTGATCATTCAGAACTTCTTCGACCAGCGGTACGCGGTGGAGGCGCAGAAGGACCTCTACGGGGCCCTGCGATACTCCCCCGCCGCGCCGCGGGCCATTCTCGCCCGCTTCGCCTGCAAATTCTGATCGAGAGGAAGTGCGCTCATGAAGAAAACACTCGTGTTCATGCTCGCCGCCGTCCTGTCGGTCGCGGCCGCGTGGTATCGCCACGGAGACTCCGCCCACGCCATGGGGATGGTCTCCATCAAAGGGGGCAGAGCCCTCCACCCCGTCCATCTTCCAGCCGGCAAGGAGCGCTACACGATGGTGGTCACCGGCACCGTCATTCCGCCCTACCGGGGAGACGCGAGGGTGACGGTCGACGGCGGTGAGCCGGTCCCGTTCATCGTCCGCGGTTCAGACCCCATCATCGATCTCGCGCTGCGCCGCCGCCCAACCTTCGAAGACGGAACGCTGACCGGACTCCAACCGCGAGACCGGTTCACCGTCTGGGTGGTCATCGACCCGGACGAGCCCATGCCTACGGGCAAACTCGATGTCACTTTCACCGACACCGCCACGAACACACCGGTGCTCAAAATCCCGGTCATCTTCGGTGGGGAGGAGGGTCAGCACCATGAACACTGACGCCGGCGCCGCCACCGCGGTCTCCTTCTGGTCGAGACACCGGACGCTCATTCTCATCGCCTGCATCGTGCTCTTCCTTCCCCCCCTCGCCGCCATCGTCCAGCTCACGGGAGATACCAACTTCTGCGGCCGTTGGTGCCCGCGGATGTTCTTCGCGTGGCGGGAAGGCCAGACCCTGAACGAGTTCCTCATGGGCTTTGTCCGCGCCTATATGGGCGTCGCCCTGGTCGCCGCGATTCTCGTGACGACCCTCGCCTTCGGGCGCCACTGGTGCAGCCATCTGTGTCCGGTGGCGTCACCCCTCGAGCTCGGGAGCCGGTTGATCCCGAACCGGTTCAAGCTCGATTTCTCGGCGACCCCGGCGCCGTCGTTCCGCTATGGCTATCTGCTCATCTATCTCATCGCGCCCGCCATCGGGATCGGCAGCCTGTGCTGCAACTACTGCAACTTCGCCGCGGTGCCGAGGCTCTTCGCCGCACCTTTTTCCGAGGGTGATCTCATCTACTTCCTGAGATTCCAGGGGGTCGTCAATTTCGGGCTTCTTCTCTTCCTCGGGATCTTCGCCAAGGGCGGCCGGGCGTACTGCAACCTGCTCTGTCCGGTGGGAGCGCTGGATGCGCTCTCGAACAGGATCGGAGCACGGTTCGGGCGCCGAATCCGGATCGACGAGAACGCCTGCACGAATTGCGGCGACTGTTCCGCCGTCTGCCCGACATGGGCCATCGACGTCACCGGACGAACCACCATCAACCAGCTCTCCTGCATGCCGTGCCGGCAGTGCCAGGATGTCTGCCAGCACGGAGCGATCTACTATGGCAAGCCGGCGGCTTAGCATCGCGGCCGGCGTCCTGGGGGTTTCGGCGGGGCTCGCGCCCTACCTGCCGACCGTCGTCTGCCCGGGGGTCGGGTGCACGTCCTGCTTTGCATGCTTCGGCGCCGGCGGCGCCGCGGCGTCGGCGTTGGTTGTGGGTCTGATTTCGCGGAAGTTCGAGAAGCACTCCTCGAGCAAAGACGGACCGGTGACTGCCACCATCAAAGGAGGATCTTCCGAAGGCTGACCCAATCTGAACACCACTCGCGCGCGACCTCATCGACGCGTCAGTAGGTCCACCCGGGATGGTTCTTCCCGTGGCACCTCAGGGTGCATTTGCCGCTGTGCGTCCCGGTGGACAGGTACTCCAGCGTCCCGTTGAACGCAGTGACGACCGAGGTGTCGAAGTTGATGAGCTTCGGGTTGTGCCGAGGCGTGTGGGTCGTGGCAGACGTTGCACGGCGTGTCTTCGCCGTTGATGTGCTTGTTGTGGTCGTCGAAGCTGGCGCCGCTGCTGATGCTGGTCCATGAGTGGCACTTGAAACACATGGCGAAGTTCGCCGTGTTGAAATTCGTGCCGTCTGCAGTGACGTAACGTCGCTCCAGCAGATGGGGCCAATCCGAACCGTGCGGACCGTTGGCGCCCGAACCACCCGCCGCCGGACCGTCGTCGTTGTTGTGGCAGGTCGTGCAGCTCATGAGGCTGGTCTCGTCCCAGCCGTTGGCGGTGATGAGTGACGGAACGGACGCGTTGGTGCCCTGCACCGCAACCGGGTGGTACGACGCCTTGGAGCCGTCAAACTCGATCCGGACGTTGGACTCCGGGAACTGCCGCGGTGTCGGTGGCGACGGGAGATTGGGGCTGTCGGCGTGGCAGCGGAAACAGAGCTCGTACTCGTACGACGCCGGCCGCACCGCATTGCCCGCCAGATTGACGCCCTGAACCCCCGCGAGCGGTCCCGACGCCGGTCTCGGCGCGGTCGCCGGACCGGGCAGGCTGACCCGGGCCACCGCCTCGTGCGGGCCGTGGCAGTCTTCGCACTCGACGTGACGGGTCGTCACGACGGCGGACTCACCCGGTTGGTGGACCTCCGAGGCCAACGACAATGGGTGGGCCGATGATTTCTGAAAATCGGTCCGCACATCGGCGGTCGCCGGACTGCCATCGTGGCAGGTAAGACAGAGGTTCTCTTCCAGATCCACCTGGAGCCGAGGATAGTCGCGATCGGTGTCGGCGGTATCGGGCCATCCGTGCGCCTGGTGGCAGCCGGCGCAAGAAGCCGTCTGCGACGAATCCGTGATGGCCGGAAAGGTCGATCCGTATTGACCACCGGGCCACAGCGCCCCGGTTGAACCGGAGTCGAAATGTGCCGCAGGGGTTGCGGTGTCGGCCAGGGTGTGGCACTCGATGCACAGCCCGACACGATCCGCGCTGCGCAGCAACGAACCATCGTCCGCCGGCGAATCGTGGAGCTGATGGCAGGTCATGCAGGCGATTCGATCGTTCGGATCGAGGGGCAGGGTCGTGGGCGGCTGGGTGCCCCCCGATGCGGGCACGGTGACGTCGACGGGGTGCGACCCTTCGTGAGCGAACTGGACGACACGGAGGCCGTGGCAGTCGTTGCACATGGCGCCCTCGTCGTTGTCGATGCGCATGAAGTGGCGGCCTTCGCCGGTTCCCGGCCCACCGTAAGGGGGCGCCGACGCATCGAAGGGCGCTTTGGCCTGATTGTGCTCGTTGTGGCAGGTCGAGCACATGGCCCGGCCGTCCTCGAGCCGGCCCGACATCTCCGGGGCGGCCGGTGGGAGGATCTCCGTCCTGACATAGATCCTCCAGACGTCGCCGGCCACGAAAGACGGCGGCGCATCGGCGTCGAAGAAGCTCACGGTGACGCCTCCGTCGAGAGGAACATCAACGCCGGTGGTGAGCCCGGCTCCGCCGCCGCCGAGGGTGTCGTTCCAGGAAAAAGCCGCGGCTCCCACATCTCCGGTCGAGGTCACCGTCAGGGTGTAGGTCTTGGGGAACCTGCCGGTGAACGCTCCACCGGGCGCGACCTCGCCCGGCGAGGTGTTCCCTGCGTTCGGTTGGATATGTCCCGCCGCCCCTGCATCCCAGCGGTGCGAGGTGCCCGACGGAGTCGTCCCCGAGGGCAGCCCCGGACCGGGCAGCGCCTGGTCGGCATCGGCAAATGGGAAGCCCCCCGCCATTCCGCCGACCACATGGCAGCTCAGACAGAGATTGCCGTTGCCGCCCACGGTGGTGAGGCTTCCACCGGGGGAGCTGTGGGTCGTGTGACAGCTCGAACAGTCGATGGCCTGCGAAGCATCGTGGGCCGGGTCCAGGCCGTGGGCGGCCGGAACGACCAGAAGCAGCGCCGCCGGGAGGACGAGTCGCCCGTCCCGGAGCATCCGCCGCAGGCTACGGGATCGATTCAGACCAGGCATGGACATCTCCAGACTCGAACCCGTCGTTGAAAATCGACCCACCCGGCGGCGGGATCGTGAAATCGTCGAGACCGAAGACCTCGAGTCGACCACTGTTCACCGACGAGACGAAGAGTCGATTGGTGGTGTCGATGACCATTCCGAACGGCGTCCGAAACTGCCCGGGTCGATCACCGAGACTGCCGATGAACGCCAACTCGGCTCCGGCTCCGTCGAAGACCTTGACGTGCCCCTGGAACGCATCGGCGACGTACACCCTGCCGACCCTGTCCCCCACGAGGCCCTGAATCCTGCCGAAGTTCCGATTGCCCCCGCCCTGAGCCCCGAAACAGCGGAGAAAGAGCCCGCTGCGGTCGAAGACCTGAACCCGGTCGTTGTTCTGGTCTCCGACAAAGACCTCGCCGTCGGGGCTGACCCACACGGCGGACGGGAAATCGAACTCGCCCGGACCGGTTCCCGACCCACCGAAGGAGCGGACCAGTTGGCCGTCGGGACCGTAGACCTTGATGAGGTCCGCCCCGCCGTCGGCGACAAAGACGAGGCCGAGCCCGGGATCCGGGTCGACCGCCATATCGGTTACCGCGACAAACTCGCCGGCGCCGGCGCCGAGGGCGCCTGCCGGCTGCCACAGCGGATCGAAGATGTTCACCCGCCCGGTCGAATCATCGCTGACGAGAATATTGTCGAAGGCATCCACCGCAACCGCCACCGGGACGCCGAGATCGTGGTGGACCGCGACCACGCCGCCATGGACATCCCGGACGACCACCGCGCCCCTCGTCGGCTCGGCAACGTAGATCCTGTCGCCCGAATCCACCGCCAGACGCGCCGGCGCCCGCTGGCCGTGGGGTTCGGAACTCAGGAACTCGACATCGGGAGGCGGCAGAACCGGCGTCCCGCCCCAGGCGCAGACTTGCGCGGACGCTGTTCCCGGCGGACCGAGGACGACCGCCGCGAGGACGATGAGCATCATCAGACAGAGAGCTCCATCGACCCCGGCGGCGCCAGCTCGATGTGCGCTCGCGAAGCCCGGTCCGCCTTCAACCGCTGATGAGCGTCTCACCCCGACATCCCTTCTCCAACGCCGATCGAAGCATTGATCGATAACGGTTCCGAATAACGATCTTCGCGAAAGCGCCACCCGCTTTCAGTGCCGCGGATCACCAACCACCTCGAACCCGCGCGGGTCACGGCGCCGTAACGAGTGGAGTCGCAGGGCCTCACTGTCGCCTGCTTTCGGGTCTGTCGTCCGGCCGCGGCGCCGCCTGGGTGCCTGGAGGATGGAGGCCAAGGCCTCCGTCGCGCTGGGGATCGGCGAACCTGGGTCGACCTTCGGCGTTGAACATCGGCCCGTAACCGAGGGGGTCGTGATCGACACCGTGGCAGGTCAGATAGCAGCCCCCCATCCCCGCCGCCTCGGAGCTGTATTCGAGCCGCCCCGAGCTCGAGGCCAGCACGCCGGTGATCGCGGTGGGTTCGTTGAAGCGGATGAGGGCCCGCCCGGCGGTCGCGCCGTGCGCATCGTGGCACAGGACGCACGCAGAGCGTTGCTCGACGACGTGCAGCCGGTGATAGGGAAAGGGATCGGAATCGAGGACGATCCTTCGATCGTGGCACTGGTAGCACAGAGCGTAGGAGGCTTCGGATTCCGGCTGTCCGTCCTGCAGGGAGTAATCGGCGCCGAGCAGCCCCGGCACCCGGCTCCCGTGCGGTCCGCGCGCACCTCGGAGATCATCGTTGGTGTGGCAGTCGGAACAGTTGATGAGGGAATCCGACGTCAGCGGAGGCAACAGGCTCGGGACCTCGCCGACACCGATGGCGAGAACCGGGTGGAACGAGGGATTCCTCGAATCGAAGAGCAGACCGATGTCATGGGGATCCGAGACCATGGCCGATCGGGTTCCATGGCACGAGAGGCAGAGATCCGCCTCGCTGGCAAAGCCCCGTTTCGGAGAGGGCTTCTGCCGTCCGAGGCCGAAGTCGGTTCCGGCCGCCCCCGGGAGTCGGCCGACGCCATGGACACTGTGGCAGTCGACGCATCGCGTTCCGCGGTGGATCACCGGTTTGACCATCTCGACGCGGATGTCCGCCGGATCGGCGCCGGAGTCCATCCCGAGAGCTTCACGACGGCCGGGCTCGGCGGCTCCCGCCTGGTGGCACTCGATGCACATGAGGTCGCTCTCGGTTTTCAACATGGGTGTTCGGGCGGCCCCGTGACCCCGATGGCAGGGCATACAGTCTTCGGCGAGCTTGCCGGGCTCGAAGTGTTTGCCGAGATCAACGGCTGAAGCGCCCGGGGCGATCAGGAGGATGACCGCCGCGGCCGTTCTCAGGAATGACACGCGATGCATAGCTCCCCCGGTTTCGCGGTGAGAAGGAAATTGCCGTAAGGATCGCGATGGGGATCGTGGCAGGTCGTGCACTGGATCCGATTCTCCTTGTCGAGCTTCGCGACGGGGTGGGTGCGCATCTCGGACAGCGATCTCAGAGGCACATCGCCCTTGGAGTTGTTGGTCGTGACCAGGTGGTCCGTCACCGTGAAGGAGACCGGGTGATCACCGCTGAGATCGCGGCCGAGATTCGACTCCGAGGTCGACGGCATGGTCGTGATCCCACCCTGCATCGCGATCCGACCCGACGAGACGGTCGATCCGAGCGCAATCGTTCCGTCGTGGCAGGACAGGCAGAGCTTCGACGAACCGTTGGGCTGCGGCGCTTCCCCCACGGAACCATAGGCGTCCATGGTCTCGCTCCAGTACATCTGGTAGCTGCCGCCCGGGTCCTCCCGGTTCCACAACGGCGCCTGGAAAGCGGCATTGTGGGTCGTGTGGCAGAAGACGCAGATCCTGGTCTCGGACACGGCCCTGACGGCGCCCGGACCGGTCACCGAGAGATTGTGCGCGGTGTCGCGGACGCTGTCCTGGGCCGAGGCCGGAAAAGCCAGCCCGATCGCCACCACCAGGGCAATTGATAGACGTCTCATTTTCGGTGATCCCTCCGCCGGTATTGCATGAGTTGGACCCGGCGATTCCCGGTGTCCGCCACGGCCAGACGGCCGCGCCGATCGATGGCGAGACCACCGGGCGTCCAGAACTCGCCGGCCGAGAACCCACGGCCGCCGATGACGAGAAGCAACCGCCCTTCCTGATCGAAGACCTGGACCGCGTCGAAGCGTGCGTCGGAGACATAGAGGTGGCCGTCGGGGTCGATCGCCAGCCCCTTGGCGAGTGCGAAATGACCGGATCCGTCGCCATGCTGGCCGAACTGCGACAGATACCGAAGCCCGGCGTCGAATTGCTGGACGCGGAAGTTGAAGGGGTCGAGGACCCAGATCGTGCCGTCCGGCGCTTCGGCAACGGCGGTCGGAGTGTTGAACTCGCCATCGCCGGATCCGGGTGCTCCCGACCTCGCCACCTCGAGTCCGCTGCTGCTGACCCGAACGACCTGCCCGGCCTCGGCGTCGGTGATGAGCACGTCGCCGTTGGCGCAGACCGCGATCCCACCACAACGCTGCACCAGGCCCTGACCCACCACGCCGCCGAGCAGCGAGCCTTTGAGGTCGAATGCGAAGACCGTCCCGAGCTCCCGATCGGCAACCAGGATCCTGCCCCCATCCGGAGTCGAGGCGATGGCGACCGGTTGCACGCCGTCGGGCAGCTTCAGCCTCAGCGCGGAGCTTCCGTCGGTCTTGCCGCCGATCACCCAGTTCATCGCGGTGTCCACCACGAAAACCCGGTCGCCGGCGAGAGCCACGGCAACGGGCCGCGGCAGCGGCAACGTCTGCTGGCGCCTCTCGGCGCCGGCCACCGCGCGGAAGATCCGGCCGAGACCCTTGGGGCGAAACTCGTCGACGACGGCCTGCCAGGCAACCTCGGCCGGTGCGTCGGCCGAAGCCGGCGGCCAAACCGGGCCGTCTGCGCCCACCGCCGGGGGGAGCAGGCAACCCGCCCCGAAGAGCATCGCCAGTGCGGTCCGTTGCGCCCTCATCTTCGGTAGTCTCCGGCTCTGATGTTGAACAATCGTCTCACGCCGACCCAGATCCTCCTGTAGCTGCGCCGTTCGAGCCCCGCCTCTTCGGTGCGCTGCTCTCGGACCCGCGCATAGAAGGAAAGCTTGGCGTAGTTGAACCGCATTCCGAGCTCGGCGAACTCATACGTCCCGATATGATCGAAGATCCTGCGTTCCTCGGAACGTACGAAACCGTCGAAGATCAGCCAGTAGGTCGGCCCCCAGCTGATACTCGCCTGCCACACATCGGTCAGGGTCGGGACCTCGCTTCCGGTCATCTCGAAGCGGTCGGCGGACGCTCCGATGGTCACCGTCCCGAGCGCGATGTTGAGCTGGGCGCGGGCGACATCCTCCTCGATCTCGAAACCCCGGTCCACGCGCACCCGGTTGCGATAATCCAAATCGAGCGAGAGCGCGGTCCGCCGGGTCGGCCGGACCTCGAAGATGAGCCTTCCGCGGGTGCGCCGCCGGTCCAAACCGGCGAGGAACGAGCTCCCGATGGACGGTTCTCCGGTGCTGGAGTCCGGGATCGAAAGCTGGTTGTCGAAGTACTCGACCTCGAAGGTGACGCTCGAGCGCGGGAGCTGGTAGCGGACCGACCCGAAAACCAACGATCCGAAGGCCGACTCCTGCTCGAGGCTCTCGGGGTCGGCCCGGAGATAGGTCACCCGCGGGTAGAGCGACAGCCACCAGCGGCCGTACTGCTTGCCCCATCGCACGCCGAGGCCCGCACGCGGTTGGCTGAGCCGCAGGCCGTCTCCGAACTCGTTGCTGAGGTAGCCCACTTCGCCCTCGAGAAAGGTCGATCGACCGAGGGGCGCCACCACGCTTCCCGAGGCGTTACCCGTGATGATCTCTTCGACCGGATCGGACTCGAACCTGACCACCCTCAGATCCGCCCGCAGGTCCCAGAAACCGAGCTGACTGTAGCGATGGCGCAGCTGGTTTCTGAAGAGGTAGTTCGTCGTCCACGGCGAAAACTCGCCGTGCTCCTGAGCGGAACGATAGATGTTGCCGATGAGATCGGTGTGCCAGTAGACCCGCCCGGTCCGGTTGACGTCGATGTCGAGGCGACCGCTGCCGATCTCCTGCTGCAGACCGCCGCCGAAGAGATCGTTCTCCTTCCAAAGGAGTTGGAGAAGGGCATCCACCTTGCCGACCTCGGCCTGGGTCGAAAGCTCGCTCCACGTGATGTCGTCGTCGCGCAGGGTCTCCGGCTGATCCGCGTTGAAGCTCTGCTCCCAGTGCCGAAGATTGAGACGGAACCACTCACCGCCGAGGGCTCGGAGGCCGTACCGTTGATAGTCACGCACCCCGTCGACGATCGCACCCTGTTGGAGACCCGTGACATCGGTTCCCTGGCGACCCGCACCGACTTCGAACGAGATCGCACGGTTGTTGAAGAACCGCAGCGACCCGTCGTAGTAGGTGTCGTCGACCTTGTTGTCCTGCTGACCGGAGATCGTCTGGTTCGACAGGGTCTTTGCGATACTGGCATCGAAGGTCATGAACCTCGGATCGACGAGGTGCCCGGCGACGGCGGCCCAGAGAACGGTCTGGAGATTCGACCTGGTTGCCGACTCGCCGGCGACCTCCTGCGAGTCGCTCAGGTACTCAGCCGAGAGACCCAGGGTGAACATCGCCCCGCTCGAGGCCCAGGCGGACCCGGCGATGCCCCACAGGCAGATCGCAGCGCAAAGCCGGCGGGCTCCGGGGTTCAGAATCTCTCGGCGCATTCCCGGACCTCGATCTCCGCGCCGGCAAGCAACCCCTCTTCGAATTCATCGAGCCGGCCTTGCCGCTTCTCCCTCGTGATCCGCTCCTCCACCGCACCGCGGACGGCGGCGAGCTCGATCGGTTGGGACGGACGCGTGCTGATCACTTGCAGGACATGATACCCATAGATCGATTTCACCGGATCGATCACCTCTCCGACCTCCGCCGAGAAGACCGCCTCGTCGATGGCGGGCAGGAGCGATCCCCGGTGGACAAAGCCCATGTCTCCGACCTCATCGTGGAACCGAGGGGGGAGGCTCTCGAGATCGGTTTTCCCGACGACGAGCAGCGAGGCGTCCCCTTGGCGGGCTTCTTCGGCAAGCCGGCGCGATCTGCCCTCGGCCTCCCGCCACGCTTCCCCGGTCGCCGACGGGGGTACGTGAACGAGAATGTGGGTCACGTGGCGCGCCTCCGGGGTCACGTAGTCGCCGCTGTGGATGATGAAATAGACCTCGACCTCGGTGTCGGTTGGCGGGGCGACGCTGGAAACCACGAGCTCGTCGACGGCGTCGGCCACCGCGTCCCGGCGGAAGGCCAGCCGGAAGGCCTCCTCCGAGATACCCTTGGTTTCGAGGGCGGCGCGGTATTGCTTCTCGCTGGTGAATCGCGCCCGCACTTCCTGCCATGCCGCCGCCTCGGCTGCTTCATCGACATCGACGGGGTTCTCATGCGCCCACTGCCGTTTGAGCTCCCTCAGCACCAACTCGCCGAGGGCCTCGCACCTGAGTTCGGTCTTGCGCTCCTGGGAGATCTGCCGGTGGTAGCTCCCAGCCGAAATCCGCCCGGCCAGTTCGCGATCGAGCTCCCATGCTTCGAGAGCCCGGCCGTTGACGGTCGCGGCCGGGTCGGCCGGCGCGGCCGATTCCGCAAACGGCGTCACCCCGGGCGCGACCGAAACGAAGCTCAGGACCGCGCCGAGGATGAGCCTGCCGAGCGCACCTCGCCGCTTGCCGGGAGAGACCCGGGGAAAAAAGACACGGGAGACGAGGTGATCGTCTCCCGCGTCGCGAGCGTGCGTCATCAAGGGAATCGGATTACTTCGCGTGGCAACGGATGCACATCAAGCTGCCGGCGGGATCTTCCACCAGGAGGGACGGGTTGGTCCCGACGGCCCCGCCGTTGTGGACATCGTGGCAGGTGGCGCACTCCACCTTGTTGGCGAAGAGATAGTCCGCGATGGTTCCATCGGCGTAGGCCGCCGAGGTCGGGTAGAGCTCGGGATCCTGCCCCGCCCCGGTTCCGGCGTTGTAGGTCACGCTGATCGGGTGATCGTTCGACAGATCGGTTCCGACCAGGGCGCCGCCGGTGATATAGGTGCTGCCGCTGGTGTTGCCGCCGAAGTTCTCCAACGCAACAGTACCGTCGTGACAGGACAGACATGCCTTGGAAACATCGGCAGGCTGTGCATCCACCACACCGTTGAGGGTGTCACTGGTGTACATCTGAAAATTGGCCGTGGTCACTTCGTGGTTCCACAGCGGCGCGACAAAGGCGGTCTCGCCGTCGTGGGTCGTGTGGCACGGCAGACAGATGGTGCCGTTCGACCAGGTCTCATCGCTGAAATCGTGCGCGCTGTTGACGATCTGGGCGCTGGCGACCCCCGCCGCCAGCACGACGCAAAAACTCATCACAACCGTTCGCTTCATCATTTTGCCCTCCGTTCTCGAATCCAAAAAAGTCGATTCAAACCTCGCCGCCTACGTGAGTCCTCCGCATCGGATTGCGAACGGCCCGCAGTTTCGGTCGAACCTCATCAACACTCTGGAGCGTAATTCTGATCTATTCCCAAATCAACGGTTGTGCGAATGAACATGTGACCAGGCGCACATAAATGACAGGATTTTCGTCATGGATTTGTAATGGACTCATCGAGTAAAGACGCCGTCTCAATTACATGCTCTCCGATCACGCCCGATGATTCGGACCAGATTGTCGATGGGCGCCGAATCGACACTCCGACCTCGCAGGACGTCATCTCGCCGGCTCATCACTGTGGTGACCCGAGAAAGCGAAAGAGCTGGATCCGGTGGTTGAGGGTATCGGCGACGACGAGGAGGTCGTCGCGCATGGCGATCCCCGACGGCAGAGAGAACTGGCCCGGCCCCTGCCCGGGCTCGCCGAACCACATGAGCAACTCGCCGTCGAGGTTGAACATCTGGACGAGCTGAAACGCTCCGTCCACCTCGTAAAGAACGCCGTTGGCGGCGTCGACCGCCAACCCCCGCGGCCGGTTCAGGTCTCCGGGATTGTCACCCGCGCTGCCGAATATCAGATCGAGGTCTCCGGCGGGATCGAAGACCTGAATCCGGAAGTTGAGGTAGTCCGAGACATAGAGATAACCTTCGTCGTCAAAGGCTGCCGCCACGGGGAAGTTGAACTCACCCTCCCGGGGGCTGTGCTCGCGCCCCCCCCAGGTCATGACCGTTTCACCCGTCGCGGTGTCGATGACATCGACCGCGTGGCGCCCGGTGTCGCACACCGCGATCCGATCGCCGGAGGCGGTCAACGCAACCGATGTCGGTCGTTCGAAGACCGATGCACCGCCATAGGCCATCTTGAACTCGAGGGCCGCGTCATAGGCATACACCGCCTGCGAGCTCGCGTCGCTGACATACAACGTGCCGTCGTCAGCCACCGCAACCCCGACGGGCTGGAAGAGCGAGCCCGGCGCCGATCCCCGGAAGAACTCGAACCGCTGTTCATCGCGATTGATGATGACCACTCCCCGGAGATGCTGATCGACGACATAGAGGGTCCGGTCCGGGCCGATGGCCACCGCCGTCGGCGCCATCAGCGACGCCTCGACTTCCTCTTCTCCGACCAGGATTTTTTTCCAGGTCCGCTTCCGGGTATCGACATCGGCGCGGGTGCCGATCATCCCGACCCACTCGACGACCGCGCGGGCGGGCGCCGGGGGATAGACGACCCTGGTCGGGCCTGACGCGGCCCGCTTGTCCGGGGGCGGGCCGCCCGAGCTGCAGGACCACAGCATTGCTGCGAATACCGGTAGCAGGAGAATTCGTGTTCGAAGGCCCATTGTTGAGTTCTCGCTCTCGTTCATTTGGGGTGGCATGCGATGCACAGCTCGGCCTGGTTTGTCGCTTTCCAGGTAAACAGCTTCGAGCTCGGGGCGGCGTGGGGTTCGTGGCACAGCCGGCAGGACATCTCCTGCCCGACAAGGGAAGCCGCCACCTCGGTCCGACCCTTGCCATCGATGAGCCCCGACACCGGATGCTCGGGGATCGGGTGGTCCTTCTGAAGGAAGGGATCGAGGCCGATCGACGCGAGGTCCCGGGCCCGCTCGCCCCGCAGCACGAATCCACCTCCAAGACTGACATTGCCGTTCTGGTCGACCTTCACCCGGTTCTCCAGATGGCACCCGTTGCACAGGTCGTTGCCGGACGCGCGCAGGAGCTTCTCGGTCGGTCCGCCGTGGGGCAGGTGACAACTCTGACATCCGATCCACGAGATCGCCCGGTGGACGCTCTCGCCCTCGGCGCCCCCCTGGTCTTCGTGGCAGCCGACGCAGACAGCGCCACCCGCGGCGCGGAGGAGTTTCGGCTGGCGGGATGCATGGGGCGAGTGGCAGTCCACGCATTCCATCGACTCCATGGCGGGGTGGGTTATCGCGGACTTGGCGATCGTCTCCGCCACTTCGTCGTGGCAGGTCTCGCACAAGGCGTTGCCGCCCCCGCCCTCGATTTCCCGGGCCGAGCCTCCGTGGCAATCGGCGCAGCCCTCGCGGAACGGCGGGTGGATCGATCCGTTGGCGATGAGCGGCATGCTCGACGAACCGTGGGGATCGTGACAATCGAGGCAGTCGACGGTCGCCATCTCCGTTTCGAGGTGCCGTCGTCGAAGATCGGGGTCGGCCGCATCGTGGCAGGTGCGACAGAGGTCGTTTCCGTCATCGAGCAGCATCGCCGGCCGATCGGAAGAATGCGCGTCGTGACATCCGTCGCAGCCATCTTCCAGCGCGGCGTGGGCGCCGGGGCCCTTCGCC
The DNA here is from genome assembly GCA_963823445.1 of uncultured Acidobacteriota bacterium. Lineage (GTDB taxonomy): Bacteria > Acidobacteriota > Thermoanaerobaculia > Thermoanaerobaculales > Sulfomarinibacteraceae > JAHECW01. Next base: position 77,165 of record CAWGLT010000016.1, read on the forward strand.
CGCTCGGCGATCTCAGGGTGGCACGAGAAACAGAGCTCGCCGCCGGCGGCCTTGAGCAGGTGTGATTGATCCGCGAGATGGGGGTCGTGGCACTCCACGCACCGGCCCTGTTTGAGCGCGGTGTGCACCACCCGACCGCTCGTGTTCGCAACATCGCCGTGGCACGCCGCACAGAGGGCGCCGCCCTCCTGCAGCAAACGGACTCGTGTCCCACGCGGTGTGCGATGGCACGCATCGCAAGAACCCTCCTCAAACGGCACGTGTCGAGATGAACCGCGCAGCATGTGGGCGTTCTTGGAACCGTGCGCCTCGTGACAGGTTCGGCAGTCGGCGCGCCGCACGGGGATCGGGTGCGCAGCGTCGGTGGCATCCGCGTCGTGACACTCGGCGCAGACCTGACCCGCCTCCACCGTGAGCATGGCTTCGAAATCGGTGCCGTGCGGATCGTGACAGGTCCCACAGTCATCGATCACCGGAGCGTGCGGTACCGCAATCTCGCCGCTCGCGGCCGCAGCGAGACCATCGTGGCAGACCAGACACAGCGCAGATCCGGACTCCAGCAGCGCCACACTCATTTCACCTTCGCCGGCTTCAAATACGTGGCAGCTCAGACAGTCGTCGACCGCGGGAGGGTGTGGAACCCGAACCGAGACGACCTCGTCGTGGCAGGTCTCACAGCTCGTCTTTTCAGGATCCACGAGCGTCGGGTGGTCCGCCGCCTCGCCTGTTCCCACAAGGGTGCCGCAGATCAGCGCGATCGCCACGAAGAGGACCGGGCTGAAGGCGGGTCGGTGTTGTGATTCCATCAATTCTCCAGCAGCCGCCATCGGTCGCGGTTCCATCAAGAGCGCCATGACGTCTATTGATTCTCGCCGCGGTTGTTGGCGCCCATTGTAGATCCACCTTTCAGATCCGAAAACCCGGAGCCGCACCTTCCTGCCGTCGATTCTCGATCTCGGTCCGTTCGTTCGGAGAATCAAGCCACATTTCAGGTCGCGGTCGGACTCCACATCACGGTAGAGCCTCCCACATCCAATCGATGATGACTGTGTGATGAGGATCACAGAATTGCAATATTGCTCAATCAAACACCTCACAAGCACTCAACCTCGCGGTCGTGGATAGAGGTGTTCCCGACGCGAGCCCTCGCGCGGTACACTCCCACCATGGCTAGCGGTGATTCCCTCCGTCTCGACATCTGGCTCGATGTGGCCTGTATCTACAAGACCAGATCACAGGCCCAGGCGGCGTGCAAGAACGGCCGCGTCGAGGTCAACGGAGATCGCGGCAAGGCCCACCGCGCGATCCGTCCGGGAGACGAGATCAGGATCTCCCTTCCCGGCGGCCGGAAGCGGACCATTGAGGTCGTGGAGATCGAATCCGCCAGCGTTTCCAAAGCCCGCGCGCGCGAACTCTACATCGACCACACGCCGCCGCCGACCCAGGAGGAGATCGAGCTGAGAAAGATGCAGCGCCTCGCCATGCCGCCGCGCCGCGACCGCGGCATGGGTGCACCCAAGAAACAGGAACGCAGGCAGCTGCGCCGGCTCAAGGAAGGCGAAGATCTCTGAGGTCAAGACAAGGGTCGCCGACTGAGCGTCTTCCCCTGACGCCTCACGTCCCGCCCCTCACCTTCTCCTCCCAAAGCGGCGAGAACATGAGTTGCGGGCCCTGATCCGATACAATCCCCTCCGCTCGGCCGTGGATGCGTTATTGGAGGAACGAATGAACGAACCAAACTGGGACACTCTCGTCGTCGGCGGCACGGTCCTGACCATGGAGCCCGGGAGCGAACCCATTCCGGATGGCGCCATCGCCATCGCCGACGGCAGGATCGCCGCCGTCGGTCTCGCCGAGGATCTGCTCGAGCACGCCCCCACCGGCCAGATCGTCAACGCCGGCGGATGCCTCATCCTGCCCGGTCTGGTCAACACCCACTCGCACCTCGCCATGAGTCTGCTCCGCGGTCTCGCCGATGACCTCCCGCTCATGGAGTGGTTGGAGCACCACATCTGGCCGGCGGAGAAGACCCACATCAACCGCGAGGCCGTTCGCCTCGGCACCGAGCTCGCGGTTGCCGAGCAGCTCCTCGCCGGGGTCACGACCACTACAGACATGTATTTCTTCGCCAACGAGGTCGCCGCGGTTCTCGCCGAGGCCGGGATGCGCGGGGTGATTGCCGAGTCGCTCATCGATTTCGCGACCCCTCGCTGCAAGACCCCCGAGGAGATGATGGAAAAACAGCGGGAGTTTGCCCAGCAGTACCGGAAACACCCGCTGATCACGCCTTCCATCGCCGCCCACTCGCCCTACTCGGTATGCGCGGGAAACCTCGTGAAGGAGGCCGAACTTGCCGAAGAGCTCGGAGTCACCTTCCAGATCCACCTCTCGGAAACCCGGTGGGAGGTGGAGAAGCTCATGACGGAAAAGGGTCGGTCTCCGGTCGCCTACCTCGCCGATCTCGGCGTGCTCTCCGAGCGGACCGTCGCCGCCCACTGTGTCCACGTCTCACCGGAAGACATCGAGACCCTTGTCGAGTTCGAGGTCGGGGTCGCTCACAACCCCGTCTCCAACCTCAAGCTCGCCTCCGGCGTCGCTCCCGTGCCCACCATGGTCGAGGCCGGGGTCAAGCTCGGCATCGGAACCGACGGAGCGGCGTCGAACAACACCCTCGATCTCCTGCGCGACATGCAGTTGGCTTCGCTGCTGCACAAGGGTGTGTTCGGAAATCCGACGGTTCTTCCCGCCCGCTCCATGATCGAGATGGCGACCATCGGGGGGGCCGGCGTTCTCGGACTCGACGCCGAAATCGGCACCCTGACCGAAGGCAAACAGGCCGACATTGTGTGCTTCTCCATCGATGGACCTCACGCCGTCCCGGTCTTCGACCCCTGGTCGCACCTCGTCTATGCCGCGCGATCCTCCGATGTCCGGCACGTGCTCGTCCGCGGCAGACTCGTGGTTGGAAATCGACACCTCAACACCATGGATCAGGAGAGGATCGAGTCACAGGCGGGTGATTTCGCCGAGCAGCTGAAGAAGTAGGCCGCGAGGCTAGTTCGCGCCGTGCTTGCCGAGCTCGGCGGCGCGCTCGAGAGCTTCGACATTCACCTTGATCTTGATCGGTCCGCCACGTTCCGGCTTCTTCTCCTGGGCCGGATAGGCGAGTCGAATCATCGTCGCCAACTTGGGGTCGAGATCGAGAAACTGAACCCCGGCATGGTAAACCGGGTGGCCGCCCGACCTGGAGTCGGAGAATCCGGTGAGCTTGCAGTGAACGACCTTTGCCTTGATCCGCAGAAGACCGTTGGGCAAGGGCAGCACGATCTTGCACTCACCTCGCGGATTGAGGGCCGAAGCCAAGACGAGACGCGCACCATCGGGAGAGACATCGACGATCCGGGCGGATCGATTGCCCCAGAGTGTGATTTCGACGTCGTGCGCCGGAGCGGCGCGACGAGAGTGACGGCGTTCGTCCATCTGGCTCTCCCCCCTTACCGGTTCCGGCCGGGCGTCTCCTGCCACACAGACTCAGGTCGCGACGTCCGGTCAGTTGTTTTCGGTGCCCGATGAGAATACTCGATTCGTTCACCGTGGTCTAGCCTGCACTTCTCACCAGCTGTCTGCTGCGGCCGGCGATGCACGGCGCCCAGCTGGGCTTTCTCACCTCCGGGTGCTCGACGTACTGTCAAGTACGCCTCCGCGCCCCTCGGATCGAAAACCCAGCTGGGCACTGCACCTCGCCGACCTCGCGACGAAACCCGGTGAGAAGTGCGGGCTAGCCTCCGGAAACGGGTAAGATTGAAACCGCTCAAGCAGGAGGACACCATGAGTTCGATCCCGAAAAAGATCCTCGTTGCGACCGATTTTTCGACCACGGCCGACATGGCGGAGAAGACCGCCTATCAGCTCGCGTCGCACCTTAAAGCCGAGCTCGATCTGGTTCACGTCAGGGTGATATTGGAAGATCCACTCATGGCGGAAGAACAACAGATGGAGATCGAGCGCATGATGTCCGCGACCGATGAGGCGACACGGCAGGCCTTTGCCAGGGATCGGACCAAAGACCCCGGCGTCACCGCCAGAACTCACCTCATCCGTAGCGTTTCGGCGACCGAAGCCATCATCGCGACTGCATCGGATCTCGACAGCGATCTCATCGTCATGGGAACCCACGGCCGGCGTGGCATCAAACACCTGCTGCTCGGCTCCGTTGCCGAAAACGTCATTCGAAGCGTCGATCGCCCGGTGCTCACCGTTCGCCCCGACACCGCGTTCCCCGCCCACGGACCCAAGAGAATCCTCGTCGCCCACGATTTCTCGGATCAGTCGGCAAACGCCATTCAGGCTGCCGGCGATTGGGCCCGCGCCTTCGCTGCGGAGGTCACGCTGCTCCACGTGGTGGAGCCCGTCGTCTATCCCGAGTTCTACGCCATCAACGCCCTCTCCGACGATGTCATGACACGGCTTCAAGACCGCGCGGCCGAGGCTCTCGACGACGCCGCGATGGAGATCCTCCCCGACCTGCGGGTCGCCACCCGGGTTCGCATCGGCCGCGCGATCAGAACCATCGTCGCCGAGGCGACACCCGAGAGCTTTGACCTCGTGATCATGGGAACACGCGGACTCACCGGGTTGGAGCAACTCGTGCTCGGCTCGGTCGCGGAGGGAGTGCTGCGGCGGTGTCCGGTGCCGTTGCTCACCGTTGGCGGGAGATGTGAAAAGTGAGGAAATCTGCGCTCCCTGCGGTCGCTGTCAGCGCTCGCTTCGCTCGCTAGTTAGGAGTCAGCGCTCCCTCCGGTCGCTAGTGAGGGGTGAGCACTCGCTTCGCTCGCTGGTCAGGGGTTGGGGAGGACACTTCACGTCCAACCCCGAACTCCCGACTCCTAACTTCTTACGTCTCACGTCTCACCCTCAACCCGATTGAACACATTCATCGCCGCGTCGAGGCCATCGGTGATGACGGCCTCGACGGCATCGGCGGCGCGGGCGATCGCCCGCTCCACATCTTCGAGCTCAGACGCTGCGAAAGGATCGGTGACATACTCCGCCAGGTCTTCCACCACCTCACCGCCCCGGACACCGACCCGAAGCCTCGGATAGAGCCTTCCCGCCACCTCGCACAGATCCCTGAGACCGTTGTGCGTCCCCGGCCCGCCGCTCTTGCGAAGCCGGAGCCGACCGATGGGAAGATCGATGTCATCAACCACCACCAGGATCTGCTCGGGTTTCAGGACGAACCTCTCGAGCAACCACGAAAGCGCGGCACCGGACCGGTTCATATAGGTCATCGGTTTGGCGGCGATCACCCCACCCCCGATGTCCAGGGTTCTGAGATCGCTCAGAAGATAGGCTTCCCAGGGACCGAGGCCTCGGCGAGAGGCGAGTTCGTCAACGACCCGAAACCCGACGTTGTGTCGGGTTTCGGCATAGCGCTCCCCCGGATTCCCGAGGCCGAGCACCAGTTCGATGGCCATCCGGTTTTTGAAAGAGGGCGGTTATTCGGCCGAATCCTCGTCGTCCTTGCCCTTGCCGACGAGTTCGGGCTCGGCGCCTTCCTCGATGACCAGGCCCTCTTCGAGACCTTCCTCTTCTTCTTCCTCGACGAGTTTGGGCGCCTCGATGAGCATGACGACCCGGCTCGGGTCCTCGAGGAACTTCCCGCTCTCGGGCAGCTTGTCTTCGAGATCGGCCACCGTGACGACATCCCCGATCACCATATTGGCGATATCGATGTCGATGTGGTCGAACATGTCGCGCGGCAGCACTTCGACCGCGAGTTCGCGCGACACGAAGTCGATGCGGCCGCCCTGGCGGACACCCTTGCTGTCGCCGACGAGGTCGATGCGGATGGTCACGTTGAGCTTGTGGCCGGCGGTGACGCGGATGAAGTCGATGTGGACGAATTTGCCCGAGATCGGATCGACCTGGAGCTCCTTGATCATCGCCATCCGCTCCTCCTTCGAGTCCTTGAGCTTGAGGAGGAAGATGGTGTTCTCGCCGGCTTCCTGCTTGAGGATTTCCCTGACCGCGAGGTCATCGACGGAAATCGCCACCGGCGGCAGATCGCCACCGTAAAGCACGGCCGGAACCCGTCCCTGGGCGCGTAGGCGACCGGAGGAGACGGTCCCCTTGTCCTCGCGCTTTTCGACGATCAGAGTGATATCAGCGGTTTGAATTGTCGTTGCCATTCTCGATGTCTCCTTACACACAGCCCCATCCTTGACGATGGGTCAAAGAACAGGGTTATACAAACAGGCTCGAAACGGACGCTCCCTCGTGGATCCGGCGGATCGCCTCGCCGAGCAGCACGGCCACCGAAAGCTGCTCGATCTTCGGGCTCTTGGCCGCCTCCTCACTCAGGCTCAGAGTATCGGTCACCAAGACCTTCTCGATGGTGCTGGAGTTGATGCGTTCAACGGCTGGACCGGACAGGACGGGGTGGACGCCGGCGGCGTAGACCGAGCGTGCGCCACGTTCGGTCAGGGCCTTTGCCGAGCCCACCAGGGTCCCCGCGGTATCGATGATGTCATCGATGATGACGCAGTCGCGGCCCTTGACATCACCGATCACATTCATGATCTCAGCCTTGTTGGCCTCGGGGCGACGCTTGTCCATGATCGCCAAATCGCTCTTGAGTCGCTTGGCGAACGCCCGGGCTCGTTCGACGCCGCCCGCGTCGGGCGACACCAGCACGAGCTTTTCGAGGTTCTTGCGGCGAATGGCCTCGATGAGGATCGGCGCCGCATAGAGATGGTCGACGGGGATGTCGAAGAATCCCTGGATCTGCGCGGCGTGAAGATCGATGGTCAGCATCCGGCCGGCGCCGGCCGAGGTGATGAGGTTCGCCACGAGCTTTGCCGTGATCGGGACGCGCGGGGCGTCCTTGCGGTCCTGACGCGCATACCCCATGTAGGGCATGACGACGCAGACCCGCGACGGCGAGGCCCTGCGAAAGGCATCGAGGATGATCAGCAGCTCCATGAGGGACTCGTTCGCCGGACGCCCGGTGGGCTGGACGATGAAGACATCGGCGCCGCGAACGTTGTCCTGAATCTGGCAGAAAATCTCGCCATCGGAGAAGCTCCCGAGACGCAGGTGTCCCATCTCGATCTGCAGATAGCCGCAGATCGCCTCCGACAGCGCCGGGTTCGCGCGACCGGAAAATACCTGTAAGGGATGTTCTTTGAGCATCTTCGTGCCTGCCTCTTGGCTGGGGCGGAAGGATTCGAACCTTCGAATGCCGGATCCAAAGACCGGTGGCTTACCGCTTGCCGACGCCCCAAGCGTCGCGAATTATAGCCGAGCGCATCTTCGCCGGGGCGACCGGGCACAACGCCCGGCTTCGACACCGGTTCGATCACTCAGCGTCGAGATTCCTCCTGTCGACGTCCACGTTCCAAAAGTCCTCGCTGAAAAGCCGTGCCGAGATTCGATCCATCACACTCGGCTTGCCGGAGCCGCGTTCTTTCTTCTCACTCTCGTTGGTCGGCACAGCGAGATCGCGAACCGCGTTCAGGTACTCGGCGATCACCCGCTCCTCGATGGCCTCCCGAGTTTCCTTGTTGAGGGGGTGGGCGATGTCCCGCATCTGTCCGTTGCGCGCCTTGCGCGCGGGCATGGTCACAAAATACTGGTTTTCGCGACCTTCGACCACCCGCAGATCGTTGATGATGAAACAGTCATCGACCACGATGCTCGCGAACGCTCGGATCTTGCCGCCCTTGGCCGGGCTGATGCGCACTTCGGTCACTTCCATCGCCTACCTCCATCACGTCATCTTCGACGACACGTCCTGCTGACCGGCGCGACAGGGTCGAACCCACGTGCACGAACCAGTCCGCAGGCAGCTTTTCGGCGGCCCGATGGGCGTCCGCCCTGTCGTCGAAAACCGCGTCGCTCGCCGCACCGGGACCCGGCAGAGAAGCGTGCAACTGACTGCTCGAACGCAGCACCTGCAAGCCCTCGCCGACCCCCGGCCAAGACCCGACCACGATCTCTTCGAGTTCGTTGGTCACGACCCGCCAATCCAGTTTCCCCCGCAGGCCAGCCGCGAAGGCGTACAAGTTACCTTTCTGACGGAGCAAGGTCAACTGCCCGTCGTTGGAACGGCAGGCCTGGGTTGCCGGAACCCAGACCGAGAGGCGTCTCGCCCCGTCATCGGCCGCAGGGCGGGAAGTTGTTCGGCAGATCGGGCAGGGTCGCCCCAACGGGCCACTCCAGCCTCTTCAGCACGAGCTCGGCCCACCGCCCGTCGGGATTCTCGATTCTGATCCTGCCGGGGACGGAGCTGGCGTGGGAGCCGAGTTCGAGGCGCCAACCATCCCCTCGATCATCCGGGTTCACCCGGACCTCCACGACCCGCCACGGATCCGAAACCAGGCGGACCGTGGCCGTGAAATCGTCCTCGACAACCTCGACCGAGCCATCCCCGGCGGGACGCACCTCACCGCCGCCCGTTGTCGGAAGTCGGCCCCCGAGAAGACGCGCCGCGGGCGCCAGCGGCAGGGCCCCGACACCGAGAATGTCCTCGAGGTCTCGGACCTCACGCCGGCATCCCTCCTCCATGTCAAAGAACACCGTCGGAGAGCCCGCTTCCCAGGCCGTCAACGAAACCGCCGAGCCGAAGGGTTCGGAGATCGTGAGCCGGCCGCTTCGCCCGGCGGTGACCACCGCCGCCCGCAGCCCGCCCGAGCGTGCGACCCGGAGATCGTAGAGCGCGGCCATATCACCCACCAACGGCCGATCGAGGCGCTCGATCGCCTCGCTCAGCCGCTGGGAATCGGCGCCGCTCGAGCTCGCTCCCGCGCTTGAACAACCGACCGCGCCGATCATCGTGATCAGAAGGGCGAACGTCCCGAACGCACGCCGGCGGCAGCTACGGCAGCGGTGCATCGTCGAGACCGTCGAGCAGCGATTTCACGTGCTCGGGGCTTTCGCAGCCGAGACCCAACGCGAGCTTGAGATACCGGCTCCCCTCCTCGATCTCACCGTTGGCCAAGAGCACCTCGCCGAGGTGGGCGAGCAGGGTGCCGTCGCCGTCGTTGAGCTCGATGGCCCGGCGAAGCCAGAACTCGGCCTCTTTGATCGCACCGAGGCGGTAGTGGACCCAGCCGAGGGAGTCGAGATAGGCGGGGTTCTCGGGGTCGAGCTCCACGGCACGATTGATGAGCTCGAGGGCCTCATCGAGCCGAACCACCCGGTCCGCCCAGAGATACCCGAGGTAGTTGGCGGCGTTGGCGTTGTCCGGATCGGCCTCGAGGATCGCGAGAAAGATCTCTTCCGCCTCGTCGTACCGCTTGAGGCGCTCGAGCGACGCGGCCTCGACAAAGAGAATGTCGCGATTGTCTGGAAACCGCTCGCGCGCCGCGAGGGCTTCACGTTGCGCGTCGGACCACCTCTCCGCCGTTTGGAGCACCTGCAATCCGATCAGAACCGAGGCCGGGTCCTCACTGTCGAGGAGGGGTCGCAGCCGCTGCCATGCGCGCGGGTCCGCAGAACGGATCCTGAATTCGGCTTCGATGGCCTGTGCCGCCAGCAGCGGGAGATCCTTGAGACGGGGCTGGAGACGCATGAGGGCGCCGATCCCGCCCTTCCAGTCCTCCTCCTGCCGGAACGACTCGCCGAGGAGCCGCACGTACTCCTCTCCGACTTCGTCCGGATCGGCAATCCGCGCCAACCACTCGCGGGCGACGAGGGAGTTTCCCGCCACGAGCTCGATCCTGGCGCCGGTGACGGCGCACCGGACGGCATCGGCGGAAGCGGCGACTGCGGCGACCGGCTCCCAGGCGCGATCGAGCCAGCGCCGGGCTTCGTCGAGATCGTCCATTCTCGACAGGGCCCACGCGAGGGACAACTTGAAGTCGATCTCGGTCGGGTTCTTCTTGAGCAGGGCCTTGAACTCGCGGGCGGCCTCCGGGTAGCGACCGGTGGCCGAGAAGAGATGGGCCCTGAGGGCGCGCCCCCGTTCCGAATCGGGCACCTGTCTCAGAACCCGCTCGACGACTTGGAGCGCCTGCGAAGGCCGGTCGTCGTCCCACAAGAGATAGGCGACCCGCATGAGCTGATCGAGGTCGTCATCGGCGAGCGCGGGCAACAACAGATCGGCGGCTTCACCCGGCCGGTCGAGCTCGATGAGGAGATCCACCGCGTTGTCGCGGCAGTGTTGAGCCGTCATCGGGCTCGCGGCGCACACGGCGAAGAGCTCCGCCGCCTCCTCGCGACGGCCGAGTTCGAGCAGCATGGAGGCGTGAAACGAGATGAGCTGCGGCGATCCCGGGCGGTTCTGGCGCAGTTCGGCGATGACCTCTTCCGCCTCGGCAATGCGATTCATCCGGTGCAGGAGCTGACCGAGAGCCAGCAGCAGGTTCGGATCGTCGTCACGCTCGTCGATCACGTCCTCGAGGGCCGCCCTCGCATCTTCCATCCGGTCCGGTTTCTGACCCGAGTACTGGGTCAGCGCCATCGCGTAGACCCTGCGACCATGCCAGTCGAGGTCCTCGACCCCATCGAGAAGGGCGACCGAGCGATCCGCCATGCCGAGCCGCAGGAGCAGATTGGCGTAGCCGATGCGGACTTCGACCACCGTAGGATCGTCACGAAAAGCCCGATCATAGGCCTCGAGCGCCTCCCGGAACCGTTCTTCGCTCTCGAGCAGCCGGGCCTCGAGAAAGGCGACCAACCCGGCGGGCAGACCGTCGTCCTTCGGGTCGCCCGCCCCTTGTCGGGCCCGCAACGGTCCCGCCAGGACCACCAGGACCATGAACGCGATTGTGGTTGCCGCTGCAAAACGTCGAGTCATACGAGGTTCTCTTGCTCCATCCGCATATTAAAAGCGTTCTGGCGCGCCGGATCTTCCCGCCCGTGCGGACGAGTTTACCTGGGATCCTTGACGGAACAAGCCGCGGGCTGCGGCCGGCCGGAACCGCCATGGCGCCGTTTCGCCGGGATTTGGGTGCTACACTTGCGCGCCATGACTGACGCTACGGTTTCCGACCCGCTTTTTTCCGATCTGACTTTTTCCGACATCGACCTGCCGGAGGAGCTCCTCGCGGCGGTCAACGACCTCGGCTTCGAGCGGCTGACCCGAGTTCAGGCGGAGGTTCTTCCGCTCTCCCTCGAGGGACGGGACATCGTCGCTCAGGCCCAGACCGGATCGGGCAAGACCGCAGCCTATCTTCTCACGCTCCTCACCAGGATCTTGCGGCGGGAGCGGACATCGGAGATCCAGAATCCCCGCGGACTCATCATCGCTCCGACCCGCGAGCTCGCGGTCCAGATCGCCTCGGACGCCGAGAAACTCTCGACCCACGCGCCCTGCAGGGTCCACGTGGTCTTCGGCGGCATCGACTACAGGAAACAGGAAAACCGTTTCGCCGAGGGTGTCGACCTGCTCATCGGCACCCCCGGACGCCTCATCGATTACCACCGCAAGGGAGCCTATTCGCTGCGCGACACCGAAATGGTCGTCGTCGACGAGTGTGACCGGCTTTTCGACATGGGTTTCGCCGAGGACCTCAGATGGCTGCTCCATCGCCTCCCCTACACCGACAAACGCCAGTCCCTCATGTTCACCGCCACCCTGTCGCGGCGGGTCATGCAGCTCGGGTGGCGTGAGATGTCGAACCCGGCCGAGATCATCATCAATCGCGAGCAGCTCACTCCGGATACGGTGCACCAGGAGCTGTATCACGTCGCGGCCCACGAGAAGCTCTCCCTCCTCCTCGGTCTGCTCAAACGAGAGGGCGGGGAACGGATCATGATTTTCCTCAACACCAAGCACGCCGCACGCCGCCTCGTCGAGGACCTGCGCCGGCACGGCTTCACCGCCCGCGGTCTCACCGGAGACGTCGTGCAGACCAAGCGGCTCAAGGTCTTGGACGACTTCCGCGACGGCAAGCTGCCGATTCTCGTCGCCACCGACGTCGCGAGCCGCGGGCTGCACATCGACGGCGTCACCCACGTCATCAACTTCGACCTGCCGCAGGACGCCGAGGACTATGTGCATCGCATCGGCCGGACCGCGAGGGTCGGCGCCGAGGGCAAGGCCTTCACCCTCGCCTGCGACGACTATGTCTACTCCCTCGATGCGGTGCACAAATACGTCGGCTACGAGATCCCCGTGTGCTTCGCACCGGAGGAGCTCTTCGCAGAGGTCATCCCGTTCCGGCCCAAGCCCAGACCGAGTCCGCAGCGCGACGGCCGACGGCCGCCTCCGAGACGGCCCGCCGAACGGCGTCCAGCGTCCGCCGACAAGCCGCCCGAGAAGACCGTACAGGCCTCCGGTGGCGGCGATGAGCCGAAGAAGAAACGGCGACGGCGGCGGCGCCCGAGCAAGCCGGCGGCGAAACCAGAGGGTTAGCCCGCGCTATCCTCCCAACACACCGCCGATGATTCCCACAACAACCTCGAACACCAGCTCCAACGCCGCGCTCGCGAGTTCTCCTCCGCCCTCACCGAGGATATGGACACCGACCTCGAGTCCTCCTTCGGCCAGACTCGCAGCCCCATCGACCATCCTGTCACCCGCGGTTTGAGATTGCTCACCGCCACCCATGGCCGTGGTGACGGCCAATCCTCCGGCCACAAAGGGCGTTGAAGCGAACTCTCCCTCGGGTCCCCACCTCGTCACCTGACCAGCGCGGCTGGCGACGATCTCTTCAATCTGCCGCCTGCCGATGAAGACCCCACCGCACCATGTGCATCTCTGATAGGAGATCCCGCGGAAATCGCCGAGCTCCACCGACTCCTGATCGCAGCAGGTGCATCTCACCCCCAAGCCTTTGGTGCATCTCTTGAAATCCGCTTCGGACGGTTCGTGGACCGCCGGGAGACTTGGATGGGAGCTCAGATATGCGTAGATCTCATCGACATCGAACCACAGACCTCCACAGGAGGTACACCGATCGAGGGTGACGCCGTGGTGGTCCTCTTCGACCATCGGCAACCCACATTCCAAGCAAGGGAGACCTTCATCAGACATCTTCCACCTCTACCGTGATGATACGACCTCGACGGCCTGTGGTTCCTGTTCTTTCATCCCCGGCCTTCTGGTCCGCCTCCGGCGACCCAGCGTCGCGTGAGCAGCGTGGTCGTGCGGGGGGATGATTGGAACGGCTGCGACCACGCTGCTCGCGCGCCGGCGGTCTCCCTCGCAGCCGGAACAGCAGACCGCATTGCGCTCTCCGAGGGAGCCCGGTCGGCATTTGTGCGGGGTGTGACGCTCCGCCGAGAGGTCGTTCCGGCACAAATGCGGACCCGGCACCCCGTTGTGGCGCGCTTGCCTCGTGCTCAGAACGGCTCCGTTTCCTGCCGCTGCCCGGTCGCTGTCCCTGTCGCTGTCGCTGCACCCGGACGCTGCCGCGGTCGCTGTCCCTGTCGCTGTCGCTGCACCCGGACGCTGCCGCGGTCGCTGTCCCGGTCCCTGTCCCTGTCGCCGTCCCGGACGCTGTCCCTGTCGCTGCCCCGGACGAACTGGGCTAAAGTTGTGGGGATGAAGATCAAACCCCTTTCAGCCCTCGGCATCGCCTTCATCCTGGCCGCTGCCCTCCCCTGCCCGGCGAAGAGCACTCCTCCGACCGGTGTTCTCGCAGCGTCGGTGGGCGATACGGTGGTGCTGGTGGAGCCCTCGAGCGGCCGCACCATCGCCATCGACACCGGTCCCATCGGGTGGCTTTTCCCCGCCCCCGGGGGAATTCTCTTCGCGCCCGATGTCATCAACGCCCGGACCACGGTGATCAGCCTCATCGCGCTCGCGGTGGTCGACCGTCTCGACGGACTCACCATGCCCCATTTCGCGGCCAACCCCGACCGCTACACCGCCATCACCGACGAGATCGTCGTGCTGAGCTACCCCGACCGCGCCGTCCTCAAGGCGATCCCGGCGAAGATCGCCCACCCGTGGCAGGTGATCATGGCCCCGGACGGGGCCGCCATGATGATCCTCGAACGGCTGCCGGACGGGAGCACCGGCGCCCACATGACGACGGTGAACCTCATCACCGGTCAGGTGGTGTATCGGCGTCCCTTGACCGGCGACATCCGCCACTTCGCCCTGTCGCCGCAGCTCGGGATCCTCGCCCTGGCCGACGCCAGGACCGACCAGGTTCACCTCGTCGAACCGGCGACCCTGACGCCCATCGCCGTCCGGGCCGCCACCGGCCGACCCGTCGATGTCGTTTTTGCCCATGAGGGGAAGGTCATGGCAACGGCCATCGCCACCGACGACGGCGCCGGCTTCCTCGATCTCGCCGTTTTCAAGACCGGAAAGAAGGGCCTGAGGATCGACAAGGAGTATTCGATCCCCTTCGGCGCGAGCCCGGTCCGGCTTGCCGCCTCGCCCGGCGGCGGCTACGTCGCCGTCGCCCTCGCGGGCGGCACGGTCGCCATTGTCGATGTCGGGGGCCGGGAGGTCATCGGCACGGGCGTCCTCGCCGGCACGCCGCGCGATCTTCGCTGGTGCGACCCGACTCAGGAAGGGCCCATGATCGCCAACTGGACCGACGGCGAGACTCCGGCGGAGTTCGGGACCTTTGTCCCCAAGGTCAGGGAAGAAGGAGAGTTGAGCGGCCTCGTGGAGCCGGTGCGGGAGAAGAAACCGGATTGATGAGGGACTGGGCCCTCGACGAGGGATTCGACCTCATCGGAATCGCCGCGGCGGGTCCGGCCGAGACCGCACAACGCCTGCAAAGGTGGCTGGCCGACGGGATGCAGGCCCAGATGAGCTACATGGCCGCAAGCGCGGTCCAACGGTCGCACCCCGAGCACCTCCTCGAAGGCTGCCGTTCGGTCATCGTCGTCGCCATGAGCTATCGCAGCTCGCAACCGGACTCCGACGCCCTCCCCGCCGGCGATCGGGTGTGGATCTCGCGGTACGCATGGGGCCGCGACTACCACCGCCTGTTGAAGAAGCGGCTGGTCCGGCTGGGACGCCGACTCGAGGACCGCCACCCCGGCTGCTCATGGCGTGCCGTGGTCGACACCGCACCGTTGCTCGAGCGCGAGTGGGCAGCCCGCGCGGGTCTCGGCTGGATCGGCAAGAACACCATGCTTCTCAACCGCAGACTCGGCTCCGAGCTCTTTCTCGGCGCCCTCCTCACCGATGTCGAATTCGCACCCGATCGACCCGTCCCCGACCACTGCGGCACATGCACCGCATGTCTCGACGCCTGCCCGACCGCCGCCTTTCCCGAACCCTATGTTCTCGACGCTCGACGCTGTATCGGATACCTCACCGTGGAACACCGTGCCGAGATCCCGGCCGAGTTCGCACCCGCCATGGGAAACATGGTGGCCGGCTGCGACCGCTGCAACGAGGTCTGCCCCTGGACCAGAAAGGCGGCGGCGGATCTCCACCCCGAGTTCGCCCCGGCGCCGCACCGCTTCCGCCCCCTCATCTCCGAACTCGAAGCGCTCGATGAGGATGGATGGAAGCTCTGGAGACAGGGCAGCGCCCTGGGCCGGATCCCATTCAAACAGGTTCAGCGAAGTCTGGCGGTAGCCAGGGCCAATCTAGATGGGAAGAAAAGGAATCAACGCAGAGGCGCAGAGACGCAGAGGCGCAGAGACATCGCAGACGAGTGAATTCAGCGTTTCCCTCACCCTCGACGGTGGTCAACGCAAAGGCGCCAAGTCGCCAAGGCGCTAAGACATCGCATTATTGACTCATCGCACCATCGCAGCATCTCATCACAGTGAACCAGAACCAATTCGGCATCACCCAGGTGGAGCCGCTGCGCCGGGGGCTCAGCTGGCCGTGGGATCGGGTGGGCGGGACGAACGCTAGAGTTCGGCACGGTCAGCCGATCCCACGGTGGCGGCGGTCGGAGACCGTCGTCGACTCCGCCGCCTGAGAACCTCATCCGTGTCGATCCGCGAAATCCGTGTCCCATTTGCGACGGTGTGATGGCTCTGCGTCTCTGCGCCTCTGCGTTGAAACTGCGATGTTTCCCAACTCTGGCGGGCCGACGCCAAAAAACCCGCGCTGAGCGCGGGTCGAGTGCACTCCTGACTCGATTGAACCTACTTCTTGAGGGGCCTCATCACCATGGTGAGATCGCGACCCTCGAGACGATCGGGCATCTTTTCGAGCTTGGCAACATCCTGAAGCTCTTCGGCGACCCTGCGGAGCAGGTCGAAACCATTCTCGGGCCGACGCATTTCGCGCATGCGAAACATGATGGTCACCTTGACGTGCTTGCCCTCGTCGAGGAACTTCCGCGCCCGCTTCGTCTTGGTTTCGAAGTCATGGATGTTGATGTTGGGACGGTACTTGACCTCTTTGATGTCGACCTGGTGCTGCTGCTTCTTCGCCTCGCGCGCTTTCTTCTCCTGCTCGAAGCGAAAGCGCCCGTAGTCCATGATCTTGCAGACGATGGGGCGCGAGTTGGCGGCGACCTCGACGAGATCCAGACCGGCGTCACGGGCCATTCTCAGGGCCTCGTCGACGGGGACGACGCCAACCTGTTCGCCATCGGCGCCGATGAGGCGTACCGGCGTGAGCCGGATTCGTTCATTGATTCGCACCTGGGGTGCTTCAGGGTCGTCTCGAAACGCGAACTTGCGGATGATCTGCCTCCTTTGTCTCTCGTTTGTCTTCGCAGCCGGCCGAACCTCCGGCCGGGCTGAAATCGCAGTATATCAAAAAGAAGTCAATCGACACCGCCGCCGGGACGGTTTCCCGCCCCGGCGGCGTTCGAGGTCTCTACTGTTCGCCGACCGCCTGCGACCAGTTGCCGCAGTCGCCGACTTCGAAATCGTCTCCGAAGAGCATGTCGCACGGCGCGGTGGTTTCGATCCTGATGTCGTCGACCCACCAGCCGGTGCTCGACACACTGCTGTCGCAGCCGAAACGGAAACGGATCCAGAGATTGCCGCCCGCGAGCGACGAGAGATCCACCTGGACCTGCTGCAGCGGACCCGACCCCGCCCAGATGTCGCGGCCGGCAAGCGGGCTCGAGCTGTAGGAGCTGACGGCACTGTTGTACCCGCCGGTGATGAAAACGCCGCCGGCAGCCTCCACATCGAACCAGTTCGACCCGTCGGTCGACACCTCGATAACGCCGCCGTCGTAGTTGTTCTCGGTCGTGAAGTGGTGCCAGAAGGAGAGCACCGGCGATCCGCCGCCGAGGGCGATGGGCCCGGTTTCGAGGCGATCGTCCTTGACCACCGCGATATCCGAGGTGAACCAGGCGTGGATCGGCGAGCTCGTACCGGCATCGGTGACAATGCTCCACGGCGTCCCGGTGCCGCCGCCGATCACGGTGTCGACAACCCAGTCGCCCTGCCCGGACTCGACATCGTCGTCGAGGGCGATTGCCTGGGTCCAGGTCTGGAACGGGAGAGTCGGGCCGGCTGACGTCGAGTTGCCGAGAGCTGGGTTCTCTTCGGCCTCGGTCACGCCATGCTGCTCGGCTCCGACCGGCCCCTCGATCTCGACTGGCAGCGCTGGCGCGAACAACTCCAGCGCCACGCCCTGCGCGACGATCTCGAAGCTTCAGCCCTTTCGACTCCGGCTCAGATCGCAGCCCTTTTCCAGCTCGACCCCGCCGGTTGCCGAACGGTCGGCGCCGGTGCCGCCGCGACCGATCTCCACCCCCGACTCGAGTTTCTCGCTCCTGCCGCCTACCGCCCGGGGCTGTGGCCGGCCAACGCGCGGGTCCTGGTCGAGGCCTACACCTCGCCCATCGAGAGCATCGACAACCTGCCACCGGGAATGGGGTTCGAGCTCCAACGCGTGGTCGCCGGCAAGCGGCTGCTGCTCTTTTCCCTCCTCGAACGCTCCGAAGGCAATCTCCCCGGCGCTTCGCGGTGGCTCGCCCAGGCGATGCAGATCGCCGGCGATGATCCCGAGGTCGTCTTCTACGCCCGCCAGTTGGCGGCGGAGACCCGGGGACGGTAGACAACGGCCGTGGCGGCATCCGACAACCGGAAGCGGTAGCGGAAACGGGAGCGATGGCGGCACCGCTCCCATCGCGCCTGGGCAGGCGCCGACCTACTCCACCGGTTTGGCGAGATATCTCGACCAGAGGGCGATGAGGACAAAACCGACGCCGAGGAGAATCCAGGGCGAGACGGCGCCGAATGCGTCGGGCAGATAGCCGACGACAACCGCCAGTCCCGCTCCGAGGAGTGCATAGGGCAACTGGGTTCGCACGTGATCGACGTGA
This sequence comes from uncultured Acidobacteriota bacterium, assembly GCA_963823445.1. Taxonomy (GTDB): domain Bacteria; phylum Acidobacteriota; class Thermoanaerobaculia; order Thermoanaerobaculales; family Sulfomarinibacteraceae; genus JAHECW01. Next base: position 95,332 of record CAWGLT010000016.1, read on the forward strand.
TCGCAGCTCGAGGCCATGGACGACAGGATCGTGGTGTCCGAGATCGGCGAGCAGTGGTCGCCGAAGACCGAGCCGCCGAGAATGGCCGCCACCGTCGCCTCCAGGATCATGGTGTCGCTCGGCGCCGCGGCGAGAACGAGCGGCACCGCGAGAGGAGTCAGGATCGCCATCGTGCCCCAGGAGGTCCCGGTGGAGAACGACACCGCCGCGGCCACCAGGAAGATGGCCAACGGGATCAGCCCCGGCGGGACGTGGGGGCCGACCGCGCCCTTGAGGTAGGCCGCGGTGGCCAGATCGGTGCAGACCTGACCGAGCGACCAGGCCAGGGTCAGCACGACAAAGGCCATGAGCATGCTCTTGAAGCCGTTGATCATGGCTTCGAGGGACTGCCGCACCGTCAATGCCCGTTGGCCGACGGCGAGGACGATGGCCGCCGTCAGGCCGACGAGGCTCGCCCAGAGCAGGACCGTAAACGGGTCGGAGGCGCCGATGATGCTGCTCAGGGAGAGACTCGCCGCGCCGTCCGCCATCAGACTCTCGCGGCCGGTCACGTAAAGACCCGCGAAGGTGGTTGCGATCACCAGGATCACCGGCACGGCGGCATTCCACCACCGTCTCGGCGTGTCGTCATCCGGCGCCAGTCCGGTGCTTTCGTAGTCGGCCAGCGGCTGCGAGGACTCGGCCATGAGTTGGCCGGCCCGAGCCCGGCGTTCGGCCGCGAGCATGGGACCCCAATCCCGGCCGGAGACCGCCACCGCGAAGGTGACGGTCAAGCCGAAAATCGGGTAGAAGGCGTACGGGATCGACGCCAGGAAGACCCCGAACGGGTTGAGGTCGGAACCCGCCTTATCGAGGGCGTCTCCGACCAGCGAGACCTGGTAACCGATCCAGGTCGAGACCAGGGCGACGCAGGCCACCGGGGCGGCGGTGGAATCCACGAGATAGGCGAGCTTCTCCCGGCTCACCTGATGGCGATCGGTCACCGGACGCATGGTGTTGCCGACGATGAGGGTGTTGGAGTAGTCGTCGAAGAAGATCGCGACACCCATCAACCAGGTCACAACCTGAGCGCGACGCGGCGTGGTCGCATAGGGCTCGAGGGCCTTGACCACGCCATGGGTGCCGCCGCTCCGGCTCATGACCCCGACCATCCCGCCGAGCAGAATCGAGAAAAGAATGATGCTCATCTTGTCGGAATCGGTCAGGGCGTCGCGAGCGTAGGTGTCGATGACCCGCAGGAAACCCGCCGCGGCATTGCCGTCGGCAACCATCGTTGCGCCGAGCCAGACGCCGAAAAAGAGCGACAGCACCACATCCCGGTACGCCAGCGCGAGGGAGATGGCGACGATCGGCGGCAACAACGACCACCAGCTTCGCCTTGGCGGTCTCGCCGGGAGGCATCGAGAACAACAGAACACTCACGCCGACGACGACCAGCAGCATTTTGAGCCAAGATGACATGAGCAGAGATTAACACGGGGACGGGTCGAGACTCCGCTACCATTGGTCGGTGCCGACTCACGACGACGACGCGCTGATCCTCGATCACCACCCCTTCAAGGACCGGCATCTCATCATCGCGGCCTTGACGCGCTCCCACGGCGTCGTCCGCGGTGTGCTTCGATCGGCCCGGGGCGGCAAGTCCCCCCTCGCAGGATCGATCCAGATCCTCTCCGAGGTGAGAATGTCCTTCTTTCGCAAGGCGCAGGCCGAGCTCGCCACGTTTCAGGGGGTGGATCTCAAGACATCGTCCTATCCGCTGGCTCGGGACTTTCGCCTTTCGACCGCAGGCGCGGTGGTCGCCGAGCTCCTCCTGACCTATTGTCCGGAGAACGAACCGGCGCCTCGCCGATACCGCCTCGGCGTCTCGGCGCTGGCGGCCCTGCTCGATGCCGTCGATCCCGATCGGGTCATCGCCTATGTCCAATACTGGATACTCCAACTCGGCGGTCTGATGCCGCCCCCCGAAGCCCTCGAGGGCGACCCCGCCGCCGATGAGTTCGCGTTTTTCATCGCCTGTCGCCGGGTGCCCCTCGCCGAGCTCGATCTCGAAGTGCCCGCCGCCGCCGTCCGCCGCCTCGATGCCATGGTTCGCCGGCACGCGGAACGACCGCTGCGCGCCCTCGATTTCTTCCGTCAACATGGAGGTTGACCGGCCCGTGCCGCCATCCCTGTCCCTGATCCGCAACGAAGAAACCACCACGGTGGTCCTCGAATCGCCGATCCTCTCGCGCCGGATGCTCGGTGAGATCGCAGCCGCCCTCGACGAGCTCGCACTCGAAGCCTCCGGGCGTCCCCTCGTTCTGGCGTCCGCCCACCCGACGATCTTCCTCGCCGGCGCCGACCTCGGAGAGATCGCGGAGCTCGACCAACGCAGCTGCATCGCCTACGCCGGTCTCGGACGCTCGATCGCGGCTCGTCTCGCGTCCCATCCGGCTGCCGTGGTCGCCGCGGTCCACGGGAGCTGCTCGGGGGGCGGGTTCGATCTCACCATGGCGTGCGACGCCGTCATCGCCTCGCCCGGCGCCACCTTCAGCCACCCCGGGGTTCGCCGAGGTCTCGTCACCGGTTGGGGAGGGTCCACCGGTCTCGACGGCGTTCTCGGGTCGCCGTTTCTCCGCCGCGCCCTGATCGAGGGCTCCGAGCTCGACGCGGCCGCCATGAAGGAGCTCGGGGCGGTCCACTCCATCGCGAGTGATCCACGAGCCCAGGCCCACGCCACCGCCCGTCGGATGAGCGTCCTCCATCCCTCCCGACTCGCTTCGTGGCGTCTCCTCCGGAGCTCGACATTCGTTGACAGATTCCGCGCCTTCGTGGTAGAAAAGTCATGATATTCGGCAACTTGCCCGTTGTTCGGGCAGGAAACGATCAACCCTGGCGACACCACGATTCGAGCAAAAATCCACGTTGCCGTGCGGGGTGATCGCAATTGCCGGAGGCGCGATCAGGAGAGCACATGAGCGGTACGATCCTTCTCGCAGACGACAGCCTGACCATCCAAAAGGTCGTTGAGCTCACATTTGCCGAAACCAACTACCGGGTTGTCACGGTGTCGAGCGGGGACGAACTCCTCGACCGACTCGCCGAAAGCCGGCCGGATCTCATCATCTGCGACGTGATCATGCCGGGAAAAGACGGCTACGAAGTCTGCCAGCAGATCAAATCGAGCTCCGCCTGGCTCCACCTGCCGGTGATTCTTCTGACCGGCACCTTCGAGCCGTTCGATCGAGATCGGGCCATCGCGGCCGGCTGCTCCGAGATCATCACCAAACCGTTCGAGGCGCGGAAGCTTGTCGACACCGTCGAACGACTCATCGGCGGCCCCGGCATCCAGGCCCCGGCGGTCCCCCACACCAGACCCTCGGCCGCCGACGACGGCGAAGTCTGGCCCGAAGAAGCGACTCCCACCGATTTCCCGACAGATGCCGATTCCGAGGATTTCGGAACCCAGCTGACCGCGCCGAAAACCGAGGACGACGGCATCGATTTCACCACCAGCGGCTTCGCCGAAATGGAAGCGGCCGCCCGCCCGCCCCAGGACGCCTCGAACAAGGCGATTGCCGACGACGGCATCGAATACGATTTGGAGGCACCCGAAGGCGGTGTTGGCGACGGGTTGTCCCCGGAGCCGGCCCTCGATCCCTCGGCGCAGACGGTCAGGATCGATGTCTCTTCCTTCAGAGATGACTCCGAACCCGAGGATGATGAATCGTCATCAGGGGTGCCCGCCGACCACGACGTGCCGGCAGCGCTTGCCGTCGATCCCTCGCAGTTCGAGAACGAGGCGACCGGTGATGCCGCTCCGGAGCCTTTTCAAGCTGCGAATGACGAGCCGTTCGAGCCTCCGCCCGAAGCGACCACCGACGAAGTCGTCGCGGGCGAATTCGAAGACGAACCCTCCATGGCCGACACATCGCCGGTGGAACCGCCGTCCGAGGACGACGCGAACACGGATGACGGCGGTTTCAAACTCACCGACGACGATATCGACCGGATCGCGCGGCGGGTGATCGAGCTGGCCTCGGATCGTCTCGAGCAGATCGCCTGGGAGATCGTCCCGGACATGGCGGAGATCGTCGTTCGCCAACGGATCCGCGAGCTTGAAGCCGAATCCGAGGCCGCCACGCCAGAAGCCGTTCAGTGACCCCGTCCGCATGTCGTTCGATTGTCATGCCGGCGCAGGAGCGCATCATTCATTTCTGAGTTGGAGTCTCGATTGAGTTCCCGAGACAACGCACGACGGCTCGCCGACGCCGCACGGTCCGCGGTCAGCAATGTGGTCGTCCATCAGAGCATCGACTCCACCCATGCCTGGGCCCTGCGCCTCATCAACCAGGTCGAGTCCGAGGAAATCGTGCTCCCGACAACGATGGTGATCGCTTTCGAGCAAGCGCACGGACACGGTCGGGCGGGACGGCTGTGGGAGTCTCCCCCGGGAGGGTTGTACCTGAGTTGGATCGTCGCCGGTCTGGAGGCGCCGACCATCGCGTTGCTGCCCATGATCGCCGCGGCAGCCGCTCACACCGCCATCAGCGCCCTCGGGATCGGCGCCGTGGAAATCAAATGGCCCAACGACATCCTCGTGGGCGGGCGAAAGCTGGCGGGGCTCCTCGTGCACGCTCGCCACGGCGCCACAAGCTGGGCGACCGTCGGCATCGGCATCAACATCGACCGGGCGCCGGTGATCCGCGACGGCAGTACCACCGAGGCCGTCGCAATCGCCGAGCTGGCTGCAAACGGCGATTTCCAGACCTGGGCCGAGACCATCGTCCGGATCATCGCCGAAGAGCTGGCCGCCGGCGTCACCAGCCCCATGGAGCACATCGGCCGGTGGCGGGAACACCTCCACCATCGCCCAGGCGATGCGATGACCGTGCGCGGCGCCGACGGTTGCGAAACCCGGGGACGATTTGCCGGTCTCACCGGCGAGGGTCACCTCCGGCTCGTCATCGACGGAGTCGAGCGGGTCTTCTCCTCCGGCGATGTCATCGAATAGGCGTTAGCCACCGGCCTCCGACTGCGGGAAGCGAGGTGCGTTGAGAGGCGCGGGTTAATCAAAACGCTTCAGGAACTCATCGGCCGATTCGAAGCCGGTGAGTCGGAAGACCTCTTCCCCTTCGTGGTAGACCATGACCGTCGGCACCCCGAGGACGTTGAACTCCCTGGCAATGGCCACGGCCTCTTTGCTGGCCCGGGTCTGGTCGACCTTGAAACGGACATAGCCGTCGAGAATCTCTTTCACCCGGGGGTCCGAGAAGGTCTTTTCGTCGAGCTCGCGGCATGGCGCACACCAGTCGGCGTAGAAATCGACGATGACCGGCTGTCCGGAATCGACGGCGTCACTGAAGGCCTTTGCGTCATAGGCTTCCCAGGCCAGATGGTCGCCCTCGGATACCGCGGCGGCGCCGCCGTGCCCGAGCGGCAGCATGGACAGACCGAAGACGAGCAGCCCGGCGCTGACAAGCCGCATGACCCTGTCGATGGCAGGCTGATCATGTCCCGTACGATCGATGATGAGGAGGTAGAGCGCTCCGACGGCCAGGGTCAGACCCATGAGCCAATCGCCGCCGTCGCCCGGGAGCATCGGGGCCGCGAAGTAGGCCGCCATGGCGATGAGAATCACCCCGAAGACCTTGCGGACACCGATCATCCACATCCCCGATGCCGGCAGGCGATTGACCAGACCGGTGAAGGTGCCGAGCAGGAGGTACGGCAGCCCGAGACCCGCGGCCAGGGCGAAGAACACGAAAAAGCCGAAGACCGGATCGCCCTTCTGACCGACAAAGGTGAGCAGCCCGATGACAAACGGACCGATGCACGGGGCGGCGATGATGCCCATGAGGAGACCCATGATGAGGGCGCCGAGCAAACCGCTTCGTCCGCCGGACGCCTGCATGGCCCAGGCCGGAGGGCGGATCTCCCAGGCGCCGAACATGGACGCGGACAGAGCGAGAAGGACGAGGACGATGACCACGACCACGATGGGGTTCTGGAGCGCGCCGCCGAAGATCGCACCGCCGAGCGCGGCGAGGACGCCGAGGACGGAGTAGGTCAGGGCGATCCCGATGAAATAAGCGAAGGCGAGACCGAACGAGCTGCCGGTGCCGCCCTTCGTCTGCTGCGAGAAGAATCCGATGGTGATCGGGATGAGGGGAAACACACACGGCGTCAGGTTGAGGGCCAACCCACCGAGGAACACGGTCACCAGGAGCAGCGGCAGCGACATCCCCGCCAATCTGCTCGCGTCGTCTGAGGGCGCGGCGGACGCGGACTCGACCGGGGGGGCCGGGATCTCGAAGAGCTGCTGATTGACCTTCTCCGACGCAGCGCCGGCCGGGACGACCTCGAGATCGACCCCCTTCTTGACCGTGACCGGCGGCAGACACTGGGTGTTGTTGCAGGCCTGCGCGGTGACCTCGACTCGCGGCCGAACCGTTCCCCCGGCCGTGTCGGGGACGGTCAGCCGACCCACGAAGACGACCTTGCCCTCCCAAACCTCGATGGGAACATCGGAGAAATCAAACTCGAGCTGCTCGCCGTCGGGGAAGACCGTCAACGGCTCGGGCCAGTCCTCCGGCATCGTCCATGCCACCGTGGTGGGCATGGAAAACTCGTCGCCCGGCTCATCCGAGTTGATATGCCACCCCGGTTCCACGGTGACCACGGCGGCGAGCTGCAGAACCTCGCCGGCCACCACCGGGCTCCGGTCGGGGAGGAGTTCGACGGTGAACACGGGATCGGCTTTGATTCCCTGAGCGGAGGCTCCGAGAGATGCCAGCAAGAGGGCCGCTGTCAGGAGGGTCGTTCTTTTCATGGTCATAGTCCTCGCTTCGATCGGGATGCGGCGCTCACGAGCGCTCGGGGTCCAACCGGGGTGCGTAGCGCCGAACCAACCGCCGCACCTCCGGGGGATATCGATCCCAATTCTCTTTGATCAAATCCGGTCTTCGGGTTACCGTCAACTCCACGGCCCGCTCGAGACGCCAATGGGAGATCTTCTCATGGTTGCCCGATCGCAGGACATCCGGGACCTCGATCCCCTCGACCTCGAGCGGCCGGGTGTAGGACGGATGGTCGAGCAACCCGGCCCCGAACGAATCCCCCGCCACCGAACCGGGGTCGCCGACGACACCCGGGACAAGACGAGCCACCGCTTCCATCACGACCATTGCGGCGACCTCGCCGCCACCGAGGATGTAATCACCGATCGAAATCTCGTCCGGCTCGAGATTCTCGGACACCCTCTCGTCAAAACCCTCGTACCGGCCGCAGAGCATGAGGAGCCGAGGCTCGCGGGAGAGCTCGTCGACGAGCGCTTGATCGAGGACGCGGCCGCGGGGCGAGAGCAGCACCTTTCGCAGCGGGCCGCTGCGAGCCTCGAGCTCGCGCACCGCCGCGATCACCGGCGGCGCCTGGATCACCATCCCCGGCCCGCCGCCGTAGGGTTCGTCGTCGAGCTGACGCCACTTGTTGTCGGCCCAGTCGCGCATGTCGTGGACGTCGATGCCGATGAGCGACTTTTCCACGGCCTTGCCCAACACACCGGTGGTGCGGAAGGTGTCGAAGAACTCGGGGAAGATGGTCAAGACATCAAAATGCATGGTTGGGCCTCGTCCAGCCGCGTATTGAAACACAAAGAGCCGCCCAGACCAAACTCCGGGGTGTCAATCCATCGCAAATCAACGCAAGACATCGCAAATGGGACACGGATGAACACGGATTGACACGGATTCTTCTCAAGGGCCGGGTCCACGAACCGGGAGGACAAACCACTTAGTGGTGACGTAATGGGTGTCTCGTATGACTTCGGTTTTGATTTCAGACGGATTCCACGGAACCTGGTCTTGAATCGCCGGAAAACCGAGCGGAAACCCTCCGTGCAAATCCGTTTCCGAATCCAAATCCACGTCGTGAAAGCAACCGATCCCGCCGACACGAAGTTGTACAGCAATCCGGTACTACCAACCCACTCTTAAGAAAATCTGTGTGATCCGCGCAAATCCGTGGCAATCCGTGTCCCATTGCGATGTGTGATGGGACCGGATGCGATTTACGCTGTGATGGCGTCGTCGTCCAGCAAACCTGGCGGGGCGTCGATAGTGACGATGCCCTCGTCCAGATCGACGCTGACAACGATCTCGGGAACGTAGGGCACGAGGAACTCGCGGCGGCCGCGGCGAACGACGAGGCGCCGCTGTCCCGGCCCCTGATCGATCCCGGTCACCTTGCCGAGGTCGTCGCCCTGCTCGGACCGGCAGGCGAGCCCGACGAGGTGATGCTCGTAGTAGAAGCCCTCCGGCAGCTCGTCGAGGCTCTGCTCCGGAAGGAAGAGATACCTGCCGCGCCAGGCGTCCGCGAGATCACGATCGCGAATCTCGGCAACCGAGAGCAACCACCTTCCCTTGTGGTACCGGATCCGAAAGATCTCGTGGAACGACTTCGGCTCTTCCTCGTCACCGACGCCGAAGGTCGTCCCGTCCGTCATCCGCTCGGGAAAATCGGTGATGATCTCGACAATGAGATCGCCGTGAATTCCATGAGGTTTGATGACCCGGCCCACAACGAGCCAGTCGCGGACGTCGTTGGGGTTCACTACTCCAGGATTTCCAGGACGAACCGTTTGCGGATCTTCATCCCGGCGGCGGAAAGAAGGGTGCGGATCGCCCGCGCGGTCCGCCCTTGCCGCCCGATCACCTTGCCCAGGTCCTCGTTGCGGACCCGCAGTTCGAGAACGGTTGTCTGCTCGCCTTCGACCTCAGTCACCTGAACGTCTTCGGGGTTGTCCACCAGCGCTCTCGCGATTTCTTCGAGCAGCTCTTTCATCGCACTCACGGGGAACTCCTTTCACGACGAGGCATCCGAGGGGTGGTCACGCCTCCGGCACTTCCTGCTTCTGCTTCGTTGCTTTTTGAATCAGGGCCTGGACGGTTTCCGAAACTCCGGCGCCCTTTTTCTGCCACTGCATCGACCTTCTCGAGATCGATGTTGATCTCGGGCGGTTCCTGATTGGGGTCGTAGAAACCAACCTGGTCGAGGTAGTCCGCCGTCGGCGTCTTTCTCGAATCCGAAACAACGACCCGGTAGATGGGGTTCTTTTTGGCGCCACCACGGCGCAGACGAATCATCAACATTGGAACGGTCCTCCCTGCTCGCGATCACTCTGCATTATTCGGTTCAATCTTCTAAAGGCCCAGCTGTCTTTTCAACGCCTTGGGGTCGGCTTTTCCCAGCCGTTTCATCAGCTTACGCATTTGCCCGTATTGACGCAAGAGGCGATTGATCTCTTCGACGCTGGTGCCGGAACCCTTGGCGATCCGCCGTTTTCGGGATCCGTTGAGGAGTTGCGGGTGCCTTCGTTCCTTCGGTGTCATCGAATCGATGCACGACTCGAATCGCTTGAGTTGTCGTTCCTGCCCCTCGGAAACGCCGCCCTTGGGCATCAGGTTGTTCATGCCCGGCACCATTTCCATGACGGATTGCAACGGCCCCATTTTCTTGAGGCTCCGCAACTGGTCCCTCAGGTCCTCGAGGTCGAATTTGTTCTTTCGGAGTTTTTCCTCGAGCTTCGCCGCCTTCTTCTCGTCGACGACCTCCTGGGCCCTTTCGACCAGGCTGGCGACATCGCCCATCCCGAGGATTCTGCCGGCCATGCGGTCGGGGTGAAACTGCTCGAGGCCCTCGAGTCGCTCGCCGACACCGGCAAAGACGATGGGGCGCCCGACAACCTCGCGGACCGACAACGCGGCCCCGCCGCGGGCATCACCATCGAGCTTGGTCAAAACCACGCCGGTGATTCCGAGACGCTCGTGGTAGGCGCGGGCGGAACGGACGGCGTCCTGACCGGTCATGGCGTCGGCGACGAAGAGGATCTGCTTGGGCTTGAGGATCTCCTTGAGGCGCTCGAGCTGATCCATGAGTTCGTCGTCGATATGAAGCCGACCCGCCGTGTCGAAGATGAGAACCTGGTAACCCTTGATCGAAGCCTCTCGAAGCGCGTGCTTCGCGATGATCTCGGGGTCGTTCATCTCCCTGGTGTCGACGGTCGGGATCTTGGCCTGCTCGCCGAGCACGAGAAGCTGCTCCCGCGCAGCCGGTCTCGATGTGTCCGCAGGGACCAACAGGGGGAAGAGGTTCTTCTTTTCCTTGATCCACTTGGCCATCTTGGCCGCGGTGGTGGTCTTGCCCGAGCCCTGCAGGCCGACGAGCATGATCACCGCCGGTCGGCCTTTGAACTCGAGATCCGTGGTGACGCCGCCGAGCAACTCGATGAGCTCGTCGTGGACGATCTTGGTCACCATCTGGGCGGGGGTGATCGAGGTCAATACCTCACCGCCCAGGGCGCGTTCACGCACCCTGGCGACGAACTTCGTGACCACCTCCACCGCAACATCCGCTTCGAGCAGCGCGAGCCGAATCTCGCGCAACGCGGTGTCCACATGGTACTCGGTGAGGTGTCCCTCACCGCGTAGAGTCTTGGTGACCCGACCGAGACGTTCCTGCAGCGCCTCCAACATGGGACCGGAAGTCTAAGGGGAGGAGTCGCCTACGGTCAAGGGCGCGGCGAAAAAAAGAACGACCGGCCCGAGTCGACCTCGAAGCCGAGGCGGATTGGTGTCATCACCGTCCATCGACCCCAAACAGGCATCTCAGGTACAATTGTCAGCCGATATGGACGACGTTCGCTCGATTATCCTGCCACCCGCAGCGGCGATGGGCGATGATCTCGGGTTGCGCCAATCCCTCGAGTTATTCGCCGAGTGCGTCAAGACCCGGTGGGCCAGGCTCACGATCCGATCGCGGGACGAGGAGCGTGTGATCACTCTGGGCAGGCCGACCGGCGCCTCGGTATCGGTGAACCTGAATCTCGGCGAGGAGATCGACGCGGTGGTGACTCTCGCCGGGGACGACCCGCCGAGCGAGGGCGCCCTCGGACTCTTCACAGCCATCGTCGGTCGCGAACTCCAGCGTCTCCGTCTGCTGGCGGAGACCCAACTCCTCCAGAACGCGGCCAACTCCGCCGATGCCGCAATATTGATCTTCGGAGCCTCAGGGAACATCCTTTTCGCGAACCACCGCGCCGACGCGCTGATTTCGAAGCAGACCGAAAACGACCTCACGGTCGACTGGAAGACACGGAACCCCCAACCTCTTTTTCACCTGCTTTGCGCCAGGGTCGGCGAAATCCTGGATCTCAGGCCGAGCGAACCCTGGCAGGACTGGATCGAGGTGTCGGACGGCAGCGAACTGACCATCCAGACGGTGGTGCTCCAAAGCGATGACGGGGCCTTTGGGCCTGCGGTGATGGCGATTCTCCGCGAGGTCGCCGGACCATCGGACCAAAGGGTCGAGGAGTTCGCCTCCCTTCATCAGCTCAGCCCCCGCGAGCAGGATGTGCTTCGACTTCTGGTTCAAGGCCACAACACCACCGGCCTCGCGAACCGGTTGGGGATCAGCCCCCATACGGTTCGAGATCATCTCAAGAATGTGTTCAAAAAGACCTCGACACGGTCGCGGAGCGAGCTTCTGAGCTCGTTGACCGGTGTCGGGAACCACGTCCGCTAAACCGGTGTTCTACAATGATATTGGTCAGGAATGACACTGGAGGTCATCTCATGAGGCGCTTCTTCGCCCTTTCGGCTGTCATCATGGTGCTCATCGCCGCCCAGGTCGCGAGCGCGGCCGGTTATGTCGTCATCCTCAAGAACGGCTACAAGATCCGCTGCAAGGAACCGATGGTGGTCCAGGGCGACAACGCCCTCATCACTCTCGTGACGGGCACGATGGCCAGCTATCCCCTGGCGCAGATCGACATCATCGAAACCGAGAGATACAACCAACAGGGTCTCGGAGACGCTGTCGAGATTGAAGAGCTCTCCGTCGTCACCGACGTTCTTCCTACGCCGACGCCGAAGGGACCTCTCGGCAACTTCGTGACTCTCGATTCGATGCAACGCAACCCGGAGCTCACGGCCAATCTGCCCCCGACTCCGACCCCAACCCCTGGAATCCGCCTTCAAACCTATCCCTATCACGATGAGCGGGTGACTCGCGCCTTCGAGAAGGTCTTTGCCGACGAAAAGCTCTATCTCTACCACACCAGCGGGGGGACAAAGCAGGGTTTCTTCTATGTCCAGGCCGTGACCGACTCCGAAGCTCAAGTCTTCCACGCCCTGGAGACGGTGTGCCGAGCGTTCTATCTCATCCGCGCCGCGGATCCGACGATCGCTCCCGAGGCCGTCGAGCTGCAGATGGTCCAGACCTCGCGCAAGGCCGCAGGCACCTTCAGAATCACCCCCGCGGACGCCGAATCGCTGCTCAACGGCAGCACCTCGGTGCAGAACTTCTACATCAGGAACGTCATCTTCTAGAGGCGTACAGCAACCCGAAAGAACGCGGGAAAAGGGCGCCACGGCGGGGTGCCGGGTCCGGCATTGTGCCGGTAATCCCCTCCGGTGCGCGTTACGTCTCGCACAATGCCGTACCTGGCTCCCTCGGGTAGCGCCTCGAGGTCAGCTCTCCCGGATCAGAAGGAGGCCGCCGCTCGCCCAATCAGCGTGGTCGACACCCTCCCCGTTACCACCAAACGACCACGCTGATTGGGCGACGCTGGTCGCCGAAGGCGGCCAGAAGGCCGGGGCTGAAAGAACGCGGATCAGCGGCAGGGCCAGCGGCGGCGTCAGCGACCAAACCGTGGCGCCACGACAAACCACACAACCGCCACTATCGAGGAAAATCCTGCCGCAACGAGGAATGAACCCGAACCCGACAGGGCTTGGTAGAGCGGTCCGGCGGCGGCGGTCCCGATCACGATACCCAGGCCGAAGCACAGACCCGAATACAGGGCCTGGGCGTTCCGCCTGGCATCGGAAGGCACCAGTTGCTGGACCAGCTGGACACCGGCCAGGTGCGCCAAGGCAAAGCTCACCGAGTGACCGACCTGCGCGACAACGAGGAGCGGGATGGTCGGAGGCAGGGCGAGAAGAAGCCAGCGCAGGGGGGTCATCGCAAGGGCGAAGCCGAGCATTGGACGCAGTCCGAACCGCCGCTGCAGGCCGGCCCCCTTGAAAAACGCCACCATCTCCGCGAGAACCGCCAGCGACCACAGACCGGCAATCAATCCCGTGCCAAAACCGAACTCGCGCAGGTGAATCGAAAAAAAACCATAGTAGGGCCCATGCGCCACCTGGTGCAGGGTCAGAATCACGAGCAGAACCCACACGACGCCGTTGAGGGGCGCACCCTTTCCGGCGCTCGGGCTCGGTCTCGCTTCACCCTCGAGGGTCCAGGCGATGCAACCGAGAACGACCAAGGAGACCATGAGAACGAAGGGGAAGCGATCGATGCGGCCGTCGCCGAGGGCGATGGCGGTCAGCGTTGAGCAGACGATGAAACCCGCGGAACCCCACCAGCGGACAAAGCCGTATCCCCGGGCGGGAGGACGCTCCAGGACCGCCGCCTCGACCAGCGGCAACACGGTCCCGTAACCGAGCCCGATGACGAGAAAGGCACAACCCAACAGCCATGGATCATTGGTTTGAAACACCACCACCGCGGCGGCCACCGAAAGCGCCATGTGCAGGCTGAGCATGCCGGGAATCCAACCGCCCGCATCGACCCAGCGGCCGAGGACAGGGGTGTAGCCGAGCTTGGCGAGCGAAAACGCCGCGGTCACGAGCCCGACCGCGACGGCGCCGAGGCCGCGCTGGGTCAGGAACGGCCCGAGAAAAGGGAGCACCACACCGAGCACAGCGAAGTAGCCGGCGTAGAAGGCGCCGGCCTGTTTTGACGGAACGACGGTGCTCGGATAGCGTGGAGTCATGAATGAAATCGCAATCGTCGGAGCCGGCCTCGCCGGGCTCACGGCCGCTCTCAGGCTCACCCAAGCAGGATATCGGGTCCGGGTCTTCGAACGCTATCCGCGACCGGGCGGATTGGCCCGGGCCCTCGAGATCGAGGGGGAGCCCCTCGAGGCCTTTTATCACCACATCTTCACCACCGACACCGACTACATCGCCTTTGCCGAGGAACTCGGGCTGGCCGACGAGATCGAGTGGTTGCCTTCGAAGATGGGGATCTGGGCCGACAACCGACTCTGGGAGTTCGGCACCCCGCTGTCATTGCTGCGCTTCGGCCCCATGGGTCTTATCGACAAGCTCCGGTTCGGCCTTTCCACCTTGTGGCTTCAGCGACAGACGGATCCTCGACCGTTTGAATCCGTGACTGCAGCGGACTGGATCCGGCGCCACCAGGGCGAGCGTTGCTGGCGGACGGTGTGGGGCCCCCTTCTCTACCAGAAGTTCGCCGACGACGCCGAACGGGTCGCCATGGTGTGGTTGTGGCGCAAGATCTCGCTGCGGGGCGGATCACGCTCGAAATCCGGGATGGGCGAACGCCTCGGCTACATGCGAGGCTCCTTTGTTCGGCTCGTCGAGAGGTTGGCGGAGAAGATCGAGGCCGCCGGAGGTTCGTTCCACCTCAGCGACGAGGTCCGTCGCATCGACCTCGTCGACGGCGGCTTCTCGGTCGAGACTCGTCACGGATCGCACCACGCCGACCGGGTTTTGGTCGCCGCACCGGTCCCCGACCACCTGGCGGTGGCGGGCCACCTCCTGGCCGACGACGAACGCCAGGCTCTCGGCCGGCTCAGGGCCACCGGCGCCATCTGCAGCATTCTCGAGCTCTCGCAATCGCTGACGCCGTTTTACTGGCTCAACATCGCCGATCCCGCGATTCCCTTCGGCGGCCTCATAGAGCACACCAACTATATTCCGTCCGAGCGGTACGGCGGTCGAATCCTGCTCTATATCTCCAACTATCTCTTCACCGATCACCCGCTCTTCAGTGCGAAAAAATCCCAGGTCCTGGAGGAGTATCTCCCACACCTGCAGCGGATCAATCCAGCCTTCGACGCCTCCTGGATTCTTCGCAGCCACCACTTCCGGGCCGACTACGCACAACCCGTCGTCACCACCGGTTATCGCGAGCAGATCCCACCGATGCGAACCTCGGTGCCCGGGCTCTACCTCGCAACCATGGCCCAGATCTTCCCCGAAGACCGCGGCCAGAACTACGCCATCGCCTACGGCGACAAGGTCGCGGGGATGATGCTGGAGGACCTCGGCCGGGTCGAGGTTGCGGGGTCTTGAGGTCTTGAGGTCTTGGGGTCTTGGGGTCCTGGGGTCCTGAGGTCCTGGGGTCTTGGGGTCCTAGGGTCCACGAGGGCGTGAGGACCTGAGGATCTGATGGTTTGGGGATCCGGCGCGCCGATCTGGTCAATGTGCGATGGCAAGCCCTCAAGACCAGGCGCTTTCCCCGTGCCCGTGCCCGTGCCCGATGAGATTTTCAGCGACAGCGACAACCCGCGCTCGGCTGGCGTGCGAGTCAGGCCAAGATCACAGAGCGAGATTGGCACTGACCGCAGACAGGCGAGGGTGTGGTCGTGGTGCGCGCAGCGCACTAACTGCGACAGCAACAGCAAACATATCCAAAAACCGGAAGGCGATGGCAAGACCTCAAGACCTCAGGACCTCAGGACCTCAGGACCTCGAGACCTCTGGACCTCAAGACCAGGCGCCGACGGCGCCGGCCAAGACCTCATTCCCCCGGGTCGTGAGTCACGAATCGCGCCGAGATCCTCACCCACCTCCAGGCTACGGAAACGTGTAGTACCATGTGGCCGTCTCGGCGGTCGCCCGCCAACAGACACCTTGGAGGCAGAACTCGATGGCAGGTAAAGCAGTGGAGATCACCGACGCGAATTTTCAGGATACGGTACTGAATTCCGACAAGCCCGTGCTCATCGACTTTTGGGCGGTGTGGTGCGGCCCATGCCGGGCTGTCGCCCCCATCGTCGAAGAGATCGCCGAGGAGTACGAGGGTCGAGCCGTCGTCGGCAAGATCGATGTCGACAGCAACCGCGACACCGCGATGAAGTACGGCATCCAGGCCATTCCGACGCTCTTCCTCGTCAAGGGCGGCGAAATCGTCGACAAGATCGTCGGCAACGTCGCGGACAAGAACAACATCAAGGCCAAGCTCGACGCGCTCCTTTAGGGGCGTGGAGTCGTTTTCGGGTTGTGGAGCATGGAGCGCACCGATCCAACCCGATTGAGGCGTGGTGGATTCGCGATCTCAGCCGGTCGTTCGGTCGGTGGATCGTCGTCTGATGTGTGAGACTCGGTCGCATCGACCTGATGCGGCAGCGGTGTGAGATCGGAAGAAGGAGAGAGATGAAGATCCGAACCGTCGGCATCGTCGGGGCCGGTCAGATGGGGTGCGGTATCGCCCACGTCGCCGCGCTGGCCGGGTTCGACGTCGTGCTCACCGATATCGATGCCGAGATCCTCGATCAGGGCATCGTGTCCGTTGCCGCCAACCTCGACCGTCAGATCCGCCGCGGCGTGGTCGAAGGCGCTGAACGCGATCAGATCCTCGGCCGTATCCGGACCAGCACGTACCTCAAAGACCATGCCGAAAGCGAACTCGTCATCGAGTCGGCGGAGGAGCACCTCGCGATCAAGGCGGAGATCTTTCGCCAACTCGACCTCATCTGTCCGCCCCCGACCATCCTGGCGTCCAACACGTCGTCGATCTCCATCACCAGGCTCGGCACGACCACCCGCCGGCCGGATCGTGTCGTCGGGATGCACTTCATGAACCCGGTGCCCATGATGCGGCTCGTCGAAGTGGTTCGCGGACTCGACACGTCTCCCGAGACCATCGAAATCGTCAATGACGTCGCGCGCGCCATGGCGAAGACGCCGGTCGAATGCGCCGATCTTCCTGGTTTTGTCTCCAATCGCCTCCTCATGCCCATGATCAACGAGGCCATCGTGGCGGTTGCCGAGAATGTCGCCACACCCCAGGCCATCGACGAAATCATGACCCTTGGGATGAACCATCCCATGGGGCCGCTCGCCCTGGCCGACCTCATCGGACTCGATAACTGCCTCTCGGTCATGCGCACCCTCCACGCCGAGTTCGGCGATCCCAAGTACAGTCCCTGCCCTCTGCTCATCCGGATGGTCGATGCCGGCCGCCTCGGCCGAAAATCCGGCCGCGGTTTCTACACCTACCCGAAGGACTGAAAACGGTGTTGTGTCAGCTCTGCGGCGTCGCGAATCCCGACGGTCCCGAACACTGCCTGAACTGCGGCCAGAAACTCCTCGTCGTCTCCGGGGTTTCCCAACTCCCAGTCGAGGCCGAGGAGGAGATCCTCTTCGAGGCCCAGGAGCAGCTCGATGAACACCTTCTCGAGAGGATCACTTCCCTCGAGGAGGCGGTCCGCAAGATCGGGGCAGCGGTGTCTTCCTTCGGTGATCGAATGACTCTCGTGGAGCACTCGCTGACGGTCGCGCACGCAGGGGTCGAGAGCATCGCCAACCTCCTCGACGATGAAGGCGTGGTGACCCGCGCCGAGATCGCGGAAGGTTGGGAACGGACCGCCAGCCGCGAACTCACCCTCCGCGATCTGGTGCGACGGCTCGGTCTGCGCAAGAGCCGGATACTGTCGCAAGCTCGCCACGACGGTCAGCCCGGCGAGGTTTTCGCCGGAATGCTCAGGACCCTCGAAACCGCGCTCGCCGAACGCGATCTCGCCGCGGTCCACCGCCTGCTCGGCGATCTTGCAGCGGCCGCACCGAGCAACGACGAACTCTGGAGCTTTATCGGCGAGGCGGCGTTCTCCATCGGCGAGCCCGAAACCGCCGAAGCGGCGTTTCGTCGGGTCCTCGATCTCAGAGGCCCCCACTTCGAGACTCTCGTCTACCTCGGCAATTCCGCTGCCGATCTCGGGCACTGGGATCAGGCGCTCGGCGCTCTCGAACGGGCGCGGGCGATGGCGCCCGAGTCGTTCCTCCCCGATTTCGCCCTCGGAGGGATCGAGCTCCGCCGGGGCAACCACCGCCGGGCCATCCATCATCTCGAGGCCAGCGTCGCCCGGGAGGAACTCCCCCAGACGCTGTATCTTCTCGGCAGCTCCCGTCTCCAACTCGGGGAGAGCGGCCGGGCCATCGCCGCACTCAAGCGGGCCGTCGAACTCGACCCCGCCTTCGAGGAGGCCATCGACCACCTCGGTGTCGCCTACCTCCGGCGGGGATGGACCAAGCTCGCTCTCGAGACCTTTCAGCGACTCGAACGCCTCGATCCTCAGCGTTTGCGCTACCGCGAAACTGTTCGCCTGCTCGCGGCCCAACCACCGGGCGATCTGTCCCGCGGGACGGTTCGTCTTATCGAACGCGCCGACCGGGCCCTGGCCGATGGGCGGAGCGAGATCGCCCTCGATCTCTACGAGGCCGCCGGCCGCGAGGCGCCGGGAGAACACGCCCTCCACGCCACCGCCGCGCTCCTGGCTTCGACCCTCGGCAGAACCCGGCGCGCGGTGGCCCTCGCTCGCCGGGTGCTCGTCGACCACCCCGAAGGCTCCCCGTTCGCAGCCGCCGCCACCACGGCGCTGCTCGAGTCATTACGGGTGGCGGGAAGGCATCGGGCAACCCGGCGGGTCGCCGACGCCATCTACCGCGATGGCAAAGATGACTTCAGCCGCGGCATCGCGGCATACGAGCTCGCGTTGGTGGAATCCGAGCTCGACGGCGACCTCCGCCGGGCACGCGCGTTTGCGCGCGAAGCGTTGGCGAGCACGCCACGGGAACTCCGCAGCTATCCCCTGGCCGCTCTCGCGGCCATCGCCCTGCGACGCGGCCGCCTGAGCGAAGCCCAGAGCTATCTCGAGAGAGCCACCGAACTCCGCGAGATCATCGATATTCGCCCGGTCGAGAACCCCTCGATCGCCGGTGTCGACCTCGGCGGCCTCCCATTGACCGTCGCCGATGGAGACCGCGAGACCGGCATCGACCGGGAGTTGTTGAACCATGTCCGCAGTTTGTCGAACCTCGCGCGCGATCTCGCGCGCCGCTGACGAAAAACAAAGAGCGAGGAGCAAGCATGCGCTGGAGTCAGACCTTTATTCATACCCTCCGTCAGGACCCCTCTGACGCCGAGGTCATTTCCCACCGCCTGCTGATGCGCGCCGGTTTCATCGCCAAGGTCGCGGCCGGGATCTACAACTACCTCCCGCTGGCGACGCGCTCGCTGGCCAAGCTCTCGGCCATCGTGCGCGAGGAGATGGCCGGCGCTCAATCGGCGGAGCTCGTCATGCCCGCGGTGCAGCCGGCGGAACTGTGGCAGGACTCCGGGCGCTGGGCGCAATACGGCCCCGAGCTCCTGCGAATCAAGGACCGCCACGATCGCGACTTCTGCTTTGGCCCAACCCACGAAGAAGTCATCACCGACATCGTCCGCGGAACGGTGACGTCGTATCGACAGCTCCCTGTCAACCTCTTCCAGATTCAGACCAAGTTCCGTGACGAGATCCGGCCGCGATTCGGTCTCATGCGGGGCCGCGAGTTCCTCATGAAGGACGCCTACACCTTCCACGCCGACGACGCCGACCTCGACCTCGCCTACCGGGCCATGGAGCGGGCCTACCGTCGCGTATTCTCGCGCTGCGGACTTCGCTACACCCAGGTCGAGGCCGACACCGGCAACATCGGCGGCTCGGAGTCCCACGAGTTCATGGTGCTCGCCGAAACCGGGGAGGACGCCATTCTCTCGTGCCCCGAGTGCCACTACGGGGCCAACGTGGAAAAGGCCGAATCCGGCGCCCTCGCGGCGGCGCCCGCCTGGCCCCTCGACACCCCCGACACGCCTCGTGAGGTCGACACGCCGGATCAGAAAACCATCGAAGAGGTCTCCGAGTTTCTTAAAATCTCGCCGGCGCACCTCGTCAAGACCCTCGTCTTCGAGACCGACGTGGATTTCGTCGCGGTTCTCATCCGCGGCGATCTCGAGGTCAACGAGATCAAACTCAAGAACGCCCTCGGCTGTCTCCATCTCCAGCTTGCCAGCGAGCAGAAGATCCTCGAGATCACCGGCGGCCCGCAGGGGTTCTCCGGGCCGGTCGGTCTCAAAGGCCTCCGTCTTCTCGCCGATCCCTCGGTCATGGCCCTCGATGTCGCCGCCACCGGCGCCAACAAAAACCACACCCACATCGTCGGGGTGGTGCCGAACCGAGATTTCACTCCCGATGAGGTCGTCGAACTTCGTCTCGCCGAGGCCGGCGATCCCTGCCCCCGCTGCGACGGCACCCTCATCGAGATGCGCGGCATCGAGGTCGGCCACGTCTTCAAGCTCGGCACGAAGTACTCCAAGGCCATGCGCTGCACCTTCCTCGACGCCGATGGCGTGGAGCAGTTCATGACCATGGGCTGTTACGGCCTCGGGGTGAGCCGGACCATGGCCGCTTCCATCGAACAGAATCACGACGACAAGGGCATCATCTGGCCGCTGCCCATCGCGCCCTATGAGGTGGTTCTCGTCCTGCTCAACTCGGACAAGGAGGAGGTCGTCGACGCCGCTTCGGCACTCTATGACGAACTCAAAGCGGCTGGCATCGACGTTCTCTTCGACGACCGTCCGGAACGCCCGGGCGTCAAGTTCAACGACATGGATCTCATC
Source organism: uncultured Acidobacteriota bacterium (assembly GCA_963823445.1). Classification (GTDB taxonomy): domain Bacteria; phylum Acidobacteriota; class Thermoanaerobaculia; order Thermoanaerobaculales; family Sulfomarinibacteraceae; genus JAHECW01. Next base: position 115,846 of record CAWGLT010000016.1, read on the forward strand.
GGCTTTCCGGTGCGGATTGTCGTCGGCAAGCGCGGCCTCGAGTCGGGCGAGGTCGAGCTCAGCCTGCGCCGCGACGGCGAACGGCGACCGACCGCCATCGGCGAGCTCGTTCCCACGGTGAAGGCGCTTCTCGACGAACTCAGGGGAGAAATCGGGTCATAACCGCCGCAGGTCGATTCATCCCGGTCGTCGCTGTCGGCGGCGCGATCATCGCCGCCGCGATGGCGTCGGCCTGTGCCGCACCGGTCGCGCAGCCCGAGCCTCCCAACGTCATTCTGATTCTCATCGACGCCCTTCGGCGCGATCACGTGGGCGCCTATGGCTACCCGAAACCGACGACGCCGTTCATCGACGAGCTCGGCGCCGGCGGGATCGTCTTTGACGACGCTCTGTCCCAGGCGCCGCAGACCCTCAACTCCACCGCGAGCCTCTTCACCTCGCGCATTCACCCATTTCTGTTGTGGGGCGTCGAGCACGACCCGGTCCCCGGGGTCGCGGAGGAACGCAGGGAGCAGTGGGCCAGAACTCCGCGATTGGCCGCCGCCAATCTGACCTTGGCTGAAGTCCTCGGCGCCGCCGGCTATCAGACCGTCGCTCTGTTCAACAACCCGCACCATCACCCGACCTCCGGGTTTTCCCAGGGCTTCGACATCGCCCGGCTTCTCGATCGCGATGCCGACCAGGCCTACGCCCGGGTCGATACCGTGGCCGCCGCCTTTGCCGACTGGCACCGGACCCGCGACCCGGCCCGACCGTACTTCGCCTATCTCCACCTCATGGAACCGCACAACCCGTATCGACCGCCGGCCGAGTACCAGGAGCTCTTCCCCCCCGGCGCGGGACGCCACCTCTACGCCAACGGCCGCCCCTCACCAGAGTTCACCGCCGCCGACCTCGGGACCATGACCGCTCTTTACGACGCCGAAATCCGTTTTCTCGACGACACCCTGAGAAACCTCGTCGCTGACCTCGAGCTCCGGGATGCCGGCGGCGAAACGCTCATCATCATCACCTCGGACCACGGCGACGAGCTTCTCGATCACGGCGGGCTCGGCCACGGCAAGACTGTGGAACTCGAGCTGCTGCGGATTCCTCTCCTCATGGCCGGCGGGCCGGCAAAGCCGCACGCCGGAACCCGCGTTGCGGCGTTGGTTCGGAATCTCGATCTCGCGCCGACCATCCTCGAGATGGCGGGGCTCGAAACGCCCGCGGAGTTCCAGGGGGTCAGCCTGACGACTGCGATCGACGCAGCCGGGTCGGCGACCCCGGCGCCGGAGATTTCCCACGCCTGGATCGCCGACCTCCGGAGCCTCACCTCATCCGAGTGGCACTGCATGCGCGATCTCGCCGACGACCGGCTGACGCTCTACCACCGACCGACCGATCCGCGTGGGCTCACCGATGTATCGAGCGGACACCCCGAAATCGTCAAGCTCTGTGTCGCCGAGCTGGATCGATTGGAAGCTGAGGGGGAACGGGCCAAGCAAACGGCCGAGGCCCTCAAGACGGTGGAGACCGGCGGCGCAATCACGCCGGAAAGCGAAGCCGTGCGAGAGCAGTTAAAGGCACTGGGATACGTCGAGGAATAGCGCATCCCTCAGCACGTGATGAGGCTGGCGCCGGAAGTCTCAGGGTTGATGGAATCGGCGTTGACCGGACGTGCCGTCTCAAACGATTTTGGGATCCACTATCCCGCCGGCACGCATGGCGTCTCAGGCCCAAATATCGTTTGAGGGGGCACTCTCGGCCACCAACGACGAGGGTACCGGGCGAGGGAGCGCGCCACCCGGAGCGTTGTTTCGAACATGGTTCTTTCGTCGGTTTACCCGAGCGGTGCCAGGCACCTTTTCGTCGGACGAAAAGAGAGCCAGGCACGCGCCGCTGAACGCACTCTCGTTCGGCTCCGGAATGTGATCAGAACCTCAGGACCTCAAGCCCAGGCGCCGAAGGCGCCGGCCACGCCCTCGACGTCTCACGTCTCACGTCTCACGTCTCACGAACGATCACACCGGCCGATTCAGAATCTCCCCTGCGACCTCCCCCAGACCACCTATGCCCTGAATGAGCATCTTGAGATCCGAGCCCATGCCTTCGGGATCGAGGAGACGTTTGATCTCCTGCCGTGCGGTCACCGTCGCCGCGTCGAGATCGGCCTCGATCCCGAACCCGGCCTCGTCGACGCGTTCGGCGATCCCGGCCCGGATGAGGAACTCCGCGAGCGGCATCAGCCCGATCTCGGCCCACCCGCTGCCCGTCGCGGCCCGCCGGAGGTCATCCCAGTTGACGTGAGCCGTCAGGTCCCGCTCGCCCGGAGAGTCGAGCAGGTCGCGACCGACCTCGTGCGACCGGTAGCTCACCAGCGATCCATGCCGGCGGCCGCGGGGATCATAAAGCCGTCCGGCCTCGTAGCCGTAGTCGAGGATGAGCGCGACGCCGTCCCGGCAGGTTTGGAGCAACTCACGGTGAGCCGACTCGGCCGTCGGGTTGATCTCCGCCTTCTGGCCGTCGGCGAGCTCGACGTGGTGGCGATCAAAATACCCTTCGAGATCGGCACCCGCCCGCCGTCGCCCCCACTGCAACCCGGCGTCGGTCGCAACCACCGTCATCTCGAACAATCCCGCGGCGGTCTGCTCGACCAGGTGCACCGGCATCGCGTCGTAGAGTTCGGATGCATGGATCACCACGGGCTCGGCGTCGTGTTCCTGGAGCCGGTCGGAGACCCGCCCCTCGACCGGCGCGCTCTCGAGCCGCGCGGCGATCCGGTTTCGTCCGACTGCGGCCCGCTCCACTGCGGTCACTCCGGAGAGCACCTCGGCCGCGTCACCGCCCAGGCCGGTGAGCACCGACGCGAGAAAACTCCCGTCGCCGGCTGCGATGTCCACGAGTCGGACCTTGCCCCCGATTCGAAGCGAAATCTCGCGCAGCAACCCCGCCACGGTGGCGCCGTACCAGCCCGAGGCGGTGGGGGCGGTCAGATAGTCGCCGCCGCGGCCCCACGGCGTTCTTCCCGAGGCGTAGTAACCGTGCTCCGGGTGGTACAGGGCGAGGTTCATGTATCGCCGGAAACCGACCACCCCACCTCGCTCCCTGATCTCCCGTAAGATCCACATTTCCAGCAATTGTACATCTAAGAACACAACTGGGCAGCGCGGGAATGGATCTTGCCATACCCGAGTTTCTATGGTAGAACTACGCCGCTGCTTTCGATTGGAAAGTGGGCCATGGGCCCACTTTTTTAATGCGGCAAAGAGGGGTTTCGGCGTTGAAATTGGAGCAAAAAATCGTCGATCAGATCGCCGCCATCGCGGCGGATGAAAGGCTCGAACTGCTTGCCACTGAAGTGGTTGGGCACGGGCCGAAGGCGGTGCTTCGTCTCATTGTCGACGGCCCCGACGGGGTCACTCTCGATCAGTGTTCCGCGATCTCGCGACAGACCTCGGCGCTGCTCGATGTCGAGGATCCGATCGTCCACGCCTACACCCTCGAGGTGAGCTCGCCCGGACTCGACCGGAAGCTCTATTCCCCGGCCGAATACACGCGGTTCACCGGCCAGCGGGTCAAGATCAAGATGCAGCCGAGCTATCGCGAACACCGGGTCGTCACCGGCACGTTGCTCGGGCTCGGCGACGGCCTGATTCAAATCGAAGACGACGATCGAGGATCGTTGACGCTTCCCTTCGACCAGGTTTTCGAAACTCGAATCGAAGTCGATTGGGACGAGATCATGAAGGAAGGGAAAAACCGGCAATGAAGCTGGACATCAACACCCTCGTAGGACAACTCGCAGCGGAACGGGACATCGATCCCACCAAGCTCATCGATGCCATCGCAGAGGCGATCTCGTCGGCGGCGCGCAAGCAGTACAAGGACCGCGGCGTCCACACCGAAATCGATCCCGAGACCGGCGAGGTCGAGTCGTGGCGAATCCGAATGGTGGTCGAAGAGGTCGAGGATCCCGAGGTCGAACTGACCCTCGAAGAAGGTCGGAAACTCGATCCCAACATCGAAATCGGCGGCATCATCAAACTCGAGGCCCTCGACAATTCCTCCCTCGGCCGCATCGCGGCGCAGTCGGCGCGACAGGTTCTCTTCCAACGTGTGCGCGAGGCTGAACGTGCGGTGGTCTACCGCAACTACTCCGAGCGTGTCGGCGAGATGATCAACGGCATCGTCAAACGGATCGACCGCGGCGCCATCATCGTCGAACTCGGCGACACCGAGGGGGTCATCCCGCGCAACCACCAGGTCCGGCACGAGCGCTATACCCAGGGCGACCGCATCCGCGCCGTCGTGGTCGAAGTCACCATGGACGCCAGCCGACCGCAGGTCGTGATGTCGCGGACAGATTCCATGCTCCTGGAAAAGCTCCTCGAGATGGAAGTCCCGGAAATCTACGACGGCACCGTCGTCATCAAGCTCTGCGTCCGGGAGCCGGGAGAACGGGCCAAGGTCGCGGTTTTTTCCAAGGACCGCGATGTCGACCCGGTCGGCGCCTGCGTCGGCCTCAAGGGCGCCCGCGTCCAGGCCATCACCCGCGAGCTCAAGGGCGAGAAGATCGACATCATCCCGTGGAATTCCGATGTCGTGAGCTTTGCCCAGAACGCCCTCGCGCCGGCGAAGATCAACCGCGTCGCGGTTCGTGAGGAACCGGTAGTGATCAAGGCCCGCGACGAGAACGGTGATCTCATCCTCGACGAGAACGGCGAGCCGATCACGGAGAAAGCCCGGGAAACGGTCCTCGATGTCATCGTCGGCACCGAACAGCTGTCGCTCGCCATCGGCAAACGTGGCCAGAATGTCCGCCTCGCCTCCCGTCTGCTCGACTGTCGAATCGAAATCAAGTCCGAAGAGGCGGTCAAGGATGAACTCGCTTCCGCCCTCGCCTCCATGCTCCGCGAGATGGAGGGCGTGACCGACGACAGCCCGATTCCGGACATCGAAGCGCTGCCGCGGAAGATCGCTTATGAAGAGCTCATTCCGATCGAGGAACTCGTAGGCCTCACCGATCGTCTCCGAGAGCGTCTGGAAGGCCACAGCATTCATACCATCCAGGACATCCTGGCAAAGACGCCAGACGAGCTGTCGTCGATCCCCGGCATTGGCCCGGTGACCGCCCAGAGGATGCTGGAAATGGCACAGGTCACCTTGGATGAGGCCCTCGCCGAAATCGCCGAATCGCACGGCGCGGAGGAGTAACGATGGACCAACTTCGAGTCGTAGACCTGGCCCATACCATGGGCATCACGGCGAAGGAGCTCATCTTCAAGCTCCGTTCCATCGGCGTCAGCGTTTCGGGCGAGGAGGACACCCTCGATCTCTCGACCGTGCGCTCGATCATCACCGGTGAGACTTTGCAGCGCCGGCCCCGTGAAGTGATTGTTCGGGCAGAAGCCACCGAAGACGACATCGCCGCCACCTCGGCGCGCGACCGCATGGTCAAACGGCGCCGGCGCCAGGTCGTCAAGACCGACAAGGAGATTCTCGAAGTCCGTGCCTCAAAGGACTCCGACGAATCCCTCGACGAGGCCGATGAGGGCGCGGTCGAGACCGTCATCGTCGACGATGGTGAGACCCTGGTCGAAACCGCCGACGACGAAATCAAAGTCGCTGCGAGCAAAAAAGCCGCAAAGACCAAGAAAGCCGCTGCGACCAAGAAAACCGCTGCGACCAAGAAAACCGCTGCGAGCAAAAAAGCCGCTGCTCAGGAGCCGAGCGAAACCGACGACGCCGGTGCAGCGATCGAGGATACGGACGCCGACGAGGCCGCGGTCGACGAAACCGAAGAGATCGCTGGGGTCGCGGCAGTCCGAGCCGAGGACGAAGACGCGGACGCGGAGGCGACCGCTGAGGAACCCGGCGAACCGACGGATGCCGATGACGAAGCGGCCGAGGATGCCGACGACGACATCGACGAAAAGCCGACGTCCGATGTCGAAATCACCGAAGAGGAACTCATTGCGGGTCGCTCCGAGAGCGATGAAAAGGCGCCAAAGCGGGTCCGCCCCGGACGAGCCAAGACTCCCCTCGAGAAGACCCTGCGCGAGCTGTCTCCGGACGAAATCCGCCAACGCCTCCAGGCGCAAAAGGCGGCCGAAATCGCGCGCAAGGCCGAAAAGCGGGGTGGCCGCAAGGCAAAATCCGCGGCCGACGCTCAGGAAATCCGCGAGCTCCTGACCAAGTTCGAGGAACAGAAGCTCAAGGGTCAGCAGGAAGGTGGAACACCTTCGAGCCGACCGGCATCTCGTCCCACCGGGGGAAGATCGGGCAAGAAGGCGCGCCGACGCCAGCCTGCCGAGACCGAGCGGCGTACCGCGCCGCCGACACCGACCCGCACCCTTCAGTTCAAGGACGGAGAGAAACCCGACGGCCCCATCCTCCTGTCGGAGATGGTCACGGCGCGCGAGCTCGCCGAAAAGCTCAACATCACCGCCAAGGACCTCCTCGGTCTGTTGATTCAGAAGGGCGTCATGGTCACGACCAACCAGGCCCTCCCCCACGAACTCGCCGAGGAGATCTGCGCCGATCTCGACATCGACGCCATGGTCGCGACCGCCGAGGAACTCATCGACTACGAGCGCGAGGAATCCGACGAGGATCTCGGCCCGCAGAAGATGCGGCCGCCGGTCGTCACGGTCATGGGCCACGTCGACCACGGAAAAACCTCGCTGCTCGACGCCATCAGGTCGACCCGCGTCGCCGAGGGCGAGGCCGGCGGGATCACCCAACACATCGGCGCCTCGCGAATCGAGTCGGCCGATGGAAGAACCGTCGTCTTTATCGACACCCCCGGCCACGAGGCCTTCACCCAGATGCGCGCTCGAGGGGCCCAGGTTACCGACATCGTGGTTCTGGTGGTCGCGGCGGACGACGGCGTCATGCCGCAGACCAGGGAAGCCATCAACCACGCTCGGGCCGGCAACGTGCCGCTCATCGTCGCGGTCAACAAGATCGACAAGGCCAATGCCAACCCGGACCGCGTTCTCCAGCAACTCGCCGAACAGGAGGTTCTGGTGGAGTCGTGGGGCGGAGACGTCCCGCAGGTCATGGTTTCGGCCAAGACCGGGCAAGGCATTTCGGATGTTCTCGACATGATCCTGCTCGTCGCCGAGATGAAGGAGCTCACCGCCGCCACAGAGGGTCCGGCGCGTGGTGTCGTTCTCGAAGCGCAGAAGGAAAAGGGCCGGGGCATCGTCGCGACCGTGCTCGTACAACAGGGCACCCTGTCAGTCGGCGACTACTTCTTCTGCGGATCGACCTGGGGCCGCGTCCGCGCGCTCGCCGACGACACCGGATCACGGATCACCGATGCCGGCCCGTCCATGCCGGTCGAGATCATGGGCTTCGATGAGGTCCCCGCGGCGGGAGACGTGCTCCAGGTGACCCAGGACGAGGCCAAGGCGCTCGAGGTCGCCAGCTACCGCAGGCAACGCGAAAAAGACGAAGGGCTCATGTCCAACCGCAAGGTTTCGCTCGAAAACCTCTTCGACTCCATCGCGGAATCCGAGGTCAAGGAACTCAACATCGTCATCAAAGCCGATGTCCAGGGATCGGTGGAGGTCCTTCGCGAGACCGTCAATTCCCTGAGCACCGAAAAGGTGGCGATCAACGTGTTGCACGGGTCGGTGGGAGCCATCACGACCAACGACGTCATGCTCGCCTCCGCATCAAACGCCATCATCATCGGTTTTTCCGTGCGGCCTGAACGGACCGCTCGCGATCTCGCGGAAACCGAGAAGGTCGACCTGCGTCTCTACACCGTCATCTACGATCTCGTGGACGACGTCAGAAAGGCGATGGTCGGTCTCCTCGACCCCATTTTCAAGGAAGAGGAGCTCGGCCAGGCCGAGGTTCGCGAGATCTTCAAGGTGCCCAAGGTCGGCGTCATCGCCGGTTGCATGGTCACGGACGGAACCATCACCCGCACCGCCAAGGCCCGACTCCTGCGCGACAACGTGGTTGTTTACGAGGGCGAACTGGCCTCGCTGCGGCGATTCAAAGACGACGCCAGCGAGGTCCGACAGGGCTTTGAGTGCGGGATCGGTCTCGCCCGTTTCAACGACCTCAAGGAAGGCGATGTCATCGAGGCATACAAGATGGTGGAGATCGCTCCGGAGCTGTGACGCGTCGGAAATACGGCGCCGATCGCTGTCATCGAAAACTGAAACGTGGCGGGTGCAAGCGGCCCGTTCACCCGCGAAGAACAACCATGAGCATGAGGAACATCTACGTCGGTGTCGCGCGGCTCGGCCTCCACGTTCCGGAGGCGAGAAACCTCAAGGCCAAACGAAGCCAAACACGATCACTGGTGGAGCGGATCCGCAGCCGCCACCAGGTCATGGTGCTGGAGATCGACCACCAGGACCTCCATCAGCGGGCTGACTTTGCGATCTGCGCGATATCGACCGATGTAGTGGATGTGGAAGCGCGACTGCAGCGGGTCTCGGACACCATTGAACGAAACTGGGCAGGTTACATCCTCGACTGGGATGTCGAAGTCCACCAGGTATGAGACCCGGGTCTCGACCGGACGGAAGGACGAGAGAGAGTTGAATCAGCAGAGTTTTAGCCGGAACGCCCGCCTCGAGGGCGAGATTCGCGTGGTCCTGACGGAGCTGCTCCAACACGAAGTCAAGGATCCGCGACTCGCCGGCGTGACGGTCTCGGTCGTCCGCCTGACGGCCGACCGCTCGCACAGTCGGGTCTATTTCTCGGTCATCGGCGACGACGAACGGGAACGGCAGGCAGCGGACGGTTTCGCGGCAGCGAGTCCTTTTCTGCGCCGCGAACTCGGTCGCAGAATGCGGCTCCGAGCGGTGCCGTCGTTGGAGTTCATCCGCGACACCAGCTACGAGTATGGCGACCACATGGAGCGCATCTTTCAAAAACTCCACGATCAAGGTGTCCTGACCCCCGATCTACCCGACGAAACCAACGAGGGAGAGCCCCAGTGACCCCTACCGGCAGCAATCCGGCGCTCGCCGTCGACCGACTTCGCAGCGCCCGCCGCGTGCTCGTGACGAGCCACCGCAACCCTGACGGCGATGCCATCGGCTCCGAACTCGCCCTCGCCGAGCTTGCCTCGGCATTCGGTATCGAAACGGTCATCGTCAACCGCGATCCGGCGCCGGTCAGTCTGACCGAGTTGCCCGGTGTCGAGGCGGTGGTGATCGCCGACACGCTGCCGGCAGATTTTCCGGAGGGCTTCGATCTCGTCGTCACGGTGGAGTGCCCCGAGCTCGATCGGGCCGGGTTTGACGGACTCGACAGGGTCCCGATCCTCAATATCGACCATCACATGGCCAACCCGGCTTACGGCGAGATCAACTACCTCGACGAAGAGGCCCCGGCCGTGGGCGAGATGATCTGGTCCATGTTCAAGATCGCCGGCGTGAAACCATCGGTCGATGCCGCGATCAACACCTATGTCGCGCTGACCACCGATACCGGCGACTTCAGATACTCCAACGCCCGACCGCGGGCATTCCGCGCCGCGGCCGAGATGGTCGAGTGCGGCGTCGATCCGCCGACGATCTCCGAGTGGGTCCACGACGGCCGATCCGAAGCGTCGGTTCGCCTCCTCGGCGAGGCGCTCAAGACGTTGCGTTTCCTCTGTGACGGCCGGCTTGCCAGCCTCGCCGTCGATGAAGCGGCATTCGCGCGCGCCGGCGCCGACAGCACCGACACCGACGAGATCATCAACATCCCCCGCGCCGTCGCCGGTGTCGAGGCGGTGATCTTCTGCAAACAGTGGGAACCCGGGCTCATCAAGGTGAGCCTTCGTTCACGCGGGAACGTCGATGTCCAGAGCGTTGCTGCGGAATTCGGCGGTGGCGGCCACACCAACGCTGCGGGATGCACATTTGCGACCGATCTCGAGACTGCCAGAGCGAAGCTCGAAACCAGGCTCACCGAGATCATCGGAGGTCTGTGATGGGTCGCCGGCGTCCGCCCCGCTTTTCCGGTCTCCTTCCGGTCCTCAAAGAGTGCGGTCCGACCTCCCACGATGTGGTCGACAAGGCGCGTCGAGCGCTCAAGGAACGCCGGATCGGCCATACCGGGACCCTCGACCCCATGGCGGAGGGCGTGCTGCTGCTCTGCATCGGTCACGCCACCCGTCTCCAGCAGTACCTGCTCGGATGGCCGAAGACCTACCACGGCGTCGTTCGCCTCGGCTACGCCACCACCACCTATGATCGCGAAGGCGAGGAGATCGAGCCGCGGGGGGCCGTTCCCACCATCGACGCCGAGCTCCTGTCGGACTTGGAAAACCGCTTCACCGGCACCTTCGACCAGATTCCGCCCCCGTACTCGGCGAAAAAAGTCGATGGGAAAAAACTCTACGAGTTCGCACGCAGCGGCCAAACAGTGGAGATCGAGCCCAAGTCGGTGACCGTCCATGGTCTGAGCCTCCGGGCGGAGAATGAAAACGAGATCGATCTGACCGTCGAAACATCCACCGGCTTTTATGTCCGGTCCCTCGCCCACGACATCGGGAGCCTGCTCGGGTGCGGCGGCTATCTCCACCATCTCCGCCGTCTCGCGATCGGTCCGTACAACCTCTCCAACGCCCTGCCCCAAAGGGCCTTGGAGATCGCCAAGGACCCGATGGAGATCATCGACAGCCCGTTCTGGATACCGCTGGACAAGGCGCTTTTGCCCTTCGCCGATCTGACAGTCAACACTGCGGCCGCCGATCGTTTTACCCACGGCCAGGAGATCGTGGTCTTCCGCACCGGTTCCGAAGAGGTCGAGATCGATGATCATGTCACCATCCGCTCGCCCACCGAGGCGCTCATCGGAATCGGCTCGGTCAAAGCGGTCCTGGCTCGCGGCAGAACCCTGAACATCCAACCGGCGATGGTGTTTGCCGATGACGCCCCACACGGTCGCCGACGCTGAAATGAGCCGGTTGCCGCCGAAATGAGTCACACAATAATTGCCAGAGAAAGAACTTCCTGCTAACGTACCTGAGCCTCCTTGCCACCGGAGGATAGTGGAGATATGCAATGAGTCACTTCGACGCCCAGAAACCAACCATCATCGATGAGTTCCGGACCCATCCCAACGACACCGGATCGCCGGAAGTGCAGATCGCACTCCTCACCCGCCGGATCCAGTTCCTCACTGAGCACTTCAAGTCCTTCAAGAAGGACTTCCACTCCAGGAGAGGCTTGCTCAAGCTCGTCGGACGCCGCCGTCGGCTTCTCGAGTACCTGAAGGGCAAGGACATCACCCGATACAGACAGCTCGTGGAGCGCCTGGGCCTGCGCGGCTGAGATAGGAAACCCAATGAACGTCACTAGAAGATCCGTCGATATCGGCGGAAAAGAACTCGTGTTCGAGCTCGGTAAGATCGCGAAACAGGCCAATGGATCCGTCGTGGTCAGCCTCGGCGACACCATGGTCCTGGTGACCGCGTGCGTCGAGGACGGCCTTCGCCCCGGCGACTTCATGCCCCTGACCGTCGACTACCGCGAAAACTCGTACGCCGGCGGCCGGATCCCCGGTGGCTTCTTCAAACGCGAAGGTCGTCCGACCGAGCGCGAGATTCTCACATGCCGGGTCATCGACCGGGGGCTCCGCCCTCTCTTCCCCGACGGTTGGCGGCAGGAAACCCAGATCATCGCCTGGGTGCTGTCCGCCGATCCGCAGCACTCATCGGACGTGCTCGGGATCACCGGCGCCTCGATGGCCCTGATGGCCGCCAAGGACATCCCGTTCGACAACCCCCTGGCCGGTGTCCGCGTCGGCCGGATCAACGGTGAGTTTGTTCTCTTCCCGACGTTTGCCGAGCAGGCCGAGAGCGAGTTGGACCTCGTGGTCGCGGGCACGGAAAGCGCCATCGCCATGGTCGAGTGCGGAGCTTCGGAGCTTCCGGAAGCCGTGATCCTCGATGCTCTCGATCTCGCTCATTCCGAGATCAAGAAGCTCATCGCCCTGCAACGCGAAATCGTCGCCGAGCGCGGTGTGGTCAAGGTTCCCTTCGAGTCCCCAGCCAATCCATGGAGCGACGACTTCGAATCCGCACTGCGAAGCAAATGGACCGACGAACTCCGCGAGGCCATGAAGACACTCGGCAAGTTCGAGCAGAAGGACGCCATCAAGACCGTCCGCCAGAAGGCGCTCGATGAGGTTGCCGATATAGACAGCGAAGAGTACGGCTGGACCAAGAGCGTCTTCGGCGCCATGGTCAAGGACATCACCCGCGCCACCATCCTCGATGAAGGCAAGCGCCTCGACGGCCGCGCCTTCGATGAGATCCGCCCGGTGAGCTGCGAAGTTGGCGTTCTTCCCCGTACCCACGGTTCGGCGCTCTTCACCCGCGGCGAGACCCAGGCCATCGTGACCTGCACCCTCGGCACGGGCCAGGATTCGCAACTCGTGGAAGCCCTCGAGGGCGACTCGCGGAACCCATTCATGCTGCACTACAACTTCCCGCCCTTCTCGGTGGGCGAGGCCCGGTTCCTGCGCGGACCCGGCCGGCGTGAAATCGGCCACGGCGCCCTGGCGCGGCGCGCCCTGGTCCAGATGATCCCGGATCAGGAGACGTTTCCCTACACCCTGCGGGTGGTCTCCGACATCCTCGAGTCCAACGGTTCGTCATCCATGGCCACCGTCTGCGGCAGCTCGATGGCCATGATGGATGCCGGCGTTCCCCTCAAGAGCGCCGTCGCCGGCGTGGCCATGGGTCTGGTCTCCGACGGCGCGCGTTTCGCCGTGTTGACCGATATCGCGGGTCAGGAAGACCACTACGGCGACATGGATTTCAAGGTCACCGGCACCAGCGAGGGCATCACCGCGCTGCAGATGGACATCAAGGTCACGGGCTTGAGCCGAGAGGTCATGGAACGGGCCATGGAGCAGGCTCGTCGGGGCCGGCTCTTCCTGCTCGACAAGATGGCCGAGGCCATCACCGAGGGCCGCGAAGACGTCTCTCCCTACGCGCCGAGGATCTACTCGATCAAGATCGATGTCGAGCAGATTCGCAACGTCATCGGCCCCGGCGGCAAGATGATTCGATCCATCGTCGACCAGACCGGCGCCAAGATCAACGTCGAGGACGACGGCACGGTGCAGATCGCCTCGAGCGACGAAGCGGCGGCGCAGAAGGCCATCGACATGATCATGGGCCTGACCAAGGTTCCGGAGATCGGCGAGGAGTTCGAGGGCGTCGCCAAGAGGATCGAGCCCTACGGCGCCTTTGTCGAAATCCTCCCGGGACAGGACGGGTTGCTGCACATCTCCGAGACCTCGATGACGCGGATTCCCGATATCCGCGACGTCCTCAACGAAGGCGACACCATCAGGGTGCGGATCATCGACATCGACGGCAACGACCGCATCAAGCTGTCGCACCGCGTGATCCTCGAGGACGAAGCCCGCGCCCGCGGCGAGGATGTCCCCGAGCGTGACCCACTCCGCGGCGGACGCCCAAGTGGCGGCGGCGGTGGGCGGGACAGCCGCGGCGGCGGCAGGGGCCCGCGCCGGGACGACCGCCGACGTCGCTAGTCCGACACACTCACAACTATCCGAACCGCCGGCTTCACGCCGGCGGTTTCTTTTGACGGCGTCCGGGCCAACGGCAGGGTACCGCGTTCGGGCACGTCACCGACGACAGCCAGGATGGCTGTCGCTACACAATCAAGAACGGCCGCTGTGTAGCGACAGGCTTCCAGCCTGTCGGGGCAGCGGCAGCGTCCGGGGCAGCGTCCGGGCCAGCGGCAGATGCCGCCCCGGGTCGGAGGGAAAAAAGCCTCCCTCGGGGTGCCGGGTTCGGCATTGTGCCGGATCGACCCTCCGGCACGCGGTGCGCCCTGCACAATGCCGTACCGGGCTCCCCCGGGACGCGCGTTCCGGTCTTCTGCTCCGGCCACGAAGCAGGCCGCCGGCGTCCCATCGGCGGGGTCGCAACCCTCCCAATTCACCACCCAAGCGACCCCGCCGATGGGGCGACGCCGGGCCGCCGAAGGCGGACCGGAAGGCCGGCGCCGTGAGAACCGGGAACAGCGACAGCGGCAGCGTCCGGGGCAGCGTCTGGGGCAGCGTCCGGGGCAGCGTCTGGGGCAGCGGCAGATGCCGCCCCGGGTCGGAGGGAAGAGGCCTCCCTCGGGGTGCCGGGTTCGGCATTGTGCCGGACCGACCCTCCGGCACGCGGTGCGCTGCGCACAATGCCGTACCGGGCTCCCCCGGACGCGCGTTCCGGTGCTCCGGCCACGAAGCAGGCCGCCGGCGTCCCATCGGCGGGGTCGCAACCCTCCCAATTCACCACCCAAGCGACCCCGCCGATGGGGCGACGCCGGGCCGCCGAAGGCGGACCGGAAGGCCGGCGCCGTGAGAACCGGGAACAGCGACAGCGGCAGCGTCCGGGGCAGCGTCCGGGGCAGCGTCCGGGGCAGCGTCCGGGGCAGCGTCAGGGGCAGCGTCCGGGGCAGCGTCTGGGGCAGCGTCTGGGGCAGCGTCCGGGGCAGGCATGATCACCTCCTGGTTGTTCTGAAACGACGGGTAGCCGCTGAGATGGCCCATGTCAAGGGCAAGACGAGTCGCCGCGGCGGCGACCCTTGACATGGGCCATCTCAGCGGCTGGGAAGGGAGCATGAACAACCAGGAGGTGATCATGCGCAACGCCCTACCAACCACCGGCCTCATCGCCCACTCGAAGGCCCTCGAAGCGGCCGCCATCGCAATCACGCTCGTCTTACGAGTGCCGGCGCCGCTCAAGAGCCTCGCAGATCAGGTGATTCGATCGGCAAGCTCGGTTCCCGCGAATCTCTCCGAGGGCCACGGAAGGTCAGGTCGAGACCGAATGCACCACTGGCGCATCGCCTATGCCTCCGCCAAAGAGGTCGACACCCATCTTCGCCTCCTCGTCGGCGCTGGTGCGGTCAATTCACCACAGGCCGATTCGGCAATTCGGCTCTTCGACGAAGTCAGAGCCCTCACCTGGCGACTCCTCCACCCGAAACAGTGACGTCGAGGTCACGCAGGAAGGGGCCTCCCTCGGGGTGCCGGGTTCGGCATTGTGCCGGACCGACCCTCCGGCACGCGGTGCGCTGCGCACAATGCCGTACCGGGCTCCCCCGGGACGCGCGCCGCTGCCTGGTTGTTCCGGCTCAGAGGGAGGCCGCCGGCGTCCCATCGGCGGGGTCGCAACCCTTCCAATTCCCCACCTACGCGACCCCGCCGATGGGGCGACGCCGGGCCGCCGAAGGCGGACCGGAAGGCCGGTGCCGCTGGTTGTTCCGGCTCAGAGGGAGGCCGCCGGCGTCCCATCGGCGGGGTCGCAACCCTTCCAATACCCCACCTACGCGACCCCGCCGATGGGGCGACGCCGGACCGCCGAAGGCGGACCGGAAGGCCGGTGCCGTGAGAACCGGGAACAGCGACTGGCTGTCGCTACACAATCAAGAACGGCCGCTGTGTAGCGACAGGCTTCCAGCCTGTCGGGGCAGCGGCAGCGTGGCCCCCGATTCCCCCTCACCTGACGGGCTTTCCGTCAGGTGAGATCATGAATTGCCGCATCTCGGCAAAAACTCCTTGATTTCCTGCCGCGCTTCGGAGAGAATGAATGAGTGTTCATTCATTTGATTCGCGACCCCATCCGCCAGCCCGACGTGGATGGCCTCACATTGCCCTAGGAGGTCTGCCGTGGACTACAAAGTCGATATTCGTGACATCAAATTCCAACTTTTCGAGTGGCTCCCGACCGCCAAACTCCTTGAAGCCGAGAAGTTCGCCGATTGGGACCTGGAGAACGTCGAAATGGTCCTCGACGAGGCTCTCAAGATCGCCCAGGAGCAACTCGCGCCCTGCAATCAGATCGGCGACCGGATCGGCGCCCAGTGGGCGGATGGCAAGGTGACCCTCCCCGAGAGTTTTCACAGCGCCTATCAGACGGTCACGGAAGGCGGTTGGATCGGCCTGCTGGCCGACCCCGAATACGGCGGCATGGGTCTGCCCGAGGTTCTCGGCACCTCCGTCAACGAGTTCTTCTCCGGCTCCAACGTCGCCTTTTCGCTGACCCTCATGCTGACCCGCGGGGTCGGGCACATGATCGCGGGCTTCGGCACCGATGAGCAGAAACAGCTCTATGTCGAGAAAGTCCTCTCCGGCGAGTGGGCGGGCACCATGTGTCTCACCGAGGCCCAGGCCGGGTCCGATGTCGGCGCGTCCAAGACCAAGGCGATCAAGAACGACGACGGCAGCTATCAGATCAGCGGCGAGAAGATCTTCATCACCGCCGGCGAACACGATCTCACCGACAACATCATCCACCTCGTCCTG
Organism: uncultured Acidobacteriota bacterium; assembly: GCA_963823445.1. Taxonomy (GTDB): domain Bacteria; phylum Acidobacteriota; class Thermoanaerobaculia; order Thermoanaerobaculales; family Sulfomarinibacteraceae; genus JAHECW01. The sequence continues at coordinate 132,127 of CAWGLT010000016.1, forward strand.
GCCCGCACTCCGGAGGCGCCGGTCGGCACCAAGGGGCTCTCGCTCTTCATCGTCCCCAAGGTCAAGGTCAACGGCGACGGATCCCTCGGCGAAGCCAACGATGTGTACTGCAACAACATCGAAGAGAAGATGGGCATCCACGGCTCGCCGACCTGCACTCTCGTCTTCGGCCAGAACGACAACTGCACCGGCTACCTCCTCGGCGAGGAAGGCCACGGCATGAAGCTCATGTTCCACATGATGAACGCCGCCCGGATCGAGGTCGGTCTCCAGGGCGCCGCCGCCGCCGGCGCGACCCAGCAGCAGGCGACCGCATATGCCCATGAGCGGCTCCAGTCACGAAGCTGGAAGGAGATGCGGAACCCCGAAGCGCCGCAGGTGCCCATCATCGAGCACCCCGACGTGCGCCGCATGCTCCTCACATCGAAAGCCTATGTCGAGGCCATGCGGGCGATCCTCCTCCAGACTTCCTACTATCTCGACATGGCGCACCTCTCGGAGGGTGAAGAGGCCGAGAAGTACCAGTCCTACGTCGAGCTTTTGACCCCGATCTGCAAGGCGTGGTGTTCCGAGTGGGCGGTCCAGGTCACCCACATGTGTCTCCAGGTTTACGGCGGCTACGGCTACACCTGCGAGTACCCGGCCGAACAGTACATGCGCGATTCGGTCATCGCCTGCATCTACGAGGGCACCAACGGCATCCAGGCCCTGGATTTCGTCGCCCGCAAGCTCCCCATGAACGGCGGCAAGCCCATCCGTGAGCTTCTCGGCGCCGCCGAGGCGACCTTCTCAACCGCCAAGTCCGATCCCGAGCTCATGGAGCCGGCGTGGATGCTCGCAGCCGCCCTCAAGCAGATCGAGACCATCTCCAAGGAGCTCACCAAGCGGCCGGATGCGATCCAGATGGTGTTGCTCAACGCGCCCATGCTCCTCGACATGGTCGGCACCTCGATCGGCGCCCATCTTCTTCTCGACCAGGCCATGCTGGCCAAAGAGAAGCTGGCGACCATCCTCGAGGAAAAGGGTGTCGGCACCGATGACAAAAAGGCCTACAAGGCCTTTCTCCAAGGTCACGAGGAGGCCGCGTTCTACCACAACAAGGTTCAGACCGCGATCCACTTCTGCTACCGCGCGCTGCCCACCGTGGCGGCCAAGGGCGCAGCGATCAGGTCCGGTGAACGGGCGCCGTTCTTCGCCATCATGTAGCAATTCGTCGGACGAATTGCGATGGCGCTCGGCTGCACTCGCGCCAACTCATCGCAACCACAACCCCCGCCTCGCGGCGGGGGTTTTTCTGTTCGCCCGTCTGTGTCAATCCCCTACTGCCACGCGGAGGTGTCGCCGGACTCGAATCCGTCGGCGAAAATGAAAGCATCACTGGTGCAGGTCTCATAGATAGCAAAACCGGCCCAGTATGACGCGGTGTAGACGAGGCCTCCCGAAACAGCCACCCCGATGGCGATGGGTGGGTCGACTGGAGAACCGATCTCCACCGGCATCGCAGGATTGCTCACATCAAAGACCTGCAGCCCTTCATACGGGTGGCCCAGGTAGACAATCCCGTCCCGAACCGCAACCCCCACCGCATAGCCTCCGACGCTCGCGATCTCGACAGGAGCAGTGGGATCGCTGACATCGACGACGCTGAGTCCATTCGACATGTTGGCCACATAGGCATAGCTTCCTTCGATTGCAACGGCATTCGCCCGGTCGACGGTGGTGCAGGCGCCCAGCTCGACCGGAGTGGTGGGGTCGCTGACATCGATGACCCGAAGCCCGCCGTTGTCGTCGGCGAGGTACACCATTCCCCCGACGACGGCTAATCCCTGGGCCACACCCGGAGAGTCGAACGAAATCACGCCAGCCGGTGCCAACGGATTCGAGACGTCGACGATCCGTAGGCCATCCTGAAAGTCGGCAACGAAGGCGTAGTCGCCCGACACGGCGACACCGTACGCATACCCCGGGGTGTCGCTCACCCCGGCCTGAACCGGTGCGGCAGGCGTGGAAACATCGATCACCAACAAGCCTTCCTCTCCGTTAGCGAGATAGACGTAGTCACCCGATACCGCGACGCCCGGCCTGGTCGTGTAACTGTAGAACGAACCGACATCGATCGGCTGGGCGGGATCGCTGACATCGACAATCCGGAGTCCTTCCTGCACCTCGGCGACATATGCGAAGTCACCCGCCACGGCCACAGCGTCCCCGAGTCCGGGGGTATCGATGTGACCAACCTCAAAGGGTGACGACGGCGAACTCACGTTGAACAAACGGAGCCCGCCTCCACCGTCAGCCACATAAACATGGGTCCCCGAAGCCACCAGATCATACCCAGTACCGTCGGTGTTCCCTATGTGCCTCAGGTCCATCTGAGTCGGATCGCTCACATCGTAGACGATCACTCCACCGACGGTAGTCGTCACATACGCCCAGCCGTCCGCTACATCGACAGCCGAGCTGCCCAAGAGCGACGAAGAGTCCGCCAGCGAGGGTGATGAGGGGTCGCTGATGTCGATCGCCAGGAAATAGCTGGCGGCAACGAAGGCGTGGGAACCCACGACTGCGACATCAAAGGTCGAGCCTGCTGCAAATGACCCGACTTCCACGAGGCTCGACGGGGTCGAAACATCGATGATCCGAAGACCCCCAGACCCGTCCGCTACAAACGCGTGATGACCCGAAATCGCCACTTCGTAGCTGTGGCCCGACGTGTCGAAGGACCCGATCTCGGTCGGTACCGATGGTGTCCCGACATCGATCAGACGCAGGCCCCTGGGACCATCGGCAACGTATGCCACAGAACCGGATACCACGACGCCGCGGGCCTGGCCAGGTGTGTCGATGAATGCAACTTCAATGGGTGTCGACGGGGCGCCGACATCGATCACTCGAAGCCCCGATATCCCAGCGGCCACATACGCGTGTCCCCCGGACACCGCGATCCCTTCCACCACGCTTGGCAGAAGAACTTCTCCGATGACGGTGGGATTCGATGGGATCGAGACATCGGCGATGAAAAGTGCCATACCACTGCCGAAATATGCGTAGTCGCCCTCGTGTGCAACCGCCTTCGCTTCGGAGTAAGGTATCCAACTCACCGGCGCGGGGCACGTCTGCGCTGCAATCGATCCCGGCCCTCCAGCCAACACGGCCAGAGAAACCCACACCACACTCGCGATCCACGATCCTCTTTGCATCCACGACACCCCCGGTCGAATTCGGCCCCCACGGTCGCTGGGACCCGGTCAGATCATATCATCTCAATGTCGCGAGATTTCTGAGACAGACACTCTGAAACATGACTGGCTTCCGGGGCTGCGGTTGCGGCCAGTAACCTGAGAGCGAGAGGACCCTGCCGCCGGTTGAGTTCTCGAGAGTCCGCCCTCACCGGGCCAGCATTCCGCCGGATGTGCGGCCGATGCCATTTCGAACACCGGGGAATTGACTGTGTTCATCGACTCCCGACTCACGAATCCCAACTCTCGATTGATGATTCAAGAATGACGGGGCCCTCGCGGGCCCCGCGTCGCATCGTTGTCTGTCGCGCCCTCCCGGTCCGGTTGGCGCGAGTGCCGCCGAGCGCCACCACAATTCGTCCGGACGAATTGTCAGGCGATGGTCACATCCCTGCACGTGAAGACGTCCTGGATCGCGTTGAGGAGCTTGACGCCTTCGGCCATTGGCTTCTGGAAGGCCTTGCGGCCGGAGATGAGCCCCATTCCGCCGGCGCGCTTGTTGATGACCGCGGTGGTCACCGCCTGAGCGAGGTCGTTGGCGCCCGAAGAACCGCCCGAGTTGATGAGACCGATGCGGCCCATATAGCAGTTGGCCACCTGCCATCGAGTGAGCTCGATGGGATTGTCCGGAACCAGCTTCTCGTAGACCAGGGGGTGGGTCTTGCCGAAATTCAAGGCGGTGTAGCCGCCGTTGTTGGTCGGCTGCTTCTGTTTGACGATGTCGGCCTCGATGGTGACGCCGAGGTGGTTGGCCTGGCCGGTGAGATCCGCGGAAGAGTGGTAGTCGGTGCCCTCGTGCTTGAAAGCCGGGTTGCGTAGATAGCACCACAGCACCGTGAACATCCCGAGCTCGTGCGCCTGTTGGAAGGCGTCGGAGATCTCCATCACCTGCCGTCGGCAGTTTTCCGAACCGAAGTAGATGGTCGCTCCGATCCCGGCCGCGCCGAGGTTCCAGGCCTGCTCCACCGATGCGAAGAGGGTCTGATCATAGAAGTTGGGGTAGGTCAGGATCTCGTTGTGGTTGATCTTGACCATGAAAGGAATCTTGTGCGCGTACTTTCGCGACATGGAGCCGAGCACGCCGAGGGTCGAGGCGACGGCGTTGCAGCCGCCCTCGATGGCGAGCCTGACGATGTTCTCGGGGTCGAAGTAGATCGGGTTGGGGGCAAAGGACGCGGCGCCGGAATGCTCGATGCCCTGGTCGACGGGAAGGATCGAGACATAGCCGGTCCCGGCTGCGCGCCCGTGGTCGTAAAGCGACTGGAGCGAACGCAGGACCTGCGGGTTGCGATCGGTCTGCGCCATGACCCGGTCGATGAAATCGGAGCCTGGAAGGTGGAGCTGGTCCTGGGCGATGCCAGTGCACCGATAGTCGAGGAGCGACGCCTGGTCGCCGAGGAGTTCCTGGATTCTGTCAATCATCGTTGTACCTCCGTTGATGCCGGAGCATTGTACGCGATCTCGCCGCACGTTGTGATGGTTGGGTAAAAATCAATCGTGGTTGTGCGTCTGTCCATCGGGCTGGTGTACGATCCGGATCGAGATGAGATTACGTCTTTTTACCGCGGCCGCGGTCCTCGTCACCTTGGCGACGACGGTCTCGGCCGGCCCCCCGTGGCGCTCCGTTCTCTATCCCGAGAATTGGGCGCCGGGAGATCGCGACGCGGAAGGTCGTTTTCTCCACGATTTCTCCTATGCGGGATATCACCGCGGCGAGCGACCGTTGCCCACGCCGTCTCGATCTTCGCGGCTGGTCATCGATGTCACCGAACCACCGTATTCGGCGGATCCCGGCGGAACATCCGACAGCACCGAGGCCATTCAAGAGGCCATCTACTTTGCCGGCAGACACGGTGGAGGCGTGGTCTACCTCCCCACCGGAACCTATCGCGTTCGCCCGCAGACGCCCGATGACAAGGCCGCACTCTTCATCGACACGCCGGGAGTGATCCTGCGCGGGGAGGGCCCCGATCACACCTTTGTCTTCAACACCGAGACCTCGATGCGGGAAAGAAACGTCATTCGCCTGGCGCCGCGCAGCGTCCGGGATCGGGACTTCACGTGGTGGCAGCCCGCCGGCGAGCCGTCGTACCCCCTGACCGCCGATGTTGCCGAAATGGAGACCGTCCTCTCCGTCGAGGGCGGCGACTTCGCCGTCGGGGACTGGGTGGTCGTGCGTGCCGACGCGACTCCCGAGTTCATCGAAGAGCACGACATGACCGGCGTCTGGACTTCCACCGGCCTCGGCGGCGTGACCTTCTACCGCCAGATCATCGAGGTCGGCGACGGCAGCGTGGTGATCGACATTCCCACGAGATATCCACTCCTCATTCGCGACAACGCCAGGATCACGCGGACCCTCCCACATATCGACGAGGTCGCCGTCGAAAACCTGTCCATCGGAATGAAAGAGATCACCTACGGATCCATGGGCGATGATGATTGGGATGTCCCCGGAACCGGCGCCTATGAGGCGCACGCATCCTCCGTCATCGAGATCAACCACGTGGTCAATGGTTGGGTCCGCAACGTCAGCAGCTTCCGTCACTGGGAAAACCACTCACACCACTTCCTCTCCACCGGTCTGCGAATCCGTTTCGCCCGCTCGATCACCGTCGAAGATGTCGATCTCCGCCGATCCCAGTACCACGGGGCCGGCGGCAACGGATACCACTTTTCGATCCAGGGCAGCGACAACCTCTTGACGAGCTGCACCTCCATCGACGCCCGCCACAACTACACCACCGCTCTCATCGTCGCCACCGGAAACGTCATCCTCCGGTCAACCGCGATCAACGGCCGCTTTCCGGTGGATTTCCACATGCACCTCAGCCCCGGCAACCTCATCGATTCGATGGTCCTCGATGACGATGCCATCGAGGCCACGGATCGATTCCACGCCGATCACGGTTTTGGCACCACCCAATCGGTTCTCTGGAACACCCGGGGCGACACCGAAGGGTGGCAGGTCGATCTCGGCATCAAGAAGCTCATCAGAACCGCTCAGTTCGGCTGGGGCTATGTCATCGGGACCAGCGGCACCGACAACCTGGTGGAGACTCCCGGCCACAGCCACGCCCTCCCCGATGATCACGTCGAGGGCCGTGGGGCGGGCGCCGATCTGGTGCCGCAATCGCTCTATGACTCGCAGCTCGATCGCCGGTTGCATCCTCCTCGGCTCCGGGGAGACGGCAGCAGCCGTCGACTCCGACCCTGAGCTCTCCCCGCCGCGGCAGAAATCAGCTCATCAGCCCCGGCCGTGCCGCGCCAGAAAGAGAAACCCGAGGAGGGTCCCCTTGAGGATGGTGCTTCCCGCGATCGCGATCCACACTCCTTCAACCCCGAAACCGAAGCCGACCAGAATCATGGCGACGGGAACCCGCGCAGCGGTCAAACCCATTTCCACTGCGGCGGGGATCGCCGTCCACTGGGCGCCCGCGAAGGCGGAGACGCAGACCACTTCAACGGCCATGAAGAGCTGGCTCAGGCAGGCGAAGAGAACATAGGTCGTTCCGGCGCTGACGACCTCGGGATCGGCGTTGAAGACGGCGACCGCTTGACCGGGGAACATCACCAACACCAGGGTCACCGCACCAACCGGAAGACACGTCAGAAAGAGTGTCCTCCAGGTCGCTCGGGCGGCCCTCATCGGATTGCCTGCGCCGAGGTTCTGCCCGACCAGCGTGGTTGCCGCGGCGCCCATGCCGGCGCAGACGAAGTAATTCAGCAGCTCAAGCTTGTGGCCGACTCCGAGCGCGGCGACCGCGGGGGTTCCAAAATCCGTGGTGACCTTGGTGAGGAAGATGTAGATCACCGAGAAGAACGCCCCCTCGAAACCGAGGGGAACCCCGACCTTGAGGGCCAGCCAGACTTCCCTCCTCGGGGGCCGGAGAAGGTCTCTCACCAGCGGGCGAAGACCCATTCGACCGAGGAGCACCCAGCCCCAGGCGGCCGAAATGAACCACGCCGCAACCGTCGCCAGCGCAGCTCCGGTGACACCGAGAGCGGGGACCGGTCCGAGGCCGAAAATGAGCACCGGGTCGACGACGAGATTGACCGCCGCGGCGATGGCCAGGAGATTGAGCGGGGTCCGAGCATCGCCGGTGGCGCGGAACGCGGCCGACAACCAGCTGAAGATGAAGTAGGCGGGCATCCCGAGGAGAATCACCCAGAGATAGCGGATGCCGGCCGCGCTGACGTCGCCGGCGGTGCCCATGAACACGAAGACCGCGTTCGCGCCTGCCAGGCCGAGGCTGGAAACCACCGCCGATCCCCAGACCGCCAGCGCCTGCCCCGCCGCTGCGGATCGTCCGGCGCCCGTTTCGTCATCGGCGCCCACTGCGTTGGCGAGCACCGCTCCGGAGCCGTTGGCCGCCCCCTCGCCCAGGGTCTGAGCCAGCCACATGACAAAGCCGGCGGTCGAGGCGGCGGCGATGGCGACGGCGCCGACCCTGCCGAGCCAGAAGGTATCCACGACGAGGAACCCGGCCTGGAGCAGTGCCGCCAACGCAGCCGGCGCACCGAGGTGGAGAATCGCCCGGTCGATGGCGCCCGAGATCATGAGTTCGCGGTGGCGGAGAGCATCGTTCACGGCAGTGGAGGATAGCAGGCGTCGCATTCGCCGCAGCGCCGCAGTGATAGCCGCACTTCTCACCAGCTGTCTGCTGCGGCCGGCGATGGCACCCAGCTGGGCTCTCACCTCCGGGTGCTCGACGTACTGTCAAGTACGCCTGCGCGCCCCTCGGATCGAAAACCCAGCTGGGCACTGCACCTCGCCGACCTCGCGACGAAACCCGGTGAGAAGTGCGGGATATCCGCAAATGACCGCCTCGGAAACGGAAAACCGACGCGCGCCGTCTCCGGCACGCGTCGGTTGAAATCGGGGCAACGCCCGCCGAAACCGGGGCTATTTGATCGTGACGTCCTTGAGATAAACCGGATCGCTCGGGAACTCGTCAATGGTGAACTTGCTGCCGACGTGGTCGTACCTGACCTTCGCTCCGACGAACAGTCTGCCGACGCCCTTCTGCCAGGCGCCGTTATCGTCCTTGTGGAACTTGAGCAGAATAAACGAAAGCGGATACTCGGACAGCTTCGCACCGTCGGCGGCCTGCGCGTTGGAACCGTATCCGATGTAGACGTTGGTGATCAGGATGACCTCTCTGGTGTCGTCCCGCACGATCTCGTTGGCGTAGCGGATGGTCGACTTCCGGGGGTCCCGTCCCGGCCCTCTACCGCCTCTGGGATCGAACCTGGCAAATCCGGTCTCTTTCTGATCGGTCAGGGCCGTGGCGAGGGCGTGGTTGCCCTGGGATTCGAGGACCTTGACGAGAGCATCCCGCTCGGCCTCGGTCGACCAGCGGTCGACGCGGATATCGAGGATGTCGGACGCTGCTCGTTCGATGTTCAATCTCTGGATCGCTCGAGCTTTGAAGTTCACCTCGACGCCGTCCTGCGCCACCGCCTCGACACCCGCCAGCGTGGTGAGGGCGAGAACGAGAATCGTCATCGTCATTCCAATTCGGATTTTTCTCTCTTGAGCACACATGGTATGCCTCCTTATTTTCAGCTCTCTACGCAACTCTAGCGACAATAGTTCCTGAAATAAACAGGGGTCAAACAGCAGCGGCTGAAAATCTGCGGAAAAATGCCGTTAAAGTTAAGAAAATGGGACTGATAGGACCCATGTCAAATGTCGTAAAACATACTGGGAGACTATGTTTTGGCGACCTCAACCCGTTCGGTGAACTCGATTCCGAGACGTTCGAGCTCCGCGATCGCAGGCTCGTAGAACTCCCGCATCACGGGAACAATCACCCCCGGTTGAGTGAACCGGCCTTCGAGGATGAAACGGACACCCACCGCCGCGGGCAGGCCCACCGTACGGTTCATGGATGAGTCGCCACCCGGGATCCCAAAGTCGATCATGGTCGAGGTGATGTGCTCTCTGCGATCCGGGTACTCGGCCATGAAAGTGTGCTGAAGCACCAGCATGTCCCGCTCACCCTTGGCGTATGACATCTTCTCGAGCATCCGGGCGGTGAGGATGTCCACCGGCGCTTTGGGTCCGGGCAAAGGATCCGAGCCGAGCAGCCCGAGCCACTCCATATTGGCGATCTCTGGGCCGTCGGCGTCGATCCCGAGATGTGCCGCCACATGGTGCTTGAGGTCGGTGGTGTCGTCGGCGCCGGCGAGGCTGGCGGTGACGTCGGCGTAGGTCTTTCCCTCGATGCCGCCCATGGCCTCGGTGCCGAGCCAGCCGAGTCGGGCAACCTGCTTCATTGAACCGCACCAACCGGGGTTGCGAAGGGTGCCGCGGAACATGACATCACGCGGGCGAATGCCGTAGACCTCTTGGTAGGGCATGGAGTCACGGTTGGGATATCCCTCGAGCTCGGTCCGGACGCCTTCGAGGTCAACATCAACCTTCCAGGTGTGATCAAAGAGCTCGCGGCCGGGCACCTCGACCACTTCACCGAAACGCTTGTACCGTGCATTGTTGAGTCCGGCGAGGAGCACGCCGCGCGGACTCCACGAGAACTTGTAACCGTAGGGATTGTCGTTGGCCTCGGGGGCCGGCAGCCCACCGCAGTAGGACTGAAAGGTGGTGATTTCGCCACCCTCGGCGTGGACACGGTCGATGACCCTCATGGCGGTCATGTGATCGATGCCGGGATCGACACCGAGCTCGTTGATGAGGATGATCCCCTTTTCCTTCGCCTCTTTGTCGAGGGCCATCATCTCGTCCTTGACGTACGAGGTGGTGACCATGTGCTTGCCCTCATCGAGGCAGGCTCGCGCCACCTGCGGGTGGTACTGCCATGGCAGAAGACTGACGGCAACGTCGTGCTCGGCAATGATCTCAGCGAGCTTTTCGGGCTCGGTGGTGATGTCATAGGCTAGAGGGGTGCCGTTCGGGTGCCCATCGATGATCTCTGTTGCCTTGGAAACCGTACGGCTGGCGACCGTGACGGCGAATCCGTGTTCGAGCAAATAGCGGACGTGGGCGCGCACCACCAGGCCGGCCCCGAAGACGACGACTTTCTTCATTCTGAATCCCCTTTCGCGGACGGTGCCGCCGATCTCACATCGGCTCTATTCTCTCCGTGAACTCGAGACCCTCGGCGCGCAGCCGCGCGAGGATCGAATCGCAGATTTCCGGGTGGCTCGGCAGAAGGCAGCCACGCAGTTCGATCTCACCCGTTAACACCATCTCCACGGCGATGGCAGCGGGCAGTCCGACGGTCCTTGCCATGGCCGACATCCCGACCGGCACTCCATACTCGACCATGGTGAAGGTCTGGCGTTCCGATGCCCGGTCGCTGTCCGGATATTCGACTTCCATTTCGTGGACGATGATCACCATATCGCGGGACTCGGGCAGCGGCGCCAACCGGGTCTCGAGCAGATGGGACAACATGGCGGCGGCCGTGTCGCCGGCGCATCCGGTGGGCTCGTCGTCGAAGAGGCCGAGAAAACGGAGATTCTCCATCTGCCGGCCGGTTGGGTTGAGCTCGAGGAAAAGGGTAGCCGCTGCTTCCACCCGCTCCGGCGGGACGGGAATGGGCAGAAACATCTCCACCACCTCGCGCGGCGATCGATCGCCGAGGTGCGGGATGTGGATGGTGTCGTTGGTCAGCCCGAGTTTGACGACCTTCGACCAGGTCTCACAAAAACCCGGATGGCGGAGGGTCCCTCGGATCATCGTGTGGACTCCATCGAGACCGAAGTGTTCCAGGTACGAGAGCGAATCTCGGTTCGGGTACCCTTCGAGGCGGCCGACACCGTCCACATCCACCGGCCAGGTCTGGAGGAAGAGCCGACCCTGGGGCACGATCCGGATCCGGCCGTCCTGCAGGTACTGCGCACCCGCACCACCTGAGGTCGCCACGTTCCACGGGTTCCAGGTCACCAGGTATTGCAGAGGATTCGAGAGTGAGTCGGGGGCGGGCACACCACTGCCGAACGAACGGAATGACTGCACCACACCGCCTGCCGCGATGGTGTTTCGAACCGCCTCTGCCGCCATCATGTGGTCGATGCCAGGGTCGAGACCCATCTCGGCGAGAAGAAGGACCCCCCGCTCGCGCGCCCACGAATCCAGGTTCTGGGTCTCTTTCTGGAGGTAGGAGACCGAGACCATGTGGACACCGGCCTCGACGCAGAGCCGCGCCACTCTTCCCTGGAAGGCGGGAGCGAGGATGTTGACCACCACGTCGGCGGTGCCGATCCAAGCCGCCATCTGCTGCTCGTCCGAAGCATCGAGGGCGATGGCGCGGCCGTTGGGATGGCCGGCAATCCTCGCTTCGGCGAGATCGAGATCGCGATCGGCTACGGTCACCTGCCAGTCGTGGATGGCGGCGGATTCAAGGAGACGCCGGATGAGAAATGGGGCCGACCGACCGGCCCCGAGGATCAGAATTCGTCGCATCGTTGTGGACCTCGTGAGGATCAGCGACCGAGGGTCGCGACCATGACTGCCTTGATGGTGTGGAGGCGATTCTCCGCCTCGTCGAAGACTCGAGATTGCGGCCCTTCAAAGACCTCGTCCGAGACCTCGCGGATATCGGGGAACTGTCTGGCGACCTCGGTTTCGAGGTTGTGGAACGCCGGCAGGCAATGGAGGAAGATCGCCTCCCGTCTTCCGGTGGCCGCCATCATCTCCGGGGTCACCTTGTAGGGCTTCAACAGCGCCGCCCGTTCGGCGATGAGCGCTTCCTCGCCCATGGACGCCCAGACATCGGTGTAGACCGCGTGTGCGCCATCAACACCCGCGGCCACATCGGCGGTCACCGTGACCTTGCCGCCGGTTCCGGCGCAGATCTCCCGAATACGGGCGACCAGCCCCTTCTCCGGGTGGAGCGACTCGGGAGCCACGATCCGGACATCCATCCCGACCTTGGCGCAACCCACCATGAGGGAGTTGGCCATGTTGTTCCGGCCGTCGCCGACATAGGCCAGCGCCAGGCCCTCGAGGCGACCGAACTCCTCCCTCACCGTCAGAAGATCGGCGAGGATCTGGGTTGGGTGCCAGGTGTCGGTGAGCCCGTTCCACACGGGTACGCCGGCATACTCGGCCAGGGTCTCCACCGTGTCGTGGGAGAAGCCGCGGAACTCGATCCCGTCGAACATCCGGCCGAGCACCCTCGCGGTGTCCGCAACGGTTTCCTTCTTGCCGAGTTGGATATCGCCCTTTCCGAGATACTCCGGGTGGGCGCCCTCGTCGATGCAGGCGACGGTGAAGGCGCACCGGGTCCGCGTCGACGGCTTTTCGAAGATGAGCGCGATGCTCTTGCCTTCGAGGGTCCGACCGCGGATACCGGCTCGTTTGTTCGCCTTGAGAGTCGCCGAAAGCTCGAGGAGATCGCGGATCTCGGCCGGGCTGAAATCGAGGAGTTTGAGGAAGTGACGACCACGGAGATTGCCTGCCATGAGAGCCTCCATGCGGGAGATTGTGAATTCCCGCACTGCCTCGGCATCCTACCCCTCACCACTCGCTTTGCCAAGCCATCGGGCCGGCGGGTTTGTATTCTGCTGCGGTCGGCAATACTCTGGCCCGGTCACAATCCGGCAAGGAGAGTCGAGATTCCGAGAATAGTGAGTTCGGCGGCGCTTGAAGGGCTCTATCCTGGACCTCGGGAGCGAGCGGTCCTCGCGTCGACAGTGGTGCTCTCAACCCTCCTGAGGCTGTGGTTCAGCCTTCAGTTTTTCGGCTTTCATTCGGGTGACGACGTCGAGATCGTCCAGGCCGGTTTCATGCGGGCCCTCGGCCACGGATACATCCCGTGGGATCTTCGAAACCTCTTCATTTCGGATGTGGTCATCAGCCCGGTTCTCTTCCTGGCGTCGTTCTTGGGAATCGAGTCGGTCCGCCACCTGTGCTGGATCGCGACCTTCCCCTTCATCGCCCTCGCTTCGGTCAATATCGTTCTGGTCTATATTCTGGGCCTCCGGTGGCTGAACGACGGGTGGGCGGCAACCCTGGCCGCTTCGCTCTACGCCTTCCACTGGATCCCGCTGGGATATGGCAGCACGGTCTATCCGCGGACGGCGTCGACGACATGTGTTCTTGTCGCCGTCGTTCTGATCTGTCGGGCCAGGCGACCGATCTTCGGATACTTGGCCGCCGGAGCTGCGATGGGAGTTGCATTCACCTGCAGATACAGCGAGGCGATTTTCTTGCTTCCCCTGGCTGCAATTCTCCTCGTCGGGCAATCCAAACCCACAGAAAAGCTTCGCCTCGGGATCGCGCTGGGTCTCGGGTTTTCGGCCATCACGCTGGTGACCGTCGGTTTCTGGGACTGGCTGACCTGGGGACGGCCGTTTTCGAGTCTTGTCGAGTTCACGGAGTACATCCTCGTCGACAAGGAGAGTTCGTCGCTGGTGGGGATCCAACCCTGGCACTGGTATTTCTGGCGATTGCCGAAGTGGCTGCCCTTGACTGTGCTGCCGATGTTCTTCGGTCTGAACACCTACCGTCGGCTTCGCGCACCGATCATCTATTCGGCCCTCCCCTTGCTCGCGCTGTCCCTGATTCACCACAAGGACATGCGCTACCTCCAGGGAATCATCCCTTTTGTCGCCATCGCCGTTGCCGGAGCGGCCTGCGGCTGGTGGAGACTGGGTCGCCGGCGCGCCGTGGTGGTCCTGATGGTTCTCTCGCTCTTCTTCGGGATCACCATCCCCACGTTCGTCTTCGAGAAATCCATGGCCGCGGTTGAAGCGGCGGAATCCATGGCCGCCGATCCCGATGTTTCGATCGTTTCCCTTTCCCAGGCATGGGCTTACGGTTCCAGGTTGTACCTGCCAAAGGGCACGCGGGTGCGCGAGCTCGGGGCGTCCCCGGGTCTCGCCGATCTCAAGCGTGTTGTTCCGGGCTCCCAACGGGTGGCGCTCTATCGTGATCGGTTGGAACAGGCGCCGGAGCTGGAAACCTGGTTACTCGACAACGGCTTCGAAACAGCCGAGGTGATTGACTGGGGATGGAGTCGATCCGTCGTGGTCTTCAGACGTTCCCTCCCGGAGCCGACCTCGCGGGGAGACTGAAGTCGGCCGCGCTGCAGGCGATGAGGACGATGACCAAGATCGTCGCTGCGGCCAGGACGGCGACCGCGAATCTGACGATGCGCGCGATGCCCACGATCACTTCCGGCTTCGTCTCTCCCGGCGCCGATCGCCCACGGTCTCGGACGTCCATTTCCCCTCGAGAAGACGGACGATGGACTCGTAGCCTTCGCGGTGGATCTCGGAAAAGTGGCCTGGAAGGTGCGAATCGACGTCGAGGACGCCGACGGCCCTGCCATCGCCGTCGCGAACCGGCACCACGACCTCCGACCGACTTCGTGAGTCGCACGCGATGTGGCCGGGAAATTTCTCGACGTCTTCCACCACGAGAGTCTCATTGCGGTCGATCCCCGCCCAGCACACCCCCATGTGGCGTTCGAGCACGAGGCACGCCACCGGGCCCTGATAGGCCTCGACCACGAGGTCTTCGCCACGCAGGAAATAGAACCCGGTCCAGGAGACCCCGGGCACCTTGTGGTGCAGCAGCGCGACCGCCGTCGCCCTGTGCGCCACGGGGTCGGAGGTCTTGGCGATGAGACCGAGGATCTGTTTTGTGAGACGGTCGAAGAGATCTCTGAGTGCGTCGTCGTTCATGACTCCATCCACAGACAATCATACAGGGAACATGACCGTTGCTTGAAGCGACGACTCTACATTTCCTCGGGGATCGGGATTCCGAGAAGCTCCTCCAAAAGCACGTGCATCTCGTCGACGAAGACGGTAAAGACCGCTCGACGGAGCGCCCGCAGCGTCTCGTCCTCTTCCGGGACCACCGGGTTCGAATGGTAGAGGCGGTGGAAGAGCTGGGCGAGATTGTGGACGTGTTGCGCGAGGAGCGAGAATTCGAGAACGGCGACGGCCTGGGCCACGACCTCGCGGCGGCGAGCGCACTCCAGCACCAGGCCCCAGAGATCGTCGGGGATTTCGACCTCGCCGAGCCGATCGAGTTCATCGGCGGCGAACCGGCCCTCGCCGCGCCGCGTCATCAACTTGGCAAAGATCTTGCCCGCCCGGACTGCCGAGTACTGGAGATAGGGCCCGGTGTCGCCCTCGAAGGCCAGGGCCTCGTCGAAGTCGAAGGCGAGGACCCGATTTCGGGACTGGCGCGCCATGAGATACCGCAGAGCTCCGACGGCGATGGCGCGCGCCCGGTCCGCGGCATCCGCAGGGGCGTCGTCGCCCGAGAAACGACCGACGACGGCATCTTCGGCCGCTTCGACGAGCACATCGAGGAACTCGTCGGCGCGAACGCCGATCCCCCGCCGGCCCGACATCTCGACGTAGGGCTTCGACATCTCCTCGTCGCTGAGGCCGAACGATTCGCCGCTGCGTTCCTCGATGACCTTGACCGCCGCCGGGGTCAAAGCCACCATCTCGTAGGCGAAGTGCACCGATGCATCGGCAGCCTCCGGATGACCGAGCACCCGCACCGCCTCCTTGACCACCTTCTGGGGATAGGACTGGCGGACATCGATCACGTTGAAGACCCTGGACGCCGCTCCGTAGCAGCGGCCGGCGAGACGCTCACCGGTGTCGGAGGTGGTGGTCGCGAGAAGGGTGTCGCCGTCGATGTAGCTCACCGGCGCCGCCGGACCCGGTTGCCTCCAGCCGGCATATGGACGGTAGCCGAAATCATGCCGCGAACCGTCGAGATCGACGAGCAGACCGAGCTTCCAGAGCTGATAGGCGATGTCCTTGCCGGTGTAGGTCACGGTTCCGTTCGAGCGCACGAGAATCTTGTCCGGGTCGTCCATGTCGGCAAACTCGGGGCTCTCGGCGAGGGACATGACCCAGCAGCCCTTGTTCTTGCCCTGGTCCTCGAGCCGGATCGCGCTCGCCGCCCTGAGGAGATCGAACGCGCGGCTCCAGAACCCGAGCTGGAGGATGTCCGACTCGTGAGGGAGGACATCGTATCCGACCCCGAGCCGAGCCATGGTTGCGAGGTGGCAACGCACGTTGGCGTCGGCCACCGCACCGGCGAGTCGCGATACGACTCGTCGCGGACAGTGTTCGCCGCCGATGACCGCGCCGCGAAAGAGCTGGATCGCCTGGTCGAGCTCGAGATCCCCATGACCCGCCTCGACCGCATGAAGAACCTCGGCGCGATGGGTCTTGAACGCCTCGTCCTCGGCATAGCGGGCCGTCACCCGCGGATAGAGGGCCCAACAGAAATCGTCGAAATCGGTGGTCGACGCCACCGGCACCCCGCCCGGGTCCCGCTCGAGGGCCATGGCCACCAACTCGTCGCGACGAACGGTCTCGACGCCGAGCGCCTGCGCCAGTTCGGCCTCGGGCAGGTAGAGCATCCCAACGACGATATCCGCGACCTGGACGCCGGTGTCGTCGATGTAGTTCTGCGTCTCCACTTCGTTGCCGAGATGGCGGAGACAGCGGACCAGAATATCGCCGAGGACGGCGTTTCGCAGGTGGCCGATGTGGGCCGCCTTGTTCGGATTGATGTTGGTGTGCTCCACCACGATCTTACCCGCATCGTCCTGATCGGCGCCCGAGTCGTGCCGAAGCGCTCTGGCCAGGACCTCGCGCCGGTCGAGCCAGAGGTTGAGGAAGCCGGGACCGGCGATCTCGACCTTGGCGATCTCGGCCGGCCATACGGCGCGGGCGGCAACGGCTTCGGCGATCTGCCTCGGGGCCCGTTTGAGCACCCTGGCGAGAGGAAGAGCGCCGGGCCAGGCGAGATCGCCCATGTCTCTCTTGGGCGCGACTTCGAGGATCACCTCATCGGGTCGGTAGTCGAATTCGGCTTCGAGCGCCTCGGCAAGAGCGGCCGCCGCCCGGGCTCGGATATCGTTCAGGGGCATCTCAACTCCTTCATCTTCGAGGAGATTCTACCCCTTTTCACAAACAGGCCTTGCTCGACGCAAAGCCTGCTGGTGAACCGGGTCGGCGCCATGACGACCGCGGTGCCGGTTTGGCCGCGGCGGTGGCCGGCGCGAACACCGAGACGCACGGGGCGCGCTGCGGATCAGCTCCGCGAACGCCTCGGATCGTCCGGGCGCGCGGCTCAGCGGAAAACGAACGAGAGGCCGACCTGGAGCCCGAGCCCGCCGACGGTGATGTCTCTCTCGTCGCCGAAACCAGTACTTCCCTGAACATCGGCCCAACGGTAGATGAGCTCACCCATGAAGTTGATCCCCGTCGGTTTTCCGACCCGAAGACCGGCCAACCCGTAAAGCCCGAGTCCGCTGTCAATGCGCATGTTGACGGCGCTGACCTGGGCGTAGCTCAGACCGGCGCCGACATAGGGACGAACCTTGTGGCCGTCATAGAAGAGGTAGCGCACGCCGAGATCGAATACCCGATATTTGACATCGATTTCATCGGCCTCGGTCGCATCGAAAATCGTGGCGCCCTCCACCGTCTGGTACCCGGTGGCGGCAGCGTCGAACATCCAGTGGGTCCCACCGAGGCTGAGACGCGCACCGAGGCCCAGCTCCCACTCGCCATCCACGACATCCCCATAACCGAGGTACAGATCGACGCCCCCACCCGCAAGGGCGGGACTTGCCAGAACACAGCAAGCGGCCATCATCAGAAACACTCTGCGCATCTTGACCTCCACACGCGTCCCGTTTCGGTGGTTTTCGGAATACGATTTCAAGTTCAACCCGTACATTGTAGTACAGCTCGGACCGCCGAGAATGTGATCTCGGGAGCTCAGGGGTTAGGGGTTAGGAGTGAGGAGTTAGACGTTAGACGTTAGACGTTAGACGTTAAACGTCAGACGTTGCAACACCTCACGTCTCACGTCTCACGTCTTACGGCAAGGTTCCGACGTAGCCGGTCCTCGTCACCGCCTGGTGTCCCTCGATCCTGACCTCGATGGGCCGCCACTTGCGCTGGCCGACACCCGATGTGGTGAAGGTGAGGATGTAACGGGATGAGAGCTCATCGAGCAGCGTCCGGGCGACCTCCGGCATGTCCTCGGCGCGGGGGATTCTGCGATAGAGCCCACCGGAGCCATCCGCGATGAGGGTCAGAATCTCCTCGTATGAAGGTCCGGCTGCGTCAGCTTCCGGGGGGGGGGGGTTCGACGCCGAGGACATAGATCGGAGTTTCGAGACCCCGGGCGATCTCGGTGGCTTCGCCGGCGGTGATCAACGAGGCGTTGTCGACGCCATCGGTGAGAAGGATGGCGGCGCGCCGGTGGTGATCGGCCTTTTCCATGGCCTCGGGCACCCGGAGCACCATGTCGTAGAGCGCGGTGGTGCTCCACGGTTTGATGGTCTCGAGCATGCGCGGCAGGAGATACCACCCCATCCCGAAAGGGAATCTCTCGACGACGGCGTCGTTGCCGAAGGTCCACAACGCGAGCTGATCCTCCTGTCGACGTTCGGCGAGAAACGCCATGATCAGGTTACGGCTGCCTTCGAGCTTGCGGCCGGCCATGGAACCCGATGTGTCGAGGATGAAACCGAGGCTGATGGGAAGATCGTTCTCGAGGTGGAGATCGCGGATCGGCACCGCGTACCCGTCGACGAGAAGCTGAAACTTGTTCGGGTCGACGCCCTTGACCACCCTGCCCTTGGCGTCGCGAACCGTGACCGGCACGACCACCGCGTCGACATCGACCTGGCTTCCGTATTGAGCGGAGGCGCGATGGGTCCAACTCAGCGCCCCGACGACACAGGCCACGGCCGCGGCCGCGATTGCGATGCGACGCGGCATCTCAGT
Organism: uncultured Acidobacteriota bacterium; assembly: GCA_963823445.1. Lineage (GTDB taxonomy): Bacteria > Acidobacteriota > Thermoanaerobaculia > Thermoanaerobaculales > Sulfomarinibacteraceae > JAHECW01. The sequence goes on from CAWGLT010000016.1 coordinate 151,122, forward strand.
TCGCCTTCTCGTGGTGGCGGTCTCCGATGAGCGCTCTGCGAACGTCTCGCTCGCACTCTCGAGCAAAGCGGTCACCATAGCCGGTCACCACCGGTCCGCTCTCATCGAGATCGAGCCGGATCACCCGGTGGGTGGGAAGGAAAAAGGTCGACGGAGTGATCAGGGGGTCGCCGCCGCTCCGCTCCTGCGCCAGCCAGTCCTCGACGGATTCGAGATCGAGCCCGCGCAGAACCACGCCGAGCTCGTCCATCCTGATGAGAAGCCCCCAGTGTTTCTCCCTCGGGTTGGTGCAGTGGACCACCACCAGCGTCCCGACCTCGATGGTCGGGATTTCGAAATCGTCAACCGACATGGCTCGCCTCTGTTGGCTCGGACAGCTCCAAGAGCACGCCCCCGGTCGATTTCGGATGGACAAAACACACGAGGCAGCCGTGGGCGCCCTCCTGCGGCTCATCTGAGAGCAGCCGGTAACCCTGTTCGGCCAATGAGGCCATCGCAGCCCGAATATCCGCGACCCGCAGGCAGATGTGGTGCAGCCCGGGGCCGCGATTCTCGAGATGCCTGGCGATGGGCGACGACCCACCGGTGGGCTCGAGCAGCTCGATGCGGGGATCCCCCACCGGAAGGAAACCCACCTTGACTCCCTGCGCGGCGACCTCTTCGACACCCTCCAGCTCGAGCCCGAGGGCGGTGTAGAACTTCACCCCCTCGGCGAGGGACTCGACGGCGATGCCGATGTGATCCAGTTTTGGTTTGTCCATGTCTCGCTCTCCCTGTTCGTGCTCACCGCCGGCGGCCTCGCATTGACCCAGGACCCCGACGATCCTCATGGATGTTCCCACCCGGGGCGGGTGACCGGGGCCACGCAAGGTGGACGAATTTCAACCGCGGCCCAGAATCTCGCGGGCGATGACCATTCGTTGGATTTCCGAGGTGCCCTCGCCGATGGTGCAGAGCTTGGCGTCCCGCCACGCGCGCTCGACCGGGTAGTCGGTGGTATAGCCGTAACCGCCGTGAATCTGGACCGCTTCCTCGCCGACCTTGACCGCGGTCTCCGAAGCGTAGACCTTGGCCATGGAAGACTCCAGGGTCACGTTCTGACCGCGGTCTTTGAGCGCGGCCGCACGCATGGTCAGCAGACGCGCGGCGTCGACCCGGGTTGCCATATCGGCCAGCTTGGCGCGGATGAGTTGGAACGACGATATCGGCTTGCCGAACTGTTGTCTCACCCCGGAGTACTCGATGCTCGCATCGAGGGCGCCGCGAGCGATCCCGAGGGAGAGCGCGGCGATGGAGATCCTGCCCCCATCGAGGACCTTCATGGCCTGGATGAACCCCTCTCCCTCACGACCGAGGAGATGGTCGGCCGGCACCCGGCAGTCCTCGAAGATGAGCGACGAGGTGTCCGAACAGCGCATCCCGAGCTTGTCCTCCTTCTTGCCGGGGCCGACACCCGGGCGATCGAAGGGAACAAAGAACGCCGAGATCCCGTGGTGCCCGGCGGCCTTGGAGGTCCGCGCCACGACCACCGCGGCCGAACCGACCGTGGCGTGGGTGATGAAGTTCTTCGAGCCGTTGAGAACCCACGTGTCGCCATCGCGAACCGCGGTCGTCCGGGTTCCCCCGGCGTCCGATCCGGCTTCGGCCTCGGTCAGACCCCAGGCCCCGATCCACTCGCCCGCTGCGAGCTTGGGCAGGTATCGCGCCTTGAGATCCTGCGAACCGAAGAGAAAAAGGTGGTTGGTGCAGAGTGAGTTGTGCGCCGCCACTCCGAGACCGACCCCACCGTCCGCCGCCCCGATCTCTTCGAGAATCAAGACATACTCGACATAACCGAGACCCGAGCCGCCGTACTCCTCCGGCATCAAGACACCGAGCAGGCCGAGTTCGCCGAGCTGGGAAAAAAGCTCGCGGGGAAACCGCTGTTCGCGATCCCAGAGGAGGGCGTTGGGCGCGATCTCCCGACCCGCGAAATCGCGCACCATGTCCCGGATCGAGAGCTGGTCTTGCGTCAATTCGAAATCCACACCTACCTCCGGTTCGTCACCCTCGATGACCGCACCCATTCTACGTCAGCCCGGGCGCCCGACCCGCGGGGCTGGGAGCCTGCACCGCATAGATGGTGGATGGATTTCGGAGAGTCATTTGAGGCCGATTTTCGCCTGTCTCGCCGGTTCATACTGGTGGTATGGGCCAAGAAACAGGCGAAAATCGGGCCAAATGCCGCCCGAAAGGCGCCGCCGATTCTATGCGGTGCAGGCTCCTAGGGCCGGCGCCAGCTCGCGAGATCGACCCCGGTGTAATAGTGCCGCAGAATCGCGTCATAGGTCATCCCCGAACGCGCCAATCCAAAAGCGCCGTTCTGGCACAACCCGACCCCGTGCCCCCAACCTCGACCGAGGAAATGAACGACCCGGTCGCCATTGGGGAGAGTTCTTTCGTGCATCTCGAAGAGGGTTTCCGGGAGATCGAGGGCGCGCCGGACATCGAATCCCTCGATGAGCCGACGATTGCCGTCGCGGTCGATGACCGCCAGGGTCACGACCCGGCCCGAACCCGCCCGACGAACGATCTCCAGACGCTCGAGATTCGGTTCTCCGAGGCTCGCCTCGAGTTCCTGCCAACTTCGCTCGCGTCGCCAGCCGCGCCACGCCGATCGGCGATCGGCTTCGCCGCCCCCACCGGACTGCACCACCACCAACGCCAGGACCCGCTCGCCGAGACGATAGCGTTCGAGGGTGGCGCCCGGCAGCACCTGAAGCTCCGAAGCGCCGCCGTAGCTGCCACCCCACCGCCAGATGAGCGGAAGAGGCTGCGGCAGCGGCTCGGACGCGTCGGACCTTCGCGGGTAGATGGCCGCGCCGTCTGGGTGAGGCACGATTTCACCGCTGTCGCTCTTGATGAGCCCCTGGAGTTCAAGAACCGCCGCGACGGCTTCGAGGAACCACTCATCGCGCCATTCCTCGGGGGTCGTCGGCGGCAGCGGAATCTCGAAGACGTCCGCGAGTCGAGTCAGACGTTCGGCCCCTTCACCACCGACCAGGGGGCTCGTCCCGTCGAGTCCCGCCGCGGCCATCAGGGCCTCGATCCACGCGGCCAGATTTGGGTCCTTCGGCAGCGGCAGGATCTCGCCATCGCAGAGCTTTGCCACCCGGGGAAGAACATCGACCGGGGAACCCTCGTCGCCGCCGAGCCCGAGCGCGCGACGGGCGAGAAGCCTGCGAAATGCACCGAGCTCGCCGATCGGTTCGACCCAGCCATCGCCGGTGAGGAGAATCGGCCGGTCCCAGACGCATGCAACACCCGAGAGATAGGAGAAACCGCGGCCCGAGAACAGCTCGGAAGAGTCCTCGGTGTGGCCGCCACAGGTCGAGGTGTACATGGCGTCGATGGGCCGGCCGCCGTGGATGAGGATGATCCCCGCGGTCTCCTCGACCGCACGATCCGACAGCGAGTGCTCGGCGCCGGCGCCGTGGTAGGCCTGACACGCAGGAGTCGCGCAGATGTCCCAACCCTCGTCGTCATGGTCGCCGAGATGAGCCACGGCATAGGTCCGGGCCGCGACCGCCTGCGCCTTGAGGGCCTCGAGCTCGGGAAACTGATAGGGGCCCATTTCAACCGGCACCACGCCGCGGAGATACTCCTCCATCGGGAGCTCGTTGATGACCACCAGCCCTTCGTGACCGCTTCCGAGTCGGAACCTCCCCCGATACGATCGCCCACCGAAGGCCGTCGCCCAGTCGCCAGCCGGGATGAGAACGATCTCCTTGGAACTCTCGAAGGAACCACCGGCGCCCGTGATCAGCACCGCCCCGGCGCCGGCGGCGCGGAACGCATCCCCATGGCCCGCCGCCGCGAGCCGGGCCTTGGCGTCGGCCGGCTCATCCTCGGGCCAACTTACCCGCACTCTCGTCAGGCCCGCGGGGGCAGGCTCCTCGCGAACAACGACGCCCGGACCGAGGCGGTTCTCCAGCGCCCGGGCCACCGCTGCGGCGGCTGCCGGACTCGACCATGCGCCCACCTGCCAGGCGGGCTGGGTCGACGCGCTGATCTCGAGCGGACCCCAAAGCCAGATCGCCGTGTCCCCGGCGGTGGCCCGATAGGCTCGACCCGGCTGGGGGAAACTCACCGAGCCGGTCGTTTTCGCAAGGAGCACGCGGATCGGAGCGCCGCCGAGCTCGGAGCCGCCCGGGTGCGGAACCGGTCCGGTGGGAATCGGGGTCGGTGTCGGCGCCGGCGCCACGGGCCCCTCAGCGGGAACCGGCGTCGCAGCGGGCGTCTTAGGCGCTGCGGACGGCGGCACAGGTGCGGTCGATGCACAGCCCGCCGAAATGGCGAGCAGGAGAATCCACGTCGTCCTGATCAATGGTTCAATCCCCCTTCGCGAGCGGCGAGACGCTCGGCGCGATAGTCCCGCCCACGAAGCTCGATTCGACGGCACATCTCCCACAGTCGCGACCGGATCCGCTGTGACACCCGATCGGTCAGACTCTCCTCCCCGGATTTCTTGGGAAAATCCGAATAGTTGGTGGTGAAGATGGTCAGTCGATTCTCGAGATAGCGGGTGTTGACGAGGTAGTAGAGGAGATCCATCACCCACGGCGTCGTCTTGCCGGCGCCGAGCTCGTCGAGCACCAGGACATCACAGTCGACCAGCGGCCGGAGAATTTCACGGCTGCTGCCGGAACCATCGAAGGTCATCTGGATTTCGAGCACCAGCGAGGTGAAATCGGCGAACCGGCCGTGCACCGGCGGGCGCTTCTCGCTGAGGATCTGCTGCAGCGCGGCGACCGCGAGGTGGGTCTTGCCGGTCCCCACCGGCCCCATGAGCACGAGTCCCTTGTCGAGGTTCGGGTAGAGGTCGACAAACTCCTGCACCACGCGCAGCGCCTTGCCCAGGGTCGGATCCTCCGGGTTCCACAAATCGAAGTCATCGAGGGTGCAGTGGCGGTAGCGATCCGGGATCCCGGCGCGGGCCAGCGCCCTTTCGCGGAGACGCACTTCGGCGCACTCGCAGTGCCGCGCCATCTCCACTCCGTTCTCCTCGACGAGGATCCATCCGGTCCCGTCGCAGAGCGGACAAGCGGTTTCGTCGGTGGGTGTTTCGGTCATGGTGGAAGTATAGCCCGGTCATTCCCGCGTCCGTGCTCGTTCCCGTGCCCTTGGCCGTAACCGGGGCCGTGACCGGGGCAGCAACCGGGAGTCCACATCGCCCAATACCCCGCACTCTCCCGGAAACACCAGGCCTACTTCAACAATACTGACGGGCAGGCTGGAAGCCCGCCCCCACAACGCCCGCCCACCCTGATGTGAATCCGAAACCGAGACAGAGCACGCGGAAGATCGCGCCCCGGCGGGGTGCCGGGCATGGCTTTGTGCCAGAAGAACCTCACGGCGGCGTGTCGCGCCCCGCACAAGGTCCATGCCGGGCTCCCCCGGGAAGCGCGCCACACCCTGGTTTTCCCGGCCTCGAGGCAGGCCGCCGGCGTGGCATCGGCGTGGTCGCAGCCATTCCAATCAACCCACGAGTGACCACGCCGATGGTGCGACGCTGGGTCGTCGTGACGCTCAAGCGTCACAGCGACCCAGAAGGCCGGAACCGAAAGCACCACGGTCTAAAACCCCGACCCCGGCTCCTTGAGGAATTCAATCTCCTCTGGGGTCGACTCGCGTCCGAGGATGGCGTTGCGGTGCGGGAACCGACCGAATCTGTCGATGATCACCTCGTGACGCACAGCGAAATCGAGATAGCCATCAAAGGCCTCTCTCCATTTTTCGGGCACCTCAGCTACGAGCTTCCTGTAAAGCTCGACGCTCCGTTCCTGGTCCCGAGCGTCCTCGGAGTGTTCGAAGGGAAGATAGAAGAAGACCCTCTCGATGGGCCGCAGGAGCCGGTCAACGCCCGATTCAAGCCCTCTTGCGGCGACGCGACGCGCCCTGCCGTCCTGAGCGAAAGCCCCCGGAGCGCCCCGGTGGATGACCCTCGGCATCTGGTCGAGCAGGAGGATCAGCGCCAACCGGCCTCTCGGAGATCCCGTCCAATGGTCGAGGGTGCCGGCGGCGGCCGCCGAAGCCGCCTGACCGAAGCGGCCCGCGATGAGATCGTCGGTCTCGGCGCTCTTCCCCCACCACAGGGCGGCTTGAGCCTGTCCCGCCTCGACATCGTCGTCAGCGTCGCCGAACCAGAATCCGAGCAGCTCGTCGCGGGTCTTTTCCATGGCCGACTCCTCCCATTGCACAACCCGGGCACCCGTGTTCGAGATTCCACGTTACGATAGCCGACCATGCGCGTGCTGCACATCCTCACCCAGCGCCCATCCCTGACCGGCAGCGGCATCACCCTCGACGCCATCGTCCGCCAGGCATCGGCCGCCGGCTGGGAACAACGGGTGGTGGTGGGCGTGCCGAAGGGTGATTCGCGGCCGGATGTGGGAGGACTCGCTCCCGACGCGGTCCACCCGCTGGGTTTCGGCGGCGCCGAGCTGCCGTTTCCCGTGCCGGGGATGAGCGATGTCATGCCCTACCCGAGCACGGTCTTCAGCGCCATGACCGATGGGCAGATCTCGGTCTATCGCGATGCCTGGCGCAACCACCTCGCAGGGGCCATCGCCGATTTTGAGCCCCGGATCATCCACTCCCATCATGTGTGGCTCGTGTCATCGCTGCTGAGGGATCTCGCCCCGAGCACCCCGATCGTCACCCATTGTCACGCCACCGGGCTGCGGCAGATGGAATCGGTTCCCGGACTCGCCGACGAGGTCCGCACCGGGTGCGCCCGCAACGATGCCTTCTTTGTGCTCCACCGGGGTCACGCGCAGGCCCTCTGTCGATGTCTCGCCATCGGCGAAGACAGGGTCCACGTCGTCGGGGCGGGATACCGCGATGACCTCTTCCACCCCCGCGGCCGCGATCCGAACCCTGCGCCGGCGCTGCTCTACATCGGCAAGTTCAGCAACGCCAAGGGGCTGCCGCAGCTCCTCGACGCCTTCGAGAGACTGACGGCCACTCGCCCGGATCTCGTGTTGCACATCGCCGGCGGCGGATCGGGCGCCGAGGCCGCGGTTCTGAGGCATCGAATGAACGCCATGAGGCCGAGGGTCGAGATCCACGGCCAGCTCGCCCAGGGTGACCTCGCAGACCTCATGCGCCGATCGTCCGTGTGCGTTCTGCCGTCGTTCTACGAGGGCCTCCCGTTGGTGCTCGTCGAGGCACTGGCCTGCGGCTGCCGGTTGGTCGCCACCGACCTTCCCGGCATCGTCGAAGAACTCGCGCCCCGACTCGGCGACGCCCTGGAACTCGTCGCGCTTCCCCCGATGGCCTCCATCGACACCCCGGTCGAGGCCGAACTCCCCGCCTTTGTCGACCGGCTCGAAACCGGTCTCCGACGGGCTCTCGCCGCCCCGCGCCTCGGCGATCCGGCCTCGACCATGCCTGAAGCCCTCGCGACCTTCGCCTGGGGTGCGGTCTTCGAACGCGTCGAACACGTTTGGCGGAGTGAGATCGCCCGGGCATTCGAGGTTGAACCGCAAGGGCGCTAGGGACGCAAAGAACCAAACAGTCAGCTTTTTGGCGTCAAATCCCATTGCAACGCTGATTCCAGCGGATTGGGCTGCGATGGGGCTGAGAGCTGATGTCTGAGTGCTATTGGCTCGGCGCTGGGATGCCTTGCGTCCCTCGCGCCCTTGCGTTTCAATCCGCGCGGCCCCGCCCTCAAACGGGATTCGGCATCTCGATGTACTCGACCTCGAGCCCATGCCGGTCGGCGAGCCACCGCCCCAGCGCCCGCACACCGAAACGCTCGGTTGCATAGTGTCCCGCAGCGATGTAGTGGACCCCATCCTCGGCTGCCTGGTGGAGGACCCACTCCGTGGCCTCGCCGGTGATGTAGGCGTCGAGACCCGCCGCCACCGCCTGGTTGTACTCGCGTTCCGCGGCCCCGGTGACGATCCCCACCGAGGAGATGAGCCGCCGGTTGCCCTCGAAAACCTGGGGCTCGCGATCGGTGACCTCGGCAACCGCCGAGAAGAACTCGACGGCCTCCACCGGCTCGGGAAAAACACCGCAGACGCCGGCCGATACTCCCTGGTGCTCGGCAAACGGTTCGAGTTCGCTGAGCCCGAGAAGCCGGGCGAGCTGCGCGGCGTTCCCCAACTCCAGGTGCCGGTCGAGAGGGAGGTGATACGCGATGAGCGACACGTCGTTGGCCAGCAGCAGCCGTACCCTCTCGCGGAACGAGCCCACCAACCGCGGCGGCTCGCTCCCATTCCACAGCAGACCATGGTGGACGATGACGGCGTCGGCACCGCGGTCGATGGCCCGGGTGAACAACGCCCGCGATGCCGAAACAGCGGTCACGACCCGCTGCACATCGCTCGTGCCCTCGACCTGCAGCCCGTTGGGACAGTAGTCCCGCACGGCATCGGCATCCAGGAGTTCATCGAGATCCGCGACGAGTTGGTGGAGATCCATGAGCAAATAGTACCGCAACAGTAAACGGTGTATTGTTGAAAGGCTGTGCGAGTCGTTTCTACGCTGACCACAATCGGAGCACTCGCCGCTCTGAGCCTCCCGGCGGTTTCGTGCACGCCGGAGAAACCATCGCCGGAAAAGGAGTTTCGGGTCCGTCTTCTCACTTCCGTCACCCTGAGCGGACGCTGGGAAAAGGCAGCCGAGCGCGGGCTCGGGCTCATCGCGGCGGAACTCGACGCCGATATTTCCCGTTCGCGCGCCATCGGGACGGCCGACCAGCGCTCTCGTCTCCGGGCTCTCGCCCAGGACCGGGTCGATCTCGTCTTCTGTGTCGGCCCGGAGGTCGAGTCACTGGTCTACACCGAGGCCGCCGCCTTCCCCGACACCGATTTCGTGATCATCCCCGGTGAGATCTACAGCGCCAACGTCGGCAGCGTGACCTTCACTCCCGAAGAGGCGGGATACCTTGCCGGTACGGTGGCGGCCGCCGTGACCGACGGGACCGACATCGGTCTGCTCCGCGGCGCGGGGCGGCCATGGCTGGAGCTCCTCGAGGCCGGTTTCGCCGCGGGTTTCCGGTCGATTCACCCCGCCGCCGAAGTCATCCCGGCGGAAGGACTGGAAGGGCCGTGGCAGCTGACCGCCGCCGGGGTCGAGGTCGCGCTCTACTCCACCGACCGGGTCGAATCCCAGATTCTGGCGGCGGCCCATGACGCGGGGCTTCTCCTCGTCGGCGCCGATCCCGGCCTGCTCGAGGCCGAACCGGACTTCGTCATCGCCGCGGTAGAAATCGATGTCGCCGAAGCGATGCTGCGGATCGCGCGGGAAGTTCACGACCTCAGCTTCAGCGGCAAGGTCTACGCCTTCGACCTCGGATCCGGGGTCATCGATGTCAGGCTCAATCCCAGTTTCGCCGCTTTGGGCCGGGACACCGATCTCCGCGAGATCCTCGAGCGGGCCCGTTCCGAGATCACCGCCGGTTGGGTGGAGATCGACGAGCTCGGCATCGGGCGCTGACCCAACCGACCCGATGGTGTTGCTATCCTTCAGCCATTCTCGGAGGTGTTCACCATGAACGTCGTCATGTATCACAACCCCGGTTGATCGAAGTCCCGGCAGGCGCTGCAGTTGCTGCGCGAGCAGGGCATCGAACCCGAGATCGTCAAGTATCTCGACTCACCGCCCGATGCGGCCACCATCGAGGAGCTGCGCTACACTCCTTCGATGTCAGAAAGCGGCCGCGGCCCGACTCCGCACAATCAATATTCGTTTTCCCGAATCAAGAGCTTCTACCAGTGTCCGCTCCGCTATCGCTATCGCTATCTGAAGGGTCTCAACGAGGCCTTTCGCTCCATCGAGTCGTATCTGGGCTCCATCGTCCACGATGTCCTGGAGTGGATTTACGAAGAACGCGAGAAACGGGAAAGCCCGACTCTCGACGCCGCCCTCAAGTTGTTGGCCGATCGCTGGACGGCCGGGCTCAGCGGCGAGATCACCGTCATCCGCTGCAGCGATGAGGCCGACTCCTATCTCGTCACCGCTCGTGAGCTCATCGAAAAGTTCCACCGCAGCACCTTCAGCAAGGATCGTTCGACGACCATCGCCCTCGAGCAACGGTTGAGTTTCAGACTCGCCGACGACATCATCTTCACGGGATTCGCCGACCGAATCGGTCGGACCGAGAACGGCCGGCTGTTTGTCGTCGACTACAAAACATCCAAGAAGGAGGGAGACGATTCGGAGTTTTCGGAAGGGCTCCAAGCGCCCCTCTACGCGGCATGCGCCATGAAAAACAACGACGAGAACCAGGCCCTCGCCGGTTACCACTACCTCCGCCACGAGAGCACCAGTTGGCAGTCCGTCGACAGTACTCGGGCGGGCGAGCTCCTTGACCGTTTTCGCCAGCTTGCGGCCGAGGTCAAATCGGCGACCGAGTTCGAACCACGACCGGGAATCCTCTGCGCCTGGTGTGGATTCAACGCCATCTGCCCGGCCGCCGAAGTTCCGGCCGCCCTCTCCGGCGGGCTCGAAAAGGCCCGCGAGATCCGCGCCCGCAACCCTTCCCTTTTCGACAGCCAGTCTTGATTTCGATTCAATTGTCACTGTGGTCCTCGCGATCGATTGACGTACAATGTGCGCGATCACGCAACCTAGGAGGAAGAGATGGCATACGAACTCCCACAACTCCCCTTTGGCCCCAACGACCTTGAACCGTTCCTCTCCGCCGAAACCCTTGACTACCATCACGGCAAACACCACAAGGCCTACGTCGACAACCTCAACAATCTGACGGCCGGGACTCCCCGGGAAAGCGCCTCTCTCGAGGAACTCATCAAGACAACCGACGGAGGCGTCTTCAACAACGCCGCCCAGGTCTGGAACCACACCTTCTACTGGAACTGCCTCAAGGGTGGCGGAGGAAGCGCCCCCAGCTCCGCGTTCGAAGCCCGCATCAGGGAGGCCTTCGGCAGCCTGGACGCCTTCAAGGAGGCCTTCAACAAAGCAGCCGTCGGCCAGTTCGGATCGGGCTGGGCATGGCTCGTGCAGAACGCCGACGGATCGCTGGCGATCACCACCACCGGCAACGCCGACACTCCACTGCGCGGCGGTGCAACCCCGTTGTTGACCTGCGATGTCTGGGAGCACGCCTACTATATCGACTTCAGGAACGCTCGGGCTAAGTACCTCCAGGACTTCTGGGGCTTTGTCAACTGGACGTTCGTGGAGAGCAATCTCTAAACCGAAGCATCCGTGAGCTGTCTGCTGCGGCTGACGGAGTCAAGAAAAGACCCCGGAGGATTCCGGGGTCTTCTCGTGCCGAGTCGTGAATTAAACGGAGACGGACGGCCGCGAGTCTTAAGCGGTCGCGACCTTGATCTTCACCGAACGCGGCTTGGACTCGTCGCGCTTGGGGAGAGTGAGAGTCATCTCGCCGTTGACGAAACGGGCCTCGATCTTCTTGGTGTCGACGGAGTTCGGAACCGAGAAACTGCGTTCGAACGTCCCGTAGCAGCGTTCGACCCGGTGGTAGGTTTCGCCTTCGGCGATCTCCTCGAGAGTACGCTCGCCCTTGAGGGTGAGCACGCCGTTGTCGATGGTGACCTCGACGTCTTCGGCCTTGAGGCCTGGGAGATCGGCGGTGATGACGATGCCTTCTTCTTTCTCGAGGATGTTGACGGCGGGCGTCCACGCACAGGCCGCGGTCTCTTCCTCCATCTTACGGATGGAATGGCCCATGAACTCGTTGAAGAGTCGGTCCAAACCGGTGTTCCAGTTCGCGGGGCGGTTGATGGGTTGCCAACGAATCATGTTTCTCATTGTGAGTACCTCCTTATCAATTTCACACGCAAGCACAATGTAGTATCTGCGCGTCTATTTGTCAAGTCTAAAAACAGAGGAATTTAGTTCTTCATTATAAGATTTGACTCAACAGTAATTAATTTCAGTGCTTTACAGCGCTCTACCGAGCTTGATTCTGTCGACGAAGTACCCGAGCGGTGCCAGGCACCATTTTCGTCGGACGAAAATGAGAGCCAGGCACGCGCCAATGAGCGCGCCGGTCCGCATGCCATCGAAGACTCCGATCCACGGTGTATCGGGGTCCCGCGGCCATTACGAGGCACGCGGAAAACCACGCCCCATCGGGGTGCCGGGTTTGACATTGTGCCGGATCGACCAACCGGCAACGCGTCACGCCCCGCACAATGTCATACCGGGCTCCCCCGGGAGGCACGATGAGGTCTGCTCTCCCGGCGCAGAAGTAGGCCGCCGGCGCGCCATCGGCGTGATCGCAGCCCCTCCAATCAACCCACGTGCGACCACGCCGATGGCGCGACGCTGGGACCCTGGGACGCGAAAGCGTCCCAGGGTCCCAGAAGGCCGGTGCCGAGAGCATGGTCCGGAACAACGGCAGCGACCGGGACAGTGGCCGTATCCGTATCCGTGGGCGATAGAACTCACCCGCGTCGGTACACCACCATCGCCGGCGAGACGCCGGCGCTACAAACATCGCAGCGCCCTTTGTAACGCCCGCGTTTCGCGGACGACGGAACCAACCCGCATCGGCACTCCCTCGGGGAGCGCCATGCGGTCTACTCTCCCGGCTACGAGGCAGGCCGTCGGCGTGCCATCGGCGTGGTCGCAGCCCTCCCAATCAACCCACGCGCGACCACGCCGATGGTGCGACGCTGGGTCGCCGGGACGCAACAGCGTCACGGCGGCCCAGAAGGCCGGTGTCGAGGGCATCGTCCGGAACAGCGGCCGTTGACACCAGACGCGGACGCGGACGCAGAGTATGATTGCCAAGTGACGACCAGCGCAACCCATTCATCCGGACACGGTTTCGGCACCGCCCCGGTCTTCCTCGCCGCCATCAGCACCATCCTCGGCGCGGTCCTCTTTCTCCGTTTTGGCTACGCCGTCGCCAACGTCGGTCTCCTCGGCGCCTTCCTCATCATCCTCATCGGCCACGCCGTCACCGTCCCGACCGCGTTGGCGATTTCCGAGATCGCCACCAACCGCCGGGTCGAAGGCGGTGGCGAGTACTTCATCATCTCCCGCTCATTCGGAACCACGATCGGCGCAACCATCGGTGTCGCACTCTATCTCTCCCAGTCGATCTCGGTCGCTTTCTACTCGATCGCCTTCGCCGAAGCCTTTCGGCCATTGGCGCCGTGGTTCGAGAACCTGACCGGGCTCATCTTCGACCCGCGAATCGTCTCGTTGCCGTTCGTCATCCTGCTGCTCGCTCTCATGGTGATCCGAGGCGCCGACGCCGGCGTCTTCGGGCTCTACCTCATCGCCGCCGTGCTCGCAGTCTCACTGCTTCTCTTCTTTCTCGGCCCTCCTTTGGAGGATGCGCCGCAGGGAATCTCGCTGCTGACGAAAGTGGCCGATGCCGACGGTTTCTTCGTGGTCTTCGCCATTGTTTTTCCGGCATTTACCGGCATGACCGCCGGCGTCGGGCTCTCCGGCGACCTCGCCAATCCGCGAAAATCAATCCCCCTCGGGACCCTGTCCGCGACCCTCGCGGGGATGGTGGTCTACATCCTGATCGTCGTCAAGCTCGCCGCCTCCGCGTCTCCCGAGTCGATGGCTGCGGACCAACTCATCATGGGCCAGATCGCCCTCTGGGGCCCGATCATTCCCATTGGTCTCGCGTGCGCCACCATCTCGTCAGCCGTCGGTTCGGTGCTGGTGGCCCCACGGACCCTCCAGGCCATCGCCAACGACCGGGTGGTGCGCTGGCGTTCCATCACCGATTTCCTCGGTCGCGGCACGGGCAGCGCCAACGAACCGCGCAACGCCACCATCATCACCGGCATCATCGCCATCACCTTCGTCGCCGCGGGCAATGTCGACTTTGTCGCCCGGATCATCTCGATGTTCTTCATGGTCACCTACGGATCCCTTTGCGCCATCTCCTTCCTCGAACACTTCGCGGCCCGGCCGAGCTATCGTCCGACCTTCCACTCGCGTTGGTACCTGAGCCTTCTCGGCGCCGTCGGGTGTCTGCTTCTGATGTTCCAAATGGACCCGTTTTTCGCGCTGCTGGCGATCGTCGCCATCGCGATTCTGTACCGTTTCATTCGAGCTTCGAGGACCGCCGACGGCGACGATCTCGGGGCGATCTTCCGGGCGGTGATGGTCCAGGCCACCCGCCAGATGCAGATCGGACTCCAGAGCATGGGGTCCGAGTCGGCGGCGGATCAGTGGCGGCCGAGCATCATCATGGTTGACGGCCGGACCTTCGATCGCGCTTCGCCGCTCCAGTTGATGGCCTGGTTGTGCCACCGCCACGCCGTCGGGACCTATCTCCATTACATCTCCGGGCTCCTCAATCCGGAGACGTTCAACGAGTCAACGAAGATCATGAAGAAACTGGTCAAACTGGCGCACGATCGGGCGGGTGGGGTGTTTGTCGACACGATCATCAGCCCGTCGATGAATTCGGCCCTTGCCCAGAGCCTTCAGGTGCCCGGGATCTCGGGCATGGAGAACAACGTCGTTCTCTTCGAGTTTTCCAAACACGACCCGCCCGAGGTCCTCCAAGAGGTCCAGGACGGCAGTCTCTTCGCCGCCGCGACCGAGATGGATATTCTGGTGCTGCGCCACAGTGATGTCTTCTTCGGCAACCGCGATCGGATCCACATCTGGCTCACCTGGCACGATTACAAGAACGCGAGCCTGATGATCCTCCTCGCGTACATCCTGCTCGGCCATCCCGATTGGAATCATGCCGAGATCGAGATCCTGGTCGCCGCCCCCGAGGAGCGCGCCGCCGGCGAGGAAGCCAAGATCGAAGAGACGCTGGCCACCGGCCGAATTCCCGTGAGCTCCCGCAACGTCAAGATCTTCCCGACCGACGCCGAAGTGGATTTCGGGCAGCTCGTCGCCAGTCAATCCGCATCGGCTGATCTCGTCATTCTTGGGTTCACCATGCCGCGACTGACATCCAAGGGGCCCGAACTCCTCGAGCGTCATCCCGAACTCAACGACGTGCTCTTTGTCTGCGCCGACACCCGGCTGACCATCGACTGACGAAATTCTCAATTCTTAATTTTGAATTCTTAATTTCATCGCATCAGCCCCGGATGCTCTTGCGATGGTGTAGCGCTGCGACGTTGCGATGTAATTCAAAATTCATCATTCAAAGTTCATCATTGACGGGGTCGTGTCTCGACCCCGTCTTTGATATGATGAGTGGCTATGACTCGCGACCCTCATCATGCCGGTTCTCCATCGACGCCGGCCGGTCTCTTCCACATCAAGAGCGGTCAGATCCTCGGCGATCTTCCCCGCGGGACCGCTGAACGCGGCTACCACCTCTACCAGGAGCGGCGAGTCATCCGGATCGTCTGGACCGGCGAAGGCCTCGAATCCGAGCTCTCGCAGCCGGTCTGCACCGTCCGTATCACCGACACCGGAGGCCCTTTCACCCGCTGCCGGTGCACCGTGTGCGAGGATCAGGACGATCCGTGCGCGCACGCCGTCGCCACTCTTCTCCAGTGGCTCGATGTCCGGCCCACGATGCAACGGCTCGGTCCCGGCGCCGCCTGGCGGGCCAATTCCCGCCACCCGTTCATCGCCCCCGGCCGGGCGACGGCGGAGCGCCTCGATCTGAGCCATCTCACCGGTCACGATCTCCGCTCGGCCCTCGAGCTCCAACTCTCCCTGCAGAAGACCGGCGCCGCCACCGCCCGGGTCTCGGGCCACGAGGTCGAGATCCACATCATTCTGCCCTCCGGCGGCCGTCGCGTGGTGGTCTTCAGCGCCACCCTGCTGCCGTCCGCCCTGCCGCTGCTGCGGTCGCTGCCGGGGATCAAGCTCTCCGGAGATCTCAGCAACCTCGAACTCTCCGAGGCCCGGCTTCACCCGGTTCTCATCTCATCGTGGAACGAGTCCGGCATCACCCTCGAGCCGGGTTATCGTCTCGGCACCGGAAAGGTTCTGCGCGGCTCGGCTCTGGAAGGCCACATCTTCGGCCGCTGGGCGCGGATCGCAAATCATCTCTGCCGCGTCCTCGATCCGGCCACACCGCTGGTTCCATTCCACCGGCGCGGCAAACAGGTTCTCAACGGCAACGACGCGCTCCGCTTTCTCAACCTCGATCACCCCCAGCTGCTGCAGCACCCGTGGTACCTCCCCCAGGGACAACTCGCCAAGTTCAGACAACCCATCGCCCCAAAGCCGGTCTCGCTCGAGGCCGAGCTCACACCCAACGGCAGGGTCCGCATCCGGCCGATGTTCAAGGCCGCCGGCTCCGCCCTCGATTGGGCTCAGGGCTACGAACTCCTCGACCAGGGCTTCACCCGGATCGGCGACGCCATTGTTCGGGCGCCCGATCTCGATCTCTTCGAGGAGGCCGGCTTCAGGCTCCCCAAAAGGGCGCAGACCAATGGACTCCTGGGTACGAGGATCGCTCTGATCCGCCTGGTCGCCGAGACCGGGCTCCCGATCACCAGCGGCGACGACGGCCTCGTTTCCCTCGCAGATCTCCTCCAGGGACGATCGGCGCCGGAGTGCCCCGATCCCCCCGGTCTCAAATCCCGTCTCCGCCCGTACCAGCGCGAAGGCGTGGCGTGGCTC
Source organism: uncultured Acidobacteriota bacterium (assembly GCA_963823445.1). Lineage (GTDB taxonomy): Bacteria > Acidobacteriota > Thermoanaerobaculia > Thermoanaerobaculales > Sulfomarinibacteraceae > JAHECW01. The sequence continues at coordinate 167,679 of CAWGLT010000016.1, forward strand.
TGGAATCGCTATCTCGCGGGCATCGGGGCCCTCCTCGCCGACGACATGGGGCTCGGGAAGACCCACCAGGTCATGGGCCTGCTCTGCCTGGTCCACCAAATCCGACGATCCGAAGGGCTGCTCGTGGTCTGCCCGCGAGGCGTTCTCGAACACTGGCACACCCTGCTTCGCCGCTATGCCCCCGATCTCGAGGTCCACCTTTACCACGGGCCGGGCCGGTCGCTGGAGGGGATCGACGGCGGAGTGGTGGTGCTCACCACCTACGACATCCTCTTTCGCTCGGCTGACGAGCTCCAGGATCGGATCTGGGAGGTGGCGGTCTTCGACGAGGCTCAGCGCATCAAGAACTCCAGAACCAAGGCCGCCCGGGCGGCACGGAAAATCCCCGCGATCTTCCGCATCGCCCTTTCGGGCACCCCCCTGGAGAACCGCCTCACCGAGCTCTGGTCGGTGGTCGACCTCATCCTCCCCGGCTATCTCGGGTCGGAACGAGACTTTCGGGCCAAACACCGTAACCCGACCCACCACCAGCTCCACCTTCTTCGCCAGCGACTTTCGGTTCTCACCCTGAGGCGGATCAAGGACCAGGTTCTTGCCGATCTTCCCGACAAGGTCGAGGACATCCGGTTCTGCTGGATGACCCGCAAACAGCGCGAACTCTATGAAACCATCCGCGAGCTTGGCACACAGGAGATCGCGAACAGTCTCGCGGACCCGACATCCACCGTCCCCTATATCCACATCTTCGCGCTTCTCACTCGTCTCAAGCAGGTCTGCGACCATCCGGCTCTCGTCGATGAAAGCCTTTCGTCAAGCGCCAACTCGGGGAAGATCGATGTCTTGGATCAGATCCTCGACGAGGCCCTCGCCGGCGACTGCAGCGTGGTCGTCTTTTCCCAGTACGTCACCATGATCGACTACCTCTCGGCCTATCTGGACCGACGACGGATTCCGCACCTCAAGCTCACTGGATCAACCGGAGACCGGGGACGCGTCGTCCGCCGCTTCAACTCGGAGCAGCACGAGCGCGTCCTGCTCGCGAGTCTGCTGGCCGGTGGTGTCGGGATCGATCTCACCGGCGCGTCGGTGGTCATCCACTACGACCGGTGGTGGAATCCGGCCAAGGAGAATCAGGCAACCGACCGCGTCCATCGCATCGGCCAGAAGAAGTTCGTCCAGGTCTTCAAGCTGGTCACCCGAGACTCGGTCGAGGAGCGCATCGACGACCTCATCCGCTCCAAACTCGAGCTCATGGAAACCGTCGTCGCCCCGACCGAAGACGTCCTGCGCGTCTTTGACCGGCATGAACTCGCGAATCTACTCGGGATCAAGATCGACTGATGGGGACAAGCACTCAGCCGGTGCGGTCTCGAGGCCGGTGGTGTGGTAGGGTGCGACCTATGGCGGTAACCACATGACTCCCGACTATCTCATCTGCCTTGAATGCGAGAGCCCGGTTTACGTCTTCGAGTGGAAAGACGGCATCACCAAGGAAGCGATCTGCGAGATGTGCGGCAACGACGATGTCAGCCAGTTCGCCACCGAGGACGAGTACGAAGACCTCTCCATGGACAGCCGCTTCGATCGCAGCCCGTCGCACGCCTCCGACGACTAGATCATCCTCAAATGGCGAAGCTGAGCTTTCTCTGGCACCTGCACCAGCCGTCGTACCGGACTGCCGACAGGGTGTCCCACGCCCCGTGGGCGGCGTTGCACGCCGGCGGCGCCTATCGCACCCTCGCCAGCGCGATCATCGACGCCGGCGGTCGCGGACAGGTCGTCAACATCGTTCCGACCCTCCTCGAACAGCTCATGGCCTATCGCGACGGCACGGTCGAGGATCCGGTCATCGATGCATTGACCACAGCGGCCGGCGACCTCACCGAGGAGCAACGCGAGCTGCTCGTTTCCTGGGGTTTTCACGTCACGCCACGGCAGCTGAAGCGATATCCGCGGCTGGCCGAACTCGCCCGCCGCCGCGAGGTCTCAGGGGACAGACCCCGCCCCTCGGCGGCGTTCGGCCCCGGGGATCTGCGCGACCTGCAGGTGCTCTTCGTGATCGCGCAAGCTGGGGAGCAGGCGTGGCGGGACGAAAGGCTCAAGGGGCTGGTGTCTCGGGGCCGCGGGTTTTCGCCGACCGACCACGCCACCGTCATGTCCTGGCTTCGGGCGCAACCGGGTGAACTCATCGATCTCTGGCGGAAGCTCGCCCGCCTCCCCGGCGTCGAAATTTCCACCAGCCCGTACGCGCACCCGATCATGCCGTTGCTTGCCGACACCGAGATTGTCGTCGATAGCTGGGCGCCCCACCCGGCCCCGGAGGTCCCCCCGTTCAAGTATCCCCAGGACGCGGTCTGGCAGCTCGAACAGGGTCTGGCGCTGATGCGGTCCGCCGGTCTTGACGTTCACGGGTGCTGGCCGCCCGAGGGTTCGGTCTCCACCGAGGCCCTCGCCATCTACGCGGACGCCGGCATCGAATGGCTGGTCGCCGATGAGGGCATCCTCGAGAAAAGCCTCGGGGTCCCCCTTCGCAACGGCAATCCGGCCCGCGAGGAACTCTACCGACCCTGGACCCTCGCCGAGGCGAGCCCGGTTCTATTCTTCCGGGATCGCGCCCTGTCCGACGCCATCGGCTTTCGCTACGGCACCTGGGATGACGAGGCCCGCGCCGCCCGCGCGCTGGTCGACGAGCTCTCGAGCCTCGGTCGAACGCTCCCGCAGGACGCCACCATCGTTCTCGCCCTCGATGGCGAAAATGCCTGGCTCCACTATCCGGATGGGGGAGGCCGCTTTCTCCGCGAGCTCATGACGGCCCTTGTCGACACCGGCGACGCACTCCAACCCGAGACTCTCACGGCCCTGGCCGGGACCTCGAATCCCGGTGTTCTGGACACTCTCCGTCCCGGCTCCTGGATCAACGGGATCTTCGCCACCTGGATCGGCCACCCGGAGAAGACCGCGGCCTGGCGGCTGCTGGCCGAGGTCAGAAACGCCCTCGAGGACAACGGCACCCCCCATCCACCATCGCTGCTGGTCGCCGAAGCCTCCGACTGGTTCTGGTGGCTCGGCGACGACAACCCCACCGACCTGGCGCCGCTGTATGACGAGATCTTTCGCCGTCACCTCGCCGATGCGTGCCGGCAGGCGGGCATCGAGCCGCCGCGAGGCCTCGATCGACCGCTGAAGACCGTGAGCAGGCGAATTCAGGTTCCGGTCGCGATGGGGTGGCGCTCGCCCCAACTCGACGGCCGCATCACGTCGTATTTCGAGTGGTGCCTCGCCAATCGGATCGAGATCGAAAGCCATCACCCGATCCGGGGGCTTTCTCTGTGGGGCGACAAGAGCCGGTTGCACCTGCTCATCGAAGGCGACCGGGCGATGAACGAGATCGCTGCCGAGGTCGGGTTGAAGCTCCAACTCGAACCAGAGGGGGGTTCGCCGACGACCATCGTCATCGACGGCGACGGGTGTCACGGTTGCGGTGCGGACTGTGCCCTCGGACGGGTCGCCGAGCTTTCGCTGCCATGGGACAGCCGGCAAACCGCCCGCCTCGATCTCCGCTGCGGCGAGCGGAGCGCGCTCGATGGTGCCATTCTCCTCCTCGAACCCACCTCCGTGGATGAAATGCCCGTATGAAAGACGAGGGGTGAGTCATGTCTGAACTCCGCTATTGTCCGATCAGAAACCGCTGGGCCATCATCGCCCCGGAACGGCGGCTGAGACCGCTCGAGTTCCTGGTGCCAGAGCAGGGAGCAATGCCTCCTTCTCCCGAGATCGATCCGTTCGCGCCCGGGAACGAAGACCAGACCACGCCCGAGATCTTTTCGCTCCCTCCCATCGACAACGACAGCGCTTCCCGGTGGCAGGTCAGGGTCTTTGCCAACAAGTTCCCCGCCCTGAGGGTCGAAGGCGAGGTCATCCGTGAAGGGGTTGGGCTCAACGACAGCGTCAGCGGCGTCGGCGCCCACGAAGTCATCGTCGAATGCCCCGATTCAGTTCGCGAGATGGCGGACTTTTCCGTCAACGAATTGCTCCGGGTTCTCCAGGCGTGGCGGGCCAGAATCGTCGATCTTCGACGGGACGTTCGGCTGCGCTATGTTCTGATCTTCAAGAACCAGGGGTCCGAGGCCGGAGCTTCGGTGACCCACTCCCACTCCCAGCTCATCGCCACACCGATCATCCCCTCCGTGGTGGCCGAGGAGCTGAGATCGGCCCGCGGACACTACAACCGCAAGGAACGCTGCCTTTTCTGCGATCTCGTGCATCAGGAGCTCGAACTCGACGCCCGGGTCGCCATCGAGACCGACACCTTTGTCGCTCTCAATCCCTATGCCTCGGCGCTTCCTTTCGAAACCTGGATTCTGCCGAGGCGCCACCGTCACGACTTCGCCCTCGCCGATGACACCGAGCTCCGGGGGCTGGCGGTGATCCTCCGCGATCTCCTGCGCCGGATCCGACTGCTGCTCGAGAATCCTCCCTACAATCTCGTGCTCCACACCGCACCGAGCCCACACCCGAGACCCGGCCACCCCGACGACTGGTCGACCATCGAACACGACTATCACTGGCACCTCGAGCTGGTCCCGCGAATCAGCCGCAGGGCCGGGTTCGAATGGGGTTCCGGCTACACCATCAACCCGACGGCCCCGGAAGAAGCCGCTCGGCATCTGCAGGAGGCCGACCCGGACGGTACCCTCGACGGCGGACGAGGCCGGCGCTGACCCGCTCTTCTCAGCAGGATCCGCCGGAGATCTTCTTGATGAGCGCCCGGACCGGGGCAGCGTCGATCCCCCGCACGGGCAAGGGAAGGGCCAGCAACAGATAGCAGCCGGCCTCGACTCCTTCGAGATGGAGCCCTTCGATCCAGGTCATTCCGCGACGCGCCAGGGCGTGGTGGGCCTCGAACCCGGTCGAAGAGAACACATCCACCGACGGGGTATCGATGCCCAGGGTGGACACACCGTGATCGGCGAGCCAGTTCACCAGCTCGGCCGAGGTCGCCGAGAACCCGTCGACAATCGGCGAGTCGACACCGTGGCTGTCCGTCCGCAGGAGGATCTTCGGGTGCCGGGGGACCCAACCCAGGGGGAGATCCATGCAGCCTGCCGCACCGCAACCGGCGGGCAATCGCACGACCTCCGCCGGTCCGAGAAACCGGCCCAGAGGAATCTCATGAACCGCGATTCCGGTCTCGCCGAGGTGGAGGGGAGCATCGACGTGGGTGCCGATGTGACAGGTTGAAGTCGTCGCCGAGACGAGGAAACCGCCGATGGTCTTCTGGTGCAGCTCAAAGCCCCGATCGCCCGGCCATACCGGGGTCCGGGTGGACAACGGCCGGCTGATGTCGATCCAACCGTCGCCAAACGACTCGTCGTCAGGAAGACTCGTGATCATCCTCGAAGTCTTGAACCGTCTCGATGTGTTGCCGGACAAGGCTGACCAGTTCATGTTGGTCGGCGATGGGTTTGGCGACGTAATCGTTGGCGCCCGAGGAAAACAACAGACGCTCCCGGTCGCCTTTCATCGCATGCGCCGTGAGGAGGATGACGGGCAGCCCGACGCCTCCCGGAAGCGATCGGATCCGGCGGGTCAACTCGACGCCGTCGACCTTGGCGCCCCTCACCCGGGTATTCTTCAACGAGACATCCATGAGCGCGGCACTGATCGGGCGTGACGTCACGATCTCGAGGATCTCGTCCCCGTCATCGCTTCTGATGACGTCGAACCCGCCCAGGCGGGTCAGGATCGTCTCGACCAACAACGCGTTGGCAGGGTCATCCTCCACCACGAGCACCGTGTCCGCCATGTCTCAACCCTCCGGGCACCTACAAAAGTACCACGTCAGCGTTCCAGAAACGCTCCGATGTCTCCACAGTTCACGATCTCGGCCGCGGTGGCGCCGGCCTTGCGGGCGACGTCGACGCCCCATCGGACGTTGTCGAGACCCTCGACGGAGTGGGCGTCCGGGCTGATGACGAGCTTGATCCCGCGGTCCAGGGCCCGGCGCGCCCAGCGCCAGTCGAGATCGAGGCGATAGGGGCTGGCGTTGATCTCCACCGCGACGCCGTTTTCGGCACAACCGTCGAGAACGCGCTCGAGATCCACAGGGTATCCGGGTCGCGCCAGCAAAAGCCGGCCCGTGGGGTGGCCGAGGACCCGGCACGCCGGGTGGCGCACGGCGGCCAGAATGCGCTCGGTCTGGGCCTCTTCGGTCAAACGGAACGACGAGTGAATCGAAGCGACGACATAGTCGAGACCCCCATCGCAGCCGTCCGGGATGTCGAGCCGGCCGTCGGTCAGAATGTCGGCCTCCAAACCCTTGACGATGCGCAGTCCCGGGTTGGCCGCGTTCCAGGCGTCCGCCCGCGCCCATTGATTTCGCAGCCTCCGGGCGTCGACCCCGTTGGCATAAAACGCCGCCGGCGAGTGATCGGCGACGCCGAAGAACGACCATCCCCGGTCCGCCGCCGCTGCCGCCATCTCGTGAAGCGGCGCCAGACCATCCGAATCGGTGGTGTGGTTGTGGAGGACCCCCCGCAGATCGGCGGCCTCGACAAGATCGGGGACCACGCCGCGAACCGCCTCATCCAACCAATGTCGGCTCTCCCGCAGTTCGGGTGGTATGAAACTCAGACCGAGCCCGGCGAAAACGTCCTCCTCGCAGTCACCCGCGAGCGCTCCATCACCACGCGCCAACAGACCTTCCAGGAAAACATCGCTGCCGGTGGCGCGAATCAGGGTCGCGCCTGCTGTTTCCGGCGTCGTGAACCACAGCCTCAGAGGGAGGCCTCCGCCGGAGCGGCAGATCCAGATCTCGTCCTCGATCTTCTCGGCATCGCCGAGAGCCCCGGCCACCCGGCCCGCCTCGCCGTCACCGTCCATCGCGACGACGAACGCGAGCTCCCCGATGGTCTCGCACCGCCGCCGCAGTTCGCCCGCGGTCGTGACGGAAATGACCCGGTCAAGCCCGCAAAGCAGATCGCGGGCGGTCTCCGCCGCCAACCATGCCTCGTGCAGGAGGCTCCGCTCATCCGCCCGGCTGCGAAACACCACCTCCTCGAGCACCGCCGCCTGGCTCGCGGGGCCGAAGCCCTTGAGATCGATGAGACGGTTTTCACGGCACGCATACTCGAGCTCTCCCAGGCTCTCCACTCCGAGATCCCGCCACAGCGTCCGCACCTTCTTGGGGCCGAGTCCGCGCAGGCCCATGATTTCCCTGACGCCTGGCGGCACGCGCTCTTCGGCCTCGATCAAGGCCTGCGGCCGCCGGCCGGCAGCGAGATCCTCCAACACGGCCGCCGTCCCCTTCCCGATTCCCCTTACCTCGAGGATCTTCCCCGAGGCGACAAGCTCTGCGAGGTCGCCGTCAATCGCCTCCACCGCCCGTGAAGCGCCCGCGAACGCCCGGACGCGATGCGGGTTTTCGCCCGCGATCTCGAGCAGGCGGCCGATCTCCCTGAGGGTTCCTGCGGCCGATTTCCGATCCATTTCGGACACCTCCCGACGGCTGATCGTCAACCCGTTGCGGGTGCCCATCTGCCGTGCCGTGATATATTTCTCTCGATCAGATGGGCCTTCTGAAACGCTTCAAATCCAGTCTGACCTATCCCATCGCCGCGACGCTGGTGTTGGTGACGGTCCTACCGGTTGCACTCTCCGGTTGGCTGTTTGCATCCTACAACCGCGAGCACCTGACCACCGTCGAGAAACTCTATCTCAACCGCCAGGCGGTCTCCCTGGCCAACGAGGTGGACCACTTCTTCTCGAGCCGGAGCACCTACCTCGAAAGCACCGCTCGGGCCCTTGCGGTTTCCAACCCCGATGATGTCGCTTCATTCGAGTCCTTTCTCGAGGAGATGGCGAGCGAGGCCGGGCCGTCCTTTGCGTATCTCCAGATCCTCAACCGTGAGGGCGAAGGAAGCTATGTCTACGATCCCCTGCTCCAACCCCAGGAGGTCAGCCTGCTTTCCGAACTCGTCAGGGCGACACAGGAGAGAGCGCTGCTCGGCGAACCGGCGCCCGTCTTCAACCTCGAATTGCCGGCCGCCAGATCGCCGTGGGCGATCCTGGTCTTTCCCCTCAAGGCTCGCGACGGCGTCGCGTGGGGCAGCCTTGCGGGCGTGCTCGACTTCGCCGACTTCGAAGCCCGTTTCTCGGAGAACACGTTCAGCGGTTTCTACGTCAGCGTCATCGACGGCGGCGGCAACGTGGTCCTGTGTTCAACGCCGACCCTTCGCGGAGCCTCTCTCGCCGAATCCCCCCTCATCCGGGACTTCCTGACCCGCCCCCTCGCCCTGACCTCCACCTATATCAACCCGACGAACCCAGATGCCGGCGAGGTGCTCGGTTCCGCCGCTCCGGTTCCATCCTTGGGCTGGGGCGTGCTCCTCGAGAGGTCCACATCCCTGGCCTTCGCCCCCGTCCGGGTGATGCAGCAGCGGACCCTCATGGTGAGCGCCATCGCGGGTCTGATGGCTCTCGGTCTCGGGTTTCTCCTCAGCCGCCACCTGGTCCGACCGCTCCAGGAGCTCGCCGGCATTTCGAGCGAGATCTCCGAGGGCAAGTTCAGCGTTCGCTCCGAGGTTCACGGCGACGACGAGATCGCTCAACTCGGCAACAACTTCAACCAGATGGCGGAGAACATCGAGTCGCTGGTCAGAAAGCTCAAACACGCCCTGCGCCAGAACCAGGAGTTGTTTCTCGAGACCATCCGCACCCTCGCCGCCGCCATCGACGCCAAGGATCCCTACACCAAGGGTCACTCGGAACGGGTCAGCGCCTATTCCATGGCCATCGCCCGCCACCTCGGGCTCGGTTTCGACGATATCTTCCACATCCGCATCGCGGCCATCCTGCACGACGTGGGCAAGCTCGGCATCAAGGACGGGATCCTCAACAAACCCGGCGGTCTGACCGACGAAGAGTACGAGATCATGCGCCTCCACCCGGCGATCGGGGCCCAGATCATGACCCCGATCAGCAAGCTCAAGACCATCATTCCCGGAATCCGCAACCACCACGAAACCTGGGACGGCAACGGCTACCCCGACAGGCTTTCCGGGGAGGAGATCCCCATGGTGGCCAGAATCATCGGCGTCGCCGACACCTTTGACGCCATGACCACGAATCGCCCCTACCAGAAGGCGATGTCTCTCGGTTACGTGACGGACAAGATGAAGGCCATGGCCGGCACCCGATTCGATCCAGCGGTCGTGAACGCTTTTTCAGCCGCAGTCGACGCGGGAGATATCATGCCCCCGCCGCCCTCACTCGACGGGGCGGATCTCTCGTCAACCCAGGAGGCCTCATGAACCGCAGGATCACCGTCGTAGTTTCGTTCCTCGTCCTGGCCCTCGTGATCGGCGGGGCGGCTTCGAGCTTCGCGTCGCCGTCACCCGATCCGAAGAAGAACAAAAAACAGGGGACGACCGATCCCCTCCTCGCCCAGTCGCTCATTCGCCAGGCCTATGTCTTCATGCAGCAACAGCGGTACGAAGAGGCGATCGAGCGTTTCAGACAGGCCGAAGCGGCCAACCCCGGCAACGCGACGGTCTACAACATGATGGGGCTGTGCTATCTCAGCACCGACCGGATCGACCAGGCCCTCGAGCATTTCGACACCGCCCTCCAGATGATCCCCGGTTTCACCGATGCGAGGAACAACCGCGGCACGGCCTATCTCGCCCTCGAGCAGTACCGTCTGGCGGAAGTCGACTTCATCGCCGTGCTTTCGGACTCCACCTATCCGCACCGGTGGAAGGTCTTCTACAACCTCGGTCTGACCTACCTGGGTCGCGGCCAGATCGGGGCCGCTGAGGAGAACTTCACAAAGGCCATCACCGCCACGGTCCCCGTCTTCGAGGCCTATCTCCGCCTCGCCGAAATCGCGGTCTCACAGGAACGCTACGACTCCGCTCTCGGGCTGCTCGAAGAAGCCCACTTCAAGTTCCCCGAACGGCTTGACGGGCTCCTCGCCTATGGGCGCCTGCTCGTCGACATGGGCCGCAAGGACGAAGCGCGGCCGTATCTTCAAGACGTGGTCGCATCCGATCCCGGGTCGCAGCTCGCGGTCGAGGCGCGGGCCCTTCTCAATATCCCCTGATGCCCTTCAACATCCTGCTCACCAACCTGATGGTGGACGTCCCGGAGGCGGTCGGCGCGATCTTCCTCGACGAAGAGGGCGAGACCGTCGATTTCGTCACCCGCCACGGTGAGCCGTTCGACCTCAAGGTCGAGGGGGCGATTCAGGGGCTTTTCACCCGCCAACTCGACTCGACTTTCACCAACGCCGGCATCGGCAGTCTCGAGTACTTCATGATCGAAGGCACCGAGCTCGCCACGTTGACGCACGTCCTCCCCGATCGCTACTATGTGGTGCTCGTTGTGCGCAAGCCCGTCGCTCGTGCTCGGGCGCAGCATCATCTCAAGGAAACGGCCCGGATGATCGCCCGCGAGTTCGAGTAACCGGCGCCAATCGAATCCACACGCGCAGCGAAACGAGAATCGAAACCAACCGCCGCTCGGGCGGTCGACGGGACACGGGAGACACGATGGCGGGAACATTCCTGAAAAAACTCAAACGCGGCCTCTTCATGACGCACACCGAGTTCATCGAGAAGGTGGGCGAGGCATTCCAGCGGACCGGACCGGTGGAGCCCGAGCACATCGACCGGCTCGAGGAGGCGCTCATTTCCGCCGATGCCGGCGTCGCACTTTCGGTCCGACTCGCCGACGAGATCCGCGCCGAGGTCCGAGCAAATCGGATCACCACCGCGGAGGATCTCAGGCCCGCCGTCCGTCGACGGCTCCTCAAGCTTCTCGGCGACGCCGACACCGGACGACGGACGGACGGCGCCCGTCCGAGAATCACCCTCGTGGTCGGGGTCAACGGCACCGGCAAGACGACCACCGTCGCCAAGCTGGCACATCGGCGAATCGAGGCCGGCTCCTCGGTGGTTCTCGCCGCGGCGGACACCTTCCGCGCCGCCGCGGTGGAGCAGCTCAAGGTCTGGGCCGACCGGGTCGGTGCGCCGGTGGTCCACCAGCAGGAGGGCGCCGATCCCGCCGCCGTCGTCTATGACGCCATTGCCGCCGCCAAGTCGCGCAATATCGACGAGGTCCTCATCGACACCGCCGGGCGACTCCACACCCGCGCCAACCTGATGAAGGAGCTCGAGAAGGTCAAGGGCATCGCGAGCCGTGAAGTTGCCGGTGCGCCGCACGAGGTGCTCCTCGTACTCGACGCCACGACCGGGTCCAACGGCATCGAGCAGGCGCAGCAGTTCGGCGCCACGGCCGGGGTCGACGGCGTGGTCCTGACCAAGCTCGACGGTACCGCCAAGGGCGGCGTGGTCCTCGCCATCGCCGACAAGCTCAAGTTGCCCGTCCGCTGGATCGGCGTCGGCGAAGCCGTCGACGATCTCCTCCCTTTCGATGCCGAGGATTTCGTCGACTCACTGCTCGATCTCAAAGCGTGAATTTCCGACGTTGAGGCCCGACCCTGAATCCGATACACTGGAAGAATCTCGGATCAGGAACGGCTGGGTTGAACTCATCAAATTTTGAACATCGGGACACCAGTTCTCGGGACTCGGGGGCGGCCCCCTCGACTCCCGGACTGAACCCGTCAGCCGGTGGAGGCGCGGGCGTCGATCCCGTCGACCTCCATTGGATGCGGCTGGCGCTCGATCTCGCCCGAAAGGGTCGGTTTGGCGCATCGCCGAATCCCATGGTCGGCGCTGCCGTCATCGACGCCAACGGTTGTCTCATCGGCGAGGGCTACCACGAACGCTGCGGCGGGCCCCACGCCGAGGTCAACGCCCTCGCTCAGGCAGCGGCCCGGGCCCGCGGCGGCACCATCTTCGTCACCCTGGAACCCTGCGCCCATCACGGTCGGACGCCGCCCTGCGTCGACGCCATCATCGCGGCCGGTGTCAAACGCGTCGTGGTCGCCTTGGGCGACCCGAACCCGGTCGCCTCCGGCGGTCTCGACATCCTCCGGGCGGTGGGGATCGAGGTCACCGAGGGGGTCGGTTCCGAAAGCGGACGCATCCTCAATCGGCGGTGGCTGCGTTGGGCGCACACCCGACGACCGTGGGTGAGCGCCAAAGCGGCGATGTCCCTGGACGGCCGGATCGCCACCCGCACCGGTCAGTCCAAATGGATCACCGGCAGGGTGGCGCGGGATCGCGGGCTCGAGTTGCGAGAGGAGCACGACGCCATCTGCGTCGGTATCGGCACCGTGCTCGCCGACAACCCGCGGCTGACCCGCCGCCTCGGCCTCAACCCCGGAGACGACTGGCATCGGGTGATCCTCGACTCGACCCTGCGGACCCCCAGCAACGCGACCGTGGTCGAGACCGACCCCGAGACGACCATCATCGCCCACACCGCCGACGCCGCGGCATCCGACCGCGAGCGTCTCGAGGCCGCCGGGGTCGAGCTCGTGGAACTCGCCCGCGGCGACGACGGCCGGATCGATACCGGCGCCCTGCTCGACTTTCTCGGGAGCCGCGGGATCACCGCCCTCCTCGTCGAAGGCGGCGCCACCGTCCACGGTTCGTTCTTCGATTCCGATCTCGTTGACGAGGTGTTCTTCTTTGTCGCTCCCCTCATCATCGGCGGGGATGCGCCCGCCGCCGTCGGCGGTCTCGGGGCGGCCGACCTCAAGATGGCGCGTCGCTTCACCTGCGAAGAGATCTCTCGCCACGGCGCCGATATCGAGCTCCATTGCGTGCGGCCGGAGGATGCGGATGTTCACGGGTCTGATTGAAACGGTCGGCACCGCTCGACGACTCGTGCGTTCCTCGGGCGGCGCCCGTCTCGAGGTCGAGGTGAGGTGGCCCGACGATCTGATCCCGAAACAGGGCGACAGCATCGCCGTCAACGGTGCCTGCCTCACCGCTTTGAGCCCGTCGAGGAGCGCCTTTTCGGCCGATCTCTCGGCGGAAACCCTCGAGCGGACGCTCCTCGCTGAAATCCGCCCCGGACAACCGGTCAACCTCGAACGCGCCCTCAGACTCGGCGACCGGATCGGCGGCCATCTCGTCCAAGGCCACGTCGACGCCCACGTCGAGATTCTCGCGGTCCACCCCGAGGGCGGTTTCCAACGTTGGCGTCTCTCCCTGCCGGCCGCGCACGCCGGCGAGATCGCCTCCAAGGGCAGCGTCGCGCTCCACGGCGTCTCGCTGACCGTGTCGGCGCTCGGGCGCGACTGGTTCGAGGTGGCGCTCATCCCCGAGACCCTCGGCTCGACGAACCTCGGACGGCTCACCGCCGGCGCGCGCCTCCATCTCGAGACCGATGTCCTCGCCAAGTATGTCGCCCGCCGCCTCGATGGTCCCGGGCATGCCTCATCGAACCCATCCGCCATCGACGAGATGTTCGGAGGCGGAGGTGCGTAGGGTCGAACCGGCGTATCCCGATCTCTTCCCGGTGACCCATGTCCAACGACCGGGTTATCTCCCGGGGCCCAAGATCGGTCTCGACCCCATCAAACTCGGGATTGTCTGGGAGGACGCGCCGATGCGGATCCTCCCGGCCGAGGGGTCGGTCCCCCGGGAAGCCGTCCGCGCGATGTCCTTCGCCCGCGTCGCCCGCGAGCGGAGTGACGTACTGCACCGCGTCCTCGAACGCGGCGGTTCGGTCCTGCTCGTTCTCGACGATCCGGAGATCTCTCCGGAGGAGCTCGGATTCGACGCCCACCCCGGTGATCTCCGGGTGAGCGCGCTCCTGCCGGTCCTCCCGTTCCCACTCTCCGAAGGCCTCAAGATCCCCGCCGCCTGGGCCGACTGGCGCTGGGGCGCGGTGCTCGGTCTTTTCCCGTTCCCGGGCGCCGATGCCGAGGTCGAGCGGCGGATCAAACATCTCAAACGCGACGGCGCCCGGTTCGCCGTCGCCGCGCCGCTCTTTCTGACGCCGAAGGACCGCCACCGGATTCTCGACGGCTGTGACGGGACCGGGGTCGCCGACGAGCTCGAGAATGCGCTCTTCCACGCCGATGTCGGTCGCGGCCTGCACGCCCTCGAGCGCCGCGCCGGGGTCACTCTCCACGACGTCGGGATGGACCCCTTCATTCCGTGCATGATCCCCCAGGGCTACCAGCCCAATGCGGTGAGAACCGCCGCCGTCCTTCGTCTCTGGGCACGCCGGCTCGACCAGTGTCACGAGGAATCGTCGTGGGGTTGGCGGCTGCGGCGAGCGGCCTCCGCTCTCGACCAGCTTCCCAACGACCCGGCCATCCTCGCCCTCGAGGACAATCTCCGGGTCATCCCGGGTTTCGACCCGTGGGTCGAGAGTTTCACCCGCGCCCTGTGGTACGGCGGCGAGCCTCTCGACTCGGCGTGGCAGCGTTGGTCTGGAGATGACGGCAACGGCTGAGCGACCGGTCGGAAGAGCCGCCTCGATTCGGGTGTTGTCCCAGTTGCGAGAAACAAACAAGGAGGAAACATGTCCGAAAAAGTATTCAAGCAGATCACCGTGACCGGATGCTCGACCGAAAGCTACGAGAAGGCCATCGAGGCGGCGGTCGAGAAATCGGCCGAGAGTCTCAGGGGTCTCTCATGGTTCCACGTCACCGAGTTTCGCGGCGCCATCCGCCCCGATGGAACCATCGAGTACCAGGCCACCCTCGACGTCGCGTTCAAGGTGGACTAGCAACTCACAACCAGAAACCGGCAATTTCGGCAAGATCCTTGCAACCCGTTGCCGATCACGGTATCATCCGCCGCGCGTGGGGCCGTAGCTCAGCTGGGAGAGCGCAGCGTTCGCAATGCTGAAGTCGAGGGTTCGATCCCCTTCGGCTCCACCAATTTTTTTGCCGCAGCTGCCGAGCCAGCCGCGACAAAAAAATGACCAAGGCGGCGTTGATAGATGGATCAGTTCCTGAATACCACTTCGGCAACGCTGCTCGCGATCCTCAAGATCTTCCTCGTGGTCTTCCTCGCAGGGTTCCTCGTACGGCGGAAGATCCTGACCGACGAGATGGTGACGGCGCTGACCAAGGCGACCATCGTCCTCTTCCTCCCCTGCCTCATCCTCGACAAGATCCTCACCAACCTCTCGCCGTCCGAGTTCCCGCTGTGGTGGACCCTGCCGTTGGTGAGCATCGCCATGTCGTTGGCGGGGGTGGCGCTGGCCGCGGGGGTTTTCTTCCGCGAGCTCCCCGAGAAACGCAGCATGCTCGCGGTCGCGAGCATGCAGAATGCGGGATACCTCGTCCTTCCGGTCGGCGCCGCGCTCTATCCGGGTCAATTCGACGATTTCGCCCTCTATGTCTCGCTCTTTATCGCCGGGTTCAACCCGGTGCTCTGGAGTGTCGGGAAGTTCCTCGCCACCAACGGCTCTCAGCAGCCGGCGGATTGGCGCGGGTTGCTGAATCCGCCGCTCGTTGCCTGCCTCTCCTCGATCGCCCTGGTTCTGACCGGTGTGAGCCGGTTGATGCCGACGCCCGTGCTGGAGACGATCGAGTTGGTCGGTCAGGGCGCGGTTCCGGTGGCCACCGTGGTCCTCGGCGCCATGCTCGGCGGCATGAGACTGCGTCTTCGCCCGCATCTCTGGGACGCCGCCCGCGCCATGACGGTGAAGTACGGCCTGCTGCCGGCGCTGACGGTTGCGGTGCTCTCCGCCACCGAGATCGGAACCGCCAACCCGCTGCTCGCCAGGTTTCTGGTGCTGCAGGCCGCCTCGGCCCCCGCCGTCGGTCTCATCCTCCAGGTGCGGGCCTACGGCGGCGACGAGCAGAAGGTCGGCGCCGTCATGCTCTTGAGCTACATCCTCGCAGTCTTCAGCATGCCGCTGTGGCTCGCGGTGTGGGAGATCGCTGCGGGATAGTCTTCAGTTCTCAGGTCTGAGTTCTCAATTGCATTTGCGCTTGGCTGCAGGGAGCGACCGGAGCAGCGGCCGGGAACCCCGCCAAAACTCAACCTACCCGCACTCTCTCGGCAACGCCCAACCGACGTCAAGATCTCTGACGGGCAGGCTGGAAGCCCGCCCCCACAAATGTCCGCCCAACCTGGCGTGGAACTGCTGCCGTGGCCGACGCCGAGGTGGTGAAAGCGTTCCTCCGTTCCCGCTCCTCCTCCCGTTTCCGTTTCCGATTCCGCCCCCGGTTCTTTTTTCGATGAGATGATCAGCACCCGGGGCAGCGGCAGCGGCTGGGACAGCGGCAGGGCAGCGTGATCACCCCGACGAGCAGGTTGGAAGCCCGCTCCACAAAGCCGCCTCGATCACCCGGTCTGCGATGGTTGTGGGAGCGGGCTTCCAGCCTGCCCTTCAGAGGCCTTCCCGTCGGGAGCGCTTCTCCACGAAGTCCGACAACACCCTCGATTCGGTGGTTGCCAGAAAGGGCAAGCTGCCCTAAGCTCATCGGGGGTGCGCACCGATCACCGCGACGGTGACGCAGAAGACCCCCGGAGAAGGTTTCGCAGAGACGAACGCACGGACTTGATCCGAAGGACAGGTACCGACATGAAGACACCCACCTACGGGCTTATCGGCCGCGGCCGAATGGCCGCCCACATGGCCCACTACCTCGGCCTCGAGAAAAGGCCCGTTGTGCGGTGGCACCGAGGGATCGAGACCGCACCGGCGAAAGCGCTTCACGACGCCGACGTGATTCTGCTCGCCGTCAGCGACGACGCCATCGCGTCCTTTCTCGACGGGCACCCGGAGCTCCGCCCCCGTTCGATCGTTCATTTTTCGGGTTCACTGTTCATCGACGGGGTTCCCGGCCTCCACCCGCTCATGACCTTCGGCCCAGAGCTCTACGACCGCGAGTTCTACCGCACGATCCCCTTTGTCTGCGAGCGCGGCCGCGTCGGGTTCGACGAGGTCTTCCCGGGTCTTCTCAACCCGTCGTGGTCCATCGACGGCAAGGACAAATCCCTCTACCACGCCCTCTGCGTCCTCGCCGGAAACTCCACCGCCATCCTCTGGACCAAGGCCATGGCGGACTTCGAGTCGAGGCTCGGGCTCCCCCGGGAGATCCTCGGCCCCTTCCTCCGGCGGACCGCAGCCAACAGCCTCGACCAGGGTCGGGGCGCTCTGACCGGATCGCTGGCCAGAAACGACCGCGGCACCATCGCGCGAGACCTCGAGGGCCTCGCCGGCGATCCCTACCGCGAGGTCTATCTCACCATCGCCAACGCCTTTGCCGCAGAAAGGGTGGAATCGTGAAGATCCAGGATTTCGCCGCCAAAAAGCGTGACGGGGTTCCCATCTCGATGGTCACCTGCTACGACGCGTGGAGCGCGAGTCTCATCGCCGAAACCGACATCGACTGCATCCTCGTCGGTGACAGTCTGGCCATGGTCGTCTATGGCCACGACACGACCCTGCCGGTGGAGATCGACACCATGGCGGCCCACACCGCCGCCGTGCGCCGCGGCGCCCCGGACGCCTTTCTCATCGGCGACATGCCGTTTCTCTCGTACCGCCGCGGGTTGGACTCAGCCATGGACAATGTCGCCAAGCTCATGCGGGCCGGCGCCCAGGCCGTCAAGCTCGAGGGCGCCGCGGGCAACACCGAGCTCATCCACCACCTCGTCGAATCCGGCGTGCCGGTCATGGGTCACCTCGGTCTGACCCCCCAGTCGGTTCACCGACTCGGCGGGTTCAAGGTCCAGGCGCGAGACGAAGAGGCCGCCGCCACCCTCGTCGAGCACGCCGTCGAGCTCGAGCGGGTCGGCTGCTT
This sequence comes from uncultured Acidobacteriota bacterium, assembly GCA_963823445.1. Taxonomy (GTDB): domain Bacteria; phylum Acidobacteriota; class Thermoanaerobaculia; order Thermoanaerobaculales; family Sulfomarinibacteraceae; genus JAHECW01. The sequence goes on from CAWGLT010000016.1 coordinate 185,371, forward strand.
CGCCCTCGTTCTCGAGGCGGTGCCGGGGCCCGTCGCCGCCAAGGTCACCTCGACCCTCGAGATCCCGACCATCGGCATCGGCGCCGGCCGTCATGTCGACGGCCAGGTGCTCGTTCTCCAGGACCTCCTCGGGGTGACCACCGCCTTCCGGCCGAAATTCGTCCGCACCTGGCTCGACGGATCGACCCTCATCCGCGAAGCGCTCCAGGCCTACCACCGGGATGTCACCGACCGGAGTTTCCCGAACGGCGAGGAGAGCTACGAATGATCGAGGTCATCCATGCCATCGACGACACCCGGCTGCTCATGGCCGAGTTTCGCCGCCGCAAACTCAGCATCGGATTCGTCCCCACCATGGGCGCCCTCCACGCCGGCCACCTCAGCCTCATCGAACGGGCCCGCAACGAGAACGACCGGGTCGTGGTCTCGATCTTCGTCAACCCGACCCAGTACGACGACCCGGAGGATCTGAAACGCTACCCGCGCACCCTCGCCGCCGACACCGAACGCGCGGAATCGGCGGGGGCGGATCTCATCTTCCACCCGAAGGCCGAGGACATCTACCACGATGACTATCGACTTCGTGTCACCGAGACCGGGTTTTCCCGCGAACTCGAGGGCGCCCACCGAGCGGGGCACTTCGACGGAGTGCTCACGGTGGTGCTCAAACTGCTCAATCTCGTCCAGGCCGACCGCGCCTACTTCGGCGAAAAGGACTGGCAGCAGCTCGAGCTCGTACGCGACATGACGGCGGCGTTCTTTCACCCCACCGAAATCATCGGCTGTCCGGTGGTTCGCGAGGCGGACGGCCTCGCGATGAGCTCACGCAACGTCCACCTGAGCTCCAAGGAACGGGAGCTCGCACCCGAATTTCACCGAATCCTGCAATTGGACGCATCAATCGAAGACAAGAAAAGACAACTCGTCGACGCCGGTTTCGTCGTCGACTATGTCGCACGGCGCGGTGATCGGATTCTCGGCGCCGTGCGGCTGGGGAAAGTGAGGCTCATCGACAATGTCGGAATCTAAAGGGCGAATCGCGCTCCAGGTCACCGGATCCATCGCCGCCTTCAAGGCCGCCACGCTCGCGTCGCTCGTGGTCGACGCCGGCGCCGAAGTGCAGGTCATCATGAGCGAAGGCGCCCGCCGCTTCGTCGGCGAGTCGACATTCGAAGGTCTCAGCGGCCGGCCGGTGCTCGGCGATCTCTTCGAGCGCGGTCGCGCCCACGACCACATCCATCTCGTGGACTGGGCGGATCTGTTTCTCCTCTACCCGGCATCGGCCAACCACGTCAACCGCCTTCGCGCCGGGCTCGCCGACGATCTCATCGGCTGTCTCTTTCTCGCCAACAACTTCCGCAAACCCTACTGGGTCGCCCCGGCCATGAACAGCAATATGCTCGGCCACCCGGCGGTGACCGACTCCCTGCGGGTTCTCGAAGGCTGGGGTTGCCGGATCCTGCCCACCGGCGAGGGGCGACTGGCCTGCGGCGAAGTCGGTTACGGCCGGCTCCTCGAACCCGAAAGGGCCGCGGAGCTGGTCTTCGAGGAGCTTGGATGAAGATCCTCATCACCGCCGGAGGGACCGAGGAACCGGTGGACGGCGTCCGCTGCCTGACCAACACCTCCACCGGCGCCACCGGCGGGGTGCTCGCGCGGAGCTTCGCCGACCACGGCGCCGAGGTCCTGCTCCTCCACGCCGCTCGGGCGCCGCTCGAGTCCGTCGCGGTCGAGCGCGACACCTTCGTCACCTTCAGCGATCTCGAAAACGCCCTCCGCCGGCATCTCGGCGCCGCCGATTGGGACGCCGTCATCCACCTCGCCGCGGTGTCGGACTATTTTGTCGCCGCCATCGAGGTCGACGGCCGCACCGTGCCGCACGGCAGGCACGGCAAGATCGGCAGCGACCACGACGTCGTCATCCGCCTGAGCCCCAATCCGAAGCTCATCGACCGCCTCAGATCGTGGTCGCGCAACCGGGCGATCCGGGTCATCGGGTTCAAACTCACCAACGATCCAGATGCTGCCGACCGCGGCGCCCGGGTGCAAGCGCTTCTCGACCGCAGCGGTATCGATTTCGCGGTCCTCAACGATCTCGGAGAGCTCACCGCCGACCGTCACCCGGCGGAAATCTGGGGCAAACGGGGGCCGCTGGTTCAAACCTCGACAAAAGAGGAGCTCGCCGAGGCGCTCTGGGCTCTCCTGACCACCCTGCAGGAGCCAGAACCGTTTACCGATCTGCTCGCCGGCAGGTTTCCGGAGGTCACTCCATGATGATCGAGATGCTCAAATCGAAGATCCACCGCGCCACGGTCACCGGCGCCGAGCTCGACTACACCGGTTCGGTCTCCATCGACCCGGCGCTCTGCGCGGCGGTCGGCTTGCGAGAGTACGAAAAGGTCGATGTCCTCGACATCGACAACGGCGCCCGCCTCACCACCTATGTCATCTTCGGCGCAGCCGGCGAGATCTGCGTCAATGGAGCGGCAGCCCGACTGGTTCACCGGGGCGACCGGGTGATCATCTGTGCCTACGCCCAGCTCGATGAGAACGAGGCCGAGAGCTTTCGACCCAGGATCGTGCTGGTGGACGAAATAAACTCGATCATCGAACGGTTCGCCTAATTCAGGAAGACCTCACGGAACGTATCGAGATCGCATTTCGACCAAGGAGACGACAATGAAGAAACTGATCCCTGTCTTGATGATCTGCGCCGCCATCGCGCTCTTCGTCGCCATGCCCGCCCTCGCCGACCAAGAACCAACCTCGGCCGAGCTCAAGGACGAGTCGAAGCGGGCGAAAATCAACGAGGTCGCAGAGGAAACCCTGCAGAAGCTCTTCGCCGAAAACGCCAAGGCCAAAGACCTCTACGACAAAGCGGTTGGTTGGGCGGTTTTCGACAACACCAAGGTCGCTTTCGGAGTCTCGGGCGGCGGCGGCAACGGCGTGGCGGTGTCCAAGACCAGCGGCAAGAAGGCTTACATGAAGATGGGCACGGGCGGCGTCGGGCTCGGTATCGGTGTCAACAAATACCAGATCGTCTTCCTCTTCCAGGATGAAGGAACTCTCAAGAACTTCATCGATAAGGGCTGGCAGGCGGACGCCGGCGCGACCGCATCGGCGGGCAAGAACGCGGCCGACGCCAAGACCGACTTCGCGAACGGCCTCGCCATCTACCAGCTTACCGAGAAGGGCCTCATGCTCAATGCCGATATCGCCGGCACCAAGTACTGGCTCAACGACAAGCTCAACGAGTAGAACCCGACCAGCGCGGCTTCGAAAGACTGAACGCCCGGCCGAGACGGCGGGGCGAGGTTTTGGAATACGCAGAGGTCCCGCTTGGTTCTCCCTCCTAAGCTGCAGCAAAACCAAGGCCCCGAGCAGAACTGCCGCTTGATGAGGAGAGCGAAAACGTCACCGTGGTACCATACGCGACGCGAATACTTCAAACCGAGATGAAACCTAAGAAACCGAGTTCGCACAAGGAGGTAAGGAGATGTCTATGAAAAAGAACCTGATCATTGCCCTGGTTGCCGTGGTGGCCATGGGCGCCAGCGTGGCGATCGCCCAGTCGACCACCTACGAAATCAAACAGGGCACCGTGCTCCACGTTTACGGCAACCATCTCGTCGTGCAGATGGCCGACGGCACCGTCCGCGACGCGGATGTCCCCGCCGACTTCCTCTTCGATGTCGACGGTCAGAAGGTCCCGGTCAGCGAGCTCAAGCCGGGCACCAAGCTCACCCAGACCATCGCCACCACCACGACGCCCAACATCGTCAAGACCACCGAGGTCCGCGAGGCCGAGGTCGTCCAGCGCATCGGCCAGACCATCATCTACCGCGACGAGCTCGGCCAGATTCACAAGCTCACCGGGCTTCCCGAGGGCTTTACGCTCTACCGTAACGGCAAGCCCGTGCCCATCGAGGCACTCGCCGGCGGCGACCGCGTCACCGCGCACATCGTCCACACCGAAGAGACCATCATCACCGAAGAAGAAATGAATGTCGCCGGCGCTGCCCCGCAGGCGCCCAAGGCCAAGCCCGCACCGATTGCGAAGCCCGCACCCGCTCCGGCCCCGGCCCCGGCTCCGGAGCCGGTCCTGCCGAAGACCGGCAGCGATCTGCCGCTCGTCGGCTTTGCCGGTCTCATCGCCCTGGTTCTCGGTCTCGGCATCGCCGTGATCCGCCGCTTCTAGAGCGAATCCAACCAGCAACCCAACGCCACCGGGAAACCGGTGGCGTTTTTTTGTCCGTGTCCGTTCCCTTCTCCCTCTCCCTTTCCCTTTCCCTTTCTCTCTCCCGTGCCCGATGAGATAATCAGCGGCAGCGGCAGCCCCAGCGGCAGCGGCTGGGACGCCAATGCGTCACAGCGGCCCAGAAGGCCGGGCATGAGGGACGACCCTATGGACCGTGACCGCAGCCGAAACCCTTGCCATGACTCTGGCCGACACCTCTCACCCCATGAGCAGGCTGGAAGCCTGCTCCACAACGCTGCAACAAACACCCTGCTCGGCGATGGTTGTGGGGGTGGGCTTCCAGCCTGCCCTTCAGACACCTACCGGCATAGAGAATGCCGCCACGAAGTCTGACGCCATCCAATCCTCGTCCCGCCCACTCTCAAATGCGATGTCGTTGCGCCTCCTTGCGATGGTTGCTCTTGGCGGTCTTTGGGTTTCAACCGTGCGGTGGTGCGATGCCCGCGCGCGCGGGGTAGAATACCGACAGCGATCGGCCCGCTCGGGCCGAGCCAATCGGCAGCAGTTGCGTAATGGAGGGAGATTCATGAGAAGCTCGTTTGATTGCAGTTTGTCCGCCAGAACGGTCAGGTTTTTCGGGTCGGCGATCCTCGCCCTGGCCGCCGCCGCGCAAGTCTCGGCCCAGCAGATCGCCCACACCCAGTTCTTCCCGATCCTCGCCCGCACCGCCGGCGCCGGCGGCACCCAGTGGGTGAGCGATCTGACGATCCACAACATGATGGAGGCCGATGTGGTGGTCGGAGTCCAGTTTCTCGAGGCCGACAAGGCGAATCTCTTCAACCCCGCTTTCCCGGATCGGTTGACCCTCGCGCCGCGCGAGACGGTTCTCGTCGAAGACGCGCTCAACGCGCTTTTCGGGTTTGACACCGACATCAAGGGAGCGCTCGTTGTCACGGTGAGCAATCAACTCGTTCCGGGCGCCAACAACCCCGCGAACTCCGAGATCCTCGCCACGACCAGGACCTACAACACGGGCGACCCCGCCGGCACCTTTGGACAGACCGTTCCCGCGACCGGCGAGGTCATCAATGCGGCGCCGACCAAGTCCGTCGTCACCGGCGCCATCAACAGCACCCGGTTCCGTTCCAACCTCGGCGCCATGAACATGACCTTCATCGACGACCTCAGGATCAAGATCAGGATACTCAACGCCGCCGGCGACGAGGTCGTCCCGGTCAGAGAAAAGACCCTGCCTCCCGCCTCGGTCAGCCAGTGGTCGCTGCAGAGCCTCGGTGTACCCAAGTCCGACGAACCGCTCACCATCGAGCTCTGGATGCACCCGGACGACGTGCTCGCCGATCCCTGCGCCGCGAACTTCCCGACCATGTTCATCGCCTATGTTTCCAAGGTGGACGGAAATCCGGACGGCACCGGAGACGCGGAGTTCATCTACGCCGCGCCCAACGATCCCTACGACTGCCAGTAGGTTCAGCAGGGGAAGGCCGCGGCGACCGGTGCACTCCATCTCGACGAGGCCTCTCGGCCCGACCGCGTCAGCGGATCTTCGCCAGCGCCCCTTCGGCCTGGGTGATCCACTCCGCCGCCTCCGGGTCGCCCGCCGCGCGGCTCGCCCGCGCGAGCTCGACGCCCCGTTCGAGCGCCTGTTTTGCCTCGTTGCGCCGATCGTTGTCCAACAGGGCCTCTCCCAGAACCAATCGGTTGGGCGGGTAGTCAGGGAAAGCCTCGACCGCGGCCTCGGCGAACTCCAGCGCAACCTCCGGATCGCCCGGACCCGTCGGCCACCCCGGCGCCCGGACGAGCACCAGCGCGAGAACCCGCTGCCCGCCGGCGAAGTCGAGCTCCGGAGCCGCGGCGATCACCTCTTCGAGGAGCTCGACCATGACGTCGAGCCCATCGTTGGCGGTGGACGTCCGTTCGCGGGCCTGTTGTCCGACGGCGAGGGCCAGGCGATAGGTGCATTCCGGAACCGAGGGGAAAAGCTGCCGGCACCACTGTCCGATCTGGACTCCCTGGACGGCGAGGTCCTTTCGCCTCGCGCCGTCATCGCTGTGCTCGATGAGCCAGGCGGTGGCTTTCGCGGCGCCGAGGAAGGCTTCGACCGGCGCATTCTCGACGCGCGCCGCATCGAGATAGAGCCCCTGCGCCCGCTCGACGGCCGCCACCTCCGGCATCCTGCCGAATTCGACATCGGCCCGGGCGAGGATTTCGTCGAAATCAGAGCCTTCAACGCCCCGCTGAACCCCGGGCGCGGCGCCGAGTTCCGCCACGGGCGGCGGTTCCTTGAGGGCGGATGTGCACGCCGCGAGCACGGACAGAACCGCGAGACAGCCTGTTCTTCGCAGCGCCGTCGGGATCACTCGGCGACTCCGCTGAACGCGGCCTCGGCCCTTTTCAGCGCTTCGGTGTCCGCGGGCTCGAATCGTTCCAATCGAACCCCCGCCAGCGCTTCGGCTGCATCCGGTCGCACTGCGAGCCCACCCAGTGCCCGCAGGAGTTCCGATTTTTTCTCCGAACCCACACGATCGCCGATGGAGCACACCACCGACACCGGCAGCGGCGGCGATGTGTGGACGATTTCGAGATCCCCGGCAAAGGGCAGACGGTCAACGGCTTCGGCCTGTTCGGCGTCGAGAAGAACGACGATCTTCTCTCCCCTGGCCGCCTTTCGCAACGACGATAAAACGGCTCCGGAAAAGGTAATACTCAGATTCGAAGGAAGATCGCCCCAGCCCCCGAGCGCCGGTCCGCGAACGAATCTCTCGGAATGGCCCGCCAGACTCACGAGCTGCCAGCCGTCGAGACCCTCGGGGCCATGCACTTTATCCTTGCCGGCCGCGAGGAACCAGGGTTCTGCCGCCCGGCGTCCGGTCGGCACCGCCAGCATCTCGGCCTCCAGCCCGAGCCTCTCGCGGTACTCGAGAAAGAACGGCAGCGTGACAAGAGCGAATCCCGCGTCAGCGGCCGCCAACCGCGTGACACCGCCCTCTTCGGTCTCGAAGTACTCCGCCGCCAGATCCTCGCGATCCCAACCGGCGGCGGCCGCGGCCGCAGCGGCGAATCCCTCCATGGCCGATTGCGCCTCGGCGGTGGAGCCCGGGTACCCCGGAGCACAGACGACGATCGTGAATCCCGCGGCCGGGCTCGACGCAGCGATGAGCGTCACAAGCAGCAGCGCTGGGAACACCCGGAAACAACCGGCAACCCGTAGTTCACCCATGGGGTCATCATACCGTGGCTCTTGTTGACCGCTCCCTCGAACGCCGGATCGAGCCGTTTTTCGGCTGGATTGTCAGCAAACGGTGGCTGGTTTTAGCCGTCTATTCGATCGTGGTGGTCGGCGCAGGGTTTCTGGCGATGGACATCCCGCGGGACAACTCCCTCGAAAACCTCGTGGTTTCGTCGGATCCCGATGTCGCGGCGTCCCGTGAGTTCGAGAAGATCTTCCCCGAGGCGGCCACGGTCTTCCTCATGCTCGAGACCGAAGAGCCCTTTTCCGCCGGGCCTCTCAACGATCTCGAGAGGCTCGAGTCGGAGCTCGCCGCCGTCGATGGGATCAACGCCTTTTCCATGGCCACGGTCTGGCGGCGCAGCCGGCCCGGCGCCGGTTCTCCCGCCGACGATCTCGAGGCCTTCCGTGAGATTGCCGGGGGGAGCGACTTTTTCCGCCGCCAGGGTCTCGTCGGGGACAACTTCCTCGCCATCGTCCTCGCGCTCGATGCACCGGAGCCCGAGATCCGGGACGCGCTCCTGGAAAAAGTCAACGAGATCGTCTTCGCGGTTCCCGAGTGGTCCGATTCCATCGACCGCGTCCGCCGGGTCGGACGCCCGTGGATCGACGCCTGGCTCGAACGCGAAACCGCCGCGTCGAGCCTCAAGTTCTTCCCCCTCTTCGGCGTGTTCATCGTCAGCCTGATCCTCGGGCTCTACCGCTCATGGCGGGCGCTCGTCGCGATACTCATTTCGCTCGCGGTCGCGGTTTTGTTGGGAATGGCATTTGCGGGATTCATCGGGCTCGGTTTCACCATCGTTTCGTCCCTCGTTCCCCTGACCCTGCTGGTCACAGCCACGGCGAGTCTGGTCTATCTCCACTCGCGTTTTGTCGATCAACCCGCCGGCGTCGATCTGGAATCCCACCGCGTCCGGGCGCTGGCCAACAAGTTCGTCGCAGTCTCGGCGTCGGTTTTTGCGGCCGCCGTCGGTTTCGCCGCGCTGACGGTCTCCGAGATCCGGCCGATCCGCGAGCTCGGCATCTGGACCTCCGGGGGTCTGTTGTTGGGTTGGATCGTCGTTTTCACCCTCTACCCGGCGCTCCAGACTCTGTTTCGCGCCCCGACCCGGCGCCACCGGCAGGTCGCGGGCGCCTGGGTCGAACGCGCCGCCAATGTCATCCCGCGCTGGTCGTACCGCTGGCGGTGGCCGCTCGTGCTCACCGCCGCGGCGCTGGCCATCGCCGGTTTGATCGCGCTCCTCGGCATCCCCGGCTTTCTTCCGGGTATGGAGCTCGAAACCAACCCCCTGGCCTACATCGACGCCGACGAACCGGTGGCGGAGGACACCCGCTATTTCCAGGAGAACGTCCTCGGCATCGTCGTGGCAAAAATCTGGATCGCGACTCCGGAGTACGGCGTTCTCGACGCCGAGGTGCTCCGGAGTCTCGACGCGCTGACCCGGGAACTCGAACAGGAGCCCGCGGTGGGCTCGGTTGTGGGTCTCTCATCGATTCTCCGGCTCCGCCGCTATCTCGCCGGTCTCGGCGATGAGTTGCCCTCGGATCCCGCAGCCCTCGACCGGCTCGTGGGCGATCTCGAACAGCTCATGCTCTCGGAGCCATCCGTGTCCCAGTGGGTCGACCTCGGTTCGCTCTCTTCGACCTATCTGACAGTCACCTCGGCCGCGGGATCCGAGTTCGGACTCGGCAAGATCGCGACGGCCGTCGAGCGGGCCTGGGATCGGGCGGCCGTTGCCCACCCCGCCCTCGCCGATTGCAGCTACCGGCTCGCCGGCACCGGTGTGCTCCAGGCAACCATCGCGGGGCACCTGACCCCCACCCTGGTCGAGAGCTTCGCCATCACCTTCACGATCATCTTCATCACCTTCGTCTTTGTCTTCCGCTCCGGTCCGGCGAGGCTCAACGCCATGGTGCCGTCGCTCTTCGCCATCCTGGTGACCTTCCTCGTCATGCGGCTGACCGGGATTCCGCTCAACATCGCCACCATCCTCATCGCCACCACCGTCCTCGGGGTCACCGAGAACGACCAGATCCACTTCTTCTACCACTTCCTCGAGAAACGCAACGGCGGCAAGACCGAAGCGGCGCTGGTCCACGCCATCAGGGTGGCGGGACACGCCATCTTGTTCGCGACCATCATCAATGCCGGCGGATTCCTCGCCCTCGCGCTGTCGGATCTTCCACCCATGCGGCAGTTCGGCATCGTGACATCCATGGCCTTCGCCCTGGCGATGCTGGCCGACTTCACGGCGCTGCCGGCGGCGCTGTGGATCTTCTTCCGCGAAAAACCGGATTCCGTGGACCCCACCACTGGCGAGGAAATATGATCCGTTCACGTTCCGCCCATCCGAACATCGGACGCACCATGATCCCGGTCTCCGCGACCGATATGGAAAGAGTGAAGCCATGAATCGATCCATCACCGCCGCTGTAATCAGCGTTTTGCTCTGTGCCGCCGGCGCGACGCCCGTCCTCGCTCAGGACACCGGCAGCATCACCGGCCGGGTCACCGACAACCACGATCTCCCGCTACCCGGCGTCACCATCGCCATCGAGGGACAGGCGACCCGCTCGGTGCTGAGCACGGTGGACGGCCGATATCGCGCATTGAATCTGTCAACCGGGACTCTCAAGCTGAACGTGGTCATGCCGGGCTTCGTCACCATCGAGGAAACCGTCGATCTGGCGTCGGGCGAGACGGTGGAGATCGACTTCAAGATGCAGCCGGCCTTCGAGAAGACCGTGGTCGTCTCCGCCTCCCGGACCAAGATCCTGCTCGAGGACACGCCCACGACCATCAGCGTCATCGGCCGCGACACCATCGAAACCCGCCCGGCGCAGAATCTCGGCGATCTCATGCGCGAGGTCCCCGGCGCCAATGTCGTCCAGTCATCGGCCCGCGACGTCAACGTCGCCACCCGCGGGCCGAGCCCGTTCCTCACCGGCAGTCAACTCGCTCTCGTGGACGGGCGGCCGCTCTTCTTCGACTTCTTCAACGTCATCTTCTGGGACCTCTCCGCCGTGCAGACGAACGACATCGAACAGATCGAAGTGGTCCGCGGGCCGGCGTCCACCATGTGGGGCGCCAACGCGGCCACCGGCGTCGTCAACATGGTCACCCGCGCTCCGCGCGACTCGCAGGGCCTCGAGTTCGCCGTCATCGGCGGTCTCCTCAGCCGGTCTTCCGACGCCGGGGGGACCGGGGTCATGGGCAGTCTCAACATCCGCTGGGCCGACGCGCCCACCGACAAAATCGCCTATCGGCTCTCCGCCGGGGTGAATTACAGCGACCCCCTTGAACGACCCACCGGGATGATCCCCGTCGTCGAGACCCCCGTCGATCCACCGGTCGTCGTCGGCGGCGGGTCGTACGACGATGTGACATACGAAAACGACGGCACCCTCCAGCCCAAGTTCGATCTTCGCCTCGATCAGGAGATCGCCGGCGAGGGGAGGATTCTCTACTCCGCGGGGATCGCCTACACCGAGGGCATCATCCAAACCCCCATCGGACCCTTCGACGCCCAGCGGGGCACCAAGCTCGCCTACGGCCAGATCGCCTACCACCGCGGCGCCTTCAGAATCAGATCGTTCGCCAACTACATCACCGGGAAGGCGCCGAGCCTGCTTTCCGTGGACGAGAATCTCGATCCGTTGCGGATCGATTTCGCCAACGGGGTCTACGACGTCGATGCCGGGTGGAGCGATCTCTTCGGCGGCCACCACCTCATGTCGTTTGGCGGCAATGTCCGCTACAACACCTTCGACCTTTCCATCGCCCAGGATGCCGAGAATCGTTTCCAGGCCGGCGCCTATATCCAGGATGAGATCAAGTTTTCGACCTTCACCCTCGCCCTGGCCGCCCGCGCCGACTATTTCACCAACCTGGCGGACATCAACTTCTCGCCCCGCGCCGCGCTCATCTGGAGTCCGGTTGACGGCCACTCCTTTAAAGCATCGTTCGCGCGGGCCTTCAGAGCGCCCTCGGCGGTCGAGAACTCCATGGATCTCCACTTCGTCGGCGGCTGGATCCCCCTCGACGCATTCGACCCACGGATCGAAGAGCCCTTTCCCCTCGTCGTCAACATGTACGGCAACCCGGATCTCAAGGCCGAGACCATCGACAGCTTCGAGATCGGCTACTCGGCCGTCCTCAACGGAGGCCTGACCCATCTCGACGCCAACGTCTACGTCAGCGAGATTCGCGACAAGATCGCGACCCAGCCGTCCACCGCGGCGCTCATCGAGGCCGGCGTCGAACCCTTCTACACGTCCGAGAATCCGCCGCCGGGATGGCCGCTCAACCCCATCGTCATCGACTTCCTCGCGCTCCAGGGAGTCTATCTCCCGGCGAGGTACATGGCCCTCAACACCGGGTCGATTCGCAGTACCGGGATCGAGCTCTCGGCACGACACACGTTTCGGCGCGGGGTGACTCTCTTCGGCAACTACTCCTATCAGTCTCTGCCCGAGTTGCTCGATCCGATCGGCGATCCGGATCGCCCTCCGTCCGACTCCGTCACCACCCCGCCACTGCACCGGTTCAACGCCGGCGCCACCTTCAACGGCCAGACCTACCTCGGGAACCTGACGGTCAACTACTCGGACAGGGCCTTTTTCGCCCAGGGAATCCAGCCCTTCTACTACGGCTACAGCGACTCCTATACTCTGGTCAGCGCCAGCGTCGGCCGGCGCTGGAACAACGGTTGGCTGACCACCAACATCAAGGTGCTCAACCTCTTCGACGACCCCGTCAAACAGCACGTCTTTGGTGATCTCACGCGCCGAACGGTGATGCTCGAAGCCCTCTTCAGCTTCTGATCGGGAGCGATCGGCAGGCCATGCGGACCCGAGCTCTCCGAGGCCGGCTCGCCAGCATCGCGGGTCTGGCCGCGCTCATCGCGACCACCTCGTGCGCCACCCGCACCCACATCGCCCATGACGGCCGGGCCGATCACGTCCCGTCAACCAATCCGACGGCGCCGCACTTCGTCTACCGGACCGAGTCCGTGGATGCTGGAAGAACAGGTCACCGATGAGAGCGGCCGCTACGAGATCCGACGGCTCAGCTTCCCCTCCATCGGCGGCAACGGCCAGATCGGCAATCTCGTCACCGTCGACTATCACCGGAGTCGGTTGCCCGGCGCCCACCCGGTGGTCATCGTCCTGCCCATCTGGGGACGCCATGTCTATCCGTCGAATGCCGTCATCCGGACCCTGAGGAAGCGGAGCAACGGCGAGATGCACATCCTCAACGTCCTCGGCGAGAGCTTTCTCATCGACTGGCCGCATCTCGGCGTGGTGACCGACGAGGACGAGTTCATGAGGCTCTGGGCCGCGGGAGCGCAGAACGAGATCAACACCCTCGTCGACATGCGCCGGTTGATCGACTGGACTGAGGGCCGCGCCGAAATCGACGGCGACCGCATCGGGCTCATCGGATTCAGCCACGGCGCGATCTTCGCTCCGACCCTCGCTGCCCAGGAACCGCGGATCTCGGCGACGGCTTTGGTCATGGGCGGAGCCTACCCCCAGCGGGTCATCGCGCAGTGCATCGGAGCGCGCACCGAGGGCGTCCAGATCTGGGCCGAAACGACATTCGGCTGGAGCCGAGAGGACATGGAAAAACGCCTCGAACCCCTCTACGGTCCCATGGATCCGGCTCGTTATCCCGACCGCGTCGACCCGGCACGGGTCCTCATCATCGAGTCCGGCAGGGACGAGTGCATCCCGAAGAGCTGCCGCGATGATCTCTGGGAGGCCATGGGCCGGCCCGAGCGCTTCATCATCAACGCCAATCACCGCCACTCTTTCTACACAATGACGCCGCTCAACCTCAACTGGGCGCGCAAGCGAATCTGGGATTTCTTTCAGTCGGCGTTGCTTGAAAGTTCCACTTATTCAAATTTTGACCGACAGTAGGGCTGCAGCAGCCCTACTGTCGGTCAAAATTTGAGCAGGGTTCAATCACCGCTCAGGGGAAACCGGCACCGTCATAACCCTGCAGCGTCGGTGGCGATTTCGGCGGCGATGGTTTCGAGGGCTCTCGACAGCGCCTGCACCACGGCGTCGACGCTGTTGGAATCCGCGGCTCGGGTCGATTCGTAGGTCTTCTCGAGCAGCGGCGCCTCATAGCCCTTGGCCCCACCGTCACGAATGGCGACCTCGAGCCGCACCAATGCCCACGGCCCGGACGGCGAGTCGACCTGTTCGAGGGCGACCACTCGGCCCGAGACCCTCAGAGTCCGGCGGCCGTCCGCCGCCGCTCCGAACTCGACGGCGAGCTTGTACTCCACCATTTCACCGACGCTCGAAGCCCACCGATCCTTGGCGTAGTAGTCGATCCGGGTCGGCGATTTCTGGATGAGGATCTGCGTCCGGTCGATCTTCTCCGCGATCGCGAACCGGCCGACCTCGAGGTTGAGATCGGTCGCGGCCGCTCCCGATCGGGACAGATCCAGAGTGTAGTAATCGAGATCGGGTGTCGAGGCGCACGATGAAAGAACCAGGATGAGCGCGATCGTGGCGAATCTGGATTTCATCACTTCCCTCCGTCCGGCCGGCCCTGCGGTTTCGCGCCCCGGACCACCGCGTTGGGCTGCTCGGCCAATGCCTGCGAGAACTGCTTCAGGCTGCGGGTCGTCGCCTCGAGGTTGTCGAGAATCTGCTCGAGGGTGGGTCGCTTGCCCTCGACGAGATCGCTCGCGTTGCCGCTCATATCCTGGAGATACTGCAGGGTGACGGCCAACGATGCGGTCAGCTCCTCGAGCTGTCTCGAAGCCTCGGCGCTGAGTTCCTGGAGATTCACCATAGTGGCCTTGAGAGGTTCTCGATTCTCCTCGACGGCGGCATTGAGGTTGGTGAGAAGCTCGGTGGCGGATTCTTCGAGTTGCACCAACCGGTCGACGATTTCCGCCAGCCCCCCTCGATTGTCGGCGATGACCCCGCTCAGGTGTTCGAAGGTCGATGTGCCCGCATTGAGCGTCTTCTCGAGCGCTGCCACCACCGCGGCCAGATCGACCATCTCTTCGCCTGACTCGTCGGCGAGCGCTCGGGCCCGCTCGACTCCGAGCATGGCGTTGAGGCTGTCGAGCAGGGTATCCAACCGGCTCATCACGCTTTCGAGGTTGGGGATGTCGACAAAGCCGCCCGAATTGGTGCGGGACGCGATCTTGTCGCCGGAGACATGGAGCGGTTCATCGGCGCCGCCGGTCGAGATCTCGAGGTGCTTGGCGGTGGTCAGACTGATCTGCTCGATGGTGGCGACACTGCCGTGGTTGACCGGCACGTCGATCGGCACCTCGAAGACCACCCGGATCCTCGAACGGTCCTCGGGATCGGCGGCGATTCCCACCACCTTGCCGGCCTTGACCCCGCCGAAGCGGACTTCGGCGCCGAGATTGAGGCCGATGATGCTGGTGAAGTCGGCGGAGAACCGGTTCATCGATGTCGCTCCCGATCCACACCCGCGCATGGCTGCAACAAAGGCCGCCACGACGAGGATGCTGGCCACGACCATGACGCCGGCCTTGATCTCGGTTACCGTGAAATTGCTCTTCTTCGCTGGCATGGTCCTCTCGATTCACTCGATGCTGGTGAGCGATCGGGCGTAGTCGGCGTCGGCGGTGGTCGATTCGTCCGGTCTGCGGGCAAAAAACTGCCGAATATACGGGTGGTCCGTCTGTTCGAGCTCGTCGAGCGAACCGATCCCGGCCACCCGGCCCTGGTGCAGGACACAGACCCGGTCGGCGATGATCCTGACGCTTTCCATCTCGTGGGTGACGACGACGCTCGTCAGGTTGAAGGTCGACTGCATGGTCCGAATGAGTTCGTCGAGACCCGCGGCGACGATGGGATCGAGACCCGCCGACGGTTCGTCATAGAAGATGATCTTGGGATCCATCGCCATGGCCCGGGCGATCCCGGCCCGCTTCTTCATGCCGCCGCTGAGCTCGGATGGGAGATAGTCCTCGAACCCACCGAGCCCGACGAGCTCGAGCTTGATCCGGGTCATGATGTCGATGGTGGTTTCTTCGAGTTTGGTGTGTTCGCGGAGCGGCAGGGCGACGTTGTCCGCCACGGACAGGGATCCGAGGAGGGCCGATCCCTGAAAGCTCATCCCCATCTTGCGGCGAATCTCCATGCTCTCTTGCGGCGACATGGAAGTGAAGTCCCTGCCGTCGATGAGGATCCTCCCCGACCGAGGACTCAGCAGCCCGACCAGCGTCCGCAGCAGAGTTGTCTTGCCGGAGCCGCTGCCGCCGAGAATGACAAAGATCTCGCCCGGCTCAACCGTGAGGTTGATCTCATCGAGAACCACATGGTCGCCATAGGCGACCGTGAGGTTTTCGACGACGATGACCGGATCGACCGTGTCCATGCTCATATGTAGTAGAACAGAACGGTGAAAACGAGGTCAACGATGATGATCAGAAAGATGGAGGTCACCACCGAGGCGGTGGTCTGACGCCCCACTCCCTCGGCGCCTCCCTCGACCTGGAAACCGCGATAGACCCCGACCCAGCAAATCGCGATGCCGAAGAAGAGACTCTTGATCATGCCGGTCAGAAGGTCTTTCTCGACGATGGCGCCGATGGTCTGCGTAACGTAGATCTCGGTTTCGACACCGACCACGAAGACCGACGACGCCCAGCCGCCGATGATCATGACGAGGATGGCCAGCGCGGTCACCGACGGCACCGAGATGACCATGGCGAGAAACTTCGGGGCGACGAGGTACTTGATCGGGTTGACCCCCATGACCTCGAGGGCGTCGATCTCTTCGTTGACCTTCATGGTGCCGATCTCGGCCGTGATCGCCGAGCCGCATCGACCCGCGATGAGAATCGCCGTCATCAACGGCGCCAGCTCGCGCATGGCCGAGACCGCCACCAGGTCTGCGATGTAGCGGTTGGCTCCCCACTGATCCAGGGTGTAGGAAGCCTGGAGGGCGATGATCACCCCGATGAGAAAGGAGATCATCGCGACGATGGGCAGCGAACGGACGCCGAATTCGACAAAGTTCTCGACCGCGCTCCGCCAGCGGAACCCCTTCCCCTTGAGGGGCGCAATCACCAACCAGGCCATGGTGTCGACCATGAGCACCGACACCTGGAGCGCGGCCCCGAGCTGCTCCAACGCCCACCGGCCGACGCGCCCGACGAGATTGACCATCAGGCCGGTCTGACCTCGAAAATGCTGTCCAGGCGGGCCAGCTCGAGCACCTTCATCACCGACGCCGACGGCGCCACGAGGGCGAAGGTCTTGTGATTCTCTTTCGCGCTTCTCAGACCCTCGACCAGGGTCGCGACCCCGGACGAGTCCATGTAGCTCACTCCGGCGAGGTGGATCTCGATCCCGGTGTCTGCTTTCGGCACCGCCTTGAGCACCACGGTTCGCAGCTCCGGCGAGCTGTAGAGGTCGATATCGCCCTCGACGGCTATGATGGTCCCGCCCGCCGCCTTTGTCGTTTCAATCCTCACTTCCAACCTCGTGTTTCGCCGTTGTGTAGAGTCTCATGGTGACACAGTTTCCGTTGGTCGTCCCCGGGCAGAAGCGAACTTCGTCGAAGACCTCGTAGATCAACTTGACACCGAGCCCGCCGGGCACGAGCTCGCGTTCATCGGGTCTCACCATGGGCCGGTACTCGCTGCACTCGCTCGGGCACGGTGTTCCCTCGTCGCTCACCGAAATCTCGATCCACTCGTCGGACGCCGAGAGGACCAGTTCGATCGAACCATCGGTCCGTCCCTTGTAGGCATGACGGATGGCGTTGGAACAGGCTTCATCGACCGCGAGGATGACCTCCCGGCGGCGGTCGGGCACCAGACTGCAAACCTCGAGCCAGGCCTGAATCACCCCTCGGACGACGCCCAGGAGACGAGGGTCGGAGGACACCCGGAAGCGGATGTCGTCAGCGCGCATGGCCGTGGTACCTCAGCGCGATCATGGTGCAGTCATCATGCGGCGCCAGCGGACTGCAGTAGCTGTCGACATCATCGAGGATCGCCTCGATGAGCGCCTGCGGTCCATCCTTGGACCGTGCGCGAGCCACTCGTTCGAGTCCCTCCAGACCGTACTCGCCATCCTCTCGACCGCCGGTCGCCATGCCATCGGGACGCTTCGCCTCTGCGATGCCGTCGGTGTAGAGCAGGATGGTCTCCCCAGGTCGGATGATCATCTCCTCATCCCGCCACTCCAGACCCGGCAGGATCCCCAGCGGCGGCCCCGATGCCGAAAGGACCGTGCTCACCCGGTCGTCGGAGATCCGCAGGACCGGATGATGACCCGCGTTGGCCGCCATCAAACGACCGGTCCGGAGATTGAGGGCCACCAGCGCTGCGGTGCAGAATGTCCCTCTCCTGGAGCGGCCGACCATTCGTTCGTTGAGGCGGCGCAGCACCTCGGCCGTGGATTCCGCTCCGGTGGCGCAGAGGCGGAACTCCGCCAGAAGCAGCGCCATGGTGAGGGCGGCCGGCACTCCCTTGCCGCTGACGTCGCCGATGAGCAGACCGATGTGATCATCATCGAGTCGGGCGAAATCGTAGAAATCGCCACCGACCACCCTGGCCGGCCGGGTCAGACCGTAGACATCCAGGCGCGGGTCATCGGTGGGCCAATCGCGGACGAGAAACCCCTCCTGGATGGTCCATGCAGCCTCGATATCCTGATCGATGCGCTGCTTGTCGAGCAGATCCTGGTGAATCCTCGCGTTTTCGAGGGCGAGACCGGCGCTGTTGCCGGCGGCCGCCGCCAGCAGCATATCGTCTTCGGAATACTCGTGGTCGGCGAGATCGGTATCGATATACAGGATGCCTCGGATCGTGTTCTGTGTCCTGATCGGGACACAGAGGATCGAGGTCAGGTTGAGCGCCGCGATGCTCACGGTCGGATCGACGACCTGTTCGGCGCGGGCCGATTGAAAGAGGACATTTTCGCCGTCGCGGAGGACCCGGGTGGCCACGCTCTCGCTGATCTCGATCTCTCCGGGTCCCGCCAACCGGGGTATCCCGTCGCGGATGGTGTGGACGTAGCCGCACTCCGGACACGGTTTCAACTCGCCGTTGACGCCGGCGAAGAGCACCGCGCCGCGCTGGGCGTGGACCGCCCGCATGGTGGTCGAGAGAATGTTGTCCACGAGTTCGCAAGTATTGAAGCTCGACGACATCGAGTTCATCAGGGTGTAGGCCGCCTCGAGAAGCTCCTTGGATCGCGACGACGGGGGCGCCTTGGCCTCGCCGGACGGGTCGATGATCGTCTGGAGAAACACCGTTTTCTCGATCACGGGCGCCTCGATCCCGGCCGCCAACGAAAAGACCAACGCCGTGTTGCCGATCCGGATCTCGTCTCCGTCTTCGAGCGGATGCACGTCGATGAGCGCACCGTTGACGCGGGTGCCGTTTCTGCTCTCGAGATCGCAACACTCATAGCCGCCGGCCACCTTGCGGATCCGCAGGTGCTGCCGCGAGGCCGCGAGATCGCGAATCACGAGATCGCAATTCCCCCCTCGACCCACGACCATGGAGGCTCCGACCGGAACTCGCCGGCCGTCTCCCCCTGCGCCGGTGGTGACAAAAGCCTGTGGTAACGACGACATCTCGGGTCCTTCCCCCTTGACGCTACCGCGGCTTCACCGACCACGCAAGGTCTCCGGCGGAGCCGCGGTGGAGATGGCTCGGAAAACCACGATCCGATAGACTGGTTTCCGTCGGGAGGTCCGCCGTGAAGACAGCGAGCCAGATCCTCATCGGGATGCTCCTCGTGGGTGCGCTCTTGGGTTGTGACTCGATGGAGTTGACCATCGGCGTCGCCGAGGGAGGATCCGGCACCCTCGATGTCGCCAACGCAGATGACAGCGAGTGGATCGATGTTCGGCTCGTCGTCGAGGCGGTCGAGAGCGACAACAGCAGGGCTCTCTGTGCGGAGAAAAGCGTCGGAAGCTGGAAACCCGGTGAAACGATTTCGGTTCCGGCATGCGGGACGAAGATCCGGTTCACGCTCAGCACGGGCGGCGAGACGGCCCGTTTCTCGTATTCCAACGGCCAGCTCTATCGGGTCTTCGGACGCAAGGAGGTCCCCGTGGCGCCGTGAACCGACGACAACCAAGGGCCGCCGTCGCTCGGCGGCAGAGATCGGGAGGTCGGGATGATGAAAAGATGGTCTGGACTGGCGCTGGCACTGGCGATGGCGACCGTCGGCTGCGGCGGCCCGCAGGTGCTGACCGAGAAACGGATGCTCGAATGGGGGCCCATGCTCAACCTCTATATGGGCACCAATATGGAGGGTGGAAACTCCTACCCCGAGAGCCTCGATGAGCTCCCACCCGAGTTCTCCGCGGATCTCGAGAGGACCGACGGGTGGGGCAATCCACTGCTCTATCGGCTTCTGCGGATCGACAAGTACAATCTCATTTCGGCGGGCCCCGACGGTGAGTTCGGGAACGCCGACGACATCATGCTCGAGAACGGCGCCCTCTACGACCCCATGAAGATCTATGCGGAGAAACCGCTCAAGCTCTGACTGGGGGTGAATCCGTAACTCTCCAGCTCGGCTGCCAGATCAGGAGAGAGATCCGGGCGCTCGAGGGCGAGGGCGGCAAAGGGCGCTGGCACGTTCAGGCGATACGCCAGCCGCGCGAGTCGGATCAGGAGACCTTCGGGGGTCGAGCCGTCCACCCGCGGGGCCGCCCAGTCGAGGGTGGTTTCCACGTCGCCGTGCATCCCCTCATCCATGAGCAACTCGGCGACCCGGGTCGCCAGTCTGAGATCGACCTCGGTTTGCGGCGCTCGCCGGACGATCTCGACCCAGATCTGAGCTGGCAGCCCGACGTCACCGGCGCGGGCCGCCGCCGCAATCGCCGGAAGCACCGCCGAGGCCGCCCGTGACGGGTCATCCGCCGCAGATGCGATGTTCCACAACGCCGCCGCGGCCTCGGCATCGGCCGGATGCTGCGCCAGCAGCGCTTCGAGACCCACCATGGCGTCCTCGACCCGACCCCGTCGCGCGGTTTCGACCAGACTCTCGACCGCCGCCGAGTCGTGGACCGTCTCAACCCGGTCGTGGACCGGTTCGATGAACCGTTCCTCGATGCGCAGCGAGTCGACGAGAAAGGCGAAACCGACCCCGAAGACAAAGCCTCCGAAGTGGGCGAGAAAACCGACGTCGCCGAGATCGGCGATGCTGAAGAACGCCCAGATGCCCATGGCGAAGGCGAGCTCGCCGACGGCCCAGAGCCCGAGCATGATCCACGCCGGCGCCGAGAACGTTCCCTGGTAGATCCGGATCATCCAGACAAAGTAGAAAAAGGTGATCCTGGTGTTCCAGTAGCGTACGGCGAAGGCGCCCATGACTCCGGCGATGGCGCCCGAGGCGCCGATGAGCGGTTCCATCAGGTTCGGGTAACGGGCAACGAACACGAGAGCCGCCGCGATTCCCGAGAGAACATAGAAGACCGCAAAGAGCGGCCGTCCCCATGCATCCTCCATGGCAGGACCCACGAGGAAGAAGAAAAAGAAATTGCCGAGAAGGTGGAGGAACCCTACGTGGATGAAGGTGTGGGTGACGAAGTTGACGGCCTTCGTGTCCGCAGGCACCAGCCCCCAACGCCAGAACGGCAGCCGGTTTCGCGCCGAGAAATACTCGGTGGTGAGCCCATCCAGCGTCTCCTGCTCGGCCCGGACCTCGCCGGCGCCGGGCGGTGCGGCTGGATTGTCCCCGAGAGACTGCCGCAGCGAGTAGTACCTGAATCCCTTGAGTTGCGGATCGATCTCGAGATAGGGGTGGGCGATGAAGTACTCCACCGCACGGATCTCTGCCTCCAGCACCGCTTCCTCGTCACCCGGGGCGATGAGGGTGTAGATGAACACCGCCAGACACAGCCCGATGATGCTGAAGGTCACCCACGGCATCCTGCGGACGGTTGTCTGATCATGGCCGATGGGAATCAGCATGGTCCTCCCCGGTAGGTGTGTTGCGCACCACCATGGTCCCACAAACTCCGAAGCCGCGTCTGAGTCTGCGGCCGTATCCGCAACCGTAGCCGCGACCGGAAACTGGAAAACCACGCCCCATCGGGGTGCCGGGTACGCCATTGTGCTGGAACCACCATCCGGCTCCGCCCCTCGCCCCGCACAATGGCGCTACCGGGCTCCCCCGGGAGGCGCGACCCGTTCTGCTCTCCCGGCTACGAGGCAGGCCGCCGGCGTGCCATCGGCGTGGTCGCAGCCCTCCCATCAACCCACGCGCGACCACGCCGATGGTGCGACGCTGGGTCGCAGGGACGCCAATGCGTCCCTGCGACCCAGAAGGCCGGTGCTGAGGGCATGGTCCGGAACAACGACAGCGACCTGGACAGGGGCCGTATTTGTATCCATGGGCGATAGAACCAACCCGCGTCGGCACACCACCATCGCCGGCGGGACGCCGGCGCTACAAGCATCGCAGCGCCTGTCGTAGCGCCCGAGTATTGCGGACGATGGAACCAACTCGCATCGGCACTCCCCCGGGAAGCGCGATGCGGTCTGCTGTTCCGGACACGAGGCGGTTCGCCGGGACGCCAATGCGTCACGGCGGCCCAGAAGGCCGGTGTTGAGGGCATGGTCCGGAACAACGGCAGCAACCGGGACGAAGGGGCCCGAAATTCATCATTCATCATTCATCATTCATCATTTTGCGATGTCCCTCACGCCCCCACGCTCACCTCATCCACGATCCCGACGACCACCGCGCGGATCGGCGCATCGGGCTCGCCGAGCACCTGCCGCGCTCCGGTTCCCTCATCGAGAATGAGGACGGTTTCGCCGGCGCCGGCGTCGACGGTGTCGATGGCGATGACATAGTCGCCGGTCGCCCGACCCTCGAGATCGAGGAGATCCACCAACAGCATCCGCTTACCCGTGATGATGGGCAGGTGGATCGTCGAGACCACCGTTCCCGTGATCCTGCCGATCTTCATGATCACACCTCGTGGACGTGATCGGCGATTCCGATCACCGCGTGGTCGACGGGTACGAAGGTCTCGGGCATGGCGACGGCCGCCTCGCGGCTGGCAACGAAATAGACCAACTCGTCGGGACCCGCCATGTTGACGGCATCGGCCGCCACCACCGCGCCGCCCTTGGCCTCCAGCCGGCGATTCAGGGGCTGGAGAATGAGCAGGCGAACGCCCTCCAACCCGGGAGTGATGGTCGAAGCGACGACGGTTCCCACGACTCGGGCGAGATGCAT
The DNA here is from genome assembly GCA_963823445.1 of uncultured Acidobacteriota bacterium. Lineage (GTDB taxonomy): Bacteria > Acidobacteriota > Thermoanaerobaculia > Thermoanaerobaculales > Sulfomarinibacteraceae > JAHECW01. The sequence continues at coordinate 208,044 of CAWGLT010000016.1, forward strand.
TTCACACTTCCCCTTGGTTGATTCGCGTCCAGAACTCGGAACTTGCCTCGATATTGGCGAGCATCTCCTCGTGGAACTGGGGGATGACGACCTCGGCAATGAGGGTCTCGGGTGAGGCGAGACGATCCACCGCCGCCTCCACTGCGGCTTCGACCTCGGCGAGCGGTCCCGAGAAGGCGCAGTAACCCTTGCCGCCGATGCGATCGGCGAGCCGGATCTCCACCAGCGAGACCTTGGCGCCCTTGAGACCGCAATCGGCGGCGCCGATGGTGGCCGCAACAGTCCGGGTCTCCACCATCCCCAGGGCCTCCCCCGAGTTCCGGCCTCGCCGCCCGAGGAGGGCCTGGATCACATCCGGGTGGACCGCGGGCAGAAAGAGTTGATCGAGCAGGGTCTCGGTGCCGGCCTCGAGACCGGCCTGGAATGCCTCATCGACGCACGCGATGTCTCCGGCGACGAGGATCAGGTAGTTCCCGGGATGCACGGTTCCGGCATAGGCGAGCTCGACCGGCGCCCGTTTCACCATGGCATCGCCGGCCCGGATCCCCAAGGCGATGGAGCCGAACTCGAGCAGCGCGATGGCCGACTGATCGGCGAGGGTCACACGATCCTCAGACCGCCGGCCACGGCGAGCCGGCGCTCGCGGGAGAGGCTGCGCGGTCGGGTCAGACCCTCGCCGGTCGGGCTGGCGATGGAGAACGATGTGAATCCCTCACCACCGTCACCCAACCCGGCCAGGGTCGCCGCATTGGCTACGAAAATGCTGACATCGGTCTCACGCGCCATCCGGGTGATGACATCGACATTGCGGGTGAAGACCGAAGCGGTATGGTAACAGCCGTGCTCGGCCTTGACCGCGAGCTCGATGGCGCGGTCGACATCGGGCACCCGCGCAACCGGCATCACCGGCATCATCTGCTCGGTCCAGATCAGGCTGTGGGTGACGGGCACATCGGCCACCACGAGCCGCCTGTCGTCGGCGCCGGTGACCCCGATGGCGGCGAGGATGTCACCGGCATTCTGGCCGATCCACTTGGGGTTGATCCTACCGGGGGTCCCGTCGTGAGGAGCCTCTTTGAAGATCACCCGGTCGAGCTTCTTGAGCTCGTGCTCCGCAAGCAGATAGCCGCCGTGCGCCACCATGGCCTTGAGGAGTCGGTCGGCCACCGAGGCGACGACAAAGACCTCTTTCTCATCGGTGCAGATGAGGTTGTTGTCAAACGAGGCGCCGCGGACGATTTCGCGGCCTGCGAGATCGAGGTCGGCGGTTTCGTCGACCACGACCGGGGGATTTCCGGGGCCTGCGAGTATCCCGCGCTTCGTCGTCTTCCGCGCCTCCTCGACGACCCCGGGTCCACCGGTCACGAGAAGGATCCGGACACCGGGGTGGTTCATGAGCGCCTGGGCGCTGGCGATGGTGGGTTCCGCCACGCAGGTGACCAGGTTGACCGGCCCGCCCGCGCCGGTGATGGCGGAGTTGAGCAACCTGATGGCGTGCGCCGAAACCGCCTTGGCGTTGGGGTGGCAATTGAAGACGATGGCGTTGCCGGCCGAGACTCCCGCGATGGTGTTGTTGATGATGGTGGCCGTCGGGTTGGTGGTCGGGGTGATGGCGCCGATGACCCCGAACGGCGCGGGTTCGGTGAGCGTGAGCCCGTTGTCCCCCGTCCAGGTCTGGGTCTCGAGATCCTCCGGCCCCGGTGTCTTCTCGATGACCAGAAGATTCTTCTTGACCTTGTCTTCGGCCCGACCGAGACCGGTTTCCCGGTGCGCCATCTCGGCGAGCTCCCGGGCGTGCTCGCGCATCAGGCTGCGGATGCCGTCGATGATTCGATGACGCGTCTCGAGGCCCTGCGCCCGATACTGCTCAAAGGCGGCGCGAGCTGCGGCGACCGCGGCATCCACGGTGTCGTGAACGCCGGCGCCGGCGCGAGCCGTAGACGGCACTGCCGGCAGCGGCCCCACCGGCGCCGACTCGCCCACCTTGGCGCGAACCCGCGCGATGATCGCCTGGATTTCGTTTTCACTGACGCTCTTCATTCGGGTCTCCCGGCTGCAACCGTGGAGGTGCCAGGCACGCAGCCTTGTCCGCGGCGGACAACGCTGGAGCCAGGCACCCGTTTCGTTTTCCTCAAGGTGGTTCCGACGTCCGCATCAGCTCGCCCACTCGCCTTCAGCGGGAGTCTTTCGGTAGCGGGTCTCACCCCCGATTTCCCAACTGTCGACGATAGCCATGACGACGGCGTCGCAGGGACGATCACGGGTGCTCTCGGTCTGCCGCGCCGACGAGCCTGACGCCCAGAGCACCACATCTCCCTCGCCTGCTCCGACGCTGTCGATGGCCACCACACTCCCGGTCGTCTCGGCCCCATCCAGATCGAGCTGACGAACCAGGAGAAAGACTTGACCGAGTAGGCCCTCATCCTTGCGGCTGGCGACCAGCGTGCCGACAACCCTGCCGAGGAACATCAGCCTTTCCGCTTGGAACTGGCGGCTTCACCGCGGCCGAGAGGCAGGACCGCATCGATGTTTTCATGCGGCCTGGCGATGACGTGGGTCGAGACCACTTCGCCGACGTTCTGCGCGCCGCGAACACCGGCCTCCACCGCCGCCTTGACCGCCGCCACATCGCCGCGGACGACGACCGTGACATAGCCCCCACCTGTCTTTTCGTACGACACCAGCTCCACCTTGGCCGCCTTGACCATGGCGTCGGCAGCCTCGACCATCGCCGAGAACCCCCTCGTCTCGATCATTCCCAACGCTTCAGCCATAAGTAACTCCCTTCGCAGCTTGTAGGTTCCACTCGTTCAATTCCGGGCTCCTGATTCGGTGAATCATGAGCCCGGAATTGAAAACTGATCAGTCTCCTTCGCGGCCGGTTACGCCTTCGATCGCCGCGACGGCTGCCTGCCAGCCGACATCGATGTCTTTTTCCTCGCCACCGAGATAGACCCTTCCCATGGACCCGAAGGCCCGGACTTCGAGGATGTTGATCTCGGCCGCCTTTTCAGCCTCGTTGGCCGCCAAGGCCGCATAGGCCGCCGGCTCCACCTCCATCACATACATGGTCTGGCCCGGGATGATCATGTTGCCGTGACGCATCCGGTTGATGAGCTGGACCTGGTGGTCGTCGAGGTGGCGGATGACCTGGCTCGACAGGATCTTCGGCTTGCGCCGGTCGGCTTCGGAGAGCCCGAGTTCATTGAGGATGGCCTCGCCCCCCGCCCGGGTCTCGGCCTGCTCCTCGGAGTGGATCTCGAGCAGGCCGTAGTAGCGCTCGACGATCTGCATCCCCGGCCGCACTCGGGTCGATTTGAGCGCGATGTCGGTCAGCCGGTTGATCTCAATCCCCGGCGAGATCTCGACATAGAGCGAGGCATCGCCGGCGAGCGGCAGGAATCCCTGCGCCGTCGTACCGAGGAAAGCCGCGTACTGCGGTTGCAGACTGTCGAGAAAGACATAGGACCGAAGGTCAATACGATTCACCGGAACCTCCTTCGTCACCGGACACAATGCGGATTCCCGCCGAGGCGCCGATGCGGTTGGCGCCGGCCGTGATCATGGCTCTCGCATCAGCGGCGTCGTGGATCCCGCCGGCGGCCTTGACGCCCATCTTCAAACCGACGGTTTCGCGCATGAGCGCGACATCGAATACGGTCGCTCCACCCGGCCCGAAACCCGTGGATGTCTTGACGAAATCGGCCCTCGCGAGCTGGGCCAGTCGACAGGCCACCACCTTTTCTTCATCGGTGAGATAACAGGCCTCGATGATAACCTTGTTGATCGCGCCCACCTCGCGGCAGGCGTCCGAGACCCCGGCAATGTCGCGCTGGACCAGATCACGGTCGCCGCCCTTGAGGGCGCCGATGTTGATCACCATGTCGATCTCGCGGGCGCCGTCGCGGATCGCCCGCCGCGCCTCCATGGCCTTGATCTCGGGCAGGTTGGCGCCGAGGGGAAAGCCGCACACCGAGGCAACCTTGACCCCGGAGCCGCGCACCCGCCGGACCGCCCGTTGGACCCAGACCGGATTGATGCAAACAGCCGCGAAATGGTAGTGCATCGCCTCGTCGCACAGGGTGTCGATCTTCTCCGGGGGCACATCCGGCTTGAGCACCGTGTGGTCGATGTACTGGGCGAGATTGCTCGGCACGTCGCGGCCGTTGCCGTTGAAACCGAGCCGCGCCGCCCCGTTGGCCACCGCGGCCTCGGCGTTGTCGAGCCCGAGTCTGACCTCGCCGCCACCGGCTTCGAGGATGGCCAGGACCTCGCGGGTGACGGTCTCGATGAGTTGGTTCCGCTCCATTACGACCGCCCTTCCGAAGGCGCGTAGATCGACTCCACGGCCATGATCTTGGCCACCCTGTCCGCGTGCCGCCCAGGGCCCCATTCGGTGGCCAGCCATTCATCGACGATCTGGCGGGCAAGACCATCGCCGATGAGGCCCGCGCCCAGGGTCAGCACGTTGGCGTGGTTGTGCTCGCGGCTGTTGCGCGCCGACGAAAGGTCGTAGCACAGCGCCGCACGGACCCCGGGGACCTTGTTGGCGACCATGCACGAACCGATCCCGGCGCCGTCGATGATGATCCCCGAGCTGCAGGCGCCTTTGCCGACCAACCGCGCCACCGCGTGGGCAAAGTCCGGGTAGTCGACCGACTCGGCGCTCGAGGTGCCGCAATCCGTAACGGCGTGACCCCGCTCGCGAAGGTGGCCGGCGAGCATCTCCTTCATCTTGAAACCACCGTGGTCGCAACCGATCGCGATGGCGTCACCGTGCCCGGCCTCGCCCGCAAGAACCTGATCCACCACTCGGGTGACCAAACGCCGGATTTCCATTTCGGCATTCATGACCGGTCTCCCATCACCACGCCTTCCAATCCCCGGCACCGGCTATCTCGGGATCCGGCGGTGGCATCTCTTCAGCCCTGGAGCCCCGGCCGAGCTCGAGCGAGTCGAGGTGCATCTGCAGCTGCACAGCGCAGACATCAAAGGGTGCGTCTGTGTTGCCCGCGATCGCCATCAGCGAAGCGCCCTCGAGGGCGGCGACAGTGAACGCTGCGAGACGGAGAGCATCGTTTTCCGGACTCCACCGAGAATCGCCGCCGACAAACCACCCGGCGATCCGCTCGGTCAGCACGGCGTAGATCTTCTCGACCCGGCGGATCGCCGCCGCGTGATCGGGCCCGAGTTCGCCGACCAGAGTGCCGACCGGGATCCCGTACCCGGGCGCGTTTGGCGCCGTCCGAACCCGGTACATCTCGACCAGGGCAGACACCCGCCGCGCGGGATCGTCGGTCTCGGCTTCCGCAGCCGCGACAACCTCAGACGAGATGACGTCGGCAACGGCTTCGAGCACCGCGAGGAGCAGATCGTCCTTGGTCGGGAAGAAGTGGTAGAAGCTCCCGCTGGTCGCCCGGGCCCGTTTCATGATCGAGCTCACCCCGGTCTGGGCATATCCCTGACGCCAGAACAGCTCTCCGGCAGTGGTGACCAGGCGGTCGCGGGTGTGGGTTTGACGGGGCACCGGGTTCAAATCCTCCCAATCAACTAGAACGTTCTATCTAGATTAATGTAAGCGGCAGAGATCACCCTGTCAAGGTACTAGAGCGATAATTCTAGAGCGCCAAGGTCAGCAGCGGCAGCGGCAGTGGCAGTGGCAGCGGCAGCGGCAGCGGCAGCGAACGGTATCCCGTACCGGCGGCGTGGCAACCCGATTTCGCGCGGGCTCGGTGCCTGGCTCACTTTTCGTCCGACGAAAAGGGTGCCTGGCACCGCTCCCATCGCGCTTCTCGCCGCACGGGTCTGCACCGCTCCCATCGCGCTTCTCGGCGCGCCGGTCGAATCGGGATCGGGAATCGGGATCGGGATCGGGATCGATCGAACCTCTAGCGGAGAAACGCGATGACGTACCTCGCCGCGGTCACGATGATGACCAGACACAGCATCGCCTTGATCGCCCGCGCCGGGACGTATTTCTGCGCTCGCGCGCCGCAGTACATCCCGGCCGCGCCGCCGATCCCGAAAAGCAGACCCAACGCCCAGTCCGGTCCAACACCCATCCCCGAGTAGATGGCGACCCCGGCCACCGAGGTCATGAGGGTCCCCATGAGAGCGGCGCCGGCGACGGTGTAGACCGGCAGACCGAAGACCGAGATGAAGAACGGCGCCATGATCGCTCCACCGCCGATGCCGTAGATCCCGCCGACCACCCCGACGACAAAGGCGAGGGCCGAGATCCCAGGAGTGGAGAACGAGAAGGACTCGCCGTAGAACTCGTACTCGATCCTGGTCAGACTGAACCGCCGCACCACCACCACGGGAAGATCGACGCTTTCGGCCTCGCCCTTTTGCCGGTGTTCCGTGACCATGCGCTGGAATCGCTCTTCGGCGTCTTCCTTGCCTCTCGACTTTGTCCGCCGCCCCAAGAGATCAACCACCATCCGGACGCCGATGTAGAGCAGCACCCCGGCAGCGAAGAGCTTGAAACTCCGCGGATCGGGAAGATAGCGAATCCGCACGATGGCGCCGATGAGGACTCCGGGAAGGGTGGCGATGATGACGACCCAGGTGAGGGGCCAGACCATCCTGCCCTCGCGGATGTAGCGCCAGACTCCGCTCGGGATCGCGACGATGTTGAAGAGCTGGTTGGTGGCGCTCACCGACGGCGCGGTGTAGCCGAGGATGCTCATCTGGAACGGCAGCAGCAGAAAGGCGCCCGAGACGCCCCCCATCGAGGTGAAGAAGGAGATGACAAAGGCCACGAGGGGGGGCAGCCATGGTGCAACGGTGATCCCCGAAACCGTGAATTCCATTCGACCTCCGACTAGCCGCCGCTCAGCGTCCTCTCGAGCTGGGTCTTGAGGTCGCGTCCGATGGGATTTTCTGGATGGGTCGCAATCATCTGTTCCGCCACGCGGATGGCTGCTCGGATATTGCCGGCTCGAGCGTAGTGATCGGCGAGGCCATAGAGGTAATCGAGATTCTCCGGCTCGAGCTCGGCGGCCCTCAGCAGGGCGCCCTCGGCCTCGTCGATCCGCCCGAGCGCCTGAAGTGCGAGCCCGAGGTTGTAGTGAGCCCGAGTCCGGTCGGGTTGCAGTGCCGCCGCCCGCCCGAGGAAATCCACCGCCTCGTCCAAGCGGCCCATCTCGGCGAGGAGAAGACCGAGCGAGTAGGCGGCCTGAGCTTCCTCCGGGTAGGCCTCGAGGATCTCCCGCAGCAGGGCTTCCGCGTCTTCGTTGCGGCCGGCGGCGTTGAAGAGCACCGCCAGGTTCATCTTGGCCGGGAAGAAGAGATCATCGACCTCGATGGCCGAACGATAGGCCTCGATGGCTCTCTCCGGCTCGCCGAGCTGCGCATGGAGATTCCCCAGGTTGTGACCGGCGAAGGCGAAGTCCAGCGAGTAACGCATGTCGGCAATGTGCTCGGCGATGACTTCGGCAAGCTGCTCGCGCTGGTACGGTCTGAGCAGCTCGTCCGGGGCGCCGGCGAGACGGCTTCCCGCGAGGGTCCGCACCGCTCTGACCGGGTCGAAGAGGAGCGGTGCGAGCTTGGTGACCAGATCTTCGACCGTCGTCGCCGGAAGGAACTCCACCGCGGTCCGACGAATGATCGGTTCCTCATCGGCAAGACCGAGGTCGAATACTCGCACCGTCGACGGACCGGGCGGGTAGTCCCCGAGCAGACTCAGGGCCGTCGCCCTGACGATGGCGGGATAGAGAACGTCACCCGCGAGACGCACGAGCGGTTGACGCGCCTCCGGATTCCGATCGCGGCCGGCGGCGAGAACGGTCCCATAGTGCGGCTTTTTCGCCTTGCCGTACCATGTTTCGTATTCCTTGACCTGCCACTCGACGCTCTTGTCCGCGTGGCAACCGGCCTGGCCACAAGCGTTGGGGGTGCCGATCTCCCGGGTGAGATCCGGCCGCGGCACCCGGAGGCTGTGGTCCGCCCGCCAGTCAACGACCATGTAGGGCCGCTGGGGCATGTGGCACGAGATGCACAACGCAGCCGCGGACGGCTCGCCATCGACGATCATCTTGTGAAAGTGGTGATCGGCGCTGTCGTAGGTGTCGAGGCGGTGGCACTGACCGCAGAGCTCGTTGCCCGCAAAATGGAGCTCGAGGCTGTGAACATCGTGGCAGTCGGCACACCGGACATCGTTGCGATACATCTTGCTCTGGACAAAGGACCCGTAGACATAGACCTCGTCGAGGATCTGCCCGTCCGCGTGGTAGAGCCCTTCATCGAGCAGCGCCGGCACCAGGTTGTCGAGGAGCTCGAGTCCGCTGTGCTTGAAGTCGCCGAGCTCCGTGCGGCGCGAGTGGCACGGCGCGCAGAGCTCGACCTGCTGACGAGAGCTGATGCCGCCGGTCGGCACGACGAGACCGAAGTCGTCGGTGTCGGGCCGCGCCATGGGAGGCAAATCAGCCCAATCCACGTGCGCCGAACCGGGGCCGTGGCAGGCTTCGCAGCTGACATCGATTTCGGACCAGGTCGTCGAAAAGGTCTGCGTCGCGGCGTCATAGCCCTTGACCAGATTGGTCGAGTGGCACTCGGCGCACATCCCATTCCAGTTCTGCGCGTTGCGGGTCCAGTGGAGCCAGTCGTCGGGTGGGATATCGGTGTCGGGGTAGAGGTGGAACCACTCACCGCGAACGCTGTCCCAGGCGAGCGGCAGGCACTGGAGCCGGCCGCCGGGAAAGGGCACGAGGTACTGCTGCAGCGGGTCGTGCCCGAAGGTGTAGGCGACCTCGAATTCGCCCATCTCGCCGCCCGGGCCTTCGGTGAAGACAAAGAAACCGCCGTTGCGGCGGAAAAACCGGCTGGTGATCCCGTGGAACTCGACCTCGGCGTCGGTGAAATCGCCGAGCACCGTCGCCTCGGTGGCCTCGGCCATGGCGAGGTCGTGATCGGATCCGATCCACGCCCGCGTCGCGGCCTCGTGACACGGTGCGCAGCGCTCGCGACCGACGAAGGAGGGACCGACCTTCTCGGCACGGGTCTTCGCGCCGGGTTCCGGAAGGACGACGAGGGAGAGCGGGATCAGGAGCACGATGATCGCGGTGGCGATGGCGCCGGCGAGCTTCCACCGGGCGAGAGGATCGGTTGAACCGGGAACGGGACCGCCGACCACGGTCATGGCCGGGTCACCTGGGACGGCGCGAAGGCGAATCGGGTGAGAGTGGTTGCGGTGTCGACCTTGACGACGCCGTTTTCGATCCGCACCGGGTGGTAATCGAGGGCGCGGGGCGCCGGCGGGCTCAGGACTTCGCCTCTGAGATCAAAGGACGAGGCGTGGCAGGGGCAGATGAATCGTCCCTCCTCCGCCATCCAAGGAACCGTGCACCCGAGATGGGTGCAGCGCCTCGACAGGGCGAGGAACCCGCCGTCTTCGAGGCGGCTGAGATAGAACCTGCCGGCCGGAAACGCGGTCACGGTCCCCACCTCGAAGCGATCGACCGGCCCGGCCACCACGATCTCGTCGCGATCAGCCCTCGCCGCCTGCCTTCTCGGCCGGAGGATGGCGGTGGAGATCCAGGCGCCTTCGAGGATCGCCAATCCACCCAGCCAGAGCCAGATCCTGCCGAGAAAGCTCCGCCGGGTGGTGGGCTCGTGGTTCCCCGACTGCGCCGTCATCCGCCGATCTCCCACGGCCACACCAGCGCCATCCCGGCGCCGCGGAACCACACGCCCGTCACCGTGAGAACCACCATCGCCGTCAGCAGCAGGATCACGATCGCCTGGACGGTCTCCTCCTTCGGCAGGGCCAACCGGCGCCGGAGCGCCACCACGAAGGCGACGATCGCCGCGCCGACCACGATCAGGGGGAGAATTCCGGACAACCCGCTCGAGAGATCGGCCGGCGCCGACCGCAGCTCATCCGCGATGATCAACACCGGTGTCACGACGAACCCGGCCGCCACCGCGGCGATCCCGGCCCGACGCCCCTCGGGCGACATCATCCAGACCCCGGTCAGATCCTCGCGACAGCGGATGTACGGCAAGGCGGCGAAAAAGACGGCGAGGGCCAGGGGCATGAGCACCACCGCGATGACCGGGTGGAGGTGGAGAAGGAGCTCCTGAAAACCGAGGAAGTACCAGGGCGCCTTGGCCGGGTTCGGACTCATGCCCGGGTTGGCTTCGGCGCCGAGGGGGGCGTTCCAAACGACCGAGACCAGGACCACCACCGCCACGAGCACGCAGGCCACGGCGGCCTCACGGGTCAGCAGATGGGGCAGAAAGAGCACCTTGGCCGGGTTGTCGTCGACGCCTTCGCCGGACCGGCGCGGGATGACGACTCCCTTGGCCTTGCGGACCCGCCAGAAGTGCAACGCCGAAGCGGCGATCAACGCCGCCGGAACCACCGTGGTGTGGATCGTGTAGAAGCCGATGAGGGTGGCCGCCGAGATCTCGGGCCCGCCGCGGGCGAGCAACTGCAGCCGCTCCCCGATCCACGGGACATACCCCAACATGGCCGTCGAGATGGTGATCGCCCAGTAGGAGAGCTGATCCCAGGGGAGGAGGTAGCCGGTGAAGTTGGCAACCAGGATGAAGAGCAGGAGAACCAGCCCGACCACCCAGTTGAACTGTCTCGGGGCGTGGTACCCACCGGTGAGATAGACCCTGAGCATGTGGAGCAGGGCCACCCCGACGAGAAGATTGGCGCTCCAGTGGTGGATGTTGCGCACCAACCGTCCGAAGAGCACCTCACTTTGAAGGCTCACGATGGAGTCATACGCCGCCTCGGGTGACGGTTGGTAGACGAACATCATCAGAACGCCGGTGGCGAAGAGCAGCAGAACGAGGACCAGCGACATCCCGCCGAGACCGAAGGTGTGGGTGAACCGCAGGGTCTTTTCGGGCAGTTGCGTGGGTCGGGAGTGGAGCACCAGGGTGTTGAAGACGAGCCACCGCCGGTCGTGATCGTTGGCGGGTACGATGGGGCCGCGGAAGACCGATCGCCGGATCCGGCGAAACAGTCCGTCGCGTTGCTCGTCGTCTCGTTCCGCCACCGCACCTCCCGGGTTTCGTCGGCCAGCCCATGATACTCGGGCCTGAGGGCCTGAGGGAGTGAAGGGATGAGGGGGTGAGGCCTCGACAGGACACGAAGAATGCGCGTCCCACCGGGATGTGCCGGGTCCGTATTTGTGCAGGATCGACCTCCCGCCCATGCGGAGCCACCCCCACAAATGGGGACCGGGCACTCCACGGGGGGCGCATCGAATTCTGCTGTCCCGGCTACGAGGCAGGCCACCGGCGCTCCCTCGGCGTGGTCGCAGCCCTCTCAATCAACCCACACGCGACCACGCCGATGGGGCGACGCTGGGCCGCTGGGACGCCAATGCGTCACAGCCGACCAGAAGGCCGGTGCCAATCGAACCCCGTGGCCGTGCCCGTCTCCGTCGCCGTTACCGCGGCCGCGGCCGCGGCCGGGAATCCCACCAAGCCCGACCGCCCCGCACTCTCTCGGATACGCCCAACCGACTTCAACGTCTCTGACGGGCAGGCTGGAAGCCCGCCCCCACAATGTCAGCCCAACCGATTTGAAACCCTGATTGCGATGATTGTAGGGCCGGCGTCCCGCCGGCCCATCAGAGCCCTCGTCGATCCGCGTCGCGCCGCGCGCCAGTCCAACGCAGCTCCCGTTTGCGACGCGATATGGTCCCGGGTTTTTCCAACCAACACCTGTGTAATCGGGATCTCACCAAGATCAGGGTCCCCGGAATCCTGGGTCACGACCCTCCCGGCTCGCGATCACCCAATCCGTACCTAGCCGAAGTCCGCGGCAAACAACGGGTCTCCCAACCGTTTCAGGCCAAGCGAAAAACCGCCCCCCAGCGGGGTGCCGGGTACGCCATTATTGCTGGAACCACCACCCGGCTCCGCCCCGCGCCCCGCACAATGGCGCTACCGGGCTCCCTCGGGGATCGCGATGCGTTCTGCTGTCCTGGCAACGAGGCAGGCCGATGGTGCGGCGCTGGGTCGCAGCGACGCCAAAGCGTCACAGCGGACCAGATGGCCGGCGTCGAAGGAAAGCCCCGGGACGGCAACCGGGAGTCTCCAACGCCCGCCCTGCCCGAAGTGGATCCGAGACCGGAGCCGACCAGGGCACGCGAAAAACCGCGCCCTCACTCCAAACGCGCAGAGGGAATTGAACCACCGTCTCAGCTTTAATTCACAAATGATTCTAGAATCACTCCTGATCGGAGGCCCTCGATGAAACACGTCTGCTCCGTCTGCGCCTATGTCTATGACGACGAGGTCGAGGGCGTTCCATTTGCCGAGCTCCCCGCCGATTGGGTCTGTCCGATCTGCACCGCCGACCGGAGTTTTTTCGAGACCGATGGAGAGAACCAGGCACCAACGGGTGATTCATCGCATTCGGGCGCGGGCGCGGGCGCGGGCACGGGATCGGGATCGGGATCGGGATCGGAAAAGATCGAGGACTACCTCTCGAGGTGGCGCCGGACATCAGACCCCCTCGAGGGCGAGATGGCCATGATCCAGGAGATGGCGATCACCGGGGTCTCCGTTCTCGAACCCATGCGGACCACGAAGAAGGTCATCTCCTGGGACGAGATCCTGATCTGCGGCGCCCAGCTCGCCACGCTGCCGTTGAACGAGACCGAGAGCGTCAACACCCGCACCGTCATTGGACCCAACGCCGCGACTCCCCTGGTCATCGAAACCCCGGTCTATGTCAGCCACATGTCCTACGGCGCCCTTTCCCGGGAGGTCAAGATCGCCCTCGCTCGCGGCAGCGCCGCCGCCGGCACCGCCATGTGTTCCGGCGAGGGCGGCATTCTGCCCGAGAGCCTCGAGGCGGCCCACCGCTACATCTTCGAGTACGTCCCCAACCGCTACTCCGTCACGCCGGAGAATCTCCGGGCGGTGGACGCGGTGGAGATCAAGATCGGCCAGTCGGCCAAACCGGGGCTCGGCGGCCACCTCCCCGGTTCGAAGGTCACCGCCGAGATCGCCGCCGTCCGAGGTTTTCCCGCCGGCCACGACATCATCAGCCCGGCGCACTTTCCCGACATCACCGACGCCGATGAGCTCAGGGCCAAGGTTGACGAGCTGCGCGAGGCCACCGGCGGCAAACCCATCGGAATCAAGATCGCCGCCGGCCACATCGAGGCCGATCTCGAGGTCGCCCTCGCCGCCGGCCCGGACTTCGTCACCATCGACGGCCGCGCCGGCGCCACCGGCGCCGCCCCCAAGGTGGTCAAGGACGCCACCGCCATCCCCTCCATCTTCGCTCTCGCTCGGGCGCGCGCCTATCTCGACAACACCGACGCCGAAGGGGTGTCCCTGGTCATCACCGGTGGCTTGCGAACCTCGGCCGACGCCGCCAAGGCCCTCGCCATGGGCGCCGATGCGGTGGCTTTCGCCTCCGCCGCGCTCATCGCCGCCGGCTGCCAACAGTACCGGATCTGCCACACCGGCAGGTGCCCGGTCGGCATCACCACCCAGGACCCCGAGCTCCGCGCCCGGCTCAAGATCGATCTCTCGGCGAAGCGGGTGGAGAATTTCTTCCGCGCCACGACCCACGAGCTCGCCGATTTCGCCCGGCTCACCGGTCACAAAGACATTCACCAACTCAGCGTTCACGACCTCCGGACCACGAGTTCGGAGATTTCCAACCACTCATCCATCGCCCACGCCGGCGATTGAGAAAACGGAGGCAAGCATGTCCAAGACCGAAGAGAACCTGATGGCCGCGTTCGCCGGCGAGAGCCAGGCGCGCAACATGTACACCTACTTCGCCACGGTGGCGCGCAAAGAGGGCTATCACTACATCGCCAAGATCTTCGAAGAAACCGCCGTCAACGAGATGCGCCATGCCAAGGACGAGTTCGTTCTCGCCGGCAAGCTCGGCGACACTGCCGCCAACCTCCAGGAGGCCATCGACGGCGAGCACTACGAAACCACGACCATGTACCCCGAGTTCGCCGCCCAGGCCGATGCCGACGGCAACAAGGAGGCGGCCATTCTCTTCCGGATGATCGCGAGGGTCGAGGCGGAGCACCGCGACCGCTACAGGAAGCTCCTCGAGATGGTCTCAAACGGCACGGTCTTCAAACGCGACAAACCGATTCGCTGGAAGTGCTCGGTCTGCGGCTATATCCACGAGGGCACCGAGCCTCCGGGCAAGTGCCCCTGCTGCAAACACCCCAGAGAGCACTACGAGCCGGATGGCGAGTTCTAGGCGGGGTCCCGGTCGGCTTCGGTCTCGAGTCCACAGCAGGTCGGGCTGACATTGTGGGGGCGGGCTTCCAGCCTGCCCGTCAGGGTCGTTGAAGCAGGCCGGGCGTGTCCGTGAGAGTGCGGAGTATCGGGCGTTGTGGATTCCCGGTTGCTTGCTTCCGCTGCTGCACCGGCCGCTGTCCCGTACACTCGTTCCGGTCACTGTCCCGGTCGCTGCCGCTGTCCCGGTCGCTGCCCCTGTCCCGGTCGCTGCCCCTGTCCCGGTCGCTGCCCCGGTCGCTGTCCCGGTCCCGGTCGCTGCCGCTGTCCCGGTCGCTGCCCCTGTCCCGGTCGCTGCCCCGGTCGCTGTCCCGGTCCCGGTCGCTGCCGCTGTCCCGGTCGCTGCCCCGGTCGCTGTCCCGGTCGCTGCCGCTGCCCCGGTCGCTGCCCTCAACACCGGCCTTCTGGACGCTGCGACCACGCCGATGGCACGCCGGCGGCCTGCCTCGCAGCCGGGAGAACCAAGATGGAGCGCGCTTGCTAAGCGGCCTCCGGCCGCCGCGACCAGACCTCACGAGCGGACGACCGTAGGCCAACGAGGCTTTGCCGTCGTTGACCACGGTCGTAAGCCACTCCTGAGGCCAGGTTCCCGAGGGAGCCCGGTACGACATTGTGTGCTGCGTGACGCGGCGCCGACAGGTCGTTCCGGCACAATGTCAAACCCGGCACCCCGAGGTGGCGCGATTGTTTCGCGTATCCGGTTACGTTTTCGGTCTTGGCGTCATCTCTCAAAACCTCACGCCCGACTCGCCTTTCTATCACATGTTGGTTCATGATGGCTGCAGGCCAAAACGAAAGGACATGTCGATGCAACGAAAACAGTGGAGCGTGGCGGTAGTGATTTTCGTGGTGTTGTCGGCGACCGTTGCCGGCGCCCAAACCCCGGCCGAGACGCCCGAAACCGACGAGAAACTCGTCCTCGTGCTCTCGGGCGGCGGCGCCCGCGGTGCGGCGCACATCGGGGTTCTCAAGGTTCTCGAGGAGCTTCACGTGGCGCCCGATCTCATCGTCGGCACCAGCATGGGCTCCATCGTCGGCGGTCTCTACGCCGCCGGATGGTCACCTGAGGAGATCGAGGAGCTCATGGCATCGATGGACTGGAATGCGGTCTTCTCGGACGACGTACCGCGGAGAGATCTTTCATACCGCCGCAAACAGGACGATCGACCGATCCTGATCCAGGCCCGGCTCTACTTCAAGGGATTCAAACCCTACCTCCCCGCGGGCATCCTCGGCGGTCAGCGGCTCGAACTCCTCATGGACGCCCTCCAGACCGAATCCGCCTCCGCCAAGAATCTCGATGACCTCAACATCCCGTTCCGTGCCGTCGCCGCCGACATCGCATCCGGCCAAGCGGTCGTCATCGACAACACGACCTTGGCCACGGCCATGCGCGCGTCCATGTCGATCCCGGGAGCGTTCGCACCGGTCGAACTGGATGGGCGGAAGCTGGTCGACGGCGGGTCGGTGGCCAATCTTCCCATCGGGGTTGCCAAAGAGCTCGGCGCCACCTCGGTGATCGCGGTCGACATTTCCAGCCCGCTCGTCGGCGATGAGGAAGAGCTCGACAGCTTTCTTTCCATCTTCAACCAGCTCAACAGCCTGCTGACGGTCGGCAATCGGGATCGCGATGTGGCCCTTCTCGACGACGACGACGTTCTCGTCCAGCCCGATCTCGGCGACATCAGTTTTGTCGGCTTTGACCGCGCCTCGGAGGCGGTTGCAATCGGTGAAGCCACCGCCCGCGAGATGGCCGCCACCCTCACACGATTCGCAACCGAAGACGACGAGGCATGGGCCGAGCACATCACCCGGCAACGCCGCCGCCCGCGCGAGCCGATGACCGTCGACCGCGTTCGGGTCGAAAACACCGCCCCCGTCGGCGATGCCATCGTTCGCCACGCCCTCTCCCTTAAGCCGGGGGAGACCTACGAACCCAAGTTTCTGCTTGCGGATCTGATGCAGCTCCACAGCCTGCGCTACTTCGGCATCATCGGTTATCGCATCGATGGCGACGATGGCGACCGCGAGCTCGTGATCACGACGCCGCCGCGGCCGTCCGGGCGTGGATCGGTCCAGGTCGGATTCGGTTTTTCGGACGATTTCAGCGGCAACATCGGCTATACCCTGTCGGCCCGGCACCAACTGCTGGCGGTCAACCGCCGCGGCGGCGAGTGGCAGAATGTCCTGCAGTTGGGCACCGTCGCACTCTTTGAGAGCCGGTTCTACCAACCTCTCGACTCCGGCATGCACTGGTTTGTCGAGCCCTCGGCCCGCCTCCGGCGCGAGCTGGCGGATCTCTGGGTCGACGGACGACCGGTGGTCGAATACGAGATCGAGGATGTTGCGGCCGGATTCTCCGCCGGTCGTGTGCTCGGCCGCTGGGGCGAGCTCCGGGCCACGGCGTTCACCGGTGAGATCAAGGGCTCCCCCCGGATCGGCGATCCGTCATTTTCATCCGACAAGGAACGACGCGGCGGTTTCAACCTCGGCTTCACCGTCGACACCGTCGACCAGGTCGCCTTCCCGCGAAGCGGGGTCGAGGCCCACGCCTACTACGAGCGCTCGTCGGAGACCCTCGGCGCTGAGAACGACACCGATCTGGCATCCGCCCGCGTGGGATACTCCATGAGCTTCGGCAACAACACGCTGACGCCGTACCTCGAGTACGGCGAGAACTTCGCGAGCACCTTCGACTACCTCAATCTCTTCAAGCTCGGCGGTCTCGGTCGGCTTTCCGGTCTCGGCGACAACGAGCTTCTCGGCGAGAAACTGGCGTTGGCGCGCCTGCTCTACTACTACCGGCTGACCAACTTCCGCGCCGCCGGGTTCCGCGTCCAACTCTACGCCGGAGCGAGCCTCGAGGCCGGAAACGTCTACGCCAGGGAGGAATCGATCACCGGTTCGAGCCTGCTGACGGCATGGAGCCTGTTCGTCGGCGCCGACACGCCCCTGGGACCGGTCTTCCTCGGTTTCGGCCGAAGCGAGGATCGCGACCGGTTCTACCTCTCGATCGGAGATCGGTTTTAGGAGTGAGACGTGAGACGTGAGACGTGAGACGTTGAAACGTGGGCTTTCCGACTTCCCACGTCTCACTCTTCCCGTCTTACGTCTAACGTCTAACGTCTCACTTCCTAACTCTCACCCTTGAGCATCACCAGGATCCACTTCGCCGGCTCCGGCGCCCGGACGGCGTGGGGAACGTCGGCCGGCATGATGATGGCGTCTCCGGGACCGAGGGGATGTTCCTCTCCCGCGATGATCACCACCAGCGCTCCCTCGAGAAGATGCACCAACGCATCGAAGGGCGCGCTGTGCTCGGCGAGCGCCTGGCCCCGGTCAAACGCAAAGACTGTGACGTTGCCTCCCGCCGAGCGCGCGAGGGTTCGGCTGACGATGGCCCCGGGAGCGATCTCGACGGTTTGAGTCAGGACGGTGGGTTTCGAAGGCGCGAGCGCGCCCGGTGTCGGTAAAGCGATATTCTCGGCTGTCATTCAATCCTCCGGATCTCATCATCGATTTCGATTCTGTGGTGATGTCGGCCGTTTCGCATTGACCAACGTCAACACGTCCATTCGTCAGCCGCCGATCGACGACACCCGACGTATACTCAAGAGGCGCCACTCTCGGGCGCTGGAGGCATCGGGGAAAAGTGTGAGTTCAGAATCCAGACCCGGTTCGACGAGCCCGCATCACGCGACGTGTCCTGTGACCGGACTGACCGTGGTCCGGAAACCGGAGTGGACCGACGTTCAGCTCGATGACAACTATTCGACCACCGTCGAGGTCATCGGCGGACACATTCTGAAGAGCACACCCATCGGCTTCGCCACCAGCGCCGGGGTCAGCAAACTCAATCTCCTCCAACGCGAGATCATCGGCGAAGCGATCAAGCCCGGCGCGGCGTATGTGCACATCTCGGATTACACGAGATTCAAGGGGTCATCCCTGGAGGCACGCCGTGCTTTTGCAGCCGACCTCAAGACCCGGGAAGGGTTGGCGGCGCTCGTTGTCCACAACGCCCCACCCCTGTTCAAGCTTTCAATCAAGCTCGGCAAGAGAATTCTCAGTCTGGCACTGCCCATCGAAATTTCGAGAGACTACGCGACCGCCGTTCGCCTCGCTCTCGACATCCTCCACGAGACCGGTACCGACGCTGCTCCCACCTCGTTGGTCAACAGTTCTGCATTCATGGGGCCTGGATCAGAAACCGGCGGACTCGAGTTCGACTCCCTCGGACTGCGATACGAAACCATCGACGGCCATATCCTGCACGGGGTTCCTTCCGGTTACATCGGGCTGCGCGAGATGGCCCGCGCCATCGAATTCGAAAACCTCGCCCTCTCGTCCGTGGACTCCTCAAAGGGCCCGCTTGTCCTTGTCGCCGACCTGAGCGACGTCAAGGGGGTCTCGACGGCCGCCCGCCGGCTGTATGTGACGACGCTTCGCAAACGCCAACGCACGAATCCCATCTCTCTTTACGTATGCTATGGAGTCGGCGCAACCCTCCGGAACGCGATCAATATCTCTCGGCCGTTTCTTCCCTACCGGCTTCGGATCGCCCGCGACCGGGAAACCGCCCTCGAGTTCGCCCGGCGCGAAAGCGGCACGTACAACCTACGGCCGATTCACCACCTGCGCGAGATTTTCAGCAAGAAAGACCCGGCTCGGGCCGAACCGCCCGGACCCGACATCGACGACTTCCTGCGGTTGATCACCAACATCGACTGGGAAAGTGATGGTCCGGTGGACGTGAATCGCGATCTCGCCCCCGACGACCCCCTGATTCCGGTGGCCGACGCGCTCGAAATCATCAAGGCCGAGGTTGACGAGCTGTTTCGAACCAGACGCAAGGCTGAAACCGCATTGAAGCAGAGCGAAGAGCGGTACCGAACCATCGTCGACACCATTGCCGATGGCTATTACGAGATCAACCTTCGGGGCCAGGTCATGTTCTGCAACGACGCCCTGCTGCGGATCTTCGGCTATTCGCGGTCGGAGATCGATGAACTCGACGCCGTTTCGCTCCTCGCACCCGAAAATCGGGATCTCGCGGTCTCGGTCTTTTCGCGGGTCTACGAAACCGGCGAACCGGCCCACGCCATCGATTGGGAGATCGGCACCCGGGACGGGAACCCGATCCACATCGAGACGTCAATCTCACTCATCACCGATGTCGATGGCAAGGCCGTGGGTTTCCGCGGCATCGTTCGCGACATTACCGAACGCGTCAGAACAGCCCAGGAAAAGGCGAACCTGGAAGCGCAACTCCAACGATCTCAACGGATGGAGGCGATCGGGACCCTTGCCGGCGGCATCGCCCATAATTTCAACAACCTCCTCATGGGGATCCAGGGCAATATCTCGCTGCTGATGCGGGAACATTCTCCGGACAGCCCACATGTCAGGAGGCTCACGACCATCGAAGCGCTCGTTGATGGGGGTTCCAAGCTCACCTCGCAACTCCTCGGCTATGCGAGATCGGGCCGCGTCGAAGTCCGCGTGGTCGATCTCAATGCGCTGGTCCTCGAGATTGCCGAGACCTTCAGTCTGACTCGAAGGGAGTACCGGGTTCATACTGAACTCACCGCTTCCGCCCTTCCCGTTGAAGTCGACCCGGCCCAGATCGAGCAGGCGGTCCTCAATCTCCTCATCAACGCTGCCGACGCCATGCCCCGGGGCGGCGATCTCACCCTCGGCAGCCGCATCACCCCGCACACCGAACTTGCCGACCCCGAGCACGAAATCAAGGAGGGAAACCACGCGGTCCTTTCGATTCGGGACACCGGCATCGGGATGGATCAGAACACCCTCGATCGCTGCTTCGAACCATTCTTCACGACAAAGGGGATCAGCGGCGGAACCGGTCTCGGTCTCGCCTCGGCCTATGGCATCGTTCGGGCCAACGGAGGGTTGATCGAGGTCGAGTCGAAGCTCGGCGAGGGCTCGACGTTCAGCCTTTCGTTCCCGATGGCCGACCAGCGGCCGGTCTCGAGCGTCGCCGTGCGCGGTGAGCCCGTCGCGGGCGTCGGCACCATCCTCGTTGTCGAGGACGACGAGGCGGTCCTTGAAGCCTGTTCGGAGATGCTCGCCCACCTCAACTACACGCCGATCTGCGCCAGCAGCGGTGCGGCGGCCATCGACATCTTCGCCCGCCGCCGGGACGACATCGATCTCGTCATCCTCGACCTCATCCTCACGGATCTCAACGGCGGTGAGGTATTCGAGCGCCTCCGGTCGATCGATCCCACCCTCCGCGTCCTCCTCGCAAGCGGCTACAGTCTCGACGGCGAGGCCGCCGGCATTCTCGATCGGGGATGCAACGACTTCATCCAGAAGCCATTCACCATCGAGCAACTCTCGCGCAAGCTCGACGGGCTCCTTCGTCGCGATGACTAATTCTCAATTCTTAATTTTTAATTCTCAGTTATCCATCGCAAATGGTTCAGTGCGCCTGCGATGTAATTAAGAATTCAAAATTCAAAACTAAGAACTGATCGCGATGCCGATCTTGCCGAAGTGGGAGCCCGACGCCATGTGGTGGAATGCGGCAGGCGCATCGTCAAACGGAAACACCCGATCAACCACGGGTCGCATGGCGTGAGCTGCGATGGCCCGGTTCATTCTCTCGAAACCCTCGCGCGAGCCGACCAGGATGCCCTGAAGGCGGACGTTCTGCATGAGGATCGGAATGATGTTGATCTCGGATGCGACCCCGCTCAACACCCCGATCACCGAGACCTGGCCGCCGACCCGGACGGCCTTGAGCGATTGTTCGAGGGTTCCGGCGCCACCGACCTCGACCACGTGATCGGCGCCGACTCCATCGGTCAGCCGGCGGATCGTCTTACCCCAAGCAGGGTCCTCTTTGTAGTTGATGGCCTTCCAGGCGCCGAGCTCGAGCGCCCGTTCGAGCTTGGCATCGGAGCTCGAGGTCACGATCACCCGCGCTCCGAGAAGGCGCGCGAACTGAAGCGCGAAAACCGAAACCCCGCCGGTTCCCTGAACCACGACGACATCGCCGGCGGCCACCGATCCCTGCTCGACCAGCGCGCTCCACGCGGTCAGCGCAGCGCACGGCAGCGTTGCGGCCTCGACATCGGTGAGGTGTCCGGGAACGGGAACCACTCCTTCGGCCGAAAGCACCATCCGTTCGGCCAACGTGCCGTCGAGGGGCCCGCCAACGGTGCCGGAGAGTTTTTCAGCCGACGGCGGTCCGCCGAGCCAGGTCTGGGAGAAGATCGTCGCGACCCGGTCGCCGACAGCCACCCGCTTGACTCCGTCTCCAACCGCCATCACCTCGCCGACACCATCCGAGCACGGGATCAAAGGCAGTGGCTGGCGTGGGTTGTAGTGGCCCCGTACCATGAGCAGATCCCGGTAATTGAGGGAAACGCTGCGCATCCCCAGCAGCACCTCTCCCGGTCCGGGGGCCGGATCCGGCCGTTCGCTCGAGCGGAGATTGTCCAAACCGAAGCTTCCGTGAATCTCGAATACGCGCATCTGACCTCCCTGGTCCGGCGTCTCTCGAGTTCAGATCATAACGCGAACGAACGCGCGCCCGCCGGACGTTACGCCATCCCCAGGCGATTCCGCCCGGCCTCCTTCGCGGCATACAGGGCCCTGTCGGCGGCTTCGTAGAGATCGCTTCCGCTCGTCATCACCGGTGTCATCTCGGCGCAGCCGAAGGAACAGGTGATCTGGAAACTCTCCGCCACCATATCGGTCTCGAAACGGTGGCCCGAGACCGAGGAACGCAGCCTCTCGGCCAGGATCTCCACCCCTTCGATGGTCGTCTCGGGGCTCAAGATGGCGAACTCATCGCCACCCATCCGGGCAAAGACCTGCTCCGGGCGCAGACGCTTGCGGCAGATCCGGGTCAGCCGCTTGAGCACGAAATCACCGCACAAATGACCAAAGGTGTCGTTGATCCGTTTGAAGTGGTCGATATCGAAGACCACGATCGCCAGCGGTCGCTCGTGTCTTTCGGCCCGTGCGAACTCCCGCGACAACTCCTCGGAGAACTTGCGGCGATTGGCGATCTCGGTCAGTCCATCCTGCATCACCAACTGGTGGATCGCCTCGTGATAGACCGCCTCGACGTCCTCTTCACGATAGAACTTGAAATGGAGGGCGCCGAACTGGATGCGATCGCCGCTCGAAAGATCGGCCGCGGCGGCGACACGCCGGTCGTTGACGAAGACGCCGTTGGTGCTCTTGAGGTCCTCGACGACGACGCCGTCCGCCGAAAACGACACCCGCGCGTGAAATCGCGACAGGGACGGCACCTCGGGGAAAGCGATCTCGCAGATCGGATCACGGCCGATGGTCAGAGCCGAGCCGATCTCGAGTCGGGTCCGGCTGCCCAGGCATTGGTTGTCGGGGTGCGCTATCAGGATGAGGATCGCGTGCCCGCCGGTCCCGGACCTGGGCTCGGAATCACCGTGCGACGTGGGGCTCCGGAGGGCCCACGTTCGGTCGACCGGATCATGGTCAGGCTTGGCCACGGTCCGGCTATCGAAGCAGAGTCATTCGGTGCACCACCTCATCGACGCTACCACCGGGTATTGGGACCGTCAATGATCCCGATCGCGAGCCCAGGCGGGTTGCGATGTTAACCAATCGCGTTCTCGATCGTATGCAATGGTGAAGGGCTGAGAATGAGCAACGTGCCGGATCCGGCGATCGCCAACAACGGAATTTGGTCCCGTGCGACGATGATCGTGTTGCGGCTGGCGCTGTTGGTCTTCCTCGTCTGGGCCCTCGTCTCCGCCCGCTACCCGGGTCAGCCCTCGGTGGCCGAGGACTCGGGCGTTCCCGGTCAGAACAACGAGTCCGTGACCGAACCCTGTTCCACCTCTCCGAACCAACTCGGCTGACCCCACCGTTCGATAACGAGAATTCACCATGGGTTGCCTCGTGCTACCGTAACTCCGATGACGCACATCGCGTCGCTCTCGTCGGCGTCACTCGGTCTGCTGCTCTTGGTTCTCCTCGCAGGCTTTGCTTTAGTCTCGCTCGTGGAGAGCGAACGACGCGCAGCTCTGGTGTTTTCCTCCACTGCGGTTCTTGCGGCGGGACCTCTCCTCGTTGCGGCGCTTTTCCCTGCCCCGTTTCCCCCTCTGGTCGCCCGCGCCGCGGGTCTCGGTGATATCGGCCGCATGGGGCTGCTCATGACCCCGCGTCTCGGGCCGCGGGTTCGGATCGGGGTCGTGACCACCGATATCCCGCTCATCCCGGCGGCTCCGAGAGATGATCTTTCGATGCTCGATTTCTGCTCCATCTGCAAGAAGTGCGCGACCAACTGCCCGGTCGGCGCGATTCCCCACGGCGACCGTGTCGAGATGGACCGCGGCCGGCGGTGGGTCATCGATGACGAGACCTGCTTCAGATACTGGAACGTCATCGGAACCGACTGCGCGACCTGCATGAAGGTCTGTCCCTACTCGCACCCGGACAATCCGATGCACAACCTCGTCCGCAAGGCCATCCGGGTCTCACCGGGAACGCGGAGCCTGATGCTGTGGATGGATGATGCGGTGTACGGGCGGAGGCCGTAGGCCTCAGCCCGCCGCGCTTCAGGGGACGAGGGCAGCGGCCGTGACAGCGATAGGGACAGCGTCAGGATTCAGGAGCAGGAGCAGGGGCAGGGACAGGGACAGGGGCCGTATCCGTGGACGATTGAACCAACCCGCATCGACACGCCACCATCGCCGGCGGGACGCCGGCGCTACGCATCGCAGCGCCCTTTGTAGCGCCCGCGTCTCGCGGGCGATGGAACCAACCCGCATCGGCACACCAGGAGAACGCGCGCCACCTCGGGGTGCCGGGTTTGACATTGTGCCGGAACGACCAACCGGCTTCGCCGCGCTCCCCGCACAATGTCATACCGGGCTCCCCCGGAGAGCGCCTCGAGGTCAGTTCTCCCGGCAACGAGGCAGGCCGCCGGCGCGCCATCGGCGGGGTCGCAGCCCTCCCCGCTTCCCCCGCGCGACCACGCCGATGGCGCGACGCTGGGCCGCTGGGAAGCCTAAGCGTCACAGCGGCCCAGAAGGCCGGCGATGAGGACAGGTCCCGGGTCAGCGGCAGGATTCAGGGACAGCGGCTGCGGCAGGACTCAGGAACAGCGGCAGCGGCAGAACTCAGGGACAGGGGCAGCGACAGGATTCAGCGACAGCGACCGGAACAGCAACCGGGAGTCCACAATCCCCAACACCCCGCACTCTCTCGGAAACGCCAGACGTACTTCATCAATCCTGACGGGCAGGCTGGAAGCCCGCCCCCACAATGTCCGCCCAACCTGTTGTACATCCGAGACCGAAGCCGACCAGGACCCGCACACTACCCCGCCCCATCGGGGTGCCAGGTTCGGCATTGTGCCGGCACCCTGATTCGGCGCGCCTCTCCCTTCGCACAATGCCATACCTGGCTCCCTCGGAGAGCGCCTCGAGGTCATTTCTCCCGGCTACGAGGCAGGCCGCCGGCGTGCCATCGGCGTGGTCGCAGCCGCCTCAATCAACCCACGTGCGACCACGCCGATGGTGCGACGCTGGACCGCCGGGACGCTAATGCGTCACAGCGGCCCAGAAGGCCGGGGATGAGGACAGGTCCCGGGGCAGCGGCAGGATTCAGGGACAGCGGCAGCGGCAGGATCCAGCGATCCGTGACCGAAACCAGAACCGGAACCGATGGCGAAGAATCATAGGACTCGGGCACGAGCACGGACGCGAGTAGAATGGCGACGGAGAAAACACCATGAGATCGAAAATCCGCGTCCCGTTCGCTGTCGCAGCAGCCATATGCCTTGTCGGCTTGAGCGCCTGCACCCTCAACCCCGCCACCGGCGAACGGCAGCTCACCCTCATGAGCGAGGCCCAGGAGGTCGCCATGGGCCGCCAGGCCGAGCCCCAGGTTCTCGCGTCATTCGGTGCGTATCCGGACGAGGAATGGCAGACCTATGTCAAGGACCTCGGCCGGGAGCTCGCTGCGGCGTCTGAGCGCCCCCATCTTCCATGGACCTTTCACGTCCTCGACGATCCACTTGTCAACGCGTTCGCCTACCCCGGCGGCTATATCTACATCACCCGTGGAATCCTCAGCCATTTCAACTCCGAAGCCGAGCTCGTCTCGGTGCTCGGTCACGAAATCGGCCATGTCACGGCCCGCCACTCGGTGGAGCAGATGAGCCAGCAGCAGCTCGCCCAGCTCGGTCTCGGCGTCGCCGCCGCGGCGAGCGAGGATTTTCGCCCCTACGCGGGCTATGCCGCCGCCGGGCTCCAGGTCCTCTTCCTCAAGTTCGGCCGCGACGACGAACGACAGTCCGACGATCTCGGTCTCCGTTACATGACCCGCGCAGGCTATGACCCCGCGGAAATGCCCAACGTCTTCCGCACCTTCGATCGGATGCAGGACAACTCCGGCCGACAGATCCCCAATTGGCAATCCACCCACCCCAATCCCGCCGATCGGGTTGGACGGATCGAGGCCCAGATCGTCCAGCTGCCACCCGAACGCCGCTCAGGCAAGATCGGGCGAGAGGACTACCTCCGCCGCCTCGACGGCATGACCTTCGGTGACAACCCACGGGAGGGGTATTCGGTCGGCAGCACCTTCTACCACCCGGACATGGCATTTCAAATGACCTTCCCCGACGGGTGGACCATCGTCAATCAACGCCAGGCCGTCGGGGCCATCAGCCCCGAGGAGGACGCACTGGTGGTGTTGACCCTCGCCAAGGAAAACGACCCCGCGGCGGCGGCCCGGGCCTTTTTTGAACCGGAGAACGTCCACCCGGGCGGGCGCTGGCGAGAGAGCTTCTACAACTTCAACGCAACCGGTTCCGACGGTTCGCAGCTGAGGGGTGTCGTCGGCTTCGTCAAACACCGCGACACGGTGTTTCAACTCATCGCCTACGCCGGCGAGGACGACTTCTCACAGTACGACAACACCGCGCGCCGCTCCCTCGCGAGCTTTGGCGAAGTCCGCGACCGGCGCTTTCTCGATGTCCAGCCGGCGCGGGTGGAAATCGTCGAGCTGCCAAGAGCCATGAGCTTCTCCGAGTTCACCCAACGGTATCCCTCGAATGCCAAGGCGGACGCGGTGGCCATCATCAACGGCGTCGGCGCCGACCAGGCCCTTGACAAGGGCCGGCTCATGAAGCGGATCGTCGGCGGGGAACTCCCGAAGAAATAGGACTGCCCTCCGACGATTTCGGAGCTCGGTACCTGAGCCGAGTTCTTTTTCTTGGCAATGGAAATGAATGAACAATAGAAAATCGGCCCGGCGTTGCCGCCGGGCCGATATGGTCTTGGCTTGGGCCTTCGCCGTTAGTTTTCGCTCGGCTGGAAGTCCACCCGCCGATTCTGCTGTCGCCCTTCCTTGGTGTCGTTGGGCGCGATGGGATCGGCCGAGCCGTAACCCTTGGCGCTCAGCCTTTCGGCCGGCACGCCACCGGCGACGAGGAAGTCCCGCACCGAGTCGGCGCGCATCTGCGACAGCGTGTCGTTCCATGCCTTGGGTCCGGTGCTGTCGGTGTGACCCTGGATCTCCACAACATACTGTGGGTTTTTCTTGAGGTAATCCACCACCCGACCGAGAAGCGTCTCGGCCTCCGGCTTGAGATCGGCCTTGTTGAGGTCGAAGAGGACCTGACCTTCGACCGCCCATTCGGTGCCGCGAACCACGATGCCCTCCGGCGGACAGCCGTTCTCGTCAACCGGCACGCCACGCGGGGTTCCGGGGCACTTGTCGAGGTAGTCGGGCACGCCGTCACCGTCGCTGTCGAGGGGACAGCCGTCCTTGTCGACCTTGACACCCTTGGGAGTGTCGGGGCACTTGTCGAGGTAGTCGGGCACGCCGTCACCGTCGGTATCGATCGGGCAGCCGTTGGCATCGACTTCGACACCCTTGGGGGTTCCCGGGCATTTGTCGAGGTAGTCAGGCACACCGTCGCCGTCGCTGTCGAGCGGACATCCGACCGCGTCGACCTCGACGCCTCTGGGAGTGTTCGGGCACTTGTCGAGGTGATTGGGCACGCCGTCGCCGTCGTCATCCGGATAGAGGAAGACATCGACGACGAAATCCTTCATGGCGGCCGCCGAGGTCAGGTCATGCGCCTTCTTCGCATAGCCGTCACCACCGGCGCCGATGATCTTCGAGAGCACCTTTTCACCGGTTCCGGAGTCGCCGAGCTGGATGGCGTAGATGGTCAGATCGTCACCGAGGGCTTCCTTGAGGTCTTTGGCAGCCGCGACGGCCTTCTGACCCATATCGAGGCCGTCGGTGATGATGATCACCGCGGTCGGCTTGCCCATGGTGAGGTCTCCGCCCGAGGCGGCGATGGCTTTGCCGAGCGGGCTGAGACCGCCGACGCACCCGAAACGATCCAACGCGCTCTCGAACTCGTCGGTGCCGTACGGTGAAACGTCTCGGACGAGAACCGTTTTCCCCTTGGCCTGGCAGTTCTTGCCGAAGGTGCGGAAGCCACCGGCATAGTCCAGCTCCGGAATGGTCTCGTTGAGGCTGGTGAGGAAAGCCTCCTCGATCTGGATCTTCTGGGTGTGGTGGGACCGGTCTCCCATGGACATGGATTCATCGGCGATGACGATGAACTGATCGACCTTCTTGACGTAGTAGTCGGCGTCGATTTCTCCGGGCTCGAAATTCATTGGGTGGTGAGCGCACGCCTGTGTCAGCACCAGAGCCGCCACGGCGGCCAGGGCCAACCCTGTTGTCCTCTTCATTGCTTCTCCTCTCTTTCCATCGGCAAATGCTGTTCTCAGTTCATCACTGCTCGGCGATCCACCAAACCTCCGACGCTCTCCGTTGAAGCGTCTCGACACTCGTGTCCGGTGGGTTCAAAGCCTGCTCAGTGTGCCAGATCGCTGCCGGGGACGCAACGGACCCCGACTCCAATCTTCATTTTTTGTCATTCGCCGCGGCCTTCGCGAGAACATCCGCAAAGGTCACGTTCTCGAATTTTTCGTGACCCGCGTCGAGAAACTCGATCATGAGGTCGTTGATGGTCTTTTCGATGGGTCTGTTTGGGCCGGGCTCCATGATTTCGGGTTCGAAGACGCCGATGACGTCCGAAACCAGAACCTTGTCGGGCGACATCGAGGGCACGATGCCAAACGCGTCCGATTCCGTCTCCACCCGCCGCACCAAACCGACGTCGACGAGCCGCCGCACCCGGGCTTCCACGGCACCGACCGGCACCAGCAGACGCTCGGAGAGCTGATCGCAGGTCGGCGGCTCCTCTCCGTGCTCGAAACGCTTGGCGACCAGCGTGAATATCCG
This sequence comes from uncultured Acidobacteriota bacterium, assembly GCA_963823445.1. Classification (GTDB taxonomy): domain Bacteria; phylum Acidobacteriota; class Thermoanaerobaculia; order Thermoanaerobaculales; family Sulfomarinibacteraceae; genus JAHECW01. Next base: position 236,592 of record CAWGLT010000016.1, read on the forward strand.
CAGTCCGGTCGCCACCCGGTCTCCTTCCGGACCGCCGCGGATCACTCGCGAGCGAAGCAAGGTCAGGAAGTGCTGATGTGTGTAGACAACCTCGAGGCCGAGCAGCACGATGATCCACGTGATGTAGAGCCAGATCAGAAAGATCGGAATCACGGCCAGCGAACCGTAGACCGTCGAGTAGCGCACCGACTGACCCACCGAATCGGCAAAGAGGTACTTGGCGACCTCGAAAAGCACCGCCGAGCACGCGGCGCCGATGACCGCGCTCTTGAAACGCACCCGGGTGAACGGAACCACGGTATAGGCAACGAGAAACGTGAGAAACGCCAGCACGAGGGGGAACAGCCAGGACATCTGGAAACTGATCCAGCTCAGATCGAGTTGAACCTCGGCGTGGAACATGGCGTTGACCTGTGCCGAGAGAGAAATACTCGCCCCCATGAACAATGTCCCGAGCACCAGGACCGATGTGTAGGCGGTGATCTTGCTGAAGAAACGGCGGCGGCTCGGAACATGGTAGATGTCGTTGAAATTGCTCTCGACGTTGTCGATCAGCAGGACGGCCGCCAGGGTCAGGAATGCGAAACCGAGGAATCCGAGCTTGGCGGTGTTGGAGGTGAACTGGTCGAGGAGACCGACGATCTCGTCCTGCCGGGCCGGCAGGAGGTTGGTCAGAAAAAACTCCTGGACCTGGAGCTTGAGATCATCGAGGGCGCCGAAAGCGGAAAGCAGCGCAAAGACCACCGCGATCAGCGGAACCGCAGCGAGCAGCGACGAATAGGCGAGACCGGAGGCGCGGATGATGACCCTGTCGCGGTTGAACTGCGCCCAGAGCCCGATGACAAACTGGACAAACCGCACCAACGCTCGCTGCGGAGCCGCCAGCGCGCTGAGATCCACCCGTCCCAGATTCTCCCTCAGGAACACCCTCTCCTCCGACCATGAGAACTCCGAAGAGTATATCTTTGTCGAGGGTGCGTGGGCGTGTACGGCGCAAAGAATCTGCGGCACTGCCGAGATGCGGGTTAGTTCTCGTCCAGAAACGGCGGTTTTCGGCAATCTTGGCGTCAATCTGCGGGTTTCCTTGTGCGGCGTACGGAAGTACGCCTCCGCGCAAACCCTTGGTTTCCTTAACCTTACACGAAAACCGCTCGTTTCTGAATCGAGAACGACACCGCCCCCGTCCAGAGCTTCCGGACGGAAACGGGCTAGAAAGGGAATCCCAGGTAGATCCTGAGAGACTTGTGATTCTCGGCAAAACGGGCGCCGATGCCGTACCACTTGGGGAACGAGATGAACCACAGTGTCGGGTTGTCGCGGATCTGAAACGAAACACCGATCTCGATGTGCGAATCGACCCCGAGATCGAAGCCGTCCTGACCGACGATTTCCGCGGGGTCGATGTAGTAGCGGGGAATCACAAAGAAGCCCATCGCCGCGCGTTCGCCCTTGACGTTGAACCACAGCGGAAAACTGAAGTCGCCACCGAGATCGACGAACCCAACATCGTCGGTTCTCCGCCAGTCCTCGTCGAAAACCGCTGTGTACTCGAGCCGACCGCCGGTCGAGAGGACCCATCGCTCGAACTGCCAGACCCCGCTCGCCCGGGATCCGAGCGACGCCATCCAGCGGTGACCGGGGATGTCGAGGGCCCCCACCCCCCCGATCTGGCCGTAGGGACGCACCATCCAATGCTCACCCACCGGGATCATGAATTCGACCCCCGGCACAAACGTCAGCGTGTTGAGACTCGCCGCGAGATCGTCTTCATCGACATCCATGAAGCGCACGTTGTTCCATGAGAAGAAGAGGCTCAGGCGCAGCCGGATCCCGATCCTGCCATCCTCCGCCGCGCGCAGAGTGATGGGCATCGGGATTTCGACGATGGTGGACTCGGTCGAGGACTCGGGAGAATCCTCGATGGTGGCGAGGCTCAGATCTCCCAGGCCGAGGGAGAGGCTCTGCGGAGTCTGCGCATCGAGAAGGGAGCCGGAAAAGAGCACCGTCGCGGTGAGAATGAGCACGACAACCCGCACCACCTTGTGGCCGCGGTCATCATTTCGCCCGCATCGAGCGCTTCGTTCACTCATCAATTCGACCCTACCACGCCGTATAATGACGCCAGCTTTCGGAAACAAGCTGTCGAGAAATCGGGTTATCGAGAATACCGCCACCACCGAAACGGAGATCATTATGAGTCATTTCACCCGCATGTCATCAACAACCGCCCTGCTGGCCCTCATCGCCATTGCGGTGGCACCCGTCTTCGCCGAACCGCCCGCCGAGGAAACCACCATCGGCAACGAAACCTGCTGTTTCACGAATCCGCGCTTCACCGGCACCTGCACGGTCACGACGGGTCCGGATGAGACCTGCTCCGATGTTCTCGCCTATCTCAACAACCAGGCGAGCGTCGGGAAGACCTACTGCGGCAACACCAAGGTCCGCGGCGGTTGGAACCAGGTCGAATGCGAAGACGCCTCGACCATGAGCACCCCGGCGAGTCGCAACGATTCCACCCCGGCTCCGTAGCGCACCCGGTCGATCCCCGGCACGGCGCCGGCGCTCCCGTCCGCCGAGGAAGACCGCCGCACTCTTGGTTTCGTGGCCGTGGCAGAAACTCGGGTCCGACCGGGTATTTCATCTGGTGTACTATCCGGTGTGTGGTGACCCAAACTCCAACTCACCTCAGGAGGCTTCGATGATGACGTCTGTGCGAAAGGCCGCAGTGCTGATTGCCGGTTTCGCCCTGCTCTTCTCTGCCCCGGAACTCGCGGCCAAGGACAAAGGCGAAGACTGGAAATCGCTCAAAAACGAGTCGAAACGGCTCAAGATCGACGAGATGGCCAACGAGGTCCTCGATCAGGTCATGAACACCAACTGGAAAGCCCAGGAGCTCTTCGAAACCGCCTACGGATGGGCCGCCTTCGACAACCTCAAGATCGCCTTCGTCCTCTCGGGCGGCGGCGGCAACGGGGTCGCCATCCGGAAAGACACCGACGAGCGGACCTATATGAAGATGGGGACCGGCGGAATCGGTCTCGGGATCGGCGCCCAGGCGTATCAGGTGGTCTTTTTCTTCCAGGACGAGAAGACTTTCCACAACTTCGTCGAGAAGGGCTGGAAGGCGGATGCGTCAGCCCAGGCAGCCGCCGGCACGGACGGCGCCAACGCCACCACCGGTTTCGTCAACGGCGTCGCGGTGTGGCAGGTGACCGAGAAGGGGCTCATGGCTTCTGCCGATATCTCCGGAACGAAGTACTGGAAAAACAAGAAGCTGAACTAGGTCAAATTCTGCCCAACAAAAATGCGCGGGTTTCCCCGCGCATTTTTGTTGGGCAGAATTTGAAAGAAGGAGAGTTGAACCACGCATTACCCGCTTTCAACTGCGATGCCTTCGTGACTTCTCCGTGCCTTCGGGTTTGCGACGAATCAGTCCTTGACAATTTAAATTTGTAATATACATTCATTGTATGGAGCAAATATGATCTGCCCCCCATCCGATGAACTCGCCATCCGACTCACGGAGACGATCCGGGCCTTGGTGCGCCGGTTCTCCCTGGCCGAACGGGCGGATGTCGCCTGCTGTGGAATGACCGTCGCCCAGGCGGCCACTCTCGGAGTTCTGGCCGACAGCGACGGCCTCAGGCTCGGTGAGCTCGGCCGGCGGCTCGGGATCGCTCCGAGCACGCTCTCGCGAAACCTCGACCGGCTCGTGGAACGCGGGTTCGTCGTCCGCGGTCCCGACCCGGAAGATCGACGCGCCCTCCGCGCCGAACTGACCAACGACGGCCGGGAGGCTGCCGCATCGGTTCGAGACCAGGAGATCGAGTTCAGCCGCACCATCCTCGCAAAGCTGCCCGGGGCCTCCGCCGCGACAACGGTGGCCAGTGTCGAGGACCTTCTCTCGGCCATCAGATCGGCAACCCAAGGTTGCTGCCCGGGGGCCTATGACCACCTTTTCCCTGATACAGGAATCGCAACAGACGAGAGGAGACGCACATGACCGAACACATCAGCCCAAACACCTCGAGCGAAGAAATCGTCGCCACAGTCCGCGCCAGGTATGGCAAGATCGCCCAGGGCGGTTCCTGCTGCGCGCCTGCGACCAGCTGCTGCGGTCCCGCACCGGCAGGCATCTCCACCGGCCTCGGTTACAACGTGGTCGATCTCGGCTTGTTGCCCGAGGGCGCCGATCTCGGGCTCGGCTGCGGCGCGCCCCTCGAACACCTGAAATTGAAGCCCGGTGAAACCGTCGTCGACCTCGGTTCGGGGGCCGGCATCGACGCGCTCATCGCCGCCCGTGCGGTGGGTCCCGGCGGCCATGTCATCGGTGTCGACATGACCCCCGAGATGCTCGCGAAAGCCACGACCAACGCGACGGCCGCCGGCGCCGACCATGTCGAGTTCCGCGAGGGCCGGCTCGAGGCCCTGCCGGTCGACGACGGCACCGTCGACGCCATCACCTCGAACTGCGTCATCAATCTCGTGCCCGACAAATCCAGGGTCTTCGCCGAGATCCACCGAGTGCTCAAGCCCGGCGGCCGCCTCGTCGTCTCCGATGTCATGCTCGACGGCGAGCTCCCCGAGGTCATCACCCGGGACGTCATGGCCTATGTCGGCTGCGTCTCGGGGGCGATCCAGCGCGAGGAATACCTCGCCATGCTCGGCGCCGCCGGTCTCGGAGAGATCGAAGTCATCAAGGATGTGGATTTCCTCGCCTCGGTCGCCGACACCCTCCCCAAGGAGATCGGCACCGCGATGGAGGAACTCGGTCTCAACGGCGACGATCTCAAGGGCGTCGTCCGGTCGGTGACGTATCGGGCGAGGAAACCCAACATCGCGAATTCCTAATTTTAAATTCTTAATTCTTAATTGTTTAACGACCGGCGAAACTTCGAAAGCCGTCTGTGATGAAAATTAAGAATTGAGAATTGAGAATTCATAATTCCGCGTCGTCTACACTGTCGCCGTGCCTCTCGCCTTCGATCTCGCCATCCGCTTTCTCCGCCGCCGGACCGGCCGGCTGCTGCGGGGCACGGCGTTGGCGGCTTTTGCCGCCGTCGCCCTGGCGGTGGCGGCGCTGGTCATCACCCTCGCTCTCATGCGGGGCTACACCGACGCCATCTCCGCTGCGCTCCAACAGGGCAACGCACACATGGTGGGCTTCGCCGGTTACCGGATGAGCCCCGCCGAGTCCACGGCCTTCGCTCGCGAGATGGCCGATCTCGACGGCATCCGCAGGGCCAGCCCCGTGACCTACCTCTCCGGGCTCATCGATGATCCTGCCGAACCGTCCCGGCCGCTCGCCGTCACCGTCAAGGCGGTCCAGGATCCCCCGGTCTACACCGGTTTCGAAACCTGGCCCGCCACCGAACTCATGCCGGTCATCCTCGGCGTCCGGCTCGCCGACCAGATCGGCGCGGTGACCGGCGGGAGCACCACCCTTCGCCTCCCACCAGATGCCGGGACCTGGATCATCCCTTCGCTGCGGCTCGAAATCGCCGGCACCTTCAGCCTGGCCTTCAACGAGTTCGACCAGCAGTGGATTCTGATTCCCCTCGGCCGGGTCCACGAGGTGATGCCCGGAATCGGCGCCGCGGGCGTCGAGATCGAGCTCGACGACCCCATGGCCGTCGACCGGGCTCGCGAGCCCCTGGAAGAGGCGTTCCCGACGCTCCTCTTCACCGATTGGCGGGAGATGAATCGGCCTCTCTTCGCCGCCCTGCGTTGGCAGACGATCTCGCTTTTTGTCGTCCTCAGCCTCGTCGTGGCGGTGGCCTCGTTCCAGGTGAGTTCGGCGCTGGTGGTTCTCGCCATCGACAAGAGGCGTGCGGCGGGCACCCTTCAGGCGCTGGGAGGGACCCCTTCCCTGGTGCGGCGGGTGCTGCTGTATTCCGGCATCCTTCTCGGTGGATTCGGCCTCGGTCTCGGGATCGCGTTCGGGTGCGCCGCGAGTTGGGTCCTCAACACCTTCAAGGTGGTCCGATTCCCGGAGGGCCTCGCCCGGGTCTACATGGTGGACAGCATCCCGTTTCACCCTGCCTGGCCGGACCTCATCGCCGTGAGCCTCGTGGGTCTCGTTCTCGTCGCCGCGGCATCGCTCTGGCCTGCCTGGCGGGCATCCCGGGAGGATCCGGTGAAGGCCCTCAAGGCGGCTTGATCGAGCCGCTTACGCCATCTCCGTGGAGAAATTCGTCCGCTGGCGGCATGTGACCGTCGCCACCGTTGTTCTCCCCGTGAGGAGTAAGATCGAATTCTGATGTACGAGATCCAGTTTCACCCGGCGGACATCCGCAAACAGGTCCGTTACTACTTCCTGTCACGCCGGGGCATGAGGTGGCTGTGGTTGCTCGCGGCCGCGCTGAGCGTCCTGTTCATCACCGGGGCGGTTCTCACGCCCATCGGGATCCAGTCGTTGCTCCTCACCGGCCGGCTCCGGATTCTCGACCAACAGAATCAAACCCAGAGAGCGATTCTGGCCCAGAGAGTCACTGTGCTCGATCGACTGGAATCCCAGACGACCCGGGCCCGCAATCGTCAGCTCCAGACCAGCCTCATCATGGGCGCAACCCAAACGGCTCACGGCGGGGGCGGTTTCCCCCAAGCGCCTCCCGTCGGCGAGTTCGCGGTCCCGGAAGCGGAGATCGCCATCCGTCGGGCCCTCAAGATGGACACCGATACCAAGGCCCTCCTCACCCTCGCCGACGAACTCGCCAGCTTCGCCAGGGCCAATGAGGAGCTCACCCGGTCGGTCCCGTCCATCTGCCCCCTGCCCATCGGGAGCTTCGTCCTGACGTCGCCCTTCGGCAACCGGACGTCGCCCTTCACCAACACCATCGATTTTCACGCCGGGATCGATCTCGCCGCCCGTGAGGGAACGCCGGTGTTGTCACCGGGCGACGCCAGGGTGGTCTTCGCCGGCCGCTTCCCGCTCAGCCGCAATGTCAGGTGGTGGCGCTACGGCAACGTCGTCGTTCTCAAACACGGCGAGCGCTATGTCTCCATCTACGCCCATCTGCAGGAGATTTCGGTGCGACGCGGCGCTCAGGTCGTCCGCGGCGAGCAGATCGGAACCGTCGGCAACACCGGCTGGAGCACGTCGCCCCATCTCCACTTCGAGGTTCGACTCACCGACGAGGAAGGGAATGAGCCCGAACCCGTCGATCCGAGGATCTTCATCCTCAACTACCAGTGGACCGGTCACGAATCCCTCCTGGTCAGCGGCCGGTACGCGCCGGCGCCGTCTTTTGACCCGCTGCCATCGCGAGTCTGGAGCAGATGACACCCATGGAAGACACCAAGAACTTTCCCACCATGATCATCCCCCATGGCACCGAGATCGCCGTCAACGAGCAGGGTCAGCTGTCGATCCGCACCCCCGGCAACCTCGTGATCCAGAATTCCGGGGTCTACTCGGTCATCGAATCGGGCTCGGGTTCGGTGCGGATCGACCCCAATGTCCAGGTGGAAGCGGTGTCGGTGGAAGCCGCCGACTCGTGTTTCGTCGCCGGCGAACTGACCGCCTGGCGGGTCCACGCCGACAAGATCATTCTCGAGAAGGGCGCCCAGGCGAACATCATGCTGCAGGAGTCGCAGACTCTCGAGCTCGATCGAAACGCCCGTCTCGTCGGGAACTTCTCATCCGAGAAGGAGCTCTACCTCATGCTCGGGAGATTCAGCCGTCAGCTCCGGGATCTGCCCGAGGGTCTGTTTGCGGGAGATCGACGAGAGGCGTTGCCGAAGAACAACGGCGCGCTGGCCGGTCGAACGCCGCCACCCGCGGCGACGGGTTCGACCCGAACCGCCGCCGGCGATGTCGAAAGGCAGCAGCAGCAAGAGATGCTGGCGCTCGTCAAGGTGATCGTCGAACGCGAGCTCGCCGGCGAGGTCGGCAGCGAGGGCCGACAAGCCCTGGAACAGCTGCTCGGGCTGGTCCGGTCGGGCAATCTCGACGCCCTGGGCGAGAACTACAGCGGGCTCATCGACAAGATCATCAAGCCGTCAAACGACCTCAAAAAGGCGAAACTGATGCTCGACAAGCTCTATCTCTGAGATCGCCGCCGGTGGCGGCCTCCGGTCGCCCATTGGGCCATCCGGACCGACTTTCCGATCCCGTATTGTGGTGGTACCCTGCCGCCGTGCTCTCATGGGCACGAAGACTCCCTCAAATCGACGCGGAGGTGGCGTGGATGACGATGCCGAAACACACGGCGCTCTACGACGAACACATCGCCGCCGGCGGCCGGATGGTCGAGTTCGCCGGCTACGAGCTGCCGGTCCAATACACCTCGCTCGTCGACGAGCACACCGCGGTGAGAACCCGGGCCGGTCTCTTCGACGTCTCGCACATGGGTGAGATCTTCGTCACCGGACCCGGCGCCTTCGACTTCGTCCAGATGGTGTCGTGCAACGACCACTCCAAGATGACCACCGGTCGCGCCCAGTACACCGGTCTCATGTACCCCCAGGGAACCTTCGTCGACGACATGCTTGTCCACAAGCTGGCCGACGACGAGTTTCTGCTGGTGGTCAATGCCGCCAACCGCGCCAAGGATGCGGCGTATCTGACGGGGCTGGCCGCCGGTCGGGCCGAGGTCGAGATCCGCGATGAGTCCGACAGCTGGGCCCAACTCGCGATCCAGGGACCTCTCGCCGCCGAGATTCTCCAGCCGCTGACGAGCGCCGATCTCTCGGAGCTCAAGTACTACAGTTTTGTTTTTGCCGAGGTCTGCGGCCACCGGGCCTTGGTGGCGCGTACGGGCTACACCGGCGAAGACGGATTCGAGGTCTACACCGCCAACCAACACGCACCCGAAATCTGGCGGGCCATCCTCGCGGAGGGGCGCCCCAAGGGTCTTCTCCCCGCCGGGCTCGGCGCTCGCGATACCCTGCGTTTTGAAGCCGGCATGAGTCTCTACGGCCACGAGATCGACGACACCACCACCCCCCTCGAGGCCGGTCTCGGTTGGATCGTCAAGTTCAAAAAGGGCGACTACATCGGCCGCGACATCCTCGAGGGACAGAAGGAGTCGGGGCTCGGCCGCAAGCTCGTCGGTTTCGAGATGATCGATCGTGGAATTGCCCGCCACGGTTATCCCGTTTATCTTGCCGACGGCGGTGACGAGCCGGTCGGCCACGTGACATCGGGAACCCTCTCGCCGACCCTCGGCAAGGCCCTCGGGCTGGCGTATCTTCCCATCGAGGCCTGCGAGGAAGGCTCCGAGTTCCTCATCGGGATCCGCAACCGCCGCGTCGCCGCAAGGGTCGTACCGACGCCGTTTTATTCGCGCGCGAAAGACTGAGACAACGAGATCACCGGACGCTGCAAGAACTGGGAAGGAGACAGCCATGAACGTACCCGCCGATCTGAAATACGGACGCACCCACGAGTGGGCTCGGGTCGAAGGAGACACCGTCGTGGTGGGCATCACCCACTATGCACAGGATCAGCTTGGAGAGGTCGTCTATGTCGAAGTGCCGGAAATCGGTTTCGACGCCGCCGCGGCGGAAGAGCTCGGGACCCTCGAGTCGGTCAAGGCCGTCTCCGAGTACAACTCGCCCATCAGCGGTGAAGTCGTCGAGGTCAACGTGCGTCTCGAGGACGAACCGAACCTCGTCAACGACGATCCCTACGGCGAGGGCTGGCTGGCGAGGATCAAGGGTTCGACGGCCGGCTGCGATCTCCTCGATGCCGCCGGCTACACCGCCATGATCGAGGCGGAAAGCGCCTGATGCATCCCTTTATCGGCGCCGGCGACGAGGATCGTCGACGAATCCTCACCGAGCTCGGACTCGAATCCGTTGACGAGCTCTTTTCGTCGATTCCGGCTGGCGTCTGCGTCGACCGGCTGCCCATGGACGACGGCCGTGACGAGAGCTCGGTCCGGTCGGAGCTCCAGTCCATGGCGCTGGCCAATCTCTCGCCCGAGTGCATACCTTCGTTCCTCGGCGCCGGAGTCTATCGCCACGTGAGTCCGAGCGTCGTCGATTCCGTGCTGTCCCGGGCCGAGTTCTTCACTTCCTACACACCGTACCAGCCGGAGATCTCCCAGGGCACCCTGCAGGTCATCTTTGAATTCCAGACCCTGATCTGCCAGCTCACCGGGATGGAGGTGTCCAACGCCTCGCTCTATGACGGGGCGACGGCCCTGGTCGAGGCGGTGCTCTTCGCCCACCGCGTCAAACGCGGCAATTTCGATCGGGTGGTTCTCGCAGAGACCCTCCACCCGATGTATCGAAAGGTGCTCGCAACCTACGCCGACCCCGCCGGCCTCGAGGTGGTCGTCGTGCCCCCGGAAGAAGACGGCCGGGTTTCGGCCGACGCCCTCCGCGAGGCCGCCGGCGAGAGCAGCTGCTGCATCGCCGTCCAGTCGCCCAACTTCCTCGGCATCATCGAGGACCTGCCGGCCGTCGCCGAGGCCGCACGAGACGCCGGCGCCCTCGCCGTCCAGGTCGTCACCGAGGGTGTCTCCCTGGGTCTGCTCAGCGGCGGCGGCGCACACGGTTTCGACGTCGTCTGCGGTGAGGCCCAGAGCTTCGGCCTGGCCCCCGGCTATGGCGGACCCCACCTGGGCTTCTTCGCCTGCCGGGCGAAGGACATCCGCCAGATGCCCGGCAGACTCGCAGGGGAAACCATCGACAGCACCGGCCGGCGCGCCTTCTGCCTGACTCTGTCGACCCGTGAGCAGCACATTCGTCGCGCCAAAGCGACCTCGAACATCTGCACCAACCAGGGCCTCATGGCGCTCGCCGCGACGGTCTGGCTCGAGGCCATCGGCGGCCACGGGCTCAGGGAGCTCGCCACGTCGTGTCTCTCCCGGACCGAGGAGCTCAAGCGACGCATCACCGAGATGAACGGACCGTGGAAGCTTGCCTATCCATCGGCGCCGACCTTTGACGAGTTTCTCCTCACCGGACCCGGCAGCGGCGATGAGCTCGCCCGGCGCCTCGCAGCCGCGGGCGTGCTCGCCGGGGTCGCCGCGCATCGGTGGGGCGGTTCCTGGCCCGATGGGCTCCTCGTCGCGGTCACCGAACGAAACACCACCTCCGACATGGCGGCGTTCCTCGCAGCGTTGGAGGTGGTCTCATGAAGCGCAGGGCCATCCGCGAAGAACCGCTCATTTTCGAACGCAATCCCGAGCGCCGCCGGCGCCAGGGGTTTCAGCTCCCGCCCTTAGATGTGCCAGCCGTCGATCCCCGGTCGGTCTTGCCCGAAGCCGCCCTGCGCGACGAGGTCGCCGACTACCCCGATCTCACCGAGATGGAGATCGTCCAGCACTTCCACCGTCTGAGCCAGCTCAACTATGCGGTGGATGAGGGGCTCTACCCCCTCGGCTCGTGCACCATGAAGTACAACCCCCGGATCAACGAGCAGACCGCCCGTCTGGTCGGGCTCGCCGCTGCCCACCCGCTGCAGCCCGTCGAGCAGGTCCAGGGCTGTCTGCGGCTCATCTGGGAGCTCGAACAGGCACTCATCGCGATCACCGGAATGGCGGGGGTCACCCTGCAGCCGGCGGCCGGCGCCCATGGCGAACTCGCCGGCATCCTGATGATCCGCAAGGCCCTCGAGACGCGCGGCGACGTCCGCGACGTGGTCCTCGTGCCCGACTCGGCCCACGGCACCAACCCGGCCACGGCCGCCTTTGCCGGCTATGAAACCACCGAGATCGCGTCCGGCGACGACGGCACGGTCGATTTGCAGGAGCTCGACCGGCTCATGAACGACCGGGTCGCCGGGATCATGCTCACGGTGCCCAACACCCTCGGCGTCTTCGAGCACCGGATCGTCGAGATCTCGAGGCTCGTCCACGACCGCGGCGGTTTGATCTATATGGACGGCGCCAACCTCAACGCCTTCGCCGGTCGGGCGCTGCCGGGTCTCATGGGCGCCGACGCCATGCACATCAACCTGCACAAGACCTTCTCCACCCCCCACGGTGGCGGCGGTCCCGGCGCCGGCCCGGTCGTCGTCTCCGAGGCCCTGGTGCCGCACCTGCCGGTACCCCGGGTGGTCAAGGACGGCGATCGCTTCTCGCTCATCGAGGATGACGCCGCCTCCATCGGCGCCATGCGCGGGTTCTACGGCAATTTCCTCATCCTGGTTCGCGCCCTGACCTATATCCGGAGCCTGGGATCCGACGGATTGCGCCAGATGTCGGAGGTGGCGGTGCTCTACGCCAACCTCATCCGCCGGCGCCTCGCCGAGGCCTACCACCTGCCGTACGATTCGCCAACCCTGCACGAAGTGGTCTTCGACGACACCCGGCAGACCGCCAACGACGTCCACAACACCGACATCGCCAAACGGTTGCTCGACTACGGCTTCCACCCGCCGACCATGAGCTTTCCGCTCATCGTCCACGGCGCGCTCATGATCGAGCCCGCCGAGAGCGTCTCCCCCGACGAGATCGACGTCTTCTGCGACGCCATGCTCGCCATCGCCAAAGAGGCCGAGGAGAACCCCGAGCTCGTCCGCTCCGCACCCCACGACACCCCGGTCAGCCGGGTCGACGAGGTCAGGGCGGCGCGGAAGTTGAAGGTCAGGTGGACCCCGGACGAGAATTCTTAATTCTTAATTCTCAATTCTTAATTGACATCGCAGATTCTCAGAGGCGCTTCTGAGGGTGACGAGGGCACGCGGTTGCGGCTTCGAACGGACGTGCCGTCTCAAATCGATTTTGGGAAGGAGCGCCTCGCCGGGATGTGACGCGCTTCGGGCCCAAATATCGTTTGAGGGGGCACTCTCGGGCAACAACGCTCCTGAGAATCAAGCCGGAGGCGGGTTGGGAGAATCGGGACCAGCAGCGCGGCGCCGAGATTGATTCTCTCGACGCCCTTCCCGTGCGTTGCCAGGCACCATTTCCCTACGGGAAATGAGAGCCAGGCACGCGCCAATGAACGCGCCCACCTCGTGTCTTTCAACTGATTCGGAGCCACGGCCCATCGAGGTTCCCGCTCCGGCACTTCGGGCAGCGCCCGGGCGGGTGGAGCGCTGTGCTCGAGAGTTGAAAGCCGCAATCGGCGCAGACCGCGGAGCGCACCCGGAGCCGCTCGTGATGGGCCCTGACGCTGCGGTCGATGTGCGTCAGATCCTCCTCGAGGGTGCTGACCGTGACCGCGAGCTCGCGGCGGAGGTCGTCGAAGACCCACTCGCGATCACGCAGACGCTGGATGATCTCCTGGCGGCGGGTGCGGGCCGGGCTCACGGTTTAAGGTAGCGTTCTCGCAGCCGACCAGCGGTCGCCTCATCGAGAACACCGTCGGACACGAGCCCGGAAAGCTCGCTCGGAAGCCAGCGGATGGAGCGATTGCTCATTGTCGTCTCGATTCAGTTTATCAGCAGCGCCTCCGCACCGGTGGCGATGGATGGATGCCGCCGCGGGTCGGTTCCATCGCCCGCGAGACGCGGGCGCCACAAAGGGCGGTGCGATGCTTGTAGCGCCGACGTCTCGTCGGCGATGGCGGCTCCATCACGAAGCCTCGGCGCTATGATGTGGATCCTGAGGAGGCTACATGGACGGAAAGCTCGATCTCGACGGACTCCAACGACTGTTGTGGAACTTTGCCGGCCAGCGGGTCATCACCGTCGCCGGACGAGCCGGGATCCTCGAGGCCCTCGCGGACCGCGCCGCAACCCCCGAAGAGATCGCGTCCGATCTCGGTCTCGATCCTTTAGCCACGGGCAAAGTGATCCGCGCCCTCACGGCTCAGGGGCTCATCGAGAGCGAGGGCGATCGCTACCGGATGACACGGGCTCTCCGCCCATACTTCGGTGCCGGCGGCGCCGGTTTCGGCCCCTTCCTCGAGCATCTCCACAGCATGTACGAGCGCTGGGGTGAGAACCTCGAACCCTGGCTCCGCGGAGAGGCCTGGAAGACCGCTCCCCGCACACCCGAAGAGACCGCTCGATTCGGCGCAGCCATGCAGGCCATGGGCTCACAGCAGGCTCGGCGGATCGCCGGCGAGCTCGACCTCAGCGGTATCGCGACCATGCTCGACGTCGGCGGCGGATGGGGCCACTTCGCCAAGGCGTTCATCACCGTCGAACCCCGAGATCAAGGCCACCGTTCTCGACATCCCGCAGGTGGCCGAAGCCGCGCCGGCAGCCATTGTCGGCACCGAGTTCGAGGGTCGGATCTCGTGGGTCGGCGGCGATTATCTCGAGACCGACTACGGCTCGGGCTACGACCTCGTGCTTTTGGCCAACATCCTTCACCAGGAGCTCGCACCCCAGGCCGCGGAGATCATCAGCCGCGCGGCAGCCGCGCTCGCTCCCGAAGGCAGCGTCGTCGTGGTGGATTTCGCAATCGACGACGCCAAACAGGAGCACCTCTTGGGCACTCTCTTCGCCATCAACATGCGCTCCTTCGGCGACACGTACTCGGAGCCGGAGCTCAGGGGGTGGATGGAGACTGCCGGACTCGGCGACATCGAGCGGACTGATATCGGGCCGGACAGGTGGTTAATTTCAGGGCACAAACTTGGTTGACCAAATCGTGGAATTCACCAGGTAGGCGCGCTGGGCGGCGCGTGCCTGGCTCTCGTCGCTTCTTGCGAGAGGCTGCCTGGCAACGCTCGGGAAGGGTGATCACAGAACCAGGTTCGGTATCGCGCGTCTAAACCCGATTCTCCCATCGCGCTTCCCGAGAGTGCCCCCTCAAACGATATTTGGGCCTGAAAGGCGTCACCCACCGGCGAGGCGCTCCTTCCCAAAATCGGTTTGAGACGGCACGTCCGTTCGACGCCACTTTCGCGAATTATCTGCGCGATCCCTGCGATGTCACCAAAACCTCAAAACTGAGAACTCACTCGAGCCCCGCATTGATCGGCGCGGCGCCGTGCGTCACGGCCGACTTGAGGCGGTAGCCCCACTCCACCAGCTTGGCGCGGCCGTACTCCGGGAGATCCATCTGGAAGGGGTGGGTCGCCATGGCCCTGGCGTACTTGTAGAGCCTGAGCCGGCGGAATTTCTGGTAGACCCGGTGAAGCTCTTCGCGGCTGACGGTCTCCGATACCAGGATCACCCGCTTCCAGTCGAGCTCGAAGCTGATGTTGAGCTGGTCCCAGTCCATGTCGTCGGAGACGAGCCCCTTGGCCTTGGCGGCGTGCCACTGCGGAGTGCCGGGCAGCGGGGTCAGGACATAGAGATTGACCAGCGAGAGCGGGTTTCGTTTAATGAAGTCGTAGGTCTCCATCATCTGCTCGACGGTCTCCTGCGGCTCGCCGAGGATGAACGACGCGTGCGGGTGGATCCCGTGCCGGTGCAGGGTGAGCACGGCCTGCTCGTTGATGTCGACCTTGAAGGCCGTGCCCTTGAGCCGGGTCAGGACCTCCTGGTTGCCCGACTCGAGCCCCATGGAGATCGAAACGAAGTTCATCTCCTTGAGCATCCGGGCGGTGTCGTCGGTGATCCGGGTGGCCGACGAGGCGCACGAGAAACGAAAGCCCTGCTTCGGCAGACCCTCGCGCATCACCAACTCGTGCAGCCCGGCGAGACGCTTGGTGTTGGCGATGAAGAGA
Source organism: uncultured Acidobacteriota bacterium (assembly GCA_963823445.1). GTDB lineage: Bacteria > Acidobacteriota > Thermoanaerobaculia > Thermoanaerobaculales > Sulfomarinibacteraceae > JAHECW01. The sequence goes on from CAWGLT010000016.1 coordinate 252,114, forward strand.
TCGTCGTGGAAGGTGATGTACTTGACGCCGTAGGTGTCGCGGAGGTGTCTGATCTCCTCCATCATGTATTCGGGTGAAAAGTAGCGGATATTTGGCCAGAACCGGGTCGAGGCGCAGAAGGTGCAATTGTAGGGGCAGCCGCGCGAGGTCAGCATGTTCGAGTGAGGCCGGACCCGCATCATGGAACGATCCGCCATGGGCAGCGAGTCGAGGTCCTTCTCCTTCTTGCCCACCACCTCGCGGGGTGAGGTTTGAATCTGCTCGCCACCGTCCCAGTAGACCAGCCCCTCGACATCGGCGAGCTTGGCCGGCGGCAACGAGCCGTGCTCGCGATACAGCTCAACGAGTTCGACCAGCGCGAACTCCCCCTCGCCGAGGACGCCGACGTTCATGGCCTTCGTCAGATTCCGCGGCAGCTCGGTGATGTGGTAGCCGCCGATAATGACCGGAATTCCGGCCGCACGACCGAGCTCGGCATAGCTCTTGGCAAGATTGTAGTTCTGCGACACCGACGAAAGACCCAGCAGATGGGGTTGCCAGTCGCGAATGGTCGCGGCCACGTCATCCTCGATGAGCCGCACCTCGACAGCGTCGCCGAGCTCGCGGTTGAGCATGGCCACGAGATAGCCGAGCCCGAGCGCGGGGTAGCGGTTCTGCGCCTCGACAACGGGATTGACGGCGTTGACGAGCAGGACTCGGGTGGGTTCCATGGGTCTCCAGTCGGTGCGCACGGGCTGGGGCGATCCTAACGCATCCTCAATTGTAAACGATACATCGTCTCGTTTTAGTCCGGAGTCCGCCCGCCATCGATGGCATCATCCGCCACTGTGGTGCGGGCGTCCTTGCCTGCACTTCGTCTCACACCTCAATCCTGGGTACGGTCGCTGGTGGTCGAGACAAAGAACGCGCCGCCGACTCTACCGACAAGCCACCTGCAGCTCGCGAATGCCAGGAAGGACGACCGCCGCCTTGTCGAGGGCGTTGGTGTCGACGAGGACCTCGCGGTGGTCGAGGTAGATGGCGGTGAAGACCCCGCCGTCGATCTCGAGGGCCGACGGGCGACCGCCGGTGTAATAGCTCGCGAGCATCCCGGTGTCGATGAGAAAAACCCGGTCCTTGAATCGGACCCGGATGGTTCCCTCACTGTCCGGGGTGTGACCGACGACCATGACATCGGCGCCGACGCCGTCGAGAAGCGCGGCCATCTCGTCGCCCTGGAGCTCCTCGTCCCACCTGGTTGGGCCGCGGAACCAGAGCGGACCCTCCGGCGACATCATGAGCCAATCGTCGATCCCGGAGACCGGCTTCAGCTGCTCGGCGTGACGGCGGACCATGTCGGTGGAGTCCTCCTGCTCGGCCTCGACCATGAGAGCGTGCACGGCGTATCCGACCTCGACGACGCTCGCGGTGGGCGGGAGGATGCTCTTTGACACGAGGTACCGCCGCGCCGTGTCGAAGGTCTTCATCTCTGACGCGACCTCGTCGTTGATCTCGGCCACCGACATTCCGGCCGTCTGCGGGCTGAGCCCGCCGTGGATGAAGAGCGCGCCGTCGATCATGATCGCCACCGGGAGGGTCCGAAGCCACCTGCCGTAGACGCCGCCGGGTTCCAACGCCTCGGCGTACTCGACCCAACCGACGGGGTGCTCGACCATCCAGGCCGCCATGGCGGCGTCATCGGTGGGTTCGCCGGTGAGGCCTCGGTAGCTCTTGACCGCCGACCAGAGCTTCTTGCGCCTCTTTTCCGACTTGCCGTCGACAAATGCGGCGTAGACCTCGGGGTTCGCGTCCCGGAAGAACCCCGTGAGGTTCATGGTTTCGTGGTTGCCGAGGACGCACTCCACCCGGCCGCCGGCGGCCGCGGCCTCGGTCTGGATGCGGATGAGAAAATCGAGGGTCTCCCGCACCCGGGGCCCGCGGTCGAAGAGATCGCCGAGCTGGATATAGGTCGCCGTGCCGCCGGCCCACTTCAGATCCGCGTCGACGACCCCGGTCTCCTTGAGGATCGAGGTCAGACCCGCGAAGCTGCCGTGGACATCACCAACGGCCACGATCCGGCCCGCATCGGCCGCCGTCGCCGTCAGCGCCGTCGCCAGCGCGAATGCAAATATGAGATTCCGACGCCTGACCATCATCCGTCTGCTCCAGTCGTTGTCAACGAGGTGCGAAGCTCGTGCCAAGTCTAACCCCGCCGGCACGAACCGGCATTCCGGGGGGGAGACCCGACACGACCGAGGGGGAGCCAGGCACCCTTCCCTCCGTCCCGGAGTGCGAAGGGCTGCGACGGAACTGTCACCTGTCGACTGTCGACTGTCGACTCCGCAGCGCGACGCCTACGGCCATGACGAGGGTGCTGGCGATGAGGGCGAAAGTGGCTGGCACGGCGGGGTTGTTGTGGTAGTGGGTGATCCCGCCGTAGTACATCCCGAAGTGGACGACCAGCGCCGTGATGGCCGCACTTGCGGCGAGCTTGGCCGTCGCCCGTTCGCTGAAGAGACCGAAGACGACCGGCGCGAAGGTGGCGGCGAAGAGGCCGTAGACCCCGTTCTGGGCGAAGATCGCCACCGACAGCGACGGTGCGACGATCTGACGCCATGCCAAAAAGGCGGTCACCGGCGCCAGCAAGACGAGAAAGACCCGCCCGACGCCGAGCAGCCGGCCGCGGATCGCCTCGTCGTTCATCCCCATCGCCCGCGCCACGTTCGCCCAGAGATCGTTGGCGAAGATCGTCGACAGCGCGAGAATGATCCCCTCGAGGGTCGAAAACCCGGCGGCCAGCAACCCGAGCATCACCAGCGCAGTGAAACCCGGTGAAAACGAGGTGGCGATATAGGTGGCGACCACCTGATCCGGAGCGAACGCCGCGCCGAGATCGATCCTGGCGTAAAGCCCGACCAGGAGCACGGTGGTGAAGACCGTCCCGGCGATCATGGCGGTCACGAGGTAGACGTTGACATCGCGCTCGGTGCGCAGGTAGAGCGACTTCGAGATGATGTGCGGCTGCATGATGATCGCCACCCCGATGACGAAGTTGGCGATCACGACCTCGAAGAGATCGCGGAAGAGCAGGCTCTCAGGATTCGTCATGCTGCCGTAAAAGGGCGCCACCGCGTCGAGCCGCTCGAAGAACGCGCCCAATCCACCCCCGAAGATCTCGAGACCCGAGGCCACCAGGAGCACCGCCACCGCGAGCATGGTCACGGCCTGGACGCTGTTGGAGACCACGTGCAGGCTGGCGCCGCCGAGCAGGATCGAGGTGAAGGCGAGCACCACCACGATGAGGATCGCGACCCACATGGAGATCTGCAGCACGCTCATGAGGACCAGGACCAGGGCGGTGACGATGAGCACGAGAAAGGTGACCTGAAGCAGGCTGGCGACGGCGAAGAGCAGCGTCAGCCGGCGGTCGCCATAGCGGTCGCCGAGCCACTGCGGCACCGTCAATACGGTGAATCGATCGCCGATCTGACGGAACTTCTTGGTCGTCACGATGAGCGCGAGGAAGATCCCGGTGGGCGCCGCGATGCCGTAGCCGACGATTCCCGACCAGCCGTAGGCGTGGACCAGCCCGGGATTGATGACAAAGGTCGCCACCGAGGTCATGTTGGCGGCGAGCGACAGCCCGACAAAGAACGGCGGGACCCTCCGACTGCCGACCGCGAAGCCCTCCATGCTCGACGCCTTGCGCCGGTTCCATACGGCCAGTCCGACGATGGCGACGGCGTAGACGACAAAAAGAATCCAGGGCAGGGTGGTTTCAGGCATGGGTGCTCCTCGGTTTCGAGACTCCGGTCATTGTACGTGGTGCCGATGCCCGAAAGGGTGAGGAGTTAGGGGTTAGGGGTTAGGGGTTAGGGGTTCATCACTCCTCACGGGGGCGAAGCAAGCGACCACCCATTACAGCGAGCGAAGCGAGCGCTGACCTTCTCACAGCGACCGAAGGGAGCGCTCACTCCTCACTCCTCACTCCTCACTTCCTTGAACCACGGATAGATCGCAGGCAGCACCAGCAACGTCAGAATCGTCGACGTGACGAGCCCGCCGATGACGACCGTGGCGAGGGGTCGTTGGACCTCGCTGCCGGTTCCGGTGGCGAGCAGCAGGGGCAGCAGCCCGAGCGCGGTGGTGACCGCGGTCATGAGCACCGCCCGCAACCGACCCGACGCTGCGAGCATGGTCGCCTCGGCCACCGGTACGCCCCGCTTCACCAGTTGACTGAGGTAGGTCACCAGGACCATCCCATTCTCGAGTGCGATCCCGAAGAGAGCGATGAACCCGACCGAGGCCGGGACCGAGAGATTCTGCCCCGAGATCCACAGGGCCACCACCCCGCCGACAAGAGCGAGGGGGATGTTGAGCAGGATGAGCACCGAATTCTTGAGCGAGCGGAAGCTCGAGTAGAGCAGGATGAAGATCAAAAGCAGGGTCACCGGGACCACCAGCGCGAGCCGGCGATTGGCCTGCTGCTGGAGTTCGAACTGGCCGCCCCAGGTCACGAGATAGCCCGGCGGGAGATCGACCCCTGCACCGATGGCCTCCCTCGCTTCGGCCACAAAGGACCCGATGTCACGATCGACCACGTTGCACTGGACCGTGATGAAGCGCTGACCACCCTCCCGGGTGATCTGCCGGGGGCCGACGATCTCGCGCATCTCGGTCAGCTGTGAAAGCTGGATGGTGGCTCCGTCAGCGGTGGGCACGATGATCGACGCGATGGCCTCGGGGGTGTTTCGATCGACCTCGGGGTAACGAACAAGGATGTCGAAACGCCGGACGCCTTCAAAGACCTGCCCTGCGTTCTCGCCCCCCACGGCGGCCCTGATGACTCCCTGGACATGCTCCACGCTGAGACCCCAGCGGGCCACGGCTTCGCGGTCGATGCGGATCATGAGCTGCGGCGTTCCACTGATCTGATCGGTCTGGACATCGGCCGCGCCCCGGACTCCGCCCACCACCGCCGCAATCTCATCGGCCTTGATCTTGAGCTGATCGAGATCATCGCCGAAGAGCTTGATGGCGAGCTCGGCCCGGACGCCCTCGAGCAGCTCCTCGACGGCCATCTGGATCGGCTGGGTGAAGCTGGTCAACACCCCGGGGATCTCCCCGAGGTGGTGGCGGATGACGTCCTCGAGCTCGAGTTGCGTGTCGACCCGCCACTCGCCCCGCGGTTTGAGAAGGAGATACATCTCGGCGCTGTTGACCGGATCGGTGTGGGCGCCCACCTCACCGCGACCTATCCGGGTCACGACCGAGACCACCTCGTCGAGCTCCATCAGACGGCGTTCCACCCGCAGGGCGACCTGGGTGCTCTCGGTGAGGGCGATGGACGGCGCCATGGTCAACCGGAGGACGAGGGTCCCCTCCTGGAGGGTCGGCGTGAACTCGGACCCGAGCTGCGGCAGCACCAAACCGCCGAGGACCATCAGGCTCAAGGCGAGAGCCACCGCCGCACGCCGATGCTCGGTGAAGAAGGCCAGGATGGGTCGGTAGGCCCGGTCCAACCCCGCAACCACCCGGTCGCTCGCGCTGACGCCGCCCTGTCGTGATCGGCGCATGAGCAGCGACGCCAGGACCGGCGCCACCACGAGCGAGTAGACCAACGATCCGATCATCGCCATGACGACGGTGTAGGCGAGGGGCCTGAAGGTCTTGCCCTCGACCCCCTGGAGGCTGAACAACGGGAGAAAGACGATCACGATGATGGAGATGGCGAAGAAAACGGGTCTGGCGACCTCTGCCGCCGCCCTCGCAACGACGGCCAGCCGGCCCTCTCTCGGATCGGCCTCTCGCAGCAGCCGGTCGATGTTCTCGACGATGACGATGGTGCCGTCGACCATCATCCCGATGGCGATGGCGAGCCCGCCGAAGGACATGAGGTTCGCCGACAGCCCGAAGAGCCGCATGCCGATGAACGCCACCAGGATCGAAAATGGGATCGACAGGGCGACGACGATGCTCGCACGGAGTCCACCCATGAAAATCAGCAGGACCAGGGCGACCAGGGCGATCCCGACGATGAGAGCTCTCGTGACCGTTCGGACCGCGGCGTCCACCAGGCTCTTCTGTTCATAGTAGGGAACGATCCTGACGCCTTCAGGGAGAATCTCGTTGATCTCTGCGAGCCTTGTTTCCACCGCCCCGATCACCGAAGAGGAGTTGGCGCCATAGAGCTTGATCACCTGGCCGGCGACGACCTCGCCGATCCCGTTGCGGGTCTGGAGACCCCGTCTGACCGCACCGCCGACCTCGATCTCGGCGAGATCGGCGAGAAAGACCGGGGTCCCGTCGACGGCCTTGACCACGATCTGTCTGAGGTCCCGAATCCCGGTGGCGAGACCCACCGACCGGACGACGAGCTCCTCCGCGTTTCGCTCGATGAACTGCGCGCCGACGTTGAGGTTGTTGGTGCGGATGGCTTCGATGACGGTTTCAAGGGAGACGTCGTAGCGCAGGAGGGAGGTGGGATCGACCTCGACGTGGAACTGCTTCTCCCATCCGCCGATGCCGAGGACCTCGGTGACCCCCGGAACCGTCTGGAGCTGGAACTTGATGAGCCAGTCCTGGATCGTCCGGAGCTCCTCGAGGGTGTGGCGTCCGGTCGAGTCCTCGAGGTAGTAGAAGAGCACGAGGCCCATCCCGGTGGCGATGGGTCCCATCTCGGGATCGCCAAAGCCATCGGGGATCTGCTCGCGCGCTTCCTGGAGCCTTTCGCCCACAAGCTGGCGCGCGAAGTAGATGCTCACGTCCTCGGCGAAATAGATGTTGACCACCGAGAGCCCGAAGTTGGAGACCGATCTCGTCTTTGAGACACCGGGCAGCCCGTTCATGGCCGCCTCGACGGGGAAGGTCACGAATTTTTCGATCTCCTCCGGCGCCAGCCCGTCGGTCAGGGTGAAGACCTGGACCAGATTCGGTGAGACATCGGGGAAGGCGTCCACGGGCAGACGGGTGTAGCTGAGCCACCCGGCAGCCATGACGAGGACCGTCATGACGATGATGAGGAGCCGACTCGACAGGATGGCGTCGATGAATCGTTGCATCTCGTTCCTCAGTGTCCGTGGCCGTCGCCGAAGGACTCTTTGCCGAGCTCCGCCTTGAGGCTGAATCCGCCACGCGCGACAAACCGCTCGCCGGGTTCGAGACCCGAAACCACCTCGACCCGATCGCCGGATCGCTGACCGAGGGTCACCACCAACGGTTCGAACCCCTCATCGGTGAGGACAAAAACCACGTCATCACCATCTGGCATCCGGATCACCGCCGAGTCGGGCACCACCACCCGGGCCTCATCCCCCGTCGACGTGGCGACCTTCGCTTTGACAAAACACCCCGGGTGCCAGTGCCCGTCCGGATTGGGCGCGATGATCCTCGCGAGAGCCGTCCGAGTCTCCCCACCAACAAGCGGCTGAACAAAATCGATTTCGAGCTCGGCCTCGTCACCGTGACCTGTCTCCACCCGGACCTTCTGGCCCGCCCGGACCGCGCCGATATCGCGTTGGTAGACCGAGAGATCGATCCACACCGTCGACAGGTCCGCCACCGTGAAGACCGGATCCTCGGCGGCAACGGTTTCGCCGAGGGTGATGTGGCGATCGATGACGGTGCCGTCAAAGGGTGAAAGCAGGCGAGAGTCGGTCAGCGCCACATCGTGGGAGTCGGGCAGCCGCTGGATCTCCTCGGCCGTCACTCCGAGGGCGAGAAGCTTCTGCTCCGAGGCGCGGACTTCGATCCGCCCTTCCGCTCGATTCCGTTTGGCATCGAGATAGTCCTGCTCCGACGAGACCTTGCCCTCGAAAAGGCGCTCCTCGCGAGCAAATGTGGCATCGGCCATCCGGAGCCGTTCAGAAGCCGCAAGGAAGGCTGCCTTGGCGTCGGCGAGCTCGCGGCTCGAGAGCACGGCGAGCAACTGTCCCTTGCGGACCGTGTCGCCGAGGCTCGCCCGAACCTCGCGGACCACCCCGCCGACCCTCGGGGCCACATGAGCCATCCGGTCGCCGTTGACCTGGACCTCGCCGGGAAGCTCGGCGGTCACCGCGAGGCGGCCCGGCCCGGCGGTCGCGATCTCGATCCCGAGGGCCTCGAGGTCGGCATCGTTGATGCGAACCACCTGCCGGTCGGCGTGCCCGTCGTGCTCATCCTCCTGGTGCGTCGGCTCGGCCGGTTTCGGGCTCACTCCACAGCCCGAGAAAAGAAAAACGACCACGCAAGCAGCGAGTACGGATCCCGCCGCCGGGTTTCTTGCAGTCATGACGAACCTCCCTGCCCGATCAGACGCTCGAGATCGACCCGCGCCAGCGCATACTCCGCGAGGCTGTCGAGGAGGATCGAGCGGGCATCGAAGAGTGTGCGTTGGGCGTCGATCACATCGAGGAATCCGAACTTGCCCTCGGAATAGCCGATCTCCACGGCGTCGAAAGCGCTGGTCGCTGCAGGAACGACCTCGGACTCCAGGGCGGTGGCGATCTCGGCCGCCGCATCGAGACGCTGGACGACCGACGCCAAACCGGTTTCGATCTCGATCCTGGCCGCCTGGTTCTGCCGCCTGGTGCTTTCGAGCTCGAACTCGGCGGCGCGGCGTGCGCCCTTGTTGCCGTCGAAGACCGGCAGCGGCATTGAGATCCCGGCCACCCACGCGGTACCGCCGGTCTCGGCGAACCGACGGGGTCCGACGGCCACCGTCAGATCGGGAATGCTGAAGGATTTCTCGAGGGCAACGACCCGCTCCGACCGCTCTTGCTGCTCGTCAAGAACAAGCATGTCCGGAGTCCGTCGAACGAGAACGGTCAACTCGGCCCAATCCGGGCGCCCGACCGGTCGGGGAAGCTCTCCCGAAGCCCGTCGGAAATCCGCGACGGACGCGCCCCACATGGCGCTCAGACGGACCCGCGCCACCTCGAGCTCGCGGGTGGCGCGGATCAGCCGGATCCGGACCGCCGCCACCTCCATGCGCGCCCGGGTCGCCTCCACCGGGGAGACCTTCCCGGCCTCGACCCGCGCATCGACGGTACCGGCAAAGCTCCGGGCGAGACTGAGAAGCTCCCGGCTCAGACCCACCCGCTCCTGTGCGGTGAGGACCGCGTAGAAAGCCGCGGTGGTCCGTGCCCGGACGTCGAGTTCGACCGCCTCCCGGTCGCGTCCCGCGATGGCGGAGTCCGACTCCGCGACCTCACGGCCGTGCTTGATCTTGCCGCCGATCTGCAGCGGCTGGCTGATCAAAAGGCTGCTCTCCGTGGATTCGAAACCACGGAACTCGTCGTTGCCGCCGAAATTCTCGATCTCGATCTCGAGTTCCGGGTTCGCCCAGCGGCCGGCCTGGTGGACTCGGCTCTCAGCCGCCTCGACCCGGGATCCGGCCGCAGCCAAGAAGGGGTTGTGCTCGGCGGCGAGCTCCAACGCCTCGGCCAGACTGACGTCACCGGAGACCGCCGGCCCTCCTGCCGGGATCGCGTCCGGCCCCGCACCTGCCACGGACACCCCGGTCTGCAGGACCAGCACAACAAATGACAATTGGATGAGTCGTCGCATTTGATCTCCTCGAAGCTCGATGGAACAACGCAGCTCGTCCGGACTCGCGGCCGGGAGTGATTCTGGTTTTCCTGGAGATCTAGGTCAGGAGCACGACCGTCCGGAGCTCATCGAGGTGAGGTGGAACGGATGCCGCTGCCCGACCGGTGTCGGGCATCGAGACGGCCGTGGCGTTGAGCTGACCGGCCGCATCGATGACGGCGCACCGCGGTGGGACGAGCCGCTGCTTTCCTTCGATCCGCGAGCTCGAGTCCAATCCGATGTCGGCGCAGCGGCCGCACGAGTCGAAGAGCCCTGCGGAGGGGCCGGTGTCGGCAGGGTGTTCATCGTCATCGCCGCAACACGCCCCGAAAGCGAGCTCGAGATCAGCATGACCGTCGGATCCGACACACAGCACAAAGCTCCCCACCAGCGACATCCCACCCACGGCGATGATCACCGCGAGGATGATTGCGATGGTGGTCGAAAAGCCCGGTCGATGATTCAATTGCGCTCTTCCTCTCCACGACCACGGTATCGCGGTCATGCGGAACAACCACAGTAGCGCCCCACGAAATCCCCGGTCAACTCGGCGCCGGTTTACGAGTCATCTCTTTACAGGTTGTTTGCCACTGCCGAGCGTGGCGTTTCTCGGCCGAGGTGGTCACCCCAACGCGTTCTTGATGCTCGAGTTGATCGTCGAGATTCGTGAGTCGTGAGTCGGCCACCGGGACGTTCGGCGCTCTCGTGGAACGTCTAAGCCAACGTCAGCGACTTGTTTGAAACACCAAGGGCACAAAGAGCCGCGAAGGTCCCACAAAGCATCGCAGTATGGACCCGGATTCATATTGAACGGGACCGCAAATTCCCTCCAGAGACCTTGCGATGAGTCATCAGGATGTCCTTTGTGGTTTCTTTGTGGTTCTTCGTGATCTTCGTGTTTCAAACATCTCGCCACCACTGCGTTCGCCGATCCACGAAGTCGTCAATCGCTCCGGCCAGGAAGCCCAACGACTTACGACTCACGTGTTCTGAAACCACCGCATCAGACACGAGACGAGCTGACGGTCGGTGCTGAGATTGAAGGTTCGGCCGAGACGATCGGTGGCGAGCAGATCGGCCGCAAGCCGGATGAAGTCCTCGCTGCGCTCGGCTTCGGGCTTTTCGGTCGCCATTTCGGTCGCCACCGCCGCCACCAGTTCGAAGGGATTGACCCTGTCGCCGACGAGGTACGGCAAACGGAGAAGGTGGCGCAGCTCGCCGGAGATCCCGGCCTCGAGAGCGCTCCGCACTTCGCCAAGCACGCCCTCGAGCTTGACGCCGGCTAAAACCGAGGCCGCGAGTTCGGGCGGAACTCCCTCCACGAGATCGCCGCCGGCCACCACCGCGGCGCCGGGCAGGGCGAGCTGTTGGCACCGCGAACGGATGGTCGGCAGCACCGCACCGGGGTTTTCGGCCAGGAGCAGCAGACGGACGTGTTTGGGGGGTTCCTCGAGGGTCTTGAGAAACGCGTTGGCCGCCGCAGGAACGAGACCTGCGGACTCCACTCCGTCGAGGATCCAGACCCGGCATTCGGCTTCGTAGGGACGGGACGACGCCTCATCGGCGATCGCGCGAATCTGTTCGATCTTGATCTTGTTCGCCTTGCCCTCGGGCAGCACCGCCCGGACGTCGGGGTGGGTCCCGCTGCGGACGCGCTCGGCGCACGGGCTCACGCTCCACGGGTCGGCAGCGCCGGCGCAGGCCAGCATCACCGCCGTCTCGACCGCCGCGAGCTCGCGGCCGAGCTCCCGCGGCCCCACCAGCAGCAGCGCATGGGGGAAGCGGTCGCGGTCCCGGGCCAGGGCGATCCGTTGCAGGAACGGTTCGACGATTTCTCCCCAACGAGATCGGTCGAGGGCGGCGTCGCTGAACCAGGTCGGATCGCTCACCGCAGGTCCTCCGGCAAAACCTCGAGCAGCCGGGCGAACACGGTCTCGGGATCACCCGATGCGTCCACGATCCGCACCCTTTCGGGATGGAGCTCCGCGAGCCTGAAAAAACCCTCGCGCACCCGTTGGTGGAACTCGGACGGCTCGTCATCGAGCCGGTCCGCCGCGGACCCGGCGGCGTTGCGCGACCTCGCTCGGCCGAGCCCCTCCTCCGGATCGAGATCGAAGACGACGGTGAGATCGGGCTCGAGATCGCCCGTCGCGAGCCGGTTGAGCTGGATCACGAGCTCTTCGCCGAGGCCGCGGACCATCCCCTGGTAGACCGTCGACGAGTCGGCGTAGCGGTCCGAAATCACGACATCGCCCCGCTGGAGGGCCGGCGCGACCACGTTCTCGACGTGATCGTGCCGGGCGGCTTCGAACAGAAAGAGCTCGGTGAGCCCGTCCTGTTCCAACGCCGGGTCGAGGATCACCGCACGAGCCGCCTCCGCCACGGGGGTGCCGCCGGGCTCGCGGGTGATGACCACCGTGTGGCCCAGCGACTCCAGGTGCGCGGCGAGCCTGCGGATCTGGGTCGTCTTGCCCGTCCCCTCGCCGCCTTCAAAGGTGATGAACCAACCGCGTTGCATGGCGGGCAGTATAGTCCCTCCTGGAAAGGCAACGGATGCGGCAGCTTGGCTGCCGCATCCGTTGCCTTTCCAGGAGATCGAATGGCCTTCAGGAACTCGCCACGCGCGAGTAGGCCTCCTCCGCGCGATACGACGACCGCACGAAGGGTCCGGCGAAGACCTCGAGGCCCATGCCCGTGCCGACTGCCTCGAGTTCGGCGAACTCATCGGGCGCCCAGTAGCGGTCGACCTTGACCTGTTTGCCGGTCGGCTGGAGATACTGGCCGATGGTCACGACCTGGCAGCCGGCCTCGGCGAGATCGCCGAGGACCGTGACGACCTCGTCCCTGGTTTCCCCGAGCCCGACCATGATCCCCGATTTGCGGATCATCCCCGGCGCGGTCTCGGCGACCCGCCGCAGGACCTCCATGGCCCAGTCGTAACGGCCGGACCGCCGCACCTCGCGGTAGAGCCGCGGCACGGTCTCGACGTTGTGATTGTAGACCTCGGGTCCGGCCTCGATGACCCGATCGATGGCGGCCCGGTCGCCGCGGAAATCGGGCGTGAGCACTTCGATGGCGGGCGGCCGTTCGAGCCCGCGCAGGGCTCCGATCGCGTCGACGAACCCGGTGGCGCCGCCGTCGGGAAGATCATCCCGGTCGACGGCGGTGATGACGACGTGCTCGAGACCCATCCGCCTCGCCGCCTCGGCGAGCTGCCTCGGCTCGTCGGGATCGACGGCCTGCGGCCGACCGTGGGCGATGGAGCAGTAGGAGCAATTGCGGGTGCAGACGCGTCCGTTGATGAGGAAGGTGGCGGTGCCGCGGGAAAAGCACTCGGTGCGGTTCGGGCAGCGCGCCTCTTCGCAGACCGTGTGCAGCCCGCCCGCGCGCATGCGTTTCTTGACCTCGTGCAGCTCGCCGAGCTGCATCTTGCGCGCCCTGATCCACTCCGGGAGGATCGGCGCCGGGGCCCTTCCACCAAAGCTCATCCGGACCAAAGATGAGCGGTTCTGCCGGATGAGATGTGCCAACTCCTTGATGCTCTGGTGTTTGTAAAAAATGCAGGAATACTGGTGGTATGTCGAGGCTTTTTGCAAATGCCCAGAGCGCAAGGAGTTGGTGCAGGTCGCCGGTAAGAATCACTCATCTTAGGTCAGTCTTTCTCCTAGGGCACCACGACCCAGGCGTCGGGAAAACCGGCGCCGCGCATCCGCTGCAGCACACGATCGGCCGAATCGCGGTTCGGGAATGGGCCAACGCGCAGCTTGACGAGCTCATTCCCTCCGGCCACCGGGCTGTGGACCAGCTGCTGATGGTCGAGGTCAAAGCCGAGACCGACGAGTTTGGCCCGAGCCTCCTCCAGGGTGCCACTGTGAGACGAAGCCAGCACCTGAACCCAGAAACCCTCGGCGGGTTTTTCAGTCGGGGCCGGTTTCACGGTCGGTCTGGCTGTCGCCGTCGCCGTCGGCGGCACCCGGGTCGGCGGCGCGACCGTGGGGGGCATTGGCTGCGGGGTGGCGGTGCCGCCCGGGGCTGTCGGCGAGGCCTGGGGCTCCACCGGGGTCGGATCCAGCACCACCTCGGTCATCACCACCGGAGTCGGAGACCCACTGACCGCCGGCCCCGACCGGGACTTTTTGACCGACCAGGCAGCCCCATAGCCGAGACTGAAGGCCGTCACCATGAGCAGCGCCAGCGTCACCAGGAGCACCGTCAACCAGCGAGCGCTGAGCTCGATCACGTAGTAGCTGCGACTCATCCCTCAGCCCGTCCCAGTCCGCCGGTCGACCGGTTGTTCAGCCGTCATTCTTGTTGCCGCCGAAGAGACCCTCGAGCATCCGCAACGGCACCGGGAAGACGATGGTCGTGGCGTTCTCGGTCGAGATCTCGGTGAGGGTCTGGAGGTAGCGCAGCTGGATGGTGGTCGAGTTCTTCGACATCACCTCGGCGGCCTCGGCGAGTTTCTTCGACGCTTCCAGCTCGCCCCCGGCGTGGATGATCTTGGCGCGCTTCTCACGCTCGGCCTCGGCCTGCTTAGCGATGGCGCGCTGCATGTCGGGCGGAAGGTCGACGTGCTTGACCTCGACCATGGAGACCTTGACCCCCCACGGATCCGAGTGCTGGTCGATGATCTCCTGGAGGCGAACGTTGACGTCCTCACGCTTGCTCAGCAGGTCGTCAAGCTCGACCTCGCCGAGGACCGCCCGCAGCGTCGTCTGGGCGAGCTGCGAGGTGGCGTAAACATAGTTCTCGACTTCGATGACCGCTTTGATCGGATTCATCACCCGGAAGTAGACCACCGCGTTGACCTTCACCGAGACGTTGTCGCGGGTGATGACATCCTGCGGCGGGATGTCGTGGACCACGGTCCGCAGGCTCATTTTGACCATTCGATCAAGGGGCCAGAAGACAAACACGAAACCCGGCCCCTTGGCCTCCTTGAGGACCCGCCCGAGACGGAAGATCACCCCGCGTTCGTACTCGTTGAGGATGTTGATCCACTTGAAAACAATGAAGACACCGAAGAAGACCGCCAGACCGAGACCTGAACCGATGAAACCCATCATGCACTCCCTTCAACCGGAGCCGCGGCGGGCTCCACACACGTCACGTCGATCCGCCGATCGGAGACCGCTTCGACCCTGACCTCGGACCCGATGTCGATTCGACCGCCCGTTGCCCGGGCATCCCAGTATTCGCCGTGCACCAAGACCTTGCCGTCGGGATCGAGATCGCTCAGCGCCTTGCCGATCTCGCCCACCATTCCATCCCGACCCGTCATGACCTGACCGCGGTGCACCACGAGGACACGATTGAGCAGAAAGACCGTCGTCGCGGCGATGAGCACCGCCGTCGGCAGGGCGACGCCGAGGCTGACCCGCATGTCGGGGATCGGACCGTCAAAGAGCATGAGTGAACCAAGAACAAAACAGATCACTCCGCCCACGGTCAACAGACCGAAGCTGGTCACCTTGACCTCGAGAATGAACAGCAGCACTGCGACGGCCATGAGACCCACCCCCGCCCAACTCAAAGGAAGCACCGACAAGGAGTAAAGCGCGAGCAACATGGCGATGACACCCACCACTCCCGGAAAGATGCCGCCGGGATGGGTCACCTCGACATAGATCCCCAACATACCGAGGGCCATGAGGAGATACGCCACATTCGGGTTGGCGAGAAACGAGAGAATCTCCTCCGCCCGGCTCTGTTCGATCTCGATGATTACCGGGCTATCCAGATCGACCGTGGCCTTGCTGCCGTCCACCCGTGTCAATTCGAATCCGTTGAGGCTCTCGAGCAGCGCATCCAGGTCGTTGGCCACGAGATCGGAGAGCTCCGCCTCCAACGCTTCTTCGGCGGTGAACGAGCGTGCATCCACCACCGCCTCGACCGCGAGATCGACGTTGCGCCCCCGGGCCTCGGCGAGCGATCGGACCATGGCCGACGCGTCGGAGAAGACCTTGGCCTTCATGGTTCCTTCAACGTCTTCGCCAGAGCCCTGGACCGGTGACGCCGCACCGGTGTTGGTCCCGGGGGCCATGGCCGCCACATCGGCCGAAATCAGGATGAAGAACCCGGCCGACGTTGCCTGCGCCCCGCCCGGTGTCACATAGACCACCACCGGGACATCGGACTCGGTGATCGCCGAGGTGATCTCCCGCGTCGAGTCGAGCAAACCGCCCGGGGTGTCGAGTTCGAGGATCACCAGCGCCGCACCGCGCCGTTCGGCCTCTTCAATGGCTCGTTCGATGAATCGTTGAGACGCCGGCTGGATGGTGTCCTCGACCCGCAGCCGCACCACCTCCTGGGCCATCACGGGGAAGGAGACCACGAGCGTCACCAGAACGCCAAGAGTGAATTTGAGTCGCTGCATCGGGACCATCATAGAGCGCCTCCGTTCAAGGAACAACACGGACTCCAAAGAAGTACGGATTTGCACGGCCGCCGGGTTCAGGATCAGAGCAACCGTTTCGCGATGGGAGGGGTGCGCAGTCAACTAACAACTGTCGACTGACGACTCTCCCCCACCGTCAACTCCCGCCGCTTCATCCCCCTCCGGATGGTCTTCCACAGCCGTCGAATCTCCGCTGGATCGACGTCCCGGTCGCCGTCGAACCCATAAAGCTCGCCTTCGGCGCGCTCGACGAGCTCGCCCACCGCCGGCGCCGACTGCGGCCAGAACGCCCCGGCCTGACGACCGATGGTGCGGACCGTCGCCCGGGGAGGCACCACCCCGCCGACCGGGATGAGCGCGCGGGCCAGCCGATTGACGGCCCGGCTCGCCGGGCCGCGGCCTCGGCTCGACCCGGCACGCCGGGGACGCCCGCCCCCGCGCGAGAGCCGCCACAGCAGAACCACCACCGTCACGACCAGAAAGCCTGCGGCGCCGCCAAGGAGAACCGCCCTCCGGTCGATCGATCGGGAAGCTCGGTGAAAAGCCTCGACCAGGTCATCGATGAGGTCGATCTGATCGCCGAACCCGAAGGTCAGCAGCTTCCGATCCCAGAACATCTCGAGTTGCTGCCAGGTCCAACGAATCCGCTCGAGACCGCCGACCCCGCCAAATCCGGGGACCCCGACCGCCGGGGTCGGGTCGAAGGTGACCCATCCCCTTTCGGCGCCGAGCCAGACCTCGACCCAGGCGTGGGCATTGGCTTCACGAACCACGAGCTCGTCCCCGGCGGGAGAGAGATCACCGCCGGCGTAGCCCGCCGCCAATCGCGCCGGAACTTCGAGTTGGCGCAGCATCACGACCATGGCGCCGGCAAAGAACTCGCAGTGTCCCTGCTTCGATTCGAAGAGAAACCAGGCCAAGGGGTCGGCGCTGCTGATCCGCACACCCGAGTTCAGGGAGTAGGTGTAGTTGTCCTGGAGAAACCGCTCCACCGCGACGGCCCGGGCCTCGTTGGTCTCGAGGTTGCCCACCGCCGCCAGGGCCAGCTCCAGCACCGGTTCCTGATTTCTCGGCAGGAGCGTATCGCGCGCGCCCGGTGGCGCAGAGCGCGGCGGCCGAGGCGCACCCACCCACACCCGATAGTTCAAGGGTTCGCGGCGATGGCCGAAGAAGACCCCTCCATAAGCATCGAGCGTCATTTGAGTGTCGGCGGAGACCGCAACGGTTCCCGGCGGCAGCATGAGATAGCGGCGGGGATTGAGCAGATCGATATCGATCGAGACCGTGTCCGCGAGGGTCCGTACATCCGGCCGGAGCCAGACGACTCCCCGCGACTCCCGCAATGGCGCGATGTCGGCGCGGCGCGGGAGAAAGGCGCCCGCCATGACCTGATCGAAGGCGGTGCCCCGCAACCGGGTCCACTCCTCCCGGATCTCGCCTCCATCCGCGACGCGCATGATGAGGGCGACCTCCCGGGACTCGTTCAGCCGGCCGAGTTTCCCGAGATCGACGCTCGGTGAGAACCCGGTGGTACGACTGTAACTGCTGCCGGCGATCCAGGGCGAACCGAGCCGCGGCATCACGAGAAAGAACGGGATGGCGATGACCAGCGCGCCGGCGACCGCGGTGATCACATGGCGGGCCCTCGGCAGCGTGCCGCCGACAACGCCGACCGCGATTCCGAGGCTTGCGAGGTGGAGGCGGATCCCGAACCACCACGCGATGGCGGCCGAAATGAGAAAATAGAACGAGATCATCACGTGGGTCGAGGACGCCACCGCAACCACCCAGACCATGACGACGAGCGTGAGGGAACGCAGAAAACTCCGGCGATCGTCGACCAGCGGGACCTGCACCGCCGTCAACAACAACAGCAGGTGACCGAGAGGACGCATCGGACCGATATCGAGACCTCCGGACGCCGCCACGATCACGACGATGGCGACCGCGGCCAGGTTGAGCAGGGCGTTTGACGGCCGGAGGATCTTGTCCGGACGGAGCACGAGGAAGACCCCGGCGGCGCCGGTGGCCATCCAGAAGGGCGGCATGACGATGTAGAGGAAAGGCATCGGAACGAGAGCCCAGAGGACCAACCACCCGAGCTCGCGGCGAGCGGCGACGATGTCGATCATCGCCCCGGAGTCCCGGCGATCATCGCGACCGGCGCTCGACCCAGATCGGCCGGGCCATCGGCGGCGGTGGATGTCAGTTCCACCTCGGCGAGGGGCCGCAGCAGACGGCCCGCCTGTCTCGCGTCTCGAACCGGGGGGATCACCTTCGGCCCGACGACCAGTCCCACCGGAGCTTCCCGCCGGAGCCGGCCGACGACCGCCGTGGCGATTTCGCTCACCGAGTGCTCGAACCTGTCCTGCATCTCGGGGTCATCGGGATCTGGAACCCGCGGATCGAGCACAAGAAAAATCGGACCCTCGGCGGCGTGCTGCCGATCGACCACGATGGGTCGTTGTTGCCGGGCGGTCTGTTTCCAATGGAGCTGGCGATGGTCGTCGCCTTCGCGAAAGTCGCGGAGCTGGCTGACCTCGCCCTCACGTCCCCGATCCGCCAGAAGCTCCATGGACCGGGCGCCGCCACCGCCTTCGAGGGCGATGGCCGGTTCAACGCGCAGCAACCGCGGCAGAACGAGGATTCGTTGCTGCGGCATGAGTTCCTTGGATTTGAGAAAAAAACCCAACGGCAGCAGCACCTCGAGACGCCACGGTCCGACCGGCGCCCAGCCCCGCCGGTCAAAGGTCAGTTCGACCGACCGCCGGCAGGTCTCGCCCGCTCCGACGAGCGTTTCGGTGAGGAGCACCGCGCCGTTCGCTCCCCTGAGCACGAGACCATAGGCGGGGAAGAACCGTGACCGGTTGCTCAGCCTGATCTCGGCGAACGCCGATCGACCGGCAAAGACCTCGGCCGGCAGGGACGCAACCACATCCACCGAAGCGAGAATCTGGCGCGACCACGTTCCCGAGACGATATAGCTGCCGAGGGCCATGGCGAGCATCGCCATGAGCGCGTTGTTGCCGGTGTTGACGGCTGCGAACCCGAGGACGACGCAGCCCGCGATATAGACCGCGCCCCACCTGGTCAAGCGCAGCTTGAAACCCGGAAACGCGTCGGCGAAGCTCATCTCGGAACGGTGGTCGACTCGATGATGGAACGGATGACGGCGCGCTCCTTCCGGCTCTTCTCCCAGCCGTCACCGATCAACGGATCGGCGAGGAGGATGCGGTGGGCCAACACCGACTCCGCGGTGTGCTGAAGATCGTCGGGTATGACGTAGGCCCGGCCGCGGACCAGCGCCATGGCCTGGGCCGAGCGCTGCCACGAGAGGCTGCCGCGGGTCGAGACCCCGAGTGAGAGCGCATCGTGGTTCCGGGTCCTCGTGATGACCTCCATGAGGTAGGCGAGGATCTTCTCGCCCGTGTGGACCTCGGGCACCATGGACTGGAGGTCGATGACCTCCGCGGCGGAAAGCACCGGTTGGAGCTGCTCGAGTTCGGGCTCGGCCCCGCCCGCCCTGAGCAGCTCGAGCTCCTCGTCCGGGCCCGGATAGCCCATGGACAGCCGCATGAGAAAGCGATCGAGCTGACTCTCCGGCAACGGGTAGGTGCCGGTCGACTCGATGGGGTTCTGGGTCGCCACCACAAGAAAGGGTTCGGCCAGCCGGTGCCGGGTCTTTTCCACCGTCACCGCGTACTCGCTCATGGCCTCGAGCAGCGCCGACTGGGTGCGAGGCGCAGCGCGGTTGATCTCGTCGGCAAGAACCACGTTCGCGAAAAGCGGCCCTTGGATGAACTCGAAGGTCCCGGAATCCTGACGATAGATCGAGATGCCGATGATGTCCGACGGCAGGGTGTCCGAGGTGAACTGGATGCGGTGGAACTCGAGCTGGAGCGATCGCGCGAGGGCCTGGGCCAGGGTCGTCTTGCCGACTCCCGGGACGTCTTCGAGCAGTACGTGTCCACGGGCCAGAAGCGCCGCGATGAGGGAATCGACGATTTCCGCCTTGCCGCGGATCACCCGCACGATGGATGTGTGCAGCCGCTCGACGCGCTCCAGGACTGTGTCGGATACGGGGTTCAATGGGCCTCCAGGGACGCGCCGACGCGCCCGGCGTTCGTAACAGTATACGGAAAAGCACTTTGGCCGTTTGGAGATTCCCGATTCTCGCGTCTGCGATCGAGTCCGCGCCCGAGGCCGCGACCGCAAAAGGACACACGGGTAAGCGCGCAACATCGGGGTGCCGGGTACGCCATTGTGCTGGAATCACCTTCCGGCATCTCGACGCACCTCGCACAATGGCGCTACCGGGCTCCCTCGGGTAGCGCCTCGAGGTCATTTCTCCCGGCTACAAGGCAGGCCGCCGCTCGCGCAATCAGCGTGGTCGACGCACATCCCGCTACCACCGAACGACCACGCTGATTGCGCGACGCTGGGTCGCCAGGGGCGGCCCAGAAGGCCGGGGCTGACAGAACCCCGAGACCGAGACCGTTCCCGTGGCCGTGGCCGTGGCCGTGGCCGTGGCGCCGGCATGGTCACTCCGGGTTGTTCTTGAACCGACTCGAAGCCGTTGAGATGGCAATTGTCAAGGGCATGACGAATCGCCTACGGCTCGGCCAAGGAAGTCGACACCCACCTGCGTCTCCTCGTCGGAGCAGGCGCAATCGACAACTCGCGGACCGCCACCGCCCTCCAGTTCTTCGACGACGTCCGAGCCATGATCTGGCGCCTCCTCCACCCGAGATCACAATTGCGATGATTGTAGGGCCGGCGTCCCGCCGGCCCATCAGAGCCCTCGTCGACCCGCGTCGCGCCGCACGCCAGTCCAACGCCGCTCTCGTTTGCGACGCGATATGGTCCCGGGTTTTTCCAAGCAACACCTGTGTCATCGCGATCTCACCTGGATCAGAGTCCCCGAAATCCGGGGCTACGACCCTCAGGACTCGCGGTTACCCAATCCGTACCTACCCGAACTCCGCAGCAAACAACGAGCCACTCAACCACTTCACAACACGCGGTAAACCGCGCCCCACCGGGGTGCCGGGTCCGCATTTGTGCCGGAACGACCTCCCGGCGGAGCGGTCCGCCCAGCACAAATGCCGACCGGGCTCCCCCGGGAGCGCGACGCGGTCCGCTCTCCCGGCTACGAGGCAGGCCGCCGGCGTGCCATCGGCGTGGTCGCAGCCCTCCCCTCTCTCCCACGCGCGACCACGCCGATGGTGCGACGCTGGGCCGCCGGGACGCCAATGCGTCACGGCGGCCCAGAAGGCCGGGGATGAGGGTGTCAGGAACCCGAGATCCCACAAGACCCAATACCCCGCACTCTCTCGGAAACGCCCGGCCGGCTTCAACAACCCTGACGGGCAGGCTGGAAGCCCGCCCCCACAATCTCCGCCCAACCTGAAAGAAAACCGGGACCGGGGCCGATGGGGACACCCGGAAAACCGCGCCCCACCGGGGTGCCGGGTCCGCATTTGTGCCGGAACGACCTCCCGGCGGAGCGGTCCGCCCAGCACAAATGCCGACCGGGCTCCCCCGGGACGCGCGACGCGGTCTGCTCTCCCGGCTACGAGGCAGGCCGCCGGCGTGCCATCGGCGTGGTCGCAGCCCTCCCATCAACCCACGCGCGACCACGCCGATGGTGCGACGCTGGGCCGCCGGGACGCCAATGCGTCCCGGCGGCCCAGAAGGCCGGGGATGAGGGTGTCAGGAACCCGAGATCCCACAAGACCCAATACCCCGCACTCTCTCGGAAACGCCCGGCCGGCTTCAACAACCCTGACGGGCAGGCTGGAAGCCCGCCCCCACAATCTCCGCCCAACCTGAAAGAAAACCGGGACCGAGGCCGATGGGGACACGCGGAAAACCGCGCCCCACCGGGGTGCCGGGTCCGCATTTGTGCCGGAACGACCTCTCGCCGGAGCGGCCCGCCCAGCACAAATGCCGACCGGGCTCCCCCGGGACGCGCGACGCGGTCCGCTCTCCCGGCTACGAGGCAGGCCGCCGGCGTGCCATCGGCGTGGTCGCAGCCCTCCCCTCTCTCCCACGCGCGACCACGCCGATGGTGCGACGCTGGGCCGCCGGGACGCAACAGCGTCCCGGCGGCCCAGAAGGCCGGGGATGAGGGTGTCAGGAACCCGAGATCCCACAAGACCCAATACCCCGCACTCTCTCGGAAACGCCCGGCCGGCTTCAACAACCCTGACGGGCAGGCTGGAAGCCCGCCCCCACAATCTCCGCCCAACCTGAAAGAAAACCGGGACCGGGGCCGATGGGGACACGCGGAAAACCGCGCCCCACCGGGGTGCCGGGTCCGCATTTGTGCCGGGACGACCTCTCGGCGGAGCGGCCCGCCCAGCACAAATGCCGACCGGGCTCCCCCGGGACGCGCGACGCGGTCCGCTCTCCCGGCTACGAGGCAGGCCGCCGGCGTGCCATCGGCGTGGTCGCAGCCCTCCCCTCTCTCCCACGCGCGACCACGCCGATGGTGCGACGCTGGGCCGCCGGGACGCAACAGCGTCCCGGCGGCCCAGAAGGCCGGGGATGAGGGTGTCAGGAACCCGAGATCCCACAAGACCCAATACCCCGCACTCTCTCGGAAACGCCCGGCCGGCTTCAACAACCCTGACGGGCAGGCTGGAAGCCCGCCCCCACAATCTCCGCCCAACCTGAAAGAAAACCGGGACCGGGGCCGATGGGGACACGCGGAAAACCGCGCCCCACCGGGGTGCCGGGTCCGCATTTGTGCCGGAACGACCTCTCGGCGGAGCGGCCCGCCCAGCACAAATGCCGACCGGGCTCCCCCGGGACGCGCGACGCGGTCCGCTCTCCCGGCTACGAGGCAGGCCGCCGGCGCGCCATCGGCGTGGTCGCAGCCCTCCCCTCTCTCCCACGCGCGACCGCGCCGATGGTGCGACGCTGGGTCGCCGGGACGCAACAGCGTCCCGGCGGCCCAGAAGGCCGGGGATGAGGGTGTCAGGAACCCGAGATCCCACAAGACCCAATACCCCGCACTCTCTCGGAAACGCCCGGCCGGCTTCAACAACCCTGACGGGCAGGCTGGAAGCCCGCCCCCACAATCTCCGCCCAACCTGAAAGAAAACCGGGACCGGGGGCCGATGGGGACACGCGGAAAACCGCGCCCCACCGGGGTGCCGGGTCCGCATTTGTGCCGGAACGACCTCCCGGCGGAGCGGCCCGCCCAGCACAAATGCCGACCGGGCTCCCCCGGGACGCGCGACGCGGTCCGCTCTCCCGGCTACGAGGCAGGCCGCCGGCGCGCCATCGGCGTGGTCGCAGCCCTCCCCTCAACCCACGCGCGACCGCGCCGATGGTGCGACGCTGGGTCGCCGGGACGCCAATGCGTCCCGGCGGCCCAGAAGGCCGGGGATGAGGGTGTCAGGAACCCGAGATCCCACAAGACCCAATACCCCGCACTCTCTCGGAAACGCCCGGCCGGCTTCAACAACCCTGACGGGCAGGCTGGAAGCCCGCCCCCACAATCTCCGCCCAACCTGAAAGAAAACCGGGACCGAGGCCGATGGGGACACCGCGGAA
>CAWGLT010000017.1:0-61766 GCA_963823445.1 uncultured Acidobacteriota bacterium
ATGCGGGCGCCGCCCGAATCGTTGAGCCCGATGATGGGCGCCCCGGCGGTCACGGCGAGGTCCATGATCTTGCAGATCTTCTCGGCGTAGGCCTTGGACAGCGATCCGCCCCAGATGGTGAAGTCCTGCGAGAAGATGAAAACGCGCCGGCCGTCGATGGTGCCGTGGCCGGTAACGACGCCATCGGTGAGAGGGTGGTCGGCATCCATCCCGAAATCGGTGCAGCGATGGGTGACAAAGGCGTCGAGCTCGACAAAGCTGCCCTGGTCGAGGATCCTGTCGATCCGCTCGCGCGCGGTGTACTTGCCCTGGGCGTGCTGTTTCGCGATGCGTTTTTCACCGCCGCCCTCGAGAGCCTGCTCGCGCTTGTTGGCGAGGTCGAGGAGCTTGCGTTCGATGGTCATGGATCCTCCATGGGCTCGGGCCGGCGACACCTGATCGGCCGCAGCGGTGCGGCCGCGGCGGGAATTCTGCCCCTTTCGAGCGTTGAGTGCAAATGCTGAGGAACGATAGCACGTGCGGGGAGGGTAGAGAGGTCAGCGCTCGCGTTGCTCGCTGTGCGGAGTGAGCGCTCCCTGCGGTCGCTGTGAGGAGTGAGCGCTCGCTTTGCTCGCTGGTGAGACGGTCGGGGATTCCGGTTGCCGGAGTTGGCACCACGATGACACTCGGCCCTTTGTGCCTTTGTGCCTTTGTGCCTTTGTGGCGCGGGCGTCTCGCCCGCGAGGAGACCACAAACCAAGAATCCGCTCCGATCGGGGATTTTCGGGAGCGGCTCACGTCGAACGCCTCACGCCTTAGCTCCTCACAGCGAGCGAAGCGAGCGCTGACAGCGACCGCAGTGAGCGCTGACTTCCTCATTTCCCCACAAAAAACCCCGCTCCGAAGAGCGGGGCGGTGTTGTGGAAAATCGATCGATCAGTCGAACAGCGGGAACGGGCGCGGCATGAACGGGTCGTAGGCCGGGATCATGCTGAAGAAGTGCGGGTTGAAGTCGGCCTGACCGTAGGAGTCTGGGAACGGACCTCACCCGACTCACCGAGGGGGAACATGCTCTCGATGCGGAGCGGACCGTTGCCGTCGAACTCGACGCAGTGGGCGTAGGTGGAGCGGCTCGAGAACGGCGTCCGCCAGATCTCGCCGAAGACGTCGTGGCGGTAGACGATCTCTCCGCGGGGCGCGTTGTATGCCGCCCGGCCCGATGCGCGGCGAGCACGTTGTCGAGCGCGAGCACGATGATCTCATCCGCGGTTGTCGGCTTGCCCGAGCCCGACATGTCCTGGAACCAGTCGTAGAAGGTGGGCAGCGCAGCGTCGGGACCGGCCAGGGCGCGGAGCAGGACGTTGAAGTTGATGAAGGTCGGCTGGGCAGAGAAGTCCAACCCCGCCGTGGAGAACTCGTCCTCGAAGGTCAGCCGGATGACCTCTTTGATCCAGGCGTCCTGGAGCACCCAGGCGTCGGCGCGGTGGGTTCCCATGCGCCACTCGGACGGACCCCCGGCGACGAAGTGGCCGTCCCAGTCGGCGATCATGTCGACCGCCGCCTGGCGCCCCGGCGTCGCATCGGCAGCCACCGCCGCGGTGAAGGCGTCGGCGACAAACGACCAGGTGTTGCCGCCCGATCCAAAGCTGTCGGTGGTGGCGATGTTGAGAGCCAGGTCGCGGACGTCTTCGTAGGTCAGGTTGTCGTGGGTCGCCAGATACTCGTCGATGACGTGCGCGCGGTGCGCCGGTCCGAGGTAGTAGCCGTAGCTGTTCGGGGCGTTGTTGTAGTCGGCCTGCGCCTTGTTGTTCCAACCGCCGTAGTAGCCCTGAGCGGTGTTCTCGTCGTGCGCCCTCGCCCGGCGTTCGCCGGTCCACTCCATGGTGCCGTCGCGAAGGACGGGAGCCGCGGGTCGACGCCCGCCGCCCGGATCGGATCGCAACCCGACATCCAGTAGGCGATGTTGCCGTCGCGGTCGGCGTAGGTGAAGTGCTGGCTGACCGCGCTCTCTCGATGCCCTCGTCGAACTCGGCCATGCTCTGGGCACGTGGCGAGCTTCAGGAAGGCCTCGAGCGACTTGACCTCGCGTCCCCAGTGGGCGTAGGCCCAGGAGACGATGAGCGGCGGGTTCCGGGTTGGTGGCCGGATTCTACGGCATGGGCTCGATGATGGGACCGTGCGAGCTGCGGCAGATGGGAATTGTGACATCGGCCGCCGCCGAAGACCTTGATGGTCTCCATGCGGGACCGGGTTGACGGTTTGCGGCGCCTCGAGGAAGTAGTCGACGGTGTGGGCGTGACCCACCTGCATCGACCATGCGTGGTGCGGGGTGCGGCCGATGATGATGCCGGGGATGCCGGGAACGGTCATGCCCGAGATCTCGAGCCCGCCGCCGCGGATCGAGCCCTCGGCGACGATGGACGGCATGGTGAAGCCCATCTGCGGACCCGAGTAGAGGATGGGGTTGCCCGACGCGGTCTTGTCGCCCGAGATGGCCCAGGCATAGCTGCCCATCTTGACACTCGGCGTTGAGCTCCTCCATCTGCTCGTTGTAGCGAGGGTCGTGGCGCGAATCCGTTCGGTCGCCGCCGATGCTCGGGATCGCCGCGATCCGGGCGGCGAGCGCCGGATCCAGGGTCTGATCGACGGCCGATT
Source organism: uncultured Acidobacteriota bacterium (assembly GCA_963823445.1). Lineage (GTDB taxonomy): Bacteria > Acidobacteriota > Thermoanaerobaculia > Thermoanaerobaculales > Sulfomarinibacteraceae > JAHECW01. The sequence continues at coordinate 2,635 of CAWGLT010000017.1, forward strand.
TGGACCCCGACGGGATGTAGGTCAGCGCCGACGGGTCGTTGATCCAGCGCAGATCCGAGAACATGCAGGCAGCATGGGGTTGATCCGGCCATAGGCCGCCGACCAGGGTCTGCACCATGGCCGCGTTGTCGAGCTGGCCGAGTCGCCCGGGCCGACCTTCGGGGTCGAAGTTGCGCTGCAGAGCACGCAGCCACGCAAGGATGTCGTTGACGGTGAAGGTGCTGCGGCAGGACCGGGCAGTCCTGGACCCCGCAACACCGATTGCAGGCCCAGCAGCCAGTACTCGTAGGGCATCTGCATCCAGGCGCCGGCGTAGAACTCGGCGATCCGCCGGTTGATGCCGTCGGTGTAACCGGTGACGAGCGGTCTGGGCGTCCGGCGAGAGTTCGCTCGAAGAATCCGGTGTAGCTCGTCGTCGGAGTAGTCGATCGTGCGCAGAAAGACGTCGTTCGAGATCATCGCTCGGACCCAGGAGGGCGGAGAGCGTCCGCGCCCCTGGCGGCGGAAGATGTCCATCTGCCACAAGCCGGTCCTGGGCGACGGCGTAGCCCATGGCCTCCGATGACCTCGTAAAGCGTGCCGCCCTCAATGAACCAGATGCCCTGGGCATTGCGGGTCGTCGTCACCGGGTCGTCGGTGACGCTCGTCCCCGCATTGGGAGCGGAGACGGCAGATTGGTTGGATTGGGTGGCCTGGGCGGGTGCGGCCACCGCCATGGCCACGATCAACAGTGAAATCTTCCAAGCGGACGCCTTCATGCTTTCGCTCCCTTCAATAAGACAATGACATCACGGCGACGACGACTCCCGAAATCGCGATGATCCCCCAGTAAAAGAGAATGTTCCGCCGTTGAATATATAGCGACCGCATCAATGTGTAAATGAGAGAGTGGTTTTTGGCGAAGCGTCGGACGATGGAGGTGAAGGGAGAGGTGGTAGGGGTGAGACGTGAATCGTGAATCGGAACGTGAGACGTAAGACGTGAGACGTGAGGCGTGAGGCGTGAGGGGTTAGGAGTCAGGAGTCAAGAGGTCCGCAAGATTGTCACGCTCCTCACTCCTGACAGCGAGCGAAGCGAGCGCTCACCTCCTCACCACTCACCTCCCGGCGGTCGCCCCTCGTCGAGGTGCTGCCGCTGACCCGAGTCCGGTCCGCGTATGATTCCCCATGGAGGCTTCCATGAGCGAAGACCGAAGATCCGCGGCCTGTCTGGCCGTCGGTTCCGAGTTGCTCGGCGACGAGAAGCTCGATCGAAACTCGTTGACCATCACCCGAGCGCTGGCCGGCTGCGGCATCGCCGTGGATGAGAAACGGGTCGTCGGGGATGATGTCGAACGGATCGCAGAGGCCATTCGTGATCTCATCGCCCGCCACGACCTCGTCGTCGTGACCGGGGGGCTCGGCCCGACCGCCGACGACGTCACCCGCGATGGCGTCGCCCGAGCCCTCGATCGGACGATCCGACCCAGCGAAGAAGTCGAGCGCTGGGTTCGTGATCGGTACGCCGCCCGGGGGCGCGAAATGCCGATGTACGCCCCGGCGATGGCCCGGGTCATCGAAGGAAGCCGGCCGCTGCTCAACAGCCGCGGCACCGCTCCCGGAATGCTCTTCGATCTGCGCGGCCGCATGCTGGCCGTCCTGCCGGGGCCGCCCTGGGAAATGGTCGAGATGCTCGAGCGCGATCTCCTGCCCGAGCTCGTGCTCTGGAATCCCGGCGTCGTTCGAGCTCGGCGAACCCTGGTTCTCGGCGGTGTCTTCGAGTCCGATGTCGAGGAGGCCGTGCGCCATCTCTACGATCGGTTCGGCCGCGAGAATGTGTCGATCCTCGCCTCCTACGGAATGGTTCGCCTGGTACTGAGCGCCGAAGGCGAGAAGGACGGCGCGCGGCGTCATCTCGATGTCATGGAGCAGGCCTACAGGGAGGTTCTCGGCGACGACCTGGCCGGCGTCGATCTCAGCGGTCTCGCCGAGGCCGCCATCTCAGACCTGCGGCGCCGGGGCCAGACGCTGGCGACCGCCGAAAGCTGCACCGGTGGTCTGGTGAGCGCAAGGCTGACCGATGTTCCGGGTGCGTCGGATGCGTTCGTCGGTGGGGTGGTGTCCTATTCCAACGATGTCAAGGAACACCAGCTCGGGGTCCCGCCGGCGGTGCTGGTGGATCACGGCGCCGTCTCCGAGGAGGTGGCGCGCGCCATGGCGTCGGGGGTCCGGGCCCGGCTCGCGGCCGACTGGGGGATCGGGATCACCGGGATCGCCGGACCGACGGGGGGAACCGAGGACAAACCGGTAGGGCTGGTGCACTGGGCGGTGGCCGGGCCCGGAGGAGTCTGGGCAAAGCACCGGGTCTTCCCGGGTGATCGCCCGGTGGTTCGCGAGTGGAGCCTCAACAGCGCTCTCGATCTTCTGCGTCGCCGGTTGATCGCGGACGCGCCGTGAGCGACGGGGCCATGGTGCGCGCCTTTGTTGCGCTGGAGATGCCCGAACAGGTACGGGAAGTGATCAGGCGCGAGCAGGGCCTCCTCAAAGCCGAATTGCCACGCGCCCGGTGGACCCGGCCCGAGGGGCAGCACCTGACCTTGAAGTTCCTCGGCGAGACGACGGTGGAAAAACTGGCGCGGTTGAAAAAGGAGGTCTCCGGCCGGATTGGCGGCATGCCTGCGGTCACGATTCGCCTCCACGGCGCCGGTTTCTTCCCGACCGCCCGAAGGCCGCGGGTCGCCTGGATCGGTGGAGAGGCTTCGGGCGGCGCCGCGGTCGCCGTTGAGGTGGAGGAGGCAGCGGCCGCCTCCGGGTTTCCCCGCGAGAGCCGGGAGTGGTCGCTCCACTTGACCCAGGCCCGGCTCGACCGGGCGTGGCCGCAGGCTGCGGTGGAGCGATTCCTCGAGTGGGGGAGGAACCTCGAGATCGAGCCGTTCATCTGCAGCGAGGTCGTGCTCTTCGCCAGCGATCTCAGGCCGGGCGGTGCGGTGTACACTTCGCTGGAGAGGTTTCCGCTGGAATGACGGTCGAGCTGGCGTTGGTGGCGTTCGCCTACTTCGTGGGCTCGATCCCCTTTGCGTTCATTTTTGTCCGCCATGTCACGGGCCGCGACGTCCGCAAAGAAGGATCGGGCAATGTCGGCGCCACCAACGCCCTGCGATCGGCGGGGTGGAAGGTCGGTGTTGCGGTCACGGTCCTCGATATCGCCAAGGGTTCGCTGGCGGTCTGGGCGATGATGATCTTCAACCCCGAGAGCGCCTGGCTGGCTGCATCCATGTTGTCGGTCGTTGCCGGTCACTGCTTCCCGCCTTGGCTTCTCTTCAGCGGCGGTAAGGGGGTGGCCACGGGGTTCGGCGCCTTCCTGGTGATTGATCCGTTGAGCGCTCTGGCGGCTCTTGGCGTCTGGATCGTGATGCTGGCCGCCTTTCGGTGGGTCTCGCTGGCATCGATGGCGGCCACGGCGAGCTTTCCCGTGCTCATCCAGCTGGTCGGTCACCCCGACTGGGTCACCCTCGCTTCGGTGGCTGCGGCGGCGATCCTGATCATCCTTCGCCACCACTCGAACATCCGCAACCTGGTCACCGGGCAAGAGCAGCGGCTCGGTCCCGGCTTCTGGAGGTAGTGCATGAGGATCTCGGTTTTCGGCGCCGGTTCCTGGGGCTGCGCCCTGGCGCATCAGATGGCCCGCCGCGGGCACGATGTGTTGCTGTGGGCCCTGGAGCCCGAGGTTTCCGCGGGAATCAACGCCAACCACCGGAATCCGTTCTTCCTCACCGACGCCGAACTCCACCCCGGCATCCGGAGCACCAGCGATCTCGTGGAAGCGGCGACCCACTCCGATGTCTGGATCTGGGTGGTTCCGGTACAGTTCAGTTTTGCGGTGATGGTGCGCCTCGCGCCGTTTCTGCGGCCTGAGACGGTCGTGGTTTCGGCGTCCAAGGGAATCGAAACCGAGAGCCTTCGGCGGATGGATGAGCTGGCGGCGGACGCCCTGGGAATCGGCGAGAACCGGTTCTGCTGTCTGTCCGGGCCAACCTTCGCCATCGAAGTCGTGCATGGCTTTCCCTCGGCCGCCGTCCTGGCCTGTCGCGATCTTGATCTCGCTCGGAGTCTCCAGGAGGAGTTCTCGGACTTCCACCTCCGTTGTTACGCGGGCGGCGATCTCATCGGGGTCGAGCTGGCCGGCGCTTTGAAGAACACCGTCGCCATCGCCGCCGGGATCATCGACGGCCTCGGTCTGGGGGCCAACACCCAGGCCGCACTCATGACTCGCGGCCTGCACGAAAACACCCGGCTCGGAGTCGCCCTCGGCGCCGAGCCGGACACGTTCCGCGGTCTCGCGGGGATGGGCGATCTCGTGCTGACCTGCACCGGGGGCCTGTCGCGCAACCGCCAGGTCGGCCAACGTCTCGGGCGAGGAGAGACCCTCGATGAGATACTCGGTTCCATGCGGGAGGTCGCTGAAGGCGTGAGGACGACTCCGGCGGCCGCCAAACTCGCCACCAGGCTCGGGGTCGAGATGCCCATCACCCAGAGCATGGCGCTGATTCTCACCGGGCGGATCGACCCCAAGGACGCTCTCAAGGAGCTCATGACCCGCCAGCTCAAGGTCGAGACGCAGCTCTAACGCGACGCCGGATTCTGTTCTCATCGCCGGCCTTCTGGGCCGCTGTGACGCTCTGGCGTCTCAGCGGACCAGCGTCGCACCATCGGCGTGGTCGCGCGAGGGAAGCGGGGAGGGCTGCGACCACGCCGATGGCACGCCGGCGGCCTGCCTCGTAGCCGGAACAGCAGACCGCATCGCGCTCCCCGGGGGAGCCCGGTCCGCATTTTGTGCGCGAGGCGAGGCGTTGCCGGGAGGTCGTTCCTGCACAAAAACGGACCCGGCACCCCGTTGGGGCGGGGTTTTCCGTGGGTCTTGGTCGGTTGCGGTCTCGGATGCACAGCAGGTTGGGCGGACATTGTGGGGGCGGGCTTCCAGCCTGCCCGTCAGGGTTGATGAAGGACGTCTGGCGATTCCGAGAGAGTGCGGGGTGTTGGGGATTGTGGACTCCCGGTTGTGGTTTCTGTCCCTGATTCCTGTCGCTGTCCCGGGACCTGTCCTCATCGCCGGCCTTCTGGGCCGCTGTGACGCTCTGGCGTCTCAGCGGACCAGCGTCGCACCATCGGCGTGGTCGCGCGTGGGTTACGGGGAGGGCTGCGACCACGCCGATGGCACGCCGGCGGCCTACCTCGTAGCCGGAACAGCAGACCGGATCGCGCCTCCCGGGGGAGCCCCCCTTGACGTTTTTCGGAATGCGGGTGGTTGCCGGAGCGCAGTCGAAATGAAAAACGACAAGGACGGCACGCCCGGTGAGCGCGGTTTTTCGCGTGTCCTGGTCGTCCTCGTCTTCGTACTTTCGAAGGAACGCGGCATGGGTGCCTGGCATCCGCCAGTGTTCGCCGCGAACAATGAAGCGTGCCTGCGCACCCCTGCAATGGCGCACCGGTTGCTCTGCCCTCGTCACCGGCGTGCTTGGGACGCTGCGATGTTTGTGGCGCCGACGTCCCGTCGGCGATGGTGGTGTGCCGATGCGGGTTGGTTCTATCGTCCACGGATACGGCCCGTGCCCCGCGCCCTGTCCTCATCGCCGGCCTTCTGATCCGCTGTGACGCTTTGGCGTCACGGCGGCCCAGCGTCGCACCATCGGCGTGGTCGCGCGTTGGAAGCGGGGAGGGCTGCGACCACGCCGATGGCGCGCCGGCGGCCTGCCTCGTCGCCGGGAGAACTGACCTTTAGGCGCTTCCCGAGGGAGCCCGGTATGACATTGTGCGGGGGGCACCGCGATGCCGGTTGGTCCTACCGGCACAATGTCAAACCCGGCACCCCGGTGGGGCGAGGTTTTCCGCGTTTCCTGGTGGGCTTCGGTCGCTGCTCCGGACGATGCCGAGGATTGCTGACTTCTGCCGCTGTCCCGGCAATGGGCACCTTCGGGCGATCCAGTACGTACCGCGCTCCTGCCAGTCAGGACACCTCGAGCCACGCGGACCTGTGATGAAATTCAAGATTCAAAATTGAGAATTCATCATTTGGGTAGGGCCTGGCGGCGCTCCGCGCCGACCCTACCCCATCCACTTATTCGGCCCGGTGTACTCGTTCCGCGGAACTCTGAGCCCGGGAACGAGATCGCGCTCGGGCACGATGACGATGGCCTTCGGGTGGGTCGGGCAGGCGAACTCGCAGAGACCGCAACCGGTGCAGGCGCCGGACCCGACCAGGGGCCGGCAGCCGATCATCATGAGCGCCTTGTCGGGATAGGGGCAGGCCTTGTAGCAGCGGGTGCAGAGCTCGCCCTTGAAGGTGACGCAGTGTCTCGGATCGACCTTGGCGATCCCGATCCGGACCCGCTCCGGGCCGCCTTCGGGGGCAACCAGGGCGCCATCGGGGCACGCGGTGATGCACGGGAGATCGTCGCACAGGCGGCACGGCTTGACACCCGGGTTGATGGCGGGGAGCTTCCGCCCGTCCTCCTCTTCGATGGTGATGATGGCGTCGACCGGACAGACCGGAAGGCAGTCGCCGCACCGGGTGCAGGCCGCGAGGAAGTCCTGGTCGGGAGCAAGGGCTCCGGGTGGTCTCAACACCTTGGCCGGATCGGCTGCCCCGGCCTTGGCCACGGCTTTGGAGGCATCGCGGAATGTGTCGAACCACTTGGTGAGAAAATCGCGGCGGGAGGATCGGTTTTTCTCGCTCATACGGCAGCTTCCGCGGGGATGGGGATCTCCTCCCACGCGACGGCGTCCTTGATTCGGAAGATCTCCGTCCGCTCGAGGGCATCGGCGACCAGACCGTCGAGATCGAGCCCCGCCTCGGCGGCGTCGAGTTCATCGGCGAAGGACTTGGTGGCGGGGTTCTCGGGCATGAGGAAGGAGCAGCAGTCGAAGTGAGGGAGGATCGAGAGCTCGAATGAACCGGCCATTCTGGCGATGTTGATGATCTGTTGTTTGTCGAGACCGATGAGCGGTCTGAGTACCGGCAGCGAGGTCACGGCCTCGATGGCGGCCATATTTTCGATGGTCTGCGACGCCACCTGACCGAGGCTCTCGCCGGTCACCAGGGCGCGGGCGTTGAAGCGGCGCGCAGCCCGTTGTCCGAGCCGGAACATGAAACGGCGATAGAGCAGGATGCGAAGCGATGCCGGACACCGGGCCGCGATCTGTTCCTGGATTTCGAGCAGGGGGACCATGGCGAGCCGGGCCTGACCCTGGTAGCGGTTGAGGACCCGCACCAGATCGTGGACCTTTTCGAGGCTCGCCGGATCGGTGCGCGGAACCGAATGGAAGTGGACGAAGTCGAGCCGCATGCCACGCTTCATCATCATGTAGGCGGCGACGGGAGAGTCGATCCCGCCGGAGAGCAGGCAGCAGGCCCGGCCGCCAACCCCGACGGGGAGGCCGCCGGGTCCGGGGACTCTCCTTGTCCAGGCGAAGATCCCGTTCTCATCGACCAGAACATGAATGGTGAGATCGGGATCGTTCAACCTGACCGGCCAACCGGTTTTCGCCTGGACAAACGAACCCAAGGAGCGCTCGATCTCGGGTGTCGTCAGGGGAAAGGTCTTGTCGGAGCGGAGGCAGCGGACCGCGAACGTGGCGGGTGAAATGCCCTCGAGACGGGGTTCGATGGCGGCCTCGAGATCGGCCATGGTGAATCCGGCATGTTCTACCGCCATGATGCTGCCGAGACCGAAGACCGTATGCAGCCGGCGGGCGGCCTCGGCGAAGTCGACCGGTTCGGAAAAACTGATGAGGACCCGCCACGCCGGGCGGGCGACCGAGGTGACGGGGAGGTCAGCCAGGGCGCTCCGAACGTTGTCGGTCAACTTCCGTTCGAACCACTTGCGGTTGCCGCCCTTGAGGCTGATCTCGTTGGTCGTTGCAAGGACCTGGGTGACTCTATTCATCCGCGTAAGAGTACCACCTGCACAGGGCTGCGCCGGGTCGCGCCGCTGCCCCGGCCGCTGCCGCTGTTCCCGGTTCTCACGGCACCGGCCTTCCGGTCCGCCTTCGGCGGCCCGGCGTCGCCCCATCGGCGGGGTCGCGTAGGTGGTGAATTGGAAGGTTGCGACCCCGCCGATGGGACGCCGGCGGCCTGATTCTGGGCCGGGAGAGCCAGGCAGAGGCGCGCCTGCTAAGCGGCCTCCGGCCGCCGCGACCAGACCTCACGAGCGGACGACCGCAGGCAAACGAGGCCCTGCCGTCGTTTGCCGCGGTCGTTCGCCGCTCCCGAGGCCAGGTTCCTCGGGGGAGCCCGGTACGGCATTGTGCGCAACGCACCGCGTGCCGGAGGGTCGATCCGGCACAATGCCGAACCCGGCTCCCCGATGGGGCGCGAACTTTCGCGTGCTCTGTCTCGGTTTCGGTTCGGATCCACCCCAGGGTGGGCGGATATTGTGGGGGCGGGCTTCCAGCCTGCCCGTCAGGGTGGTTGTAGTTGGTTGGGCGTTTCCGAGAGAGTGCGGGGAGGTTGGGATTGGCGGGATTACCGGTTGCTGTTCCGGCACAATGGCGTACCCGGCACCCCGCCGCTGCCGCTGCACATCGGACACGGACACGGATGTCGGGAGATCGGCGATAATCGACCAATGGCCGGGCTTGCCCTCACCGAACGCGGCGCCGCCCTCGCCTGGGCTCGCGCCTACAACACCCATGACCCATCGGTGCTGGCGCCGATCCTCGCCGAGGATGTCCGGGTGATGTCGCGTTGGGTGGTCAGTGACCTGGTTGGCCGGGATGAATACCTCGACTATCTGGCCGGGAAATTCGCGACCTTCGAAGCGACCGGTTCCGTCGTCCGGGTCGAGGTCGGGGAAACCCCCGGGGGTTCAGCGGAATCACCGGGAAGACCCTGCGCGTTGATCGAGCAGGACGGTTCGTTGCTCGCAACGGTCCTGTTCGACGTCGTCGGTGGAATGCTGAGCCAGATCTCGCTCGGCCCGTTTCCGCCGCCGGTCGAATGCCGGCGGTGGGGCGATTTCCCGGGATTCGAATCGGGCGAGGAAATCGTCAACTGACGCTCTTTCGAGCTTCCCCTAGGGCTGATTCAGGCCCGAACCAACCTCCCGGCTACTCTAGCGCTTGATTTGGGCCTAGGAGCCTGCACCGCATAGATGGTGGATGGATTTCGGAGAGTCATTTGAGGCCGATTTTCGCCTGTTTCGCCGGTTCATACTGGTGGTATGGGCCAAGAAACAGGCGAAAATCGGGCCAAATGCCGCCCGAAAGGCGCCGCCGATTCTATGCGGTGCAGGCTCCTAGGCCAGCGTCTGGTCGATGAGCCGGAGGAGAATCTCGAGCAGTCCCATTTGATCCAGGCTCTCGGGATTGGCGAGAAAGGCGTCGAGCTCGGCATCGCGCCCGGCGAGGTGTGAGAGACCATCCACGAGCTCGTCGGTGATGACGCCCTTGCCGAGCTGACTCATGGACCAGGTCAGCATCTGGTGATCGAAGGAGACCAGATCGCGGCGATCGCTGATCTTTTGCTGATGGTAGGCGAAACGCTCGATGCTGGGCCAGATCTCGGTCGCCGTGGCGAGGTCCTTTTCGGCGAGTCGCCAGGTGGCGAGCTGGCCGCGAATGGCGATCATCGTCAGCTGCTCGTCGAGTCTGACGTGTTCGTAGACCGGCGACTTCATGATCGCGTCGATGGCGGCCTCGACCTCCTCGAGAGCGGTGTCATAGCCGGACGCGGTTGTCGGCGCCGGGTGGGCGAACGCGAGCCCGAACGGCCCGATGGTCTTGCGAAGGGCGATGGCGATTTCGAGGTGTGAACCCGGTTCGATCTCGGGTCGGGGTTTCCCCGTTGGGGCGGCTCGATCCGGTCTCGGCGCGGGCGGGGCGGCGGCGGGCCGCGCGGAATCTCCAGTCTTGCTCGCCTGAAGCTCGTTTGCCCGTTTGACGAGGGTGTCGGTGATCAACTTGTGTTGGTTGCGAACCTTGGATTCGATCTGGTCGTCGGTGGTCAACGACGGATCGAGGGGAATTTCACGGCTCGTCACCAGCCGTCCGCCATCGTAGACGAGGGTCCGAATCCTGACCTCCTCGCCGGGAATCAGCTCGGTTTGGATGGTGAACTCCCTGCCGAGGAGTGCGATCTTGTCGATGACGCCGCTCATTCGCAGTCATTCAACCACGAAGCGGCGCGGACGGCAACCTCGTCGGATTCCGTCAGCGGGACGCCAAACCGACCCCGAGGTAACGGTACTCAGCGACGGTGTTGTAGAGATGAGCCGAAATCCTCAGCGCACGGCGCCGCGGGTTCGACCACAGGGTCACCGGAACCTCGATGGCGAAGTCCCGGTAGAGCCTTTCCTGGAGTGGGTCCACGCCGCCCATGGGCATGGGTTTCTCGGGCCCGAGAGAGGGGAGGGGAACCGCCGCCATTGAGCCGATCATTCCCTCGGGGCACGGCGCCTCGATCCCCAGAACCGAGCAGAGATGGCCCAGCGCCTCGAGCGCCAGCGTGCGATTCCGCGATCGGATCTCGGGCCAGCCGCCGGGGACCATTGCCGAGAGGATTTCGATGGCTGCGGGCACCGTCAGCCACGGGGTCGGATCACCGGTGCCGGTCCAGTCGAACTCGAGCCGGAACCGGCTGCGGTCGATGACGGGCGCCCCGGCGCCGTGGCTGGTCACCAGGGGATGGGTTCGGTCCCGCCAGTCATCGCGGACGTGGAGAAACGCCGCCCCTTTTGGCGCGCACAGCCACTTGTGGCAGTTGCCCGTATAGAACGGAGCGCCGATCGTCGCCAGATCCAGATCGAGCATTCCCGGTGCGTGGGCGCCGTCGACGATCACGGTGACGCCGCGATCTTCGAGTTGCTTCGCGATCTCGGCAATCGGAAAAACCAGACCCGTCGGGCTGGTGACATGGTCGATGATGGCAACGCGGGTTCGCGACGACAGACCTCCCATGACCGTTTCGACCACTTCGTTCGGCGAGCCGAGGGGTAACGGCAACGGGACCTCGACCAGGCGCGCTCCCGCCCTGCGGGCCGCCGCTTCGACGGCGTTGCGGCACGCGGCGTAGCCGTGATCGGTGACGAGCAGCTCGTCTCCCACCGCCAAAGGGATCGCCGCCAGGGCCGTATTGACACCGGTGGTGGCGTTGGCGACGAAGGCGAGGCCTTCGGGGTCGGCCCGGAGAAACGCGGCGAGAATCGAACGGGCCGCATCGAGCAGATCGGGCAGCTCGCGGATGAAGAAGCGCACCGGCTCGCTCTCCATCCGCGTCCGAAGTTCATTCTGGGCCTCGAGGACTCCGGTCGGGCACGCCCCGAACGATCCGTGGTTGAGAAAGACGATCTCGGGGTCGAGGTTCCAGTGCCCGGCAAGAATCGATCGCGGCGGGAGTCCCGTCGGTTCCATTGTCATTGATGCATCATACGGCTCGCATCTCAAATCGGCGCCTGCTCGTGTAGAATTGCGAGGTTATCTCAACAAGCGACGCAGACATCGCCGGCGAGGGGCGATCCTGGAGGCGGAACAATGGCCGAGAACGACCGACCGGACGGTCCGAACCACAGCGACGAGGCGGTCGAGCAGACCCGGTCGATTCAGGCCGATGAATCCGATCGGACCCGCGGGCCCATCGGAGATGAAGAAACGCTGAGCGGGTCGGGCGTTTCACTGCCCGAAGACTGGCAGCCGGGCGTGCCCGAAACCATCGGCGGTTACACGATCCTCGGCAAGCTCGGTGAAGGCGGGATGGGAGTGGTCTTCGAGGCGGAGCAGGAGCGGCCGAGGAGGCGGGTCGCGCTCAAGGTCATGCGCTCGAGCCACGCGGTGGATGCGCTCCACGCAAAGATGTTCCAGCGCGAGGTCGAGACGCTCGGTCGCCTCAAGCATTCCAACATCGCGGCGATCTACGAGTCCGGTCACACCGAGGACGGCCGCGATTTCTTCGCCATGGAGTTGGTCCAGGGGCGGACGCTGGATCGGTGGCTGGCCGACCGGCCGTCTCTCGTGACCGAAACCGAACTCCGGCTGCGGCTGCGCCTGTTTCAGAGCATCAGTCAGGCGGTCCACTACGCCCACCAGCGCGGCGTGATCCACCGCGATCTCAAACCGTCGAACATTCTCGTTACCGATGACGCTGCGACCGCATCAGGAGCATCGAACACCTCGGTGGCGGGGGTGCCGGTGGTCAAGATTCTCGATTTCGGGCTCGCGAGAGTGACCGACGCCGATGTCCAGGCGGCCTCGATGCTGACCGAGGTCGGGATGATCAAGGGCACGCTGCCTTACATGTCGCCCGAGCAGGCCCGCGGCGATACCGAGGCCATTGATGTCCGAACCGATGTCTACGCCCTCGGTGTGATCCTGTATGAGCTGGTGGCGGGCTCACGACCGTATGACGTGGGTCGCGCGTCCATCGTCGAGGCGGTTCGGGTGATCTGCGAGGAACGCCCGGAACCCATGAGCCGGGCATGGACCGGGAGCCGCCGCCTCGACCCCGATGTCGAGACCATCGCCGGGAAGGCGCTGGAGAAGGAACCCGACCGGCGCTATGCTTCGGCGGCGGCCCTCGGCGATGATGTCGACCGGTATCTCGAATCGCAGCCGATCCTCGCCAGGCCGCCGAGCGCGGTCTACCAGATTCGCAAGATGATCTCGCGCCATCGGTGGCCGTTCGCCTTCGCCGCTCTTTCTCTGGTCCTGGTGGTGGCCTTCGGCATCGGGATGGGCCTGCTCTGGGCCGACTCGCAGCGGAACCTCAGGCGCGCCGAAGCGGCCGAACGGGAAGCTGCGCGGGAGGCGGAAACCGCCACCCGGACATCGGACTTTCTCATCGGGCTCTTCGACAGCTCGAACCCGGAAAGCACCTCGGGCGAGACTATCACTGCCCGTGAAGTCATGGACGAGGGCGCGGCTCGAGTCCGCGATGAGCTCGCGGGCGAGCCCCTGACCCAGGCCCGCCTGATGCACACCCTTGGCAAGGTCTACATGAGCCTCGCACTTTACGACGACTCACGCAGCCAGATCGAGGGCGCTCTCGACCTGCGACGAGAGCACCTCGATGACGGTGATGTAGAGATCGCCGATACCCTGCACCAGCTGGCTCGGGTGAACGAGAAGCTCGGCGACCCGAATCGAGCCGTCGCGATCTACGAGGACACCATCACCCGATACGAAACGCTCGGCGACGCCGGTCGGGACGGTCTCATCGACACCCTGGGCAATTTCGGATGGTTGCTCGGCGATCTCGGCGAGATCGACCGCGCCATGGCCCTCTACGGCCGGGCACTCGATCTGGTTCTCGCCGAGGACCCGCCGGATGAGGAACGCCTCATATCGCTTTTTAACAACCGGTCGTCGGCGGCGATGAATCGAGGCGACTTCGATGCGTCGAGGCAGGATCTGGATCGAGCCCTCGAGCTGTCGCGTCGGGTCTTCGGCGACGACCATCACCAGACCGCCAACGTTCTCACCAATCTCGGCGTCGTCAACTCGAAGGCGGGGACCGGCGGCTCCGAGGACTATTACCTCGAGGCGTTGCGGATCTACGAGAAGATCTATGGCGCGAACAGTCCGGATGTCGCCCGTATTCTGGGAAACCTCGCCATCGTCCACGCCGAGGCCGGGAGCTTCGACGAGGCGTTGCCATACTTCGAGCGATCGCTTGAAGTTCAGGAGGTTATCTATGGGCCGGACCACCCTTACGTAGCTCAGGCGCTGACAAACCTCGGGTTGATGAAGCTTCAGACCGGCGACCCGGATGCGGCAGTCGTGGCGCTCCAGCGGGCGGCGGATATCCGAACCGGTGTTGGTGTCGAGGACATCTCCACATCCTTCACCCTCTACCACCTGGCCACGGCGCGGGCCGAGTTGGGCGAGTTCGACACCGCCCGGAAACTCCTCGAACGGGTCGTCGCCATCGACGAGCGGATCTTCGGACCCGAGTCCGCCGAGGTTGCCGATGACCTCGATGGGCTCAAGGAGGTCCACCGCGCCCTGGGTCACGAGGCCAAGGTGCGGGAGATCGAGGAGCGGATGAAATCGATCGCCGACAGGCTCAAGAATCAGGGTTCGACCGGCTGACCATCAATCGCGGTTGATCGCCTCGAGAATCCCGCGGCCGAACTTTTTCGCCGTGTGCGGACCGATGCCGGAGACCTCGAGAAGCTCGTCCTCATCCGCCGGGCGGGCGAGACTCAGGGCGGTGAGAACCCGATCCGTGAGGATGCGGAAGGCCGGCACGCCGCGCTTGCGGGCCTCCGACAGCCGCCACTCCCGGAGCTTTTCGAAGAGCTTCATCTGATCCCCGTCGAGGGTCGAGATCCGCTCGGTGGCCGCGGGCGTCGCCGATCTCGCCGTCGATCGGGTCGCGCGCGTCTTTGTTGTCCTTCGTTTCGTTTTGGGTTGTGATGGCGCATCGACCACCTGGATCGAATCGGCGACATCGGCTCGGGCCAACCGGCCCGCACGGGTGAGAAAGACCCGCTGAAACCGGATCGTCCTGCCGCCCTTGACAAAGGAGTCGGCCCGCATCTCCACGAGACCCTCACGGGCGAGACCGTTGAGAAGCGCCTCGAAAGCACCTCGGCCGGAGGCGCCGCCGGTCCCGAGCTCGTTGTGGAGCTGGCCCGATGTCGCACCGTCCCGGCTCTTGAGCAGGGCGATGATCGCCGAGAGCTGCTCGATCTCTCGGGTGGTCGGGTCGCGGAAGGTGGTGGCGAGACAGTCGTCGGCGGCGCACTGGTCGCAGATTCCGCAGGGCGTCTTCGGGTCGTTCCGGTCGCCGAAGTGTTCGACCAACCGCACCATCCGGCAACCGTGCCCGGAGGCGAAACGGATCATCCTTTCGACCTGGGCGTGTCGGTGGGCCCGCTGGGCCTCGTAGGGTCGTTGCCAGTCGTCCCTGCCGCGGGCCGCTTTTTCCTCGGGATCGACGACGGCTCCGTGGTGGATCCAGAGCTTTTCGAGGGCGGTGGCGAAGAGCTCCGGCTCCATTCCCGTCCGGACCCTGATCTCGTCCGCCGGCCGCGGTCGTTCATCGAGGGCCGAGTAGAGCCGTGCGAGAAACCGTGGCTCGGGGTAGTCGCGATCGAGAAAGAACTGGTGGGTGTGACGATCGGCCCACGAGTAGAGGAGGATTGCCCGCGCCATCTCGCCGTCGCGACCGGCGCGGCCGATCTCCTGGTAGTAGCTCTCGAGACTGCCCGGAAGCCCGGTGTGGACCACGGTGCGGATGTCCGCCTTGTCGATGCCCATGCCAAAGGCGATGGTGGCGACGATGACGTCGGTCTCTCCGGTCTGGAAGCTGCGCTGCACCCGGTCCCGCCGGGGCGCCGCCATGCCGGCGTGATAGGCGGCGGCCGGGTACGCCCGGCTGAGCTCGGCTGCCAGCGCCTCGGTCTCCTTGCGGGTCGGTGCATAGACGATGGCGGGACGGCGCACCGGATCGCTCAGGATGTTCTTCACCACCGCCGGCCGGGCCGACGGCTTGGCCTCGACGACCTCGACCGCGATGTTGGTGCGGCGGAAGCCGTGGATGAACTCGAGGGCGTCGGGGATGCCGAGCTGTTCGATGATGTCGCGTTGGACCATGGGGGTGGCGGTGGCGGTGAGACCGATGACCGGCGTCGGACGCAGCAGCGGCAGTCTCTCGCCGAGCATTCGATAGTCGGGTCGGAAGTCGTGCCCCCAGTGCGAGATGCAATGGGCCTCATCGACGGCGATGAGCACCGGTTTTCGTTTTGCGAGCATCTCGGGAAATCCCGGGACGCCGAGCCGTTCCGGCGCGACGAAGAGGAAGTCGAGCTCGCCGGCGAGATAGGCGTTGCACACCGCGCGGGATTCGAGCCGGTCGCGTCCCGAGTGGATCCGTTCGGCTGCGAGTCCGCGTTGCTTCAGCGCCTCGACCTGATCCTCCATGAGGGCGATGAGCGGGGAGAGCACGAGCGTCGTACCGCCCCTGGCGAGCCCCGGAAGCTGGTAGCAGAGGGACTTGCCGGCGCCGGTGGGCATGACCAACAGCGCATCGCTGCCTCCGGTGACCGCGCGGCAGACATCCTCCTGCAGCGGTCGGAAGGCATCGTGACCGAGGGTGTTTCGCATGAGATCGGCGAGGCCGTCGACGGGCGTGGTTCCTTTCTGACGGCTCATGGCGTGGCGGCGTCCTCCTCGGTGGGCGTGGATTCTATCAACGACCGGGAAAGCGGGTGTTCTAAACTTCCCGGGTCATGATCATCATCGGTGACCTGCTTTTTCCTCCAGGTCGGGTTTCGTCGTGAAGCCCGAACGCCTCGTCCTCATTCTGGCCGCGGTGATTTTTCTCTGGTTTCTCGGTGCGCACGATCTGTGGGCGCCGGACGAGCCCTTCTTCGGCGAGGGCGCGCGCGAGATGCTCATCGACGGCCAGTGGCTGGTGACCCACGTCAACGGGGTCGTCAACAGCCACAAACCGCCCCTGTTTTTCTGGTTGATCGCGGTCTTTTCATTGCCCCTCGGCGCCGTCACCGAGTTCACCGCCCGGCTGCCGTCGGTGTTCGCTGCGCTCGGAACCCTCGTCCTGATCATGCGGCTGGGTCGACGATGGTTCGGACCCAAGACCGCCGCCCTCGCGGGACTGCTCCTCGCGACCAGCTACATGTTCTGGGACAAGGCGCGCTGGTCACAGATCGACTCGCTGCTGTGCTTTCTGATCTGGGTGGCGCTCTCGGCCTTTGCCGACTGGCGATCGGGCCATGCCCGCGGCCGGCGGGCCGGGGCGCTGTTCTGGTGCGCCGCCGCCCTCGCGGTTCTCGCGAAGGGTCCGGTGGGTCTGCTGCTCCCCCTGGGGATCGTCATCGTTGTCCTGGCCTTCGAGCGTGATCTCGGTTCGCTTCGTCGTTTCGCCCCGCTGATCGGTCCGCTGGTCTTCGTCCTCGTCGCCGGCGCGTGGGCCCTTGCGGCGACGTTCTGGGGGCCTGCCGACTACTCGGTGACCGGTGCGTTGCGCGAACACTTTGTCGAGCGGGGGATGCACGGGATGCACCACGTTCAACCGTTCTGGTACTACCTCGAGCGGCTGCCGCTCTCGCTGCTGCCGTGGACGGGCCTGCTGCCGGGCGCGGTGGTCGTGGCCTGGCGGAACCGGCGCCACTCGGAGGGGTTGCGTCTGTCCCTGGCGGCGGCGGTCTTCGTCGTGGTCTTTTTCTCCATCTCCACCGAAAAGCGCGATCTCTATGTCCTGCCGGCGTTTCCGGCCATCGCGATGATGATGGCGGTTCTCGTGGGTCGAATCTCCGGCCTTCGCGAGGGGTTCGAGGGCGCCGCGGGCCTCGATCGAAGATGGGTCAACCTCGGGCAGGCCATCACGGGTGGGCTCTTCATCCTCGTTGCCGTGGCCGTGCCGTTCGTGAGCGACCGTGTCGAGTACCTGCCCGCCTGGATGGTGTATCTGCTGGGGGCGGTCCTCCTGGTCACGGGGGGCGCGGCTCTCACCGCGGCGCTGCGCGGCCGGGCCTTCGACTCGGTGGTGGCCACCGCGGCCGGTATGGCCGTCCTCTACCTCCTTGCGACGGCGCTCGTCTACCCGGCCATGGAGCCGCGGAAGTCGGCGCGGACGTTTGCCCTCGAGACCAAAGAGCTGACCGCCGAGTCGAGGGCCATGGGTCACCGTGTCGTGGCATGGCGTGCGGGCAATATTCCCACCGCGGTGGCCTTCTACTCCGATGGGCTCTATACGGTCGAGACCGACGATGTCGAGGTCCTCACCCGCCACCTCCGGCAGGACGCCGTGGTCCATGCGATTGTGCGAGTGGATCAAATCGAAGAGATCCCGGCCGATCTTCGCCAGGACCTCGTCGTGCTCCACGAACAGCGGTTGAGCCGGAAGGATCTGGCGGTCGTGGCTAACCGACCGAGATGACATCGCGCCATCGCAGCATCGCAGTTTCACCGCAAAGATTGCAAAGGTCGCGAAGCCATCGCAATTGAGAGTGGGTGATGCGTTGCTTCTGGGGTGTCAGACTTCGTGGCGACGCTTTCTCGGCCGGTAGGTGAGTGAAGGGCAGGTAGGATGCCTGTCCCACGAGACGTGGGCGCTACAAAGGGCGCTGCGATGCTTGTAGCGCCGGCGTCCCGCCGGCGATGGTGGTGTACCGATGCGGGTTGGTTCCATCGCCCACGGATACGGATACGGCCGCTGTCGCGGTCGCTGGCGGTGTTCCGGAGCACGCCCTCAATACCGGCCTTCTGGGCCGCCGTGACGCATTGGCGTCCCGGTGGCCCAGCGTCGCGCCATCGGCGTGGTCGCACGTGGGATGATTGAATGGCTGCGACCACGCCGATGGTGCGCCGGCGGCCTCCCTCCTCGCCGGAAGAGATGCTGTCATCGCGCTCCCCGAGGGAGCCCGGCAGCGCCATTGTGCGGGATGCGCCGCGGTGCCGGGGGGTCGATCCGGCACAATAGCGTGCCCGGCACCCCGTTGTGGCGCCCTTTCCACGTGCTCAGAGCGGCATCGGTCACGGGTCCGGATTCGGACGCTGCCGCTGCCCCGGACGCTGCCCCGGACGCTGCCCCTGTCCCGGCCGCTACCTGAAGTTGTACCGCACCCCGACCCGCACCTCGTCGCGATCGACCTCGACCTCTTCCGGGCGCTCCATTCCCGGGAGATACACGTAGTCGATCTCGCCGGTGAGGTAGACCGCGGTCAGGCTGAACCGCCTGCTCAGGAAGAGCTCGGCGCCGAGTTCGAAGGAGAGCCCGTCGAGGTAGTTGCGGTAGCCCTCGCTGAACACGCCGAAGTCTGCATAGTGGAGAAAGGCCGTGAGATCGAAGTGTCTGGCGATTCCTGCCTTGAACCCGCCGCCGAATCCCATTCCCGGATCGCTGAAGGTCTCGCCGCCGAGCTCGGTGAGAATGTCGGTGTTCTGATACTCGAAACTCAGACCGACGAGGAAGTCGAGCGGGGAACTCCCGCCTTCTCGGATCGGGATGCGGTACATGGCGCCGAGGGTTCCGAGTTGGATGTTGAGGTGTTCGCCGAAGTTGGGGAGGTCATAACTCGCCGAGTTGAATCGTCCCCAAAGGACGAAGCGCCGGGAGACCTGCCACGAACCACCCAAGGCGAAGGCGTTGTCCGAGTCCGACGAATCGCCGTAGATCTCGACGGAGCTGTCGATGGCGTATTCGGCTTCGACAAAGGTGTAGTTCAGCGGTTGCCGGTCGTCAGCGGAGCCGACGGCCGCAGCAATCACCGTCAACGCGAAGATGAGTGTGTGGGTCTTCATCCGTCCATTATGCCAAATCGCCGGCCGTCGTGGTCGAGCTCAACAGCTCAGGCGCAGTGCGGCCGCCACATCTCGCCCTTCGGCCGAGAACCCCCGAAGCTGGTCTTCGGGCGATCGGGTCGAAGCTGTTACGGCGTTGCCGATGACCAGTTGCTGGTGTTTCCGTTTTCGAAGCTGTCGGCGAAGAGGCCGTCCCCGCCGCTGCTGTAGTCGGGGGGGAGGTCGGTCCCCGCGACGATTCCCAAGGGTTGATAGTCCGTATACCCGGGGAAAACGTAGCCCAGGTGGTTGTTGCCCATCCGGCGGATGAGGATTTCGGACAGGACCCGACGGAAATCCGTCGTGACCGCGAGATCGGCGTTGTCGAAGAGCTGGCCGGGCCCGATGCCGGGCCACGCTCCGTGGACGCCGCCGATGGCGTTTCCGGAGATCACGATCATGGGGTTGCCGTGGCCGTGATCGGTGCCCCGGTCGGCGTTCTGGCTGAGCCGGCGACCGAACTCGCTCTGAATGACCATGGTCAGCCGTTGGGTGTAGTTGGCGGAGCCGGCGCCGTCGAGATCGGTGTAGAGGGCGGCCAGACCCTGCGCCAGGGTCGCCATGAGTCCGGAAAAATATCCGGTGCCGTTGTCGCCCTGGCTGACGTGGGTGTCCCAGCCGCCGAGATCGAGGGTTGCCACGCGGAGGCCGAGGTCGAGTTTGGTCATCTGAGCGATGACCTGGAGTCCGTCGCCGAAGGAGTTCGTTGGATAGACTGCGCCGTTGCTCGGGGTGTAGCTGCCCGAGGTGTTGAGCTCGACGATATCCATGGCGTCGAGGGCCTGGAGACCCGAGGCGTGAAGCCAGGTATTGTCGCCGGAGTACATGTGCCTCAGAGCGACGCGCTGGGCGTCCCGCCACTCCCACGGGCCGATCTGGAGATTGAAGGAATCGGGATCGCTCATGTTGACGGTGTCGCGGTCGCCGAGCAGCGACGTCGCCTGGAGGCTGCCCACCGAGACCGAGGGCATGATGATTTCGGGTGGCAGATTGTGCGCGCTCGAAAAGTGTCGGGCGAGCCAGCCGCTCGCGGTGGTCCTGACGCCCGGAGTGCCGCGTTCGATGTATTCCTGCGAGTCGAAGTGACTCCGGCTCGCCTCACCGAGACCGGTCGCGTTGATCACGGCGACGTGGCCGCTCTGGTAGAGATCGTAAATCGGTTGGCACGCCCGGTGAAGTCCGAAGACTCCGTCCATTGAGAGGGCCGAGTCGGAGCCGCTGAGGGGAACGGCGATGTTCGGGCGGGCGATCTCGTAGTGGCCGCGGTCGGCGCCGGAGATCGGGACCACCATGTTGAACCCGTCCATTCCGCCGCGAAGAAAGACCACGACGAGGACCTCGTCATTGGTGCCGGTGTCGGGATCGGCAAAGGCCAGGGAAGGAAAACGGGAACCGGCCATGCCAGCGATGGCCGCCGAGCATCCGGTGACAAAACCGCGTCGTGTGGGTCGTCTCATCACTACCTCCAGAGGAACGACGGGGACATGAAGATGAGACCGACCATGGACCGCAGGCGTTCCTGGGTGTCTTCATCCGAGTCGAGGGGGAGATCGAAATCGGGGTTGTGCCCCTGCGCCATGAACTCGACGATCTCGTTGCGCTCCGCTGCGGGCATGGGTCTGCCGAGGACCCGGGTGATCCAGAAATCCGCGATCTCGTTGGCGGATCTGGTTGCGGCGGGCGTCTGAGCGAGGACGTTGAGGCGGTGGATGTCGCTGTCGTTGCGGACATCGATGAGCCAGTTCATCAATCGCCAGGTCATCACCCGGGGGGTTGCGCTCTGCCAATCGTCCTTGTGATCCGGAAAGCCGTTGGGCGCCCGCCACCCGAAGAGTGGTTGCCCGGCCTGGTCGAAACGCCAGAGCAGGGTTCCGGTGTCGTCGTCGTCAATGCCGTAGTCGAATCTGCCGTCGGCGGCGCGGACGGCGCTCGACAGGATCTCCAGCGGCCGCTTGATCTTGTCGCCCCAGGTTGTGAGAAACGAGGGGTGAAGGACGATGGTGCGAACGACCTGGGCCAGTTGGTCGGGGGCGGAAGCCTCGGCTTCGAAGACCGCCGCTGCGGCGTCGATCACCGCCGGGTCGGGGTTGTCGCCGATGAGGCGGTGGGCCAGTTTTTTCGAGATGTGGCGCGCGGTGCCGGGGTGGGTGGCGACCAGGTCGAGGACGGTGTTGCCGTCAACGAGCGCCGGCTGGTGGTCGTCGATAAAGGTGCCGAGAACGGTCTTCTGGAAGACATCGTGCCAGTCGGCCCGATAGTCGAAGAGTCCGGTGTCGAAGTCGAAGGTCCAACCGGTGAAGCACCTGGTGGCTTCGAAGACATCATCGTCGACATAGGCGACGGGCACGCCGCCCGGACCCGTCGGGACCTGGCTCTGCTGCATGACGCCCATGTAGTGGTCGGCGCCGAGGGTGTGGAGCTCGAAGAGTTCGCGAGCCCAGTTCTCGTTTGGACCCGCGTTGGTCGAAGTGTAGTTGTCGAGGTAGTAGAGCATGGCGGGGTGCTGCGCGACATGGCCCAACATGGTTCGAAAGTTGCCGAGGGCGTTGCCGCGGATGACCACCCGGTCCCAGTGCGACCAGACCGGAGCCGCCCACGAATCCGGGCCGTAGACGTTGAAGTGGTTGTGCCAGAAGTCGGTGAGAACCTCGAGGAGCTGGCGTTTGCTCCACACCGCCCGCAGCAGCGTGGCGCGCTCGACCTCGTAGTAGGGCTGGAGCCGGATCGACCACGGCGGGTTCGACTCGACGTGATCAAACCATGCCTGGGCCAAGGTCTTGTTGAGGGTGGTGAAACCGGAGGCCGCGATCCTGCTGTCGCATTCGCCGTCATTGATGCTCGATGGGTCGAGTTGCTGATCGACCCAGATCTGCAGCCGTTGGGCATCGTTCCCGGCAAGGCCGTTGAAAGCTGCGATATCGCCGGGTCGGGGGCCGAAACCGAGTCGATTGAAGGCGATGATCGCTGCCGACGGGGGCGCCGGCACCGCCTTGGTCGATGATCTCTCCCGTGGTCTGCCCACATCGCGCATGTGGGTCGTCCGAAATGCGCGGTGTCGCCGAGTCGGCGCCGTGGTGGCGGTTTCGATGGCCCTCGTGGTGCGGTCGCGTGCGCGGTCGAAGAGCTCGCGCCGACTGGGTTCCTGGGTTGAATCGACAGGTTTCATCGCCCCTCCGGTTGTTGGTCCACTGGTTCCCGGCCCTTGAGGTTTTGCTGCGAATGCCGGCGGTCATTGTATGGGGAGAAAAACCGGGTGGCGGTGTCCGAGGTCACAGATTCCCAGTCTCAAAATTTCGGATCTCAAGAGCTCGGAGTCTCGGCTCTGATCTGGGCCGGCAGTGCGAGCGGCGGCACGGGTTGGTATATCCTGAGGGTGAAAATCCCGACCTTTGGGAGGCGGTTCGCGAGGAGGGTTCATGAAACCGACCCGCGCTGCATGGTTCTTCGTCGGCGGTCTGGTCTGGCTGGTTCTGCGTGGAATCCTGTTGCGTCCGTTGCCGTGGATTCGCACCGACCATGTCGCAGAAAGTGGGGGAATCCTGCTGCTGATCCCATTCATCTCGGTCGTGGCGAATCTGGCGATGCCGTTGTTTTTTCTTTCGTTTCTTCGCCACCACCGGTTCATCCGGCAGCCGCTGCTCCGGGTCGCGACCGTGGTCGCCGCGGCGTCGTCGCTGCTGTCGTTCATCCTGGCTGTGGCTTCCCTGGTTGCGGCGGTCGGGGGTTTCAGATCCCCCGATTGGCCCCTCGTTCTCGCAAATCCGAGGCTGCTCCAACTCAGCCTGCTCCTCCTCGTCGGATCGTTTCTTTTTTTTCTGGTGGCGTTCGCCCGATCGGAGGCAGGCAACCCAGGGCTGCGAAGGGCGGCGGTGGTCGGGGCGATCGGAGCGGCGGTCAGTACGGTCATGGTCGTGATCTGGGTCGGTTATCTCCGGTTCCCGGAGCTCGTCGATTGGTACCCCGCGATGAGTGGAAGCCTGGCTTCGAGACTGACGGGGCTTGCCGCCGCCGGAGCGTTGATTTGGTTTCTGGAGACCTTTGCCACGACCTATGACGAGGACGACGACCCGGTGGATTTCGGTTGATCCCGACCGATTTCCAGGGAGTGGCGAGAGCTGCGATGGAGCCCGGGTTTTGTCTGCTGCGGGTATTCGCAGTACAATCGCCGGGAGGTGACGAATTCGGCCTGCGAAGGCTCGCGCGTCAGGACAACGCTCCGGAGGGCGAGAAAAGCTGGTGATGATTGATCCTCGATGAACTCATGCTCTGGCCGAGTGGAGCCAAGATCCTCCTGGTGGTCGTGCCGGTGCTTCTCGTCATCATCGTCGCTCTCTGGTCGCGGCTGGCCGGATCAGCGCAGACGAAGCCGTCCAAGATCCTCCCCCCGAACGGGGCGATCGAGCGATCCACGCGGCGCCTCGAGCTCGATCTGGAGGGACAGACCGAGTTCTTCCAGGTCTTCTCCAGTTTGATCGGAGAACTCCACGCCCAACGCCAGATCCGCCAGATCCCTCCCATCCTCGTCAATGCGATGGTGCGGATGTTCCGACCCGAAGTGGCGGTCGTTCTGGTTCGCAGGAGGAGCACGATCACCGAACCCGATCGCGAAAACCGCATGATTGTCGCCGCGATCTCGACGGCTCAACGGCAGATGAAGGTCGGTACGGAGGTGCGCCTCGGCGAGGGCCAACTGGGAGTTGCCGCCGCCCGCCAACGGGTGATGGTCCGCAAAGACTACGAACAGGAGGGATCGCTGAGCTACAGCGTCAGCCAGGACAGCGGTCAGCCCGATTTCGACGTCGTCGCACCCATGCTCGCAGGCGAGGAGACCATCGGGCTCGTCGCCATCGCCAGACCCGAACGGCACAATTTCAGCGAACGCGAGATGATGGAGATGATCGCCAGGTTGGGTGCGCTGACCTGGACCAACCTCGAGGCCTACCGCAACGTCGAGATCGCGGCCGAGGTCGACGGTCTGACCGGGATCTTCAACAAGGCGGCGCTGCTGGTCAAACTCAGCGAAGCCGTGTTCGAAGCCCGCAACAAGGGCGAGAAGGTCTCGATCTTTCTCTTCGATATCGACCACTTCAAGAACTACAACGATCAGAACGGCCACCTGGTGGGGGACCGTTTGCTTCGCCTGCTCGCAAAACTGGTGCGGGACAGCGTCCGTTCAGACGACTACTTCGGTCGGTTTGGCGGCGAAGAGTTCATCCTCGTCATGTCCGGCAGATCGGCGAGCCAGGCCATGTCGGCCGCCGATGTGATCCGACACCGGATCGAAGAGTACCCGTTCGAGGGTGAAGCCACGCAGCCCAACGGCAGGGTCACCATTTCCGGTGGCGTCGCGTGCTTCCCCGACGATGCCGATGACAGTGTCGAACTCCTCCGGAATGCCGATACCGCGCTTTACGAAGCAAAGAACTCGGGTCGAAATCGGGTCTTTCGCGCCGAGCCCACGGGGCTCAATCCGATTCTCAGAAACCGCCCTTCGCGGCAGGACGCGAATCGGCAGGGTGGGGGAAGAGCGGTCGGGAGATTCGACGATCCCGGCAGAAATCTCTTCGGGCGTGACGGCGACGACTGAGACTCCGGCGATTCCGCCCGAAAAAAAAGCGCCATTTCCGGACGGGAACCGGATACAATCCAGCACATGAAAGTGGATGTTCGGCACGTGGATGATGTGATCATTGTGGATCTCGATGGTCGTCTCGTCATGGGAGTCGGCGACGAGTTGCTTCGCGAAGTGATGGACGAGATCATCGCTGAGGGTTGGCGGAAGATCATCCTCAACCTCCGCAAGGTCGCCATCATGGACAGCTCGGGAATCGGCGAGGTCGTGTCCAGCTGGAAGCTGGCGCAGCGATTCGGAGGTGCGGTCAAGCTCCTGCGGCCGACCCCGAGCGTCACTCGAACGCTTCGCCTCACCCAGTTGCTGCCCCTTCTCGAGGTCTTTGACGATGAAGACGAGGCTGTGACCAGCTTCGACTGAGCTTCGTCGTCTTCGATCTCACCTTGTTGAAGACGGGAAACCCATCCCTGGAGGTCAGATGTTCGCAGGATTCAAGGCCGGTTTTCGCGATGAACTCAACGCCATCCGTGATGCGGGAACCTACAAGGAGGAGAGGGTCATCTCCTCGCCCCAGAGTGCTGCGATTCGGGTTTCCCAGGGTGAGGTCATCAACTTCTGCGCCAACAACTACCTCGGTCTCGCCGACAACCCCACAATCATCGCGGCCGCCCAGCGAGCCCTCGAAGAGCGGGGTTTCGGCATGGCGTCGGTACGATTCATCTGCGGTACGCAGGATCTGCACAAGGAGCTCGAGGGGGCCATCTCCGCCTTCAACGGCACCGATGACACGATCCTCTACTCGTCGTGTTTCGATGCCAACGCCGGTCTCTTCGAAACCATTCTCTCCGACGAGGACGCGATCATTTCGGATCAGCTCAACCATGCATCGATCATCGACGGCGTGCGGCTGTGCAAGGCCGAGCGGTTCCGATACGCCAATTCGGACATGGCCGAACTCGAGGAGATCCTCAAGAGGACCAGCGGTCATCGTCGCCGCTTGATCGCCACCGACGGCGTCTTCTCCATGGACGGCTATCTGGTCAAGCTCGACGAGATCTGTGATCTCGCAGACGAGTACGACGCCATGGTCATGGTCGACGATTCCCACGCCACAGGCTATATCGGCCGCACCGGACGGGGGACTCCCGAACACTGCGGGGTTCAGGGCCGTGTCGATATCATCACCTCGACCCTCGGGAAGGCTCTCGGCGGGGCCTCCGGCGGCTACACCACCGGTCGGCAGGAGATCATCGATCTGCTCCGCCAGCGGTCCCGGCCCTACCTGTTCTCCAACACCTTGACGCCATCGCTGACCGCGGCCGGAATCGCGGTCTTCAAGATGCTGTCGGCCACCACCGAGTTGCGCGACAAGCTCATGAAGAACACCCGGTACTTCCGGTCCAAGCTCGAGAAGCTGGGCTTCGACATTCTCGCCGGAGAAACCGCCATCGTGCCGGTCATGCTCTACGACGCCAAGCTCGCTTCGGACTTCGCCAACGAAATGCTGGCCGAGGGGATCTATGTCATCGGGTTCTCGTTCCCGGTGGTTCCCAAGGGGCAGGCGCGGATCCGGACCCAGATCTCCGCAGCGCACGAGCGCGAGCACCTCGATCGCGCGGTGGCGGCGTTCGGAACGGTCGGAAAACGACTCGGAGTCATCTGACGGATCGACGGGTGGGCTCGGTAGTGCCTCCCGAAGACGCATGGGCCGATTGGGGCGGGGACGGTCCGCAGCTGGTTCTGACCCACGCCAACGGGTTTCCGCCGGAGACCTATCGAACCACCATCGACGCGCTCATGCCGCACTTCACCATCGCGACCTTTTCCCAGCGTCCGCTGTGGTCCGCCCAGGATCCGCAGGAGCTTCGATCCTGGCGGCCCATGGCCGGCGACCTCGCGGCGGCGATCCGGGCACGGGCTGAAGGGCCGGTCGTCGCAGTGGGTCACAGCCTCGGCGGGGTCTTGTGCGCGCTCGCAGCTGCCCGCCATCAGGAGCTCTTCTCGGCTCTTGTTCTCCTCGACCCCGTGATCTTCACCGGTCTTCACGCGTTCTCCTGGGGCTGGATGAAACGACTCGGTCTGGGCCGTCATTTCCCTCTCGTCGAGGGCGCTGCGAGACGCCGCGACGCCTGGCCCAATCGATCGGCGGTCCGGGCGTCCTGGTCTCGGAAGTCGGTTTTCAAGAGGTGGGATCCGCGGGTGCTCGCCGATTACATCGAGACGGGCGTGATCGACGGACCCGAGAGCTCTGTGATCCTGAGGTATCCCAAAGAGTGGGAAGCGCGGCTCTTCCAGATCTGCCCGCACGATGAGTGGGCGAGCCTCCGCAAGGTCGAGGTTCGAACCCTGGTGGTTCGCGGTGAGGCCTCGGACACATTGCTGCCGGAGGCGGCGCGCCGGATGGCCAGGGAGATGCCGGATGCTCGAGTCGTCGAACTCGAGGGGAGCTCGCACTTCCTGCCCATGGAGAAGCCGGATGAGGTTGCCAGGCTGGTGATCGATTTCGCCACCGGGCGCGTCGACGCTTAACGCAGAGACGCAGAGACGCAGAGACGCAGAGCATCGCACCATCGCAATTCGACGTCGGGTCAGGCGATGGATGCGGGTGCGGTCCGTTGGTAGAAGCGCCCGCGTCTCGCGGGCGATGTTTGGTCAGACCCTGGTGGCTTTGTGTCTTGGTGGCTGTGATGTGCGATGCAACTGTCCTGTTTCATCCGATATAGTCGAAATGGTCCGGAGGTGATCTGACGTGAGCGCACGAGTTCTTCTCGCGACCTTGATCGCGTTCGGTTCGATTGTCGTCGGTGCTGCCATGGTCGCCGCGGATGACGAGCCGTGGATCATCACCAGACACGAGGTTCTGACCGAGCCGACGGAGCTGGGTCATGTCATCGTCCTGTCGGGTGGGTCGCTGACGGTTCGGGATCTTGGCGAACCGGGTCTTCAGGTGAGCGGCCACATCTGGGTCGTGGGCGATGGCGAGGTCCGATTCGAGAACTCGGTCGTCGAGTTCATGAGCGTCTACCACGGTCAGTATTCGCTGGTCGGCATCGATAACGCGCGAATCGATGTCGTCAGCTGTGACTATCGGGTGCCCAACGGCGTCCAGCACGCGCTGATGGTGGCGGGCAATGCCCGGATGGTCGTCGAGGACACGGACTTCGGCGATGTACAGCTGCTCTCGGCCGACGCCGCGACGCTCGAGGCGAGGCGGCTCACCGGGAACTTCGAGGTTCTGGTGCAGGACGACTCGACCATGGTTCTCGAAGAGATCCCCCGCCTCCCCGGTGACGGCAAGATCTGGGTCTGGGTCGAGTTCCCGGCCGGATCCGCGGCCGAGTACTCGCCACCCATGCCCGGGATGATCGACCACTGGTCATTCCCGCCGGCCGGTTCGACCGGGATCTTCCAGAGGGTGACCGTCGATCGTTGTGCGACCCTGCTCTGGCCGATGCTGGTGAGAGAGAACAGCACCGTCGTCCTCCGCGATATCTCCGCTGACAATTGGATCGTCGTCGGTTTTCACATGCCCATCGATGGCGTGGTCGAGGATCTCTACAACGACAGGTTCTACGCCGACCACACCCTCGATCTCGAGGATCGGGAGTTCCGCCTCGTCAATGCGTCCGTCGATACCTGGAACCTCTATCCCCAGGCCGACGCACACGTCACGGTGCGCGATTCGCATCTCGGCGAGATCCTCGCCATGGAGAACTCGAGGGTGTGGCTGGAGCGGACCACCATCGATGGGACAGGGGGTTTCTTCGGCTCGCGGGACAGCTCGAGAATCACCGCCACCGACTGCCATTTCACCTGCACCATCGAGGCCAGCCAGACGAGCGCGATCGAGCTGCGCACGAGCATCGTCGATCCCTATCCCGGCGATCCGGCCGGCGTCTGGACCCGATTCGGCGCCTATGACGACGGCCGGCTCCTCGCCGATCAGACTCAGGTGCTGACGACTCCGGCGCTCGGCGGCAGAGGTTTGATCGCCGTGGCGTTCCTCCACCAGCCGCCGCAGTCCCCGCCGGCCGGGAGCCTGACCCTGGTGGGCACCGTTGCGCAGTTCAGCCTCGATCCGACCGTTGCGGCGGGGAGTTGGCGACTCGAAGCCTCGGGTCGGGGCGGAGGTGTGCCGGTGCTCATCGGTGGCGGAGAAGAGTATGTCGAGGATGACGTCCTCGGAATCTGGTCGAGCGCCGACCCAAACCTCGACCACCGTCTCCAGACCACCTTCACCGACGGCCTCGGACGAACCCTGGTCGGCAACCTCGTCGTCCCCGGAACCAATCCCCGGGTCCGATAGGCCGTCGGTTTCATTGACGAGTGAGGGTTGAATAGGACACGGATGACGTCCGATCTGGACCTTTCGTAAGCATTCTCATCCGTGTCCCATTTTCGGCCGTTTGCGATGAAACCAACGGATTCGGTGGTGCGGAGATCAGTTCGATGGTTTTCTGGCGCGGAACAGCAGGCCGACGCCCCACGGAGAGCCGTCGAAGAGACGGTCGATGGCGAAGGCGGAGCGGACGAAATTGACCAGCCAGCGTTTCCTGCCGAGATCGGCGACCCTGGCCAGAGTGGGATCGTCGTCGAGCGAACCCCGGTTGTGGAGCCGCCGGCGGTTGACCCGTGTCATGAAGAAGTCGTCGTAGATTCTCAGCAGCGGCCAGCCCCAGACGGTGACCTCGGGCTCGAGCCCGGCCGCGCTCAACATGGCGGTCATTCCCGGTTTCCGATAGCGCCGGAGGTGACCGCCCCAGTCGTCCCAATCCGACCACTGGCCGGGATCGGCGGGCACGGTGCCGCAGAGCCAGCCATTGGGCGCCAGGGTCCTGGCGAGCTCGCGACTGGCGGCAGCGTCGGCGGGGATGTGCTCGAGGGTCTCAGCGGACGAGATCGAGGGGAAGGTGTCGTCGGGGAAGGGCAGGGCGGTGATGTCGGCAACCACCGGCAGAACGGCGGCGCCGACGCCCGCGGCTTCGGCCCGATGGGCCACCACCGCCAATGATCGCAGCGACATGTCGGCGGCGACCACCGTTGCGCCGGTGCGGGCGAGGGTGATGCTCAGCGAGCCGACCCCGGCCGCACACTCGAGGTGGAGCCCGCCGGCAGGGACGCTCCCGCGAATCGCGCTTTCGAGCCGGTCCTCTCGGTGGGCGTGCCGCGGTCCGAAAAACTCGGGGTCTGCGCCCCATTCTGCTTTACCCATGATCGAAATCTACCAAATAATTAAGAATTAAGAATTTAGAACTAAGAATTTAACGGTTGATGATCTTCCGTGCGACCTGTTTGACCGGCAGAACCCGGTCGAGCTTGTGACCGATCCGGATGAGCTGGTCCACGACCGCCGCCTTGCCCGAGGTGTTCTTGTAGCACTCGCCGCATCGGGGCAGGGTCTCGAAATCGCGTTTCTTGAAGGCCTCCATGAGCTCGGGAATCCGGTCCGAAGCGAGGATCTCACCGACCGTCTGGGTCTTCATGTCGCCGATGGTCTGCGAACCGTCGTAGTCGTAGCAGCAGTGCGTCACCCGGCCGTCGGCAAGCACGACGAACCAGCGAAAGGGGTAGCCCTGAAAACAGCCGTAGTACTCCTCGTGGAGATCGGTGGCGTCGGTGGTGTCGAGTCCCTCGCAGGTCTTTTCGATGATCGTCGCCTGGGGGTAGCGTTCGATCTCGAAAAAGGTCTCGAAGTCCTTGATGGTCTCGTCGGCGGTCTTGAGCGAGACCATTTTCTGGATCTCGACGCGAATGGAGTGGCCTTTGGAGAGTTCGAGGAAAGCCCGGATCTTCGCCACCACCTCATCCCAGCGACCGCCCCGGCGGATCTCGGGGTAGACCTCCGGGTTGACGGTGTCGACGCAGAGCCGGATTCGTTCGAGGGAGCTCGCGAGAAGCTCCCGGCCGTAGTCGGCATCGAGCATCATGACGTTGGTCGAGACGCCGGAACCCGGGAAGAGATCGATGGCCTCGGCAAGACGAGGGTAGAGCAGGGGCTCGCCCATCTCGTGCAGCCACCGAGCCCGGATGCCGTTGGTGCGGAAGTCCGCGGCGATCTTCTCGACAAGCCACCACGGCATGTCGTCCTCCGGCCGGCCGAGATTTCCCATGGGGCACATCCCGCAGCGGAGGTTGCAGCGGCTGGTCAGTTCGACGCCGATCTTGGCGGTGGCAAGGTCGAGAATCGGTCTCATATGAGGAGTGTAGCAGGATGCCGGTGAGGTTTTGCCGGCTTTTTCATCCGGCGATCGGTCGCGACCGATCGCCGGATGAAAAAGAAGAGTTGGTACTATCGCTCGCATGCTGAACGATCTCGATCCGATCTGGGTGGACACTCGTGCGGGCGTCGAGGAAGTCGCGGCGGCGGCCCGATCGGCGGGCTGGCTCGCCCTCGACACCGAGGCGGATTCGCTCCACTCGTATTTCCACAAGACCTGTCTCGTCCAGGTGACGGCCGACAATCGCAACTTCGTCATCGATCCGTTGGCCGTGGACTCGAGCGATCTCGACCCGCTCTGGAATCTCGTCGAGGACCCCGGGATTCCGGTGTTGATGCACGGTTCCGACTACGACATCCGGGTTCTCGATCGCGACTATGACACCCGGATCCGCGGGCTCGTCGACACCCAGGCCATGGCCCAGGTCCTCGGCGAGCCGAAGACCGGTCTCGCGGCTCTGTTGGAAATCGAAGAGGGCGTGGTTCTCGACAAACGGCACCAGCGCGCCGATTGGGGTCAACGCCCCCTGACAAGGTCCCAGATAGCCTACGCTGCTGCCGACACGGCCTTTCTCGGAAGTCTGGCCGCCAAGCTCCGGGCGCGTCTCGAAGACCTCGGTCGCTGGGAGTGGGCGCGGGAGGAGTTTCGCAAGCTCGAGCGGGTGCGGCACAACCCCGTCGAACCGGACCCGTTGGCCTTCGAACGGGTCAAGGGGGTGCGGCGGCTGCGGGGTGAAAGTCGCGATCGGGCGTTCTCCCTCTACCAATGGCGTGAGGCCGAGGCGCAGAAACTCGATGTGCCGCCGTTCAAGGTGCTCGGACCGGCGACCCTGGTCAGCCTCGCGGAGGAGCCGCCGAAGAACGCCGCCGAACTCGCGAAGGTGAAGGGAATCGGTCCCAGGTTTGTCGGCCGGTGGGGCGGCATGGTGATGAAGCTGATCACCAGACCCGAGAGCGCCCCGCAGTGGAAGCGGGATCCGCGGCAACCGGAGACGGCGCTCATCGTCGTCAGACGGATGAAGCGGCTCGCGGTGGTCCGCGACGAGGTCGCCGCCGAACTCGGTCTCGAACCCGGTCTGGTCTGCCCGAAGAGCTGCGCCCTGGCGGTGGCCTCACGCGAGCCGCGGTGCGCCGATACCGCCGGTCTCCGAGAGGCGGGTCTCACGGGTTGGCGCCTCGAGCTCCTCGGCCCGAGGTTGATTGCCGCCCTCGCGGATGAGTGATTCGCCCCGCGCAACCGCGGACTCGAGCCCGGCGCCGTTGATCCGCCGACCCGAGATTTCGTGTTACTCTGCGCCTTCACGATTCCGGAGGCACAATGGCACTGAGGGACGAGACCCTGGCGTTTATCGGTTGCGGGATGATGGGCGAGGCGATGGTGAAGGGACTGCTGCGTCAAGGTCTTGTCGACCCGCGCCAGATCATCGCCAGCCACCCCCGCGCCGAGCGTTGCCTCGAACTCGAGAACCGATACGGCGTCCAGGTCACCGACAGCAACGCGGAGGCGGCGGCCGAAGCGACCTTCGCCGTGATTGCCGTCAAGCCGCAGTTCCTCGGTGAGGTCGTCAACGATCTCCGCGGCGTGCTCGACGGCGACGCGACGGTGCTTTCGGTCGTCGCCGGCGCGACCATGGCGCGGCTGGGATCGGACTTCGGCGTCAGGCGTGTCGTCAGGGTCATGCCCAACACCCCGGCGCAGATCGGCCGGGGCATGTCGGTGTGGACGGCGACCTCCAGCGTCGATGATGCCGGACGAAAAAAGGTGCGGGTGATTCTCTCGGCTCTCGGAGCCGAGGAATTCGTGATCCACGAGAACGAACTCGATATGGCCACCGCTCTGAGTGGAACCGGCCCCGCCTATGTCTTCATGTTCATGGAGGCCCTCGTCGATGCCGGGGTCCACATGGGGTTTTCGCGTCGGGTTGCCGAGAAGCTCGTGTTCGAAACCGTGCTCGGCGCCGCCGAGTTCGCCAAGGGAGAGCCCGATCACCTGGCCAAGCTGCGCAACCAGGTGACCTCGCCGGGCGGGACCTCGGCTGCGGCCCAGTACCAGCTCGAGCGGGGGCGGCTCAGGACCGTGCTCTCCGACGCCGTCTGGGCGGCCTACCGCCGCTGCCAGCAACTCGGTGGGACCGCTGACGGCAACGCCGGCCCCCTGAAATAGGTGGCAGAGCTGCAGCCGGAGGCGGCCGGATCTCGATAGAACGCGGGGCGGGTGCCTGGCTCGCTTTTCGCCGCGAAAAGGTGCCTGGCACCCCTCCCATCGCGCGAATACAGGCTCCTAAGATGAGCGATTCTCACTGGCGATCTGCACCAAGCTCTTGCGCCCTGGACGGTTGCGAAAATACTCGACATACCAACGGGTATGCCTCCGTTTTTTGCAACCGCCAGAACATCAAGATCTTGGAACATCTCATCCAGCAGAATCGCTCAACTTAGGAGGCTGTCAGACAAAACCTTCCCGGGGCGGACGACCGCCCCGGTCGAATTCCTTTCGGGGATTATCTCAGCGTTTGACGAGATCGAATGCCTTGAAGGCGGGAATGAAGTTCTGGATACGATCCGCGACCCGGATCTCGCGCAGGCGTCGCGCCTGCTCCTCGTCGAGGAGAAGCTCGAAGCCCTCGACATAGGTGGTGTGGACGTCGACGAGCGCTTCGCCGAGCGCTCGCCGGTCGATCATGAGCAGACCGAGTTCGGTCGGGTCGGGGGCGCCGGCCGCGAAGAGGTCCTCGATCATCGCCTGGATGTCGGCGATCTCGTGGCGCAGAGGTTCCTCAGCCGCACGGTGATCGGTCCAGAGTACCTCCCATGCGTCGGCCTGGTCGGCATCGAGGTCGAGGAACTCGATGACCAGGTGTCGAGCACCGTTGGCGATCGGGCCGGGGTCTTCCTCCGGCGGCTTTTCCTGGGCGGCGGCCGGCATGGCGAGAGCAAGCAAGAGGATCGGCAGGAACAGGCGTTTCATGGGCACTCCTTCTGGTTTCGATTTTCAGATCCCCGATGGTCACCGCAGCAATGGGCCTCGTGATCGTGGGTGAGACGTCGGCGGGCCGGTAAGGTTGACGCCCGACCCGGAGTTCCTGATGGACTCGGCGCCTCATCCGCGCGGGCGAAGCGATGGCGAGAATAACGGTGTGAATCCGCGGGCCGGTGTAAAGTAGCGCCGAAGGGAGCGCATCACGATGATTACCCTCACGCAAGCCGCCCGCGACAAGATCGTCGAGTTCGTCGACGAAGCCGATGACGAGTGCATCGGCATCCGCGTCCTCGCCGCCAAGGTCGGGCGCCACACCTTTCGCTATCAGATGCAGTTGACCCGCGAGCAGGACGCCATCGACGGCGACACCCGGGTCGATTTCGACGGATTCTGCGTCGTGCTCGACGTCCAGACCGCCGAGCACATGGCCGGCGCCACCCTCGACTATCTCAGCCTCCCCACCGGCGAGGGTTTCGAGATCAACAACCCGGCGTCGGATCCGGGATGGGAGGATCCGCTGTGCCAGCGGGTCCAGCAGGTGATCGACGAAAAGGTGCTGCCGGTGGTCGGAGCCCACGGCGGATGGGTCGAGCTCGACCGGGTCGAGGGCGACACCGCTTACGTCAGCCTCGGCGGCGGCTGTCAGGGATGCTCGAGCGCCGGGTTCACCCTCTCGGCCGGGATCGAGCAGGCGATCTGCCACGAGATCGACGAGATCGAGCACGTCGTCGATGTCACCGACCACCATGCGGGTCAGGAGCCGTTCTACAGCGAGTAGGCATCGAGGGAACGCGGGCCCCGGGTGCCTGGCTCTCTTTTCGCCGTGAAAAGGTGCCTGGCACCCCTCCCATCGCCTTTCAGGGTCGGTCTTTACCGCTCCACTCGCTCCACATCCGCGCCGAGCGCCTCGAGCCTGGCATGCAGCAGCTCATAGCCGCGTTCCACCTGATGGATGTTGTGGATGACGCTCTCGCCTTCGGCGCAGAGTGCGGCGATGACCAGCGCCATCCCGGCCCGGATGTCGGGACTCGCGAGGTGTTGGCCGTAGAGTCGTGACGGCCCCACGACCACCGCGCGGTGGGGGTCGCAGAGCACGATACGGGCGCCCATGGCGATCAATCGGTCAACCCAGAACAACCGGCTCTCGAACATCTTCTCGTGGATGAGGATGGTGCCCGTCGCCTGGGTCGCCAGGACCACCATGATGCTGGTCAGATCGGGAGGGAAGGCAGGCCACGGCCCGTCGTCGATCTTGGGGATGGCGCCGTGGAGATCGTCCTGGACCACGAGCTCCTGCTCCGCCGGGACCACGATGTCGCCGCCGTCGACGGTCCACCGGATACCGAGACGGGCAAAACCGAGGGCGGTCATCCGGTGGTGCCGCACCGGTTCGGCGTCGGTGATCCTGAGCGCGCCGCCGGTCACCGCAGCGAGGCCGATGAAGCTGCCGACCTCCACCGGATCGGGGCCGATGGCGGCCTCGGCGCCGCCGAGCTCGGCGCGGCCCTCGATGACGAGGACGTTGGTCCCGATTCCCCGGATGAGGCCGCCCATGGCGTTGATGAGATGGCAGAGCTCCTGGACGTGCGGCTCCGAGGCCGCGTTGCGGATGGTGGTGGTGCCGTGGGCGAGAGAGGCCGCCATGACGGCGTTCTCGGTCCCCATGACGCTCATTTCCGGGAGGAAGAGATCGGCCCCCGTCAGACCCGATGGAGCGCGGATGACATAGCGGTCGGGTTCGATCTCGACCTCCGCGCCGAGGGCGCGAAAGGCGTGGACATGGGTGTCGAGCGGCCGCCGGCCGATACGGTCGCCGCCGGGGCGGGGGAGCACGGCGCGGCCCCAGCGGCTCACCAGCGGTCCGGCCAGGAGGAACGACGCCCGGATCTGCCGAGCCAGACCGGGATCGAGGGCCCTTGTCGAGAGCTCGTTTGCCGAGATCCGCCAGCGATCGGGCGCCTCCTCGATGACGTCCGCCCCGAGGGCCGAGATGAGTTGAAGCAGCATTCGCACGTCGCGGATCTGCGGGACGTTGGACAGGGTGACGGCGCCGTCGGCGAGGAGGCAGGCCGCGATCATCGGCAGGGCGGCGTTCTTGTTGCCGCCGGGTTTGACCGTTCCCGTGATGGGATTGCCGCCGCGGATGACGTATGCAAAAGACTCGTCGCCGACCGGATCGTGCTCGATGGGTGTCATTGGCGTCTCCGTCATGATGCTAACACTATGCTCGAGATGTGGCGTGAGTGTGGCACCGGCGCGTCCATCGCATGTAGACTGTCCGACCATGACGCGTCTCGTTCTCCACGATCTGCCTTCCGGCAAACGGGCCGGCGAGTTGGCCCAGCTCATCGAGTCGTTGACCGCCGGGGGTCGCCGGCTGGTCGTCTGGGTCGCCGACGAGGGCCGACGTCAGATCTTCGACGACTGGTTGTGGACCTTCGACAAACAGAGCTTCGTGCCGCACTCCGTGTGGCAACCGGCCCTCGGCGCCGTCGACGACCCGGTGGTCTTGCTGGGCGAGCCGGGAAACCCCAACGGTGCGACCGTGCTCGTCATCGGCGATGATCTCCCCGGCGAAGACTGGGCGAGGACCTTCGAAGAGGTCCACGATTTCATCCCGCCGGGCGACGAAGGAGACCAACGACGAGCGTGGTGGCAGCGATGGAACAACGGTGGCGGGGAGGCATGATGAGTCGACTGATTCGCCCATTGATGATCGTGGTCGTGATCGCGTTCTCGGGATTGCTGGCGGCGGACGAGGGCGCGAGTGGGGACGCGGACGCCCAATTCGAGGCCGCGGTCCGCGAGGTGCTCCGACAGGTTCCCCTCATCGACGGCCACAACGACGCCCCGTGGGCGATCCGCGACCGGGCGTCGAATCACCTCGCGGACTTCGACTTCACCGATACATCGGCCATCGATCGACCCATGCACACGGATATTCGCCGGCTCCGCGCCGGCGGTGTCGGCGGCCAGTTCTGGTCGGTGTGGGTCCCCGTCGAGCTCGACCACGCCGAGGCCGTCGTGACCACCATCGAGCAGATCGATCTCGTTCACCGGTTGACCGAAGCCTATCCCGCCGACCTCGAACTCGCCCTCACGGCCGACGACATCGTCCGGATCCACTCCGAGGGCAGGATCGCCTCGCTCATCGGATTGGAGGGCGGCCACAGCATCGACAACTCGCTGGCCGTGCTGCGTCAGCTTTATGCTCTCGGCGCCCGTTACATGACGCTGACCCACTGGGCCAACGTCGACTGGGTCGACGCCGCCACCGATGTCCCCGAGCACGACGGGCTCAGCCCGTTCGGCGAAGTCGTCGTTCGTGAGATGAACCGGCTGGGAATGCTCATCGATCTCTCCCATGTCTCGGCCGCCGGGATGCGCGATGTGCTCGATGTGAGC
This sequence comes from uncultured Acidobacteriota bacterium, assembly GCA_963823445.1. Lineage (GTDB taxonomy): Bacteria > Acidobacteriota > Thermoanaerobaculia > Thermoanaerobaculales > Sulfomarinibacteraceae > JAHECW01. The sequence continues at coordinate 40,083 of CAWGLT010000017.1, forward strand.
CGGGCGCCGGTGATCTTCTCCCACTCGTGCGCCGCCGCGCTCAACCCGCACCCACGCAACGTCCCGGATGACGTGCTGGAGCGGATCGCCGACAAGGGCGGCGTGGTCATGGTCAACTTCGGCTCGTACTTCGTCGATCAGAAGATCACCGAGCGGCACGCCGCGTACAAGGCCGAGGAAACCCGACTCGAGCAGCTGAACCCGGGGAGCCAGGCGGCGGTCAAGGACGGCATGAAGGTGTGGCTCGAAGCCAATCCGCTGTGGACCGTGCCCATCGGCAGGCTCGCCGATCACTTCGACCACATCCGCGAGGTCGCCGGCGTCGACCATGTCGGCATCGGCTCCGATTACGACGGGATCAGCGCTCTGCCCAGGGGCATGGAGGATGTCAGCGGCTACCCGGCGCTGCTCGTCGAGCTCATGCGCCGGGGCTGGAGCCGCGAGGACATCGCCAAGGTCGCCGGGCTCAACATCCTCCGGGTGATGCGCGAGGCCGAAAAGGTGGCCGCCGATCTGAAGAAAACCGAGCCTCCATTCGAGGTGAGGATCGACGACGAGGGCTACGGCGCGCACGAGGAGGCTTCGGGGAACTGACCCGCGATGCGGCGTTGGGTGGTGGTATAGGGTTCCCTGCCCCTGCCCCTGCCCCTGCCGCTGCCCCTGTCCCTTTTCCCACAGCCTCCACAGACTCTACGACGGCGACAGCCATCAGGTGTCCACCAAACCGGGGCAGCCTCACGCTGCCCCGGCCGCTGACGCTGTTCCCGATTCTCACGGCACCGGCCTTCCGGTCCGCCTTCGGCGGCCCGGCGTCGCCCCATCGGCGGGGTCGCTTGGGTGGTGAATTGGAAGGGTTGCGACCCCGCCGATGGGACGCCGGCGGCCTGCAAGAGCCTGTAGAATCGCGATGGGAGCGGTGCCAGGCACCTTTTCGCGGCGAAAAGAGAGCCAGGCACCGAGCCCGGTACGGCATTGTGCGCAGCGCACCGCGGGCCGGAGGGTCGATCCGGCACAATGCCGTACCCGGCACCCCGAGGGACGCCACTTTCCCTCCGACCCGGGGCGGCATCTGCCGCTGCCCCCGACAGGCTGGAAGCCTGTCGCTACACAGCGGCCGTTCCTGATTGTGTAGCGACAGCCATCCTGGCTGTCGTCGGTGACGTGCCCGAACGCGGTACCCGGCCGCTGCCGCTGCCGCGGTCGCTGCCGCTGCCACGGTCCCGGCCCCGGCTTCGGCCTCGGAGGCGGCTGCGGCCACGGCCACGGCCGCGGAAACGGAAACGGACTCGGCGACGGTTCCGGTGACCGCCCCGGCCGCCGTCACCCCGCCTCAGGCATCTCGACATCCAGCCCGGCCACCGCCGGCTCACGCCGGTAACGGCGCAGCGCGATCACCGCCTCGACCACGAGCCAGGCGGCGATGAACGAGATGATCCCGCCGACGAGGAGAAGGGTGGTATTGCCCGCGGCATAGTATTTCCTGAGATTGGTCGTCATGGCGATGACGGTCGTGACCATCATGAAAACCAGGGGGATGAGGTAGGGCAGGGCGATGCGGCGGCGCTCGATGAGGTAGAGCGAGACGACGAGCAGGGCGAGGCCGGCGAGCAGCTGGTTGGTCGAGCCGAAGAGCTGCCAGAGAGCGAGCCCCGCCGATTTTCCGTCGATCTTGTAGAAGGCGAAGAAGGCGATCGCGCCGACCGCCAGGCTCGAGCTCAGATAGCGGTTGCCGAGCGCCCGGACCCGCAGCGTCGAACCGATCTCCTCGATGTTGTAGCGCAGCAGCCGGGTGGCCGAGTCGAGGGTCGTCAGGGCGAAGCTCACCACCACCACCGCGATCAGAGTTCGGGCGGTGGCCTCGGGGATCCCGAGGGTGGCGACGAAACGGGTGCAGCCTTCGATGAAGGCGCTCATGGAGCTGCCGAGGCCCTGGATCGATCCCCAGTCGTGGTAGTGGGTCTTCCACGCCCCGCACCGAAACGAAGCCGGCGGTGCAGGCGAGGACCGAGGCCAGACCGAGCAGCGATTCGCCGACCATGGCGCCGTAGCCGATGACCCTCGCGTCGGTTTCGCGGTCGAGCTGTTTGGCGGTGGTGCCGGAGGAGACGAGGGAGTGGAAGCCCGACGCCGCACCGCAGGCGATGACGATGAAGACAAAGGGATAGATCGGCGGGGCGCCTTCGGGGTGGGTGTCGAATGAGGGGCGAGGCGAACTCCGGGCGGAGAACGAAGAAACCGAGGTAGGTGAGGCCGAGGCCGAGGTAGAGCAGCAGCGAGTTGAGGAAGTCGCGCGGCTGGAGCAGCGACCAGACGGGCAGCACCGAGGCCAACCAGGCGTAGGCGAGGAGGATCCACGTCCAGCCGGCCACCGAGGCCCACTTCACCGGCATCATGGGTGAGGCGATGACCACCGCCAGGGTGATGAAGAAGGCGATCGCGATGAGCTTCCAGAGGTTCCACCCCTTCATGCGCACCAGCCACCCGATGACCAGCGCGAGCAGGAGAATCACGGCCGAGGGAACAACGGACTCGGGGTAGTAGGTCGTCTCCGGCGTCGATCCGGCAGAGAACAGGAGCGCGACGACATAGGCGAAGACCCCCATGGCGAGGGCGACGGCGAAGAAGATGATGGCGTGCATGAGCGACTTGGCCCGTTTGCCCATGAGGCTCTCGGCGATGGCGCCGATGGACATGCCCTTGGCCCGGGTCGAGACCACCAGCGCGCCGAAATCGTGGACGCAGCCGACCAGGATGGCGCCGCCGACGACCCAGATCATCGCCGGGAGCCAACCCCAGATCACCGCGATGGCGGGACCCAGCATGGGCGACAACCCGGTGATGGAGGCGTAGTGGTGGCCGAAGAGGACCATCTTGTGGGTCGGGACATAGTCGATCCCGTCCTCCATGGTGTGGGCCGGGGTCGGGTGGTCGGCCCGCAGAGCGAAGACCCTCGTCGCGAGGAACCGCGAGTAGAAGACGTAGCCGATGAAGTAGAAGGCGAAGCAGACGATGGTGGCGACGACAGGCGACATGGCACCCCCGTGTTGCGGTCGTCAGATGATAGCGCGGACCGGCGGGCTTTCTCCCGTATCCGGAACCGTGACCGTATCCGTGGCCGAGGCCGTAACCGTATCCGTGGCTGAAGCCGACCGGGGCACGCGGGAATCGCCTCTCTCGGGCGTGCCGGGTATGACAGAATCCCGAGGCCGCATCCGAGTCCGTATCCGTATCCGAGTCCGTAACCGTATCCGAGACCGAAGCCGACCGGCCCGTCCCTCGGGGCACACGGAAATCGCGCTCCTCGGGCGTGCCGGGTTTGACATTGTGCCGGTAGGACCATCCGGAAGCGCGGCGCTTGGCGCACAATGTCATACCGGGCTCCCCCGGGAGGCGCGTTACTGCCTGGTTCTCCCGGCTCAGAAGCAGGCCGCCGGCGCGGCATCGGCGTGGTCGCAGCCTTTCCAATCAACCCACGAGCGACCGCGCCGATGGTGCGACGCCGGGACGTTGGGACGCATCGGCGTCCCGGCGTCTCGGAAGGCCGGGGCTCACAGAATCCCGAGGCCGCATCCGAGTCCGAGGCCGTATCCGTAGTCCGAAACCGTATCCGAGACCGAAACCGTGGCCCCGGACGCCGCCCCGGACGCCGCCCCGGACGCCGCCCCGGACGCTGTCCCGGACGCTGCCCCGGACGCTGTCCCGGACGCTGCCTCGGACGCTGCCTCGGACGCGGTACCGGATACCGCCCCGGCATGGTCACCTCCGGGTTGTTCATGGAAGGGCGGGTAGCCGCCGGAATGACTCGTGTCAAGGGCAAGGTGAATCGCCGCGGCGGCGACCCTTGACACGAGCCATCCCAGCGGCTGGGGGGAGTGCATGAACAACCCGGAGGTGACCATGCACGAGCAACCGCAATCGAACCGATTCGACGCCCTCGAGAAGGCGACCACCGCAGCCGGCATTGCGATTTCACTTGTGATGCGGGTACCCGCGCCACTCAAGCCGATCGCCGATCAGGTGATTCGCTCGGCCTCATCGGTTCCTGCAAACATCGCTGAAGGCGCCGGTCGGTCAGGCCGGGATCGAGTGCACTACTGGCGCATCGCCTACGGCTCGGCCAAGGAAGTCGACATCCACCTGCGGCTGCTCGTTGGGACGGGCGCTGTCGATCCGTCCCGCACCGAGACCTCGCTCCAGCTCTTCGACGATGTCCGCGCCATGACGTGGCGTCTCCTCCACCCAAGATGACAATTGCGATGATTGTAGGGCCGGCGTCCCGCCGGCCCATCAGAGCCCTCGTCGATCCGCGTCGCGCCGCACGCCAATCAAACGCCGCTCTCGTTTGCCACGCCACATGGTCCCGGGTTGTTCCAAGCAACACCTGTGTAATAGGGATCTCGCCAACGTCAGAGTCTCCGAAATCCGGGTCCACGACCCTCACGACTCGCGATGACCCAATCCCCACCTAGCCGAAGTCCGCGCTGAACAACGAGTCTCCTGCCGATTCAGGACACGCGGAAAACCGCCCCCCATCGGGGTGCCGGGCAAGCTATTGTGCCGGAACGAACCCCCGGCGCCGCGTCACGCTGCGCACAATGGCGCTGCCGGGCTCCCTCGGGACGCGCGATGAAATCTGTTCTCCCGGCTACGAGGCAGGCCACCGGCGCGGCATCGGCGTGGTCGCAGCCTTTCCAATCAACCCACGAGCGACCGCGCCGATGGTGCGACGCTGGGCCGCTGGGACGCCAATGCGTCCCAGCGGCCCAGAAGGCCGGTTTTGAGGGCATGGTCCGAGACAGCGACCGTGGCAGCGGCCGTGGCAGCGGCCGGGCCAGCAACCGGAACAGCGTCAGGAAGAGCGTCAGGAACCAGCGCAACGCGCGACCAGCCACCGTTTCGCACCGCCGAGCGTTCGAATTTCACCCCTCACCTGCGCGCGAAGGAGGGCATAGACGATCTTCCCCAATTCAGGTCCGGGCTCGATCCCCGTGATCCCGGCGATCTCTCCTCCAGTGAGAAGCGAATGCGGATCCTCGAACGCTGCGGGATCGCGCGACCACTGGCGCCACCATCGTCGCCAGCCGGCGCGCTCGGGTTCCACGGCGGCAGCGAGTGCGATGACAGCGGGGAAGGCGGATCCTGTGCGCCAGGCGAGCTCGCGGCGATCGGCCGGAGGGGAATCAACCGTCGAGAGGGCTCCCTCGAGGTTGCGGGCCGCGGTCAGGGCCGCCTCGCGATCGGCCTTCGGCCAGGCGTAGGGCGCGAGCTCGCGGTCGCTGGGAACGCCCCATCCGCGGATCAGAAACGCGAGACGGGCGGAGTCGCCGCAATTGTCGAGCCCTGCGGGCGTCCCGCCCGCGTGATGGGCCGCCGCCAACCTGTCGGCGGCATCGAGGCGGGCGGTGATCCACTCGCCGTCGACACGGTCCGCGGCCGGCGATGCGGGGCCGAGGAGGCCCAACCTCAGACACTCGGCGACGCCCCGCGAGGCCGCCGGCCCGCGGAGCATGATGAGCAGTTCCTGACCGACTCGCTCGCGTGGAGCTGCCGCCAGCGCAGCGCCGAGCTCGCGGATCCAGGCTCGGGTCCTTGGTTCGAGTTCGAAGCTCGGGAGTTGGGCGAGAAAGCGAGGCGCGCGAAGGAGCCTCACCGGGTCGGACTCGAGGTTGGCGCGGGAGACGGCCCGCAGGAGAAGGCCCTGCAGGTCGTCGAGCCCGCCGACGAGATCGACAAACGGGCCGTTTGGAAGCTCCCAGCTCAGGGCGTTGCAGCCGAAGTCCCGCCGGAGGAGGTCTCGTTCAATGCTGAGATCGCCGCGGGGCCAGAGCTCGACTTTCAGGCCGGCGGTTTCGACGCGCCAGATCCGATGCGGTTCGGTCCCGAGAAGGTGTGCGTGGACGCCGAGCGCTTTCGCGAGCCGCCTCGCGGGTCGTGCGGCCGAGACGGCGTCGCCCTCGATGGTGAGATCGAGATCGTTGCTCGGCCGGCCGAGGAGCCGATCGCGGACATAGCCGCCGGTGACGCGGCACCCCGCGGGGCGGCCAATCTGATCCCACACCCGACGGAGCAGGGGATCGTCGCGGAGGGTGGCGGGGTTTCGCAGTTTCATTGTCGGTCTGATTATCCACGAGTCGACGGCACAGGGTGAATTCAAAGCGTGCTGGGTCAGCAGATCCCTGATTGCAGGGTCGAATCTGCAGACCTGCAGAGCCGACACCGGCCGGATCCCCAAGAGTTCCAGCTTCAACCATTCGCGCCTTCTCGATTGCCACGGCAACAGAACGAACGAATGTGCGAACCGGGCACCCGCTTGGCAACTACGCGGAACCACGATGGCGCGGGGTTACACTGGATCATGGACTCTGAACAAGCCAGGACCGACGGTCTCGTTCCGCTTCCTCCATTGCGGCCCCTGGCCTGGAGAACGATGCTTGCGCTGGTCGCGGTCAAGCTCGCCATCCACCTGCCGCTGCTCTCGAGGTACGGCTATTTCAGGGACGAGCTCTACTTCCTCGACTGCGGGCGGCACCTGGGGTGGGGGTACGTCGATCACGCGCCCCTCGTCGGCTGGGTGTCGCGCGTGCTCCTCGAGCTCGGCGGTTCGCTCTGGTTGCTCCGCCTCACCGCCGCCACGGCCGGCGCCGCCCTGGTCGCGTTGACGGTGATCCTTGCCCGACAGCTCGGCGGAGGCCGCTTCGCCCAGGCGTTGGCCGGCATCGCGGTGGTTGTTTCGCCGATCTTCCTCGTCCTCTCGAGCCTGTTTTCCATGAACCCTCTCGAGCCGTTGTTCTGGACCGGCTGCGCGCTGGTGGTCGTCCACATCATCAGGTCCGGCGACTCGCGCTGGTGGCTCGCGTTCGGGGCGCTCGCCGGTCTCGGTCTGTTGAACAAGCACTCGATGATCTTCTTCGGTTTCGCGGCCGTTGTCGCCGTGCTCCTCACACCGCTGCGGCGCGAGTTCGCCCGCCGCTGGATCTGGCTCGGCGCCGGGGTTGCGCTGCTGCTCTTTGCGCCCAATCTGATCTGGCAGGCGGTCCACGATTTCCCGACGCTTGAGGACCTTCGCAACGTCCGCGAAACCGGGAAGAACATCGAGCTCGCGCCGCTCGCGTTCATCGCCGAGCAGATCGTCATCATCCACCCGGTGCTTTTCCCGGTGTGGCTCGCCGGGCTCTGGTACCTGTTCGCCGGAAAGGGCCGCGGTTTCCGGGCGATCGGCTGGATCTTCGCGGCGCTCTTCACGACGATGCTCGCGCTCAAGGGCAAGTCGTACTACGTCGCGCCGATCTACCCGCTGATTCTGGCGGCTGGGGGCGCCGCATTCGAAGCGGCGGTCGAAAGGCTGCCCTCGCGGTGGGGCGAGCGCGCCGCCCGGGCCGCCGTGCTTGCAGTGGTTGTCGTCCTCGGCTCGGTGACGGCGCCGATGTTCGTCCCGCTGCTGGCGCCGGACGATTTCATCGCGTATCAGGAGCGCCTCGGTTTCGCGCCGGGCAAGACCGAGGTCAACCACGTCGGGCCGCTGCCGCAGTACTTCGGTGACCAGTTCGGCTGGCCCGAGCTCGCGGCCGACGTCGCCCGGGTTTACCACTCACTGCCCGAGGAGGAGCGCGTGAAGGCATGCATCTTCGCCGGCAACTACGGCGAGGCCGGAGCGATCAATCTCTTCGGGCCGGAGCACGGGCTGCCGCCGGCGATCAGCGGCCACCAGACCCACTTCATGTGGGGCCCCGGCGACTGCACCGGCGAGGTGGTGATCGCGCTCCAGATCGGCGCCGACTCTCTCGCCGAGGTCTTCGACTCGGTGGAGGTGGCGGGCAACCACTTCCACCCGTGGGGCATGGCCGAGGAGAACCGCGACATTCTCGTCTGCCGCGGGTTGAAGATGCCCCTCGCCGAGCTCTGGCCGCGGCTCAAACACTGGAACTGACCGGCGTCCATAGGGCGTCCTCGCCGCACCCAGTCTTGACACCAGGCACGTATGAGTGCCTGATTCGCGCGTCCGGCTTTTCTCATTCAGCGTGCAAAGGTTTAAGATTCAGATGTTTGGTGGCTTTCGATCGAGAATGTGCAAATATATGAACCTGGCACCTATTTTGGCACGATTCTCGGCGCCGTCGAATTGCGATTGGGAATCACGTGCTCGAGCGCTCTGTTTTCTGCTCGAGAGGAAACGAGAATGCACCCGCGAATCACGATGCACCCCGCTGCGACGCTCATCTCCATACTCCTCGCGGGCGCGAGCGCAGCCGCCCAGCCCGCACTGAGCGATGCCCGGAGCCGGGATGAAGGGTTCCGCTCTCAGATGGCCATCGAGCGGGTCTACTGGAGCCATCGCTCAGGAGGTGGTGAGACCTCGTTCGAGCTGGCCGTGCCGGACACCGTCGTCGCGCGCAAAGCCGCAGACGGTGTGCTCAAGACTTCGGCGCTTCGGAGATTCTGGGAGGAGGAGATCACGCCGGAGCAGCTCCAGGCAGAGCTCGATCGGATGGCGACCCATACGAAGTCGCCCGCGCGGCTGCTCGAGCTTTTCGCCGCCGTCGGCAACGACCCGGCGAAGGCGGCCGAGTACCTCGCTCGTCCGGCGCTCGCCGACCGCCTCATACGGACCCACTACGCCCGCGACGAACGTCTGCACAACGACACGCGAGCCAGAGCGGAACGTGAGATCGGCGAGCTCGGCCCGAGGCCCGTTCGAGAGCGGACCACCCGATTGGTCAGTGCGATGAAGTGGCGACGGGGCAACGACGGGCCTCGGATCCCGGGTGTCGTGGACCTGGAGCCGGAGGAGTTCGACGCTCGTGTCCGGGAGCTGCGGAGGACGCTGGACGGGTCCTCCGGCAATCTCGTCATCGACCGGGTGAGCCCGCTCCGCGAGGACGAGACCCGTTTCTCCGCGATCATCGTGCACACGCTGGATGACGAGCAGGTGGAGCTCACGACCATCGAATGGCCCAAGCGATCGTTCGACGAGTGGTGGAGCGAGACGCGCAACACTCTCAGGCCGGAGCCGGAGAAGGCTTCCTTCGAGTTTCGACTCCCGATGGTCGCCGGCGCCAACTGCATCGAAGACACCTGGAGGCCGACCCTGCAGCTCCTCGAACCTCGCTACTGGCACACCGCAGTGTGGACCGGCAGCGAGATGATCGTGTTCGGCGGCATGAGCGCCGTGGGCAACATTTACGGGGACGGCAGCCGCTACGATCCCGCCACCGACACTTGGACGCTCCTGCCCGCGACCGGGTCCCCCGGGCCGCGCCAGTCGCACGCGGCAGTATGGACCGGCACCGAGATGATCGTCTGGGGCGGCGTGAACGACCTTTCCGGCGCCCGATACAACCCGTCCACCGACACCTGGGCCGAAACCTCGACCGTCAACGCTCCTCCGCCGCGCCGGAACGCCAGCGTGGTGTGGACCGGCACCGAGATGATCGTCTGGGGAGGCGACAACGGCGGCGCCGCCCTCGAACAGTGGGGGCCGCTATCAACCGGGGACAAACACGTGGACGGCGATGACGACGGCGCCGCTCGCGCCGCGGGCCTATCACACGGCCGTCTGGACCGGCTCGCAGATGATCATCTGGGGCGGCTACAACGTTCACCTCGGGCAGCTGTACGGCGACGGCGCGCGCTACAACCCGACGTCGAACTCCTGGGCGCCGGTCGCTGGTCTTGACGCCCCGGACGCTCGCACCTATCACACGGCGGTCTGGAGCGGCACCGAGATGATCGTCTGGGGCGGCGCCAACGAGCCTGCCTACGACCAGAGCGGCGGTCGCTACAACCCCGTTACCGATACCTGGTCACCGACCAGCCTCGTCAATCCCCCGTCCCTGCGCTGGTTCCACGTCGCGGTCTGGACCGGCACCGAGATGATCGTTCAGGGCGGGAGCTTCAACGTCGCCGCCGGCGGCCGCTACAACCCGGTCACCGACACCTGGTCTGCGACCAGCGCCGTGAGTTCCGCCAACAACGGGCAAGGCCTCACCGCCGTCTGGACCGGCACGGAGATGATCGTCTGGGGCGGCCTCGACGACAACTTCTTCTTCCACAACGACGGCGGCCGTTACGACCCGCAGCTCGACGTCTGGCACCCGACCGGTACGATGAACGTTCCTGCGGCACGCGGCCTGCATTCCGCCGAGTGGACCGGGAGCGAGATGATCATCTGGGGCGGCTTCTCCTCGGGGGTTTCGAGACCTGGGGGCGTCTACGATCCGGCGACCGACAGCTGGCGGACCGTCACCACGGTCGGCGCGCCGTATGGACGCGAGAACGCGACCTCCGTTTGGACGGGGACCAAGGCGATCTTCTGGGGTGGGGAACCGGACGGCAATCCCTTCCTGCCCGGCACTGGCGGCCTCTACGACCCGGCGGACGACAGCTGGAGCCTCACGACCACAGTCAACGCGCCGACCAACCGCTACGGGCACACCGCGGTGTGGACCGGGAGCGACATGATTGTCTTCGGCGGGATCGGCACCGACGCGGTCGCCAAGCGCTACCGGCCTGCGACCGACACCTGGACCGACGCCAGCATCGTCAACGCCCCCGGAGAACGGGATCACCACGCCGCCGTCTGGACCGGAACCGAGATGATCATCTGGGGAGGTTTCATCAACGACGGGATCACCCCCACCGGCGGACGCTACAACCCGGTGGCCGACCTCTGGACGCCGACGAACGTCGCCGACTCGCCGGCGACCCGGATGTGGCCGATCGGCGTGTGGTCGGGAACCGAAATGATCGTCTGGGGGGGCAACGACTGGTTGTTCTTCGGCGACCTGGGTGACGGTGCGCGCTACGACCCGGTGGCCGACAGCTGGACCCCGACCGCGCTCCTCGGAGCGCCGACTCCTCGCATCGCGCAGGGGGTCTGGACCGGAAATGAGCTCGTGCTCTGGGGCGGGGAGAACGACTCCAGTGGCGGGCGGTATGACCCTGTAACCGACACTTGGCTTCCGACGACACTGGTCGACGCGCCGCACGTGCGCGCCGGAGGGCGCTGGTCGACGGTCTGGACCGGCTCCGAAATGATCATCTGGGGCGGGATCAACGACACCCAACAGGGCAGCTGCTACTGCGCAGCTCCGATCGGGTACGACCTGTTTTCCGACGGTTTCGAGAGCGGCGATGCGCACCTGTGGTCCTCGGTCGTGCCCTGAAGCCGGGGTGGACGAGATTGACTCTTGCAGTCATCAAGTTGTCGGATTCGGTCTTTTCGGCCTGTTTCTCATTCTCCCGATGAAATGAGCGCATCTCGTCTCAGCTGCCATCCGCGGCTCACGTCATCCCTTCTCCCGCACCCACGGTTCGCCTAATGCACCCCCGGGGCACCGATGATTGTCGGCGGCTGGAACAGGTGTAAGATCTGCACCGGTTGAACCCACGAAATCCGGTCTTGACGCCGCTGGTCAGTGAACGCCGAACCGTGGGTCGTGTCCGCCGGTGGTCACGAAGGCCGGCGGGTGTCCGCGACAGGGAGGCGCTCGAGACCTCGAAGGAGCGTTTCGACGCCCACCTGGTGCACGAGCAGGTGATAGGGCGGCCGCTCGACCGGTCGAGTCCGGGGACATCCCCCGGCAGGGAGTGATATGAGCGTGATGGATGCCGTCAACGCGGTGCTCTGGCACGACGCCGTGCTGTACTCGGTGCTCGCCGTCGGCCTGCTCTTCACCATCTGGAGCGGTTTCAGCCAGGTCCGGGCCCTGACCCACGGCGTCGCCGTCATCCGCGGCGACTACGACCGGCCCGACGACCCCGGCGCCATCAGCCACTTCCAGGCGCTGTCGGCTGCGCTGTCCGCGACGGTCGGCCTCGGCAACATTGCCGGCGTCGCCATCGCCGTCGCCGTCGGCGGGCCGGGCGCCGTGTTCTGGATGTGGGTGACCGGCTTCGTCGGCATGGCGCTCAAGATGACCGAGGTCACCCAGGCGATGCTCTACCGCAACCTCGACCAGCCCGACAACCCGCACGGCGGCGCCATGTGGGTCGCCAGCCGCGGCCTCGCCGCCATCCATCCGCGGCTGCGCGGCGCCGGCGTCGCCGTCGGCGGCGTCTTCTGCGTCACCCTGCTGATCTCCACCATCACCGGCGGCAACATGTTCCAGGCCTGGAACGTCGCCGACATCACCGAGCAGTACTTCGGCGTCCCGGCGCTGGCCTCCGGCGCGGTCCTCGCCGTGCTCACCGCGCTCGTCATCCTCGGCGGCATCCGCCGCATCGGCACCGTGGCGGGCCGGCTCGTGCCCTTCATGTGCGGCGCCTACCTGGTCGGCGCCCTGGTCGTTCTCGCCCTCCGCGCCGAGGCGATCCCGGGCGTGCTGCGGACCATTGTCGCCTCGGCCTTCGCGCCGCACGAGGCCGTGGGCGCCTTCCTCGGCGGGACCTTCGGCTGGGCGTTCCTGATCGGGATGCGGCGCTCGCTCTTCTCCAACGAGGCCGGCCAGGGTTCGGCGCCGATCGCCCACTCGGCGGCGCGGACCGACGAGCCGGTGCGCGAGGGGGTGGTCGCCGGGCTCGAGCCCTTTGTCGACACCATCGTCGTCTGCACCCTCACCGCGCTCGTGATCCTGGTCAGCGGGGTCTGGAACCGGGCGCCCGACCTGACGCTCGACACCGCGAGCGTGCCCGCGGTGGTCGAGGCGGACGGCGGCGGCTGGACGCTCGAGCCGGTGACGATCCCGAGCTCCGTCGATGGAGATTGGCAACCCGGCCAGCAGGTCTACGCCGTGGTCGCTGCCGCTCACGACCCGCGCCGCGGCAGCGACCGCCACCGGCTCGCCGGCGTGGTGCGGGAGGCGCAGCCGGGCCGGGTGATCGAGTGGTCGTCGCTCGTCGGCGAGTCGCCGCCGGTCCTCGCCGAGCCGGGCGTCTTCTACGACTACAAGGGTGCCACTCTCACCGCGAAGGCGTTCGACTCGGTGCTGCCTCACCTCGGGGTGGCGGTGGTGCCCGCAGTGGCCTGGTTGTTCGCCTTCTCGACCATGATCTCGTGGAGCTACTACGGCGAGCAGGGCGTCGTGTATCTCTTCGGCGGGCGTGGGATTCTGCCGTACCGGGTCGTCTACTGCCTCTTCGTGATCGCCGCCACCACGCCGCTGATCCGGACCGAGGCCGAGCTCGACGCGATCTCGTCGCTCGGCACCGGGGTCATGCTCTGGGCCAACATCCCGATCATGCTCGTCTTCGGGCGCCAGGCGATGCGCGCCTACCGCGGCTACATGGAACGCCTGCGGGCAGGCGACTTCGACCGTCGCCCGCGCTGAAGGCTGCCGCCGACCCCGTCGGTGTCCCCGTCCGGCGCGTCAACGACCTCGTCAGCGACGATCGTGGGATCACACCGGAGACGGCCCGGCCGTGCTCGCAGGCGGTCGGCACGACGCCGCAGCTCCGGATCGACGTACCCGATCGCGCACCTGCGAGTGAAATCGTGATCGCGGCATCAACCGAGCACCAGGGGCACGAGAACGAGAACGCCGATGGGTATCAAGACCGCGGCGCAGAGGTTGAGCCAGAACCCCGCCCTGATCATCTGGGTGATGCGCAGCAGGCCCGATCCGTAGACGATGGCGTTCGGGGGAGTCGCGACCGGGAGCATGAATGCCATGGAGCAGCCCAGCGCGCAGCCGAGGGCGGGCTCCACCGCGCTGACCCCCGCCGCCTGCGCCGCCGCGATGGCGAGGGGGACGAGCATGGTGGCGGTGGCCGTGTTCGATGTGACCTCGGTGAAGTAGATGGCGAAGACCGTGAACAGCACGGTCAGGGCGACCCGAGAGTCCGCCCCGGTGAGTTCCGTGAGGCCCGCCCCGACGGCTCCGGCGAGACCGGTGCGGAACATCGCCGCCCCGAGGGAGAGCCCGCCGCCGAACAGCAGGAGGGTCCCCCAGTCGATCCGTGAGGCGTCGCCCCAGCTCAGGGTGAACCGGCGCTGCCGCCAGTCGGTGGGGAGAACGAAGAGGAGCAGCCCCGCACAGCAGGCGACCACCCCCTCGGGAAGATGGTCCCGAAGAGCGCGGTAGGCGGGCGAGTCCGGCCCGGCGACGAGGGCGACGACACCGGGCAGGACCCACAGCGTCACCGCGAGCGAAAACGCCGCGAGCACGTTCCGCTCCCCCGGCCCCAGACGGCCCTGCTGCCGGCGCTCGCCGTCGATGAACTCGCGGGCGACCCGGAGGCCGGCGCCCCCGCGGGCGGAGGCGGCGCGCAGGGAGAGCGCCATCGCCCCGAGCACGGCCAGGAGGATCGGCGTCGTGATCATCATCCACTCGAAGAACGTGATTTCCACCCCGGCCAGCAGCGAGATCTGGCCGAAAGCGATGAGGTTCGGCGGGCTGCCGACTGGCGAGCCGATGCCGCCGATGGAGGACGCGTAGGCGCAGGTGAGCAGAAGCGCCGCGGCCGGCACCGGGGCGGCGGGTCCGGCCTCGCTGTCGTCGCGGCTGCAGGCGCCCAGGACTCCGAGCGCGATCGGGTAGAGCATGGCGGTCGTGGCGCTGTTGGACAGCCACATGGACAGTCCGGCGGCGAGGACGGCGAAGGCGGCGAAGATCCGCGCCGGCGATGCGCTCACGGCGCGCACCGCCAGGATCGAGTAGGCGATGCGACGGTCGAGCCGGTGCACCGCCATGGCCTCCGCCAGCAGGAACGAGCCGAGGAACAGGAAGATGATCGGATCGCCGAAGGGCGCGAACATCTCCTTCACCTCACCCGCCCCCACCACCACCGCGAGGCACGGTCCGAGGACGGCGGTCGCCGGGATTGGCACCGCCTCGGTGATCCACCAGATGAGCACCCAGGCGACGACGGCGGCGAGCCGGGAGGCCGCGGGATCGGCCAGCGGCACGGGATCCAGCATCAACAGCGTGAACGCCGACGGACCGAGAAACAGCCCCACCGTCCGCCGGACGCGCTCGAACCTGACCTCCGCCGGAGAGGGAGTTCCCGCCAGCTCCGCCGGGTCCCGGAATCGACGTTCGTCGGACATCCCCTCATCCTCCGTAGGGCCGGGCCCCAGGGCTACCCTGGACGTGAGGCTAGCACAGGATGATTGCCACGAAAGCAAGGGCGTCGATCTGTCGAGCGCGGCGACGTCGAATGGTGGTCTCCGCCACCGGGATCCTCGATGCGGTGACGACCGTGGAGGTCAGGACCCAGGTGTCGGGGATCATCGACGAGACCGTCGTCGACTTCAACAACGGCGTCCACGAAGGCCAGGTGATCGCCGGACTCGCCCCACGCTCATCGAAAGCGCCGTACGCGACGCCGCCACCCCGGCACAGCTGCAAATGACAATCTCTAACCCGCGCTTCTCACCGGGTTTCGTCGCGAGGTCGGCGAGGTGCAGTGCCCAGCTGGGTTTTCGATCCGAGGGGCGCGCAGGCGTACTTGACAGTACGTAGGGACCTCGCGCACCGCCCGCGAGGGCGGACCCGACGGAGTCGGGAGACCCCGCAGGGGTCAGCGTGGGCTGGAGCACCCGGAGGTGAGAAAGCACAGCTGGGTGCCGTGCATCGCCGGCCGCAGCAGACAGCTGGTGAGAAGAGCGGGCTAAGCCTCGCGTCAGCGAGTCGGTGGTGCGCCTCGATGGCCGGACGTTTCCTCCGGCATCGAGCGGTTGAACGCCGCTGTTCACGGCCTTCGGCCGAAGTGACGCCTGGCGCTGAATTCCGGCCATGACGACCGAAGTCCGATGTGGCCGCGTCCCTCAGCCGACGGCCATCGTGCCGGTGATCACCAGCTGCGGTCCGCCGGGGCAGGCAAGGTCCCGGACGGTCACGGTCACGTCGCTGCCCGAAAACTCCAGCGTGACCCTCAGGTAGGTGTAAAGTGCGAACTCGTCGAGCATCACCACGAAGCGAGAGTCCCCCTCCCACCACCCCTCGGCGGCCGCCGGCAGACCGCTCTCCCCCGGCGAAATCCGTCGGACGCCGTCGAGACCGATCAGGAAGGTGACCTCCTCCTCGCCGACGATGTTGAGCGTCGCCTCGGCCGGCTCCCCGAAGGTGAGCGAAAACGACTGGATCTCGAGCAGGTTCGGCTCGAGAACGAAGCGCTCACCGGAGATCACCGAGGCGATCGCCGGCAGCGGCGGAACCGACTGCGGCTGCCCCTCGTACGAGACGCCCGCCGCCTCGACCATCCCGGCGAGCCTGGCGACCCCCGAGGGGTTGGCCGGCAGCGCGGAGGAAGACCGGACCGCCGGCAGGATGTACTGCGAGGCGAGCGGCGCCGCCAGTGCGACCGGATTGGAGCAGCCGGCGTACGGGATGCCGCCCCCGGCGACGACCACGATCATCAGGTCCTCATCGGGGAAGAGCAGCGCGACCTGGCCCCCGGACCCGCCGGCCTCGCGGTAGTCGTCGGCCAGCACCCAGTGAAAGCCGACCGAGAACTCCGGCGGCCATCCCGCCGGTGGCGGCCCCGGCGACGGGCTGGTGGAGCGCGCGACCCACGCCTGCGACAGGAGCTGACGGCTGCCGCACCAGCCGCCGTTCAGGTAGAGTTGGGCGATTTTCGCGAGGTCGAGGGGCCGGAACTCCTGAGCGCCGTAGCCGAGGTTGACGCCCTGGGGATCCGCCTCCCACCTCACGTCCCCGATCCACAGCGGGTCGAACAGGTACCGCCGCGCGAAATCGAGCGGCGACATGCCGGTCGCCTCGGCGAGGACACCGGCGGCCAGGTGCAGGTTGGCGTTGGAGTAGTACCACGTCCCTCCCGGCGCCTCGGCCATTGGCCGGTCGAGGACGAACTGCACCCAGTCCGGGCTCGACTCCATCAGGAAGTCCTCCTCGGCGTGACTCCCGTCGGAGCCGTGGTAGATGCCCGAGCGCTGGGCCAACAGGTGGGCGATCGTCATCGCCTCCTTGCGAGCGTCGCGGTTGGCGATCTGGCGGTCCGGGAAGAAGCTCAGCACCGGCTCGTCGGCGCTGGCGATGAAGCCCCGGTCGATGGCGATGCCGATCAAGGTTCCGGTGACCATCTTGCCGACCGATGCGATGTCGTGCCGCAACCCCTGCGAGAAGGGGTAGAGCGACACGTCGAGCACCCGCCGCCCGTGCCTTGCCACGATCACCTGGTGCGGCCGGTAGTCGAGGCGGTGCCGGGTGAGGTGGGCGACCGCATCGGCGAGGAGCTCGGAGTCCATTCCCTGCTCCTCGGGCGTCGACATCGGAAGCCACGACGGATCCACGCGATGCCGGACGACGCGAGACGCGGTGTCGGCGGACAAGGCGAAGGAAACGAGACAGGCCGCCCCGAGGGCGACCGCGAGCGAGGTCAGACAGGGCCGTGCAGACACGCCAACCTCCTCATCTTCAAGGGTAGTCGATGGATTGAATTTAGCTTCCCCGCGCTGCTCTTGCAACCCTCGACCGTCCGACGATGCGTGGATGGACCGAGGCGGGCCGCAAACAGTGCCAAATGCCGCCCGAAAGGCGCCGCCGATTCTATGCGGTGCAGGCTCCTAGGGAACCGTCGCGCTCCAGGCCGTGGTGTCGCCCGATTCGAAGCCGTCGGCAAAGAGCGGCGGCGTGCCGGTGTTGTAGAAGACCCAGATCGAGGTGTCCCCCGAGTTGCCGACCGCGAGGTCGGGCAGCCCGTCGCCGTTGATGTCGCCGAACGCAATGGCCGTGCCCACGTGCGGCGAGTCGAAGGTCCACGACGGAACGCTGTCGAGCACACCGTCGCGATTGAGGTAGATGTGCGCCTTGCCGTCCGAGAAGTGGACCTCGGCGAGGTCGGGATCGCCGTCGAGATCGATGTCCTCCCACCGGAGATCCGAGTGCCCGTGGTAAGTCGCGGCCGAGGTCCAGCTCACCGCCATGCTCCCCGAGGTATTGGTCCACAACTGGGTCGGGTCGTGACCCAGCGCGAGATCGGGATCGAGATCGCCATCCACGTCGGCCCAGGCCACCCCCTTGTCGCTGTCGGTGTCGGCGGTGGTCCAGATGGGTGTGGTGTCCAACGCCCCCATGTCGTTTCGGTAGACGCCACTTTCGAAATTGACCCATTTCGAGACCGCCAGATCCTCCCATCCGTCGCCGTCGAGATCCCCCCAAGACAGGAAATTCTGGATCGAGGTCTCGGCCGATTGCCAGCTCGGGTTGGTTTCGAGGGTCCCGCCGTCGTTGATGTAGAGCCGCATCGGGCGGTAGGGGTCGGTCGGCGAATTGCCCTGATTGGCGGTGGCCACGTCGATATCGCCGTCGTGGTCGAAGTCGAAGGGCATGGCGTAGTTGGTCCACGACACATCGGCGGCGAACCAGGTCGGGGTCGTGCTCGGCCCGGTCGCCGAACCGAAGTAGATGACCGACGGTGCCATTTCGAAACCGCCGTTGGCGGCAAAGACATCCGGGTAGGGGTCGTCGTTGATGAGCGCCACCTGGATATCACCGGTGGACCGCTCGTCCGCCGACACCCACGAAGGTGTCGCCTCGAGCTCGGAACCGGTGTTGAGATAGATCAGGTTCTCCCAGTCGGGATAGGCCGGGAACGACTCGGAGTGATAGCAGCCGACGACAAGGTCTTCATGGCCGTCGCCGTTGACATCGGCAACGGCCAGTCCGCCGACCTGAACGCGCAGGGTGTTGCTCCAATCGGCGCTCAGTGGATAGGGAACGTCAGCGCCCTGCCGCCACGCCGATGGCGCCTCACCGGTCGCGAGCCGAGCCCTCTCGAGACCGTCGTCCGAAATCTCCACCCGTTCCGCGGCGCCGGTTGGGAGTCCGGCCACCACGACCGCAACAGCAAAGAACACCGTAGACCCAGGCTTCATCTCGGACCTCCTCAAAGAGTGCCTGGTTCATACATTCGCACATTCGCGGTCGGCACGGCAACCGAGTGACCGAATGTGCGGACCGGGCGCCGTTCAAAAATTCACAGGAGAAGATCTCACCGCCCATATGAGACAAGCGATTTCCCGGCCCTTGTATCCCAACGTGGGAATAAATAGCCGGCCATGCCCTTTAGCGAGAATGAGATCACGGAACAAAGAGAAACGGATTCCGTCTCATCGGTCCATGATGCGCGTCGTCTAGCCGTCGAGTACGAATTCCCGACATACGAGGTCCCATTGATCGGCAAAACCATCGCCCATTACGAAATCACCGGCCTGCTCGGCAAAGGCGGGATGGGTGAGGTCTATCTCGCTCATGACGCCAAGCTCGACCGCGACGTTGCGTTCAAGGTATTGCCTGCGGATATGGCGGACGATCCCGAGCGCGCCGCACGCTTCGAGCGGGAAGCTCGGATGCTGGCGAGTCTGCAACACCCGAACATCGCCTCGATCTACGGGTACGAGCACGTCGACGGCGTCCGATTCCTGACGATGGAATTGGCAGAGGGGGAAGAACCTGACCCTCCGCCTCGAGCGGGGTCGCCTGCCCCTCCAGGATGTGCTGGAGATCGCCCTACAGGTCGCCACCGGGTTGGAGGCGGCCCACAGAGAAGAACATCGTGCATCGCGACCTCAAACCCGCCAACATCATGGTCGACGCGGCCGGCGGCGTGAAGATCCTGGATTTCGGTCTGGCGCGCGCCTACGCCGGTGACGCGCACGACCGGTGAAGAGGTGGAATCATCGCCCACCATCACGGGGGCCATGACCCAAGTTGGAGTGGTGCTGGGCACAGCGGCCTACATGAGCCCGGAGCAGGCGAAGGGGAAGTCGGTCGACAAACGCTCGGACATCTGGTCGTTCGGAGTGCTCGTGTTCGAGATGCTCTGCGGCTGCAAGTTGTTCGAGGGCGAGACGATGAGCGAGACGATGGCCGACGTGATGAAGAGTGAGATCGAGTGGTCGATGCTGCCCGGCGAAACACCGCGTTGGCTCGTCGCCCTGCTGCAACGTTGCCTCGACCGTGATCCGTCCACCCGGCTGCAGAGCATCGGCGAGGCCCGGATCGCCCTTCAGCGTGGTGGCTACGAGGGAGCCGAGGATACCGCTGCCTCGACCGTCGGCCCGGCCTCCCGCAGATGGCCCTGGATCGGTGTCGGTGCAGCCCTGCTGGTGCTGGCTGCCGCCGTGGTCTGGCATGGCCTGCGCGAAGCGCCGCCGCAAGCTCTCGTTCAGTCGATACTCATGCCCCCTGCCAGTTGGGACTTCGACTCAGGCTCGCCCTTCGCCGTGAGCCCCGATGGTCGCCGGATCGCCTTCGTGGCCAACGCCAATCACGAGAACGGCGCCAATCCCGGCGAGACCAGCAGCATCTGGCTCCGCGACCTGGCGGAAGCCGAAGCCCACCGGCTGGACGGCACCGATGGAGCGAGCTATCCCGTTCTGGTCTCCGGACGGAAGTCAGATCGCCTTTTTCGCCAACTCCAAGCTCAACAGGATCGATGTGAGGGGTGGTCCGGTCATTGCCCTGTGCGACACGCGCGACGGCCGTGGCGGGACCTGGAACGCGAGCGGCACCATCATCTTCCAGAGGGGATGGAGCGAGGGTTTGATGAAGATCCCGGGGGGCGGCGGCACGCCCGTGCCGATCACGACCCTGAACGAAGAACGCTTCGACGTCGCGCACCGGTGGCCGAGCTTCCTGCCCGACGGGCGACGCTTCATCTTCTTTGTGGTCAGCACCACGAGTGCGGTCGGGAGCGAATACAGCGGCATCTATCTCGGCTCTCTCGACTCGGCCGAAACTCGCCAGTTGCTCACATCCGAGTCGCGCGCCCTCTACAGCCAGGGGCATCTGCTCTACCGCATCGGATCGACGCTCATGGCCCGTCCGTTCGATCCCGACGAGGCGACGTTGACGGGTGATCCGATCCCGGTGGCCACGGACGTGCCCGGCGGCGCCATCTCCTGGGGCGGTGCCCAGTTCGGCGTCTCCGAATCCGGCCTGCTCGTCCATCTGCGCGGTGCGGGGGCCACGTACAGCCTTCTGAACTGGCGCGATCGAGAGGGCAATCTGATCGATGTCAGCGGCGATCCGGCGGGCTATTGGGAACCGGCGATTTCACACGACGGCAGCCGGATCGCCGTGTCCATCGGTCACGACGCCGGGGATATCTGGTTGCACGATCTCGAGCGCAACGTGCGAACGCGCTTCTCGTTCGATCCGGCCGACGACAGGTCGCCGCTCTGGTCGGGGGATGACAGCAGGATCATCTTCGCCTCGGGGCGCAAGATGGTGGGGGAGGTCTACGAACGCGCCGTGTCCGGCCAGGGGGAAGCCAAGCTGCTCTTCGCCTCAGGGATGAACATCACCTTGGATGACTGGTCGAGCGACGACCAGTGGATCTTCTACTCCGGGCTGGCCCCCGGAGACAAGGGCTGGGACATCTGGGCCTTCAACACCCAGACCTCCGAGGCCAGACCGATTTTGAACGGCCCCTTCAACGAGTCGAATGCCCGCTTGTCTCCCGACGGTCGATGGCTCGCCTTCGACTCCGACGAGTCCGGAAGACCCGAGATCTACGTGCAGTCGTTTCCGAACGCGGATGGGCGCTGGATGGTCTCGGACGAGGGTGGGTCTCATGTCCTCTGGCGTGAGGACGGGCGCGAGCTCTTCTACGTCAATGCCGATGAAGTCGTGACGAGCGTGGATGTCGCAGGCGACACGTTTTTTACGTTCGGCAAACCGAGGCCCCTGTTCAACGTGGATGTGAAAAGCAGCACCGGCCGGAACTGGGCCGTCAGCCGGGACGGGCAGCGTTTTCTCGCCAACGAGCGACCGCCCGTGGACC